>CAZQQJ010000099.1:0-2046 GCA_964595435.1 uncultured Anaerolinea sp. | reverse complement strand
TATTCGCCTTGCTTGAAGATGTTCATCACTGGGAATGAGGGACACTACCGATTATAGCGTGGTACGTCCAAATTACGAATATTGCCTTGTTTCCGGGAGGAAAACATGCCCAAAACAAATGACGATCTGAAAGCGGCTTTTGCAGGAGAATCCCAGGCCAACCGGCGTTACCTGGCTTTTGCCAAGGCTGCCGAGAAAGAAGGCTACCTACAAATTGCCAGGCTGTTCCGGGCAGTAGCTGCGGCTGAGACCATACATGCTCACAACCATCTGCGCATTTTAGGCGAGATCAACAGCACTGCCGATAACCTGAAGGCGGCTGCCGCGGGTGAGCATGAAGAAATCGTTGCGATGTACCCGGAATTCATCGCCGACGCCGAAGCGGAAGGAGAGAAGAGGGCGTTAAGATCCTTCAAGTGGGCCTGGGAAGTGGAGAAGGAACACGAAGCGCTCTTCCAGCAAGCCCTGGCAAACCTGGGTAGCGAAGCTCAGGACCTGGATATTTGGGTCTGCCCGGTGTGCGGCAGCACCCATGTGGGCCAACGCCCGGAGGTGTGCCCGGTGTGTGGTACGCCGGGAGAGCAATTTGAGAAAATTGAATAGGCCCGGTGTATACCGGGAAAGTGTAGACTGCGGGCGACGATCTCGCCCGCAGTCTACACTTTCGTCATTCAAACAGCCGAGGTGAATATGCAAAGCGATCCTGAAGTCCATACTTTTTTATTGCGCCATTTGAAGGCGATCATGGAAAATGATGTTGCCACCTACCATGCTACGACCAGCGAAGAGCTGACGCTGTACGAGTGGTGGGTGACGCCACACCGGCTGGATGGGCTGCCCTTCCACGATTTTATGATGCAAGAGAACGCCCGGTTTGGGAAGGTGTTCGGCGCCGAAAGCGAGCCGCGCAGCTCGCTTTCGGATGATATCGAGGATCACGTGCGCTTCGACCTGGCTAACTTGCACATCCAGCGTTACGGCGACACGGCGATTGCCAGCTATACTATGCTGGTAACCACCTCTGGCTGGGCAGGACCTTCGGGAAATATCCGGGTGGCGGCGCACAACGAGAGCCGGGTGATGGTTAAAATCGAGGGCCAGTGGAAAGTGGTGCACGTGCACAAATCGCCGGCCTGGCCGGCGCCCCATCTCCAGCGATGAGATGTTGAGCATGGATCACAGTGGAACGCGAAGTGTTTCCCTGCGATCCATCAAACTACTGCCAGCAGCATCAGGCGCACGCCCATGACCACCAGCAGGCCGAGGACGAGCTTGCGGAACAGGCGCGGGTTGATCAGGCGATCCAAAGCGGTGCCGCCGAAAATGCCCAGGGCGAGAACAGGCAACGCCCACAGATAGGTGGTCAGCACCAGGGGCGTCAGGTTCCCCGCCAGGCCATGGCTGGTCACTGAAAGGATGTCGTTGACCAGGAAGAAGCCTTGCAGGTTGCTTTTGAATTCTTCCGGCTTCCAACGGCGGCAGTCACCGTAGATGATGGCCGGGGGTCCGCCAACGCTATAGGCGCCGCTGAACAGCCCGGCCAGGAAGCCGGCCAGGAAAGCCCAGGAAGGGTGCTCCAGGCGCGGCAGGCGGAAGTTTAGCAAGGCGTACAGGGCGTAGCCGGCCATAATGAAACCCAGCATGGGCAGCAGAATCTTGTCGCTGACGTTGCGCAAGGCCCACACGCCGATCGGGATGCCGAGGATGGATGTGGCCGTCAGCCGCCACACGGCGCTGAAGTTGAAGGCAGCGCGGTAGCGGATGAGCAAAAAGAATTCCAACGTGCCGGTGACCAGGGCGACCAGCGGGACGGCGGTACGCACGTTGATCACGCCGGGCAGGAAGGCCATGGAAACCAGGCCAGAGCCGAACCCGGCCAGGCTCTGGGTGAAGACGGCGAAGAAGATGATGAAGAAGGGCAGAAATTGGCTCATAGGGGTGGAGGCAAACGGGTAGATTATACTCTTGACTGAGGTAAAGTGTAATCTGTCGGAGTGTAACGCAAAAGTGTCGGTGACTTCAGTTCTGAGACCGAAGGATGGCAAA
>CAZQQJ010000098.1:0-2395 GCA_964595435.1 uncultured Anaerolinea sp. | reverse complement strand
CTTAGTTTACCTTATTTCCTACCTCTAGTTACCGATACTTTTGCGTTACACTCAATCTGTCGATTGGTGATCAGGGGATTGGGCACTCAGGCACTTAGGGATTGAGGCGGCAGACAATCAGGGATGGGCTGCGCGGCATTGGGTGCTCAGGCGTTTGGGGTTGAGACAATCGATATCGGATGCCTGACGGCGGGGAATATTACAAAAAGTGCGTTCTGTCCCGGGGTAAACGGGGTTAGAATTAGAAGCGATGATGCGCAGGCCGGAATGCAAGCCTGGTTTTGATGAATCTACAAGCAGAGAGGGAAGGTTTTCTATGTTCGATACACAACGGTTGATCTTTTTGCATGGCCTGGAAAGCAACAGCCAGGGGTTCAAGTCCACTTTGCTGCGCGGGCTGTTCCCGGGGATGCTTACGCCGGATTTCAGCGGCCCGCTGGCGGCGCGCATGGCGGCGTTGTACCCGATCCTGGGCGAGGAAAAGGATTGGACGATCATCGGCTCGAGCTTTGGCGGGTTGATGGGAGCCCTCTTCACCTGCCAAAGCCCCGCACAGGTGCGCAAGCTGGTGCTACTGGCGCCGGCGCTGGTGCTGCCAGAGTTTGCCGGCGCGCCGCCCGATCCAGTAGAGGTGCCCACGGTGGTTTACCACGGATTGCAGGACGATGTCGTGCCGTTGGAGCCGACGCGCAAACTGGCGGAGCAGGTCTTCCGCAAGTTGGAGTTCAACGTGGTGGACGACGATCACCGCCTGCAACAGACCGTCCAGGGTTTGGACTGGAAAAAGCTTTTGAATTAGCCACCGCTGCCCTGGCGCACTGGTTGAAGCTGCTCACCCGGGTATAAAAACGGGACGCGGACAAACGCGGAAACCGCGGAGGATATTTTCCTAGGACCCCGGAAGCATTGCATGGCCCGGTAGAGCGGGGGATGTTACAAAACCTGATCTTCGACAACCGCGCCCTGGCCAGCCATACATCATAACGATTTTTCCCGCCACCAGATGCCGGTGCACTCGGGGACGATGGCGTTGGCTGTGACAACCATTTCTCTGGCAGGTGCTACACCGAAGAAGAATTCAAGCATCCCTTTGGCCTCATCGACCGAGGCAAAGCGATAATCTGTACGGATCCAGTCGAAGCGAAAGCCGGCGTCTTCGAGCAAGGCGTAATAAGCGGCCAGTTTTTCAGGCCGGATGGGGGTTTCGCGTCCGGTACCCAGGGTCTCGATGACGATGAATTTCCCGTCGGGTCGTAAAGCGCGCATGCCTTCTGTCAGGGCCAGCTTTACCTGGTCCGGCCACCCTTCCCCCGGCCAGACGGCCAGGTAGCCGATGCTCCAACCGGAGATGACCAGATCGGCGAAGCCATCGCCGACCGGCAGCCAGCGATGGTCGGCAACGGCGAAGGTGCAGTTCTGCAGTCCCCGCGCCTGCAACTGGCGAGCGGCGAAATGGAGCATATGAGGCGAGGCGTCGAAGGCGTAAATCTGGCGGGCATGGGGCGCCAGGATGGCGGTGATACGGCCGGTTCCGGCGCCCATATCCACGACAGTCGCGCCTTGCGGCGCAGCGATCTGCTGGATGGCACGCGGCAGGTTGTGCGAGTGGTCTTCGCGTGATACCAGGAGGTCGTAGTCGGCAGCTTGCTGGCGGTAGATTTCTCGTTGGTCGGACATAAGTTATGCGGGATTTCTCACTTGTTTTGGCTATGTTTGGTTGTACAATTTTATCCTCGAATCGTTGATGTCTTCCTACTAAACATGACAAAAAACTTCTCTTTATGCATAATCGGTTTCTTGGTCTGCATGGTAGTTGGCTGCGGGTTAAATATATCGAACCTGCGATCTTCGCCTGTTTTACCTACAAAGCCTCCTACCTCTGCTCCAACTGAAACCTCTTTGCTTGCAACATCTCAGCCTATGGTATTGATGGAAGAACAACAAGTGAATTCATATTTAATTCGCGTTTGGCGAGACACGTCATACTATTTGGATACTATCACGATCGAAAACAACGGACAAATTCAGGACACCAATGACTTTCGGTTGGACATCGAGGAGAAAACGCATAATAGCCCATTCTTTGTCTCGCCATAGGGGAATGCTTCCAGCCATGTAGAGCAGGCTTTTGTGGCGAATACCGGGGCAATTCGAAGAAAGTTTCGGCCCGGGAAAGCAATCTCATTCGTCGCAAACTGCTTACCCAGAACGACGGGCAGAGGAATCACTAAGATGATAACGACAGCAGAGATCAATGGCAGGCAACTGGCCTATTCCGATATTGGCAGTGGCACTCCGCTGCTGTGCCTGCACGGCGGCATGGGCATCGATGCTGGCTCACTAGCAGCTTGTCGGAGAACTAAGGGCGTAAGTATCCCAAAGAGTTTCTTGGACG
>CAZQQJ010000097.1:0-2481 GCA_964595435.1 uncultured Anaerolinea sp. | reverse complement strand
TGATCCACGATTTCCAACCGCTCCTCCTGGCATAATTCAGGCAGTGCCAGCCGTTCCAGCCAGATTGCCAGTTGTGGGTTTTCCTGCTCTTTAACAACTTCATATTCTTGGTTTGCGTTTTCCACCGGATTCTGCAATGGGGCGATTTCCATGCGCTGTTCGACCCGGCTCATGGCGGTGAAATAATCGTCCGCAACCGTCTGGTCGTAGGCGCGGGCGTAAATCATCGTGGTGTTGAGCTTCTTGTGACCGAGAAACGCCTGAATGGACGTGATGCGGCAGCCCGCGTTCAGCAATTGCGACGCGCAGGTATGCCTTAATCGGTGCGGGTAGACTTTCACCCCAATGCGCACGCCCTGGGCTTTCAGACGGGAGCGAATCAAGTCTTTGCTCAATGGAGCGTTTCGGTACAGAAAGACATGATCACCGCTGCCCTCGCCGCGAACAGCCAGGTATTCCTGGAGCGCAAACAGCGCTGTGCCGGTGAGGTAAACCGTGCGGTCTTTCAGCCCTTTGCCATTTCTTACACTCAAACGCTGGCCACCCAGATCCAAATCCTCCAAACGCAGCTCCTCCACCTCACCCAGTCGCATCCCGGCTTGCCATAACAGGTAGAACGTAGCCAGGTCCAGCTTAGCCAGGCGGCGCAGGTGGGGATTTTGCGCTGCTTCCAAGTTGTCAATCAGGGTTTGACGTAGTTTACCGACTTGTTCATCGGTCAGGTATTTGGGCAGGCTGTCGGGTATCTTGAGCGAGGGGATGCGCAGAAGAGACTGCGGAATGGTGTAGCCTTCCTCCTGCAAGAAGAGCAGGAAGCCATGTAACAGATGGACTTGTGTATTGACGGTTGCGATGGATAAGCCCGATTTCAAACTGAAATCGATGTAATCCAGGATGAAAGGGCGTTTCAGATCGGCCAAGCGTTGAACGCTGCGTTGCAGGCACAAGAAGCGCCAGATTTTGCCGTGCTTGTTCCAAAAACCTCGCAGATTGAGATCCAGCCGGGCGGTACGCCAGTGCCTCTGCTGGATACGCTGGTAACGTTCCAGCTCGCTGACCAGCCAGGCGGGAAAGCCCTGGGTGTACTTCGCCACGTCAAAAGGCGTGATCTTGCTCACCTCGCCCAAACCCCGCTCGATGCGCAGGAAGCGGCGGAACTTCTCCAGCCCATTGCGACAGGCTTTCAACCAGTGTCGGCCCACGCCTTTGGCTTGTACGTAGGCCATGACCTGCTCGAAGTCGCCCGCTAAATTGATCTCAGGATGCGGAACAGGATTCAGCCCCAGCACGTGCCCGGCGACCGGCAGATATATCCTCCGGGTTGGTTCTTCTGCCGCCCCACCGGCGATGAGCCAGGCGCAATAACGCTCCAACAGGCGCACATTCTCGGGTGGCCACAGGCTGGTTGGGCAGGGGCACGGTGCGGTGGGTGGCAGATGCTTGTCCCGCGCATAGCGCAAAGCCCGGTCGTAGGCTCCGGCAGGGTTGGAGACCGTAGATGTCGGGTGCATCACGCCCATCCTTGCAGCTTTTGGCTGGCGGAGAGGAAATCCGCCTGCACCTGCTTGTCGTTGGCCTGCACATAAGTCTGTGTTGTTTCAATCCAGCGGTGTCCCATGAGTTTTTGAATGCTGGTAATGGGCATCTCGGCGTTGAGCAAATCATTGGCGAATGAGTGGCGTAACCGATGGGCAGTGAGGGTCAGCCCGGCCAACTCGCGGTAGTGCAACAGGCGCATATGGATCGAATGGGTAGTGAGCCCTTTCATCTGGTAACTGAGAAAGACATGCTCGCATGTTGCTGTAGGTCGGGCAGCCAGGTACTCAAGCAGCATGCGCGCAGCCTGTGAGGATAGGTATGCCACTCGCTGGCGCGTGCCTTTGCCTCGTACCAGCATTCGCGGCATTTCTTCGCTCAGGTACAGGTCAGAAAGCTCCAATTTGGCTACCTCGCTGATCCGCAACCCGCACCTTAACATGAGTGTAAAAATAGCCAGGTCGCGGAGATTGTCTACCACGGCGAAGAACTCTTGCAAGTCGTCTTCTTGTACCGGCCTGGGCAGCCGTACGGGTTCACGCAGATGATGGCGGCGGGGATGCACCGGGCAGGCCAACTCATCGTCCTCGGGCATGAGGAATGCATACAACGCCGTGATAGATGCCAACCGTCGATTGATGGTTGCGGGTTTGAAACCCTTTTCCGATTGCGTCAGGATGAAGCGGTCGACGTCCTGAAAAGTAATGGCGTTGGGCGGTCGGTCGCCTACTGTACTCAGGAAGAAGAGCAGGTCACAGCGGTAATCCTGCCAGGTGTGGGCTTCGGGACTGCGCCTGCGCACCCAGTTGACGAAACGCTCGATCTCGGATAGCATAAAAGCACCTCCTGTAGTGCAGAATGTTTGGATGGGCTATCCTCATTCTACTCTCAGGAGGTGACCGCTTCACCAACTGGAGACCAGAGGTCTGTGTAATATAAGTGACC
>CAZQQJ010000096.1:0-3156 GCA_964595435.1 uncultured Anaerolinea sp. | reverse complement strand
CCTTAGTTTACCTTATTTCCTACCTCTAGTTACCGATACTTTTGCGTTACACTCGTCAGTTTTGTTTGGGGGTAAAATATGCTGAGATGAAAGAATATACCCACCCACCGGCCTGGCGTCTGGCTATACAACGCATCGCATCCATGCCGCGCGTCACAGGCTTCATGTCCCATTTTATTCATTACCTGGACAGGCTCTCCTTGCAGCTTTCCAAGGGGAGATTTTCACTATCGGGCTACCTGGCAGGTTGGCCGGTAATCAATGTGACCACAACTGGCGCAAAGAGCGGCCTGCCGCGTGCACTGCCTCTTATTGGAATCCCGGATAGCGAAAAGATCGTCCTGATTGCATCGAACTTCGGCCGCCCCCACCACCCCGGCTGGTACTATAACCTGAAAGCCAACCCTGAAGCCAGGCTGTCTTTCCGCGGCCAGTCGGGCAAATATTTTGCGCGAGAGGCGACCGAGGTCGAGCGCCAACACTACTGGCAAATGGCGACCCAGGTTTATATCGGCTTTCCGCTCTACCAGCAGCGCGCTGGCGCCCGGCGCATCCCGATCATGATCTTGACACCCGTGGGGCCAATCGATCCGCAATGAGTTGCCCGCGCCCTGCGGATCATGCAAGCGTACCCCAACAACCGGCAATCTTCAGCATTCGGTCACACCTCATCTTCTGTGACCTCCCGGTCAGCCACAAAAAGCTTCGATGACGTGAACAGATTACTCAGCAACCCATCCCTCAATGACTCAGGTAAAACAACCCATGAACACTTTCCAAACCATTATCCTGATCGGCAGACCCGCTTCTGGCAAAAGCGAGATCATCGCTTATCTCAAGCAATTGGATCCTCTGGAATGCCAGCGCCGCTTTCACATTGCCCAACTGGATATCCTGGACGATTTTCCCATGCTGTGGGCCTGGTTTGAAGAAGACCACATTCTAAGCCAGACGCTTGGACAGCCGCGGCTGCACACCGACGAGCAGGGCTATTTCAAATACGCTTATCTCTGGCACGTGTTGATCGAACGGTTGGGCCTGGAATACGCCAAGCGCCTGCGTGATATCCCCGGCTATCACTAACGTTTTACCACGCTCATCGAGTTCGCCCGCGGCAGCGAACATGGCGGCTATGCCCAGGCCTTTATGCACCTCTCCGATGCGATTTTACAGCACTGCGGAGTCTTGTACGTCAACGTCCCTTTCGAAGAATCGCTGCGCAAAAACCGGCGGCGCTTCAATCCGCAGCGACCGGATAGCATCCTGGAACATGCTTTGCCGGATGAAAAGCTGGAGCGATTGTATCGCCACGATGATTGGCCGGCCTTCAGCGCTGGAGACCCGACCTACCTGACGATATGTTCACGACGCGTTCCATACGTTGTCTTTGAGAACGCTGATGACGTGACCACAGATAAACCAGACCAGTTGGCCGCGCGCCTGGAGAAAACATTGGAGCAGTTGTGGCAAACGAGTGTTTGAGCAGGAATTGATCGAGACTGGCAACCATCCAGCGCGTTTTTATCGATAATTTACGTTGTCAGCTTGAGTTGTCATTTATGTAAGCCCCGAAACGGTAGCAAGTTGTTTATAATGTTGATATCAACATTTTATTTTGTGGAAATCACCGGCAGGTCTCCGCCGATCATCATTTTCAACCAGAGGCAATAGGAGCTTATTCGGGATGCATGAAGGAACAATCCACCGACTGATTGTGGTCTTCAGTACCGCTTTCCAGCAATTGGGGGTGCAAGTCGACGTCAAAACTTTAGAAGGTCTGGCTGTGTTGATTCACAAAGCCATGACGGTCCAGGCGCGCAATTATCACAATCTCGAACATGTGCTGAGTCTGGTCAATCCGCGAGACCCCATTCAGACCCTTGCCGCCCTGTTTCACGATATCGTCTACTATCAGGTTGACCTGGGTTTCTTGCCCGATATTTGGGACATCATTTTCCCTTATATTCAAATGCACGACATGGCCTTCTACATCGCCCGGGATATCCCGGATGGGGACCAGTTGTTCGACCTGGCTCTCGATGCTTTCGATCTTCAACGCGGCCAGGAATTGACCGGCGCCGGCGGGCTGAACGAATTTCTGAGCGCATTGGTAATGAACCGCAAGTTAGGTCGCTTCGTCTCGATGCACGATCTGCTCAAGATGAACTTGTGCATTGAAGCAACCATTCCCTTTCGCGGCATCAACCAGGCCAGACAGACCCACTTCGAAGTCTTGGAAGAAAGGCTCTACCGCATCAATGCTGCCCGGAATATTCCCATGACAACCGATGAAGTAAAGGATGCGATCCGGCTGGCAGTCAAAATGGCAAACAAGGATGTAGAAAGTTTTGCCGAGCCAGAGGTGGGCAAATTCCTGGAAAACACCTGGAAATTGCTGCCTGAAATGAATATTCCACTGCGCTCGCGGGAGGTTTATTCGATCCGTGAATACCGCCAGGCACTCCAGCGCCTGGAGACGTTTTTCTCTTCTCTGGACCCCAACCGCGTTTTCCATCACTATAACGGTGAGCCCAGCGACGAAATCTTCAGGCAAATGGTCGAGCGGGCCCACTTCAACATCGCCAGCGGGCGAGACTACCTGCGCATCAAATTATTGGCCCAGGCAATCCTGGAAGCACTGGCTGAAGAATCGGGCGGCGATGCCCCATTATCGCTGTTTATGGGCGATATCCCCCAACCAGGCGAACGTATGCAGCGCCTGGAGGATTATCTTCCAGAGATAGAAGTACCTGCATGGATAGATCGTTCTTCAACCGTCTTCAAACTGCTTGAAGGCGGACGAAGCAGTGCCGATCCCGGCTTTGACTTGAACACCTCCCCTCTGACGCTATATCTCTACAAATCTCTCCCCCCTGAAGAACTCAGCCGGCTGCTGGACCTGGCGCGCCAAATGTTCAGTGGGCAATTGAGTGCCGGCCAATTCCTCAATCACTTTGACCGCAAGCTGGTTGGCGCAGTCGCCAAAGCCAGTGCAGCGATGGTGTTTACTCGCAGCGAACAATTGCTTCGTTATGTATAATCAGACACAAGAACCTCCCGACCAGAAATTGCGGGAGGTTTTTGATTCGGTCTATTAAATCTTCCAGGGCAAACGCATCTAAATAGTGCTGGACAAGGTGGTATGAGAAGGCTTAT
>CAZQQJ010000095.1:0-3295 GCA_964595435.1 uncultured Anaerolinea sp. | reverse complement strand
GTCAGGTTGTTCACGGTTTGCGCCACGCGGTCTCCCTGGCCATTATACTCGAAGCCGAAAGCTGATTGCGGCCCGCTGACCGAAACCAACCGGTTGGCAGGATTGTACGTGTACGTGTTCACCCCATCCGAGAGCAGGTTGCCGTTGGCGTCCCAGGTGTAGGGCACGCCGTCCCGGCTCACCAGGCGGTTGGCGGCGTCGTAGACGGAGGCATTCACCGTCCCCCCGGCTGTGCCTTCCGCCAGGCGGTTGCCTACCGCATCGTACGTGTAGGCGAAGTAGGTACCGTCGCCGTAATCGGCGCGCGCCAGGCGGTAGAGCGGGTCGTAGGCGTAGGCGATCGTCATCGTCACCGCCTGTCCCAAGGTCGCCAGCGGGATCGCCGGCGCACCGGGCAGAGGTTCCAGCAGAGGCAGCCCGGGGATGCCGGCCCGGGACGCTGTCTCCGGCTGCGTTGGAGGCCGGCCCGCCGGCAGCGGCGCAGCCAATACCTTGCCGGCCGCCCGCCGTTCTGCCACGACGACCCTCCCGGGTGAGAGCAGGCTGGCCTGCCCGATGTACGTCTCCCGGCGCGACTCGAAGGCGTCGAAATAGTACGTGCCGCGGGTGCCGTTGTCGATCTCCGCCACCGCCCCCAACCTCACCTTGTCCACCCGGCGGGTGTCGTTGTCGATGGCCGTAAAGGCGCCGGCCTGCGTTCCATCCACCCAGAAGGTCAGCGCGCCGTCGCTGGCCCCGGCTGCGCTGGCAGCCCGCCAGTCGAACTCCAGCTTGTGAGGTGCATCGCTGATCATTGCCCAGGTGGTGCTGTCACTCACCACGTTGGGACCAGTACCTGGTTGGTATTACTATTGCGTCGCAATTCTACCTGCGCCACCACGGTACCGCTGCGGTTGAGCAAAAACAATCTGACGCCCAGACGTCCAGGTCAATTGACCGGCTTATACCAATCCGGGTGTTCGACGGCCCAGCCTTCAGTGCCGTCTCCAACCGTTAGTATCTGCCACCAGTGATAGCCATCCGCTTCCACCGGTCCTGATATAATCCGAATCAAATCTCCGGGTTTTAGTTTTTTCAACGCCTTTGCTACCAATGCAGGCGATTGACGGAGATTAATGTTTGCCCCCGCATCTGTGACTGAATATGTGTCTCCTGGTCGAAATAGCCAGGGAACAGTAAGCCAAAAATAGACGGAGGCGGAACCGGAGCTATCAATAAGGCTGATCGAATCTCCTCCTGCTACTGGCACCAGGAAAATGTCTTGAGTCGAGTCCGTTTCCGATTCTCGGCGGCTGTATGCAATCCACAGCCCATCTGGAGACCAGGCAAAAGAGTCTATAGGCCCATAACCGCCATTCAGATCCAGATCGTGGAAAGTATCCGTTTTTAGATCAAAAATCTTGATCGGGTGGTCATCGGAGCGAGCCGGAATTGCTAACTTCTGACTATCTGGCGACCAGACATAAGGCCCCTGCAGGTACAGATTGTCTTGAAAAGGGCCACGCATTTTCGTGGGGCAAGTGCTGGGCTCTGATAGGCACGATGTATCAATCAAATAGAGGCCATCGTCTGGATCTGGAAAGCGGTCAGGTGGGTAGGTGATGTTGAACAATGCAATCCATTTTCCGTCGGGCGACCATAGTGGGAATTCATAATGCTCCTGTTGACGTGCCATGTGGGTGACAGGTACGGAATTTTGATCTTCAATCGATACTATATGGACTTCACCGTGACAACTCATTACAAATTTACTCAGATCAGGTGATGCATTGAAAAAAGTGCATCCAGCAACAGGAGTATATAGTTCAGTTAAAGTATTATGCTCCATATCCAGCATAACTTCGTGCCCTCGGTCATCCATGTAGATGATCTTTCTCCCATCTGTTGAAATCGCATGCCCATAATTAGCGATTAAGTGTTCCTGAACCCTGCTGTCTTGTGAAATCACATAGAGGCCATCTTTTTTTTGCTGTGTATCAAAATAAACCACATACTGACCAGGTGGCAAAGAAGTAAAGGACGACCAAAGATTTGGGGGCATCGCTGAGGATGTCGGCGTAATCAAAAGCAATTTCGTAGGTTCCGGCCAGGGTGTCCAAGAGGGAACAAGCTGTATTGTTGCTAGATTAGGATTGGTAGCTGTTAAATTCGGGCGGGGTGTTCGAGAGACAGCGAACGGTTGTGTCGGCAGTGCTAACCCTGGCGATGGGGACGAAATCAATTGCGGCGAAGAACAGGCCACAACTGCGAATAAAATAGCAATATATAACACAAATCGGAGAACATGGCGAGACAAAATAATATTATTCATGGTTATTACCTCATTGTGCAACTGTACACGGGTTATGCGGATGGGGAAAAGGGATATAAGTTGGTTTCACAAGAACCATCATATTTCCATCCATATCCCAAGAAGCAAGAAGATCTCGCCACGGATAATATTCAGTTTCATTATCAAATGGGTTATACACTCGAACCCAATTCCATGCCGAATCCCATTTTTTGCCTACTTCCCAATTTGCCGATATTCCTGTAACTACAACCCAATGCGAGACCGTACCCGTATAGATAGGTAGTACTTGGCCGGTACTTCCATTTGCCATAACTCCAATAACAATCAGATACGAAGCATTCAGCCATTGTGTCAACTGCCTCGCCACACGTTGTCGGCCTTGAGGGTCCACCCAGTAATATGGTTTACCTGTTATCCAATTATCAATGTATCCCGATTCGGCATACCACTGCGTATGATACTTATCCTGTACAAACTGTGAAATCAGTCGTGCTACCTCACCTGGCCCCAGTCCGGTAGGGCTGTCAAAAGCGCCTTTATTTGTCAACTCCTTAGCTTTTTCATAAACATCCTGTGCAGTAACGGAAGGGACTTTTGATCGAATGATCGCCGCTACTGAAACTAGCCCACATGAATTGGGGTCAATTATGAATTGAGCTTGATTTTCTCCATAAGGTATTCCACCTGCCCCAAGCCTCAATGGGTCTTGCGAAGGTGTCCAATATATGCCTGCAGGTGGTATCTTCTCATTGTAGCGTTGTATATCTGGAGGTGTTGCAGAATGTGCAGGAGGTGGATAATAATCACACTGCCCATCTGCATCTTCATCCACACATTTTCCTGATGGATCAACATGATTTATAGAGTTAGCATTAGCATAAAGCCAATAGTTGTACGTTATTGGCGCATACTCATTCCCTTCCCATATATCCCGGCTGATAAACCGCCCCTGCGCCGGGTCGAGATACCTCGCCCGCAGATAGACCAACCCCGTGCTATCCA
>CAZQQJ010000094.1:0-3669 GCA_964595435.1 uncultured Anaerolinea sp. | reverse complement strand
CACGCAAAACGATGAAAAGAATCCGCGTTCATCCGCGTCCCATCAAAAAAGCTGTAGGGGCGGATGGCATCCGCCCGCCACACAAAACGGTTCATACCAAATAAGGAAAACAATCTTGAAAAAACTGCTCAAAGACGACGCCTTCCTATTCCTGGTAGCGGGAGTCGTGATCTTGTTCGACCAGGCGACCAAGCACCTGATCCGCACGAACCTGCCGCTGGGGCAGGTCTACCGCCCGGAGCTGTGGCTTTCTCGTTACGTACGCCTGGTGCATTTGCAGAATACGGGAGCCGCCACGGGCATCCTGCAGGGATGGAACGGCCTTTTCATGGCCCTGGCTTTCGCGGCCAGCCTGGCCATCCTCTATTATTACCCGCGCCTCGCAGGGCAGGGCCGGCTGGTGCAACTGGCGATGGGCTTGCTGATGGGTGGCACAGTCGGCAACCTGATCGACCGGGTGCTTCAAGAGCACGTCACCGATTTCCTGTCCATCGGCAGGCTGCCGGCAGGCAATATCGCCGATTTCAGCCTGGTGACCGGGGTGGTGCTGCTGGCCTTCGGGGTGCTGAGAAAACAGTAACAGGCAACACGCGAAGCTCCCGCAGGTTCAGAACCTGCGGGAGCTTCGGATCACACCTACGGCGTGTTCAACGACGATGCATCCTCTCCGGCGCTGAACCATCCCTATGCAGAGTTGCCGCGATGGACGCGGCAACTCTACGTGGAGGGTTTCACTCGCTTTGTAAATAGCCCTCAGCCGCTGCCAGGAATTCTTTGGCGCGTTCTATCGTTTCAGCAGCTTCAAGCATTGGGAACTGCTCAGACGAGCACCCCCTCACGCCGGATATTCATCATTAACAAATCTTAACACTGTCGGTTCGCTCATTTTTGTAGAAGATTTTCAAATATGGCCCCAAAATGGAACAATGGCGCTTTTTGAAGCCTTTTCTGACCGTCCCGATGGGAAATCCTATCACCTTATGCAATAAATCTTGATTTTATAGGATCGAAGAAATCTCATTATGTACAAAATATGGGAGTTTCCTTCGTTACACCGCCATATGTGTGCATATCCGAATCTTTTTTATCAATCTTAATTTGAGCGAACCGAGAGTTATATCCCTCAAATGATGGAAGCGCGATGCGGGCGGAAGCAATGTATCGCTGCAACTATAAGCACAATGCGCGTCCAGGGCTAACCCTTCAAGGCCGGGATGATCTCCTGCGTGAAGGCCGCCAGCGTTTCGGGGGTGTACAGCCCCTGGACGTTGAAGATGACGTGCTCGAAACCCAGCGCCTGCAGGGCCTTGCCCTGGGCGATGACATCCTGCGGGCGGCCGCTCTCGAAGTCCGCCGTGGCCAGGGCGGTCTTTTCGATGGCCTCGTAGGGACGCCCAACCTTCTCGCAGTGCAGCTTGAGCGTATCCAGCCGCTCCTGGAGCAGGTCCGGTTCGCGGCCGGCGAAGAAGTTGCACGCGTCGGCGTACTGCGCCACCAGGCGCAGGGTCTTGTTCGGTCCCATGCCGCCGATCAAGATGGGCGGGTGCGGCTGGCTGAGCGGCTGCGGGCAGTTGAGCGGGTAAGGCAACTGGTAATGCTTCCCCTGGTAGGGAGCGGTATTCCCCGACCACATCTGTTTGGCGATCTGCAAGGTCTCTTCCAGGCGCTCGAAGCGCTCGGCGACGGGCGGGAAATCCATCCCCAGGCTGCGCGTCTCGTGCTCGTACCAGGCGGCGCCGATGCCGAAATACGCCCGCCCGCCGGAGAGCACGTCCAGCGTGGAGATAGCCTTGACCACCACCGCCGGGTGGCGGTAGATCACGCTGCCCACCAGCAGACCGATGCGCACCTTGTGGGTGATCCCGGCGAAGAAACCCAGGGTCGTGTAACCCTCGATCATCTCGGTCTCGGGTGCGCCCAGCCATATGCCAAGCTGGAAAAAGTGATCCATCACCCACAGGCTGTCGAAGCCGCCCTGGTCGGCGGCCTGCACGGTCTCGGTCAGCCAGGAGCGCATGGTCTGCGGGGTGCTGGGGCGAAAATGGGGGATTTGTAGTCCGATTCGCATGATGTTAATCCTTTCTGGCGAAACATGGGATAAAACGAAAAGCGTAACGGCAATTGATTATCCGGATTTGGGAAACCGTGCGGCAGAGCGCGCCCGCGCCCGGGCAGCTTCTACCGCACGGTCGCGCCGCGGCGCGCTGGTTTCCAGGGCATCGAGCAGCTTGGCGGCGGCGGCGGCGATCTCATCTATCGCTGCCAAGAAGGCTGCCTCGTTGGCTTTAGACGGCTTGTCGAAACCGCTGATCTTGCGCACGAATTGCAAAGAGGCGGCGCGGACCTCGGCCTCACTCGCCGGCGGATCGAAGTTGAACAAGGGCTTGATATTTCTGCACATCGACATTCTCCTCACTTTGACACGAAATCCGGGCCGGGCAATCGCGACAGCGCAATGCATCCGGGCGAGCGAACGCAGCGAAAGCCAATATACCCGCTCCGGGTATCGGGTGAATTATCGTCGCCTTTAACTACACGCAGATCGGCCGGCAGGCTGAACCACGAAGACCGCCCGAGGGCTTTCCAGGTTGGGATCCCAGGCGCGGTAGACGGCCCCAAAGCCGCCCTGCCCCAGTAATTTAACGATGCGATAGCGATGATTGAGGAGTTGGCCGAGTGCTAAAGTCATGTTGCATAGGATAATCGCATTCGGCCAATTAAGCAATCAATATTTTTCGTCCACCGGCAAAATCTTAACGTGTCCTATGTCCGGCTTTACCTACCACGCGGATATTTTCCGGAGGTTCTGTCAACCGCACGGTATTGTCCTGCACTTCTACAATGTCTTGAAGGCCGCGTTCCTCCATGATCGACAGGATGTCGATCCTTTCGTTGCTACCTGAAAGAAAGTCAATGAAGTCTGCGAGTGAGTCATGGCTGCTCAGATATTCGTCCAGCCGGCGCCACAGCTTGGGCCAGATGGGCGGGATGGTCGCCAGGTCGTCATGGCTATTGACGACGACGCCGGTTTGCGTTTTGTCCTCCGGCCAGTAGCCTGAACCACTGCCTTGAGCCTCGGCGATCGCCCGGTTAAATTCTGCCCGGAGAGAGGCAAACAGGGTGTTATAGTACAAGGGGTAAGCAAAGCCGGCTTTTGCCTGCCCGATATTCACAGAGTCTTGCAGCAATGCGCTATCCAGGAAAACTTTTGACCCATCCTCCAAATCGGTCGCCCCGGCAAACACAAAAGCAATCGGGCGCCCCGATTTGTCATCAGTCATTCGAGATAGAATGTAACCGACCGGTTCCGGGTTGTTGGTCCTGTCAAATCCGATCAACTGAAACATATGATCTCGAGCCTGGATGGAAAGAGGTTTCGTCGCCCCTTTCTCGATGGCGTCGATCCCCTCAAACCGGAGTTGAACCGTATCTTTCGTTTTTGCCCCCTTACCGATTTCGGCATGCTTGCCATCCAGCTTTGCCCAAAGGTCCAAATTGTCCGCCAGGAAACGGACCGAATCCCCGTCAGGGATGCCAGCCTGTGGCTTGAAATGTCCCTTAATCAGTATGAATGGCATGGGAAATTCTCCTTTCTTCATAGAACTGAAACGGAAGGTATCACCCCATATAATCGTGGGTGATAGATAGACATTGACAAATACGGGGTTC
>CAZQQJ010000093.1:0-3830 GCA_964595435.1 uncultured Anaerolinea sp. | reverse complement strand
TGATAAGCCTTCTCATACCACCTTGTCCAGCACTATTTAGATGCGTTTGCCCTGGCCGATTTCAAGCGCGTCGTTGCCTCTTGCCGGTAAGTCTGCTATACTTTGTGCTTGCAAGCCAGCCTGCCGCAGGCCAGGCAGAACCGCCGATTGCCCAACGCTGATGATTTGGAGGACCATTCTATGGTAAAACGTATGATCTTGCTGGCCGGTAACATCGGCGCCGGCAAAACCTCGCTTACCGAACGCCTGGGCGCCCGCCTGGGCTGGCAGACCGCCTTCGAGTCGGTCGCCGATAATCCCTACTTGCCTGATTTTTACGCCGATATGCACACGTGGTCTTTCCACCTCCAGGTGTTTTTCCTGGGCCATCGCGCCCGCCAGTACATGGAGCTGGCCGCGCTGCCGCAGTCGGCGATCCTGGATCGCAGTATCTATGAAGATGCCTACATCTTCGCCCGCGCGTTGCACCACCTGGGCAATTTGAACGAGCGCGATTACCTTTCCTACCGGAATGTCTTCGACCTGGTGGTCTCCAAGCTACCGCCGCCCGATTTGCTCATCTACCTCAAAGCCCCGGTGCCGGTGCTGGTCGAACGCATCCGCCGCCGCGCCCGCTCGATCGAAAGCGGTATTTCTCCCGATTACCTGGCCCTGCTCGAGTCGTTCTACGATGACTGGATGCACACCTTCGATGTCTGCCCGGTGCTGACCATCCGTTCCGATGACCTGGATTTCGTCCACGATTCCGAGCACCTGGACATCGTCGTCCAGCGCATCCAGGATAAGCTGGCCGGGCACGAGGAGTTGGTTTTCTAAATATCTATTCATATGCCAGGATTTCACGCACGGTCAGCCGCGAAGCGCGGCGGGCGGGCAGCAGGCTGGCGATCACGCTCAACAGCAAAATCAGCGCCAGCCACAGCCAGAACCCGTTGGTCGAATAGGTGTAGGGCAGCGGGACGCCGAGCAAGGCGATGCCCACCAGATTGCCCAGCTCCTGGCTCAAGGGGACGGCCAGCAATGCACCCAGGGCCCAGCTCAACAGGCCAATGGCGATGCCCTCCCGGATGAAGACCTGGGCGACGCCCCGGCTGGGCGCGCCAATGGCGCGCAGCACGCCGATCTCGCGCGTGCGCTCCAGGACGTTGATGCTCATCGTCCCCGCCAGCCCCAGCCCACCTACCAGCGCCAGCAAGGAGGCCATGACCAATAGCAAGCTGATGATAGCCTGAAAAGTGGCCTTTGCCTCGTTGCGTTCTGCGAGCATGGTATTCACGTTGTTGACGTTCAGCCCCAATTTCTCGAAATGCGCCTCCAACTGGCCGGCAGTCTGGTTGACGGCCTGTATATCGTGGCGTTGGGTAGCGATTAAGGCTGCATTGGCGCGCCCGGACGTGCCGGTCACCTCTGCTACGTAAGGATAACTGGCGTAGATGATCGGCGCCCCCACGCCGTTGCGGACGCCGACCACACGCCAGGTCTTTTCCCGGCCGTCGATCTTGAGCGTGATCTCGCTGCCTACTTTTACGTATGGCTCGTCCTTGAGCATGAGGGTATCGACGATCACCGCGTTCTCATCCTGCGGGTTTAGCCAACGTCCCTGCACGACCGTCGATGTCGGGGTCAGCGGCGAATCGGGATGGATGGCGAAGAGAAAAATCGTGCCGCTTTCGCTGCCATCCGGGCGCACCAGGCGGACCGGAAACTGCAGCCAGGTGCTTGCTTGCTGTGCAGCGGGGTTCTGCGCAGCCAGCATTTCGATCTTTTCGATGCGGTAAGGCCGGTCGAAGCTGACCAGCACATCAAAGTTCCATATCTCGGTCATGCCATCGACGACGGCGAATAGCGAATTGCGCAGATTGAAGACGCTGATAAAGAGAGCGCTGGCCAGGATCAGAGTGAGCAAGGTGAGCAGCAGGCGGCCCTGGCTGCGGAAGGTGTTGCGCAGCGAAAGCAGCAAAGGGCGGCGCAGGCTGCGCCGTGCGAACCACAGATTGGCCCCGGAGAGCAGGCGATCGATCGGGTTGCGCCGGGAAAGTTTCTGTCCGGTCTGGTAACTGCTCATCGCCTGGGCGGCTGAGATGCGCAGGTTCGCCAGGAAGGGGTAGAGCGAGGCCAGGATGGGCACCACCAGCCCCAAGATGCCCTGCAGCAGGTAGGTCTGATGCGGCGTGGACAGATTGGTGAGATCGAAGTTGAACATTCCGGCCATGAACTGGCTGAGCGCCCGGGCGCCCATGATGCTGAGCGGCACGGCGATGGCCAGGGCCACCAGGCCATAGGTGGAAACCATCACCAGGTACATCCCCATGATTTGCAGTGTGGTGGCGCCGATGGCTTTCATGATGCCGATCTGGCGTTTGTGCTGCGTGAGCAGCGCCGATATCGTGTTGGTGATCAGAAAGACGCTCAACAACAGCGAAAGGAATCCCAGGATGCTCATCAGCATCAGTACTGCCTGTAAGATGTCATCCATGGGGAGCTGGCCCGGTTCGGCGGTCATGCTGATCGGGATGGTCATGCCGTTCTTTTCGGCTTTGGCTTTTACCTGATTGACCACGTTCTGAGCATAGAGCTTGTCACCCGGGTTTTGAGCAACGATGTCCAGTTCGTTGAATCCATAGGGAATGCCAAACCATTTCAGTGTCTCGAAGGAGACATATGCGTAAGGCGTGCCGTCGATCTGGGCTGGCATCTGGATCAAGTCATGGGCCGTTCCAGCGACGCGCAAGATGCGCCTCTGCTGGTTGGGAAATTCGACCAGCATCTGATCGCCAACCTGGGCGTCGATGAGCGGCAGCGCGGCGCGCTCGACCAGCATTTCCCGGTCGGGCGGCGGCCAGACTTCGCTTTGTGGCCAGATTTTATTCACGCGCATGGCGTTGTAGTCGGCGACTGCGAAGATGGAGATGTCTTGCCATTGGCCGGAACGGTTCTGGACGCGGGCCTGGATCACACAGCGGGCTTCGACATCGGCCACGCCGTCCATGCGCCGCACGGATTGGACAAAATCTTCATCGAAGAATTCCAGGGTGCGTACGGTGCCGCTGGATGGGTGTATGGCAGCAAAGCTGCGCGCCATTTCGGTGGAGAGAGTGACCTGCGAGCTGGCGATCATCCCGACGGCAAACAGGCCGACTGCAATGGAAAGCACGATCAGCAAGGTGCGGGTCTTGTTGCCCCATAAATCGTTGAGTACTTTATACCAGCGTGAACCGAGCATGCTGTACCTCGTTAAGGGCGGTCGATATTCTTGCCGTGAGTGTGGATCATGCCATCATCCAGGGTGATGGCACGGCCTGCCTGCCGGGCGATATCCCGGTCATGGGTGACCAGCAGGACCGTGCGCCCCTGGACGGCCAGTTGTTTGAAGATTTCCACGACGGCTGCCGTGGTCCCCGAATCCAGGCTGCCGGTAGGTTCGTCGGCCACCAGGATGGGCGGGTCGTTGGCCAGGGCGCGGGCGATGGCCACGCGCTGCTGCTGCCCGCCGGAAACGGCGGATGGCAGCTTGTGGGCGTGTTCGGCAATCCCGACCTGCTCCAACAAGCCCATGGCCCGTTCGCGGCGCTGGCGCAGCGAGTAACGGTGGGCAAAATCCATCGGCAAGGTGATGTTTTGCAGCACGGTTAGGGTGGGCAGCAGTTCGAAGGTCTGGAAGACGACGCCCACGGTTCGCCCGCGCCAGGCGGCAATCCGTTCCATGTTCATGTGATGCAGCGCGGCGCCTGCGACCAGGATTTCACCTGCCGAGCAGCGATCCAGCCCTGTAATCATACTCGACTGTTGTATTTTGATGTCAAAGGTGTAAACTTAGCGGACAATCATCC
>CAZQQJ010000092.1:0-4767 GCA_964595435.1 uncultured Anaerolinea sp. | reverse complement strand
TGGGCATCTCTCCAGTTTACCGCACTTTTTCCTACTTCTCCGACAAACTGCTAGGATCAATGAATAGTTGATTCCAGAATTTAGGTAGGTTAGTCTCGAGATTCCAAGTTCGTATAGTTCCCTCAAGTTGTTGACAACCTTGATTTGCCTGCTGAGCGAATTGACCAGATGCATATAACCCCGTGAGCCAGGTTATTGCAGCCTGCCCTCCAGCAACCGCTAGCCCCCCCGCACCCACAATAAGAGCAGAGTGTGAATATGCCCAGCCGCCAATGTAAGCAGCCGCCAGGTTCCTTTGACCTGAGGTACTCCCAGGCCAGGCATAGACAAACATTGCCTGATCAAGATGTTCGCAAATTCCACTTTCGATTGGAACATTCCTCAAGAAACTTAAGGGGCCATAACAGTGGCCTGTGGGATCCACCAGATTGATCGGATTTGCCGAGACATACAGCCATTTATTGAGTGAAAGCGGTTGGTTGTAATCCCCATCCCACATATCCCGATTGAGAAAACGACCCTGCCACGGCGCATAGTAGCGGGCGCGCAAGTAGACCAACCCCGTGGCATCCGTCCACTCACTGGTGTATCCATAACTTGTCCCCCTACTCCCTGCGCTGTCCATCAATTCGCCATAGGGTTCATAATTCTTCGCCAGGGTGACATTCCCATTCCCATCCACCAACTGCCGCACGCTGCCCAGGGCGTCGCCCAGGAAGTAATCCACACCGCCGGCGCGATACTGGGCGATGCGTCCGTTCCCATACAGGTAGGTATGCTGGCTATCCGCCAGGACTTGCGTCAACCCGCCGGCCAGGTCGATGGCGTAGTCCGTCGTTACCCCGCCGCTGGTTTGCCTCGCCCGGTCACCCAGGCCGTTATAACTGTAATTGGTTGCAGGCAATTGCCCATCGCTCACCGAAGTCAACTGGTTGGCAGACGAGTAGGTGTAGGTATATACGCCATCCCACAGCAGGTTGCCGTTATTGTCCCAGGTATAGGTCACGCCATCCACGTTGGACAGGCGGTTGGCATGGTCATACAGATACGCGGTCGTTTCTGGCATACCATCAAGCAGGGCGGTCTGTGTCAGGCGGTTGCCGACGGCATCCAGGGTATAGGTGAACGCCGGGCCGGAGCTGTAGATGGCGTTCGTCAGCCTGTTGAGCGGGTCATAACTGTACGTGATGATCACCTGCTGCTCTCCCCCGTTGAGGGCGGTTGCCTGCACTGGCGCGGCAGGGCTGGCCTGCTCCGCCGCGGCATGCGCGGCAGGCGCCGGCGATAACCAGGCAAACAGGTTGCTGAAGAAGGCGACGATCCCTTCCCAGAAGGAACACCCGCCGCCTTCTGCCGTGCTCTTGCGGGATTATCTCAGTATAACTCATTCCTATGCAGTTGGTAAAGTACTGTATCTTAGAAAGTGAATGATTTGCTTTAATTCAGCGCTGGTAAACAGTACTCTTTATGTTCCAGATTTGTCTGCTCCGCGCCACCATTTCACGGATTCGCATACTAATACCACTAGGCAAGAAATAATATACCAACTTATAATATCCAAAAGAAGGGTGATCATCTGAAATTTTTGGACTTTCAGTTCTTGACAGGCGTACCTTGGAGAACATGGCCCTGTATAACCAGAGATGATTAGAAAGGAAAGTGGTATGCCTCGATTTTCCTGCCACGACACCTTCGAAGTCGCCTCATGCTTTGTTACCACATATGAGGCAATCACTAGCATAACTGCCAAAAGAATGACTTTTAAAATACTGGGGCGCAAGAACAGCCATATCGTTTTCATGATTGGTTTTCCATATCCACTATGACACTTACCTTACAGTCATAGCCCATCTTACATGACCACCTGAAAACAAGGGGTCCATTTCGTCTACGGCACTTGCCCAAGAAGCATCGAAATCCCCCCAATCTGCTGCTCTATTTTCACCCACCTGACGCCTCACTTCAGAAGTAGCATTCCAATACGCTTCACCTGGATATGAATCATTAAACACGACTGTCCAACCTCGATCGATAAAGCCTCTGATTACTACAAAATGTCCGAAATGCCTTCTCGTCCTTCCCATTTCTGCTCGAATTAATGCTAATACTGGATGCCCATTACTCACCTTCTGAAAAGCTTTTTTATGAGTCCAATTATCTCCAGATTCAATGTTTAAGCCATAATATGTTCTGGCAACTTTAGCAAGCACCTCGCCTGACACACATGCTTGATTGCACCAACCTTCAGAATCTGGGGTAGGCGTAGGAAATCTTTCCCAACCATCTGAGCAACAATAACCGTCGTAACCCCCAGGTCTTTCTTTCCGAAGTTGATGTATCAAATTTTCAAAATTCACAGGAACTCTTTCGCCCTTGAGGAACATATACAATGCCGCTGCTCCACACGAGTTTGGATACTGATTCCACATATTTTGATCCATTTCATCCACCCAAGGCATTTCTATCATTGCGGTATCCTCGCCGAGAGGATCCCTTCTCCAAAACAACGCTCCTGTGCTTCCTTCAGGATAGTCACATTCACGATTTGGATCAAGGTGAAAGCCTGATGGCGCCCAAGGATCTAAACAGATCCTTCCGGTTGGATCTATGTACCGGGTCGGGTTATTGCGAACATACGTATAGCGATTCCACTCCCAGGGTTGATAAGGGTTTGGTACAATCGGGTCGGGCTGGATGAATTGGTTAAGATAAGGAGCATAATACCTCGCCCGCAGATAGATTAACCCCGTACCGTCCGTCCACTCATTGGCAAACCCGTAGCTCGTCGCCCCGCTCCCGGCGCCGTCCAGCAATTCGCCGTAGGGTTCGTAACGCTTCACCAGGGTCACGTTCCCGTTCCCATCTGCCAACTGGCGCACGCTGCCCAGGGCATCGCCCAGGAAGTATTCGGCCTGCGTGCCCTGGTATTGCGCGATGCGTCCATTTCCATAAAGATAGACATTTGTACCATCGGCCAGCACCTGCGTCAACCCACCGGCCAGGTCGATGGCGTAGTTCGTCGTTGCCCCGCCGCTGGTTTGCCGCACCCGGTCTCCCAGGCCGTTGTGTTAGTATGCTAATGTGCGGCCCGCAGGGACGCCTGCAGGGTTGCAGCCGGGCGTGTTTTGGGGTACCCTTCGTTTGTTTACAGAACGGGGACGCGGAACCCCGGGTGCGCTGTGTCAGGGCCAGCCGATTATACGTATGGGACACCAAGCTCGCCGTTGTGTTTGGCTGACCCGTTCGACTCCACTCAACTGGGAAGCTCAGCACGGTCTGAGCAAGCCCGTATCTGTGTGTGAAGCAACGACCCTAAAAAGAAACACGCCCGGCCTTCTCTGGCAAGGTTTGCCAGACCAACCATGTAGGAGTATAAAACAATGACGCCAGAAAAACCAGTCCCAAAACGCTATATCGGCCTGGATATTCACAAGCATTACCTGGTGGCCGTCGGAGTGGACGCCGATGGCCACCGGGTGTTGGGACCGCAGAAGGTGCGCATGGCCGATATCCAGAGCTGGATCACCAGGACGCTGAATGCACAGGATGCAGCGGTGATCGAAATGACCACCAACACCTGGGAAGTCTACGACGAACTGTTGCCCGATGTCCATTCGGTGACCGTGGTGCACCCACCGCACGTCAAACTGATCACCCATCCACAGGTAATGAACGACAAAATCGCCGCATCGAACCTGGCCTGGCTGCTGGCCAAAGGCATGCTGGTGGGCATCTGGGTGCCGCCGGAAGAAGTGCGCCAGTTGCGGGCGCTGATCGCCCAACGCAGCAAAATGTTGCGCCTGTCTACCCAGGCCAAGAACCGCCTGCACGCCGTCCTGCACCGCCATCACATTCTCCCACCCGAAGGCGACCCCTTCATCGCCGAGCGTCGGGAGTGGTGGCTCAACCAGCAGGTCGACCGCGTAGAGCGCATGCGCATCCAGTCCGACCTGGATACCCTGGTCTTCGCCCGCCAGCAGATCGCCAACCTGGAAGAATGCCTCAACGCTTTGGCGCCCCAGGACGACCGTCTGCCCTTGCTCTTGCAGCTCCCCGGCATCAGCCTTCTCACCGCCTTTACCATCCTGGCTGCCATTGGCGACATCTCACGCTTCCCAGACGCCAAGCACCTGGTCGGCTATGCCGGACTGGGCGGGCGCATCCACGAAAGCGGCCAGACATCCCACAAAGGCAAGATCACCAAAGCCGGCCGGCGCGACCTGCGCGCCGCGATGGTCGAAGCGGCCCAGACCGCCGCCAATACCCATCCTCATTGGAAAGCCGAACTGGCCCGTCTCGAACCTCGCCTGGGCCGCAATAAAGCCATTGTCGCTATCGCCCGCAAGCTGCTCGTCATCGTCTGGCACGTGCTCTCCGAAGGGGTGGCCGACCTCCACGCCGAGCCTCAGCGCCTCGCCCGCAAGTTCATCCAGGTCGCTTATGCCCTGGGCGAAGTCAATCGACCCGCCGGGCAATCCGTCCCCGCTTTCGCTCGCCAGCAGCTCGACCGCCTCGCCATCGGCCAGCACCTCGAGAATGTCCCCTGGGGCGCCAAAAAGAAGCCGATCCCGCTGCCCCCTTCGGCCTTACCCACTCCCCCGTATGCAGGTTGACCCGCCATCTTCTTCGCCATTCCTTTCTCTGCCTGGCTGCCTGCCTGGCGCCTGACGCCGCTTCGGCTTTGCCCTTCTGCGGTGGTCTTCAATTGCATATTGAGGGTTGGACGAGACAGGACTGATTACGCCAATGATTACGTTTGGACAAAAA
>CAZQQJ010000091.1:0-5875 GCA_964595435.1 uncultured Anaerolinea sp. | reverse complement strand
TGGATGATTGTCCGCTAAGTTTACACCTTTGACATCAAAATACAACAGTCGAGTTTCCTATCTACGAGACAAATTGCGCCTGCAGGGCCGGCAGGACCCCATCCAGACCCGGCGCGGCGTCGGTTATTACCTGGCGGCCGAAAATGCTTAGGCGACTGAGATTCCAACTGACTGCTCTTTATACGCTGGCAGCCATTGGCCTGATGGCGCTGATCAGTTTTAGCGCCTATTCACTCTTGCAATATTACTTTCAAAGCGAGACAGACCTTGCCTTGCGTTATAAAATGGCCACAGCGTTCAGGCAATACAGCGTGGCTTTGCCACTGGATCTGGTTCAGGCGGAACGTGCCTGGCAAGAAAGTAAAGTGACTCGCTATACCCAACCTGCCCGCGTCCCCCCTACCCGGTATTTGCCTGAATCCGGTGAAGAAAACCACGAGAAAGACGAAGACGGCGAAGAAAGCGTGTCACACGCTAAGGCGACTGTTTCGGCGCCTGAGCATTTGGAAGGAAGAGAAGACGATGAGCGCTATGACGCCGAACTGGCGGCTATTTACACACTGCCGGTTGATGCGTCAGGCAATCTTCTCCTCAGCCCGGGCGTATCCCAACCGCCTTTTTTGTTGGATCAGGAGGCGAGGCAGGCTGCTTTGCTCAAAGGGGCCGATTTGCGCACTTCGATCGATGGAAATGGCGCTCGTGTCCGCCTGCTGACCTATCGACTTGACAGCCCCAATGGCCCCCTCTTTTTGCAGATGGGGCGTACGCTTGCGGATCAGGAACGTGTATTGAGACAATTGCTGTCCGGCTTGCTGATATTGGGTTGTGCCAGCAGCGTTTTGCTTGGCCTGGGGAGCTGGTGGCTCTCCGGGCAGACGTTGCTCCCGGCGCAAAGGTCGTGGGACCAACAACAGGTGTTTATTTCGAATGCCAGCCATGAACTGCGTACGCCGCTGACCCTGATCAAGGCATCTGCCGAGGTGATCCAACGTGGGCGGCCGGATGAAGAAAGCAGCCAGTTGCTGGGAGATATCCTGGGCGAATGTGATTATATGAGCCGTCTGGTGGATGACCTGCTGTTGCTTTCCCGGCTGGATACCCACCGCCTGGAGCTGGCGCGCGAGCCGGTTGCTCTTCCTCACTTGTTAGAGGAGATTGTTCAGCAGGCTCATAAACTGGTCGGCGAAAGACAGATCACCGTGGAAATTGGGGCGGTTCAAGGCGTGGTGTGGGGAGACCTGGCACGTTTACGGCAGGTCCTGTTGATCCTGCTGGACAACGCGATCCGTTTTACGCCAGATGGTGGCGTCATCCGGCTGGAGACGCTGCAAAAACGTAAAACTTGCCAGATGATTGTAAGTGATAACGGTAAGGGAATTGCCCCCGAGCATTTGCCGCATATCTTTGAACGTTTCTACCAGGCCAACCCAACCGGTGAGGGCCAATCACGGGGTAACGGGTTGGGTCTCTCGATTGCCAAAGGGATCATCGATGCCCTGAATGGGGAGATCAGTGTAGAAAGCCGGCCAGGCCAGGGTACGCGTTTTGTGATCGAATTGCCTGCTGCAGTTTCGCTGACCGGGCAAGAGTAAGCGGCTCCCGGTCATTCCCGGCTTGTGCTTTCACTGGTTGCCTCGCCGTAGGCGACCTGGATAGCGGTCTGGCTGATTGCCCGGTAGGCGGGCAGAAGCAGGTAGGGTATGCCAGGTTCTGGCACGAAAGCCGGCTCACCCAGGCGTTTGAGCAGTGGCGTCTCGATGGCAGGCGCTTTGATCGTCGCCGAGAATGCGTCCAGTGGTTCGCTCAATTCCCAGAAGCGCCCAAGCGTCTCTTCCAGCGGAACGACCGATTCGATTTCTTCCTCATCCTCTTCTTCCAGCGCCTCTTGCCCGGAGCGGCGCTGGCGCAAGCCCTGCAGAATTTGTTCCTGGCTGCGCCCGCGCAGGCGGAAAAGCAGGAACGGGTCTTCGTCGAATCGCTCGGCCAGAATGTAATGCGTGGCAGCAACATGTTTGCACGGGTTGGACCAATCTGGGCAGGAGCAATTTGTGTTCAGGTCGCCGCTTTTGACCGGAAACAGGCTCACCCCGGCCGTTTGAAAAGCATCCTGGATATCTTGCGGCATTTCACCGGCCAACAATTGGGCGGTGAACAACGCCTGCTCGGCCAGGGCGTCGATGACCTTCTCCCACTGCTTATCGTTGAGCGGGGTAACCTCGATCTTCACCTTGTAAGGGGTACGCCGAGAACCTTGCACGCGTGCTTCCACGCCGTTTTTCTTCTCCTCGATCGAAAGCACCTGCCCGCTGCGGGCGTAGTTGCGCCCGCGGGCCAATCGCCGGGCGTCTACCAGCCGCTCCATGGCCTGGATCCAGCGCGTTGCCCACCAGTTCTTGGCGAACGAGCCGCGCTGGCTGCGCGCCTTAATGCCATCCTTCGCTTCGATGGGGTGGGTCGAGGTGAAATCGGTGTAGTAACTGTAGTAATTACGGCGGCGAGAGGGCATGATCGCTCCGGTCTACTGTCTTCTTAACATGACACATGCTCGCAATTCATCCATCGACATTTCCGTCAGCCATTGCTCGCCGCTGCCGATGACCGCCTGGGCCAGGCCCTTTTTGCTTTCGATCATTTCGTCGATCATTTCTTCCATGGTGCCGACGGTGACGAATTTATGCACCTGTACGTTGCGTTGTTGGCCGATGCGGAAAGCACGGTCGGTGGCTTGATCCTCGACGGCAGGGTTCCACCAGCGGTCGAAGTGAAAGACGTGGTTGGCGCGGGTCAGGTTCAGGCCGGTTCCGCCAGCCTTGAGCGACAGGATGAAGATCGGCGGGCCGTGTTCGTCTTCCTGGAAGCGTTTGATCATCTGGTCGCGTTGTTTGGTCGGCGTGCCGCCGTGCAAGAACTGGACAGCCCGGCCCGTGGCCCCTGGTAAATAGGCTGCCAGCAGCTCACCCATCTCGGCGAACTGGGTAAAGATCAACGTCCGGTCGCCTTCTGCCAGGATTTCTTCGAGCATCTCCTCCAGGCGCTCCAGCTTACCGCTGCGCCCGTCCAACGCCCCGTCCGGGCTGCCGGTTGGCCCGGTTTTACCACCCTGGTGCAGGTATTGAACCGGATGGTTGCAAATCTGCTTGAGCTGCATCAGCATGCTCAACACCAGCCCGCGGCGCTGCATTCCTTCGCTGTCCTCGACTTGCTTCATCGCGTCCTGCACCACGGCCTCGTAGAGGGTGGCCTGCTCCTCGGTCAGGTGGCAGTAGACCTTCATCTCGATTTTATCGGGCAGGTCCTGGATGACGCGCGGATCGGTTTTTACCCGCCGCAAAATGAACGGGCTGACCAGTTTCTTTAATCGCTCCGTGGCTTCCTGGTCACCATAACGTTCGATGGGGATGGCATAGTTACTGCGGAAATCCTGGCGGGCCCCCAGGTAGCCGGGGTTGAGGAAGTGCATGATCGACCACAATTCGGACAGGCGGTTTTCAACCGGCGTGCCGGTGAGCGCCAGGCGGAAATCTGCATTGAGTTTGCGGGCTGCCTGGGTTTGCTTGGCAGTCGGGTTTTTGATGTTCTGCGCCTCATCCAGGATCACCCCCAGCCACTGGACGCCCTGCATCATTTCCACATCCTGGCGCACCAGGGCATAACTGGTCAACACCATGTCTACCTGTTTGGCGGCCCGGACAAAATCTTCACCGCGTGGACGGGTAGCGCCCTGGTGTACCAGGGTCGTTAACCCAGGGGCGAAGCGCTGTATTTCGCGCTCCCAATTGGTAACAACGGAGGTAGGACAAACTAACAGGGCCGGAGCGGGCAGACTTCCCAGGGTTTCTTTCTCGTTCAACAGCAGGGCGATGGTCTGCACGGTCTTGCCCAGGCCCATGTCGTCTGCCAGGCAGGCACCCAGCCGCCAGCGGCGCAAGAAATGCAGCCAGGAATAGCCATATCGTTGGTAAGGGCGCAACTCACCATTCAGTCCTTCTGGCTGTGGCAACTCGCTCAGAGTCTCGTTCTGGTTGAGACGCTCCATCCATTCGGCTAACCAGCCCTCGGGGATGACTTCGTCTACCGGCAGGCCGCCCTGGGTGTTTTGAGCGCCCAGGACGTATTGCAAGGCATCCAGCAGGCCAAACTCGCCGCTCAGTTTTTGCTTTTGCCAGAACTGGATGGCAGCCTCGATTTGCTCGGCGTCAAGCTGCACCCACTGGCCGCGAATTTGCACCAGCGGCGATTTGAGCGCCGCCAGGGCGCGGAATTCGTCTTCATTGAGCGTCGTGTCGCCGATCGAAAGCTCCCACTGGTAGCTGACCAGGTTTTCCAGGCTCAACCGGCTTTGTGAGATTACATCGGCGCTCATCTTGGGGGACTTCAGGCGCAGGCGCACTCCCAGGCGCGAACCAGGCTGGTTCCACCAGGGGGGCACCAGCAGGCCAAAACCGGCGCCTTCCAACAAGGGGGCAACTTCGCGCAAGAAAGAATAGGCCTGCTGGGTTTCCAGGGAGAGGTGCGTGGGGCGCTTATCTTTCAGATTGGCGGCAATGGGCGAGAACAGGCGGGCCGCGTAACCCAGGCCGGCCAGCAGTCTTTCCTGAGGTTGCTCGAAGCGATGCCCCAGCTCGTTGAGCGCGTTGCCGCGAGTCTTCCACACGATGTCGGCCGGGATGAGCAGGCTCGGGTCGTCGCGCGCCTGGAGCAGGTAATGCAATTGCCAGTTGGGAACGGGTTTCTCACGGCGAGATTTCTCACTTTGCTGCGCTGGCGCTTCCAGGCGAAAAGCAATGCGGAAAGCGGCGTCGCCAGCCAGGTGCAGGTTGCGCATCCAGGCGCGGTGGCTGGATGCCAGGGCCTGGAGCGGAGCCGGGGCGGCTTTGACCGTTGGATCGGGGCTGAATAACGCCGCCAGCCAGTGCCGGGCAGGATCGTCTTCGTAAGACTTGACACCTGGAGAGAATGGCTGTCCCCAGGCGCGTGCCAGGGCATCGCAGGCGGTATTCAAGAAGGTAAGTAGTAGAGCGCGGGGGGATGGGGCCGCCTGGGGCGCTGTTCCGGCGGTCGCTCGGCCGTCGAACTCCGCCCGGCAAATGGGCGGCATCGTGTGTTCCAGTAACGCCAGGCGGGAGGCGTCTTTGGGCCCATCCAGCACCGGCAGCCAGCGAGCGTGGAAGGTTTTTCCTGCCGCATCTGCCGCAACCAGGGTGGGGACCAGTTTTTGGACAGCCAGGGTTTCCAGGATGAGGGTGGCGGCAGTATGCCAGTAACGGGTGTCGTCAGCCAGGACAAAAACAGCGTTGCCTGGCTGGTCAGCCTGGGCAGAAGATGAAAGCTGAACCAGGATAGCAATCGCCTCGGCCGGCGGCAGGCACAACCCCTGGACCGTCCACGGGTAAAGCAGAGGCTGTGGGTCTTCGTGCAGATTCCAGGCGTGGGCTAACTTTGGAGAAGGCTGTGGCAGGCTGCGCGCCGTGGGCAAATTTAACGCAATCTGCCGTTCTTCGGCGCGCTGAAATTGCCCGCCGCGCTCCAACAGTTGGCGCACTGCAGACGACGGGGCGCAAAAAGGGTGTTGGCGCGGCTTCGGCTTGTGTGGCAGGCGGCCACGCTGCCAGTTCGACGGGCTGCCATCCGACGTCTCAGCCCAGAAAAAGACTCTTCCAGTTTCGGTGGGCGAACGCGGCGGCTGCCAGTGGGTATGTAGAACGAGCATCAGAAGAATTTTCCCACAGGAGGAGACAAACGACTGCAAAATCGCCCAAACAACTCGGGCGATTTAACAATCCATAGGCGGAGAGGGAGGGATTTGAACCCTCGTTCCCTTGCGGGAAACACGCTCTCCAGGCGTGCGCGCTAGGCCAGACTACGCGACCTCTCC
>CAZQQJ010000090.1:0-7488 GCA_964595435.1 uncultured Anaerolinea sp. | reverse complement strand
ACAGCTTACTTGGCCGAAGGCCATTTTGTGTGGCCTGTAGTGTGCGTTGCTACGCACACACTACAGAAAAAACTTTTTTGATTTGCCCTGTTGCGCGAACTCATCCGGTTTTCAGGCTGTCTTGCCCGGATGGCTGCTCAGCAGCACAATCCCCAGCCAGACGAACCAGGCGATTTGGCCCAGGCCAAAAACTCCGGTCAGGTCGGTCAACCCTGGGAAAATGGAGAGGATGCCCACCGCGCCAACCAGGGAACCGAGCATATTCAGGCCCCTGGGGAGCCCGCCAGCCCGCAGCCCGGCCAGGCTGACCAGCAGCGTCAACAGGCCGCCCAGGATTTCGCCATTGCCGTTGCCCAGCCCGCTTGCCACGGACTCAATTCCCTGCCAGGTCAACGCAGCCTGGGCCGGGTCTTTGGCGTAGAGTGCGACGACGGGGGCGATCCCGGCATTTGCGACCATGCCGCTGGCGATCAGCGAGCCAGCCCAAATAATCCCGATCACGGTTGCCACCTGCAGGATCGCCGGCGCGCCGGCCTTCAACCGGTCGTATAACGCCAGCGACAGGACGATCAGAAAAACGCCAAAGAACGCGTACATGAGCAGGTTGGTCGAAAAGATGACCATCTGTTTCTCGACGAGCAGGGCCACCTTTTGGGCCGGGTCGGTGATGCTGGGGTAGTCCAGAACGACGAGAAAGAGAACCATTCCGATCAGGTAGGCGACGGCCAGGTACAGCGCGGCGAAACCGCCGAATTTTTGCAAGGTTTTCATGTGTAGCTCCTTATTTAGTCGAGTAGTCGGGTAGTTTTGTGGTCTTGTGGTGCATCCTGCCGGCAATTTTGCGTGGCCGGTGCATTGCACGTGTTCTTCGTGCATTGCTCCTGGGTAACTTTTTTGAATCCATCCGAATGACTTGTTTTGAATGCGACTGCTTTTTGAGGGTCGAAACAGGCTGATGGTTTATGTCTCGGAAGCCTCCTCGGTATCTGGCTCAACGGAATTCACCGAGAGCAAGGGCAGGCCCGCATCGCGCACTCTTTTGAGTAAGCCGTGCAGGGCGGCCTGATCAGCCAGCGGGCCGCTCAGGAGCGTGTCGCCGTTCTCCTCCAGCGTGATGGCCAGGCCGTCGAACCACTCCACCCAGCGGGCCTCCAGGTGTCCCTTGAGGCGGATTTCGTAAACCTTCGCATTCGAGTCCGGTGTGTCCATTATTTGGTGCCTCATGTTTTTCTCTCGTGGTCGATCTGCCCATAGGATACCGCTGGAGGTGGTGAGGCGTCATCACCACATGATGTGATTGAGGTGGTGATTGGTGGCGGAAAACAAAAAGCCCCGGCAGGCGGTTTGTGACACCTGCCGGGGTTGGCCATTCCGGGCCGGCTAGAATAAATCGAGTTCCTCGGCGCGGCGGATGGCCGCCCGGCGGTTGTTGACCCCCAGTTTGTTGAAAATGTTTTTGGTGTGGGTGCGCAAGGTGTTGAGCGACACGATCAGTTGTCCGGCAATTTCTGGGCCGCTTAATTCGCTTCGCAGCAGCCTGAGCACTTCCAGCTCGCGTTCGCTCAAAGGCTCTATCATGTCTGGTTTTTGATGGAGGATGGCTGATTTTGGCGTAGCCGCCGGTTGTGTAAAGGCAGCCAGGAGTTTGTCCGCGTAACCGCTCAACGGATGGTCTCGATTGCGCGATTGTTTTTCGATCAAGGATCGCATCGCTTCGCCTTCATCCACAAAGATGCGAACATAGCCTTCCGGCTCGGCCAGGGCCAGGGCGCGCTCCAGCAATGCGAGAGCGTGGGGGATGTTATCTCCCGCCTGGAGGGCGAGGGCTTGTAGCAGCAGGATATGGATGGCGCTGCCCAGCCGGCCGCCAGTTTCTGCCGCCTGCAAGAGACGCCCCAGCAGCCGGGTAGCCTCGCCAAGAAAACCAGCCTCCCGATCGCTTTTACCGGCGGCGATGAGCGCCCGGGCCAGTGTGATGTGCTCGAACTCGCGCGTGTAGCGGATGTCGTCATCCACCGATAGCCCTTGCTCACGCGCCCACCCCAGGGCTTCGGCCAGCCTGCCCTGCTTGAGCCAGACCTGCGCCTTCAAAGCTGCGACGGGACGCACATCGGGCAGGGGGCCTCGAATATACACGCGCTCCGCCTCATCGAGCAGCGCGAGCGCGCCATCCAGGTCTCCCTGCGCCTCTTTGAGGCGCGCCTGGGAAACGCTCAGGCGATGCGGCCAATCCGTCAGCGCGGCCTGCTCGCCCAGCTTCTGGCCGGTCAGCAGGTGTTGCGCGGCGGCTTCCAGATCGCCCCATTCAACGTGAAGCTCAGCGAGGCCGCGATACAGGTCTGCCGCTCCCAGGGGCAGGGGCTCGCCCTGGCCGGTCGCCAGGCGCAAGGATTGCTGATAGATACTTTCCGCCGCATGGAAGCGGCCCAGCGCCACCCGGATGTCGGCCAGGAGAAACGTGATGCTGATCAGGGTCAGGGTTTCGCCGGTTTTCTGCAGGTCCGTATAGAAATCGGCCAGGGAACGCTCGGCTGCCTGCAGGTCTCCGCTTGTATACTGGGCAAGCCCCAGCAGCGAGATGGCCTGGATGCGTCTGACCGGGTCATCTTCGGGGGTGAGTTCGAGCGCCTGCCGGGCATACTTTACCGCTCCGGGGATATCGCCAAGCGCCAGGGAGCGGTAGGCCCTGGCGGTGGCGATCGAAGCCGGCAGCGAGCGAAATTGTACTTGATCCACGACGACCATCTGATCCGCCGGCGCCTCCAGCCAGCGCTCGGCGTCATGCAAACGGGCTTCGCTGGCCTCCAACTCGCCGCCATCCAGCAACGCCCAGGCATAACCCACGCTGAGCACCGGCCGGGCGCGGATTAGCACATCAGGCAGCGCTTTGACCCAGCCAAGCCAGGTGGAGGATTGGTAACTGAGGTCCATTGCTGACCAGGCCAGTTCGATCAATCCCGCGGCGCGCTCGAAGTCCCCGGCGGCCAGGGCGTGGCGGATGGCATCGGGCGGTAATCCGTTCTGTTCATGCCACGCGCTTGCCCGCTGATGCAGGCTGGATACCTGCTCAGGCTGCGCCTCCAGCAAGTGTGTTTGCAGCACATCGGCGAAGAGGCGGTGATAGCGATACCACTGGCGCTGATCGTCCAGCGGGATGAGGAACAGGTTGCTGCGCTCCAGGGCGTCCAGCATTTCTTTGCCATCTTCCCGCCCGGTGACAGCATTGCACAAAGGGGCGCAAAACCTGTCGAGGATGGCGGTTTGCAGCAGGAAGCTGCGGACAGGTTCAGGCTGGTGTCGAAGAACTTCTTCGACCAGGTAGTCCAGCACAAAACGATGGCTGCCGGTGAAAGCCTGGATGAAACCGGGGATGTCTTCCCGGCCTTGCATGGAGAGCGCGGCCAGTTGCAGGCCGGCGATCCAGCCTTCGGTGCGGGTCTCCAGGGCGGCGATATCTTCCGCCGGGAGGTTCAGGTTCATCACCCGGTTGAGAAACTCGGCGGCTTCGGCGGGGGTGAAGCGCAGCTCGGCGGCGCGTAATTCAGTTAATTGACTCCGGGCGCGTAAGCGGGCCAGGGGCAGCGGCGGATCCTCACGGCTGGCGATGACCAGGTGCATCTGCAGCGGTTGATGGTCTACCAGGAAGGCCAGGGCCTGATCCACCGCCTGGGAATCGATCACGTGGTAATCATCCAGCACCAGGATGAAGTGATCCGAAAGGGCGGTGATGTCGTTGAGCAGGGTTGTCAGGATCGATTCGGACGGCGGGGGCTGAGGGGATTGGAGAATAGCCAGCACCCCTTTTCCAATATCCGCGGCAATCGTCTGCAACGCAGCGACGAGGTAAACCAGAAAGCGGGTGAGGTCGTTATCCCCTTCCTCCAGCGACAGCCAGGCGACCGCTCTGCCGCACCTGGCGACCCATTCGCTGACCAGCGTGGTTTTACCAAAGCCAGCCGGGGCAGAGACGAGGACCAGCTTGCGCTGCAGCCCCTCGTTCAACCGCTCGATCAGGCGGGGGCGGAGGACAATGCCAGGCCGAGATGGGGGGATATAAAGTTTGGTGAAGAGGAGTGGCGCAGGCATTCTGCGATTTATTATACATCACGCCTGTTGTTCGACCTACAGAAGATCATGGCGGCTTTGAACGTCAGCCGATCTTGCGTTGAGCGGCTCCGCCAGCGATTTGTGAGCGATGGCATCGAGCACGCCTTGAACGAAGATCCGCGGCTGCGAACCGGCGGGCAAGACCGGGACAGTGCAGCCGTGGGTGTTCGACGTGGTCAAGCGGGGCATGCGCCTGGCGGTGACCGAGGGCACGCTGAAAAATATCTTCGCCGGCGATCAGATCAACGCGGCGGGCAAGACCGGTACGACGGGATATTGCGACAAGAACGCCAACGCCAGGAACCGCCGCGTTCCTGGCAACCGGCCGGCGGGGTCATACCCGTAGGTCGTGACCACACCGTTGGGCAGTTCGGCTTTCACCACGCTCCCTGTGACATGAAATCACGCCAGAGAATTGATCCCACCAGCAAACCCGGGTGGCTTTTCGCGAATTTTTGGTTATCTTACATTTCGAATGATGTTACCTGTTTCAAGGTCAATGGCATAGGAAATAGAGTAGGGAGACTCTGACAAAATATTCAGGTTCCAAATTTTAGGATCAAACCGCGACGACCTTATAAATACTTCGCAATTATCATCTTTGATCTGGAAATGCACCTTGATATCTTCATTTGCTAATCGGAGGGCATCGTCAGCACTGATTTTGGCTCCAGCTAAATCCACCTGGTTCCACTTTCGCAGAATTGGCTTGGGATAGCTCCTTTCACCTGCCCACCTGACCCATCGCAAGTATGGATGTATCTCGATTAGACGTGTCATGTAGCCGTAACTTCCTGTTTTGAAATAGGTGATACCGGCAGCATTAAAACCAATGCTATCACCACAATCGCCTTCCAATAGAATGCTGTAAATACTCCAGTCTTTCAGATCCATAGAGTCAGCCCACACCAATTGGCCCAGGGCACTGGCAATTTTCAGAAAGTCTGCTTGTGTCCAATCAATCGATATATCGGTTGTTTGTTGGAGATCGAATGCTTCATCTTCTGACAAGGGCGTGAAAATGTTTGAGTTCTCATTTTCTAGAGAGGTCAGAATAGTCTTTGGGTCAACCTGGAAATAACCACTGTCCCTATCACTGCCAATACTGTTCGGATTGCTTAAAGCTGAACTTTCTCGTTCATGAAGGTATTTATCGTATGTGATAATTCCGATAAATACCAAAACGAGAAGGAAGATCAATACCCAATGATGCGAACTAATTGCTTGTTCACTGTTGTTCCGATCTCTCCTACATGTTCTTCAATTTGTAAATATAGTCTGAATCGATGAAGGGAACAATCCACCTTCTGCTACGAAGTTCGCTGATTACAAGGTCAAATCGGTATAGTTGTATCTTGGTGTCTTCCGGATCAGAGGTCTCGAAATACCATTGCCAATTTCTATTATACAACTTACCCGCCGTAGATTTAAGTTTCGGGAGTGTTTGCATGTTAATATGAGTGAATCCTGGCCCGTTTTGAGCAAGGGCAGCAGCAATGTATCTATCTGTATCAGTGCAATTTTCACACGCGTTTATTACCATTTGAATTCTTCTCTTCATAAGGATGATGGCATCCTTTGGATTGTTAGGATCAAGCGCCTCTTCCAGTTCTCCATCCGGGCATCTTAATCTTAAACCATGACAGCGTATTTCAGCTACAGGTCTTCCGTCTTTATCTCTAGTATATACTTGTATTCCCAGAACCTTTAGTGGTATTTCTACTTTCCATTCTGTCTGGGCCTGATTTTGGGAAACTTGTGCGATTCCCAGCCCGCTGTTGGGATTGAGAGGGTTGTCCGACCCTGCGCATTGAATGGCTATACCTGCAGCCACATATGTATCTATTGGGTCTCTGGTACGGTATACATATTTTTCTGCCATGTCAACACGCTCATTAATTGCCTCTTCATGCCATTTGGCAGTACAAGGTTTTCTACTAACATGTGGGGGAGGTTGTGGTTTATTTCCGGATGGATCATAGTAATTGGTTGGATTCGCCGAAACATACAGCCATTTATTAAGTGTAAGAGGTTGGCTATAATCCCCATCCCATACATCCCGACTGAGAAAACGGCCCTGTCCTGGCGCATAGTAGCGAGCGCGCAAGTAGACCAACCCCGTAGCATCCGTCCACTCACTGGTGTACCCGTAACTTGTCACTGCACTCCCGGCGCTGTCCATCAGTTCGCCATACGGCTCATAGCTCTTCGCCAGTGTCACATTTCCATTCCCATTCACCAACTGGCGCACGCTGCCCGGGACATCCCCCAGGAAGTAGTCCACGCTGCCAGTGTGATACTGGGCGATGCGTCCATCCCCGTAGAGATAAACATTCGTCCCATCGGCCACCACCTGCGTCAACCCGTCAGCCAGGTCGAGAGCGTAGTGTCACCGACCACGCTGTTTGGCGGTATTTGTCTCGAATAATTGGATGCGGATTTAGCTCCAAATAATCCGGCCCAACACAGCCATATAATTTGTCCGCATACACGCCCAAAAGTCCGGATTGTTCGGTGGCAAAAAGGCGGTTCTGAGCGTCATTTATTCACATACAAAAAGCCGATTTTAGCCACCCAAGAATCCGGCCGCTAACAGATGTAATTCGTCGTTACCCTGTTGGTGGTGTACATTAGTACATTCCTGATTACTAATCAAGGATCAGAAACAAAGCACTCTTACGTTGTATGGCTGAAAAAAGCATAGATGTTGCTTCAATATAGGACTTTCTGATCACTTCGTCTGGGGTTAAGTAAAAACGTTTTGATATATCAGCTACAACCGTATTAAATTGGTTTGGGTGCTCAAAAAATATTTCTTCAGATAAAGCGAGTTTTGAATACAATTCCGCGATATCTCCCTCACTCAACCACCCTCCCCTATATTGAGGAAATGTAAATAATGGTGTAAGGAGAGGGTTGTTAGCCGCGTACACTAAAGTTTTAAGCGATTTACCTTTAATCAATAGAGTAATGCTTTCTTTGCTCCAACCAATGATTTTCAATACCCCTTCCAGAATTTCATAACTAAATGGTGCGCTGGAGCTCAAATCAGGAGCCGCTTTAAACGTAGAGGCAAGAAAAACTAGAAACCATTCACTATCCCAATTTGATTGGGGATCAGAAAAGTCATAGTTATACCAATCTTCGTCGTAACGAAAGAAAGTTAATGCACGCGACATGGTTACACTCGGATGGGTAGCAGCTTCTTTAGAGATGATATACAACCGCTCTAAACTGGGCTTACTGTCGACCATAACCGCACTTTCGAATGCTCGAAAGAAATCACCTGGATAAAATGTGAAAGCTCTGTGTTTGATGGCCATTGTATCTCCTTATTTGATCTAAACTAACTTTAGCTAAACACTTACCCGAAGCACGATC
>CAZQQJ010000089.1:0-8080 GCA_964595435.1 uncultured Anaerolinea sp. | reverse complement strand
TGATAAGCCTTCTCATACCACCTTGTCCAGCACTATTTAGATGCGTTTGCCCTGAGGTTTGATGTTTCGCCAACCGTCAAATTCCGCGCTGTATTTGCGCTGTTTTCAGTCGCCAGCCCGGCCGTATATTGCGCCGGGCTGGTTTATTTTGCGCACCTTGCTGGCGCTGTGTGTTGATATCTTGTTTCGCGCCAGCGGGGGGACAGGCGGGCGGCGCGACGGCTGCGCACAAGGCTCCGCTTACAGACGCAGCGGCTGCCGCCGACGAAGCACCTGGGCAGTCGTCCACGCTGTACCAGCGGCCGGCAATTGCGCGGCCGCAGCCGCGCCTCGGCGCACGGCCTCCCGCCGGTCAGGCGGCGACGCCCGATTTCATTTCAGCGAAAAACATTTGACACAACCATAGAACAATCTGTATACTGGAATATCAGGAGAAAGATATGTTTCGAGTTTTTGGCAATTTCTTCAGGAAAATGAAGCAACTGTTCACCAACCACACCTGGTTCAGTTTCAGTGTGTGCCTGCTGATCGGATTTGCTATCCCTATCTTGCTTGGGCAATCCTTCCAAAGAGGTTTTGCGAAGCCTGTTGTCAACCTGGATCGCTTCGATCCCGATGTTCATCCTGCAATCGATGTATCCCATCCTCCCCCTTTGATTGCCAGATTCGATGAAAAGGTTAAACTTGAGTTCGATTTTGCCTGCGGATATATTGCCCAAACTGGTTCATGCTGCAAACCAAACGCAACGCTTTTTGTGTCCTATGGCGAGAAAAATCCTTTCGCTCCGATTTCGCTTGCAGAAGAAAATCATGATAGTTTACGTGTTCTTTCTGCCAATCTCCCGGCTGCGGATGCCAAGGGAGAGTCATTGCGATACTATCTCCAGACGAATGATCCGGTGGCAGGTCTGGATGTTCGTTATCCGCTGGAAGGGACGATCGACCTGTTCGCCGTCCCTGACTTCATACGGATCGACTTGCCCGCTCAACGAGCGATGGAGACTGGCGAGTTGGCGCTTGAACTGCCCTGGGGCAATGGACCTGAAGCGGTTGGGCTGCGGAAACGCGAGGGGTATCCCTGGCGAGAAGGGCCGGTCGCGATGGATGTGGCCGACGACGGAAGGATCGCCCTGCTGGATCACGTCAATGAGCGGATATTGATCTTCGACCCGGCCGAAAAGAGGTTTACGGCCGTTCCCCTACCCTTCGCATTGCACGGCCAGGGGGATGTGCAATTCGACCGGAACGGGCAGGTTGCGGTGTTCGATCCGGTAGGTGAGCCAGTGGGTCAATCCACTGTAGACATTCCTCGGCTCTATCGTTTTCTCCCGGACGGGCGAGTAGGCGCAGAGGCGCCTGTTTTTGTCTGGATACCAGATCGGCTGACCAAAGACCTGGAGGTTTTCGACCGGCGTGATAACCGGTTTATCGCACCCTTCGATCCTTCTGGAGCGGTCAATTCTCGTGAACAACAAAGACATCGACGCAATCCGAATCTTCTCTATCGGTATGTGGAAGGTTTGGATCCTTACGTGGCACGTTTCGCAGATGTGAGGGCGGGCCTGGCTTTCGAACTCGATTCCGTTTCCCCCCTCGGTGCAATTGCATTCTTTGAAAAGACACCCCAGGGGTACGTGGCTGTCTTTGGAGGCGGCCAACAATTCCGTGCGATCTGGTTCGATCCGTCAGGCGTAGTTTTGAAAGACGTCGCCTTGCCGGAAGAGGATTATTCGGAGATCGAACTGGCTGGATGCCTGGCAGTCGATCCAGAAGGTGACCTTTACGTGATGAACTCCGTTGAAACCGGCATTCAAATACTATCTGTGGCAGCGCCTTAGCCGAAAAGGAGATATGTCCATGAAGCTCGATAAAATTGGCCTGTTGTTAGGATTCCTGCTTGGGACATTTGCGGCAAGCATGCTTGCTAAACCGGTCCGGGCAGGTTGTGTAGTAAGCTGTTGGGACAGAACATGTGCGAAATCTTATGCGCTTGGCGCTGTCGATGAACCCTATCGGGTAAATCATGCAGAATGGACGGATGATAATCGGTTATCGTGGGACGGTGAAGGTGTGGATTGTTCAGGTTTGGTCTATAAGACCTGGGGGATGAAAGGCAATACAGGCTCTACCGCTCTCTTTTGGTGGTTTACAGCGGAAACCCTGCCCTCCGAAAAATACTTCGCGCGAAACTTCTATGCTGGATGTAGCGGAGCCTGTCCGAAAGTGTGTGATGGGGGAGTAGGAAACTGTCCGCGCACAATGACCGAGGTAATGGACGCTTTTGCGACACTGAATGGTTCCTCAAATGATGACGACCACGTAGGACTGATCTATGAAGAACAAACAGATTCGCAAGATCTAATCTTGGAGGCCGTTGACCAGGTAAACACCTACAAAGATGTCCGTATAGAAACACATTCATGGCGGGCGAATGCACAATACCGTGGAATACGACGAGCAGGATGGTCACTTTCCTGTTCATCATGTCCTGATAGCTGTCCTGTATACATACCTTTGGTTCACAAGGCCGTAGCGACCCCCTACAAAATCTTGGAATACTCAAATCCTTACCCAATTCCAGGGACTCCCAGTCCGTATCCATGAAAGACAAGGAGAAATGAAAATCGCACCAATGATTTACTCTGAAGAATTTTACATACATAGGTCAAATTATGAAAAACCTCCTCCACTTGCTGATCCTGCTGGCATGGGTGCTCACCGCCTGCCAAACCCTAACCGTTACCACAACCGATCAACCGTTGTTACAACCATCGACACAGCCGGTATCGACTTCGACAGAGGTAGAAACCACGTTGCCTCCTGTCATTTCCACATCCACAGCAACCATCATGGCTTCCCCTTCAGCAACGCCTTCCCTTACACAACTTCCTACCGGCACGCCAACCGCTACGCTGTATCCAACGATCCCGGTGGATCTCAGCCGCTTTGACTGGGATGTGAATCCGCCAATCCAGGTGTCACACAATCCTCCCTTGATCGCGAAGTCCGATGAAACCGTCGCTCTTGGATTCGGTTTTCTATGCGCATATTCCCTCACCCATCCATCTTGCAATTCCAACGTAAACTTGTTTTACTCCTATGGCGAAGGAAATGACTTTACTTCCCTGCCTCTCAAGAAAGAGATCAGGGAAGGATTAGAACCCTGGATGGCCAGCCTGCCGGCTGCGGATGCCAAGGGAGAGTCATTGCGATACTATCTCCAGACGAATGATCCGGTGGCAGGTCTGGATGTTCGTTATCCGCTGGAAGGGACGATCGACCTGTTCGCCGTCCCTGACTTCATACGGATCGACTTGCCCGCTCAACGAGCGATGGAGACTGGCGAGTTGGCGCTTGAACTGCCCTGGGGCAATGGACCTGAAGCGGTTGGGCTGCGGAAACGCGAGGGGTATCCCTGGCGAGAAGGGCCGGTCGCGATGGATGTGGCCGACGACGGAAGGATCGCCCTGCTGGATCACGTCAATGAGCGGATATTGATCTTCGACCCGGCCGAAAAGAGGTTTACGGCCGTTCCCCTACCCTTCGCATTGCACGGCCAGGGGGATGTGCAATTCGACCGGAACGGGCAGGTTGCGGTGTTCGATCCGGTAGGTGAGCCAGTGGGTCAATCCACTGTAGACATTCCTCGGCTCTATCGTTTTCTCCCGGACGGGCGAGTAGGCGCAGAGGCGCCTGTTTTTGTCTGGATACCAGATCGGCTGACCAAAGACCTGGAGGTTTTCGACCGGCGTGATAACCGGTTTATCGCACCCTTCGATCCTTCTGGAGCGGTCAATTCTCGTGAACAACAAAGACATCGACGCAATCCGAATCTTCTCTATCGGTATGTGGAAGGTTTGGATCCTTACGTGGCACGTTTCGCAGATGTGAGGGCGGGCCTGGCTTTCGAACTCGATTCCGTTTCCCCCCTCGGTGCAATTGCATTCTTTGAAAAGACACCCCAGGGGTACGTGGCTGTCTTTGGAGGCGGCCAACAATTCCGTGCGATCTGGTTCGATCCGTCAGGCGTAGTTTTGAAAGACGTCGCCTTGCCGGAAGAGGATTATTCGGAGATCGAACTGGCTGGATGCCTGGCAGTCGATCCAGAAGGTGACCTTTACGTGATGAACTCCGTTGAAACCGGCATTCAAATACTATCTGTGGCAGCGCCTTGATTGTAACTCTTTACTTTTGCTTTGAGTGTGCTCGCAGGCCGGGTGCGAAGAGGCTGATGGCTGTAGTGGAGAATTATCGCCGGCGGAACGGTGCAAGGAAAAGCATAGCATCAACTTGCCAGGGAAGGCAAAGAAGAGGGTGGCATGGGAATAGGCTTCTTCTTCTCGCCCCAGGGGGTTTCGCTCAAATCTTGACCGATGCCCAGGCGGTCGAGGCGTTGACGGGCATACGCACCAGCCGTTTGACCTTTTGGGCGGCGGGTTTTGCCGAGCGTGTAGGCCACCTGGACGAACTTGTGGGCAACGCGCTCCGGCTCGGCGTGTTGATCAGCCACGCCTTTGGAAAGCACGTGCCAGATGGTGACCAGCAGTTTGCGAGCGACGGCGACAATCGCCTTGTTGTGTCCCAGGCGAGGTTCTAGACGCACCAGCTCGGCCTGCCAGTGGGCATGGGTTTTGGCCGCCGACTGGGCCGCTTCGACCAACGCCGCACGCAGGTCTCTGCGCCCAGTCTGGTGATACGTCCGGTGCGGGTAGTCTGGCCAGAATCGTGCACGCGCCCACCTAGGCCAGCGTAGCCCACCAGGTGCTTGGCATCCGGGAAGCGGGCAATATCGCCGATCGCCGCCAGGGTAGTCAGGGCTGTGAGCGAGCTGATGCCAGGCAATTGCAGCAGCAGTGGCAGGCGCTCGTCCTGCGCTGCCAGGTTTTTCAAACATTCTTCCAGAATTTCAATCTGCTGGCGGGCAAAGACCAGGGTATCCAGGTCGCACTGGATGCACATACGCTCCAGGGAGTTCACTGGCAGGTTGAGCCACCAATCCCGGCTTTCGGCGCTGATCAGATCGCCTTCTGCGGGCAGGAGGTGGTGACGGTGTAGCACCGAGTGCAGGCAGTTCTTGGCCTGCGTCGCCAGGCGCACCATTTTGCGGCACTGCGCCACCAGGGCGCGCCCTCTGGCGCACTTCTTCCGGCGGCACCAAGATGCCCACCAGCATGCCCTTGCCAGCAGCCGGGCTAGGTTCGAGGCGGCGATGCGATCTGTCATTACCTTCGGCTGTGTGACCAGCTTGACATGCGGTGGGTGCACCACGGTCACCGAATGCACATGTGGCAGCAGTTCATCGTACACCTGCCAGGTGTTGGTGGTCATCTCCAGCACCAGTGCATCTTCTGGGGTAAGGGTTTTGACCATCCAGCTTTCCAGATGCTGCAACTGCACCCGCTGCGGGCCAAGCACTTGATGCAGATCGGCATCCACGCCGATGGCGATCAGGTAATGCTTGTGAACATCCAGGCCAATAAAGCGTTTGGGGACTGGTTTTTCTGGTGACATGGTTGTATACTCCTGTAAGCGGTGTTGGTTACCGCCGTTGATCTGGCACACCTTGCCAGAGAAGGCCGGGCGTGTTTCTTTTTAGGGTCGTTGCATCACACACAGATGCGGGCTTGCCTGACAGCCAGGCTTCCCAGTTGAGTGGAGTCGAACGGGTCAGTCAAACACAACGGCGGGCTGGATGTCCCATAGGTATAGTCGGCTGGCCCTGACACAGCGCACCCGGGGTTCCGTGTCCCCGTTCTGTAAACAAACGAAGGGTACCCCAAAACACGCCCGGCCGCAACCCTGCAAGCGTCCCTGCGGGCCGCGCATTAACATACTAACACAACGGCCTGGGAGACCGGGTGCGGCAAACCACCAACGGGGCAACGACGAACTACGCCATCGACCTGGCCGGCGGGTTGACGCAGGCGCTGGCCGATGGTACAAATGTCTATCTTTATGGAAATGGTCGCATCGCGCAATACCAGGGCGTGCAGGCCGAATACTTCCTGGGCGACGCCCTGGGCAGCGTGCGGCAGTTGGCAGATGGGAACGGGAATGTGACCCTGGTGAAGCGTTATGAACCCTACGGCGAATTGCTGGACGGCGCCGGGAGCGGAGGGACGCGCTACGGGTTTGCCAATGAGTGGACGGATGCCACGGGGTTGGTGTACCTGAGGGCGAGGTATTACGCTCCGCGGCAAGGACGTTTCACGTCCAGAGATACCTGGCAAGGGGATTATGGCCGCCCCGTCACGTTTAATAGATGGCTTTATGTCTCTGCGAATCCTATTCTTTTTGTTGACCCAAGTGGATACGATGTGGGTTGTCCGGGAAAAGACGCCTCAAGCTGCGGTTGGCCACCGATTTACCCTCCGACGTCAACCCCTGGTTCGACGCCAACCTCCAGTCCTACACCCGTTCCCATCGTTTGCGCTAATCCATTTGACGAGCAAGGAAATTTCTTGGAAGACGTGTTTCGAGCCTGTCGGGTCAACCCATCCTTACTGGCCGGTCTCGATTTTATTAGCCGTGAAAGTTGGGGGGGCGCCAACCAATACTCATACCTGGAGTGGAATAATGTTAATGGGAATGGTGTCTGTCCACCTGGCGGCCCGTCCGATAAAAGCGATGCCTGTATGCTATTCCAGAAGCCGGAGGATCTAAAAGCGGTAATTATTCATCATACGACTAAGACAGATCCAATAAACTATCCATCGCACCCGGCCGATCTTAGAAAGGGTTACATATCGAACCCTAGTGATTTCTATGATACAGTAGATTTAGCCTTTCATTTCCTGGTCCTCAATACAGGCGCAATTTATGAGGGTAGACCCCTCCTGCTGCGGGGATCACATACGGGTGGAGCCAACACGGGGACAGTAGGAGTAGAACTTGATGGGGATTTTACAATTGCCTTACCTTCTCAGGTGCAAGTACAAAGCACAATTGCCTTGATCAATGCTCTCAAAGCAGGTTATCCAAATATAAAATGGATTACGGGACATTATTACATGGGGGGGTCGGAATGCCCTGGAGAAGCTTTTCGCGCCCAATTTTCTAATTTGTATTCTGAAGCAGATAACAATGGCCTGATATACATGGCTTCCCAAACAGGCCTTACGTTTACCGATACGAAAGATTCGTGGATAAAGTAATTGGCTATTGCGAATCATAGGATGGTGACTATGAAGAACAAAACTGTGCTGATCATCGTGGGCTGTATTTTTGTTTTGCTTTTGCTTGGAGCGACCCTGCTCAATAGTTATAGAATCGCTCAGAGAGACTGCCAGGACTTGGAGTTTGCCTACATCGACGCGGACGAAAACGTTTACCGGTACGATTTTTGCGCCCGAAAGAGCAAAGCGATCACCACAGACCAGACGCATCCCTTTTTAAACCAGTATTTCTTCTATGGCACCGATGCCACCTGGTCGCCGGACGGAAGGTATCTCCTGTTCGGAAGTAATCAATTTGATTTTAGCAATCAGATAGGCTTTCTTACCGAAGTCGAGAGCGGCCGGACCGAGTTGTTGGGCGTGGTTTTACACGCCGTCTGGTCTCCGGCTGGACAATATATCGCCGTAACTAGGAAACTATTAGATGCGGGTGCCCCTGGGAATATTGCTATTCTCCAGTTGCAGGATCGGCAGATGCTGGAGCGGATTCTGGGAACAGGGGCGGTCTGGTTCGATGATGGGCATCTGTTGTATTGGGATGGTGTGGTTGACTGGGATTCGAGGGAAACCAAGGAAACCCGGCTTATCAAACAAACGTTGCAGATGTACGATCTCCAGTCCGGGGAAACCCAAAATCAATTAGTTAACGTCGAACTCTTCTATGGAGCGCAGCAGCCGGTTGGAAGCGGTTTACTTTCCCAGGATCATAAATACCTGGCATTCTATAATGATGGAATTGAAGGCATGCCTAAACTTAGAGTAGTTCCTCTGCACCATGACAGGTTAGTGGAGTTTATTTTCCCACTACCTGGGGAAGCACCAGTCGTATCGGATGATATTGCAGTCATAGGAGGGTTCGACGAGTCAGTTGACTGGTTACGCTGAAACGTAACCAGTGCGTAATC
>CAZQQJ010000088.1:0-9849 GCA_964595435.1 uncultured Anaerolinea sp. | reverse complement strand
ATTTATTCCGGCCTTACTGGCCCTTTTTCAATCATTTAATTCGGACGCCGACACCTATTTTCAACATGTTCTTCCCAAAAGATGGGTTGACCATTATATAAACAAATCCCTTATCCATAATTGTTTCCGTGGCCACAACCTCATAAGAAATATAGTCAAATTATGACAATGTTTTCAAGGAAAGTCAACTGTTATACATAACCATCACCCTTCAATATGTAATACAACCGCTGTACAGGCGCTCTGACTATATGTGCAGGATAACAGGGTGGTCATTTTTATAGACTGGCAAAAGCGACGTGGCCTTCATAGCCAAGTGGCGATGATCCATTCATCCGATATTGAAAACCACCCTATTGCATGGTATCATCGATCCCATGAAATCCTATCGCAAAGAACTGTGGTTCAACGTTCCCAACCGGCGCGGGCTGATCAATATCACCCCGCAGATCCAGGAGTGTTTGAAGGAGAGCGGCGTCAGCGAAGGGCTGGTGCTGGTCAACGCCATGCACATCACCGCCTCGGTGTTCATCAACGACGACGAAACCGGGCTGCATCACGATTATGAGGTCTGGCTGGAAAGGCTCGCCCCACACGAACCGGTCGGCCAATACTGGCACAACCGCACCGGCGAAGATAACGCCGACGCGCACCTCAAGCGGCAGGTGATGGGCCGCGAGGTGGTGGTGGCGATCACCAACGGGCGGCTGGATTTTGGCCCCTGGGAGCAGATTTTCTACGGCGAGTTCGACGGGCGGCGGCGCAAGCGCGTGCTGGTGAAGATCATCGGAGAATAGTTTTTCTCCTTTGGCATGTGCGTTGCTGCGCAACGCACATGCCAAAGGGCCACACCCAATGACCTCCGGTCAGCGGCAATCCAGCAACAGGGACTGCCCGTTGGCTGTACCGGTGCGGATTACATCTTGCAGCCATTGGATCTCGGGGCCCTTGATGCCCAGGTGAGTCAGCATCCATAGAGAAACGTGGTAAGCGCCGGCCACTTCCGCCTTGACTTCTTCCACCAGCTCCTCGGCGCTCCAATCGTAAAACCCGTAAGGGATCGTCTGGTTACCCACTTCGCGGCGCAGCAGGTCGGAACATTGCGACGTGTTTTTAAGCGGGCCTTGCAGCACGTGCGCGCCCTCGTGAGCGAGCACTTCGGCGAGATAATACTTATTGCCAAATAGCTCCTGCCGGTCCAGCTCAACAACGCCGGTGCCGGTGTAGGTCACTCCTGAGGCCAACTTCAAACGTTCGACAATGACCACCGAAATGCCTTTGCCGAAAAAAGCCGCCTTGAGAGGCTGTAGTGTGGGGCGGTTGTATAAGTCGAAGGCTTCGTTCAATTGCAGGATCTGGTTATAGGTCAGCGATTTTTCGAGGGTAAAAAAGCCTGCCTCAATCCCTTCGACCGGGAAGAAATAACGTGGATAGACCGACTCGCCAACATAGTCGCTGCCGGACGGGTAAATTTCCTCCAGACGGGCTTTGAGGGTCTCATCCTCTGGCTTGCCCCGCTCCAGGCGGTATGCATCCGCCAGAAGCAGCACGCGCTGGTTGCCAGGGTCGAAATATTCGACATCATACCCGCTGGCGTGGATGCGCTGGTATAAGCCCGGGATAGCCGGCGCTTCGACCAACCCGACACCCTGCCCATCCGCCCCCCGGGCGACGAGGAACAGACTTTCAGTTTCCTGGTCCGGCTCGTTTTGGGCGCGAACGGCATACACGACGACCCTGGGCAGTTCGCTTTCCGACCCGGCCAGGCTGGTGCGGTAAGCCAGCCCAGCATCTTTGGGGATCAGCAATGCGCCTGCCAGCCCATCGAGCTGCTGCAATTGATCCAGGAAATCGCGGAGCTGTTCCTGCTCGCTGTCCGCCAGATCGACTTGCCCACCTGCATAGGCTGTCCATTTTTCCGACAGGTCAACAGGCAGGCCCAGGTCCGCCCATCGCCCCGTGCCCAGCAGGGCAGCCAGCTCGTCGCGCAGGTTGCGGCGAGATATGGAAGCGGCCAGGGGGGTAACCGGAGCTGTGGCTGTTGGCAGAAAAACTGGCTGTGAACTGGAAGTGCTGGTCGGCGGGGTTATCGCCGTAAGGGTAGGAGAAGTGGGAAAAGTTTGGGTTGGAAAAAAGCCCGGAGTAGCTGTTGCTACGGGCAGTTGGTAGGCCAGCTTGCAGGCGATGAGCACCAGGCCGGCAAAAAACAGCAGGAATTTTGCAGCGCGAGCGTTGCAAAATTCCTGCTCAGATCGTTCGCGACTAATCAACCTGCTCGACCAGGTAATTTTGGATGCCCATCTGCTTGATCTGTTCAAGTTGAGCATCCAGCCAATCCAGGTGTTCTTCCTCGTCTTTGAGGATCGATTCCAGCAGTTCGCGTGTGCCGTTATCTGCAGATTCCACAGCCACACGGATCGCATCATTATAGGCCCGCACAGCGTCGGTTTCTGCCATCCAATCGCTCTTGTGCTGCGCTTCGACATCTGCGCCGATGTGGATTTTCTTCAGGTTGCTGACAATCGGTGTGCCTTCCAGGAAGAGGATGCGGGCAATCAGGCTTTCGGCATGGCGCATTTCCTGAATGGCGCGGGCTTCTGACGCTTTGTGCAGTTTTTCGTAACGCCAGTTGTCGCACATTTCTGAGTGCACCATGTACTGGTTGATGGCGGTCAATTCATCCGCCAACAAATCGTTCAATCGTTCGAGGACTTTGTCATTTCCCTTCATGGCAATTACCTTTCTCTATATTTTTAAGTGATGAGGAATCGGTCGGTGAGTAATCAGCTCTTGATTGCTGGTTTTGTGCCGCCAGCAGACCATATGAATAGCTTTGAGGATTGATTGTTTTGATATTGCTTTCTATTTTACCACTTCTGCTTTGAAACCTAATTTGCTCTAACTCGTATGACAAAGTTAGGACGAAAATCATTTGTATTTTGAGACAAAAATCATTAAACTGTTAGTAAATCACGGGCAGCATTTCGTTTGTGTGGTCAGGCAAGCTTTGCCACACGATCATGCCGGCGAAATATCGTCCAACTATCTGCCTACTGTGAGGTACCTATGAAAACCATTGCTTATATTGCAGCAGCCATCTTAATATTTTTCGGGATCTTATTCATCTGGGGCGCTTTCGACCCGACTGCCCCGGATGGGTGGATCATCGTGGGCGGCGTCAGCATCCTGATCGGGTTTGGCCTGATCTGGTTTGCCCAGCGCCAGAAAGCCAGCCCTACTTCTACGGATACCAATGTCACGCTGAAGGTCGACTTACCTTCTGATGTTAACCTGGAAACCTTCAAATGCCAGTCCTGTGGCGGGGCGCTCAGCCCGGAGAACGTCAAAATGGTCGCTGGCGCGCCCGTGGTGACCTGTCCCTACTGCCATACCTCTTACCAGTTGAAAGAAGAGCCAAAATGGTAAGCAAGTGATCTGTTGGAGGCGCCGATGAAAAAAATACGTTGCATCTTAATCATTACCCTGGCGCTGTTGTTGGTTGTGAGCACCAGCGCCCAGGCACAAACCTACTACTTCAGCCTGGATAGGCTGAACGCGGATGTGTATCTCAATTCGGATGGTACCGCTTCAATTCTATACACCTTTGCGTTCACCAATAATCCTGCGGCTTCGCCGATCGATTTCGTAGATGTGGGCATGCCCAATTCCAATTTCTCGATGGACGGCGTCAAAGCCACCGTCGATGGCCAGGCTGTATCTACGTCGCGCTCGGAATACCAGGGCAGCGGATCGGGACTGGCTGTTGTGATGGGCTCGCGAGCGATCGGGCCAGGGCAAAGCGGGGTTGTGACCGTCTGGGTACCCAGGGTCAATTCCTGGTTACGTGAGGACTCGAAAGACCCCAACTATGCCAGCTTTGTCTTTACCCCCACCTGGTTTGGCAGAAAATTCGTGGAAGGCTATACCCACGTAACGGTTACTTTTCACCTGCCGGAGGGGGTGCAGCCCGAAGAGCCACGCTGGCATACCGCGCCATCCGGCTTCCCATCCGAGCCGGCGAGCGGGATTGATGACCAGGGACGTATTTATTACCAGTGGGAAAACACGAAATCTACGGGCTACGAGCAACACCTGTTTGGCGCATCGTTCCCGGCCAAATATGTGCCGGCTTCGGCCATCCTGCACCCCACTCTCTGGGAGACGCTCGGCATCTCTCCGGACGATCTATTTGGCGCTACCTGCTGCCTGGGTGGGTTCGCGCTCTTCGGCGGTATGATCGCATGGTCATTGACCAGCACTCAAAGACGTAAGCTCAAATACCTGCCGCCGAAGATTGCTATCGAGGGGATGGGGATCAAACGCGGCCTGACTGCCGTTGAAGCTGCCGTCCTTATGGAACAACCATTGGACAAAGTGTTGACCATGATTTTGTTTGGCCTGGTCAAAAAAGGCGCAGCCACGGTGACCAACCGTGACCCGCTGGAAATCAAGGTTACCGAGCCAACTCCGGAAGGCCTATATGACTACGAAACCGCTTTCCTGGTTGCTTTCCTGGAGAAAGATCGTCAAAAACGGCGCCTGGCGCTGCAAAATATGATGGTCGATCTGGTCAAATCCGTCTCTGCCAAAATGAAGGGCTTCAGCCTCAAAGAAACCACCGCCTATTACAAAGATATCACCGAACGCGCCTGGAAGCAGGTGGAAGCCGCCAATACGCCCGAAGTGCAGAGCGAGGCGTTGGACAAATACCTGGACTGGACGATGCTGGATCGCGACTATGATGACCGCAGCCGGCGAGTCTTTACCGGCCCGGTGTTCGTTCCTACCTGGTGGCCGCGCTACGATCCAACTTACCGGATCCCGAGCGCGCCGCGCATCCCAACTACGGGGACGAGCCAGCCTGCAACGAGTGGGGGGGCGGGCGGAATGTCGCTGCCCAGCCTGCCTGGCTCAGCCTTTGCGGCTTCGATGGTGCGCGGGGTACAGGGTTTTGCAGCCGGCACGGTCGGAAACCTGACCGAATTCACCAGCAGCATCACCAACAAAACCAACCCGGTGCCGGTGAGTACAAGATCTTACCGGTCAGGCGGCGGCGGAGGAGGCAGTGGGCATAGCTGTGCCTGCGCTTGCGCCTGCGCCTGTGCGGGCTGCGCCTGCGCCTGTGCGGGCGGCGGGCGTTGATGGAGCAAGAAAGCAGAGGCCCGTTGAGCAAGCAAGATGATCGAGCGTCCCATCCGATGAAAAAGGTCCTGCAGAAACTGGTCAACGGCCTGACCCGGCCACAGCCACCGACCCTGGTATTCGGGCCGGCGCTCTACCACTACGAGCGCAACGCGTCGGGTGAGCGCAGCCGCATCCACCTGCGCGTGGACCCGGATGGCAGTGGTTTGCTGCTGGTAAATGCCAGCCGGGTGGTACACCTGAATCCGACGGCCGCGTTCATGGCGCGCCTGGTACTGGAGGAGATTCCTGACGAGCAGGCCATACAGGCCATCCGGCGCCAATACCAGGTGGCGCGCAGCCAGGCAGTTCGTGACTACGCACAGATCAAGACGCAGATCGACGAATTGGCCCGGCCGGATGGCGCCTGTCCGGTGCATGAACTTGACCTGGAAATCACCGCTCCCTTTTCCGCACGTCCTGGCGCCCCCTATCGCATGGACCTGGCGATTACCTATCGCTGCAACAATGACTGCGCTCACTGTTATAACGCTCGCCCGCGCGATTACCCCGAGCTGAACGGCGAAGCATGGAAAGCGATCATCGACCGGCTGTGGGAAATTGGCATTCCACACGTGGTGTTTACCGGCGGCGAGCCCACTTTACGTTCCGACCTTCTGGAGCTGGTGGCTTATGCCCAGCAAAAGGGCCAGATCACCGGCCTGAACACCAACGGCCGCCGCCTGAGCGATGCACGCTTTGTCGCCCAACTGGTCGAGGCCGGTCTGGATCACGTGCAGATTACGCTCGAGTCGCACGATGCGCAAATACATGATCACATGGTTCACGCTGGCGGTGCCTGGCAGCAAACCGTTGCTGGCATCCGGAATGTGCTGGACACGCCGCTGTACGTAATGACCAATACCACCCTGCTGCAGCATAACGCTCCCGCCTTGAGCGAAAGCCTGGATTTTCTGGCCGAACTCGGCGTGCCAACGGTTGGGTTGAACGCCCTGATCTATGCCGGAAAAGGGCAAAGCGCCGGCAGCGGGTTGGATGAAAGCCAGCTCATGCCGCTGCTCGAGATCGCTCGACGCAAGACGCGGGCGCACGAACAACGCCTGGTCTGGTACACGCCTACCCAATATTGCAATTTCGACCCGATGTTACTGGAACTGGGAGTAAAAGGCTGCACCGCTGCGCTGTACAATATGTGCGTCGAGCCGAATGGGGCGGTGATCCCCTGCCAGTCTTACTACCAGCCGTTAGGTTATATCCAGCGCGATTCCTGGGATTCCATCTGGAATCACGATTTAGCTATCAGCTTGCGAGAGCGCCGCCACATCGCCGAGAAGTGTAAAGATTGCGTGTTACTGGCTGAATGTGGCGGCGGTTGCCCGCTCCACCCGCAAAAAACATGAGGCGCTTATGTCAACTTTTCTGAAACCCTTCCGCCGCCTGTTTACACCCATCCACTCGATCCCTGCCGGCATGTACCACTACCAGTCGCCCGCAGACGATCCGCGTAATTATCGCCTGCACCTGCGCCTGGAAGAACATGAAGGAGGTGTGTTAATCGTCAATGCCTCCACCGTGTTGCATTTAAACCAGACCGCAGCAGAATATGCCTACTACCTGGTCAAAAATACCCCGGCAAGCGAAGTAGCACGCCTGATGGCGGCGCGTTACCACGTCAGCCAGGCACAGGCACAGCAAGACTACCTGGATTTGTCCGAACGCATCCAGAGCCTGATCAATGCACCTGATCTCGACCCCATCACGTTCCTGGATTTCGAGCGCCAGCCGGTCTTCTCGGGGCACATCTCGGCCCCATACCGGCTGGATTGCGCGCTGACCTATCGCTTGCCTGCCGACGAAGCTCCCGACTCTGCGCCGATCGAGCGCGTGGCGCGCGAGTTGACCACGGATGAGTGGAAAACCATCCTGGAGAAAGCCTGGGGATCAGGCATCCCTCACATTGTCTTTACCGGGGGCGAAGCCACGCTGCGCGACGACCTGGCCGAGTTAGTGGCGCACACCCAGTACATCGGGCAAGTATGCGGCCTGCTAACGGACGGGATGCGCCTGGCAGATGAAATCTACCTGGGTAGGCTGCTTCAGGCCGGGTTGGATCACCTGATGATCGTCCTGCAGCCAGATGACGAGCAGTCCTGGCAAGCGGTGGCCAACTCGATGGCCGAAGATTTGTTCGTGGCAGTTCATCTGACCATCACTCCAGAAAACCAGGCGCAGGCCACCGCCTACCTGGAACGGCTGGCCGGCCTGAGCATCCGGCAGGTTTCTCTGAGCGCCAACGACCCGGCGCTCAACCCTGCGTTGCAGACTGCACGGGATAAAGCCGCGGCTTTGCACATGGAATTGATCTGGAATTTGCCGGTACCCTACGCGGCCAATCATCCTATTGCCCTGGAAGCCGCCGGTCTGCCGGGCAGCACGGAAGGCGCAGGGCGCGCCTGGTGTTATGTAGAGCCAGACGGCGATGTACGCCCGGCGCAGGGCAGCCCTCAAATCCTGGGGAACCTCTTGCACGATCCGTGGGAGAAAATCTGGCGGGGCTAAGACGGCTCGTTTTGCGGCGCGATAAAGGCGACCTCGCGTGAGGGCACTGCCAGCGAAAGGCCGGCCTGCTGCAGCGCGTTCAAGGCATACTCTCGCAAAACCCGCCCGGCCAGGTCGGCTTTGCCTGCCCGGGTTTTGAACGAAAGCCGCACCTGGATCGACCAGTCGTTCAAGCTGTTCCAGCCCAGAATCTGCGGCTCTTCGACCACATCCTTGCGGATGCGCTCATCGTTAGCAGCCTGGCGCAGCGCATCATTGAGCACCGCTACGGCTCTGCGCAAGTCGGCATCGAAGGGCAGGTTCAAGTCTACCAGCGCGTTGTTCCAATCGCGAGATTGGTTGGCCACCACACGCACATCCCCATTGGGGATGGAGTACAGCTTACCATAAGCATCGCGCACCTGAGTCTGGCGCATGGTCATCACTTCCACCGTCCCGGTCACTGCGCCGATCTGGACGACTTCCCCGACATGATATAGGTCCTCAACCAGGATCACCATCCCGCCGATATAATCTTTGATCAGCGACTGCGCGCCCAATGAGACGGCCAGCCCGGCGATACCGGCGCTGGCCAACAACGGGCCAATATCGATCCCCAGGGTCGCCAACACAATGATCCCGGCTACCCCCAGCATGGTCATCCGCACCGTGTAACTCACCACGGTGGTCATCGTATACATGCGTGCTTTGCTGGCCGCCTCCCGGGCAAGCGCATCGATCCGAGAAACGATATTTTTACGGATGGTCTTCTCGACGTGCAACCCCAGCCATAATAGAAGCAGGATCACCAGCACCCGCAAAGCGGGCGTCACCAGGCTATATTGCAGGAAAACCAACCAATCGTTCATCGTAAGGGTATTTTACCACGCGCACGACCCTTGCCAGATACGCGGCCGATAGGTCGAGCGCATTTTGGGCAAAAGGCTGATGATGTTTGTGAACCATACAAAAGGCATTTGCCTATTGATTTTAGCGCGGATTTCCTGTATATATAGGGAAAGGGAGAGAGCGCGATCATAACAGGACGGCGCGATGGCCTGGCATATCATCCACATTGGCAAAAAGAGAGGAGAGATAAAATGTGCCACAATCATCAACATCGTTTGACCCGCCGTGATTTCCTTAAAATAAGCGGCGTTGCCCTGGGCGGGGCCAGCCTGGCATGCGGGGGTGGTTCCAACCTGGTGAAGTTGACCGCAGTCCCCACAGTTGCCCAGCCTGCTGCTCCACCGGTTCCCACGCTGGCCGCAGGTGAATTCGCCGATACCATCCTGGTCAATGGCAATATCGTCATGATGGATGCAAAGCGCAACATTGCCCAGGCGCTGGCCGTCAAGGAAGGGATCATTGTGCTGGCTGGCGACGACCAAGCCGTGCGCAGCATGGCCGGCGACCGTTCGCAAGTCATCGATCTGGGTGGGCGCACTGTAACCCCCGGGCTGATCGACGCCCATTGCCATTTGAGCGCCTGCGGTTTACTCGGCACTGCTTATGTGGATATCAGTTGGCCGGCCGTCTTCACGGTCAGCGATATGCAGGCCAAACTGGTGGAGCAGATTGCCAAAACTCCACCTGGAGAGTGGATTGTCGGCTCGGGTTGGGTGACCTTCGAGGGGCGAAGCCCGACCAAGCACGACCTCGATCCCGTCTCGCCAAAACATCCGGTGATGCTGATCAACCAGGGTGGGCACATGGCAGTGGTCAACAGCCTGGCGCTGGAGATGGCCGGCGTGAACGCCCGGACGCGCGACCCGGGTAATGGCCGCTTCCTGCGCGAGGCCAATGGCGAACCCAATGGTTTGGTGTTGAACCACCCGGCCATGGACCAATTCCGCCGGCTGTGGCCGCCAGACCTGCTTGACCTGAAGAAGTATGAGGTAAGCGTTCTCAATCCTCAGGCCAAGTTCGCCTCCATGGGCGTCACCAGCTTCCAGGATGTCTATGCACGCGACATGGATCGCATGCAAGCCTATTTCAATGTTGCGCGCCGTGGCGAGATGACCATCCGCGGGCAAGTGATGAACGTCCTCGAGTACGTCCAGGAGCTGGATGGGCGCATAAAAGACATCGAGGCCATACGCTACGAGGATAACTACTTATTTTCCGCCACCCCTTTTTAGGGGTTTAGCGAAGGGGCCGATAGGGATA
>CAZQQJ010000087.1:0-11703 GCA_964595435.1 uncultured Anaerolinea sp. | reverse complement strand
CTTAGTTTACCTTATTTCCTACCTCTAGTTACCGATACTTTTGCGTTACACTCAACCTTGACATGTGGACGAGCTTCATGGTAAGATCAACAGGATAAATTGATCCACAACGAAAGGAGATAGGTGCCCGATATGGTAAAGAGCCTGGTTACATTCATTCACCTGCCCACCGATTTCGGTAGCGGTGCCGTTTATTTACCTTCTCGGAGTGCGCCTGTTGATGGTTAGTCCTGGTTTCTCTCTTGTGACCTCGAAGCCACGGGTGCCTCACCAGCCCCGTGGCTTTTTTATTTATTCGTCTTTATGCCTTTCATGAGCATCGACCTGTACCAATTGGAGAATGTGCATTGAACACCAACTTACCCATCTCATCCTACGACCTGAAAAACGTCCTCAGCAAAAACCGGCTGCTGGGCATGTGGCGCATGATGCATGGTTTCCGCCTGCCTTTCCTGGGCGCCAACGCCAGCCTGGCGGTTTCGGCGGTCATGAAAACCTCCACCTTCCTGCTGCTGCGCTACTTTGCCGATACCGTCCTGGGCAAGCCGGCTATGAATTACCTGCTGCTCTGGATCGCCCTGGGCTTCATCGTGCTCGCTGCGCTCGAAGGCAGTTTCACCTACTTCAGCGGGCGACTGGCCGCCTATACTGCTGAAGGCGTTACGCGCCGCCTGCGTAATTACCTCTTCGATCACATCCAACGCCTGTCATTCTCCTACCACAGCAAAGCCAAGACCGGTGAGTTGATCGAACGCGCCACATCCGATGTGGATGCCGTACGCCGTTTCTACTCCGAACAAGCCATCGGCGTCGGGCGCATCTTCATGCTCTTTACCATCAATTTCGCCGCCCTGCTCTACCTGAACACCTTCCTGGCGATGATCTCGGTAATTGCTGTACCGGTTATCTTCATCACGTCCGTCTTCTTCTTCAAACGCCTCACCAAAGTTTACGAGGCCTACCAGGAGCAAGAAGCCGTGCTGTCCACCACACTGCAAGAAAACCTGACCGGCGTACGCGTAGTCAAGGCTTTTGCCCGCCAGGAACATGAAAAAGGCAAGTTCGAGAAAGAGAACTGGGAAAAATTCTTGCGCGGCCGCAAGCTGCTGGTCATGCACGCCCTGTTCTGGCCCACCTCCGACATCGTCTGCGGCGCGCAGATGTTGGGTGGTTTCCTGACCGGCGCCTTCATGGCCATCAACGGGCAGATCACCGTCGGTACCTACCTGGCTTACGCTGGACTGGTTGTGTGGTTGATCTGGCCAATGCGCAACCTGGGCCGGCTGGTCGTACAAAGCTCCACTGGCATGGTCTCCTTCGGACGGGTAATGGACATCGTCAAGGAAGAGCGTGAACCGCTCGACGCCGGCGATTACCTGCCCCAGGGCGACGTGCGCGGCCAGATCGCCTTCGAGAATGTCGGCTTCGAATACAGCGATGGTGAGGAGCAAGTGCTGAAAGGCGTCTCCTTCGCCTGCCAGCCCGGGCAGGCCATCGCCTTGCTCGGCTCAACCGGCTCCGGTAAAACCAGCCTGGTGAATTTGCTACCCCGCTTTCACGAATACACTACCGGCCACATCTGGCTGGATGGGGTCGAGTTGAACCGATACCCGCGCAAGTACCTGCGCCGCCAGATCGGTATCGTGGAACAAGAGCCTTTCCTGTTCTCGCGTTCGATCCGTGAGAATATCACCTACGGCGTCGGGCGTGAAGTCTCCCAGGAAGAAGTGGAGGCCGCTGCGCGGGCTGCAGCCGTCCACGATGTAATCCTATCCTTCCCCAATGGCTACAACACGCTGATTGGCGAAAAAGGTGTCACCCTCTCCGGCGGTCAGAAGCAGCGCGTGGCTATTGCTCGCACCCTGCTCAAAAACCCGAGCATCCTCATCCTGGACGACTCTACCTCATCCGTGGACACCGAGACCGAAGCCGAGATCCGTAGCGCCCTGGAAGAGCTGATGCACAACCGTACCACCTTCATCATCGCCCACCGCATCCAGAGCGTGATGAACGCTGACCTGATCCTGGTCATGGACAAAGGCGAAACCGTCCAAATGGGCACACACGCCGAACTGGTCGCCCGGGCGGGCATCTACCGCCAGATTTACGACATCCAGACTCGCATCGAAGCCGAACTGGAACAAGAGATCAATGAATGCGAAGAAGGCGAGCCTGCCGACTTGTATCCTGTCTTCTCGGACGCTCTCTAATTCACTGATTGACTATTCGTCCCTCGAGGACTGCCTGTCACTCAAATGAAGGAACTACCATCATGACCAACCAATACTTTGAAGAAGAAGACTTCTCCACCCAATTCAACGGCCAGACTATCGTGCGCATTCTTGCCCAGACCAAACCCTACTGGTATTGGGTAATCGGCTTCCTGGGAACCATCGTCACCGTCTCATTCCTGGACGGCTACTTCACCTTCCTAAGCATGCGCATGGTCAATGAAGGCATCCTCGCCAAAAACAAGGTTGCCTTGCTGGAGATCGTGCGCACCTACGGCGTGCTGCTTCTCGTGCAGGCGCTCCTGGTCTTTGGCTTTATCTACCTGGCCGGCGTGCTCGGCGAGCGGCTACGCTACGACCTGCGTAAGAAGCTGTTTAATAACCTCCAGAACCTTTCGCTCTCTTACTACAGCCGTACCCCGATCGGTTGGATCATGTCGCGGGTCACCTCCGACACCGAGCGCGTTTCCGACCTGGTTACCTGGGGCCTAGTGGACGTGAGCTGGGCGCTGGCCAACATCATTTCCTCCGGCTATTTCATGCTGCGCATCAACTGGCGTCTGGGGCTGCTGGTGCTGGCGATCATCCCGCTAATCGTATGGGTTGCCATTCAATTTCGCAAGAAAATCCTGGCTGAGTTCCGCCACGTGCGCAAAGTCAACTCTAAAATCACGGCCGCTTATAACGAAAACATTACCGGCGTGCGCGTGGTAAAAGCCCTGGGTCGCGAAGACCAGAATTTGCACGAATTCGGTGGGCTGACCGGCGAGATGTACCAGGCATCCTATCGCGCTGCCTGGCTCTCGGCGCTCTTCCTGCCCGCTGTGCAAATCATCAGTGCTTTTGCCCTGGGCGCTGTGGCGCTCTACGGCGGCTGGCAAGCCGAAGTCGGTGCGATAACCATCGGCGGCATCCAAGCCTTCATATCTTACATTACCTTTATGATCTGGCCTATCCAGGATTTGGCCCGCGTCTACGCCGAAATGCAGCAATCCATCGCCTCCGCCGAGCGCATGTTCTCCTTGATCGACGCTGTGCCTGAAGTGCGCGACCACCCGGATGCTTACGACCCCGGCACGATTGTTGGTGACATCCAATTCGACCACGTCGACTTCTACTATGAAGAAGGCAAGCCCGTCCTGCAAGATTTTACCCTGACCGTAAAACAGGGCGAGACCATTGCCCTGGTCGGCCCCACGGGCGGCGGTAAATCGACGATCGTCAACTTGTTCTGCCGGTTTTACGAACCCCGGCAGGGTGTAATCCGGATCGGTGGGGTTGACTATACCAAGTTCACCCAGCACGCCATCCAGTCGCGCGTCGGTATCGTTTTGCAAACGCCCCATCTGTTCTCAGGCTCGATCCGCGATAACATTCGTTACGGACGACTGGAAGCCACGGATGAAGAAGTTGAGCAGGCTGCCCGGCTGGCTGGCGCCCACGATTTCATCACCACTTTTGAAAAAGGTTATGCCCAAGATGTAGGCGAAGGCGGAAATCTACTTTCCACCGGCCAGAAGCAGTTGATCAGCCTGGCACGCGCGGTGCTGGCCAAACCGGAAGTCTTTATCATGGACGAGGCGACCAGCTCAGTAGATACATTGACAGAAGCGCTGATTCAGAAAGGCATGGAAAATCTGATGAGGGGACGCACCAGCTTTGTTATCGCCCATCGCCTTTCAACCATCCGGCGCGCCGACCGCATTGTGGTCATCGAAAACGGCAACATTACCGAGATGGGCACACATGCCGATTTACTACGCTTGCGAGGCCACTATTACAATCTTTACACGCGCCAGTTCCGCCAGGAAATGGCACAGGAATATGAATTGTTCAAACTGACCGGCGCAGCCACTGCGTAATCGACTATAATCTCAACTCGCATGGGAAATTTTCTTCTGTAGCGTATGCGGCGCCACGTACCGCATACGCTACAGCCGCATAACCTGAAGGGAAAATATGTGCGCTCGCCTGCGTTCTGCCTATCTAAAATTTCCAGGCCAGTTCTGGCTGATGTTTACCGGGATGCTGATCAGCACCGCCGGCGCCAGTATGATCTGGCCGTTCTTGATGATCTACGTCAGCAAAAAGCTGAATGCGCCGATGACTACCACCGCCAGCCTGCTAACGCTCAATGCTGGAGTTGGCCTGATAGCCTCCCTGCTGGGTGGACCGGTCATCGATCGCTTCGGGCGGAAATGGATGATGGCTTTCAGCCTGGCTTTGAATGGGTTCGCTTATATTTTTTTGGGCCATGCAAGCACATATTCCCACTTTGCTCTACTCCTGGGTCTATCTGGGGCAGTCAATCCGCTGTATCGTGCGGCTGCTGACGCGATGATGGCAGATCTTGTGGCACCCGAAAAGCGCATCGATGGATTTGCATTACTGCGTCTGAGCAACAACCTGGGGATTTCGATCGGCCCGCTGGTCGGCGGCTTTATTGCCACGTCGTCATATACGGTGGCTTTCTATTGTGCGGCGGCGGGCATGATTCTTTACAGTCTTTTATTGATCGCCTTCGCCCGGGAAACATTGCCCGAAAGGACGGTCAGCGAAACAGTAGCAGCGCCAAAGGAAAAATTTGGCAGCTACCCGGCAATCCTGCATGATTGGCCTTTCATCAGCTTCGTGCTCAATTTTACAATGGTCACGATGTGTGCAGTGTTGATGTGGACGTTGATGCCGGTATATGCCAACGGAAACTATCACGTATCTGAAAACGTCTATAAATGGATACCTGCAACAAACGCCATCATGGTCGTGACGCTTCAAACATTGGTCACCAGCATAACGAAACGTTTCCGTCCATTGCTCGCCCTTGCAGCCGGCGCCCTCTTCTATGCGCTGGCAGTGGGCGGCGTCTCGCTGGCCCAGGGGTTTTTCGGCTTCTGGGTCAGCATGGTGATCATGACGCTGGGCGAGCTAATCCTGGTGCCCACATCCAGTACGTACGCGGCTAATCTGGCTCCGGCCGATAAACGCGGACGGTATATGAGCCTGTATGGCTTGAGCTGGCCTGTTGGATCAGGAATTGGCCCTTTGTTTGGCGGCATCCTCAATGACAACCTGGGACCGCAGGCTATCTGGTACGGCGGCCTGGTCATCGGTGTAATCAGCACATTCAATTTCGTCTTGCTCGAACGAAGGAGACACAATCATGAAACGTATAGCGGCCTTTATCGTGATCCTGACCAGCCTGCTCGCGACAGCGTTAGCCTGTAATATGCAGGGGGCATCTGCTCCCCCCACCCCCAACATTGCAGCGATGGTGGCCCAGACTCAGACGGCTATCGTGGTTGCACAGGTGTTGACCCCCGCCATTCCATCCCCACAGGCCCAGCAACCACCCACAACGCCTTTCGTTTCGCCCTCTGCCCAACCAGCATCACCACCCCAGTCCGCCTCTGCCACCCCTACTGCCCCACAATGTACCGACAAAGCCAAATTCGTTACGGAAACAATGCCAGATAACAGTCAGGTGGCTCCCAACGAGCAATTCATGAAAACCTGGACCTTGCAAAATGCGGGAACATGCACTTGGACTCCCGCTTATGAGCTGGCTTTCGTAAAAGGTGAACAAATGGGCGGCAGCAGCCCGGCGCCCATTGGGCAGACTGTCCCCCCCAATGGCACAATTCAAATTTACCTGCCACAAACCGCACCGGCTGGACCCGGGCCACACGAAGGCCATTGGATGTTGCGCAATAGCGCATCTGGAAAGACTTTTGGCCTGGGAGATCAAGCGGATGTAGCCTTTTGGGTCAAAATCAGCGTTATCCCTGGCGCATCGCCTACCACTGGGAGCAGCTCGGGCAATGGCACTCCCACCTGGATCTATACCTTCGACGACAAGACGAGCCCATTTTACATTGGCGCCGACGACGATATCAGCTTCGATTTGGATAATGGAAACCTGGTGCTCACGGCCTTCAAACCAGCCGGTGACCAATGGCGCGTTGCCGAACTGGGTGGGGTGAACAATTTCACCCTCGAGGCCGACTTTCAAACCGGGCCGGTCTGCGCAGGCAGAGATGCCTATGGGATGCTGGTGCGCGCTCCCAGCCAGCCGGACGATATCATCGACACTGGTTACGTTTTTACATTCAATTGCGACGGCCAATATCGCATCTATCGCATGGATAATGGCAACTACAGCGGGCTGGTGAATTGGACCGCCAACCCGGCCATTCTTCGCGGAGCCAATCAGGCGAACAAAATGGCAGTGAAAGGGCAAGGGAACCAGTTCCAGGTCTACGCCAATGGAACGTTGTTGTATACTTTGATCGATGCAACCTATACGGCAGGTCTATTTGGTATGGTCATTGGGTCAGGCGGGACGAACAACTTCCAGGTAGCGGTAAAGCAAATCGCTTATTGGAATCTCCCCTGAGCCAAATTTCGCAGGATGGGTGCTGCTTCCCGACACCCATCCTGCGGCTGCATCTCACTCAATCACGATACCGCTCAAGTCTTCTTGAGGTTTCGGGTAATCCATTTTCAGGCTCTTGAGCAAATCAACCAGTACGGTGGAAATTACCAGATTTCGGAACCATTTGCGATCAGATGGCACAACATACCAGGGCGCCCAGTCTGTACTAGTGCGCTCCAGGGCTTCCTCGTAAGCGGCCATATAGTCATCCCAAAGACGACGCTCTTTCAGATCTCCAACGTTGAATTTCCACTGCTTGTCCGCATTTTTCAAGCGCTCAAGCAAACGCTCTTTCTGCTCTTCCAGGCTGATATGTAAGAAGAACTTCACAATGGTCGTACCTTCTTCAACGAGCATGCGCTCAAACGCGTTGATCTGGTCATAGCGTTGCTTCCAGATGTGTTTTGGAACAAGCTCATGCACCCTCACGACCAATACATCTTCATAGTGGCTACGATTGAAAACCACGATTTCTCCTTTGCCAGGCACCTGGCGATGGACTCGCCATAAATAATCGTGATCCAGTTCTTCTGGCGTAGGCACCTTAAAGCCTGCAACGCGCACGCCCTGCGGGTTGACACCCTCAAAAACGTGGCGGATAACCCCATCCTTGCCGGAGGTATCCATGCCCTGCAAGACCACCAACACTTTGTGCTTGTGTTCGGCGTAAAGAAATTCCTGCAAAGCTTCCAATTCTTTATTGAGATTCTGCAGGAGAGGCTGGGAGCCATCTTTATCGAAATCTCCTGCCTCACCTGGGTCGAACTCGTCCAGCTTGAGTGGCTTGCCAGTTTTAACGCGATAGTGTTCCATTACACTGCCTCCCGGAAATATTTGCAACAGAAGAATACCTTAACTTGCATCGACACGAGCAATCTGCTAGAATGGGATAGATTTTCCCGAATTGGGGAAAATTTAGCAGGTTTTCGATACCTTAGCGTATTGCCAATTAACTCAAGATGCGGTATAATAGCCATTTGTGAAAATTAACACAATCTTGCAGGTTGATCGATGAACGGTGCCAACCAGCCCATTAAATTTTACCAGGTAGAATCAGGATCGTGGTCCCAGGTTCACTCCGAAATTATAACTGAAATGCCAGTATCACTGACGATCAATGGTGATATCTGGCTTACCTTCATGTGCACACCCGTCCAACTTGAAGCCCTGGCAGTTGGTTTTTTGTACAATGAAGGCATGATCCAATCGTTGGACGACATCGTAGATGTCCGTGTATGCCCTACAGGCGACAACGTCGACGTTTGGCTCACCCAGAATGTTGAAAAACCAGATCGATGGCTACGCACCACGGGCTGCACTGGGGGTGTCACATCTGTGATCACCGGTGAATTACCCGCAGAGAACGGTTTCGCCGCTGGTAGCCCAGATGGTGCAAGTTATACCCCGGCCCAGATCGGTCACTTGATCGGTGAGTTGTTCGCATCCCAGGATCTTTATCGTAAATCGGGCGGCGTACATACCTCGGCGCTAAGCGACGGCCGATCATTTTACGCTATAGCAGAAGATATCGGACGCCACAACACCCTCGATAAGATCGCCGGACTCTGCCTTATCGAAAGAATTTCTCTGCCTCAACGCGTTTTGGTTACAACAGGCAGAATCAGCTCCGAAATGATGCAAAAAGCGCAGCGGATCGGCGCCAATGTCGTAATTTCGCGCACTTCGCCCAGTTCGTTATCCATTCAACTCGCCAAACGTTACGGAATAACCCTGATTGGCTATGCGCGGAGGGATCGTTTCAATATCTATACGTATCCGGAACGCATCGACGCATCACAAAAGCAATTCGATCCCCCGAATCCCACTTCAATGGCAGATCAAAAGCTATGAAATTAGAGGAAATTATCACGCTCGTTAATGGGAAGGTTCATACGGAAAATTGTCATCTCAGTTATGAGATCAGGGGTTGCTGCGGCGCTGATCTGATGAGTGACGTGCTTGCGTCCAGCCAACCTGACGCGGTCTTACTTACCGGTCTGTGTAATCCCCAGGTAGTGCGTACAGCACAAATGGCCGATATGCGTGCTATTATCTTTGTACGCGGCAAGCAGCCGCCGCGTGAGACGATCGAGTTAGCCGCCACAGAAGGCATCCCCCTGATTTCTTCTCCATTTGGAATGTTCGAAGTGTGCGGGCGCCTCTACCAGGCCGGGTTGCCAAGCTTTGAGAGCGCCTTACATTGAGAAAGAACCCAATTGGCGTACTACGGGTAAAGCGACATGACCAGCGTATCAGACTCCCCAAACCGCATCGTCACAGATCAAGATGCACGTATCATCACCCGGGTCGAAGAACTGGCATATGACCTGAAAGTCCGGGATATTATGTCATCCCGAGTTCGTTCGGTCTCGCCAGATGATCCAATGAGCCATGTACTGAACCTATTACGCCAGAACCGTATATCTGGGGCACCCGTTGTCGAGAACGATAAACTCGTCGGCGTGGTGAGCCTGGAAGACTTGATCCGCGCCATCACTGCAATGGATATGGAAGCACCGGTAAACCGGTATATGTCGCGCAGTGTGATCGCCGTTCAGGAATTCGATGCTGTTGTCGAAGCAGTCGAAACCTTTACGCGCTCCAGGGTAGGGCGATTACCTGTTATCGATGAAAAGGGAGCGCTGGTCGGTATCGTCACCAAAGGCGACATTACTCGAGGCGTGCTTGACGCACTACAAAAAGATTACCAGGAGGAGGAAGTACGCCGCTATCGCGCCAGCCACCTGTTCGAGGATATCATCTCTGACCGCACAAGCCTGATCCTGCGTTACCACATCCCTGCACGCGATTTTACGGTCGGTGGGACCGCTTCCAGCAATATCAAGCGGGCGCTTCTCCGGTTGGGCGCCAATCCGCAGATCGCCCGTCGATGCGGCATCGCCATCTACGAGGCCGAAATGAATCTGATCATCCACACCACTAGCGGCGGGCTGATCCGTGTGGAAATCGAACCGCACCGGATCACGATGGTGGCATCGGATAACGGCCCAGGGATTGCCAACGTTGACCTTGCCATGCAGGCCGGCTATTCCACTGCGTCAGAACAGGTTCGCGAGCTTGGCTTTGGAGCCGGGATGGGCCTGCTGAATATCAAACGCTGCGTAGATAAAATGACCCTCGAATCGACACCCGGCAAAGGAACACGACTGGAAATGAAGATTTACCTGGAACAAGATGAAAGCTTCCGGGAATCCCGCCATTAACTGTGGAGAAATACCATGACTCTTGAAGAAATCATTACGAAACTTGACTTAAAATTGCTCACCCAACCCAAGAATTTCTCCGATATCACGCCCTCTAGCGGCTATACGTCCGATCTACTGAGCTGCGTCATGGCTGGAGCAAAACAAAAAGGGCTTTGGGTAACCCTCCAGGCACACAACAATATCGTCGCCGTGGCCGCTCTGTTGGAGCTCAACGCGATTATCATCACCGAAAATGCCCAACCAGATGTTTCCACGATCGAAAGAGCAAACGAACAGGGCATTACGCTGCTTTCGACACCTTTGCCAACTTTTGCGGTGGCTGGCAAGCTATGGGAAATGGGCGTCCGCGACGCTTAGACCATTCATCCAATCGATATGCACACTTACCTTGCTGAACTGCATGTCCATACTGTGCTCTCACCCTGCGCAGATGTTGAAATGATTCCTCCTCTGATCGTTCAAGAGGCAGTTCAGCGCGGTATTCGCCTCATCGCCATCACCGATCATAACGCCAGCGCCAATGTGAAGGCAGTGCAAAAAGCAGCGGCAGGCAGAAATCTGGTCGTGCTACCTGGAATGGAATTGCAGACTCGTGAGGAGGTCCACCTGCTGTGCTTGTTTGACAGCACAGATCAATTGGATATATGGCAACAAGAAGTTGATCGTCTGCTCCCCGACATAGCCAACCGGCCAGAATATTTCGGCGAACAATTCATTGTCGATGAAACGGGTGAATTTTTACGACGCGAACCGCGGCTATTGCTTACCTCTGCCAATCTTTCCCTAGAAGACGCCGTTAAGGATGTAACCAGACTGGGAGGGATGGTCATTCCAGCCCACGTAGATCGGAAAGTGTTTGGGATGATTGCCAACCTGGGTTTCATCCCGGCTGATGTGGATCTGCCCGCGCTGGAGATCTCTCAAAGCCTTGATATCGATCTCGCCTGTCAGGTGTTTCCACAATTAGCCGGTTACCCTCTTATCCAAAGCGGCGATGTCCATCACCTGGCTGACTTCCTGGGCGTGACCGAGTTGCAGATCGAACGTCCGATTATAAGCGAAATCCGCCTTGCACTGGCCGGCCAGGCCGGTCGCAGGCTACGCATCATCCGTAACAGAGGTCAGAAAGTAGACAAAACTCCTCATTTCACATGACATTTGACATTTACAGGCGCCATAACCTTAAGTATAATTATTGTGTTTTTTTTCACAATATGGGCATAAATGCCTGTTGATCACTTTGGAGAAAAAATGACTTTTGCATTAGAAAACATACCTGCCAACGATCCACTCGTCCTTCCCGAAAAACGAGCACTCATCGACAAAATTTTGCAAGAAAACGAACACCTGCCCGGTGCGGTCATGGTAGTGCTCAATGAATTGCAAAACCAAATCGGGTTCATATCAGAGCCCATGCAATGCTATGTCGCGCAAAAATTGAACGTAGCGGTCAGCGCCGTACATGGCGTGGTCACATTCTATTCATTTTTTACCACCCGGCCACGCGGAAAACACACCATTAAGTTTTGCATGGGCACCGCCTGTTACGTCGGGGGCATCGAACAGTTGATCGAAAAGGCCAAGCAGGCCCTTGGCATTGAGTTAGGCCAGACTACACAGGATGGCATGATCACCCTGGAGGTCTGCCGCTGTGTGGGCGCATGCAGCCAGGCGCCCGTCGTCGTCGTGGACGAAGAAGCGCAAGGCCGTGTGCGACCCAACAAATTCCCCCAGATATTACGCAAGGTGCAAGATATATGGTAGTGTCCCTCATTCCCAGTGATGAGATAGTCAAGAAGTGAACGATTAGCGT
>CAZQQJ010000086.1:0-11733 GCA_964595435.1 uncultured Anaerolinea sp. | reverse complement strand
TGGGCATCTCTCCAGTTTACCGCACTTTTTCCTACTTCTCCGACAAACTGCTAGCTCGCAGGATACTGGAACAAACGATACCACCTACAACTTGCCAACAGAAATCATAGAGCCATTCGCCCCTGCCATCGAAAACACCCCCTTTGTCGAACCAATTCCCACTCGACCGGCCAGAAAAAAACCCACCCCAACCACGGTGAGCCCGCCAGTTTTGCCGGTAGAACCGACCTCTGCGCAGATAGTCCAGACTGCCCCGGTTGCGCCGGTTAGAACGGTTGCACCGAATCTCCCCGCAAGTAAGGGAGATACCTGGTTGGTCATGCTTTACCAGGACGCAGACGACAGAATCCTGGAACAAGACATTTACTTCGATCTGAACGAGGCAGAGCGGGTCGGCTCCAGCGAGGCCGTGAAGATCGTCGCTCAGCTCGATCGCTATCGCGGCGGCTACCGCGGAGGCGGAAATTGGTCTTCCGCCAAAAGATACTATATCACTCAGGACGACGATCTATCCACGTTACACTCCAAGGAATTGGCTGACCTGGGAGAAGTCAATATGTCGGACGGCAACACGCTGCTGGATTTCGTTACCTGGGCAATGCAAGCTTATCCAGCGGATAAGTACGCCTTGATTTTGTCTGATCATGGTATGGGTTGGCCCGGCGGCTGGAGCGACACTGACTCACGACGTGGGGGCGATCCGCGGATCCCGCTTGCATCTCGCCTGGATGACCAGCTATATCTTACAGAATTAGATCAAGCACTCCAGCAAATACGCGCCGAGACTGGCTTACAAAAATTCGAATTTCTTGGGATGGACGCCTGCTTGATGGGCCAGATCGAAGTGCTCAGCGCCCTCGAACCACATGCGCGCTATGCAGTAGTTTCCGAGGAGACCGAACCTTCGTTGGGTTGGGCCTACACAGGTTTCCTGAAGGAATTGCGCCAGAACCCGAGCATGAACGGGGCTGAACTGGGGCAGATGATCGTCGAGAGCTACATCCAGGAAGACGAGCGCATCACAGATACCCAGGCGCGCTCTGAATTTCTACGCCAGGGTTCACCGATGAGCGGGCTGTTCGGCTTTTTTGGTGATATCCCCTCAGAGCAACTGGCGCAGCAGGTCGGACAAGATACCACATTAACGGCCATCGACCTCTCCGCCGTGCCAGGGTTGATCGATCGTCTCAACGACCTGACCCTTGCAATGCAAGACACCAACCAATCATCCGTGGCGCGCGCCCGAAGTTACGCCCAATCCTTCTCCAATATTTTTGGCAACCAGGTGCCTCCCTCCTATATCGATTTGGGTAATTTCGTCCAATTATTAAGAAAAGAAGGCGGCGACCAGGGGATCATTCGTGCAGGAGACCAGGTACTGGCCGCGATAGATCAAGCTGTGATCGCCGAGAAACACGGCCCCAAAAAACCGGGAGCCACGGGGATCACCATCTTTTTCCCATCCTCCCAGATCTACAAGAATCCGATAACGGGTTCGGTATCGTATACCGCCATCGCAGACAGGTTTGCGGCAGAGTCGCTATGGGACGATTTCCTGGCATACCATTATGCTGGCATTTCCTTTGAGCCGGATACTCGCACAGCAGCCGTGCCGCCCAGCGGTACGGCAGTTCGCGCCCCGGGAGCCGGACAGATCCAGGTTTCACAACTCCAACTCTCCAGCCCAGAGGCTGCACCAGGAAAGCCGGTCACATTGAGCGCCGACATCAGCGGTCAAAATATCGGCTTTATCTATCTGTTTGTCGGTTACTACGACCAGGCTGCGAACTCGATCTTTGTAGCCGACATGGATTATCTGGAAAGCAGCGACACCCAACAGATCCAGGGCGTTTATTATCCCGTTTGGGGAGATGGCAGCGATTTCACCCTCCAGTTCGACTGGGAGCCGGTGGTATTCTCGATCAGCGATGGCCAAAATTCCGTCACTGCATTGTTCAAACCCCAAAGCTACGGCGCGACTTTTGAACAGGCAGTCTATACCGTTGACGGTATCTACACCTTTACCGACACTGGCGAAACCCGCAACGCCCGGCTATATTTCAGCAACGGAAACCTTACCCGGGTTATGGGCATTACCGGAACAGGCGAGATGGGCGCGCCCAGCGAAATCACTCCAAACCAGGGTGACACCTTTACGATATTGGAAAGATGGATGGATCTGGACACCAACGGGAATATTTCCCAGGTAGCCACACAGGAAGGGGCCACATTGACCTTCGGCAGCCAGGCGTTTCAATGGAAGGACCTGGACGCCGCAGCCGGCGAATATATTGTCGGCTTCATCATCGAAGACCTGGATGGCAATACCAATCCAGTCTATGCGAAAGTTATCGTACGGTAACTGGTTTTCTTTCGTGGTGAGTGCCGCGTGCGGCACTCACCACGAAATTGTTCTATTACTTCTCCCCCGTTATTTCATGTCATCTGGTACAACAGGGATTTTGAGCACTGTTCCTGGGCGCACTTTGTTCGGATTTGGACCAATCTCGTCCTTGTTGGCCTCGTAAATCAGTCTCCAATACGGTTCTGTCGCATGCCCGTAATACTTTAGTGAAAGGTGACTCAAGGTTTCGTCCGCTGCCATCGTGTGCGATCCAATGAACTTGGCCTTAGCGGCTTCGAGCAACTCGGCCTGGCGTTGAAGGCGCAGCTTTTCATCCTCAACGGACTTTAGCCTGGCTTCTGCCAAAATCGCACGTTTCTCTTGTGACATCGCGTCGGTTTTGGCTGCCGACAATTCCGCCTGGACCTTCGCTAATGCTGCCTGACTATCTGCCTGCGCCTTGGATAGCGCAGCTTGCAGTTCAGCGACCTTACGTTCCGCTGCATCCGCCCGTTGGGCATTCGCTAAGGCGTTCTTCTCCGCTTCCGCAGCCTTCTGTTCGACCTCAGCCACGTGCTGCTTGGCTGCCTCTAACGCGGCCTTCTCGTCACGGTTGGTCACCGTATCCAGCATCTGGTCAAAAATGTTCTTTCCCTTGGATGGTTTATCCATAATAATCCTCTCTTTCTAACTTTCCAATACATGTGAGATTTAGGCCAGTATTTCGATTATAACACCCATATCAGTCCTTATATTTGGAAACCATCCAATAAGTGGCAACCTTGAGATCCTGGCAACATTTTAATCATTTCTTGATCACTTCCAGGGGGTTTACATTTGATCCCAGGTATTTGTCATAGATGTTGAGGTGAGTGTGGTAGCCGCAGTCCAATCCCCGGCAGAGAATACCACCCGGGCCAAGCGTATAGCCCTGGTTGCTCTCTGTGCCAACTGGCTGGCCGATAGTCACACTTTCGCCGATCTGAACAGTGTAAAGCCCATGCATCATGGCAACCTGATAATGGGCGTTATCCAACACCAGAGTCGGGTTCCCATACTCATCGGTATACAGAGCGGAAACCACCCCATTAATTGGGGAAAGGATCGTCGCCCCTTTCCCCGCCGTCAAATCAATCGCCAGGTGTCCATAAGACATGCCATGTGGACCCTGAGTTAAAGTGTAAACGTCATACGGATAACGAAGCGCATCGGCGTCAATTTCCGCTGGGGTTGGTGCCTGTGCTGGCGCCTGCGGGGTAGGGCTACCTCCCATTGCCGCGGGTGCTTCGAGGTGGTCAGCGATCTGAACTGCGAGCTGGTCTTTTTCAGCCGTAGCGGAATCGAACATTCCCCAATCCAGCAGGGCATTGTAGATTAGAAAAAACAAGAAAGCAATCGCCACGATGGCGAAAGCGTCAACACGGATGCGCACGTTACTCCTGTATTACGTAATCAACGTCCATACTCAGCCACAAAATCCAACATTCGCGAGGCTCAAACACCGAGCAGCACAAAAGTCACTGTATTAGAACGGATGTTCTAATAGAATTATACCACCAGTCAACACTTTTGAAAGCTATTTGGTCAATCATGTATCAAAAATAGAATTATATGAGAAAATACAAAATCTTGAAATTATTATTGCCAATCCATGGTCGGGCATATCCTGTGGGCGACAGTCTTGATATGTGCCTTAATGAAAATAATGAACCACCACGATTCCACTACCCCCCAACGTAAACCATTAAAGTTACCTGGATTCATCCATTGGGTGGATTTCACCGGCCTGCTCACCATCGTTTTAATAGCTGAATTATCCTACATCAGTGAACCCCTTAATCTTCGCTTCGGGATTTTTTACCTGGCAGTAATTTCTATTGCCGGGATCCTGCGCGACAAAGCCACGGCATGGAGAATGGCCTGGGCATCGATCCTGGTTGAGACAATCGTCTTAGTATTACGCTACGGGGTATCCCTGGCTGGGCTAATACAGATTAGCGGGCACATTCTGCCGTTGATGCTGGCAAGTTACGCGCTGATCACATTGATCGACTACATGAACAAAAAGATCGCCCAGGTTGAAAGACAGAACCGTCACCTGTCCATGATCCTGCAGGTAGGAACGGTAGCATCCCAAACCGATGAATTACAAGAGACATTATCGAAGGTTGCGGAGATCATTACCCGTAATACACCCGTCACCGCCTGCCGTATCGGCCTGTTGGATGCCACAAACGAACAAATTATTATCCGCGGTGCATATCCTATCCGCCCTCTGGAAGGCTGGCAGGTAGGCATTGGGCATGCCTACTCACTACAAGATTTCTCCGTCTTGCGAGAGGTCATCGACACTCAAATCTATCGACTGGTCACCCAGCCCGAACTGCAAGAAATGATCGTCGAAAAAGACGGGCCAGGCTTTTTTTTCTATGGCATACAGACCTTATTGCTGGTGCCCATGGTTGCCAGCGGTGAATGCCTGGGGATTATTGCCCTTGGAGAAGTACGACAATGGGAACGTGAGCCCTTTAACCAGGATAAAATCAACCTGTTGCAAACTCTGGCGACACAGGTAGCCTCCGCCATCCAGAAAGAACACCTCTTACAAGAAGCTCACCGCCATGCACAACGCCTGGCAGCAATCAACGAGGTATCCAGGGCAATCAGTTCAACCATCGAAATGGATGACCTGCTGGAGCTGATCTACCAGCAATTAAGCCAGGTGATCCCATCCGATAGTTATTACGTCGGCCTGTACGATCCGGACGAGCAGGTTCAAGATATCCTGGTCTTGATCGACAATGGTAAACGCTTCCCGCCCGCGCGGGTACCCATCGGAGATGGCCTGGTAAGCCTGATTTTGACCACCCAAAAACCGGTGTTGGTGCACCATCTAAGCCAACAGGCTGCCTCCCTTCCTATCACCCCGGTCGTAGTCGGCGAGGATAAACCCTCCGAGTCCTGGCTCGGCGTGCCCCTGCTAACCGGCGAGCGCTACCTGGGGCACCTGGCCATCGCCAGTTATACTCCCTACGCCTTCGATAACGATGACGCCATGCTACTGACAAACGTTGCTTCACAGGCAGCCCTGGCCCTGGACAACGCCCGCCAACACGCTGCCGTGAAGGAACAGGCGCGGCGCGACTCGCTCACTGGCGCCTATAATCACGGTTATCTACTCACTGCACTCCACGAAGCGGTCGAGCGTGGGCGGCAGACAGGCACACCGGTATCTTTACTCATGCTGGATATCGATTTTTTTAAACAGTACAATGATCGCTTCGGCCACGTGGTGGGCGACCAGGTTTTATGCGCGCTGGTGAAGGCCATCCAGACTCATGTCAAAAAAAGCGACATTGTTGGACGATGGGGCGGCGAGGAATTTTCGATAGGCTTGCCCGGGTCAAACATCAGCCAGGCAGTCGATGTCGCCGAACAAATCCGCCGCTCACTGGCAGAGATCGAGATGAATGACAAGAATGGAAATCTGATCCCCTGCCCTACTGTCAGCCAGGGCGCCGCTACCTTCCCCTATCACGCCAGCAACTCAGCAGAACTCGTAGACGTTGCCGATCAGGCCTTGTACAGGGCCAAGAATGCCGGACGGGACAAGATTATGGCTGCTCAAAACCTGAACTAAAGGACAGCGGGACCGGCCCTGCTGTCCTTTCGTCATTGGCTTATTGGCATAAGCCATGTCTACGCTGGCCGAGTTCAGCAGCAATCTCAGGCTGTTCAAGGCTGTAGAGCCAGCCGAGCCACAACAAAAGCTTCCGTCGGGTACTTCCAACAAGGTGAGGTCAGGGATCGCTGCCAGCAACTTGCGCGGCTGGGCGCCGATGCCCTGGGCGTGCGCCAGGTAGCAGGCATCGTGATAAGCAGCCTTAAGCGATTATAGACTGGCGCCACTGCCCGGGCCACAAATGGGATCTCGTGCCGGCAGCACAAACGCACCGTCTCCGATCGCCTCTTCCTGTGTCAACGGGATGACAACTGCCTGAGAGCGCACCTGGCAAGCCGCCAGGGCATCTGGTTCTTAAGGAGCCAGTTGCGCCGGCCTGGCCAACAGCCTCTCAGGAGGATAGAGCTTTGCCAGGGCATCGAAAAACTCGCTTCTTGCCATCGCGCCCCCCTTGCTCAGAAATTACGCCTGAGCAAAAGTATCGATCAGCAACTTAACATCACCACCTACCGAATACAGGATCGGGCACGTGGCGCCATTCTTCAGGTATTCCTTTACTTTTGTACGGGCCTCTTCCGGTGTACCCGAGGCGGTAATGCGATGGATCAGATCTTCGGGCACCAGGTGCTTGGCACGTTGAATCTGTTCCTTCGTAGCAGGCCAACCCAGGATAGACTGGATCTCTCCCACGACTTCCGGCGAAACGCCGGATGCCTTGGCAATGTGCGGCTGCTGGGCCAGGTATTGGGTGAGCAGGCCGCGCGTGTTGTCGATCGCTTTATCGTGATCATGATCTACCGAACAAACAATCAACTGCGGGCGGTCCAGGTCGTCCAGCGAGCGCCCGGCTTTGCGTGCGCCCTTGTCCAGCAGTTCCAGGGCTCTCTCGTTATATTGCGGCGGCACGCAATAATTGAGCACGGCCCCATCCGCAATCTCGCCGGTCATCTCCATCATTTGGTCGCCGGTCGCCCCGATCATGATCGGCACATTGCGCGGTTCGCGCCGCCCATGCACCACATCCAACTCGATGCCCTCGACGTTGACAAATTCACCGTGGAATGTGACTCGCTCCAGATTCAACAACCTGCGAAGAATAACGACTGTCTCGCGCATCGCGGTAAGCGGTTTACGACGGTCGATGCCCACGTTACGCGCCAGCGGGTCCCACCAGGCGCCGAGGCCACAGATAATCCGGTTGGGCGCCAGATCATCCAGCGTAAGGAAGGTGGCAGCCAGCAGCCCGATATTACGCGTCCAGTTGTTAATCACTCCAGAGCCCACCTTGATCCGCCCGGTAACCGCGGCATACGCAGCCATAGGAACAATGGCATCCCGTACCAGGCGCGATTCTGCCTGCCAGGCGGCTTCGAAGCCGCGCTGTTCAGCATAACGAACATAGTCCAGCCCATCGCGCAGATCGTGGGCATCTTGCAAATACAGAGCGACACGTTCCATAAAGATATTCTCCATTCAATCAATAGATTTTCTTAACGAATCAAGAAAAGGTTGCGGCGCAAGGCCGCAACCTTTTTATATCGTTTCTTCCATATTCTCAAAAGTTTCGCTGACCAGCTCCAGATCCTCGGGCAAATCCATGTCCAGAGCCAGAGAGGGCAGCTCGCAAATCTCCAGGCGTGCTCCAGCCTGCACAGCACGCCGACAGTGACGGTGAAATGATCCAGGGCCGTACTCGTACTCGATCAACCCGGCAGGGCAAACCAATAATGCATTCGTCCCCTCCCGGCGACGATCCGGGGCAACCACAACGACAGGCGGGTCGGTAGCTTTTTCCAACATGGCGCGTACATCTTCAGCAGATATCAACGGCAGGTCGGCTGGGACAATCAACACGCCCCGTGTGGCATAGTTACGAGCGACGACAGTCGCCCGCGCCAGGGCCACATTGAGTTGCGGAGCACCATTCTCCTGTACTGTGCGAGCGCCATATTCGCGCGCCAGAGACAGGGCAGCCTGGTCACGGCTGATCACTAATACATGTTCAAGTTCTGGAATTGCCGTCAGTGTGTCCAGAGTGTGGGCCAATAAACGGCGATTCAAATCGGCGCGTTCCTCCTGGGTAAGCACTTCGGCCAGGCGCGATTTTCCATAACGGAGAGGCTTGACGGGGACAATCGCCCACAATGTCATCGATCGCTTTTCCTTTCTCTTGAGCGAAACAGTAGATAACTGCTTCGCCCCTACAGAAACCCATTTTGGTGTATAAGCAGTCGAACTATTTAGCGCCTGGGCGATCTCTCTTCTCTTATAATGTCATGGCGAACCGCATCACCTCCTCTGCTAAACGTACCCGGTCTTGTACCGTTCTCATCCACGTATCCGTCACAAAGGTACGAATACCCAGTCTTTCAATCTCAATTGCCTGATCCTGGTCAAGTGTATCGAGCACAAAACCAGCCAGCAGGCTACCATAATGCTCCGCCACAGCGCGGGCGCTGGGCTGAATTCCCAATTCGGCAAACATTTTGGCCGCGGGCCCTTTTACCGTCTGCCCGCCGATGATCGGTGAGATAGCCACCACTTTGCGCTGTTCCGCTGCAGAGCGAATACCTGGGACTGCCAGGATAGGATCGACGCTCACCCAGGGATTGGATGGGCAAATCACTACCCGCTGCGCTGCATCCAATGCAACCAGAACGCCCGGAGCAGGCCTGGCCATTTCGATATCCGAAAAACGAAAACCGGTCACTTGCGGCTGACACTGGCGGCGAACGAAATATTCCTGAAATGGCAACTCACCCTCTTTAGTATACACCCAAGTTGGCGTTGAGTCATTAGTCATTGGTAAGACTTGCGCGCCGATACCCAGGGCGCGGCAAAAATGCCCGGTAATTTGACTGAGTGTTTGCCCGAGGTGTTTGCGGCGCGTACGTTCCAGGTGCATGCCCAGGTCACGATCACCCAGGCGAAACCAGGTTGGCCCTCCCAACTGGCCGAGTGTTTCCAAAGCCTGCCAGGACTCGTCTGCACGCCCCCAGCCGGTGGCAGGATTCGCAATACCGGCCAAAGCATAACATACCGTATCCAGGTCAGGGCAAATAGAAAGCCCGAGATGTTCGAAGTCATCCCCGGTATTGACGATAATGGTTAAGTCTTCGGCAGGCAGGAGACGGGCCAGCCCATCCGCCAGACGGGCGCCTCCCACGCCGCCAGCCAAGGCAACGACTTTACCACTGGCCGCATCGAATGGAGTGGTGGAGGAAGAAAAGAGTGAGGTCATCATAGAAACAGGGTAATTTCATCAATGGATTGAGGTGAACGCGCCACAGGGATACGCGCCGGGTAACCGAGAAGGAACAACGCCTGGGGTTGCCAGGCGGCGGGCAATTCCAAAGCCTGCTGGGCGGCCTGGGGAGCAAACAACGGGGCGCACATCCACACCCCGCCCAGCCCGGCAGCGTGCGCCGCAAGGAGCAAATGCCCGCCGGCCAGGGCAGCGCTCTGCACCCCCATCAGCCATTCGGCATGCTGGCGCGCCGGGTCGGCATGAAGGTCACACAGCGAGACATCCAGGCACAACAAAATCGCGGCGGGTGCATCCAGAATGCGCTGGCGGGAACGCGACACCTGGGCCAGCGCATCATCCAGCATGAGGCCATCGGACAGCAGGTCGCGGCGAAAGGCACCTCCCAGGACATCAGCCAAGCGCGCCCGCGACTCCGAGGTGGACAAAACCACAAAACGCCAGGGCCGGCGATTGTGCGCCGAGGGCGCCCAGGTAGCCGCTTCGAGCATCCGGCGCAACGTTTCGGGCGCCACCGGGCGCGGCTGAAAACGGCGCACCGAGCGGCGCTCGCGCAGCAAAGCGAATGGATCCGCCCGCGGCACCAGCCGGGCGCGCATCGAGTCGCCATTCAAAAAATCCAGGATGATCTGTTTTTCGGCCTCAGTACAACCGAGCAGGAGTTTCATCTCAGCGTCACGCTTGTGCAAATCTACGGTCAGCGCCACCGCATCCAGGAGGCGCTCCTGCAGAGAGCCCACCCACACATCCAGGCCGCCGCCATCCACGGTGGTTGTCCCCTCCAGATAGCCGTAATCCAGCGGGTAAATCAGAGTGGGATAATTCGGGTGCGCCGAACCGCGCCGGCGGTCGAGCACCACAGGGTGCTCCGCGACCAGGCGATCCAGGTAGCTCCAAAAATCATCTTCCATCAGCGGAACATGTCCTGATCCCTGGGGCGCAGCAGTTCACCCAGGGAGGCATCGCGCAATGGGTAAGGGAAACCACGCACGTGCACGACAGGCGTGCCTTCAGCGGCCTGCCCCATGACCAGTGAAGCCGCCGCAGCCAGTTCATCCGCCACGCCCACTTGAGTGATCTGCAAGTGAAAATCGAAAAGATCGGGCCAGCCTCGCATGTCGAGCAGGCCGGGCAAGCCAGACAGGCCAATCGCTACACCCACGGTGCCATTACGCCAGGCACGCCCGTGCGAGTCGATGATCAAAACCCCCAGCCGGACCCCACTGGCGGCCTCCAGGCGCTGGCGAATCGCTGCAGCGGAGGCATCAGGGTCCTCAGGCAACAACAACACCCAATCCTGCGGCTGGCCATCTTCGCCGCGCACATTAGAATGATCGATGCCCGCGCTGGCGCACACAAAACCCAGGCGATGCTCGACAATGATCGCGCCCGGACGGGTACGCAGCACCTGGCGGCTTTCACTTAGAATCAACTCGACCATGCGGGGGTCTTTTAAGCAGCGTTCGGCCAATTCCATCGCCTGGGCAGAGGGCGTAACCTGAGATAGATTCACCAGGCGCCCTTCTGCCTTGGAGACAATTTTCTGCGCCAGTACCAGCACATCACCGTCCTGCAAAACGATACTGGCGCGTGCCAACGCCTGCCAGATCAAATCTGGCAGATCGTCGCCGGGGCGCACCAGGGGAATGCCGGGCAGTGGGGTAAGTGTCAGGGGAGCGGTCAAGCTTTCTTCTCGATGCCCGTAATGCCAATGCTGGCGGTTTTCACACCATAACGCTGGTTCATGCTGATCAGAATAGAAGTCAACCCCTCCACGACCACAGCATTGTCCAGGCCGCCGGCATAATAAGCGCGCATCCCGCCGGCTTCTGCCAGGCGGATGACCTGTTCAGCAGCATCCAGATCGTCGGAACACACCAACACATCCGTATCCAGCGCCTGGCCCAGGTTCTTTTTCAACGCATGGGCGGGCACATTCTGAAACGCGGCCACCACGCGCACCCCCGGGCCGAGGATATCCTGGGCCAGGCGCGCCGCGGCCGGGGGCGCGGGCGGGCGCGGATCACGGAAATCGACCCGCGCCGTAGCATCCACCAATATCTTGCCCTGCAGGGCCTGCACCAGCCCTTCCAGGGCAGCCTGGTGCGCGGCCTGTACCACGGTAAGGACGCTGATTTCCGCCTGGCGCGCCGCGTCGCCGTTCTCCAGGCCGCGCACGGTATCCACGTTCAACCTGGCGTTTAATTCGGCGGCAGTGGCCTGGGCTTTCTCCAACTGGCGCGAGCCGACAATGATGGAATAGCCAGCGCTGGCCCAACGCAAGGCCAATCCTGGTCCTTCCTTGCCAGTTCCGCCCAAGATGGCGATGGTCGGTAAAACATTCGATGATGATTCAGGCATTATGGTTCCTCATTAATATTAGAATACTAGCAGCTTGTCGGAGAACTAAGGGCGTAAGTATCCCAAAGGGTTTCTTGGACG
>CAZQQJ010000085.1:0-14997 GCA_964595435.1 uncultured Anaerolinea sp. | reverse complement strand
CACGGCTAGCCGGAAAGATCATTTTGTGTGGCCCACGAAGTGCGAGTAGCTTTTTTGGGTGTGTGGTGTGCAGCACCGCACACCCAAAAAAGAATAACCTATTCTTCGCTCTTGCGCAAGTGCGGGAACAGGATCACTTCTCGGATATTGGGGCTGTCGGTGAGCAGCATGGTCAGGCGGTCGATGCCCATGCCAAAACCACCCTGTGGGGGCATGCCATAACGCATGGCACGCAGATAATCTTCGTCCATCGGGTGGCGCTCTTCATCGTCCTCGACATAATCGCGACCCATCTCCAGGAAGCGCGCTTCCTGGTCGAGAGGATCGTTCAGCTCGGTGAAGGCATTGCACAACTCCAGGCCGGCCACATATCCCTCGAAGCGTTCCACGATATGGGGGTTGCCGGGCAGTCCCTTGGCCAGCGGCGAAATATCGCGCGGATAGTTGTAGACAAAAGCCGGCTGGATCAACGTAGGGCGGAGGTAGTCGCTGAGCAAGGCATCGATCATCTTGCCACGCGTGGCATTCGGGTCTACCGGGATGTCTTTGGCGCGCATGGCGGCGGCCAGATCCCCGGCGGTGATATGGGCGTTGATGTCGATGCCGGTCACTTCTTGTATGCCCTCACTCAACTCGATACGCATCCAGGGCGGGGCGAAGTTAATCTGGTGTCCCTGGTAGTTGACGGTCTGCGTTCCCAGCACCTGCTGGGCCGTAAAGCTGACCATTTGCTCGGTCAGTTCCATCACCTGCAGGTAATCGGCGTAGGCCCAGTAGAATTCAAGCTGGGTGAACTCCGGGTTATGGGTACGGTCGACGCCTTCGTTGCGGAAATCCCGCCCGATCTCATAGACGCGCTCCAGGTTACCCACCACCAGGCGTTTCAGATACAGCTCGAAGGAGATGCGCAGATAGAGATCCTGTTTGAGCTGGTTGTGATAGGTGACGAAAGGACGGGCGGCCGCGCCGCCATAAAGGGGCTGGAGGACGGGGGTTTCCACTTCCAGGAAATCGCGCTCGTCGAGGAACTGGCGCAGGGCACGGCAGATGCCGGCGCGGGTACGGAAAATCTGGCGCACATCCGGGTTGACTGCCAGGTCGGCATAGCGCTGGCGATAGCGCAGCTCCGGCTCGGAGAGGGTAGCGTGCTGCACCAGCTCGCCATCCACTACCTGGTCCTTGGCCGCCGGCAGGGGCGTGATCGCCTTGGCCAGCATGCGAAAATTTTCAACGCGCAAGGTGATCTCGCCGGTGCGGGTGCGGAACATTTCGCCGCCCGCCTGGACGAAATCACCCAGGTCGAATTCACGGTTGAACAGGTCGAGCTGCGCTTCGCCCACGTCGTTGGCGCGCAGGAAGAGCTGTATCCGGCCATAACCATCTTCGATGTGGGCAAAAGTGATCTTGCCCATCGGGCGCATCGAGCGAATACGCCCGGCGAGGATGGCGCGAACAGGCTCCGGCGGGGTAGCCGACTCGGCGGCCTCGAAGCCACGAATAGCCTGCAAACTGGTATGAGTGCGCTCGACGCGAGTCGGATAAGGTTCGATGCCCTGCTGGCGCAGACGTTCCACTTTTTGCAGACGGTTTTGTTCCAGGTTGGTGTAGTTGGTTCCCATGATCAAAATTCCTTCTATTCAGGATAATAAAAGCCCCGCTCGGGAAATGCCAGAGCGGGGCTTGATGATTCAAACCCCAGTGCTATCCTACCTTGATGATCCGTACAGTGAATGATCCATCCGGCGCGTCGACGGTAACCACCTCACCGGCGCGATGACCCATCAAGGCGCGTCCGATCGGCGACTCGTTCGAGATGCGCCCCTCGCGTGGATTGGCCTCGGCTGGCCCGACAATCGTAAATATCTCAGGGTCGTAGCCTTCTTCCTGGATGGAGACGGTGGTTGCAATTTGCACAACATCTGACTTAACACCGTCTTCGATAACACGGGCGTTGGCAAGCAGAATCTCCAATTCCTGGATGCGGCCTTCGACAAAAGCCTGTTCGTTCTTGGCGGCTTCATATTCGGCGTCTTCAATCAGTTCACCGCCTTCCATCGCTTCGTGCAAGCGTTGAGCCACCTCCTGGCGCTTAACCGTGCGCAAATGTTCGAGCTCTTCCTGCAATTTTTGGTACCCCTGGCGAGTCAAATATGACGGAGGCATGTTTCGTCCCTACCCAGATCGCGTGATGACCTACTTCATGATGTTTAAGAATTTGTCTCTGAGACGTTTAAATCTCAGGACCCACCTCACCTTTACAAAACGAGGTCTGCCTGATCGGCTAAAAAGCGAGGCGGTGTCTTGGGCTACCCTGGCTGCCCTTCACCGCCGCGGCGCTATTTTAGCATAGATTTCAGACTCATGCAAGTTCGCGCGAGGCGAGTTGCCAAATAATCGTCCCTCGAGATCGTTCACAATAAGCGTGCAAGTCCGCGCGCATTGCCGCCAGGTCGGGCCAGAAGGTGCTGATCTGCGATCTGTGGGCTGCGACGGCCGCGCACCAGGCTTCCAGACCCTGCGGCGATACCGGAAAAACCACCGGTCGTGAGGCGCCGGGCAACAATCTATCCAATTGCTCGGGCTGTCCCACGATGTAGGGAAAATCCGCATAATACCACAAGGGTCGCGGCAGCATTTCAGCGGCGGCGCGCGCCAGGCGGTGATCAACGTGCCCGCCAATCGTCAGCGGCACCACCAGTTCGGCCTGGCCGGGAAGGTCCTGCGACAGGCGCCGGCTGACCTGCCCGACCATCTCCGCTTCAAGCGGATGCAATGGGCCAAAGATGGCGTCGCGATCCGGGTACAGGAAATGCTCATCCTCCAGGGCAAGCGATGAAGCGGGGCGCCAGTAATCCAGCCCGGCGCGGCGGTAGATACAATCGGGCAAGGGGAAATGACGCGGCGTGGCGTTCATTTTCTCACAGGAAGCGATATCCTCCAGGCGGCGGGCAGCGACTGCCTGCGGGCCGGTTTGCCAGCGGGCGTGCAGCTCCTGCACAAATTCCGAGAACGGGCCGGGCGGCGGGTCGCCGGCGCATAGAGTCCAGACCTCGACCTGGTCGCCGGCTTTCGCCTGTTCCCAAATCAGACCGCCGCAAGATAGCGCCACATCATCGATATGCGGTGAAAGGTAAATCCAGTGCATGGTCGATTTTTACCATACTTTTGTGGGTTTGTTGAGGTGATCGGTAATGGGTCAACGAGTAACCAGGGATTGGTCACTCAGGGATTGGGCGACCAGGGCGCGCACCGATTGGGCGTGCTCCGCCAGGCGCAAGCCGGGAATGGCGGAATCCAGCAAACACAAATCGGGCTGAGTTGTGTTATCATCTGTACACGAAACCGGGTTAGGATATGCACCGAGAAGCGCGTTACCGCCTGCGTCTACTCTTCGTCGCCTTGATTCTGGCAACGTTGCCCTGCTACTGCCTGGGAGGTATCCTGGCGCAGATTGCCCGCAACCAGCAACGAGCAGCAAAGTTCAGCCCAACGCCCTCATTGACCTGGACGGCGACCGAATCGGCGACAGCGCAGCCATCGCCGACCCGCACGCTGCCGTTTACCTGGACTCCGATCACCCCGACCTTGACCTTTACGCCATCCACCACGCCGACCTTATTCTTGACCTGGACGCGGCCGCCATCCCCTACAGCAACTGCCACGGCGACGCAGCCGCCTCCGACCTTCCCCCCGCCTCCTTCACCCACGTTTACCGATACCGCCACGCCTCCCCCGCCGCCCACCGACACGGATACACCGGTGCCCCCCAGCCCGACGCCGGAGACGTATCCGCCAGTGACGCCGTGAGGCGGCTCGACCACTGAAGGGTACGGCAAAAAGCGGAGGACATTCAGGAGTGGAGATCCGGATGCGTATCTCAGGTAATGAACTGGCTGTGATCTTACGCAGCACCCTATCCATAATGGTATACTTGTAAACCGTGTGCGTTTATCAGACCACTCAAAACCTGCGGCCCATTACTCAATCACAGATCGACGGATTACTCAATAAACGATACATTTTTGGCTCAAACAGACAATGACTGAAATCTTACCCTTTTTGAAACAATTGATTTCTGCCCCTGGCCTTTCGGGGTTCGAGGCGCCGGTGCGCGGGCTGATCGAAGAAGCCTGGCGCCCGCTGACCGATGAACTGCACGTCAGCCGCATGGGCAGCCTGCACGGCTTGCGACGCGGCAATGCGCCCGAACCGCGCCCCAGTTTGCTGCTGGCAGCACACATGGACGCCATCGGCATGATGGTTACCGGCGTTGTAGACGGCTTTTTGCACGTGACCGGCGTGGGCGGCCTCGACCCGCGCGTTTTGCCGGGGCAGATGGTGACAGTGCACGGACGGCAGCAACTGCCCGGGATGATCGTGCAGCCGCCGGCCCACTTGCTGCCGCCGGGCAGCGACGACCAGACCGTACCGCTGGAGCACCTGCTGGTGGACGTGGGATTGAGGCCGCGCCAGGTGGAAGGATTGGTGCGGGTTGGCGACCTGGTCTCTTATGCCCAGCCGCCGATGGAACTGGGCAGCGAGTATCTGGCCGGGCACTCGTTGGACAACCGCGCTTCGGTGGCGGCTGTAACCCACTGTTTGATGGAATTGCAGGGCCGGCAACTGAATTGGGACGTATGGGCAGTAGCCACCACCCAGGAAGAAGTCACAATGGCCGGCGCATTCACCTCCGCTTTCCAGCTTCGCCCGGCGCTGGCGGTGGCGCTCGACGTGACTTTTGCCAGCAGCCCGGGCAGTACAGGGCACCGCACCTTCTCATTGGGCAAAGGCATCACCCTGGGCCTGGGAGCCAATATCCACCCGAAGTTGTACGAGGCATTCAAAGAACTGGCCGAGCGCCTAGAAATTCCGTATAAGCCGGAGTTCATGCCACGCCATTCCGGCACAGATGCTTATGCCATGCAAATCGCTGCCGAAGGCATCCCGAGCATGGTGGTAAGCATACCGTTGCGCTATATGCACACCCCGGTCGAGATGGTGGCGCTGAAAGATATTACCCGGGCGGGCCGGCTGCTGGCCGAGTTCGCCGCGGCGTTGGACGAAAAATTCATGCAGAAGTTGGTGTGGGATGAATAAGGAACAAGATCGCAATACCTACCAGCCCCCACGCATTGGTGCAGCACAAATCCGGTTGCTGGAGCGGCTGTGTAACGCCTGCGCCGTCTCAGGCGATGAGAGCGAAGTGCGCGCCATCGTCCTGGAACAGGTGCGACCGCACGCCAGCCAGGTACAGGTCGATGCCCTGGGCAATGTGCTGGCAACGATCAAACCGGCTGAAACGCAGCCCGATCGAGGCCACAAACCCCTGCGCGTGATGGCGGCGGCACACATGGACGAAGTCGGGTTTATGTTGATTGAGGATGAAGGGGAGGGCATTTTCCGCTTCGATACCATCGGCGGGTTGGATACACGGCAGTTGGTGGGCAAGCCGGTATGGGTCGGCCAGCAGCATACGCCGGGGGTGATCGGCGCCAAGCCGGTGCACCTTTCTACAGCGGACGAGCGCAAGCACGCCCTGACGCTGGACACACTGCGCATCGACCTCGGCCCCGAGAACGGCAAGAAAGTCAAAGTAGGCGACCGGGCGACCTTTGCCACGCCCTTCGCCCGCCTGGGGCCAAGCCTGCTCGCCAAAGCCCTGGACGACCGGCTAGGCGTGGCCATGCTGATCGAGCTGGCCCGCCAGGTCCCGCCGGGCATCGAGTTGCTGGCTGCGTTTACCGTGCAGGAAGAAGTTGGACTGCGCGGCGCAGGGGTCGCCGCTTACGCCCTGAATCCGGAGGTGGCTTTTGCCCTCGACAGCACCCCTGCGATGGACCTGCCGGGCTGGCAAAGTGGTGGTCATTACCCCGACCCGGATGGCCAATTCAACGCCCGCTACAATACCCGCCTGGACGCCGGCCCAGCCATCTACACTGCAGATGGCGCTACGCTTTCGGACCCACGGCTGATCCGCCACCTGGCGCAAACTGCCGATGATCTGGGTATCCCTTACCAGTTCCGCCAGCCGGGCGGCGGCGGAACGGATGCCGGTGCAATCCACAAGCAAAGAGCAGGCATTCCCAGTGTCTCCCTGTCTGTTCCAGGACGCTATGCCCATACCGCAGCCGGGCTGGCGCGCCTCGATGATTGGAAAAATACCCTGGCGCTCATTCATGCGGCATTGTCCCGCCTGACGCCAGATATCTTGAACGCAGAACGCTAAGAAATCCTGTGAAGTAGCGCGCAGCGCGCTGTGCGCTACTTCACTACCCGGAGGAACAATGAAGTCACTGATTCAAAAGCTGGTAGAAACCCCCGGACCATCCGGTTATGAAACGCAAATTCGCTCGGTGGTACGCGCCGAAGTCGAGCCATTTGTAGATGAGGTGTACGTGGACAACCTGGGCAACCTGGTTGCCCGCAAGGGCCGTAAAAGCCAGGACGGCCTGAAGATCATGCTGGCAGCGCATATGGATGAGATTGGTGTGATTGCAACACACATCGACGATTCCGGCTATGTGCGCTTTTTGCCGATAGGCGGGGTACGGCCAGCCACCTGTCCCGGTAACCGGGTGCGTTTCTTAAACGGCGCGCCGGGTGTGATTGGCTTGGAGAGGTCAGTGGACGCCAGCAAAGCGCTTACCTTCGATCAGATGTTTATCGACTTGGGTGTTTCCAGCCGCAAAGAGTGCCCGCTGCGAGTAGGCGACCTGGCCGTGTTTGTGTATCCTTTCCTCGACCTGGGGCAGCGCCTGGTTGCCAAGGCGTTGGATGACCGCATTGGAGTGGCGGTTTTGATCGAGACGTTACGCCAGATGAAGGAGCAAAACGTGACGACGCCGCACGAGATCTATGCAGTGTTCAGCGTTCAGGAAGAAGTAGGCACACGCGGCGCCACAACAGCCGCTTATGCCATCGACCCCGACCTCGGTCTGGCGCTGGATGTGACCGGCAGCGGTGATACCCCCAAAGGGTTGAAAATGGAGGTCAGCCTGGGCAAAGGGCCAGCATTGAAGGTGCGCGACCAGGGTATGCTCACCGACCCACGGGTGGTTAGCTGGCTGACAACCACGGCAGAAAAGGCCGGCCTGCCCTATCAGTTGGAAGTGTTGGAGATGGGCAGCACCGATGCCCGCGCCATTCAGATCACCCGCGCCGGGGTACCGGCTGGCTGCATCTCGCTGCCTTGCCGTTATATTCACACCCCCTCGGAAATGGTCGATTTCGACGATGTGCAGAATACTGTGCGTTTGCTACAGGCATTGCTCCATAACCCTGTGCAGCTTACATGAAAGTTTCAAGGTTTCTGGCCTGTCTGTTGGTTTTTTTAGCAGCCTGCGGAGGCCAGCCGGCAATTGAAACGCCGCTTATTGCTTCACAGGAGCCCGAACTTGCCGTTACCAACAGCCTTTCCGAACCTGGCTGGCAACCGGCAACTGTATCTCCAACAACCAGCGGGCCGACCGTATTGCACGTATGGGTACCGCCGCAGTTCGATCCGGCGCTGAATACGCCAGCCGGCGACCTGCTGAATAAACGTTTGAAGGAATTCAGCAAACGACGCCCCGGGGTGCTCGTTCAGATGCGCGTGAAAGCAGTGGACGGGCCGGGAGGGCTGCTCAGTTCTTTAGGATCGGCCAGCTCGGCAGCACCGTCGATCATGCCCGACCTGATCGCTTTGCCGCGCAATTTGTTGGAGGCGGCGGTTCTACGCGGCCTGGTCTATTCACACGCTGATCTGAAGCCAGCCATGCAAGGGGAAACCTGGTTCGAATATGCGCAAAAACTGGCCCAGGTCCAGGAAGGCGTCTACGGAATACCCTTTGCCGGGGACGCGCTCACCCTGGTCTACCGGCCATCCGTCGTGCCCGAACCGCCAGGCGATTGGGCCGCGACGTTAAAAACCAAAACCCCACTGGTTTTCCCGGCCGCCGACCCCGAAGCGCACTTCACACTGACTCTTTACCAGGCAAATGGCGGCATTGTTCACGATGATCAGGGCCGCCCGGCGCTGGATGCGATCCGGTTGACAGAGGTGTTGACCTACTATATGCAAGCGGAAAGAGCAGGAGTGATGCCAGCTTTGCTGACCCAATACCAGAGTGACGACCAGGTATGGGATGCCTACCAGAAAGGGCGGGCCCAAATGGCGATCACCTGGTCATCCCGCTACCTGGGCGGCTTAAGCGCAGCAGAGGACCAGGCAGCCGCCCGGCTGCCCACTGCAGATGGCCGGCCATTTACGTTAGCGACAGGCTGGACCTGGGCATTATCGGCCCGTGAGCCAGAACGCCAAACGACCGCCCTCGAACTGGCAAAATTTCTGACGGAGAGCTCTTTTCTGGCACAATGGACCGAGGCCGCCGGGTATTTGCCGCCAAGACCAGGCGTGTTGGAGCGATGGGTCAATCCGAATGCGCAGGCGCTGGCCAGCCAGGTAGCGCAATCGGCCCACTTGTTCCCAGCAAATGATATCCTGGGAAATCTGGCGACACCTTTGTGGCAATCGACGATCGATGTATTGAAAACACAAAACGACCCTGTCTCAGCGGCGCAGGCCGCGGCATCCAGTTTGAGCACACCCTGATTTGACTCTTGCGCCAGGGCATGCTATGATGTACACCAATTGCAATGCCAGGTACCCCCTCTCGACCTACCCCAGATGATGGTCGCCAGTCTGTTGCGCCTACCGAGCGCGATGGCTGGCTGATGACCGGATGGGAATATGTTTCCCGCGCAGGGCTGGCGGAAGTTGTTCTGCGCCTGGGCACGCATGTTTTGCTGATCGCCCTAATCTTTGTGTTTGGCTGGGGTCTGAGGGAATTCTATTTGCAGGCGCAAGTGGTGCGCCCATCGGGAGGCCTGGCCCTGGCCGCGGCGTTATCCACACCAACCCCAACCGCCCTTCCGGTAGCCTTACCCGCCTTCCAGTTGCCGGACGAACGCGGCGAGAATGCATTACAACCCGAATCGGTCCTGGCGGGCAGCCCTGATCAAGGGATTGCGCGCAAAGCGCGCCTGCATACCGATGTGCCTTCACGCTCGCGCCAGGAAGTTGCCAAATACGTGGTCAAACCCGGAGACACTTTGTTCGGCATCGCGGCAAAGTTCGGACTGAAGCCCGAGACTATTCTATGGGCCAACCAGTTTGTGTTGGGAGACAACCCGCACAGCCTGCGGCCCGGCCAGGAGCTGAACATTTTGCCCGTAGACGGCACCTACCACCGCTGGTCGGCGGGAGATGGGCTGAACGGTGTGGCACGCTTTTTCAATGTCGCCCCCGAGGCAATTGTCCAGTTTCCTGGCAACCATCTGGACCCTACAACCCTGGGCGACTGGTCCAACCCAAACATCGAGCCAGGCACCTGGCTGATCATCCCCGGCGGGCGGAGGGAATTCGTCAGTTGGAGCGCGCCGGTTATCCCGTTGGACAACCCGGGAGTGGCGAAAGTGCTGGGGCCAGGGGCATGCGAGTCGGTCACGCTGGGCGTGGCAGGGGCCGGTTCGTTCATCTGGCCGGCGGATAACCACTATTTATCCGGTTTCGATTACGAGCCAGAGGCCAACCACCCGGGCATCGATATCGATGGAAACGAGGGCAGCCCGGTGTACGCTGCCGACAGCGGCATTATCGTATACGCCGGCTGGAACAACTGGGGATACGGCAATACCGTGGTGATCAACCACGGCAACGGATGGCAGACCCTGTACGCGCATCTGAGCGCCTATTATGTGGGCTGTGGGCAAAGCATCTTCCAGGGTAACACCCTGGGGGCGATGGGCAGCACTGGCAACGCCACCGGCTCACACCTGCATTTCGAAATGATGTACAACGGCGTAAAAGTCAACCCCCACGATTACATAAAATAGGCTTTTCTTCTGTTGTGTATGCGACGCGGCGCGCCGCATACACAACAGGTTTACCTCTAAAGAAGCTTCATAAAGGGGCTGCCAGGAAGGGGACAAGCATCTCTTCTGAATGCAAACCGCCATGCCGGCCAGACATGCGGTTTTCTTTGTTGGCCCACCAGAGATAAGCTTCTCCACGGGCGACAAGGATGTAATCTCCCACACGCTCAGATAAACCGGGATGCGCGCTGCCTGGCCCAAACAAGCCGGCTTCAATTGCCTGCGCCGCTTCAAGCAAGTCGAACTGGCCCGGCCAGGCTTCTTCTATATAGTTTTTCACAGCCTCGGTCCGGCCCGGGCGCACATACAAATATGCCAGGCGGTTTTCGCCGGTGGGGGTGATGTGAAGATGACTCAGGAATGCAGGATGGTTGCGCAGGTTGTAGCGTTCGTCCTTGCGTGTCGTAATCATGCCGTGGTCGGCGGTCAGGATAAGCAGTGTGTCTTGCCGGGCAGCCGCGCTCAGACGATCCAGGAACAGACTCTGCATCGCCTGGCTGAAGAGGGCAAATTCGGCCGCGGAGCGCTCATCATCCGGGCCATAGAAGTGGCTGATAAAATCCAGCTCGCCCCAGTATACCCAGGCATACAGACGCTCGGAGGCTTTCTGCTCGAGCAGATGGCGCAGATTGATCCACAAATCAGCCGGAGTGCTAAAGGCGTTCATTTCGACATCTTTGAGCAACATACGGCTCAAGCCAGAATGGGCAATCGCATGTTGTTGCAAGCCATAAGCTTGAACGCCGTGAGATTTCAGGTGCGTCCCCAGCGTCAGAAAAGGCAAGAACTTTTCTGGATCGAACCCGGCGCGCTCCAATGCACCCAGATCGCTCTTGAAGGTGATCGGCATGTGCAAGACGGTGTTGGCGACGATGCCATATTCTTTCATCCACATCTCGTAACCGGTGATGGCGTGTTCGGTGGGGCTACGCCCGGTCCACAGGGTAGTAAGCGCCGAAGAAGTCGTACTGGGTGAGACGGAGGTAAGCGGCTCAAGAAAGCCCCGAGCGGCAAGTTCACTCCAGACCGGCAGGGCGCCCTGTTGCATCCAACGCTGTAAGCGATGCAGAGCCAGGGCATCCATCAAGACCAGGATAACATGCCGGTAACGCTCACCCAACCGCGCCAGGATCGACTGATCCAACGCGCCGGCCCCCAGGCCAGGGACAGCGAACCAATGGCACAAACTGGAGGGGATATTGAGAATTGAACGGCCATTGTAGTCGGGGTAGACCAGGCCATCTTTCAAGGGTAATTGATGCATCATTGTAACCAGTTTTTCTCCTGTCCTGCGTGGTGCAGTATACAGCATCATCCACGCGACAAGGCCACACAAAATAGAGAACGAGGCGCGACCCAAAGCCACGCCTCGCTAAACCCACCGGGACGTGAGAATCAAACGATCCGTTCGCGCATGTATGAGCTCAGATAATCCATGGCAGCCACAACAATGGCAATGGCGACCATCTGGGTGCTGGCAGCTCGATAGTTGAGCAGGTTGATATTCTGTAATAGCAGGAAGCCAATGCCACCGCCGCCGGCAAAGCCGATGATGGTGGACATGCGCACATTGATATCCCAACGGTACATGGTGAACGAGATATACAGCGGGATGATCTGAGGAATCACACTATAAACGATCACTTGCAGGCGTGTCGCTCCGGTGGCTTTAATCGCTTCCATGGGCCCTGGCATAATGCTTTCAACCTGTTCCGAATAGAGCTTTGCCAGGGCGGCGATGGTGTGCAATGCCAGGGCCAACACACCTGCAAAGGGGCCAATACCCACCCACACCACAAAGACGATCACCCAGATCAGGGCTTCGATGGCACGCAAACCATTCAGAATGGTACGGGTGATGTAATAAATTGTCAGACCAACCGGTAGAGCGTCTTGCCTGCGCGTCAAATACACCGCCAGGATGCCCAATGCTGCACCGATGCCCGCTGGAATCCAGGCAGTCTGAATTTGATTGTTGATCTGGTAGATCCAATCCAAAGCCGCACCGATCATCAACCCGATGGCTGCTCCAGCCAGGATTCCGAAAATCAAATTAACCGCCAGCCTGGTAGTCCCCTTCAGGGGGCGGATCAGAGGCATCGCCAATCGTGAAAAGGTACTGCTGATCACAGCCCCCCCGGCGACTGCCGCGAGGATAGCGATCAGGAGCTGCAGGATTTCTCCCAGGTTTTTGACGAAGTTGCTCATCATGCCGACGAAGCCAGCAGATTTTGCCATGGCACCGCCGCCGGCTAACATCAGGCTGGCAAGCAGGAAGAGAATCAGAATACACACGACTCCTGCAAACAAAAGAGCTATCCCCCTGGCAAAGCGCAGCCACGGACCCGGTTTGATCTCCTCTTCCTGAGGCAACGCCCAGCGGGCAACCAGCCAGACCAGCGCACAACCAACAACGGCGCCCGCCAAAGCCAGGATCGGCGTGGTAAAAAATTGGTCTGCCTGCCTTCCGACCCACCCTGCGATGGTAGCGCCAAGCCACATGCCCAAAGGCCAACCCAACACAGATAGTGAAAGACTGCTGATGGGAGAGGTTACATCCTTCATCAAGTTGCGAGCAGCAAAAAAGCTGATCGGCACGGCAAAGATGATGCCAAAGGCAGTTGCCAGCAAGGCCAGGAAGACCGTCTCAATTATTTTGTTCCAGGTATCCATGGCGGTATTGGAGAGACGCGGGCTCCCGACGTTCTTTACCGTGATCGCCCGGATATGTTGCACCTGGTCGCTGGGCCGTGGCGGGATCCTGGCCGTGACTTTGAAATATCCATTTTCATCGGTTTCAAATGCCGAAAGACCTAAGGAGACCTCGCTGGGCGGGATGAAATATACCTGCCCGCGATAATTCGCAGGGAATTTGAAACCTTCGATCTGGACCTCGGTGCGTGGGTCAGCGCAGGCAGGCGTGACGACCAGGTAAGCTCCGTTTTGATCTGACCCGGCAGGCGACTGGTTAGAACAAGGCACATAGATTTCTGTATTAATGGGGGTCTGGACTTTATCGTATTCGATAATATCCGGGTGAAATATGGCGCGGATAACCCGTACCAGGCTTTCCTGGCGCCTGGTGGAGTGAATTTCTTCAAAACTCACCTGGGTAACCTGAAAGCCATAGGCGAAAACAACCAACCCCAGAAAAATTAAGATTGCCAAACGGATAGATTTGAAGAGGGGATTCGGCTTTTTCATTTTCTTACCTCACCCGACCCGTTCTGCTTCTTTGCCATAGATGTCTTTGAATTTTTGATCGTCGATTTCTTGTGGTAGACCATCAAAAACCAGCTTGCCGTTATTCAGAGCGACGACCCGGTCGGCGTAACGATGCACCAGGTCAAGGAAGTGCAGGCTACAGAGCACAGTCACTTTATCGTCCTTGTTAATCCTCTCCAGGTATTGCATGGCATTATGGGCCAAAACCGGATCCAGGCTGGCAACCGGTTCGTCCGCCAGGATCATTTCAGGGTCCTGCATCAGGGCGCGAGCCAGGCCAACGCGCTGCTGCTGCCCGCCGCTCAATTCGTCAGCCCGGTAATTAGCCTTATCGCCGATTCCAACCCGTTCCAGTTGGCGCATGGCTTTGTCGATATCCTCTTTCGGGAAGCGGTTCACCAGGCTCCAGGCCGGGTTGACATAGCCCAATCTACCGGCCAGTACATTGGTGAGCACAGAAGAGCGATGCACCAAATTAAAATGCTGGAATACCATACCGATCTTCCGGCGGATGCGCCGCAAATCCTCATCGCTGGCATCGGTCACATCCTGTCCATTCCAGATAACCTTGCCGGCGGTTGGCTCGATCAGGCGGTTGATACAGCGCAACAAGGTGGATTTACCCGAACCACTCAAACCGATAACGGCTACAAACTGGCCATCGGGAACATCGAAACTCACCTTATCCAGCGCCAGGACTCCGCCATCGTAAATTTTTACCAGGTCGATAATTTGTAACATGGGCTCACCTAATAGAAGCCCCGGGCAGGGCATCCCTACCCGGGGCTATTTGAAACAGAATCTACTTACTTGAGTGTTTCCAGGGTAATCCCGACCAATTCCACGAGCTTGCGGACGACATCGTACTCTTCGTCCTTCGCAGCTTCCAGGCCCGTCCAGCCGTAGAAGTCCTCGCTGCCGATAGACTGGTCCCAGGCTTCGGTCTGAGCGAAGTCCAGCAGGGCTTTTTCGATCTTGGTGCGCAGGTCAGCGGGGAATTCCGGCCCGAAGGACAGGGTGTCGTTCGGGATGGCGTCGGTCAATCCCAGGATGCGGACCTTCTGGACCACGTCCGGAGCTTCTTCGCGCAGGTTGGCGCGGGCGTCCAAAACACGCCAGTCGCCGCACATCAGCTTGGACTTGTCCTCGTTCGGTGCGCAGGATTCGATCAAATCCGCCGGAATATCCGGATCGTCGCCAATTTTCCAGGCCGGCTCGCCTTCTGGCTTGAGTGGGGCGCTAAAGAAGACCGTGGCAAAGTCAGCTTCGCCGTTGTAGACGGCGCGCACGGCCTGTGGGTGGCCGCCGGCTTCGAGGGTTTCGCCCGGTTTGATGCCCAGGTCCTTGAAGGTGACCTGCGGGAACAGATAACCGGAGGTTGAGCCAGCATCCGGGTAAGCCCATTTCTTGCCATCCAATTCCTTCAGTTCCTTGATGGGTGAGTCGCGCTGCACGATGAACATCGTCCAGTAGACGCCCCAACCGCGGCGGACTGCCTTGAAGGCCACGTCCACGCCGCACAACTGGTTGGCGATCACATATCCCTGAGCGGGGATAAAGCCGATGGTGTCAGCCGGTGAAGCGCACATTTCCTCGATGGTGGCGGCATAGGAGGTGGGGATGCTGACCTTGAACTCCAGGCCAGTGGCTTCCTTCAGCGCAGCAGCCATGATCTCGCCGCCGGTGGTGATGACATTCGCATCCACCGAGGGGACGAACAGGACCTTGATCGGATGGTCGGCAGTGCCGATGTCTGTTGCCGCTTCTGCGGGCTTTGCTTCTCCCGGTACAGGGGCGGTGGCCAGCTTGCCAGCGATGATGTCAGCCTTTACTGTCTCCAGCTCGGCCTTCAGGTCATCC
>CAZQQJ010000084.1:0-15239 GCA_964595435.1 uncultured Anaerolinea sp. | reverse complement strand
ATTTGATCGTGCTTCGGGTAAGTGTTTAGCTAAAGTTAGTTTAGATCAAATAAGAGAAAAGTGATCGTTGCCTTTGGTATTATGTTGCTGGTGCTAACAGCAGCCGCCAGTGCATGTCACACACCGGTCATCCTGGATTTTCGCAGCGTCCCGACGATCACATTGATACCGGTCAAGATCATTCTTCTGGAGGAAGATTACCAGGATTTGCCCCAATATCTGAGCGAGCCTTTGCTTCGAGAAGGTTCGCCGGTGAAGTTACAAGATGCACCCTACGCCCCGGCGGACGCCGTGCTGATCAGCCCCACGAAATTATTCATGGCAGGGGAGGATGTGACGACCAGGAAGATGTTGCTGGATATCGTCGAAAGCGGGAAAATCCTGGTGGTGTATCGAGCCACTACCCGGGACTTGCAACAGCAACTTAAATTGAAAACGGGTACCATGACCCCAACAACGACGTATTATGCTGCAGCGAGTGTGGGAAAGGCAAGTGGGACATATGTTATTGGCGGAGTGTTGATGTCGAAAGGACATGACGAAGAGGCGTATCTTATGCACGACATTCGCGATTTTGTCGGACGTTTCCGATCGGTTATCCAGCAAGCAATATCGACGATGAATGCAGGCAAAGGCGGGCCGGTCATCATCGTAACACCTGGGCCATGAAGATCGATTGCAGGTTTCGTACTTGACCGGATGCCATACTGCACGGTGCAAACCTGACAGGTCTTCATGATGAAACTGGATGATTGAGCGCCTATAAAGACCTGTCAGGTTTCCGAGCAGCTTTTCCGGAATTGGTAGAGTTCTGGCTGGAGTTCTTCGGCCAGGAAATAATAACTCTTCCCCAGGGGCTGATCACCCCTCCACTGGGGCCAAGAACACCCGGAACCCCAGGTTGTTGAGCGACCAGCGCGGCGGGTCTAAATCGCGGCACGCGCAGCGCACGCCCTGGCTGTCATCTTTGAACGAACCGCCGCGGATGATGCGGAAAAATTTGTCGCTGGCGCTCATCTCCTCGCGGCCATCTTTGTTGTGGTAAGGGTAGACGAAGGCGGAGACGTCGCGGTCCTCGCCCCACAAAGTGATCGTCCACTCCCAAATATTTCCGCTCATGTCCGCAACACCATACGGGCTGTCTCCTTGCGGCGAATGAGCCCGGACAGAGGTTGTGCCAACGGGCCGGCTGCCTCTCGAGTTGCACCGCGAAGGGTCAAAGTCATTCCCCCAGGGCCACCGGCGGCCATCTGCACCTCGAGCGGCCTTTTCCCACTCCGCCTCGCCCGGCAAGCGGAAATGATAACCCGCTGGCAGATCGCCGGGGCGGTTCTGGTTGAGCCACTCACAAAAGGCAAGGGCGTCATGCCAGCACACTTGAACGACCGGGTGCTGCTCCAACCCGGTGATGCCGCTGTCCGCCCCCAGCGGATGCCTCCAATTTGCGCCTTCTCTTTCCCCCCATTGCCCATCTCGAGCATCCCACACCAGGCCCCAACCTTCCCGCTCGGCGCGTGTTTCAAAGGATTTGGAGCGCACGAACTCGGCAAACTGTGCGTTACTGACAGGAAACCGGCCGGCCCAATAATCATAGGGAATTTCGACAACGTGCCGGGGCTTTTCGTCGCCCCAGGCCAATTCATCGTCGTCCTTGCTCCCCATGACGAACCCGCCCTGCGGTATGCGCACGAAGTCCATCTCGCCCCAGCTTACTGCTTCAATCGAGTTTGTTTTCATTGCTCTGCATCATGTTGATGCGAAACATTGTGGTAAATTTTTACACGTTTATTGCTTCAAAGGCTACTCTCATTGATTCAGGCGCCGCAATCGTAAAATTTAGTTTCTCAAAACCGATAACGCGACCTGATTTGTTTTTCATCAAAACGACCTCATCGCCTGTTTCTTCACAGATGTACTCATCTTGAGGGTTGCCAAACCAGACGGTGAGTGTGTTACCTTCTCGGTCGTAATACACTTTCACATCGGCCATATCCGCGTCCCTTCTTTTATTGCATCTGTCGGGTAGGTTGTAATCAAGAACCCATCCCCGTTCAATCGCCTGGCTACAGCACAAACCCAACGACCTTTACGTTTTGGTGAATAGAACAAATATACCGCCGGGTCATATTTGCTCAATCGAATTTCGCTTGGATTCTCCAACGTATCCCTGACATCCGACTCTCGCCCCACCATTACAGGGTGCTTGATTGTGACAATCAACTGCCAATAGGAATGTCTCACCCTTACCCGGAAGCCGAGCGGCGTCATTGCTTCAAATAGTAAATCATTGATGGGCAGACGATCACTCATGATTGTTATTGTACCTTAGAATGAGTGACTCTGCCACTTGTGCACCTTGTGGCGCATCGCGCTTAACCTGACTTAGATTGAGGCAGATGGCTTTCAATGGGTCGGCTTTTAGCAAACTTATCCCTGCCTCAGCGCCAGATTTCAATCCGAGATGCTCTCCTCCAGCGCATCGTGTGTTTCCTCTGCAAGTTGATCGAGGAAGCTCAAGAAGTAAGCAAAGCGGTGTTCGGCCAGGCTGCGGCCGGTGGCGGTCCAGACATAGTCCTTGAAGATGCGGGCTCTTTCCATGGCCGAACTGCTCGAGAGGGCGGCGTGCGCCTCGTGGGCCAGGGTTCCGCGGGGGCCGAGGGCGAGCAGGGCGCCGGTGATCGCAGTGGCGCCGAGCTTGTCCAGGATGTCCGCCTCGAGCACCACCTTGCCTTCCCAGGAGAAGAGCGCCCCCTGTTGGTCGGGCGGCAAGTCGCCGAGATCGGTCCCGTGCTCAGCGATGGCCCGCTTCACCCGGGCGATGGCCTCCGGCGCCAGGCCGATCTTGAGCAGGTAATCCTCGGCGATTTCGGCGCTCACCTGGCCGTGGACCTGGTGGTCGCAGACGAACATCGATACGTCGTGCAGGTAAACGGCGGCGCGGACGATTTCCGCCGAGTCCGGCGGGGCGTTCTCGCCGGCGAGGATGGCTTCGGCGTTCTTCAGGACGTTCAGGGTGTGGTGCCAGCGGTGTTCGGCGGCACGCGGGAAGCGCTTCAACCATTCCTGGTCGCTTGCCGCGGCGGTCTGGAAGAGGTAATCATGGGCGAAGGATTGGATCTGAGATAATTGTTCGGACGTGATCATAAGGGTTTATCCGTTGTTTGGGGTGGAATGTGATAAAACCGGTTCATAGCACAGCAAGATGTTCCCATTGCCGAAAGTGCGCGTCCTGGTCAGCTTCAAGGGCAGCTTCTCCTGGATGCCTTCGAACATCGTCCTTCCCTTGCCGAGAACGACGGGATTCACCACGAGCTGGTATTCGTCGATCAAGCCGGCCTGCGCCAATTGAGCGACAATGCTGCCGCTACCCATAATCACCAGTTCGTTTCCGGGCTCCAACTTCATCTTGCGGATTTCCGCTGCCAGATCGCCTTTCACGAGCCGGGTGTTGTTCCACCCGGCGTTTTGCATGCTTCTCGAAAACACAACCTTCGGCAGATGATTCATCCGGTCAGCCACAACCGGGTCGTTCTCACGCGCAAAGGGCGTCGGCCAGTAGCTCGCCATCAGCTCGTAGGTTATCCTTCCGAACAGAAGCTCGCCTCCGCCTTTTGCATTTTCCTGGACAAAAGACTGCCACTCTGCGTCATTCTGGTGAGCCCAGCTCATGTCGCCGTGTCCGTCAACAAAATAACCATCCAGCGATACCTGATTGAAAACGACCAACTTGCGCATGATTCTGCTCCGTTCTAGGGCGTATGGTCTGCAAACTGTGTAAACCTGCACCGGTCAGAGCGAGTCGTACAACTGCTGCTCCGGAAATAAGATTGTATCAGCTTTTGATGCTTGACATTCATGCGAATCTGTCCTATACTAATTACAAAGAACTTTGTTAATCAAAGTATTCTCGAAATATGGGATTGCCGGGCAATTTTTTCGAGGAGGTCGTTCGTGTTACAGAAAATCAGTCTGAAAGATGCTGAGCGAAAGGTGTTTAGAGCCACGTACAATGATGGGTTGGTGGATATTTTCTTGGGCTGTTTTTTCCTGGTGTTCGTCTTTGGCCCCTATCTCAGCCTGATCCTGGGAGATTTTTGGGCCTCGGTCGTGTTCCTGCCATTCTGGGCTTTGGTTTACCTGGTTCTCTGGCTGATCCGGAGGGCTGTGGTCGCCCCTCGGATCGGCGTTGTGAAATTCGGCCAGGCGCGTAAGGCAAAGCTGATGAAATTCTCCGCGGTGATGCTTGTCCTGAATGTCGTTGCTTTCATCCTGGGCACTGTCGCTGTATTGAGCTTTGGAAGCGTTCCCGGGCAGATGATCGGCTTTATCTTCGGGATGATCCTGTTGACAGGCTTCAGCATCGCGGCTTACTTCCTGGATTTCAACCGCCTCTACGTTTATGGTTTGCTGGTCGGGTTATCGCCTCTGGTCGGCGAGTGGTTGTGGGCCCATGGATTGGCTACTCACCATGGCTTCCCGATAACCTTTGGCGCCTCGGCCGGCATTATGATCCTGGCCGGCTTATCTAAGTTTGCCCGTCTCTTGCGCGACCATCCCGTCCCCAAAGAGGAGGCCCCGTTATAGGGAGCATACGATGGCCGATCCACAGCCTGACCCAACCCTGCACCCACTGGCGAACATCGATCAAGTCATTCACGCATCGGCCCGGCTGATGGTGCTCACCTATCTCTATGTCGTCGAGAGCGCCGACTATGTTTTCCTGATGGGACTGACCGGGCTAACCTGGGGCAACCTGTCCACGCATTTGACCAGGCTGGAAGAAGCAGGCTATATCACCATCACCAAGGCGTTCAGAGGCAAGAAACCGCATTCGACCATCCGCCTGACCTCTGAAGGCCGGGCGGCATTCAAGGAGTATAAGAAAAACCTGCAGCAAGTGCTGGATGACCTGCCGGACTGACCTCTCAGTCCGCACCTGCCCGCACCCGTTCGATCATCTGGCGGATCGAGCCCAGGTGGTAGGCGGCGTGGGGGATCATGCCCAGGACGCCATACAGGGTCTCGCCCTCCAGTTCGGTTTGCATGCGGATCGCCTCGCACAGGCTCTCGAAAGCGGCGCGCAGCGTCTGGCGCAGGTCGTTCCATTCCCCCTCGCTCAGGGCGAGCACGTTCCAGCTTTCTTTCCAGTTGGGGTTGTAGGACGCGCCGCGCAGGGCGGCGTCGGCGTTGGCCAGGCTCCAGCGCAGGTGTTCGACGTTGGCGGCGATGGTGGTTCCGGGCTGCCCGCTGCCATCCACGGAGGTGGAGGCTTCGGCGGCGGAAACGCCGGCCAGCACGCCCAGGATGCCGGAATCCGGCTGGTTGTCGACGAACCAGGTCGAAGATGGGGCGGGCGGGCCGGCATAGGCTTCGCTGAGCAAGTCAACGATGACCTGCTGCAAGGTGGACAGGGGGATTGTGCTCATGGGATTGGTTGATCACTCCTGTAAGGTCAATGGGACGCGGACGAGCGCGGAGGCCGCGGACAAAACCTTTTTCTTGTAAGCCGATATGAATTTATTGTACAACCAAAAAGCCAAGGCGGCAAAGCATTTTGGGAAGATGCCAGCGTGAGGCGATGCATTGTACAGAAGCGGAAAAATAGTTTGTGGGTGTCATGTGATAGATGAAAAGGTTATGCAAAGAAAGTTGAATTTCACAATGATTGTTGGTATAATACTCATAAAGGTTATGGTCTATGGAGGGAAAGCTGCTCTTGGTTTGTGGCACGCGGAAAAAAGATCCACACCGAGAAGTGCGATGCACAGAGAGATCATGTAATTCGTAATAATTAGAAAGGGATAGGTCATGAGCATTTTTAAATTGCAACGCAGATATAGAAGGTTACTGCTTCTCCTGAAAGTATTGGTCATGAGCAGTTTGATGTTGTTTGCATGGTTCGGTCTTGTCTCAGTGCAAGATGCGGTTGCTGCAGATAGTCCGCCTTTGAATAGCCTGCCGCTCGTCCATGGGTTGGAAGTTGATGGGCCTTCGTTCACAATATTTCCTGCCGCAAAGGAAAATCTGATTGTTTCATCTCGGCAATCTATGACTGCGCAGAGCTTGCCTGCACCATCCGCGCCTTTTGACTTACGCATTGTCAAATCGCAAATCCCACAGATTTTTACCGTGGGCGCCAATAACCGTTACATCATCAACGTCTCACGGACGAACACCGAAACCGTCTCCGCGGCGGTGATTATCGAAGACATTCTGCCCGCCGGAATGAGCTGGAAGCCGCCGACCACCGCCAGCAGCACATGGGACTGTACCACGAGCAACGCCACCACGGTGAGCTGTGTTTACGTTGGCGCCATTGGAGCCACAGTCGTGTCTTTGGAGCCGATCAACGTTAACGTCACCGTCACCTCGGGTATCGAGCCAGTCGTCACGAACAGCGCCAGGATCCTGACAGTGGATGGGGATGCGACGAATAACGCCTATACAGTGACAACTACCATCGACAGCGTCGACCTGCAAATCCAAAAAACGGTCAGCTCGCTCAACGTGACGCCCGGGACGCCGGTGACTTACACCCTGGTGATCAGGAACGAGGGTCCATCGCTGGCTCAAAACGTGGTGGTCACCGACACGTTGAACATATCGGTAACTTATACCTCACCCGATCCCGAATGGTCTCAAACGTCATCCACCCTGGGAAGGTGGGATATTCCCACCCTGGCCAAAGGCGCCTCACGGACTCTGACCCTGGTGGCCATCCCGTCCAGCGGGCTCAACGGCCAGGTCAGCAACACCGCCCGGGTATACAGCTCGAACCGCTCTGACTGGAATTCGTCTAACAACGCCGCCACAATTTCCTTCTTGGTCGGCGGCGTCCAAATCTTCAAGACTATTACCTCTGCATCGGCGCCGCCGATTGGCGCCGGGGAACTGTTCACCTACACGGTTGTGATTACCAATGTCGGTACCAGCGATGCGATCGGCGTATTTGTGCGCGATGTATTAACCTCGGGTCTCGATTATGTAGACAGTAATTCATCTTTTGGGGATTGTGCTTATTACGACCCGGCCAGCCGTACCGTTACCCTCTATCAAAGCAGGATGCCTCCTGGCAGAACGACGCTATGGATTAACGTCCGGCCCAATGCAACAATCATCAGTATTAAAACCATCACCAATACCGCCAGTGTTAGCTGGGGTTATCCTGTATTGACGGTTTATTCCAACCAGGTAAGCATCGACGTTTTACCGGCCGCGGCCCTGCAAGTTGGTGTAGATGATGGCATGACTCAGGTCAACCCTGGCCAATACGTCACATATACCGTTAGTATGACCAATGTCGGCAGTATCCCTACCCAGAGTAATACCCTGGAGGTCACTAACTACTTTGTCCAAAACCTGACTTATTATGCCCTGGATAAAATGGGCTTGAATATGGTGTTAGTTTCTTCGGGAAGTAATTTTCGAAAGTGGCAGATTTACAATAAATCCATTTCGCCCGGTGAGAAAATTTCTTTCAGGGTTGTCATGCATGTGCCGGCGGATGCACCCACAACGCCGGGCAGTTATGCCATCCATCGTGTTTCGGCTTCTGCCAGAGATATTGGTAATTTACCGATTTTCAGCGTTTCACCTGACGAATACGATGAAATTGTCTCGCCATTTGGCGAGCAGGTAAACGTTTATTTGCCAGTTATACTGCGCTGATTGGGGGTATATTCGCCTATAGCTGCTTAGGAAAGAGGCCGCCCAGGGATGAAGTCCCTGGCCTACATAATGGCGCCGGCTAAAAAGACGGGTCTCAGACCCGCCTTTTCAGCCCCGTTCATGGGGTGCCGTTTTGTAGCATGGCGACTTCATCGCCATGCGGATGCTGGCTCAAATATGGCGGTAGCCCGGCGAATGTGATTACGGTCTTTAAGGCGCCTCCATCCGAGCGCTACTTGAGCCGCCTTACCAGGTTATCCAACGCCTCGGCGGTGGTAACCAGCTTTTTCACGTCCACGTTCTCCGGGGTGTCTTTGGTGGTGTGGGTAATCTCGCTGGTGATTTCCCAGATGCGCTCGGAGGTCAGCGCCAGCGCCGGGCGCTTGTTCATCAGGAACAGGCCGTGGTCGCCCTGGAACCAGGCTTCGCCCTCCTCGAAATCGGTCTTCGAGGCGAAGGCGCCGCGGATGGCGCCGCTCAGATCCAACGGGCAATCGTACAGCGAAAAGGCGGTCTTGCCATAGCGGTAGCCGATCCCGTCGACGTTGACTCCCAGGACGATCTCGCCGAAGCGCCCATCGTTAAGTTTCAGGAACTGCTGCTCGCCGGGGTTGGTGAAATAGTCTTCGCCGTTCATCGCCACGATCTCGACCCCCAGGCCGCCGGCGTAGTCGTTCAGCAGATTGCCCAGCAGCATCAGCACAATCACCCCGCCGGCGTCGTCCAGCGCGCCGGGCGTGCCGGGCTTGGCATCGATGTGGGCGCAGAGCACGATCCGCCGCTCTCCCGGCGTGACCCCTTTGCGGGCGATCACGTTATAGCCCATCGCCGGCCTGCGCTGCGCCTGGATTTCGAGGGTCACTTCCTGCCAGACGCGCTGCGCCAGCTTGGCGCCCTCGTCTTCGGTCATGTACACCGAGGGGATGTTGAAATCGCCGTCATCGATCAGCGGGAAAGGATACATCGCCCCGGCCATTTCCACGTTGCGCGAGGTGGCCGCCACGATCGCCGCCGGCTTCTTTTCCTCCAACAGGCGAATGATGTGCTTGTGCTGTTCCGGGTTATAGAACGGGAAGTTCTTGGGCATCAACGGCTCGCGGGCGATCTGCCCGCGCATCAACAGGACGCAGCCTTCGATATCTGCCGTCTCCAGCTCTGCCACGGTCGAAACCATCTCCAGCGGGGCGTTGACCTCGCAGCCCATCGAAAACGGGCTGACGCGCGCGTTGTAGGCGAAGCTGCCCACTTTCAACACCAGGCCGGATTGCTCCCAGTCGATGCAGTCAAAAAAGGGGGTTTCCACGGCAAAGCCGTTCACATCCATCTGTTCGGCGAAGAAATCGGCCGCCGTGCGGTTGCCCTTGCTGCCAACGTGCCGCCCATCGATCTGCAGGCACAGTTTTTTTAGATACGCTTTTGCCTTGTCGGTTAGCTCTATGGTGGACATGTTATTTTTCCCTGCCCGGATTATAACATACGCCGGAGTGGAAGCGACAACACACCAGGAAGGTGCATCGCACCCGCGTAACTGCGACCGGGCAAAAGTTGCTCAGGTGCAATGCACGAAGAACACGTGCAATGCACCGGCCACACAAAACGGCTTTCAGCCAAATCAGTCAACCTGCCGGGCGCGGCCGGCAGTCTGGATCAATGAAAAATAGTGTCCGCGTTCGTCCGCGTTCATCCGCGTCCCATTTTTCATAGCAGAATTTTACCAGAAATTCACTCGGATTTATCCCCGGCGCGTTCCCGCCAGGTCTCCTAACCGCCGGATTGCCCGCTCGATCTCCAGCGTCCAGCGCGCCGCGTTCAGGCGGATGAAATTGCGATATTGCTGCGAAGGCGAGAACATATAGCCCGGCGTCAGGGTGATCTTTTCGCGCAGCGCCTGCTTGTACAGGGTCAGCGAATCGACGTTTTCGGGCAGTTGCACCCATAGCACGAAACCGCCTGCCGGGCGGGTAACGCGTGTCCCTTCAGGGAAGTAGCGCATGACGGTCTGCGACATGAGCCCCACGTTTTGGGCGTAGATGCGGCGGATGCGCCGCAGGTGATGGTCGTAACCGCCGCAGGCGATGAACTCGGCCACGGCCATCTGCGGCAGGGTTGGCGTGGCCACCGATGAGATCGCCTTCAGCCACTCCACGGTGGCCTTATAGCGCCCTGGCGCCACCCAGCCCACCCGGTAGCCAGGGCAGATATCTTTGGAGAACGACGAACACAGCAGCACCAACCCCTTGCGGTCGAAAGTCTTCACTGTCGTTGGGCGTCCCTCGGAGAAGTAAATCTCTCCCGAGATGTCGTCCTCGATCAAGGGGATGTCATGGCGCGCCAGCAGCGCGGCCAGCTCTTTTTTGTTGTCGTCCGGCATGCAACTGCCCAGGGGGTTGTTGTAATTGGCCACCACCAGGCAGGCGCGCACGGCGTTGTGCTCCACGGCGAAGCGCAGCGCCTCCAGGCTGATCCCGTCCCGGGGGTGGGTGGGGATCTCCAAAGCCTTCAGCCCCAACGCCTCGATGCTTTGCAAAATGCCGAAATACGTCGGCGACTCGATAGCCACCACATCGCCCGGCTTGCAGGTGGCGCGCAGGCACAGCTCGATGGCTTCGCTGCAGCCCGAGGTGGTGACGATCTCTGCCGGCGAGAGGCTGCATCCGGCGGCGACCATACGCTGGCTGGTCTGTACGCGCAGCGCCTCGCAGCCTGGCGGGAAAATGATCTGGTTGGCAATCGGCCCTACCTCACGCGCCAGGCGGGCCAGGATGCGGTTCAGCTTATCGGTGGGCAGCAGGTCGGGGTCGGGCACCGCGGTGCCAAGCTGTACCAGGTCGGGGTTGTAGGTGTCGCGCAGTACCAGCATCACCAGCTCGCGTAAACTCACCTGGGTGGGGTCCGGCTCCGGCGATGAAATCTCCGGCTCGGGCAGCGACCCCGGCAGGTGCGCCCGCACGTAATACCCCGATTGCGGCCGCGCCTCGATCATGCCGCGGCTTTCCAGCAGCGAATAGGCTTGCAGCGTGGTGCTCATGCTCACCTTGCGCTGGTTGCTGAGCTGTCGCACCGAAGGCAGCCGGTCGCCCGGCCGGAAGGTGCCCGTTTCGATCAATTGTGCCAGGTCGCTGGCAACGGTTTCATAGAGGAAGTCCTGGTTGGCAGTCATATGGATTGGATGATGGATAACGGGTAGTGGGTAATCGGGCGCCGATGACCGGCCGCCTGGCATTACAGTTGGGCGGGCCGGCGACCGGAACAGTTGGGAAAAAGCGAAACTGTTCTGTATACAATTGGGTGCGTAGTAATATGCCAGTACAGTTTGATCGTTCGGTGATCGGAACAGTTTTCGGTATTCAAAACTGTTCTGTATACAATTGCCTGTTTGTACATCTGTTATTATACCTCGATTTGATATAAAATCGAGTACGAAAGCCAAGATATTGAAAAAAGTGCCTCTCGCACTTACACCAAAAACCCGAAACCTGACACGCTATTTTGGAGGTGAACCATGACACTGAAACTTTCTACCCCCCTTACCGCTTACAACGCTGGTGTTCAGCCGGTTGATATTTTCCTGGATGACCCCCAGGTGCGCCGTTTTGCCTCACTCAAACCGGGCGACACCCTGTACTGCACCCGTGGCATACTCTGGGTGACCCAGGAAGACGATCTGAAAGACTACATCCTGCACCCGGGCGAACAGATGATCGTTTCGCAGCGCGGCGTGGTGGTCGTCGAGGGCCTGCAGAACGCAGCCCTGCGCCTGGAATCCGCCGGACGCCGGAACTAGCCCCACTGCATTCTTCTTCTCTTCTGTCTCCAGGGTCGTATGACCCGAGCCCCGCAGGAGCCTTTGCGCCCTGCGGGGCTTTTCTTCGTTAACAACGATGAGGTGCATTGCACTTCGGGAGTGCATTGCACCTGGAGAGCGGGGCAGGTGCAACGCACCTGAAGCCAGGCTAGGTGCATTGCATCTGAGACCTATTGCGCGCTAAAGAAATTGCGCGATTTTGAAATATGCATCAATGATTATTAGAAAATTACCTGCTTTGTCGCAATTTTTTATGAGTTACGGAACTATGTATAGGGATTGGCTAAAAGTGGGGTCTGGGGAGCGGTTACCTCCACATTCTGGGGTAACCGCTCTCTCTGAATCTCCTGGATGACCGGAGGTCATCGGTGTGGCTCTGTTGCGTGTGCTGCGTATAGTATTGCACTCGCGATATAGGAAAGACTTTTATATGGCCCAGGAGGTGATATCGAAGACGATCCAGCAGGGCACTCGACTGTCGAATAAATACCCGCGTCCCGTCAAAAAAGCTGCCCGCGCATGCAGGTTTCACAAAACCAGTGGGCAACCCTGAGAACTCAGTAACCGATTACCCGTCACTGAATTAAGGAGGTTACCGTGAAAATCCATTCGTCCGTTCACAAGGCTTTCGTCGTCTTCGTGTCCCTGGCTCTATGCCTGAGCTGGCTTCCAGCAAGGTTCCAGACAGCCGTAGCCCTCTCCCCAAGCGCTGCCGACGAAATGGGTAGAGGGTTTTTCTTTCCCCAATCCGACCCTTCGGGCGCCGGCGCGGCCACGCCTGACGTCGTGGACCCTGGTGATACGTCTTTGCTCGGCGTAACCGTCACGCCCGGCGAGGACCCGCTCAGCACCGGCCTGGTGGTCACGGCCACGCTGAGCGCCATCGGCGGCGCGGCCAGCCAGGCTTTTTATGACGACGGCACGAACGGGGATGCCGCCCCGGGCGACAATATCTTTTCCTACCAGGCGACGGTCGCCGCGGATACGACCCCGGGCGGCAAAACCCTGCCTGCCACGATCGGCGATGACCAGGGCCGCACCGCCAGCGTCTCCATCGCGCTGTATGTCAATCCGCCCCTGGCGCCCATCCACGAGATCCAGGGCTCCAGCCACACCTCGCCCAAGGCTGGCCTGCTGGTGCGGACCCAGGGCGTTGTTACTGCCAAATTATCGAACGGCTTTTATATCCAGGATGCCAACCCCGACGCCGATGATGCCACTTCCGAGGCCATCTTCGTGTTCACCTCTACGGCGCCGCTGGCAGCCACGGGCGACCTGGTGGAGGTCGCCGGCACGGTGGATGAATTTCGCCCTGGCGGGGCGAGCAGCGCCAACCTGACCACAACCGAACTGGGCGCCCCCGACCTGCTGGTGACGGTGCTGTCCAGCGGCAACGACTTGCCGCCGGCCACGGTCATCGGCGCCGGCGGGCGGGTCCCACCCACTGCGGTCGTCGAAGATGACGCCGGCGGCAACGTGGAAACCGGCGGCCTGTTCGACCCGGCGGATGACGGCATCGACTTTTACGAGAGCCTGGAGGGCATGCGGCTGCAACTGAATAACCCGGTGGCGGTTGGCCCGACCAACGCCTTCGGCGAACTGGCCGTCCTGCCGGATGACGGCGCCACCGCTGGCCTGCGCACGCCACGCGGCGGGATTGTCATCCGTCCCGCCGACTTCAACCCCGAGCGGATCATCCTGGATGACGCGCTGGTGGATGTGCCCACGGCGGATGTCGGCGATCACTTTGCCGCTCCGCTGGCCGGTGTGTTGGGTTATTCCTTCGGTAATTTCAAGCTGTTGGTGACTGAGGCTCCTGTGGCGGCCCCGGCCGGCCTGGCGAAAGAAACCGCCGGCTCTGCCCCGGTCTACCAACTGGCAGTCGCCACGTTCAACCTGGAGAACCTTGCGCCCTCCAGCGCGGCGGATCGATTTGCCGCGCTCGCCGGCCAGGTGGTGGACCATCTCCAGGCGCCGGATATCCTGGCGGTAGAAGAAATCCAGGATAACAGCGGCACGGCCGACGATGGCGCCGTCGCCGCGGACCAGACTTACCAGAAGCTGATCCAGGCCATCCAGGCGGCGGGCGGCCCGCTCTACGACTATCGCCAGATCGACCCGCAGGATAACCAGGATGGCGGGGCGCCGGGCGGCAATATCCGCGTGGGCTTCCTGTTCCGCACCGATCGCGGGCTGAGCTTCGTCGACCGGCCGGGCGGCGACGCGACGACGGCCGTGGCGGCCGTGGCCGGCGCAGATGGCCTGGAGTTGAGCATCAGCCCCGGGCGCATCGACCCGGCCAACCCGGCTTTCACCGGCAGCCGCAAACCGCTGGCCGGCGAGTTCCTCTTCAAGGGCGATAGGGTCTTCGTGATCGCCAACCATTTCAGCTCGAAGAGCGGCGACGACCCCTTGTTTGGCCGCTTCCAGCCGCCGGTGTCCGGCACCGAGGCGCAGCGCATCCTGCAGGCGCAGGCGGTCAACAACTTCGTCGATGCGCTGCTCGCCATCGACCCCTCCGCCAACGTGGTCGTCGCCGGCGATCTGAACGACTTCCAGTTTTCGAGCCCGTTGAATACGCTCAAAGGTGGCGTGCTGGAGAACCTGATCGATACGCTTGCAGAAAATGAGCGCTACACCTATCTCTTCGATGGGAACTCCGAAACCCTGGACCATATCCTGATCGGCCACAGCATCTTCAGCCGGCCCTACGCGTACGATGTCGTCCACGTCAACGCCGAGTATGCCGCCCAGGCCAGCGATCACGACCCGCAGGTGGCCGACCTGTGCGTGGACGCCACGCCGCCCACCATTACCGGCACGGTCACGCCCAACGTGCTCTGGCCGCCGAACCACAAGTACGTGACGGTCAGCTCCACGGTGACGGTCACCGATAACGCCGATCCCAACCCCACTTTAACCCTGGTATCGGTCACTTCGGACGAGCCGGACGATGCCACTGGCGACGGGCATACCATCAACGATGTGGTCATTATCGACGACACGACCTTCAACCTGCGCGCCGAGCGCAGGGGCAACGGCGATGGCCGGATTTACCTGATCACCTACATGGCCAGCGATGCGTGCGGGAATACCGCCACCGCTTCGACGCCGGTGTACGTGCCGCACGACAAGGCCGACCTGAAGGCCTTGATGGAACAATACCCGCCCCAGGCCAGCCTTCGCCCGCTCCTGGAACACACGCTGTACCGCCTGTACAGCGCCGGGCTGTGGGCTTTCCTGCCGGTGATACGCCGGTAACGACCGGGAATTGTTTTTGCGTGTAGCGAACCTCCCGCAGGATGGAGACCTGCGGGAGGTTCGCGCGTTAAGTCCCTGTTGACTCATTGATCCATTACGGATCATAAAGGTACCATTGAGTTTCACCTGACAAGTATCTACGCAGCCAGCACAGGAACTGCTCGATTATTGTTCGCCAGACAGGTCAGTTTTTTGGAAGGCACAAAATGTTCATCGTGTTTGGAATCTTGATCTAATTCGCCTTAATCGTTAGGGTAGATTCTCTCAACCGTGCAGGTGTTGACTCTGCTCTGCTACTTTTATATAATTGAAGCAGTGAGGCTACGTCGTGGCTCCGGCATATGGGGTAATCGCTGTCTACATGTCAGAAATCGCTTAGCAGAAGACCAGCCAGTAACCAGGTAAATTTTCTATACACTTGCAGCCTCTTGTTTCGTATGACTTTCCGTTTGGTATCACAACATTTAATCGTGGTCATGAGCACCACTTTTTGATAAGTTCTAAT
>CAZQQJ010000083.1:0-15505 GCA_964595435.1 uncultured Anaerolinea sp. | reverse complement strand
TTTCGCCAAAACGTAATCGGTGGCGTAACCAGTCCCGACTCGTCCAACCCTCCTGCACCATACTGTAAATCTTGGCCTTGGATATTTTCAAATACCGGGCCACCTCGGGTATGGTCATGACAGGTTCCAAATTCATCTCCATTTTCGCGCCTCCAATTCTCTGATCTGTGAATATCAGCTTACGGGTGATAAGCTGTAATTTTTCAGCCCTGAACGTTATCCGTAATGTGTTTGCACGCTTCTTCCAGGCGGTCCAAAAGCATATACAGCCTGGTGTCACCTTCGTCCACAAACACCAACCGCTCCGTCTCCCCTTTGCAATTGGTTCCATCAACTACCGCCGTGTAGGTGCCATCCTCCCGGCACACGATTTCCAGGACGACCTTCGGGTAGCGCCGGTCCTGCATCACTTCGTTGATGTTCTCGCAATCACTCACCGCCCGCCTCCTTGACCCACTCCTGGGTCATCTCTTCGCACTCGTCTTTGTCTGCAAGCCACCACTGGTCAAAGTCTTTATACCTCCCTGGGGGGAACTTCAGCGCGGCGTCGAACAGCTCCGCCCGGATCGGGCCATACTTCCTGCCCGGCTCGTCGTTGTCGCCGATGACGATCTTCTTCGCACTCGCCAGCGCCGATCTGATCTGCCCCCACAGCGGGAGCATCGGCGTCGTCCCCGCTTCACCGGACACCATGGCGCAGGCTAAGAATCTCTTGTTGGCGACCATCCCGCAGAACTCGCCTTTCATAATCAGAACCACGCCCGTCGTCCCGTTCACCCGGTCGTAGTTCCACATACCCGCCCGGCTGTTCTCCACCGAGAAGTACTTGTACTTCGAGCGGGGACGGATGATGCGCACCTTGATCCCCACCAGGCTCCCGGCGTGGAAGGTGGGGATGGAGATCAGCTCATCTCCCTTCGTCTTGACCGGCCTGCCTTCTTCGATGCGGGTGGCCGAGCCGAGCCGGTATCTCTCGATCTCTTCGCCGGTCAGCCCGCGCTCGAACAGGTAGTCTCTCGCCGCCCTGCCCACCGGCAGGAAATCTTCCCACAGGAACTCCGGGAGCAGGGTGGCTTTCTTCTCGATCTTCGGCGGGCAGATCTCCACTCTCCCGTTGAGCAATGCTTCGGCGGCCAGCTTCCTGTGCTCAAGGTCGCCGGGGCTGTAGCCTGGGACGAACATGTAGCCGTAGAAGTCGATCACGTCGCCTTTCAGGCCGCAGTTGCCGTGGCACTTGAAACGCTGCCTGCCCCGCCAGTTGTAGACCGAGAAGGACGGCGTGTTCTCGCGGTGGATGTGGCTGGGGAAGGGGCACATTCCCCACCCGGCGCCCTTCAGCTTCACGCCGAACCGCTCCACGACGACCTTCAGGTCATACAACTGCGCAATCTCGTCCATCTTCATACCAGCACCACAATGGACACGGCGTCCTTTTCGAGACGGGTCGATCTGTGATTCTCGAATTTCTTTTCCCAGCCGGCGCTCTCAAGCGTGGAAACGATGGCGCTGAAGTTTCCGTTGGCGGTGATGCCGATGATCCCGTCCGTGGTGATCGAAGCGCCTTCGACTTCCATCTCCGGCAGGTTGAGCATCGCCCGCAGCGCCCGCTGCGCCTGCTGAACCCGCGCCATTTCTCTCTCTGCATAATCGAACAGTCGTGGCATTGTCGTCCTCCTTGACTTGCTGTTTGCCGCCAGGCAATGGGCCGCGCTCCGTTTGAGCGCCAAATCCGACGTCGGATCGGAGAGAACTTGCCGGGAGGCGGACCCCCGGCAGCCGGTGAAAACTTGCCGCCTCAAGTTTCTTCGCCCTACGCGTAAGCGTGTTCTTTCTGCTTCTGGAACTGCTTGAGCGGGACGGCCAGGAACTCCCCGGCCAGGATTTCCAGGTCGGCGCGCTCGTTGCCGCTCAGTCCGGGGGTGGCCCAGGCGGCGTAGCTGATCGCATTGACCACCCCCGCCCGGCTGCGGTTGTTCTCTGAGCCGGTCTTCATGTTGTCCAGCACCGGCTCGGACAGGCTGTACCTCTTGGCGATCCCGTTCAGCACGGCGTTCAGGTCTTCCACCTGCTCGTACTCGGCTTCGATCATCTGATCCAGCTTCTCGGCGGCGATTTTCAGGATGCGCCCGAGCACCGCCTTCACGATGGTCATGATGCTCCCCCGGCTGCCCAGGTGGATCATCTCGATCCCCTCTTCGTGCTGCACCACGATGCTGTTGGTGCAGGCGTGGCGCTGGATCATCGGGTAGATGCGCAGCTTGCGGTTGCCCGTCTCTCCGTTGCCCAGGTACACGCCGATGCCGTAACCCCCGCCCCGGTCGTCCCGCCAGACGGTCTTCAGGTTCAGGTCGTCCGGGCCGAGATCGGGGCGTACCAGCCGGACGCCCTGCACCCCTTCCCGCGTGACGATCTGATCCAGCGTTTCCAGCAGCCGGGTGTTGTCCACGCGGGCGTAAGAATCGGACAGCACCGCCCGGCACTGCTCGCCGTAGCCCCGGATCATCCAGCGGCTGCCGTTGGTGTTCTGGATGTGGCGATTGAGATTGCCCGCCAGCATGTCGGGCGGGACGGCCAGTAGGTAGTCGGCGGGCAGGGACTTGCTGCTGCCCCGCCCGTAGACCGTTGGGCCGAGCTTGGCGAACATCTGCCGCCAGGCCCACTCGGTGGGCTTCAAGGGTTTCACTGCGCCGAAGGCGGTCTGCGGCAGTTCCAGCAGGGCTTCGCCGGTGAAGCGGATGGCGCGGGGGTATTCGGTGTAGTCGTGCTTCAGGGCGTCGTATCCGGTTGACTGTTCGATCAATTTGTGAAGTTCGTCCATAGCATATCTCCATTCGTTGTAATTGTAATATGATTGACTAACAACTGTTTCGAGAGTACAATACCCCCAACTTGCCGTCAGGCTTTTGGGTGGAGCGATATGATGAAAGTGAACAGGGGAAAAAGACAGGTGCGCAGCGTGAGAACGGACGTCAATGCCCGCATCGAAGGGGGCGTGACCGCCAAGGGACGCAGGCGGTTTCCGCTGTCCAAGAACGAGCGCACCATCCTGCAGAAGAAGCAGCTGGCCAACCAGGCGTTGATCCTGTTCACGGAAACGTCCAAGACCATCCCGGAGATCGAGCAGGAGCTGGGTTTGGACGCCCAGGCGCTTCAGGAGTTCTACCTGTCTCCCGAGTACCCGTTGTTCAAGGAAGCGGTGGCCGAGCGGGCGGCGGGGATGTACCTGGACATCCAGCGCGCCTGGTCGCTGGACGAGATCGCCAATGCGTTGGGCATGTCGGCCAAGCGGCTGAGAACCTTCGTGCGCACCGACCCGGTGTTCAAGAAGAAGTACGGCGAGATTTTCGCCAGGATCACCGAAGACCCCGGCCCGCGCTCGATCCAGATGAAGGTGGTCGAGAACCTGCTGCCCGCCGCATACAACACCCTGCGGGACGAGCTTTCCCCGACTGCACCCTGGGGCGTCCGGCAGAAGGCCCGGCAGGACGTGTTCCGGCTGGCGGGGGTGGAGCAGTTGAAGCCGAGCGAGAGCGACCGGCAGGAAGTGGCCCGCTTTCTGACCCAGTTCGGGGACGTGAACATCAACGTGAACGTCCCCGACGAGTACCGGGAGGCGGTGGCGAAGTACCTGCCCGCTTCCACTGCACCTGGCGAACCGTCTCAAAGTGAGGGCAGTCCGGCTGCTGACATAGCAGATGGAGTGTACGAGGCGGGGTGAAGCCGACGATGGACTGCGGGTGGCCGTTGGGGCAGCAGCCGACGTCGGGGATGCCGCCCAGCCAGCGGCGAACGATCAGGTCAAGTTCAGCGAAACGGCTCATCCGCTCCAACTCCGTTCTGCGGCGATGTACTCCTGGAAGGGCATCGCTTTCGGCTCCTTGCCCTCGACCCGGATGACGACAACCTGGCTGTCCACGTTGACTTCCAGAATTCTGCTCTCCCCATCGCCCACCCTGGACGAAATGCCGTAGCCGGTGAGTTCTCGCTCAAGCCCGGCGACCATCTCGCAGAAGATGATGCGGGCCAGGTATTGAACGTCGTCCCAACGACCCTGGCCGCGCTGCAATGCGCTCCGCAGGGTTTCCGGCAGGTCCGTGCCGTCCCAATGGGTGTACAGGTACACCCCGGTTTCCCCTCCCCACCCCGTTACGAATACATTGGCTCTGTCGCCCATTTTGTTCCTCCTTGTTTACGAAAATCCCAGGCCGCGATCTTTCAAGGAAACCCACTGGTTCTTTCCGATGACCAGGTGATCCAGCACATCGATGTCCAGCAGCTTGCCCGCCTGGACGACCGTGCGGGTCAGGGCCACGTCGTCCGGGCTGGGGGTGGCGTCCCCGCTGGGATGGTTGTGGACGATGATGATGTGCATGGCTGAAATCTTGATGGCCTTCTTGAAAAGCTCTCCTGCCCTGACCTGGATCGAGTTCACCGACCCCTTGTAGGTTTTGTCGATCTCGATGACCCGGTTGCGGGTGTCGAGCAGGATCACCCAAAGCTCTTCCTGTTCCAGCGGCGTCATGTCCAGCTTGACCAGTTCGGCGGCGTCTGCCGGGCTGTGGATGGCGGGCGGCTTCTCCGGGTTCCAGGCGTTCATCCTGGCCATCATGCCCAGGGCGGCGCGGATGCGGGCTGACCGCTTTGGCCCAAGCCCGCGGATGCCGGTGAGTTCATGGTCGGTCGCTTTCAGCAGGGATGCCACGTCGTGGTACTTCTCTGCGACGGCTTCGGCGATCTCGATGTGCTCCGGGCTGTCGTTGATGAGAACGGCGATCAGTTCCGGGAAGGACAGGGCGTTGGCTCCCAGCCTGCCGATGCGGTAGGTGGGGGTGTCCTCTTCGGCCAGTCTCTTTGCTTTGGGTTCTCCGAACATAGTGATTTGCGTTGCTCTCATAAAGCCTCCTTGTATGCTCTTCCCCCGCCGCAAGGCGATTGGGCCAACAAAAAGAAACCCGTTTCCAGGTTTCCTTTCGTTGGTGGGTCACGCCGGGTCGTTCAGCGCCTCTTTCAACTGCTTGCGGGTGTAGATTCGCTCTGCTGAAATATTGCGGGCGATTACTTCCGGGTTTGCCTGTACCCACTCGATGAGTTTGGCAACCGGAAATACCTGGTCAACCTCCAAGTTTGAGGAAGCCCAGGACACCACTTCTTCGGCAAGCTGCTGCCCAAAGTCGGCCCGCTGCTGCTCGTCCAGTTCGATTGGGAAATGCTCATCCGGGTACAGGCTCATTCCATCGCTCTCCCGCAATGAGGGCAGTAGAGGCTGTCCAGCACCCGGCGCAGTTCGTCCAGCGCCTCCTCAACTGTTTCGCCTGCAACCGTGTAGGACTTGCTTGAGCCGCGCAAAATTGCGGAAGCGTGCCATGCATCCCGGTGATCGCTGCGATAGACAGTTACCTGGAACACCTCCGGCTTCTCTTGCACGAGAAGCGACTTCACCTTGCTCTCGAAATCCTTGAAATCCATTCATACCTCCAGTTCTTCGATCCATTTCCAGAACGCTTCGGCCAGGGCTGCATCCAGCCGGTGGTACACTTCGCTGTAGTACAGCGGCTCGCCAAAGGCGCGGTTGTTCTCGTAGGTCCAGCAGGCGACGTTGAAGCCGTGCCGCCTGGCCCATTCTTCCGGCACGGCCGGGTCGATCTTGTCCGGGTTGTGCCCGGCCGCCAGCAGGATTTTTCGCCACCACTCGTATCCCCCTTCGACGCGGTATTTCATTCTCGTGAACGGGATCGAGCAAAGCTTCTCGTTCCACTTCTCCAACTGCTTTGCCGTCTCGGGCGGGTAGACGGAGAAGCTTTGCCCGTTGACTTCCAGGGTGATGCTTTTCATTTTGCCTCCAGGTTTGGATAATCCCATAAGATCAATCTTTGAATCGGGTTTGCTCTCTCCCATTCAGTTGCCTCCCGGCACTCGATGATTTCATCGACTATGTGGGTGTTTGGGCGCAGCGCATCCCAAAAGTACTGTACTGATTCTTTTGGGTTTTCCATGCTGGCAGACAGGACGATGTCCCTCCACACCTCATGCGCCTCATGGAACTCTCCTACGTAGCTGCGCATCTTGTAGGTGATCGCCCAGGCTTTCATGGATAGGTGTACCCCAACGCCTTGCGCGCCGCTTTCACCGCCCTGCGCGCCCGCTTCATGGCTTCGTCGTGGCCGTGATCGCCGGTGCCGTCCCCGCCCCTGGCATCCAGGTAGGCGGCGATCTCGATAAGAGCCACAGCCCGCGCTTCCAGGGATAGCACTTCGTGGCTGATGTTTTCGCAAGGGTACTTCGCCGCGTTCCGGATTACATTCGTGACGTACCCGTCCCACTGGTCGCGGGGCAGGTCGATCATGTTGTCTGAAATTGCCATTTGACCTCCAAAGAGAATAGAGAGAGCCGAAGCTCTCTCTATTCTAAAGTTGACTTATCCCATGTCGTCGGATCACAAAAGCGAGAGCAATCTGTACCCCCACTTCCTCTGCGCCAGGATGCCCTTGAGCCGCTGCCTCTCTTCGGCGGTCAGGAAGATTTCGCCGTGTTTGATCTTCCAGGCCGCCAGGTTCCAGTTCACCTTGTCCTTCTCCCCGTTGGCTTCTTTCAGGATTTCCAGGCCGCCAGGCGATACGCCCACCACCTTGCCGGTGTTCCAGAAGGCTCTCATCGCCAGCTTCAGCCGCTCGGCCCAGGGCTTGCTCTGGTTCTCCTCCATCGCCCGCTTGTAGGCAATCGCCCCGCGCGGGGATTTCTCCCTGCGCCAGTTGGCGTACCCGGCCTGCTTGACCTGGCTCTCCCCGGCGGCGACGGAAGCAAACACGCCCCTGGCGAACGCCCGGCTGTTCTCGATGTCCGGCTTGCCTCCCGACGTCGGGTCAGGCGCGAACTGCTTCTCGATGATCTCCCGGATGGTTTCTGCGGCCAGCCGGTCGATGCGCGGGTCGGCATCGGTCCACAGATCGTCGCACGGGGCAATCTCGATCTCTTCAAGGCCCTGCGGCGTGTTCCAGTATCCCCGTTCTTCCTGCCCGAACACGGTTTCTTCCAGGATGTCGTCTCCGAACAGGTCGATGAAGTTTTCGAGAGTGCCGTATACCGCTATCCTGATCTCGGACGCCCGGCTCTCGAACTCGCCGGTACGGTCGGTGAATACCGCCATCGCCAGCGTCTGCGGTTGGATGTCCCCGACAGCCTCGTTCTGCAGCTTCCTGAAGAAGCCGATCTTCCCCCGGTTCTTGAGCTTTTGGATGAAGACTTCTCGCTCGTAGTACACGCCGTCGGGGTGTCTCCTGAGCCAATCGTTCAGCTCAAGGATTTTGTCCTGAAGCTTGAGATAGCGCCGGATGCTGCGCTTTGCTTCGGGTACACTCTCGAAGTCCGGGCGGTCGGCGGCCATCGCTTCCACCGGGCCGCCGATGCGCACGTCGCGCTCCCAGGCAGGCTCGTCCTCTTCCGGCTCGTCGTAGGCGAACTGAGCGGAAAGCGCCTGCTCGATGTCCTGCTCGGAGTAGCCGAGAGACTTCATCTCCTGGACGATGCGGGCGGTCAGGCTTTCTTCGCGGGAGACGACCACCTGGGCTTCGGTTTCCCCCGGCTGCGGCGACCTGGGCTGCACGGCGACCATGACCAGCGGTTCGACGGCTTCCGGGTCTGCTTCGGGGACGAGCCTGCTCTCGATCTCATCGGTCACTCTCAAGACTTCCTGGACTTCTTCGTAGTCCATGTCCCACTGGCTGGCGGCTGCGCTGACCGGCAGGGTATCCAGCGTTTCCCCCACGTAGCTGTCCACCTGCTGGTACTGATCCCCGATGTATCCGAAGGCGAGTTCCAGTTCGGAGAGCGGCACGGTGCTTTCCAGGGTTAGCTCCTGGATCAATTCCTGCGCCTCGTCCTTGCAGTGGCCGCGCCAGAAGATATTGCGCAAAGCGGGCAGGTACTCACGAGCGACGCGGGCGAACTTCGGCTGTTTGGCTTTGTACTGCTCTTCCAGAGCAGCTTGAGCAGCGGCGATGACGGCCATCTCTTTCAAGACGGCCTGCTGTTCTTCGTATTCTTCCTGGTTGGCTTCGATGATCTCCGTGTCAGTTATGGGCAGGTTCATCTTTCACCTCTCTGCATTTCCGGCAAAGGACAAGGGCTGCATCAGCCGGGGCTTCCGTCAATTCCCCGCATCCATCGCATTCGAACATCTCCGTGTAGATGGAGCGGACATCCCAGGGGCTTTCGTACATGGCAACCTCCTCTCTTTTTGGATTGAGTTTCACAAAAAGAAAAAGCCGGAGGCAACGCTCCGGCTTTTGTTGAGATTGCGATCCTTAGAAGGCCAGGTCGCAGGTGATGGATTGCAGGTGATCGTCCGGCACCGGCGCTTTGTACTTCTCGATCAGCGCCAGCATCTTGCCATTGTTCATCCCGGTGAACAGGCTGTCCTCATCGACCAGCGGCTCCCACTCGTCGTCCGGGCTGTATACCTGGAAGAAGTAGCCCAGGGCATGATCGTGGCCGTAGGCGACGGTTTGCTTGCTTTCGTTCTCGACGGTGTAACGGCTCAATTGTCCTCCAAATACCTGACCAGAACGTCCCCATGGCAGCTCAGGGGTTTGCAGAAACAAGCCAGCCGTTTCCCTTTGAGTTCCTGGACCCGCCGGGCGAATTCCGCATCCCGCCCGATGCGCTCGAAGAACCATTTTTCGTAGCAGATCAATACTTCTCTGCGGCCAGTAGTAGTGTTGGCGTGAACCTTTCCGCACACAGGGCACTTTTGCCCGAAGCGGATTGGATTGCCGAAGTATCCATCCTGCCCATGCCCGGCCCGGCCAATGTACACGTCGTATTCACTGTTGCGGATGTTGACTACGGTGGTTTTCATGTTGCACTCAATCTCGCCAAAAGCAATAACAGCATTTTTGGAAACAGCGTTTCTTCGCCCCCGGCATCTCGTACTTCTCTGCGGCGCAGTGGCAGTCGGTTCGCTGTCGGCACTTCCCGGACAGCTTGCAGGCCAGCCCCATCGCCAGCATGTCCCGCTCCGAGATGCAGCCGGTGCAGGGAAGTCCCGGCTCGGCGCAGATTTCCGGCTCAATCCCGACCTCGGATCGGATGCGCTCAAGCAGTTCTTTGCGCAGTTCCAGCGGCGCATGAAGGCCGTCCCAGGGAACCTCCGTCCCGTACGCCTTTCGGATGCGCTCCCTGGTGTGCCTGTATGCGTCCAGGAAGCTGATGCGCACTCTTCCCTTTGCATGGCACAGCACCTTCCTGGCGATCTGAAACCCGGCCCCGCTGGGGAAGATCGGATCGACCCGCAGCACGATGCGCTCCGGCCCGTACTGTTCGATCAGCCTGTCGTATGCGGCCAGGGCCTCATAAGGCTCAACCACCCCCCGCTCCATCCTCGTGTTCCCCCATCCGGTGATGGTGCAGTGAACCACCGACCGCTCAGGGATTTCTCCAAGCAGGTGCGGGGCTTTGGTAATCAGGATGACCCCGGCCACCCTGTCCAGATGCTGCCGCCAGGTCTGATCCAGGGCGGCGTCGGCGTAATCAGTGATCCCGATCTTCATGCTCTCTCTCCAACGTTGCTTCGAATACGTTCCCCAGGCCGTACTTGCAGTATGCGATTTCCAGGGCTTCCTGTTTGGTCGGCGCTTCGATGACATCTCGAAGGCCGTATCCTTTCCAAATGTTCCAGCGATGCATGGCTCCCTCCTAGATGTAGTACCGGCAGGGGCAATCTTCCGGCTCGTCCACCCGGCCGCAGAACTCGCAGCGGTGCAGCCCCTTGCACTCTTCGCAGAGCGCCCAAACGTCCTGCGTCGGCTCGATCTCAGCCCCGCAGTGATAGCAGGTCGTCGTCAGGATAACGGCGGCCTGTTCCCGCTCGAAGATTTCACCCGCAATCTTCTCCCAATCCGGCTCGTTTTCTTCGCCTTCGATGTGATCCAACACGCGGTTGTGGTATGAGTAGTCCATAGTTGCCTCCGGGGAGAAAAAGGCGAAGCCGGACAGGCACCAAGGATGGACTTCCCTACCCGCGCCGGGCCGATCAGGGCCTCCCGCCCCGTCGATCTTCACCTGGAAGTCCATGAGCTACGGGGCTAACTTGCGCTCCTGCGCCGCCAGGCTATTCGACGGCTGTAGTCATTCTACTGGATGCTTTCGCGAGTGCGTCGGAAGGGGTATTTCGAGGTGCCTTGATCCCCTGCTAGTGGGTTGATTGCGCATGAAAAAACCGCCTGACTTCGCGGGGATGTCAGGCGGCTAAAAGGCAATGAGTGGGAAACTTGCTAAAACCTATGGTTCTGGTGGCAAGGGCCAATTCAGGGCCGAAGGCGCAGGCACCACCCACATAGGCGAGCCAACCCAGGATATGATGATGAATTTGGCAAGCAAGTTTTTCTGAGACGCAATTGTCCGGTATCTTTGAGCGCGGCTGCAAGCTCAGGCGTCTTCCTCCGGCGGGATCAATGGCTCGACCAAAGCGATCAAATCCGGCAGGTCATTTTGTACCGTATCCCATACGGCTGCCAGGTTGATACGAAAGTATTCGTGTACCAAACGGTTACGCATGCCGGCCATGTCTTTCCAGGGGATTTCGGGGTGTCTATCTTGAAACTCCTGGGAGACACGGCGGGCTGCCTCACCGATGATCTCCAGGCTGTGCAAAACGGCGTCCTGGTGCAGCTCGCTGCTTTCAAACTCCGCCCAGTTCAAGCGATCGATATGACGCAACGCTTTGCGCGCTGCCAACATCATATCAAGCAGGTAAGCTTCATCTCGCCGCATAGATCACCTCCGGGTTACGAAGAATGCTCTTGCGGCGGATGTAATTGCTGCTTTTTTCGACAGCCTCGCGCTCGACCAGGTCCACCTGTCGCCCAAACATCTCTTCCAGTTCAGCCTGCATGTGCGCCAGGTCGAATAGGCTCCAGCGGGCGCCGGGCATGAATGTTACCAATAAATCGATATCGCTATCCGGGCGAAAATCCTCACGCAACACCGAACCGAACAAGGCCAGCTCGCCGATCTTCCAACGCTCGCAGAACGCGGCCAGTTGATTTGGGTCGATTCCAATTTGTGACTTGGTTTGCACAACAGCCTCCTGGTCCCTATTCTAACCTTACACAATGTTCCGCCACGAAGTCCGCATCCTGCGTGGTATGCACGATGCCATAGATCGTGCTGGCCACAGAACCGCCGATGAGACCAAAACAGCAGCGACTCTAATAGTAGCCGCGATCAGTTCAGGTAACATCCTGCAATTCTCCGTAAGCCTTGCGCGCCAGTTCATCCCCGAGCAATAGATCCGCCAGGCGTCGGCGCAGTTCAGACTCCCTGGCGGCGGGGTAACGCTGGCGCAAGCCGCTCAAGGCCAGCAAGTGCGCCGATGCGTTCAACTGAGCTAACATTTTCAACTTACGCCAGGCCGGTGTCTGGCGCAGCAGGCGGATTTGCAAAGCTTCCATTTCAGGACAGGTGTCGGGATACAGGGCAGTCATCATCTTTAGTATAGCACAGTCAGAACGGTCTGGCTTAGTGCGTATTCCGGTGATGTCGATCACCCAATCTGATCGAAGGCGATCACCGATGAAGAAAGGCTGGCTATCACGCACGAAACCGCCCGGCCCCTTGGGGAGACCGGGCGCTTGCTTTACAATTATCCTGCCGATGCGTCCATCCCACGCTAAGGCCATACCTCGCCTGCCGGGCAAGGTTTTCTTTTTGTTGAGGGTATCATAATCGAGCAGGAAAGTTCGCGCAAGAGGCGCGCCACTCAAATCACCATCGAACGGGGTTTACGAGCGCGTTTCCGTTTTGCCCTGGCAAGCTCCCGGCGCTGGGCCTCTGCATCAGCAATCAGGTCATCGATTGTGGCAGGCTGCCATAGATAGGGAGCCAGGGAATAATCCAGCACATCCAGGGATTTTTGCAGGAAGACGACGCGCTTTGGGCTTTCGACGGTGATGAGGCTGCCTTCTATGCTCAATACAACCCCGACCCAATCCATGACCCGGACTGTAGCGCCAGGATAAATGAAGTCGGGTAAAGTTACTCTTCCCACATCGCTTCCCATAGTTTTTTCCCAATCTTGTATGCGTCATACCTGCCCGTTACCCGGATGCCAAAACTTCCCAGGAGTGCAGCAAGTTCGTAATGCCAACCGGTAGCCGTATAGGTTTCATTTGGGTCTGGAACTTTGCGCATCAGCTCATCCAGTTGGGTCCATTGCTCGCGGGTCAGTTTTTTTACTTTGGTCATAAGCTGCTGCTGATAATAAACAATCGTTGTTCGCTGACCGGGTAGGTTTTTTTATCTGCCCGCTTCAATAATACACGAGATACAGTGTCGGCGCAAGAGGGATGGAAGCCGGGCCAGGGCAAACGCATCTAACTATTGGGAGAGCGCCTTGAGCATGTAAGTATCATCCCAGGCAGCTTTGCGGCGTTTGGCCCCGGCAGATTTTTCTGTTTGAGCAATTCGGCTGCGCTACTTGCCCTTGTCACGATGAAGATAATCTTTGACGGCCAACACAAAAGCACGGGCCTCTTCAAGCATTTGCTTGGCTTCTTCTTCGCTCACTGTAAAAATCTCGCCATAGTCGTTTACCTGTCGGCTCTCGAAAGCCCGATGGAGCGAGCGGGACAATTCTTTCGGAAAAATCCCTGTCCTGACAAACTCTCGGTCGAAAAATGAAATCACCCCGCTATGTTTGGCTGTCACTTGTTGGCGCAAAACGGCCAGCGCGAGGACGGCGTAGAACATAGCATAATAGGAGCGATTGATTGCGCCTCGCCAAAAAGACATCTGGCACAACCCTTCAGCTTCTTGCAAAGTTTCGTGTGCTTGCTGAAGACGGTACTCAATTAAATCCCCAAGAGAGGCGTCGTTCATACGACAATCCCATCCGCCTGGATAGCCTTCAAGATGGGGTTGGCAGCCAGAGGGCCGCTGCTGAGAGCCTGGCTGGTTGCTACAAAGGTAGAGATCAGCACCTCCTCACCAAAACCGACCTCCCAGGCAATATCGCTGATTTGCCGTCGCAATTGAGGCGTAAGTTCAGCCAGCTCAATAAAGATGTCCAGGTCCGAGTCTGCCTCTGCATCGCCGCGCGCTCGCGAGCCATAGACCACCAAACGCTTCACGGGCGCAATGGCCTGTAAGCGGCGCTTGAATTTGCGCACGATCCGTTTGTCGTTGGGCGTCAGCATACTTTGATTATACCCTCGAATCATCCAGCATCAAAAGTCCCTGACTCATCCATATAGCACAAAGTCGATGATCATCTTTTTTCTTGTAAAGTTCCTGCGCGGCGCGGTACTCCTCCGCCAGGTCAAAGCCAATATCCGCTTCCGGGGCAAACTGCTTGAAGGCCACGTATTCCAGGCAGAGCAGGTGCAGGCCGCTGATGTCTCATGTGATTTGCCGGATTGCCAAGATGATAACCTCCGGTGCGCCCTATCATACATGAGATGTGATGGTAGCACAAGAGGAATGGCGGCGGGCTTTTCCCATCATCCAGCATCAAAAGGAGCCAGAATCTACGTGGGTGCGTTTCAATTTTTTGCAACAAGGTTATTTTGCCTGTTCGATGGCTGAAAACGAATGGTGGATTGCCGAGAACGCCCCAAAACAGGGGCAAAACGGAAGCATCGCTAATGAAAAGTCGAATAAACAAGCGAAAATTACGCAATTTTCCAAACATTTGCGATAGCTGAACGAAAACCGGAGCCTGGAAAAACCGATTTCAGTGCGTTTGATAAGGCAAAAACGTCATTTCGAGGGCAATCTGAGCGCTCGAAAAGGCCCGTGCAAAATTTTGAAACACACCCAATCTACGTAAACCCGTTGACTCTGGCCGAACATTTCTCTATAATAATTATGTGGGATTACTTTGTAGCATCTTTACTGAGATAGTTTAGCTTGAATTGATACAGCGACGCGTTGATCGCCAAACTATGTTTCTTATAAGTCAACAAGTTACTCAGGGCATTTGGGAATATTAATGATAATCGTAGAGTTTTTATTAGGGACAAAGCGGAGATTTGCATGACTGTAGCTGAAATTCTCGCAATTTTCATCTCTTTGCTTGCTCTGATCCTAAGTTTTGTTACAGCTTATCGAACATTGTTTGCAAGATTTCGGGGTGAAATATTCCTAAAGCCACGTACAATACTTACTTCTGTAAAACAAGGGCCGTCAAAACAAGGGCCGTCAATAGTCGTAGGTTGCGAAATTTCAAATACTAGTGCGCAGTCTGGCGCTATTGATGATTTCATCCTGCAAGTCAAACATCGCCAGCAAGATGTTAAAGGTATAAATACTTATTCATTCTTTCCTATCCTATCGCGGGACGATTATAGTATATATGAGCACTATGAGGAGACAGATTTTGAGCCTTTTCAATCAATCTCTGTTCCTGTTAACTCACGCCTAACAAAATATATCGTGTTCAGCCCAAGCGATACAAATTTCTCTCCCTTGTCGGGCGAAATTAAACTTCAACTTTTTAGCCGAAGTTACAATTCGCGCAAATGGATTGGGGCGAAAGGGCATATGAGTTTTTCAATAGACAATGATGAAGCGAAATATGGGGGGGGCCTGACGGTAAAAGCTTATTGATTGACTCAAAGGAAAACGGACAGCTTAGAGATGAGTTTATGGAAAAGATATTTGGATGATAAGTCCGGAGAAAGTCAGGAATGTGAACATGGCAATAAAAAATCTACAGCCGAGAATAACAAGCGATAGAAACATCCTGAAAAGCGACCAAACCTCACGATCGATCAGACCTGGAAATAGGTCTGTTCTAACCAACGTGACCCAAGTTGGACCCGGTAATATTAATTTAGGCGTTGACCGTGCTGATTATGACTTTAACCTATCCACTGGCTCTCAAACATTCGTCAGGGCGCTCCGAAGACGATTGCCGACTTATGACAATAAAGAAGTAGAACAAATAGCCAACCTGTTACTTGGGCAAATTGGTGAGCATTTAGCCGCAGGTGAGCAAATAGCATTTTTTAGACGGAACAGAGACGGCACGACGGGATTAACAACTATATCTATTGAAAGAGGGGAGTGAGAATGAAATCATGAGTTTAATATCACCACCTCTTCAAATCAGATACGAAGGTTACCAATACAGTGCAAGTATTGGTAACCTCAAGATTCGTGAAGACTATTTTTCTATTGAAAAGGCATCAAATGACGACACGTCAAGTATATTGGTTATTGAAAACCAGAATATACAACAAGCAATCCGAGGGGGATTGTATATAAGGTTATATGATGCTACCCGGTTTACGGGGTTAAGTGACAAGCAATTAAGAGATTTGTGCCAAAATGGTCTGATTGAGGTTATTCCAAAAGAAAATGATTGGCTGATTAAATTGGAATCATTACAAATGTATTGTAAAAGATATGAGTTATGATTTGTCCTACCCAACCCTAATTACAATCTGATCATTTCCTAGCAGCTTGTCGGAGAACTAAGGGCGTAAGTATCCCAAAGGGTTTCTTGGAC
>CAZQQJ010000082.1:0-15569 GCA_964595435.1 uncultured Anaerolinea sp. | reverse complement strand
CGCTCAGGCTACCACTGGTTTGGCTTTATGATTCCAAAATACAACAGTCGAGTAAAGGATACACACGTCCAAGCACTGACCGGAGCATGGATCGTCTTGCATTCATTGCCGCCTAACGGTTTGCCTGCATGCCTGCGGGTTGCTTGCGCGTTAAACTTTTCCGGGAGGTCGGTTGCCGTAGCATACCCTGTGCTTATCCAAAAATAAACCCAAATCAACAAAAAGCTGCTCGCGCACGGGAGCCAGGCGGTAGGGTCGGCAACCCTGAGAACCCGCTCCGAAGTGCCAGGGCCTCAATGCAAACAGGATGAACCATGCCAGCTCAATCAAAACTCCCTTTCAACTGTTTTAAAACTATATGCACTTTCTTTCTGGTTTTCGCTTTCCTGGCCGGCGGTGCCGGGCGGGTAGTCGCTTTCGCGCCTGCCAACCCGTCAGCGGCCCCCGTGGTAAACGGGATTGCACCGGCTACTCTACCGGAGGATGCCAACACGCCGGTGACCATTATTGGCGAAAATTTCACCGCCACCCCTCTGGTAAAGCTCGGCACTACCTCCCTGCGGGACGTAGTGTGGGTGGATGCCAGTACGCTCACCGCCCTGGTTCCCTGGGGGATGGCGCCAGGCGGCTACACCTTGACGGTTATCAACCCCAATGACCAGTCCGGCAGTTTGCCGGGCGCAGCCACGGTCATCGCCGGTGTTGCCGGTTGGGTTTCCAACGGGCCGTATGGCGGCAAGATTAAAAGCCTGACCCTCGATCCGCAAGACCCGCAGAAGATTTACGCCGCTGTCACGCGCAGCGGTGTTTTTGCTTCAGCAGATGGGGCGGCCAACTGGCAGCTTTCCACGCTGGCCGCCTGGCCGCAGCATCTGGTGGTTAGCCACAGCCCCATCGACGCCGCCACCTTGCTGTATATCGGTGCCGAAAATGGTATGCTGCGTTCGGTGGATGGCGGTGCCAGCTGGGCAGTGAATATACCCGATGAAGTGGATCTTTGGATGAACACCGACCCTTACCTTTTTTTCCCGGCGGTGCATCCTGGCCAATCGGAAGTGGTTTACCTGGGCGTCAGCGGAGACAGTGGGGTGGACGTACACGGCGGGTTGTTCAAATCCACCGACCGCGGCGTTACCTGGACGAAGCTGTATACCGATACCCACGTGCTTTCGGTGGCTTTCGACCCCCAGAACGTGCAGAAGATTTATTTTGCCACGCGAGACGGCAAGGTGTATACCAGCAGCGATGGTGGGGTGAACTGGTCTGCCGGTGTGACGGTGGCCGGGCGCGTCGAGCAGGTGGTCGTTGACCCCTTCCCGAATACGGGCGGCAAGCATGATGTGTGGGCGATCGATAGCGTGACCACCGACCCGCCTCAGGCGCTCTTCCGCAGCCAGGATGAGGGCGCCGCTTTTGATCCAGTGCCTCTACCGTCGGCCAATCGGACGGTCGTAGACCTCACCTTCCATACCGCTATCACCGGGACATTATACGTAGCGCTTGGCAATGGTAAGGGTTACGTTTCCGATAATTACGGCAGCTCCTGGACACAGATCACCGGCATCCCGGCCGCGTCCAAGATCGTCGACTTCGTTGCCGTGCCCGATGCCATCGAACCGCATAACCCGGCCAAGACTACGCTGTATGCCGGGACGATCAGCGGGGTGTTCAAGAGCCTGGATGGCGGCGCCACCTGGGCCGAAGCTAATACTGGCATGTTGGGGATTGTGCCGACCAGCATTGCCTATAATCCTGCCAACCCAGATGAGGCGTACGCTGCAGCGGTGGGCTGGAACGTGTTTAAGACCCGCGATGGAGGGCGCACCTGGCAGGCCACCGGCGTGCCCTCCTATGGCAACTCTGGCTCAAAGGTGGCGGTAGACCCCTTCCACCCGCAGACGGTTTACGCCACTGCGGCGTGTAGTTGGATGCCCTGCTTGCGTACCAGCCCGGATGGTGGTGCTACGTATACCGAAGAGATGCTGCCTACGCCGCCTGGTTTGCCGCTGGACGAAAGCGGCATCAGCCTGGCGGTGGCCGGCGACCCGAGAAATGATGGGCGCTTATTGGTAGGGGCGGGATATTTCGATGGCAGCGGTAACCCCAGCAGCGGGGCGATCTTCCGCCGCGCGGATGCCGGCGCCGCCTGGGCGCTGGTGAGTACCCCGCCCGGGCAAGTCCAGTTCATCACCTACGACCCACAGAACGCGCTTAATATCTACGCCGCGACGGGCAATGGGCCGTATGCCAGCCAGGATGGCGGTCTTACCTGGAGCAAAATCGCCAGTTGGCCCGGAGCGGCGTGGCCTGGCCCGATCGCCGTATCACCCTACGACAGCCAGACCATTTTCGCTTACGGTGGGGGCATTTATCGCTCCAAAGACGGCGGGGCGAGCTGGACGAAGCTGACCAGCTTCACTGGGTCGGTGAAAGATATACGCTTTATGCCCCAGGGCGCGCCTTATCTGTATGTTGCTACACAGGTGGGACTGAAGCGCAGCCTGGATGAGGGCGAGACTCTGGAGAATGTAGGCGGGTTGCCTGGCCAGGCCAATGTGAACACGCTGGCCTTCGGCGTGGATGGCAGCCGGGTGGTGATGTACGTGGGCACGACCGGCGGATATATCACCAACCTGGCGCACACAGCATCCCTTGACAGCCAGCTCAAAGGGGGCGGAGTGTATCGCAACCTGGCGTTATTCAATTTCATCTACTTACCGGTTGTGAAGCGGTAGCGCCGCATGCAGGAGGCTGTCCAAACCGACAGCACAGAAGCGTCGATTTGGACAGCCCTGTTAAGAAAGGATTTTCTGCACCAGGAAATGGTGATACTCATCCCCGATGCCCTCTTCGATCAGACGAAAGCGGGCCTGGCGCAGCCAGGCTTTGACCTGGGGAATGGCCGGGTAGTAGTGGTATCCCTCTTCGTCGGCCCATTCGCCGTAGACCACGGGCAGTTCCTTTTGCCGGGCTGCATCGAAAGCATGCAGGATGTCCGCTTCGGCGGCAATCTCCACGGTGAAGTAAAAGTATGCTGCTCGTCGCAGCGCGCGGTGGAAGTTTTTCAGGATGGGAAGCCAGTCTTCGGGGAAGATATTTTCCATAGCGTCCATGCAGATGGCGCCGTCGAATTCCTTCTGGTACCGCATTTCCTGCAGGCCGAGTTTCTGGATGGCCACCGAGGGGTGCTTTTCGTGGGCTCGATCCAACATCCCCTGAGACTGGTCGATTCCGGTGATCTTTAGCCCGGCGGCGAGGATCAGCGGCCAGTACTTGCCCGTGCCGCACGCCGCGTCCAGGATCAGCCCGTCTGGTGGGCACAGCGCCAGGAATTTCCTCAGAAACTGCCGGTGGGATTGGGCAATCTCAGCGCCCCAATTCTGGTCGTAGATCGGCGCGAAGAGCGTATCCATGCGCTCTTCGGCCAGATGGCGTTTTTCTTTCAGCCAGGCGGCTCTCTCAATCATCATCGAAAGAAGATAAAGTCGATATCGCCGGGCGATTGGCCCTTGTCGGTGAGCAGCGCGGCCAGTTCGGCGTGGTGCTGCATGCCGTGGAACACTACGTGTTGCAGGATACGCCAACGCGGCACGGCAAAAGTGCTGCCATCCCGGTTGGCCAGGCTGATATCGCCTTCGATCTGCTCGGCGGTCAACCTTTCGAGCAGCGCCTGCCAGGCAGTTGCTTCGTGCTCGAAGGCGGCCTGCAAAGATTGCAGCGTAGGATGATCCTCGGGGCGCAGTGGGGGTTGGCGGGCGCCGCTTTCCACGCCCAATCGCCAACTGTGATCGGTGCGCAGCAGGTGGAAGAACAGGTCGTGGATTGAGCGCAGACCGTCACCTGGAATTTGCGTGTAGTCATCAAGGCTCAGCCGGGCGGCACACTCCAGCAAGCGCTGGTGAGTGTGGGCGTGGTAGGCAAACAGGGTGATGAATTGGATTTGGGTGAACGAAGCCATATTTCTTCTCCGCCGTGCAGGATTATACTTATTCTCCGATGCGATACCGTATCGTCCACTGGGTATAACGGAAGGATGGGATGCGGCCGAACATGCGTTGCCAGCCCAGTTTGGGGGTCTTCACGTCGAAATAGCACCAGTCATCGATGTAATGCAGTCGCGGCGACCAGCTTTCCAGCTCGCGGCTGTGGGTGATGCCGCAGCGATAGATCGGGGGATTGTCGAAACCCAGTTCGTGCTTGAACTTGAAGCTGGCCAGCCGCTGGTTGAAGCCGCGGGTGTATTTATCGTGCATCATCTCGGCCACAAGCTGGCCGGTCCTCACCCGCTGCGCCAGCGCCTCAAGCAGCTCGCGGACCTCCGCTTTGGGCAGGTACATGAATAACCCTTCGGCCAGAAAGATGGTCGGCCGCCCGCCGGCCAGCGCGGCGTTGAGCCACTGCGGGTCGAGCACCGAACAGCCGATCATCCGATAACGTTCGCTCTCCTGCACCAGGCCGCGCTTCAAGCGGATCACCTCGGGTAAATCCAGGTCGAAAAACTGGATGGCGCCATTGTCGATGCGCCAGAAGCGCGTGTCCAGGCCACAGCCCAGGTTGACCACGTTGCATTCGGGAAAGGTGTGCATGAATTCTTGCGCATAGCGATCGAACTGCACCGCCCGCAAGGCGGCGCGGGCTGCCACGTCTTTGCGCAGCTTGAACTGCCCAAGCTGGCGCAGGAGTTTGCTATCGGACTCCAGCAGGCCAGGGTTGATCTGGGCGACGATCTCTTCGGCCTTGGGGTCGCGGATCAGCGGGTCCGGCGAGCGACTCTCCAGTACGCGGGCGTAGAGGGTTAGCAGCATGATGGTGGAGACGTCGGTCAGAGGGGTGTTTTGGATTTGAGCGTTCATAGGTTCGATTATAACCCTATTTGCCTGTGCTTCGACAGCCGCGCTGGCAGGCCTATTTTTTCTGGAGCGCCAATCCCAAGATCTGGTAGCGCCGTTCCACGCCGGGGAAGAAAAAATCCTGGCGCAAGGCCACCCAGCCGCGTGAGCGGTACAGGCGATGGGCAACGGTCTCAGCCTGCAGGGTCGATAAGACCGCCCGCTTGTGCCGCAGCCCGCGCAGCAGCTCGTCGTGCAGCCGGCCGCCGGCGCCTTGCCCCTGGGCCCGTGAGTGCACAGCCAGCTCGGTAAATTGAAAACTGTCTTCCAGCCAGGCTGCGGCGGTTTGTTCTGACAGCCCGGGCCGGACGTGCTCGTACCACCAGTGTCCGGGCTGACTGGTATAGCCGTAAGCAAAGCCGGCGAGCTGGTCGTCCGGGCTGTTGAACGCCCCCAGAAAACGGAAAGCTTCCCGAACCATATGGATGGAGAGTGACTCTGAAAACTCGGCGATTTCCCTTTCCGGTTTGCGATAGGGAGGCAGCGCATAGGCCTCCCGGTAAATGGCGACAATCCGGGGATGCAGCGCATCAATTTGTGAGCCTGTCAACGAGATGATGTGGATAGACACATGTTCCTACCTTTGGCGGGCCATCAACTCGAAGAAAGGCGCCCGCGAGCTGCCTACATATTGCAGAATGATTGTAGCGTCTTTACCGGTTGTGAGTCTCCATTGATCGATGCTCATCACCTGGTTCACTTGTGGCATGCGTACGAGCGTTCCTGCATTGTAGATGCCGCTGGCATGGCGGCGAAATTCGATCATGGCTGTGATAGAACCGATGACGAGCAGCGCGACCAGCGTCATACGCCTGAAACCTGTCAGGGACCGACGCGATAGCGATCTTCCAACGAACACCGCCAAAACGTACAAAGCCGGGATCGACGCCCGCATCACAAAATCGTTTACCCCTCCAAACCGGTAGAAAGGGAACAAGGACAAACAAACCAGGGTGGCAATCCAGACCCCTTTGACTTTTGCATCTCCATCCCGGGTGGTTCTATGGACGAAGATCGCATAAAGGCCAAATTCCAGTATGCAGAATACCAGGACCAACCCAAGGCCGATGAGCCGTGCTTCAGCATCCGGAGCAAAAGACAGGCTGAATCCCTGGGGTATGTTGGCGCCGGACAATGGCAATGTGCTTACCAATTTGGCGCTGTAATACAGCCCGGTGATGGCGAGTAAGCCCAATCCGCAAAGGCCGGGCAAAGAGAGATATCGTTTAAGCCGTTTGGGCAACGACTCGCCTTCCAGGAGAAACCCTACCAACACATAAGGGAGCAAGCCAACGGTCACAAATGGCGACCAAAGCGCGGTAAGACCCACGATGAAGAAGCTGTATTCCTTTCGACGAGAATACAGGATCGTATACAGCAGCATTCCCGTGGCGATCCAGCCGGCCAGAGCCTGGTGAGGCACCCAGAATAACAGCGTCGTGTTCGAGCTATATTGCCAGCCAATCGACCACTGCTCGATGTGGTCCCACTTCAGAAGCGGCGCTGCTTCCGGCCGCAGGGGGAGGATAACCCATCTCGCGACCAGTTCGCCGATCACATCGAGGCCAGAAAACAACACAAAAAGCCAGACCATCCTCATGGTAAACTGTCGAGTAAGGACGAGAAACCATGTCATCGCCAGGATGAGACCTATCCAGCTCCAGGCAAACAGCGCCTGGTTGGCGAGATGCCAGCCGCCCAGTTTGCCCAGCCCTGCTGCAGGCAAGTAATAGGCGATATAGTAGACCAGGGGAAGCTGCTGCCCGCCCAACCGGTAAACGACCGGCCACGGCCGCTCGACCAGATCCTTGAGGACAGCGTTATGCTTAAGCCAATCGGTGTCCTGATACCCGTAGCCGCCCACGCCCGAAATCCCAAGCCATAATACAGCGACGATGAGCACGAAGACGATGAAATACACGCCGGGCATCATCTCGTAGAGCGGTTCTCCTTCCTCACTCTGCACACGACCTATCCCTCGAATGCATAAAAACAGTGGGGCCACAGTCAGACCCACGCCCATGATGGCCCAATACCACTTCAGCCAACCCACAAAGAAAATGATATAGGGAAGCGCAAGATAGAACAGCGATACAGCGATCAGGCACCAGACAAATGTATCAAGTCGCAGCTTCAGGTTCATTGCAGGCTCATTTCAGGGTGATTACCCATTATATCCCTGATTTGTTGAGGCCCGTTTTGTATCGCTCTATAGCCGCTGGTGACGACCGATCCAAATGATTTATCAATCAAATCTTCAAGATTTCTGAATGAGTATCGCGTATCATCGGGCCAATACGTTTTCAAATAAAAACAAGGAATTTGAAATGAACTCGAATCAAACTTCAAAATGGATGGTCGATGCAACCCTCTTTACGGTTTTCATCCTCGCTTTTCTCCTCGATCTTACCGGCGTCGAATTGCACCAGTGGATTGGGATTGCCGCGGGGACCCTGGCGGTTTATCACACCCTCGCCCACTGGATTTGGATCAACGCCGTCAGCCGGCGTTTCTTCGCAAATACCTCCCTCAGGACGCGGCTCTACTACCTGCTCGATGGAGCCATCCTGGCCGGTTTCCTGGCCATCATCGTCACCGGCCTGGCTATCTCGTCCTGGCTTGACCTTGCTTTGAGCAACGCTTCCGCCTGGCTGGAGGTGCACATCCTGGCGTCGATCTCCACTCTGATCCTCACGGCGATCAAGATCGGTCTACACTGGCGTTGGGTGGCGATGACCGCCAGGAAAGCCTCCCTGGGACCGGCTGCCGCCCAGTGCAAGCCTGCCTTGGCTGTGTCCACAGCGAGCGTCTCGCCGGTCAGCCGGCGGGAGTTCTTGCGGGTGATGGGCGTGGTCGGCCTCGCTTCGGTTGTCGCATTGGGCCAGGCGGTAAAGGGCCTGCAACCCGATGAGGGCGAACAAAGCGAGCCTGGCTCTCAGGCTGGCGCCAGCATCCAGCCTCAAACCGGCAGCGCCTCAACTTCTTCCTATTCCTCCGGCACGAGCCAATCTTGCTCCGTACAGTGCGGCCATCGCTGTACCTACCCGGGGCAGTGCCGCCGCTACGTCGATAGCGATGGCAACAACCGCTGCGATCATGGCGAATGTGCGTAGCCCAGCGCACGGAGGGGTCCTTGCGCCCCGGGGCCAGGGTGAGCACCAGCGGGGCCTGGTTGCCGCGCAGGTATTTGCCGGGGACCCACGCCCAGGCAAAGGCTGTTTGGCGGCAGAAGGCCACCTGGCTTTTGGTTACCTGCATCCGGGTCGGGCCGAGCGTGTCGATGGCGAGGCGCAGGGCATCGAAGATGCCCCGTGAATCCTCCCTGCCGGAGAAGTATTCGTCGAGTGTCATCGGCTCTCCATGCCCCATCTAAGGCGACGTGGATGTTGCCGGCATGAAGTCTGGCCCCTCCAACGTCTCCAGGCAGCGATCTATTGGCTTCACCGGGTTCTCCACGAACTGGTAAGTGACGCTTTGCGCGCAGGCGTTGCTACCCAGCAGATCGTGGGCTTCAGCCGGAAATTCGTAGGCATAGCCCCGGCTCAACGTCTCGACTGCCAGCCGTGCTCCGCCTGGCGGTGTGATCGGATCGAATGCACCGCTGAGCAGCAGCGTGGGAACATCGCTGACCGCGGCCTGCTTTTCCCCGGGGCTGGCGGGCGCAGTCGCCCAACCCTGGCAGGCGGCCAGTACCCCCAGCGAGAGGTCATCGAAATAAGCCCGCAGCGGCGCAGGCAACTGCGCATTTCCGGCCTGGATTGCCTTGGCGCTGGTCAGGCTGGCGCCATCGTTGCAAGAAACTGCATAGAAAGCCCCGTGATCGGCCGAGGCGGAAGTCAGGAACACGTTCGCCAGGGCTTCGCTGGCCAAAGTCTCATCTCCCTGCTCCAGGGCGGCGATCAGGCGTGGCAGGTCGGGATACCAGGCAGACTGGTAGCTGGAGCGGTAAACCGCTTCCAGCAGTCGAAAGTCGTTCAGTACGACTGCCTGCGCCTGCCCCGTGACAGGATTGGTCGTTTGTAGGATGATGGGCCGGGCAGCCAGGTTTTCGAGCAAGCGATAGAAGCGAGCCTCCAGGTCGGGATAGGCTTTCTGGCAGGCGGCGTCGGCCGCACAGGCGGCGAAGATCGCCTGCCAGGCCCCCCAGGCGTTTTGCCCGCGCCCGGTAAACAAATCCGCCTGGGGCGGGTAGACGCCGTCCAGCACCAGGCTGCGCACACGGTCCTGGCTGCCATATTCCCGCAAATAGGTCAACGCCAGGTAGGTGCCGTACGACTGGCCGAACAGGTTGACCTGGGGGTCGCCCATTGCCTCGATGAGCGTCTCCAGGTCGGCGGCGCTGGCGCGGGTCGTGTAGGCGGACAGTCCCACCCCACCCTCGGCCAGTTTCGCCCGGCACGGTTCTAGGTGGGCGGCCTCCCAGCCCAGCAGGCTGGTGCGTTCGTCCTCTGCCAGGCTGCCGGCATACGCCTCCGCCAGGCCGGAGCACTCCAGGCGCGGCTCGGAAAAGCCTACGCCGCGCTGGTCGAAGACGATCAAATCCCGGTTGGGAAACAAATATTGGTACCCTTCGGCGTAGGTTTTGGCGATCCCGGCCAGCGCGCCGCTCCCCGGACCTCCGTGCAGGTAAATGACCGGGTCGTCCTGGGGGGTGATGGCTGCTTGAAAGCGCGCCACGTGCAGCCGGATGGTCTTCCCCTGGGGCTGGCGGTAATCTTCCGGCACGCTCAGGTCACCACATTCGACGATCTGGCCGGGTTGCACTGGGAAGCGGCAGGCAGTGCGTTGAAAACCGGCCATGCCAAAGATATCGCGCCGCCCTTCGACTGTAGTCGCCGGTCGGGGCCAGGCCACCTGCAGATCTCCCTGGATGAAGCAATATAAATCGCCGAAAGAGGTGCGGCTGGCGCCCGCCTGGAAACAATATAGTCCGGGCGCCAGGTCCGCTTCAGGCGTGAGCTGGAAATGGCCGTCCTCCCCTTGCTCCAGGTGGTATGGGATAACAGCGTTCGTCATATCCTGGATGCTGCGGATGGTGGGCAAATCCCGCGCTGCGCTCAATTCGAGTTCCTGGCCGTTGCGCCGGACAGTCAGCCCGGCCCGGCTGCCCAACTCGCCGGTGATCAACGCCCCGAACTGCTCGTCGAAGTCAGGATTGGCGAACAGGTCTTTGAGCGCCTTTCCATCGATGGCGATGATCACATCGCCCGGCAGCAGGCCGGCGGAATCCGCGCCGAAGCCAGGCCGCACCCCCTGCACGGCTACCCCGCCTTTCGAGCGATCTGGCGAAGGATAGAAGCCGATGCTGCCAATCATGCGCCGCAGGACCAGGTTTTTGGATTCCAGAGCGTCCCCTGTGAAGGTCGCGACCGGCCGCGCCTCGCCGGTTTGGGGCAGATCGTAGCCATAGATGCTTTCACTCTGGGTCAGATGTTGGGCTTTCAGCAGGATAGTTTTTTCTCCAGCGACCAGGAAAAACCCGCCCGCCGCCTGGGGTGTATCCGTTGGCCGCGGTGTATCCGTCACAGGCGGCGTGTTCGTCGCGGGCGGTGTGTCTGTCGCGGGCGGCGTATCCGTCCACTGCGAAGTGGCAGTCGCTTCCTGGTGTGTTGGCGCAGACATAGGCGCCATCTCGGTCGCGGTCGGTTTTGCGCCTGAACAGGCGGTCTGACCCAACGTCATGAGCAGGGCCAGCAACAAAAGAAACAGGTTGGCTTTTGCGTTCATTGCGGGTTTACGACTCTGCCCAAAAACAAATAGTCTTTCGCTTGAATGCCCGGATCAAAGATACTCATGTTTCACTCCAGTCTCCACGATAAGCGATTTCAATTGTCCCGCCCGGCAGAAAGTTCGACATGCAGTAGCGCAGCGATTGCTCTCGATCCTCCTCGCCCTCGTTCGAGGCGAGCAATTGCTCGCAGTAGGCGGCGATGTCTTCGACGATGCGTTCGTAGCGGTAATAGGCCAGCGCCGCCGGGTCGGCCTGCACCGGGCCGTAGCCTTGATAGAACAGCGCCTCTTCTTCCTGCGGGGTGCGCCGGTTATTGAACTGCCCGCCGCCAGCGTACATCAAGTCCCGTTCCCTGGGCGCCAGGATGGGGTTGTCCCAATCGACCAAGTACAGCGCGCCGTTCTCGTCGATGTGGATATTGCCGGCGTGCAGGTCCGAGTGGCAGACGACGAAATCCAGCGAACGTGCCTGTAGCGTCCGTGCCAGCCGATCCGTTCGTCCCACCAGGCCGAGCACCTCGCTGCGCCTCTCTTGCAAGAAAGCCGCCAATTGGCGTGCGACCGGGTCGGTGTACGCCTCGTTTTCCAGGCGTGCCATGAAGTGTTCGACCATCCTGCGCCAGCGTGGCCCAAAACGCTCGCGTGGGATGCGCTCTGCCAGCGATGGGGGCAGGTCCGCGGCGTGGATGCACCGCAGCGCGGCGCCAAACTCGACCCACTGGGTATCGCTCAACTCGACCTGGTAAGCATCCTGCCCCTCGACGAAGGGATACAGGATCAGCCTGAAATCTTCCATCTCTGCGAAGAGCATCCCGGCCCGCGTCGCCAGCGGGGTGATGATCTGGGAGATGCCCTGCTCGCTGAGAAACCTGGGCAGCGTCACGACAATTGCGTCGAAATCGCCGCGACGCAGTTTGACGAAATAGGACGCTCCGTCCGTAGCCACGGCTCGGTAGACCGCCGTGTTCATGTCGGCGCCCAGCGGCAGAAATTCCACCGGCCCGGCGGTCAGGCCATACGCCTCCTGTAAACAGGCGTTGATTTTTTCGTCTGGCAGAGCAGGTTTCTCGAGCATAGGTGTTTTATAGGAGGGTAACGAGTAATCGGCCGATGGGTGGTCGAGGCTCAGGGCATCACGATTATCCAGGATTTGCGGAGATCTCTAGGCCTGTTAAACCACGACTTTGGAGGATAAGCCGACAAACCGGCCATATCGTTCAGCAACCGCGGCGATGGCCTGTTCCTGGTCTTTGCTGAAGGCGGTGAAAGGCTGCGGCGTGATGACCACCATTCCTTTCACGAAGGTGCGCTTCCAGGTGCCAGCCACCCGGCCACCAATCACTACAGTGGGGCTGAACATGCCGTTATTGCCGGGGTGCGTGAGATCGGCGTACTGTGGGTCGAGAACCGCACTGCGGTCTTTGTAGCCGAGCAAATACTCGTCGAAACCGGGCAGCAGATAGGTCGCATGGTCCTGGGAGGCAGGTATGTTTTCGGGCATCCAGCAGGTCTGGCCGCCCACCTGCTCGCTCACGAGTTGCGCTTTGGCCATTTCCAGGCCGGCCCTGGCATCGGCGGCTGTCAACCCCGACCACCACATAAAATCGCCCAGCGTCGCCGGGCCGTGGCCGGTAAAGTACCTGGCGGCCAGCCTGGCGAGCGCTTCGTCGCGCGGCAGCTCCCCGGCCTGTGGGACCCACTCATCCAGCAGCACAAAAGTGGGCTGTTTGCCCTGCATGGGGCCAAAGCAGATCAAACCGCTTTGCGCCAGCCGCCATAATATGTGGTAACCGCGCTGCCCGCCGGTCGTAATGCCGCCTCGCTCCAAAACGTCCAGCATTTCTTTGCGCTCCAGGCGCTTGCCGCCTTGCAGCGCCCTGGCGAAGAGTTCTTTGCTGCGGGCGAAAATGGTCTCGTCCAGCCCAAGCTGAGCGCGGCGCCCGGCGCTGTTGGCAGCCACCCGCGGGGTCAAGAGCGCCAGCATCCAGCGGACGTCTTCGGGCGCCACGAAATGCAGCGTGCCGCGCATCGGCCAGGTGCGGATGATGGCCCGGTCTGCAATGGCCTGCTCGACGTCGCTCAGCATTGCGCCTGGCGTGCGCAGGCCGATCGACCACAGCGCGCCCGGGTAGTCCTGGGCCTGGACGGCGCCCAGCCAGGCTACTACCTGGCCGGGTTTCTCGAATTCTGGTCGGGCAATTTGTTGGTTATAAAGACGATATTCAGCGATGTTGATCATTTCTTAAAGCTTAGAGCGGTGGGTGAGCCGGGTAATCAGGTTGCGCCCGGAAGTGATCCTCCAGGGCGCCCATCACTGCCAGAACCACGTCTTCACGCCAGTGCCGGGCAGCCACCTGCACTCCCACCGGCAGGCCGGCGCTGCCTTTCTCGGATTCCAGGGCAGCCAGCTCGGCGCGATCTTTGCCCGGGGAGCGGTCGCTTTCCTCGCCGGCCCGCACCCGGCCGGCGGCCACCACCCCGGCCGGCATGCCCAGTACGTTGTACAGGCGGGCGTAACTGTCGAAGTCCAGCAAGTCGGCGGTGCTGCCGTGCAGGACGGCGGGCAGCGAGGTCGGCGGGCACAGGATGGCGTCGAAGCGCCCCTCATCCAGGGACTGCAGGAAGCGCAGGCGGTACAGGTTACGCTCTTCGATCAGCTTCCAATACTCTTCCGTCGAGCGCGCCCCGATGTACCCTGCCACTGACGACAGGCGCTCCTGCCCGGCGGCGCGCATTGTTCCTGCCAGCAGGCGCTGCACGGGGCGAGGCAGGCGGTTGATTTGCAAGACATCACTGATCTGTGGCATGGCCTGGTCTGGGCCAAGCGCTTGCCTTAATGCCCTGGTCCCGTCGGAAGTAAAGATGCTGAAGAACAGGCGCACAGGCACCGCTACGTCGGGCGGCGTCCAGGATTCGACCTGCGCCCCAGCGGCGCGCAGCGCCACGGCGGCTTCTTCCACCACGCGGCGGATGGCGGGGCAGGCCTTGAAGTACCCGTCGTCGGTGTACATGGCGACGCGCAGGGTGCTCACCTGCACCTGGGCTGGATCGCGCCAGGGCACAGGCGGGACGGAGGCGTCAAAGCCTTCCTGTCCGGGCGCAGCCAGCACGCTCATCGCCAGGGCCAGGTCGGCCACGCTGCGCGCCATGGGCCCGGATTGGGGGATAATGCCCTCTTGCCCGCCGGAAAAGATATCCGGGCGGGTATCGAAATTGGTGAGCCGCCAGGCGGTGGGCTTTAACCCGTGGATGCCGCAAAAGTGCGCCGGTTCGCGGATGCTGCCGCCCAGGTCGCTGCCTAACCCCAGTGGAGAACCGCCGGCGGCGATGATCGCCGCCTCGCCTCCGCTGCTCCCCCCGCAGGTGCGCGCCGGGTTCCACGGATTGTTGGTGCGTCCGTAGAGGCGGTTGTCCGCTTCGATGAACACCAGCAATTGCGATGTGTTAGTCTTGCCCAGGACGATTGCCCCGGCGTCGCGCAGGCGCTTCACCAACGGGCCATCCCCGGCGGCACGATGGTTCGCCAGGTTGGGCAAACCGAACGTCGTGGCCGTGCCCTTCACCAGGAACTGCTCTTTGATCGTCACCGGCACGCCGTGCAGCGAGCCGAGCGGCTCGCCGCGACGTCGTGCGGCGTCTGCGGCCTGTGCCTCTCGCCGGGCCTGCTCGAAGAGCGGGATAACCACTGCGTTCAAACGTGGATTGACCTCTTCGATGCGCTGGATGTGCGCCTCGACTACTTCGCTGGCAGACAGCACGCCCGCCCGGATGTGCTGCGCCAGTTCGGATGCGGTCAGGGATGTGATCGCCTGCATAGATTTACATCCTCCTACAAATCTGTATCTCGATATTTCCGAATGGTATCCAGCGCCGCCCATTTCGGCAGAATGCGGCCTACCTGGACGTTTGCCTCTGGAAACTGGGCGAAGATTCCTTCAATGAAGTCCCGTAGAGTCGCCAACAAATGCTCGCCCAGCTCCACCACCTCGCCAGGTAGGGTTGCCAGGACCTTATCATCCCGCTCGTCGCCTTCGTCCAGCTCCAGCAGGCCAACTGGCTCACAGGTCACCAGGCTGCCTGGCTCCAGCGGGTCCTGGGTAAGCACGTAGCAATCCACCGCTCCGCCATCCTCCGCCCGCGTCCCCGGAATGAAACCATACGGATAGGGGTAAGGCCGCGGCAGCGTGTGTGAGTCTCGATAAGCCAGGGTCTTTTCATCGTAACGCTGCCGTTCGCAGGAGCCGGCCGCGACTTCGATGAGCACCTTGATTTCGTACACGTCGTTGGTGCCCCAGAACAGCCGCCAATACCAGACCAGTCGCCTGGCCAGTTTGCCTGCGCCCATATTCAAGGCAGCGTTGTAAAAAAAGAACAGGCTGATAAAACCAAGCGGGGCCGAACAGCGGATGGTATCGGTCATTTTCCCCAGGTCCAGCCACTCGCCGATGGAAAGCGCCAACGGCCAAAATAAAACTCCGCCCGATACGAGCAACACGGCAATGTTGATGGGGTTCCGAGTGCGAACTCGCCCCAGGAATAATTTCCTGCTGAGCACTTGCTCCAGCAGAGGGCGTTCGGGGCATATCTCCGATGTATCTGGCGTGCCGGGTTTCGCACTCTCTTCTACATCTTCCCAATCCTCAGGCCAGACGAGAGATTCATCCAAAAACTTCGGCTCTGCAGCAGTTGACGGTATTCGAAGCCTTCGATAGGCCACATGGGATGGGCGCTTCCAGCGGCTGAAGCCTCGTATCCGATGACTTTTCCCCCTCTTGCTCAGTTTCCGTCGGTAGAAACTGCTGAAACTCTCTTGCACACCGGCATCCTGATCTTCTCGCCGTTCTTTATCTAAAGGAGCCATATAACGTGTTCCTTGGTACAGCTTTCAAGTAACAACTTATTTTCCGCTACCCTGTATTTAGGGTTGGCGCAGATGGCAGCGAGAGCTGC
>CAZQQJ010000081.1:0-15756 GCA_964595435.1 uncultured Anaerolinea sp. | reverse complement strand
CTTAGTTTACCTTATTTCCTACCTCTAGTTACCGATACTTTTGCGTTACACTCTTGACAATTCCCCCATTATCGCTATACTCAACGATACATATTTATATGTATCGTTGAGTATCCATACACAAACTCGTTCGAGGTAGGAGTATTGATGAGATGACAAAAAAAGTAATCATTGCGGCTTCCGAGCTACACCGGGCGGCAGGCAAAGCGCTCAAGCGAGTGGCTTTGCAAGACGAACACCTTGTCGTTGAGCGCGATGGCTATCCGGTAGCAGTTTTGATGTCGTACCGTGAATATGAGGATCTCATCCGGTTGCGCGCTTTGACGGCGCACCGCGAGCTGGTTCGCACCCTGGGCCAGGAAGCCGAAAAGCAGGGATTGAGCGAAGAGCAGTTATTGGCGGAGTTGGAGAAAGACAAACAAGCGGTTTATAAAGCAGCTTATGGATCAAACGCCGCCTGAACTACGCGTAATGGTGGATGCAAATGTGCTCATTGCCGGCAGCGTCTGGCCGCGCTGGCCTTACGAAGTGCTTCAGCATGCCCTGAACGGCGATTACCGCCTGGTGTTGGGCAATTACGTTATCCAGCAAGCCTCGCGGCATATCCGGGCACGCTTTCCCGCGTATGCAGAACAATTCGATGGATTCTTGCAGGATTGCGGATTTGAATTGGCCGCCGACCCAACCAGGGAGCAGGTCGAACAAGGTCTGAATCTGGTACGTGACCCCAGCGATGTACCGGTGGCCCTGGCGGCGATCCAGGCCGGGGTCGATTACCTGGTCAGCGAAGACAAGGATTTGACGGTTCGAGATGATACGACCGATGACCAGTCGAAACGGCGTCTATTCTCTTTGATCTTGGCTTGTATTGTTTATCTGGATCATTAATGTCTTACCGGGCCGTTGGCTGTGCTCAATATGGCCGGCGCGATGTGCATCAGATCCTCCATGGTTTGAATAAAATCCCGGCGCAGTTCGGGCGCCCCGACGACCAGAGTGGGCACCAGGTTGGGCATGCGCTCGTGAGTGATCAAACCCTCCAGGTTGCCGTGGTCCGAAGTGGGCAAGATCAACCCGGCCCGGTCGTCCCAGGCCTCCAGCAGGCTGACCAGCATCTGGCCGAAGGTCTCCAACAGCCCACATCAACCGGTTGTCCCTTACCTCCCAAATCTCGGCTTAGCTACGGCAGCCATTGCGGCAGCATGGCGTTTTCTGCCAGCACCTTCAATCCGCCGTCTGCCGTCCAGACGAGCACCTCGGGCCCGGAAACGGTGCCGAGCCGGGAGCGCTGCATGGCAACCGCACCGCCATCCGCCCGCCATTGATACAGGCTGTAGGTGTAATCTGCCTCACCAGCGATGACCGGCCCTTCGATTAAGTCTGGCTGGATTTGCCATACCTGCCTGGCCGGGTTGCCCGGTTCGTTTTGCAGCCCAACCAGCAGATATTTCCCGTCCGGCGACCAGGCCGGCAGGGCGTAGGCGTGGTCGCGCTGGTCGTCGTTCCCCAAAAAGACGCTGGTCTCGCCGCTGTTGAAATCGGTGCGCAGAATGACCGTGCGGAAACCGGCGTCGATTTCTTCGACGCGGGTATACAGCAAATAGCGGCTGTCAGGCGACCATGCGCCCAGTGCGCCGGTATTGGCTGGCAGGAACTCGAACTTCCCGGTGGCAAGCTCGGCAACGCGCAATCCGCCCGAAATTCCATCATAGGATACCAGCCGCCTGCCGTCCGGCGACCAGGAGGCCCCGTAGCCAATGATCTGCCCATCCTGGAACAATGGGCGCGTATTGGCAGTGGGAACTTCTACCAACCAGGGGCGCGGCGCGCCCGGACCGGAATTGGGAGTCAGACTGGCGGCCTCGCGGCTGTAGGCGATTTGCTTGCCGTCCGGCGACCAGGCCGGGGCAGTGCAGCGGCTGCTGCCGCATTCCAGCAGGCGGCGCGGTGAACGTCCGGAGCGATCTACCAGCCACAGGTCCACGCCTTGCGACTCGTTCAAAACCGTATAAGCCACCTGCTTGCCGTCGGGGGCCGCGGCGAAATCGTAGACGCGACCGCCAGTCTGGGTCAGCGGCTCCGGCGGCTGATCGTCCAGCCCGACCGTCCATAATTCGCGCTGGCCTCCCTGGGCCGAGATGTAAACCACCCGGCTGGGACGCTCGCCGGCGCGCCTGCCCCGGTCAAGAGGACTGGATAGACTGCCGGCCGCGATGGCCAGGACAATTAAAACGACCAGCAGGCCGGCGCTTGCCAGGGCGACTCGATCCAGGCGTGTCATGCGTGGGATGCCGGTCATGGGAATAAATAGGGTTGTTCCGGCTGGGAGATGATTTTCACCGAAGTTGCCCGGATGAACGGAAGCGGCTCGCCGTCTTTGGTGATGCTTTGCATGTTTCCCTTGACCTGCACCCAGCTATCTTTGGGCAAGGAATCTGCCTCAGGTGAATCGACGGTGATGCCAATGGCAAAAGCGTCCGCGGCGCAGCACACAATGGCAAAGCGGCTGACCATGAACTGGTCCTGCTCCAGGCGCGGATCGTGGTAGACAAAGCCAATGACATTGGCTTCCTGCCCGATATAAGCCGCCAGGTCTTCGCCCGAATTGAAGAGCTGGATCCAATCCAGGATGTTCATCTTGCCCGGCGCCATGCGTGCAGCAGGTGCGCTCTGCCCCGCGGCCAGCGGCGCGGTGAGGCTCAATCCCTTGTTATCCAGGGCCACTGTGTCGAGGGGCCGGGCCGGTAGCAGCCAACCCACCGCCAGTGGGAGCAGCATGACCAGCCAGCCCCAACCCGCGGAGGCATGCTCGTGGTCTGCATGGCTGTGTTCATGCTCTCCGTGTTCATGTTCGTGTTCTTCATCGGCGTGGGGCTGCGTCGACTCAGGCCGGCGGCGGATGGCGCCAAGTGCGATCTGGCCCATGAGCAGCAGCCCGACCCCGGCCAGAAAGCTGAGCGGCCAGAAGCGTTGGTGGATATACCAGGCCAGTTTGCCGCTGATCAGTTTTTCGAGCAGAAAGAAGCCCAGCCCGATCAGCGCCAGGGCCTGTAAGAAGCGGTAAGGTCGATTCGTCATTGGCTATAAACTATAGGCATAGTTGATGAGGATACCCGCCAGCAGGGACATCAGCAGCGGGAGCAGGATCAGGTAAATCACCGGCCTCGGCCGGAAGACACGCAGGTACATCAAGGTGCTTTTGATGTCCACCATCGGGCCGAAGACCAGGAAGGCCAGGATTGCCCCCGGGCTGAATGAACCGGCAAAGCCAAGCGCTACGAAGGAATCTACCGTAGAACAGATCGATAGGATCGCTGCCAGGCTGAGCATTACCAGCACCGAAGTGACCGGTCCATGTCCGACGGCCAGCAGGATCGATTGCGGGACGAGCGCCTGCATGGCGGCTGCCAGCGCCGCGCCGAGCACCAGGTAGCGGCCCATTTCGAAGAATTCGTCATTGGCGATCAACAACGCCTGGCGCAGGCGGTCGAGCAGCCGCGGCTGATCTTCAGGTTGGTGGGATGCGATTGGGGAGGCTAAAACGGGCTGCATGGGGCGCAGGATCACCCAGGAGTTGGGCTCGGTCGAGAATACCAGGCCGACGAACACGGCAACCCCCAGGGAAAGCGCCACCCGCAGGATAAGCACCTTCCCCCAGCCGAAGGCGGCCGCTGTGCTCAAGATCACGATTGGGTTGAGCACCGGCGCGGCCAGTAAGAATGCAATGCCGGTGGGAATGGGGAGTCCTTTGCGGAATAACCTGCGCGTCAGGGGCACCACGCCGCATTCACATACCGGAAACAGCAATCCCATCAGCGCGCCGCTGGCAGCCGCGGGAAAAGCCCGGGTTGGGGCGATGCGGCGCAGCCAGTCCGAGTCCAGGAAGACGTCTGCCAGCCCTGAACTGAGTGTGCCGAGCAGTAAGAAGGGCACGGCTTCGATGAAGATGCCCAGGAAGATGGTGCTGAAGACTTGCAGGCGTTCGCCCAGGCGCTGCCAGGCTGAAAGGGACAAGGATGTGGAAATGATAACTGCGTTGACAGCCAGAATAATTACGAAAATGATCCAGCGTGACGTTCGTGCAGGCGTAGATGTGGTTTGCATAGGCTCATAGTTTGATGAAAGGTTACCTTATTCCAGTATCTGTAAAATCGCCGGCGAAACATGGGTCAGATCGGTGATCCGTCCGGTAAACTTCCGGCGCAGCTCCGGCGCGCCGACCACCAGGGCCGGCACCGGGTTGGTCGTATGCCGGCGGGTGCTCAAATCCTCCAGGTTGCCGTGATCCGATGTGATCAGGATCAACCCGGTCTGGTCGTCCCACGCCTCCAGCAGGCCGGAGAACACCTGGTCGAAGGTTTCCAGCAGCTCGCAGGCGGCGGCCATGTCCTGGCCGTGGCCGGCGTAATCGCTCAACCAGTATTCGAACAGGGAGAAATCGTAGTTCGCGGCCAGCTCCGCCAGCCGGCGCCCGGCCTCCAGTGGGGAAAGAACGGGCGTATCCGCCAGGCCCAGCCGCTCGCGCCAGCCCTGGGCGGTGAAATCGGCGGAGATGGCCTGGCCGGCGTGCAGGTCCTCCAGGGTGCGCAGCGGCAGCCCGGCGCGGTGAGCGGCCAGGGCGATGGCGGCGTGCAGGCGGCGGCCCGATGCGATGGCCTGGAAATAGCCCGGTGGGAAGGCGTTCAAGAATGCAGCCTGCCGTCCACTTCCCCGCAGGCGGCTGAACAGGCTGCCATTGGTCAAGAACGCCGCCACTTCCGGGTTGGGCTTGGGGCCGTAGTGGTAGCCCAGCCGGGCGGGCACGTTCTGCCCGGTCAGCAGCGTCGCCTGGCCGGTCGCCGATTGGGGCAGCCCCGCCACGTCCAGGCAGGCGTCCAGCGCCAGCAGCGAAGCGCGCCGGCTTTCCAGCGGCGTGTGGCTGGCGACCATGCGCTGGCCGCCCAACAGCGTTTCCAGGGTTGGCAGGCGGGCGCGGGCGAAGGGGTTGGTCGCCGGGTCGTCCGCGCCCAGGCCAACGCCGTCAAGGAATAGAAAGAGGACTCTCATCTGGGGTGTTCCCAGACCCTAGGGAGTTTTGTGAAACCATCAGGGTCTGCATTCAAACCAGGCGGAAGGGCGCCCGCGGTCGGTGCCATCCGCGCGTTGGACCTGCCGGAAGCGCTGCCGGATTTGCTCCAGGTCAGCAGGGGATAGGCCAGTGCCGCCGTTATTTTGTTCGTTGACGAAAGCATAGCAAAGGAAAGTGCCATCCGGGGCCAGCAGGCTCTCCAGGTTTTGCAGGTAGGCGGCTTTTCCCTGCCGGGTGAGCGAATGGAAGCAGCCGATATCCAGCACCAGGTCGAACGGCCCGTGGATGCCGGGCAGGCGGGTGACATCCGCCTGGTGGAAGTCGGCCCCGATGCCGGCCCGCGCGGCTTTGCGGCGCGCCTGCCGGATGGCGCGTCCGACGAAATCCACGCCGGTAGCCTGCCAGCCGTGCTGCACCAGGTAAATGGCATTGGTGCCCGTGCCGCAGCCCAGGTCGAGCGCCCGGCCGGATGGGTGCGCCTGGACAAAAGCCACCAGCTCCGGCGGCGTGATGCTGGTATCCCAGGGCGGCCGGCGCAGATAGAAGAAGCTGTAGAACAATTTACGCATTGGCGATAATTTTACTATAGAATACCCGGGTTGCCGGCTGGAGACAGTTATACCCGATCATAGCGATGGGTAATGGGTCGATGAGTAATAGCGTAAAAAAATCCGTCTTTGACAATTAGCGCAAGATGCCTTACAATCCTATGTCGGCAACGCCCTATGGATTCAGCGGGGCGGTTTGCTGATGCCTGAAGATTTGCCAGGGCGCTTGAAATTATTTTTTAGGTCAGGAAGGTTAGCACGATGAAAGAATATACGACTGAGTTTATCCGCAACGTCGCTATGGTCTCGCACAGCGGCGCTGGAAAGACCATGCTGGCGGAGGCATTTCTGCATTTTACCGGCGCAACCACTCGCCTGGGAAAGGTGGAAGACGGCACGACGGTCTCGGATTTCGAGGAAGAAGAGGTCCGTCGCGGGCTTTCACTTTCTACCTCGTTGATCCCGGTCGAGTATCGCGATTGCAAGATCAACTTGCTGGACACTCCCGGCTATACCGACTTCGTCGGCGAAGTGATCTCGGCGCTGCGTGTCTCGGACGGGGCGTTGGTGATGGTCGACGCGGTGGCCGGCGCCGAAGTGGGCACCGAAATCGCCTGGAATTACTGCGATGAATTCAAGCTGCCGCGCTTCGTGGTGCTCAATAAAATGAATCGCGACAACGCCAATTTTGAGAAGGCACTGGACAGCGTGCGCGAAATTTCGGATATCCGCCTGGTGCCGGTGCAACTGCCGTGGGGCGAGAAGGCCGATTTTAAGGGTGTGATCGACCTGCTGACGATGAAGGCTTACGCCGGGGATGGCAAAACGGTCAAGGATATCCCGGCTGAATTCCAGGATAGCGCCGAGACGGCGCGCATGGAACTGGTCGAAATCGCCGCCGAAGGTGAAGATGACCTGTTGGAGAAGTACCTGAACGGTGATGAACTCAGCGCGGATGAGGTGATGCGCGGCCTGGTGAAAGGCATTCATGCGGGCACTTTCGTCCCGGTCTTTGCTTCAGCCGGCTCTGCCGAGATTGGCTTGGCGCGCCTGCTTGACGCGCTCATTGATTTGATGCCCTCGCCAAGCAAGGCGCCGCCTGCCGTGGCCCAGGGCAAGGACGGCGAAGAGACCCTGCCGGCGCTCGATAGCGGGCCGCTGTCCATCTATGCCTGGAAGACCACCGCCGACCCATTCGTCGGCAGAATCACCTACTTGCGCATCTATTCAGGTGTGTTCACCTCCGATAGCCGCGTTTGGAACCAGAACAAAGGCGCCGAAGAGCGCATCGGCACGGTGCACGTCATGCGCGGCAAAGAACAGATCGGTGTCAAAGTGGTTCATACCGGCGACATCATCACTGTGCCGAAACTGAATTCCACGGTAACCGGCGACACGCTGTGTGACCGCGGTCACCCGCTGACCTTTACGCCGCCGACTTACCCGCACGCCCTGTATCGCGTGGCCGTGGCGCCCAAGAGCCAGGCCGATTCGGCCAAGATCAGCCCCACGCTCAACCGCCTGTGCGAAGAAGACCCTACCCTTTCCTGGAACCAGGAACCGGCTACCAACCAGACCATTCTGCAGGGCATGGGCGACCAGCACATCGATGTAGCCATCCGCAAAGCGGAAGCCAAGTTCCAGACCAGCCTGCTCACCCTGGAACCGCGCGTGCCCTATCAAGAATCGATCACCAAGCCGGGCCAGGCCATGTACCGCCACAAGAAGCAGACCGGCGGCGCCGGGCAGTTTGGTGAGGTGTGGATGAAGATCGAGCCGTTGGAAGATGAAGAATACGCCTTTAGCTGGGACGTGTTCGGCGGCGCGGTGTCATCCAGTTACCAGCCGGCGATTGAAAAGGGTATCAAGAGTGTGATGAAAGACGGCGTGATTGCCGGCTTCTCGCTCAGCAAGGTCAAAGTCTCGGTGTACGATGGCAAAGAACACCCGGTCGACTCCAAGCCGGTGGCCTTCGAAATCGCCGCCCGCGAGTGCTTCAAGCTGGCGGTGAAAGATGCCTCCCCCATGTTGTTGGAGCCGATCATGAACGTGCGCATCGTGGTGCCCGAGAGCAACATGGGCGACATCCTGGGCGACCTGAACACCCGCCGGGCGCGCGTCCAGGGCATGGATACCGAGAAAGGGCGCTCGGTGATCACGGCCCAGGTGCCGATGGCCGAGATGCAGCGCTATACCACCGACCTGCGCTCGATGACCGGTGGGCGCGGCGTGTTCACCATGGAGCAGGACCACTACGAAGTGGTTCCGACGCACATCGCCAATGAGATCATTGCCCAGCGGCAGAAAGAAATCCAGCAGCAGAGGGAAGAGTAAGACTACTTCTCTCAAGATCGAAAAACTGCACAGCAGCGTTTCAATCTTGAGCAGGCGAAAAGAAACAAGAGGCGGGTTACCCTACCCGCCTCTTGTTTCTTTATAGCGTGGGTTTCGATAGTTTCAGGCGGATGAACACCAGCGGGGCCAGGAACATAATCCACATGCCGATGAGAGCATAACGCAGGTAGCGAAACAGGTAGGGCAGCAAGGATTCGCCGCTCGGGAAGATGGCCTTCAGTCCGTATCTGAGGATGAGTACACCAGCCACGCCGATCAGGTAACGCAGGGCGCGCTGCCAGACAGGTCCACTGGCGTCGAACCAGCCGCGCTGCTTCATCAGGACGGCGCCGGCGATCATCCCAAAGAATACCGCCGCGGTGGATACCAGGCCGGATAGCGCCAACGGTTGGATGGGCTCGGCATCGGCAATGCGGGCGGCAAGGTCAACCCAGGCTGGCGGCATCTGCCAGTTGCCCAGGGCCAGGCGAACTAAAGCGCCGGCCAGCAGGATAATCAACGATATTCCCAGGGCAATCAGGATCTGGTCGCCGGGCTTGTATTTGTTCAGCCAGGCCAGCGCAGGTTTCTCGAAGCGCAGGGTGGCCCACAAGACCAGAGCGCCGATCAGCCAGCCGCCCAGGACGTCGGTAGGGAAGTGAACACCCAGGTAGACGCGTGAAAAGCTGATCAGGAATATCAGGACGAGAGCTGCGACCCACGCCCAGGGCTTCTTGATCCAGGTGGCGATAAGACTCCACACCACGACCGCATTCTGGGAATGTGCAGAGGGTAGGCCAAAGGAGGTTTCGGCGCTGTAGGGGATCACGCGAGCGTCGTACCAATAAGGCCGCGGGGCGTGAAAGGTCAGTTTGAAAATATGGCTGAACGAACCGCTGATCATCAAGGCGATGCCGGTGCGTAGGCCCAGCCCGGCATCCACGCACCAGACCAGCGCTGGCGCAACGATCAAAAAGAATTCCTCCTGTCCCAGGAAGGAGAAAAACTTCATCGGGCCAACCAGCCATTCCCCCAGGCTTTGCAGGATCAGGACGATTGAAATCCCCAGCATCAAGATTGTGTCCATGCTGCCCTTTCCTTTTCTTCAAAGATTTGTAGATCGCGACGTCGAATGGGTGAAAACGCCAGGTTGGTCACCCAACCCAGCCCGATCAGTACAATCGCTAGCGGGTAAATCCATTCCGGGTTTTGGCTGTACAAATAGCCGGCCAGGGGTGGCGCCAGGATGGTGGTCAGAGATATGACCGTTTCCAGCAAGCCATAAGCTACCCCCATGTTGGCTTCCTCGACCAGGGTACGCGCCTGGGCGATGAGCATGCCGCGCGAGGCAGTGTAACTGCCCATCAACATATAACTCATCGCATAGATAGCCATGCTGTCCCCGCGCCAGATGAGCAGGCTGGCAAGCGCCATCAGGGATTGCAGGATGAGCAGCCCGGTGCGTGCATTCATGAAGCCGATCACCAGGTTCAGGACGACGATGCCCAGGCTGCGAGCGGAGATCAATTGCCCGATGTGCAGCAAATCGATGTTGCGCTCGTTTTGCAGGAAGTTTTGCGCCAGCGGCTGTGACAGGTACAAGCCAAAGGTGATGAACAGAACCAGCGCCAGGTAGCTGATGTAACGTGGGCCGAGCACAGCGCGAAATCCATCCAATTTGCGCTCCGAGCGCTGCGGGGTCACCGGTTGGGGGCGGATGAACAGGATAATCAAGGTAGAGATGACAAACAGGATCACCGCCAGGCGAAAGTTGGTTTGCAGCCCGCTGCGGCTGCCGATCCAACCGCCCAGGATTGGGCCAAGGATGGCGCCAAAACTGAACGCGGCGGAGGTCAGGGTGACCGTGCGGGCCACGCTTAGAGAACCGCGTGCGGTAGTTGTGTAACTGTTGAGTGGAACGACGACGAAAGTCGTCGTTGCGTAGAGCAGCATGCCGGCGATGAACATGTTCAGCGAGTTGGCGAAGGCCATGAACACCGTGGATGCCGCGCCGATGACCCAGGCGGCGTAGATCAGCGGGCGGCGGCCGAAATGGTCGGCCAGGTAGCCGGCCGGCAGGTAGGAAAGGGTCATCGCCAGGCCGACCAATCCCAGGACGCCGCCGATCTTCACCGGGTCGGCGCCCAGTTGCTGTAAGTACAGCGGCTGGAAAAAGTAGAACATGCCCTCGCCCACGCCCCAGGTGGCCAGGGAAAGAGCGATCAAGATCAGGTCGCGATACACGAAGACTCCAGAGTGGTGTGGTGGATGAAATTTGCTTTTACCCAAGAACGATCAAATCACGGGGCAGATCGCTCAGACACTCGGCGCCGTCGGGCGTAATGACCATGTTGTCCTCGATGCGCACGCCGCCGCGCCCGGGGAGGTAGATGCCTGGCTCCACGGTGAAAGCCATGCCGGGTTCGAGGGGCAGGGTGTTGCCGGCGCGCATGTATGGCGCTTCGTGGCCTTCCATGCCGATGCCGTGCCCGACCCGGTGGGTAAAATATGGCCCGTAACCGGCTTGCTCGATCACCTGGCGGGCGACCTGATCCACAACCTCTGCTGGAGCCTCCAGCCGGCAGGCGGCCCGCCCGGCGGCGTTGGCCTGCAACACGATCTGGTGGATACGACTGAATTCTTCTTCCACCGCTCCGATGGCAAAGGTGCGCGTCAGGTCAGAGACGTAGCCGGCGTAGAAGGCGCCCCAGTCGATGACCAGCAGGTCGCCATTTTGCAAGGGGCGATCGGAAGGAGATGCGTGCGGATTGGCGCTGTTCGGCCCTGCCGAGACGATGGGCGAGAAGGGAAACTCGGGATCGGAACCGGCGCGCAGCAGTTGGAAGGTCAGCTCAGAAGCCACCTGGCGCTCGGTCCGGCCGGGTTTGATGAAGGGCAGGGTGGCCTGCAAGGCGCGCTGGGCAATATCCACTGCCTGGCGCATGGCGGCCACTTCGCTGGCATCCTTGCAGATGCGCAGTTGTTCCAGGCTGGTTTCCGCCGAGACGAAGCGCGCCGTCGGGGCGGCCGCTTCAAGCAAGCGGAGCTCCAGAAAGCGTAACCGGGTGGGTTCGACGCCGACGGTCCTGCCTTCCAAGTCGCTGGCCTGTAATGCGTTTCGAAATATTCCTGGCCAGGTCGCCGGGTCTTCGCCGTAAGGGTAAGCCTGTACTGCAAACGGCAACGCGCTGAGCTTGGCGGTTTCGAGTTCGGGCAGGGCGATGGCTGGTGCCCGGCCAGGGAGGAACAGTACGACTACCGGGCGTTCCATCAGGTGAAAATTCAGCCCGGTCAGGTAAGCCAGGCTTGGCCCAGGGTTGAGCGCCAGGGCGTCCAGCTTGTTTTCGATCAGAGCAGCAGCCAGGCGTTCCTGGCGGGCGAGAAAGTTGGGGGAAAGGATATTGGGATTCATAAAACTCCTGGTGGGTTCAAGATTGATGGTCTCATCATCCATCGGAACCAATCCTTTTGATGGATTTTTTAGCCAACGCTTTGCCCAATTCTAGCATGAATTTTCTCACCGAGGCCCAAAAGGTTTACCAATGCTTATGCTTCTGCCAGCGAGGTGGCAAAGGGGAGATTTTGTGCTAGAATTACCCAGACGCCGGAATACCGACCTCTTTACAGGTATGGAAGATGGCGAGATCCATCTCGTTTGTAAGGCCACGAAGCGATTTAATCTGATGTTCGAATTGCCTTTATTTCCGCTGAATACGGTGCTTTTCCCTGGCACACCGCTTCACTTGCATATCTTCGAAGAACGCTACAAACGCATGATCGGGATGTGCCTGCAAGAGCATAAACCCTTTGGCGTCATCCTGATCCGGCAGGGTAGCGAGGCTCTTGGCCCGCTGGCTGAGCCGCATGCTGTAGGATGTACGGCGAATATATCCCAGACGCAGCAACTGGAACAGGGACGGATGAATATTGTTGTCATCGGCCAGGAGCGCTTCCGGGTGCTTTCGGTGGACAGTCAGTCACACCCCTACCTGCTGGGTAATGTCGAACCCTTCCCGCTGACCGTTGACGACGCGGCTGGTTTGGCCCTTCGGGCGACACGGCTGCGCAGCCAGGTTGAGCGTTTTCTAAATCTTTTAGCCAATGCAGGCAGCAGCCAGTTCGATATGAGCCAGCTTCCCCAGGATCCGCTCGAACTGGCTTACGTGGCTGCGGCGATCTTGCAAATTTCACCACTGGAGAAACAAGGAGTCCTGGAATTGGCGCTGGCGACCGACCTGGTGGGGAAGGTGTATACCCTTTATCGCCGGGAGTTGGTCCTGCTCCAGACGATGTTAGCGCATATTGACCGGGACCGTGGAATGGCTTTTTCGCGCAATTAGTCACATGGTGGTCAGTTCAGGAGATGAGTGATGCCAGATGTTGTGTGCCCACAATGTAAGGCGATAAACCGGAGCACTGCTCGTTTTTGCTCGGATTGTGGTGGGCCGCTTCCTGGAAGCGCGCCGGTTCCAGTGGGGTCTTCGAGCGCTCCCGCCTCGCTGGATGTCGCCTCCACGCCCTCGGGCGGTTCAACAACTCCACAGCAAGATAGCGGGCAGGCAGATGCTGGTTGGGTTTTGTCTGACCGTTACAAGGTGGTTGCGGAGTTGGGACGTGGGGGGTTCGGGGCGGTATATCGCGCCTGGGATATGAACCTGAGCCGCCCGTGCGCGGTGAAGGAGAACCTGGATACTTCCACAGAAGCCCAACGGCAGTTCCTGCGTGAGGCCACCGTGTTGGCAAACCTGTCTCATCCCAACCTGCCCAGGGTGACGGATCATTTTGTCATCCCGGGCAAGGGGCAGTACCTGGTGATGGATTTCGTGGAAGGAAACGACCTGTCCAGTCTGATGGCGATGCAGCATACTTTGCCGGTAGAACAGGCTGTCGATTGGATTGTCCAGGTGGCGGATGCCCTGGTCTATTTGCATGGCAGGCAGCCGCCTGTCTTGCACCGGGATATCAAGCCGGCCAATATCCGCGTTACGCCGGAAGGCAAGGCCATGCTGGTCGATTTTGGCCTGGTCAAAATGTACGATCCCAATCTGAAGACAACCATGGGAGCGCGGGCGCTGACGCCCGGTTATGCGCCGCCAGAGCAGTATGGGCGGGGGCGCACGGATGCGCGTTCGGATCTTTACGCCCTGGGCGCCACGCTATATAAACTGCTCAGCGGCCAGGAGCCTGCCGAGAGCGTTCACCGTATCACCGGGCAGCCCACCGCGGCGATTCACCAGATCAACCCCAAAGTGCCCCCGGCGCTTAACCAGGTGGTGGAGAAGGCGATGACCCTCGATCCTGCGCAGCGTTTTCAGAGCGCGTCAGAGTTTAAGAGCGCCCTGCTGGCGGCAATGGGCGCCAGGAATGGGGCGCCCGTGGTGGCGCGCATCGCCGCACCGCCTGTGGCTCCTCCACTACAGGCCCAGACCCCGGCCAGGCCAGCTTCACGCCCGCGCACGGCCCAGGCCGAGCCACAATCGCGCCGTACGTCACGGCTCTGGCTTGGCGGCGGCGCCGGCGTGCTGGCTTTGATCGCCTGCTTGTGCCTGGGGGGCATCCTGGTGGTGGCGCTTAACGGCGGGTCGGGTCCGACGGTTACGCAAACCGTGGGGGTGGGATTGGGTCAGAGCACACCAACCCAGGGAACCAAGGGCGCCCTGGCATCCGACGCTACCCCTTCCCCTGGCGCTCAGGCCAGACCCAGCGCCACACCCGATTTGCGTTTTCGTTCGAAAGATCCAAACATCTATGTGCACGCCGTGTATGGTGAGCCGGAGACGCTCGACCCGGCGCTGGATTATGAAACCTCCGGCCAGCAGGTGATCCAGAACGTATACGAAGCGCTGATCTTCCCATCGCGGGATGACCCTGCGGTGTTCGTCCCGCAGCTTGCCGTCCAGGTCCCCAGCCAGGAGAACGCCGGGATTTCTGGGGACGGCCTGGTTTATACGTTCAAGATACGCCCAGACGTGCGCTTCCAGGATGGCAGCCCGATGACGGCCGAAGATGTGGCCTACACATTCCAGCGGGGTATTTTGCAAGGGGGCTCGGCTTCGCCGCAATGGCTATTGACCGAGCCGCTGCTGGGGGTGGGAGTTTACGATATCGCTGCATTGGTCGATCCGGGCGCCACGGATAACCCGGCTGCGCTGGCCAAAGCCGATTCTGGCAGCCTGGAGGCTGCCTGCCAGCGTGTCAAAGATGCCATTCGCGCCGATCCTGGGGCGGCTACTGTGACCTTTCGACTGGCCCAGCCCTGGGCGCCTTTCCTGGCCACGCTGGCCAGCGGTTGGGCCGGCGTCGGCTCCCGGGCGTGGATTACCGCCAACGGCGGCTGGGATGGCGACTGCCGCACCTGGCAGGATTACTATGGAAAAACCTCCGCCGAATTGAATAAAACCCAGCTCGGCACCAGCGCCATGGGTACCGGCCCGTACCGATTGGAAAAATGGACTGCCGGCGACGAGATCGTCTTGCAGGCCAACGAGAATTACTGGCGCAAAGAACCGGCCTGGGTGGGTGGCCCAGGCGGCGTTCCGGCGATCAAGACGGTCATCCTCAAGTATAAACCCGATGCAAAAGACCGCCTGGCGTTGCTCCAGTCAGGCGAAGCGGATTCGATCGATCTCGAGACGTTCACCGAGCGCCTCGAGATCGATCCTTTGATCGGTCAGGTGTGCAACCTGACCGATGAGAATTGCCAGCCTACCGATAAACCGGATGCGCCGTTGGAAAAGATCCACGGTTTCCCGCTGGCCAGCCGCGTTCCGGACTTGTTCTTCGCCTGGCAGATCAATACACAGGGAGGGAACGCCTTTATCGGCAGCGGAAAGCTGGACGGGCAGGGTATTCCACCGGACTTTTTCAGCAACGTGCACGTGCGCAAGGCGTTCGCTTATTGCTTCAACTACAAGAGCTTCCTGGATCAGGTGCTGCTTGGCGAGGGGATCCGGGCAATCACAGTCATGCTGCCGAATATGATCGGCTATGATGCCAACGCTTCTTATTACACTTATAATCCCAAGCAGTGCGAAGATGAATTCCGCCAGGCGGAGTTTGGCGGCAAACGCCTGTGGGATATCGGTTTTCGCATGAGCCTGCCCTATGACAAGAACAACGTGGCGCGCGAGAAGGTGGCCCAGATCTGGCAGGAGAGCCTGGCATCGGTTAACAGCCGTTTTGTCCTGGAGCCGGACGCACTCGAGTCCAACCAGTATTTCGAGAACACCGCTTCCCTCAAGGTACCGATCTTCTTTGGCGGCTGGGTGGAGGATGTCCACGACCCGCATAACTGGGTCTACCCGTTCGTCCTGGGAATCTATGGCAGCCGGCAGGGCCTGCCGGACGATGTTCGCGCTCAGTTCAGCGAAATCATCAACCAGGCCGTCGAAGAGCAGGATCCATCCCGGCGGGCCGAAATCTATAAAAAATTCAACAGCCTGTATTACGATCTGGCGCCAGGCATCCCGCTTTTCCAGGCCATCGGCCAGAGTTACCGGCAGCGCTGGGTGAATGGCTGGTATTACAGCCCTGCTTTTCCAGGACTGTACTTTTACGCGCTTTCCAAGTATTGACAGACCGGCTACTCTCAGATAAAATGCGTAGGCTTGACGGGCGGGCCTGTAGCGCAGTTGGGAGCGCGCCTCAATCGCACTGAGGAGGCCGAGGGTTCGAATCCCTCCAGGTCCACTGATTGGTGTGGTTGACGGGAAACCGTTTTACGAGTAAAATAGCCTTCGCATAATGATATAGGGCCCATAGCGCAGTTGGGAGCGCGTCTCAATGGCATTGAGAAGGCCGAGGGTT
>CAZQQJ010000080.1:0-16534 GCA_964595435.1 uncultured Anaerolinea sp. | reverse complement strand
CGCTAATCGTTCACTTCTTGACTATCTCATCACTGGGAATGAGGGACACTACCCTATAATCATTAAAGCACTTTTTTGCTCGAATGCAATAGCCCAAACCTACACAATCTGGTATGACAAACATCATCCGTCAAATAATCAGGCATGGACCTCGCCATCATACCTTACAAATCGAGCATTATCTGTGCTATCCGCTCTGCCGCCCGGCCATCCCATAACTCCGGACGGCGTTGACCTCTCCGCCGAGATAGCTGACTCTCCCGGACGGCTTCCAGGATCGCCTGGCGTTGGCTGCTCACCAGGCGATTGGTGCCCTGCGTCAGCGTAATTGGCCGCTCGGTCGTAGGGCGTACCGTCAGGCAGGGCACGTCCAGGTAAGTAGTTTCTTCCTGTATCCCCCCCGAATCGGTCAGAACCAGTCCCGCGGCTTCGGTCAACGCCAGGAAATCGATATACCCCATCGGCTCCAGAAACCGCACCCCCGCTGGCCTCAGCCCAAGCTGTTCTATTCGCTCTCGCGTGCGCGGGTGAATGGGAAACACCACCGGTTTATCCTGCGCCAGCTCTTCCAGCGCCGCAACGATCTCTCTCAATACCTCGGCGCGGTCCACGTTGGCCGGGCGATGCAGCGTTACCAGGAGATATTGCCCTCGATCCAATCCCAGCTCTTGCAAGACCCGCCTGCGCAGCGCCTGCGGCAGCATCCGCACCAGGCTGTCGATCATCACATTCCCCACGAACTTTATTTTCTCCGCATCGACCCCTTCCCGCAACAAATTGTCATCCGCGTCACGCGATGGCGTAAACAAAAGATCGGCGATCTGGTCGGTCAAGAGCCGGTTGATCTCCTCCGGCATCGTCCGGTCACGTGAGCGCAGCCCGGCTTCGACGTGCGCCACGCGCACGCCCTCCTTCGCGCACGTTAACGCACAGGCCAGCGTCGAGTTGACGTCCCCGACCACCACCACCCAATCCGGCCGGCATTGCCGCAAGACCGGCTCGAAGGTTTGCATAACCCGTCCCGTCTGCTCTGCATGTGAACCCGAGCCAACCCCCAGATACACGTCCGGCTCCGGCATGTCCAGGTCCTCGAAAAAAACCTGCGACATCTGGTAATCGTAATGCTGCCCGGTATGCACCAGCGTTTGCCGGAATACCCCATTCTGTCTTTGCATGGCCGCCATCAACGGCGCCACCTTCATAAAATTCGGTCGCGCCCCCACAACGTGTATGATTTTCATAATTTTTCCCGCGCCAGAAGTGATCCGCCAGGGTGAAGGCGGGATCGGCGATCCTGTCTTCACCCTGGTCCGCGGGTCCTATTATAACTCTGCATCCACCCAACGTTTCCAGTAAACCCGGTCTTTCTCATCCTCCGCGTCCAACAGCCCTGGATGGACGTCCGGCACCATGTGACGTTGGTGAGCTCTCCACAAATCGGCAGCCAGCTTGCGCGCCTGCACGCCAACGCCCTGCCGGGTGAAATACTCGCACACCCGCAGCACGTCTCGCTCGAAGATACGGAACGCGTTGCGGTTCTCATCCGGGTGGATCGCCTGTGGGAAATCGATCAACGTGATTTCCCCTTCCCAATACAGGATATTGAACGCCGAAAGGTCGGCGTGTACTCGATGGTGCTCCAACATCAAGTCGATATTATGCACCACCCGTTCGAAAAGCCGCCGGGCCTCCTTCCTGCCCAGGTCGATACTGTTCAGCGTTGGCGCCGGTATCTCATCGTCGCCGATATAACCCATCAAGATGGCGTTGTTCCCGCTGGTTAACGGCGTCGGCACATCGCACCCTGCGGCGTGCAATACCTCCATCGTCTTGAACTCGTGCTCGATCCACGAAGTGTGCAGCAATCCCAACCCGTACTCGGTGCGTTTCCGCATGGCGTGCAGCATACCGTCATTCGTCACCAGCCTCCCTTCGCTATCCAGGTGTTGGCGGCCCTCCCGGTATAGAAAATCGTTCTTCAGATTACGGAAGCGCCTCGGGCGATAGACTTTGGCCGCAAGATAGGCCTGCTCCGGCCCATCGGCGGCCGTCAGGGCAGCCACACCGCTCTTGCACTGGTAAACGTTCGCCTCCTTGCCGCCTTTGATCAGCCGCAACACATCCTCCAGCCATTGCACTTCGTAAAAGCTCCCCAACGAGTCGACGATCCAGCCGCGTTCGTGCCGCGAGGCGTGGTAAGAAAAATTGAAGCTTTCCTGGCTGTCTACCTGCTCGGCGATGTGGGGATCGATTTTTGGCGGACGGCTTTTCGCTTTTGCCACCCGGCCATTCCGCTCACGCGCCGGCACGTTGCGAATTCTCAGCTCAGGCTCCAGATCATCAAAGTCATTTGCATCATGAAAGTGCGACATCGAAAAATTTCCTCAAAAAGTTTCTCTTCTGCGGCGCGCCCCTGCCAATCGAAACGCTCTCCGCAAACCCCAATAACGTAAAACTGCCACCGGTCTACCCTGTGGCAGTTTGCGGACCATCATCCACATGATCCGATCTCGTTAAAACAAACAGCCGCAGGGCCTGAGCGTGCCTGCGGCTGTACGATAACCGCTTACAGACGGCCTAAAACCGTCCAGCAGGAGGCGCGCTCAAGATATACTCAAGTGACGAGGGTCTGGAGATTAACATAACTTGTACGCCTCCTTTCTTTTTCAAATTCCTGAATTCCGCACAAACCGAGTCTACCACTAAGGAAATCGGGCGTCAAGAATCAGATCAACCCCACCCGCCGCGCCTGTAGCGCCGCCTGCGTGCGGTCGCGCACCCCCAGCTTCTGTAAAATGACAGTAACGTGGTTTTTGACCGTGCCTTCCGCCAGGCTCAAACGTAGCCCGATTTCCCGGTTGCTCAATCCCAGGGCCAGCAAGCGCAGCACATCCGCCTCCCGCTCGCTCAGCGGCTCGGCCAGCGTATCCTGTACCGGGCGTGCGGGCGGCGCCAACCGGGCAAATTCATTCAGCACCTTCAGTGCCACCGAAGGCTCGATCAGTGCCCCGCCCGCCGCCACGGTGCGGATAGCTCGCGCCAGTTCGCCCCCTGAAACGTCTTTGAGCAGGTAACCCAGCGCACCTGCCCGGAGCCCCTCGAACACATACTCGTCGTCGTCGAAGGTGGTCAGGATAATCACTCGCGCCCCCGGCCAGTCCTGGCGCAGCCGCCAGGTCGCCTCCACGCCATCCATTCCCGGCATGCGGATATCCATCAGCACCACATCCGGCCGTAGCGCAGCGAAAGCGTCCAACGCCGCCTGCCCGTCGCCCGCCTCACCCACGACATCCAGGTCGGGCTCCAGTTCCAGCAGAACGCGCAGCCCCTCCCGCATCAGCTTTTGATCGTCTACCAGCACTACCCGGATCGCATCAGGCATGGCTTTCCTCGCACGATCTCACCGCCACAGCCTGAACCTGCTCGCCACTTGCTTCTGGGCTTTGCAGCGGCAGGCTCAAACAAACCTGCGTACCGCCCCCTTTCCTGTCCGACAGGCGCAATTCCCCCCCTAATTGATGTGCCCGCTCGCGCAGCCCGCGCAGGCCGAACCTATCGCCGGGCATCTGCCCGGCCAACCCCACGCCGTCATCTGCCACCACCAGATCGGCCTTCCCATCCACCACCCCCAAATGCAGCCATACCTGTCTGGCCTGGGCGTGGCGCTGCACGTTGGTCAATCCTTCCTGCGCTGCCCGGTAGATCGCCATGCGCTGCGGTCCAGGGAGATCCTTCGTCTCTGCTTCCACCTCCAGGTGCACAGGCAACCCTGTCGCTTCCTCGAAACCTTTGGCCAGGCGCGCCAGTGATACCGCCAGCGGCAGGTCGCTTTCCAACGGAGAACGCAGCATGGCCACCGAGCGGCGCAGTTCGGCCAGTCCTTCACCCACCTGTTGGCGAACCGTGCCCACCATATGCGCCGCCCGTTCAGGGTCGCTCGAGATCAGGCGTTGCGCCCCCTCCAGTTGCACAGCCGCCACCGTCAGGCGGTGTCCCAACGTGTCGTGTAATTCTCGCGCCAGGCGGTTGCGCTCTTCGGCAATAGCCAGTTCTTCGATATGCGCGGCGTACTCTTTGAGCTGCTGGTGGGCCTGTTGCAATTCCGCCAGCAACCGCTGGCTTTTGCGGCGCTCTGCCTCCGCCAGGGTGCGCGCATAAGCAAAGAAACCAAATGCCGAATAACCCAGGCCAAACCCCAACACCTGCAAAACCAGAGCAACCCAGTCCTGCCAATAACCAAGCACCAAAACTGCGCTGATCGTCATGATTGCGATCCACAGTGCTGCTCTTTTGTCTGGGAACAAATCAGCCGCATACACGCTCAACGTAAATCCCAGCACAAATGCAAATGGAAATAAGCGCATGATCCCTGCAATTAATAATACCTGAACGCCAAGCTGCAGGTGTGGCATCCACCAGTAAGGCCAGAACTCATACACCAGCCCCAACGCCACACACAAGATCACCACCAACCACCACGGCCCGCCATCCGGATAAAGCTCGAATATACTGGCCGCCGCCACGAATGCCAGCGCCAGGTACTGAGAAAGGTTCAATATCAATGCATTGCGTTTCTGCACAATCTGACCATACCACGCTTTGAGCGTTCTTTCAAGCAGTTCCTTCCCGCCTGGGCGGCTCTTGCAAAAATACCGCCAGCACCAGCGTGCAAACTGCCAGCACAATGCCATTGGCATAGAACGGCGCCGCCTGGCCCACGGCATCGTACAGCCACCCGCCCACCAACGGCCCGACCATCGCCCCCAGGCTGGCCGCCATGCTGTACAGCCCGAACGCCCGGCCGCGCTGGTCTCCGCCGGTCAAATCAGCGACCAGCGCCTGCTCGGCAGGGTCGCCCGCCGCATAACACAGCGCCTGCACAGCCCACAGCCCCGCCATACCTGCCAGGCTGGTCAACCCTGGGATCAAGAAAGACGTACCCGCCGCTGCCGCCAGGCCCAGCACCATCAGCGGCTTGCGCCCGAAGCGGTCTGCCAGGCTGCCCAGCCGCGCTGGCAGCAGCGCCCACACCAGCGCCCCCGGCAGCGTCGCCAGGGCCAGCAGGTCCACTTCGGTTGTCAGCCGCTCCTGCAGGAAAATCATCATCACCGGCTCCAGCATCGCCCACGCTGCCCCCGTTACCATGGTTACCAGCAGCAGCAAGACCCACGCCCGCGTCCAGCGGATAGGCTGATCAACCGCCCGCTGAACCTCCCGGCGCGTCTCTTTCACCGTGCGCCAGGCCAGCAGTGCTGCCAGAAACGCGACCGCTGCGTAACCGCCAAACAACAGTTTCCAGCCCTTCACGATCCCAAAGGGAACGAGCAGGCTGAAGCCAATGAACGTTCCCAGGATCGAGCCTTGCATGCTGGATTGCGCCACCCTGCCAAACGAACGCCCGCGTTGTTCCGTGGTTGCCTCGTCCGCCGTCATCGCCTGGGCGGCCAGCCACATCAAAGCCGATGCGATCCCTTGCAGCGTACGGGCCAGCAAAATCGTCCACACCTGGCTGGAAAAAGCGAAAGCCGCCATGCTCACCGCGTACCCCACCAGCCCTGCCAGAAAGAACGGCCGCCTGCCCCAGTGGTCCAATCCCACCCCCACCAACGGGCGTAAAACCACCAGCATCAGAAAGAACACCGAAAAGAACAGGCCAATCTGCATCGCTCCGGCCCCGATCGCCTTGCCATATACCGGCAGCACGAAACTGAGGATGCCGAAAGGCAGCGAAATCAGGAAGATCGACCGCCTCAGCGATGGCAGCGTTTGCGCCTCCTCGCCCCGGGCTGGTTCAACAGGAACTGTCTGAGAAATATTCATCTGCATCTTACCACTCCATGACAAAGATTCGGGTGATCGACCCAAGCATACCTCTCCGCGGGTCACCCTCACCAGTGCCACAAGTCACCTGCCCGGGTCACTTTTCCGGGCAATTCATATTTGAGTGACGAGTGATCAGTTGCTGAGTAATCTGTTCTTGGTGCTGCGCGCCCTGGCCGCCCTGGACCGGCTCGACCACCCCGCTGCGCAGCCTGCCCTGGACTGGCTCATCCGGCGCCGCACGCCAGCCGGCCGCTGGCGTGGCACTAGCCCCTTCCGCCAGCACACCTGGACTGCCCTGGGCGACAGCCAGGAAACCGGCCGATGGGTATCCCTTCACGCCGCATGGGTATTGAAGAAGGCCGGCCTCACCAGCCCAACAGCCGCCTGACCCCCAGCATCACCAGCAGCGTCACCGCCCACACGCTATAACCGGACACGATCATCGGCACCAGCTTCAGCCCGGCGCGCGCCGCCAGCCACAACGCCACGGCAAACGCCAGCGTCGGGATAATCCCATAAATCATGCTGTAGGTGAAACTCTCCACCGCCGCCCGGTCTCCCCGGCTGGATGAATACACAATCCACAACGCCAGCGGAATCGTCAGCGGCATCGTCGCCGTCACCGCCGCCACCAGCTTACTCTGCTTTTCCACCACCGCTACCAGGACGATCACCCCCACCGAGATAGCTACCGGAACAACCTCTGTCCATTTCATCTGCCCGCTCCAGGCTGGAGATTAATATTATTTGCCGCGCGCTACCTCAAGATTTCGCTCTACGATATCCCGTAGATAAGGATCTTGATCAAACTCCGTCCGGCTCTTATTTTGTAGCGGCTTTAATCTGGCCAAGCGTTCGCTCAGTTCGTCATCGCTCATCGGGCCAACTCGCCCGCTCACCTGCGAACCGAACAAGTAAGCCAGGCTGATTTCCGGGAAACCTGCCAGCGCCGTCAAAATCCGCTCCTTCAAATCGTCAAGGTTCATCGCTGGAGATTATAACCTGAAACCCAACCGGCCTCCATCCCAACGAAACACAGGTATAATCGGTCATCAGGTAACCACGTGTCACAAGAAACAGCCATTCCCCTCTACAGCCTCGTGCTTCATAAAAAACGCCCCGGTCGAGTAGTAAAAACCGGCGACCGTCTCGAAATCGAACTGGAAGGCGGCAACGTCGCCCGCGTGCGCGCCAAAGATGTCACCTTGCTTCACCCCGGCCCGCTGCACAGCCTGGCCGGGCTGCGCCCGCTGCAGGGCGAGCACGAGCTGGCCTGGCAGATCATGGCCGAGAGCGATGCGCCGCACACCCTGGCCGAAATGGCCGAGCTGATCTACGGAGAATACACCCCCGCTTCTGCCTGGGCCGCCTGGCAATGGGTCGAAGACGGCCTCTACTTCCGCGGCGAGCCGGGCGCCGTCATCGCCTGTTCGCCCCAGGAAGTCGCCGCCGTACAAGCCGCCCGCCAGGCCCGCCAGGCGGAGGCCGAGGCCTGGGCCGGTTTCGTCGCCCGCGCCCCAAAAGGGGATGTCTCCCCTCAAGGAGATGCCCGCTTCCTGCGCGAACTGGAAGACCTGGCCCTCGGCCGCCGCAAAGACAGCCGCCTGCTGCGCGAGTTAGGTCGCTCCGAGCGCCCCGAAAACGCCCATGCCCTGCTGCTCGCCTGGGGTGTCTGGGATCACAACGTGAACCCCTACCCCGTGCGCCTCGGTCTGCCCACGACCCCGCCCACCATCGATCTGCCTGCCCTGGCGGACGGCGAGCGCCGCGACCTGACCGCCCTGCCTGCTTTTGCCATCGACGACCGCAACAACCAGGACCCCGACGACGCCCTCTCCCTGGTCTCCTGCCAACTGGATGAGCAGGGCCGCCTGGTGCACGCTCAAATCTGGGTGCACGTTGCCGATGCCGCCGCCCTGGTCTCCCCGGATAGCCCCGCCGACCTGGAAGCGCGTGCGCGCGGCGCCACCCTCTACCTCCCCGAAGGCCCCGTTCCCATGCTGCCGGCCCAGGCCGTCCAGGCCCTGGGGCTTGGCCTGCAAGAAATCTCCCCTGCCATCTCCTTTGGCCTGGAGTTGAACGCCGCCGCCGAAATCACCGCCATCGAAATCTGCCCCAGCCTGGTGCGCGTCCAACGCCTGAGCTACGAACAGGCCGAAGCGCGCCTCGCCGAAGAACCTTTCCACAGCCTGGATTGCATCGCCCGCGCCTGCCACGCTCGCCGCCGGGCCAGCGGCGCCTTCCTGCTCGACTTCCCCGAAGTCATGCTCCGCGTGGTCGATGGTCAGGTGTGTATCGAGCCGGTCCTGCGCCTGCGCAGCCGCGACCTGGTGCGCGAGGCCATGCTCCTGGCCGGCGAAGCCGCCGCCCGCTTTGCCATCCAACACGACATCCCCTTCCCCTACGCCACCCAGGAAGCCGCCAGCCCGCCTGCATCCGAAACACCCACCCCCGGGCGGCCCGCCCCGCTTCCCGCCTCTGCGCCACCCGAAGAGTCCCTCGCTGGGCGTTTCGCCATGCGCCGCTGGCTCAAGCGCAGCCAGGTCAGCAGCCTGCCCGCTCCCCATGCCGGGGTCGGCCTGCCCGCCTACAGCCGCGCCACCAGTCCGCTGCGTCGTTATCTCGATCTGGTCGTCCACCAGCAACTGCGCGCCTATTTGCGCAGCCAGCCCATCCTGAGCGCCCAGGCCATGATCGAGCGCCTGGGGAACGCCGAAGCCATCACCGGCGTCGTCAACCAGGCCGAATCCCTCGCTCGCCGCCACTGGACCCTGGTCTATCTGCTCCAGCACCCCGGCTGGCAGGGCGAAGGCATCCTGGTCGAAAAGAACGGCCTGCGTGGCTACGTCATCATCCCCGAATTGGCCCTGGAAGCGCCACTTCACCTGAACCAGGACCTGCCGCTGGACAGCAGCATTCCCCTGGAAGTGCGTGGCCTCAACCTTCCTGAACTGGAAGTTCATTTTGCTTGCAGGTAAGACAATCACCATGGGGCACGCCTTTCTGCTCACCGGTCATCCAGGCTGCGGCAAGACCACCCTGATTCGCAATGTAATCGAGCGGTTACCTTTCCCTGCAGGTGGGTTTTATACGCTGGAAATCCGCCCTTCCGGAGTGCGGCAGGGCTTTGAGATCGTCACCCTGGACGGCCGGCGTGGGACCCTGGCCCATACCAGCACGCAAAGCCCTGTAAAAGTGGGGAAATATGGCGTCGATCTTTCGGCGTTGGAAGGCCTGGCAATCGCCGCCATCCACCAGGCGATCCATGCCGGCGCGCTGGTTGTCATCGACGAGATCGGCCCTATGGAGATCGCCTCGCCCCGCTTTTGCCAGGCCGTGCTGGCTGCCCTGGAAAGCCCCCCGCCCGTCCTGGGGACCATCGTCCAGCGCAGCTTGCCGTTCAGCGACAAAATCAAGCGCCGTCCTGGGGTCAGCCTGGTTGATGTGACGCCGGCTAACCGTGACCATTTGCCGGATCGCTTGTTAGCCGATCTGAACGCCATAATCCGGTTCGCCCCACCCGCATCGGCTCGATCCCATGAGTGACTATCGTATCTTCGTCGGCGCCTTTCCCGAAGGCGGCCTGGCAGAACGGATCCAGGCCGTCCGCCAGCGCTACGACCCGGTCACCGCTCGCATCACCGCCCCGCACGTTACCCTGGCCGGCATCTACTGGCGCAGCGGGCCGCCCAACGCCCAAAACGAAACCGCCGCGATCCAGCGATTGGAGCAGGCTGTCCCCCACATTGCCCCGTTTGAGATGCTCCTGGGCGGTGTGCATACCTTCCCGCCCGCCGCGAAACCGGTCATCTACCTGGGTGTAGAGCGCACCAGCCAGCTCCTGGCAGCCCGCCAGGCCCTGCTCAAAGCGCTCGGCCCGGACAAGCACAAGGGCTTTTCCCCTCACCTGACCCTGGCCATGCGCCTGCCCGCCATCGGGGCGCAGCGCATGCTCGACGACCTCGCCGGCAGCGAGTGGGACAGCCAGCATTTCGTCGCTCCCATTCACCATCTCTGCCTGATGCAGCGCGGCCCGCAGGACCCCGCCTGGCGCTGCATCGCCCGACTTCCCCTGCCAGCCGCCTGACCCATAGCGCCTGGCTTTTGACATCTGACCCCTGACACCTGATCTATGACCTCTGACACCTTATCCATCGGCATCGACATCGGCGGCACCTTCACCGATTTCGTCGTCTATCGCCCCGCCAAAGGCGCCTTCGAGACTTTCAAGTTGCTCTCTACCCCCTCCGATCCCGCCGCGGCCGTGCTGCAAGGTCTGGCTCGCGCCGTGCAAAACGATCCCGTCGCCGTTCACGTCATCCACGGCTCCACCGTCGCCACCAATGCCTTGCTCGAGCGCAAAGGCGCCGTCACCGCCCTGGTCGCCACGCGCGGCTTCGCTGACGTGTTACAAATTGGCCGCCAGAACCGCCCTGCCCTGTACGATTTCACCGCCGCCCCGCCCCCACCCCTCGTCCCTGCCGCCTTGCGCTTCGAAGTCGACGAGCGCGTCGACTCTCACGGGGCTGTCCTGCAGCCCCTCGACCCCGCCCAGGTCGATGCCCTGCTGCCCCTTCTGCAAACGCAAGGCGTCGAGTCCGTCGCCGTCTGTTTGCTTTTCTCTTTCCTCCACCCCGAACACGAACAGAACGTCGCCGCCAGGCTGCGCCAGGCCGGCTTCTTCGTCTCTCCTTCCTGCGAAATCCTCCCCGAATACCGCGAATACGAGCGCGCCAGCACCGTCGCCGTCAACGCCTACGTCTCCCCCGTCCTGGATCGCTACCTGGGCCGCCTGGAAGACGCCTTCGCCGCCGGCCTGCCGGGCCAGCCAGCGCCTGCACCAGCATCCCCTGTGCCAGCACACCCGGCGGAGGGCGACGGCGGACCGGCTGCGCCACCCTCTGGAGCCGCCCCGGCGGGTCCTGCAGCCAGCCGGATACAGACGCGCCGCATCCAGATGCGCATCATGCAATCCAACGGCGGCAGCCTGCGCGCCGCCCAGGCCCGCCGCGAAGGCGTGCGCTGCATCCTCTCCGGTCCCGCCGGCGGTGTGGTAGGCGCGCAGCACATCGCCCGCCTGGCCGCTGCCGCCTCGCCCGAGGCCGCCGAACGCCTGCGCATCCTCACCTTCGACATGGGCGGCACATCCACCGACGTCGCCCTGATCGACGGCGAACCGCAGGTCACCACCGAAGCCGTCATCGGCGGCTGTCCCGTACGCGTTCCCTTGCTCGACATCCACACCATCGGCGCCGGCGGCGGTTCCATCGTCTCCATCGACCCCGGCGGCGCCCTACGCGTCGGCCCGCAAAGCGCCGGCGCCGACCCCGGCCCCGCCTGCTACGGCAAAGGCCGCCTGCCCACCGTCACCGACGCCAATCTGGTCCTCGGCCGCCTGTCCGCAGCTCATTTCCTCGGCGGGCAAATGCCCCTGGACGAAGATCGCGCCCGCCAGGCCCTGGCCGCCCTCGGCCAGCTCATCGGCCTGGACGCCGGGCAAACCGCTCTCGGCGTGGTCGCCGTCGTCAACGCCCACATGGAGCGCGCCCTGCGCCTGATCTCCGTCGAGCGCGGCCACGACCCGCGCCGCTTTACCCTGCTCTCCTTCGGCGGCGCTGGCGGACTGCATGCTGCTGGCCTGGCCCGCCGCCTGGGCATCCCCCGCGTGCTCGTTCCGCCCCTCGCCTCCACCCTCTCCGCCTTCGGCATGCTCGCCGCCGAAGTGGTCAAGGACTACAGCCAGACCGTCATGCTCTCCGGCGACACCCCTTCCGCCGAGATCACCGCCCGCCTGGAGCCCCTGGCCGCCGCTGCCCTGGCCGAAATCCAGGCCGAAGGCATCCCCCTTTCCGACGTCCGCCTGGAGCCTGCCCTCGACATGCGCTACCGCGGCCAATCCTACGAACTCACCGTCCCGTTCGCTCCGGGTGGGTCTGGTACGGGCGGGTCTGAGACCCGCCCCCACCTCGCCGCCTTTCATGCTCTCCACCAGCAGGCCTACGGTTATGCCCGCCCGGATGCCCCCATTGAAATCGTCACCCTGCGCCTGCGCGCCGCCGGGCGCGCCCACCCGCCTGCCTTGCCCCAGGCAGCAACCGCCTCCCCTGATCCTGCCCACGCCCTGCTCGAGCATCGCCGGGTCCTGCTCGCCTCCGGCCCGGCCCTGCTCCCCGTCTACCGCGGCGAAGCCCTGCTCCCTGCCAACCGCATCCCCGGCCCCGCCCTGGTGCTTCGCTCCGACACCTCCATCCTGCTCGACGAAGCTGACAGCGCCGTTGTCGATCCCTACGGCAACCTGCTCATCACCATCCACTCCACGCTTCCAACCCCTGAAGGTCTTGAAGACCTTTAGGGGTTACCCATCTATGCTATGACCCAGTCTACAATCAAAAATCCGCAATCCACAATTCCCAATTCCCCCGACCCCATCCGCCTGGAGATCTTCAAACACCTCTTCGCCGCCATCGCCGAAGAAATGGGCGTCGTACTGCGCAAATCCAGCTACTCCCCCAACATCAAGGAGCGCCGCGACTTCTCCTGCGCCGTCTTCGACGCCCACGGCCAGATGATCGCCCAGGCCGCCCACATCCCCGTCCACCTCGGCTCCATGCCCCTCTCCGTCCATGCCGCCGTCCAGGCCTTCACCGATCTTGCGCCCGGCGACGCCATCCTGCTCAATGACCCCTTCCGCGGCGGCACCCACCTCCCCGACATCACCCTCGTCACCCCCGTCTTCCTCCCCCATCCCCCATCCCCTCCGCGTCCCTCCGCGTTCATCCGCGTCCCATCCAAAACCCTCCAACCTCCGCGTTCATCCGCGCTCGTCCGCGTCCCATCAAATTCTCCGCGCCTCTCCGCGTTCATCCGCGTCCCCTCGAATTCCCCGCCTCCCCCCGCCGCCCTCCTCGGCTTCGTCGCCTCCCGCGCCCACCACGCCGACGTCGGCGGCATGACCCCCGGCTCCATGCCCATCGCACGTGAAATCTACCAGGAAGGCCTGATCATCCCCCCCGTGCGCCTGATCCGCGCCGGCCAGGTCGATCAAGACCTGCTCGGCCTGATCCTGGCCAACGTGCGTACCCCCCAGGAACGCGCCGGCGACCTGTGGGCGCAGATCGCCGCCAACCAGCGCGGCGCAGCCCGCCTGCTCGAGCTGCTCGACCGTTACGGCGTCGACGAAGTTACCGACTATATGGCCGCCCTGCTGGCCTACACCGAACGCATGACCCGCCGCCTGCTCGCCGGGCTGCCCGACGGCCACTACACCTTCACCGACTACCTGGATGACGACGGCGTAGAGGCGGGTCTGAGACCCGCCCCAATCCCCATCACCGTCGCCGTCACGATCCACGGTGAGACCGCCACGGTTGACTTTACCGGCTCGGCTCCGCAGCAAAAAGGCAGCATCAACGCCGTCTACGCCATCACCCTCTCCGCCGTCTACTACGTCTTCCGCTGCCTGCTCGGCCTGGACGTGCCCAACAACACCGGCTGCCTGGCCCCCATCCAGGTCATCGCCCCGCCCGGCAGCGTGGTCAACGCCCTGCTGCCCGCCCCGGTGGCCGGCGGCAACGTCGAAACCTCGCAACGCATCGTTGACGTGCTGCTCGGCGCGCTGGCCCAGGCCGCTCCCGGGCGCGTCCCCGCCGCCAGCCAGGGCAGCATGAACAACCTCACCATCGGCGGCTTCGACCCGGGGCGCGGCGGGCCCTTCGCCTACTACGAAACCATCGGCGGCGGCACGGGCGCCCTGCCTGACCGCCCCGGCCTTTCCGCCATCCACTCCCACATGACCAACACCCTCAACACCCCCGCCGAGGCCCTGGAATACGCCTACCCCCTGCGCGTGGTACGCTACCAGGTACGGCGCGGCTCCGGCGGGCGCGGTCGCCACCCCGGCGGCGATGGCATCCGCCGCGACCTGCAAACCCTGGCCGACGCCCAGGTGACCCTGCTCACCGAGCGCCGCCGCTTCCCGCCCTACGGACTGGCTGGCGGCGACCCTGGCCGGCCCGGCGAAAACGTGCTGATCCGGGACGGCGTCGAGGCGCCCCTTCCCGGCAAGGGCGCCTTTGAGTTGAAAGCGGGCGATATCCTGTCCATTCGCACGCCGGGGGGTGGAGGGTATGGAGTTGTAGAAGAGGACGGTCTGGCCGCAGGTTCCAAGACCTGATTGATTGTCTCCAGTTACAGCCGGCGCAGTTCCGCCTGCAGCGCCGGGCGCCGCGAATACTGCGTTTTCAGGCCGCTCAGATACTGCTGCCATTCTGCCTGCCGCCCCATCTGGGCGTAAGCCTTCTTCGTCCACTCCAGCCAGACCGCCGCGGTAGCATAATACTTGCTCTGGCCCTTCTCGATCAGCGCCTCGGCCTGTCGCTTACTAGCTTGAATCACCCACTCTGGGCGGTGGGGCAAAACCGCCTCCGCCGTCTTTGCCGCCAGGCGGTAATCCCAGCTCGACGCATCAGCGATCTGGATCGCCGCGTCCCACTCCTGCTCCAGCAGGTACACTTCAGCCAGTACGCTGCTGCGCCCGGTTGCTTTCAGCGTCTCCATCGCCCTGTCCTTCCAGGTCGCCCATTCCGTCCCTGCCAGGCGCTGCAGCGTCTGGTAAAGCTCCACCGATGGGAGGCTGTTGAAAGCCGCCAGGTAAGCCTGTAGCGCCTGCTCGCTGCGGCCCTGCGCTTCCTCCAGCGGGCCAAGCCACGTACCCAATTGGTATTTGTGCCCTTCCAACCCCAGCCCGCGCTCGCCCACCGCAATCGCTTCCTGAACGTGGCCCAGGTCGCGCAGCCGTTGGGCGATTGCCAGCCCGTCCTCGACGCTGCTGATCTGGCTCAGAGACACGCGCACTGCCTCGTCTTTGCGTCCCAACTCCAACAGTTTGAGCGCATAACGCCGCGGCTTGCCCGCCTCCAGGCACAACCTCAGGTACTCATCTACCCGCCCCTGGCGATCGAGCACGTTCAGCTTAATTTCGGTCAGTTCGCCGGAATATTCTTCTTCGTCCTCATCCCATTCTTCATCACCGCTTTCCGTACCCCATCCCACATCGAGGGCCAGCATGACCAGTTCGACGCCATCCACACCGTAGTTCGCCGCATCGTCTACCGCTGGCTGCAGGCGCTTCTTCAGCTCGGCACGCTCTGCGTCCGTCAGGTCCAGGCTCAAAATCGTCTCAGCCAGCGCCCGACTTACCTCGTCCAGGAATTCGCCCAGTTCGCCATCCGAGTCGTCGAACTCCTCGAAGACCCCGTTCATCTCTTCCAACAGAGTTGCCAGAATAGTCAGCGCCCCATCTGCATCCCCGGCTTCCAGGAAACTGTCCGCCGCATCGCACACCCGACTTAACTCATCCACCACACCGCTCGTCGCGCCATAATCATCGCGGTAACCCGATCCGCGCAGAATTTGCTTCACCTGGCGGCGGTAAGCCTGCTCTGAGACATTCGTCTTGCGCCTGGGTTGCGCCGCGTCTTGCGCCCGGCTGGCGCCTCTGACCGCGGCTACTTCCGCGGCGAGCCGCTCATAAACGCCCGGCTCGCCTGCCGCCAGCTTTTCCAGCAAAGCCACCAGCGCCTCACGCTCCAGTCCCTGGGTCAATTGAGCGACACTTTCTCGCTCGACGAAGACCTGCGGCTGGTGTACAAAGGTCAGTAGCAGCGCCACGCGGTGCTTGCACAATCCGCCCATGACGTACGGGCACGAACATCCTGTCGCCCGCACCCCGCCTTCGTCGATCTCCACCCGCAGGCTATAATCGGGAGCTGTGCTGCCCTCGCACTTGCCCAATAAGACATTCTCCTGGCGCTCCGTAGCGAAAATCGCCTCGGCCTGGTAAAGTTCCTGCCCACGCTCGAAGCTCTGTGGAGTGCTCAACGAGCGAATGATATCGTCTGTCAATTGAGGGGCCATCCATTTACTCCAATCTGTGTGTGAAAAGCTGACTGTATGCAAATTGTCCAGCCCGGATTGTAAGCCTGTGGCAGATCGAAGTCAAGCTTACCAGGATTGAACCTGCGCGGCAGTTTTTACCCCCTTTCTTGCCCCTCTTGCACGATCTCCCCTCATCGATAATCACCTCCAACATCAATCTTTCAAGTGCAGGGCGCGCTATACGGGTCAGGCAAAATTGGCGAACAACCCCGGTTACTCAGTGACTGATTCCTCATCACCCCGATAGGAGAGTTTACCCCATGCCGCGTGGCAAAAAGCCGTCCGGCTACCAGGCCGGCGACAAAAACAACATCACCGACGTTACCAAAGAATTCTGGCAGGCCGCCGTCAACCTGCGCGGCTCCATCGAACCCGCCGACTGCAGGCGCTACGTCCTGCCCATCATCTTCCTGCGCTTCCTTTCGCTGCGCTACGAAAAACGCCGCGCCGAGCTGGCCCGCATGGTGGCCGAGCCGCACAGCGATTATTACCAACTTGAATTTGCCCTCGACGACCCGGACGAATACCGCCAGGTGGGCGCCTTCGTCCTGCCCGAAGCAACCCGCTGGGAGAACATCCGCAGGCACGCCCAGGCCGATGACATCAAAGCTACCGCCGGGGATAAATCCCCTGCTCAGTGCATGGAAGCCCTGCGGGCTGAGGCAGGAGCCGGTTTCCAACCGGCTTGTATGGACTGAGGTGAGATTTCAATCCCCCGAAAGAGGGTTCGACGAGTCAGTTGACTGGTTACGCTGAAACGTAACCAGTGCGTAAT
>CAZQQJ010000079.1:0-17202 GCA_964595435.1 uncultured Anaerolinea sp. | reverse complement strand
CGCTGGCTGCATCCCATACCCGGGCAGTATTGTCCCCACTCCCCGAAACCACATAGCGCCCATCCGGGCTGAAAGCGGCTGAGCTTACCCAACCTTCATGGGTCATGCGGGCGACTGGGCGCGCCAGGGTATTGTTTTGCAAGATTTGAGTCATCTCAAATGATGGAAGCAGGCGCATGGATTGGATGGCCAATAACACGGCAGTGGTTTGTCGGCTTTTACCATATCCCCATACAACCTGCGCCTGGGTAGCTAACTGCCGGGCCAAAGCAATTTGAGACTGGGTTTCGGCGCGAGCACGCTCAGCTTCGGCGGTAGTCTGTTGTGCGACGGCCTGCGTGCCGCGCATTTCAGAAAGCTCCAATGCGTTGATGGCCGTGGCTGCGTTGGCTGCCGCCTGTGTGCCGCGCGCCTGGGAAAGCCCCAATGCGTTGGTGGCTGTAGCAGCATTAGCGGCGGCCTGCATACCCCGGGTCTGCGACTGGCTGTACAGCCAGAGCGACAACAAAATCAACAAAACCGCCACTCCTAACCCCGCTGCCAGCACGGAGGTGCGCTGGCGCTGCGTCTGCGCCAGCCGACGCACCTGCTCCAACTCGCGCTGCCGACGCCCCTCCGCTTCGACCTCCGCCTGCCACGCCGCCGCCAGCGAAGCCGCCAAAAATTCCCGCTCCAACGGATTGTGCCAGCCCACATGCCACTTCGCCCACTCTTCCGCCTGCGCCAGGCGCCCTCCGCGGTACAGCTCGTCGGCGCTACGTTCGCGGCGATCCCACTCCTGTGCACTCTCCGTCAGGTGGCGATGCAGGCGCAGGCCCTCGCGGTCTTCGTCCAGCCAGCCGCGCAGCATAGGCCATTCGCGGATCAACGCTTCGTGGGCCACTTCAGCGTAATCTTGTTCCGTGGTCACCAAACGGGCGTCGGCCAGCGCTTTGAGCACTGCCTGCGTCGCCACCTGTTCCTCAGGCGCCGGGGCCAGCTCGTCCAGCCGCGCCCTCCGCCTCGTGTCCTGCGTGCCTTCGCCCAATTCGGTCAGGCGCAGGAAGATGCCGCGTGCCAGCGCCTGCTCAACGGGCGTGAAGCGCACATAGGTATCCTCGGCCGTCTTTGCAATCGCCTTGCGCACACCGCCGGCAGCAGCGTAACCGGCAAGGGTCAGCGTACGCCCCTGGCGGCGCTTCCACGTCTCCAGCAGGGCGTGCGAGAGCAGCGGCAGCCCGCCCGGCTCCTCGCCCACATCGGCCAAGATCAGATCGACCAAGCCCGGCTCAAATTGCCAACCGACAGCCCGGGCCGGTTCTTCGATCGCCCGGCGCAGCTCGGCGCAGCTCATCGCGCCGATGTACGCCTGGTGCTGCTCCAACGCCTGGCGCAGATCCTCGTATTCGGCACAGTGGTGGTAGAAATCGGCCCGTAGCGTGATGACAATTCGCAGCGGGCCGGCGCTCGCGTCAGAGGCGGCAATCAGCAGATTCTCAATGAAAGCTTTGCGCTCGATGGGGTCTTTGCAGGCGGTGAAGGTTTCTTCGAACTGGTCGACCACCAGCAGCATGCCCGCCTCCCCCGAAAGGCTGAGCAGCTTGCGGGCGTAGAGATGCAGGCTGCGGGGGTCCGCTGCCAGGTCATCCATCAGCGTGGCGGTAGCTGTGATCGATTCGGAATGGCGGGTCAGGCTGGTGGCCAGGCTTTCCAGTGGGTGGGCGGTTGGGGTAATAACGTACACCGGGCCACGCAGCACGCCGCCGCGGGTTGGGATGCCGTCGTTCCAGGCCGGAACAAGGCCGGCGCGCGCCAGCGAGGATTTGCCGCTGCCCGAGGCGCCCACCACGGCCAGGAAACGCTCCCCGGCCAGGCGGGCAGCCAGCTCTTTGGTGAGTGTCTCGCGCCCGAAGAAGAGGGCGGCGTCGCGGGTATCGAAGTAGCGCAGGCCCATGTAGGGCGGCTCGCCGGGGGCAGGAGGCGCGTCGGGTGGTTCGGTTTGGGTTGAGGGTGGCGCGCCATACTGGTGGATGATGACATCTCGCCCAGCGATGGTCAACTGCCCGCCCTGCATTTCGGATATCGAACCGACATTAGCGGCAGACCGGTCGCCTTGGGTTTTATTGCCCGCCACCTTGTCGCCTTCGACCTTATCCTGGCCGACGAAATCCCCGCCGCGGGTATCTGTTCTCCCTGGCGGGTGATCCTGGTCCTCTGGTTCACCTGGATCAGCAGATAATTCGGACATCCCCGGCGTCTCCACACAGATCGGCGATCGGTTCCTGCAAGGATGGGCGGCGCGGCGCATGGCCTGGCCGGCAGGGTTACTTGCCGGAAATTATACTCCGAATTGTGCAGGCGCGGAGCCGGCGCGAAGGCCATCTGGATCGCGAAATCGCGAAAGGGCGCGAAAGGCGCGAAAGGGGGCGAGCGCGTGGATGGAGGGCTTCTTTCGCGTTTTTCGCGGCCTTTTTTCGCGCCCTTCGCGATCCAGATGGCCTTCGCGATCCAGGTGATCTCGCCACCCAGTTGTCCCACGCCACGCATTTACACGAGGGTGGAAGTCCTCTCGTTCTGCGCCACCAGCCGCCCGACTTTGAAGACGTATAATTTTTCGGCCTGGCCGGCAATGGCCGCCGACGGCGAAGGGGCGTCCAGGGCCACGAAATCGGCCCGGCAGCCGGCCTGTAAGCCGTACCCTTCCAGGCGCAGGACCTTCGCCGCGTGATACGTGGACATTTTGAGCAGCGTTTCCAATTCGTCCACGCTGTCCATGTGAGCGCCGTAGGCCAGCACCAACCCTTCTTCGAGCAAATCGAAATTGCCCAGCGGGCGATAGGCGTCCCGCACGTTGTTGGAGGCATAGGCCACGTTGACCCCTGCGGCCAGCAACTGTTTGACCCGGGTCAGCCCGCGGCGCACGTGGTGGGTATCCTCGCGCCCCAGGCGGTACATATCCGGCTGGCTGATCACGCTGATGTGCGCCTCGCGGATGAGCGCGATCGCCTGGTCCGCCACGTCGGGCAGAGCCGAACCCAGTGCGCAAACGTGGCCGGCCGTCACCCGGCCCTGGTAACCTCGCTGGATAGCCCGGCGGGCGATGTGCACCACCTCCAGGTCATCCAGTTCGACGGAAGGCGGGATGCCCAGGTCGGCGTGTAAATCCAGGTCGACGTCGAATTCCATCGCCAGGTCCAGGGCGGCGTCGATGTGCCGGCGGAAATCCACCCCGCTGCCCCGCTCCAGGTTGCTGGCGCAGCCCATCACGTCGGCTCCCTGGCGCAGGGCCTGGCGGAAAAGTTCCAGCCCGCCGGGCTGGCTGAAAAGGCCCTGTTGTGGAAAGGCGACGATTTGCAGCGTGACCCGGTCACGGTATCTTTCCCGCAGCGCGGCCAAGGCTTCCAGGTGGCGCAACCCCACTTCGGGGTCGACGTGGCATTGGGCGCGCATGGCCGTCACCCCATGCCGGCTGGCCAGCTCCAGCGCCCTTCCGGCGCGCTGCTCGATCTCCTGGCGGGTGAAGGATTTGCGCCGCTGCTCGACCGCCTGGTTGAGTTCCAGCGGAGACCGAAAAGGCCTGGGCCGGCCGGGCTTTTCCCAGTCGTTCATCAGGGCGATATCCAGATGGACGTGGCTTTCCACGAAACCGGGGACCAGCAGCCGGCCGTCCAGGTCGATCTCGCGAGCCGCAGGGTAATCCAGACCGGTGCCGCGCTCGATAATCATTCCGCTATCTACGGCGAAGTCGAGGCGCCCTGGTTGGTCCTGGACATGGGCATTGCGTATGAGCAGGTCGATCATCGTGCTGAATCCTCCGAGCCATTCATCCGCCGTTGGTAAGCGGCCGCCAGCCCGCCCGAGGCGGTTTCGCGATACAGCGAGGGCAGGTCATTGCCGGTTTCCCACATCACTGACACCACCTCATCGAATGGGATCAGGTGAGTGCCATCGGTGAACAGGGCATAGTCGGCGCAATTCATCGCCCGGTTGGCGGCGAAGGCGTTGCGCTCGATACAGGGGATTTGCACCAACCCGGCGACCGGGTCGCAGGTCAGGCCCAGGTGGTGCTCCAGGGCCATGGCTGCGGCGTACTCGACCTGGCGGATCGTGCCGCCGATCAACTGCGTGGCCGCCGCGGCGGCCATGGCGCAGGCTGCGCCGACTTCACCCTGGCAGCCGACCTGAGCGCCGGAAATGGAGGCGTTGTGCTTGATCAGGTTGCCAATCAGCCCGGCGGTCGCCAGGGCGCGCAGGATCGATTCTTCCGGGCAGTGGAAGGTTTCCTGCACGTAGCGCAAAACCGAAGGGAGCACGCCGCAGGAACCGCAGGTTGGCGCAGTCACCACCTGCCCGCCCGAGGCATTTTCCTCCGATACGGCCAGGGCGTAGGCTGCCAGAAGCCCCGGCCGTTTGGTATGCTCTCCGGCGTTGATCGTCTTGCGGTAAAAGGCCCAGGCCTTGCGGGGCACCCCCAGGTCGCCAGGCAGGACCCCCTCCGCCTTGAGGCCGCGCTGGATGGCGTCTTGCATGGCCTGCCAGATTTTCAGCAAGAACGGCCAGATTTCCTTGCCCTCGCGCTCTTCGACGTACTCCCAAAACGCCTGGCCTCGCCTGCCGCAGCGTTCCAGGATTTCGGTGGTGGTGTGCAATTCGTAAACCTCTTTGGCCTGGGATGTAGCGCCATCGCCAATCGCCCCACCCCCCAGGCTGTACATCTGCCACGGGTAGGAACTCTTCTCATCCGCGAAGATGGCCTCGAACTGCATTCCGTTGGGGTGGAAAGGAAGCGCCTCCTCCGGCCTCCAGATGATCTCGACGGGTACGGAGGAGAAGGCTTCCTGGATGGCGATATCGGTCAGGTGGCCCTTGCCGGTTGCTGCCAGGCTGCCAAACAGGGTCGCCCGGTAGCGGACAGCTGCCGGGTAACGCTCCTTAAATATTTCGGCTGCCTTGCGCGGGCCCATGGTGTGGCTGCTCGAAGGACCGTGTCCGATCCGGTAGAGCTCGCTAATCGATTCCATAAGTCATTTCATCTCGAATCCCTGCTCGCGCAGGATCTCGCGCAGCCGGTAACGACCTTCTTCGGGCGGCGGTTTGGAGGTCGTGCGGGCCATCACTTCTGTCCAGCCCTCAAGCCGGCCATCTTTTTTGTGGTAGGTACCCACGGCGCGGATGCGGTCGTCATAGGCTGCCAGGCGCTCCTGGCGCCCATCCGGCTGGTAGTGTTCCCGGTGCAGGATTTCTGTCAGGGGCAGGCGCGGGCGCTGGGCGGGCATTTTCTCGGCAAAGCCGAGGCACATGCCAGAAATCCCAAACACGCCGTGGGGCAGGTCAAGCAACTGGATCACCTGGAGCGAATTATCGCGCAGTCCGCCGATCATGACCATCCCCAACCCGAGCGATTCGGCCGCCAGGGCGGCGTTTTGCATAAACAGGCCAGTATCCAGGGCGGCCATCAAGAAGGTTTCGGTGTGCTCCAGGTTCACCCGCTTGCCGCTCGCCTTACAGATGTCGTCCAGGCGGTTCATGTCGGCGCAGAACACCAGAAAAACCGGGCACTCTTCCACCCACTTTTGCCCTCCACACAGCCGGCGCAGATCGCTTTTGGTCTCAGGGGAGCGTACCGCGATCACGCTGTACACCTGCCGGAAGCAGGTCGAAGAAGCCCACTGCGCCGCTTCGATGATCGTTTCGACCCACTCGTCGGGCACGGGCTGCGAGGTGAACGAGCGGATCGAACGATGGGAGCGCATCAGATCGATGGCCGGCGAGGATAATTGGATTGCAGGGAACTCTTGGGTCATTACAGGCTTAGTCTCCTTTATTCCAGATTCCCGGATGGTCCCGGTCGAACTTCTGGAGCATTTCAATACACTGGGCATCGTTCAAAACCACCACCTCCACCCCTTGCGAGCGCAGATATTCTTCCGCGCCGAGGTAATTCTGGTTTTCAGCGATGACCACCTTGGGGATCTTGAAAAATACAATCGCCCCGGCGCACATTTCGCAGGGGGAAAGCGTGGTATAGAGCACGGCTCTGCGGTAATCGGCGTTGGTCAGCCCGGCAGCGTTATCGATACAATCGATTTCGGCGTGCCGGATGATGCTGTTCATCTGCTTCTGGCGGTTATGCCCCCGCCCTACAATTTTTCCTTCCAGCACCAACACCGAGCCGATGGGGACGCCGCCTTCGGCCACCGCTTTTTGAGCTTCTTCGATGGTTGCCTGCAAGTAGATATCTGTCATAAGGTTGCCTTCTTATTTGACCGAAAGTCATTTTGCGTGGCCGGTACATTGCACATGTTCTTCGTGAATTGCACCTGAGCAGCTTTTATGACGAAAGGTCATTCTATGTGGCCCAAACCTGATCTGCCGCCGGATTCGAGGCTTCAGCCGGACGCCCCGGCCAATTTGGTCCAGCTAAAGCATCCAATCCCATCCAATCCGGAAAAACCTTTACCTATTATACGGAAAGCTGAAAATCGATGGATAACCGACCAGCTCTTTGTAACCGGGCTGTGAATAAGCCAGGCGTTTACTGGTGCGGATACCATATCCAACCAGGCCCTCCAGCAGCTTCAGCGCCCCAACCACGCCATCCACGACAGGAATGTGCAGCTCACCTTCCAGTTTCTTATCCAGCCCGGTCATCCCGGCGCACCCCAGGCAGATCACCTCGGCGCCATCCTTTTCCATAGCCTGCTGCGAGGCGTTCAGAATCATCTGGTAGGTTTCCTCGGGGCTGGCCGATTCCAGCGCCAGGACCGGCATGCCGGTCGAGCGCACCGAGGCGCAGCGTTCCGTCAGGCCGTAGTGCCGCACCGCATCCCACAGCAGCGGCTCCCATTCGCGATTGGTCGTTACCACGCTGAATTTGTAGCCCAACATGCAGGCCAGGTACATGGAGGCTTCCGCAATTCCCAGCACGGGCTTGTCGGTGATTTCGCGCAGCGCGTAAACCGCCGGGTGGTCGCTGTAGCAGGCAATCACGAAGGCGTCGAAATCGGCCTGGTGCGCCAGGGCCACTTCGAGCGTACCCGGTGCGCTGAGCAGTTCGTCGTAAATGCTCTCGATGGAGCGCGGTCCTGAGCTGGCGCTGACCGCCTGCACCTGGGTGCCCGGCAGGGCAAACTTCTCGGCAATGGCCTGGATCTTGGCGGTAAAACTCTCGGAAGTGTTCGGGTTGATCAATAAGATTCGCATGGCGCAAACTCCTGAACGGGTAAAGAAGGGCGGGCGAGGCGTTGCAAGCACCCCGCCCGCAGTTCAAGGCAGGTTCTTCGAAGAAACGGGCGGTTAATGAATGTCAATCGCCGGTTTAGCGATCAGGCGGCCCGACTCGTCGTATTTCAATTCGTCGAAGCGGGAGAGCGGCAGGCGGTCCAGGTACCAGGAGACTGCGCCGGTCATGATGTAATCGGCCAGGTCTCGCCCGATGGTCGGGGCTTCGATCACGCCGTTGCCGCCGGCGCCCGCCGCCAACAGGTAACCTTCCACTGGAGTCTGCCCCAGCACGGGCAGGAAGTCGGGCGGTTCAGCCCGGTATCCCACCCATTCGTTCACCACAGACGCCTCGAGCAGGCGCGGGTATTGCTGCATCAGTTCTTCGGTCAAAAAGTCCCAGAAGTATTCATCCGTCCCGCCGGTCATGGGCAGCAGGTCGGGGTCCCAGAAACCGGCGTGCATGGGGTCGTTCAAATCCATGCTCTGGTGGGACTTGCAGATGAAGACGTTGGCCTTGTCTTTGCGCGCGTAAAAGCGTGGGTACTTGAGCACCGGGAAGTTGTAGCCCAATTTTTCCGCCGGCTCCAGGATAAAAACCTCCGCCTTGGTGTGCCAGATGGGCAGTTGCAGCCCGACCAGCTTCGCCACGTGCCTCACCCATGGGCCGCTGGCGTCTACCACAACGTCGAAATCGAAGTGGCCCTTGCTGGTCTCCAGGCCGGTGACTTTTCCGCCAGCGGTGCAGAATTCGTTAACCTTGGTGTTAGTGTGGATCTGGACGCCGCGCTCGCGTGACAGGCGCGCCAGGGTATTGGCGATCATGGTCGCGTCGAAGAAGCCATCGTCCGGGCACCAGCCCGCGCCGAGAATGCCATCCAGGTTCAGGTCGGGGATCACCTGGTGGATTTTGGCGGCATCTGTCCAATATTCAGCGTGATAGTCGGAAGCCAGGGTCAGCGCGACGGCCTGCTTGACGTACATTTCATACTGCTTGTAGGGGCAGACGGTCAGCGTGCCGGTCTTTTCAAAGCCGGTAGAACCGGGGAACTGCTTCTCCAGGCGGGTGTAGAAATTGAAACCGAACAACCGCACCGACCAGAATTCGTGGGCGACGGAGTCGTCGATCAGGCAGAACGTGGCGGCCGATTTGGCGGTCGTGCCGGAACCGATGCTGTTCTTTTCAAAAAGGGTGACCTCCGCCTCCGGGTACTGGCTCAGGAAATACGCCGTCGCCGTGCCAATAATTCCACCGCCGATAATACCAATTCGCTTTTTCATCTTTCGTTCCTCTCTTCGTTGACTAAAAGTCGTTTTGTGTACTCCAAACCCTCAGGGTCTTCGAGACTCTAAGGGTCTACGCGGATATTCAAGATTTCCAGGCCGGGCAAACGCCTCTCGCCTGGATGCGTTCCATGAGGGCCGGCAAGAAATCATACAGGTCAGCAACGATGCCGTAATCCGCCTGGGCGAAAATGGGCGCGTTCTCATCGTTGTTCACTGCGGCAATCAGGTGCGAATCGCGAATGCCAACAATGTGCTGGATGGCCCCTGAAACGCCCACCGTCAGGCACAGCTCCGGCTTGATTTTTGCGCCGGATAACCCCAGCCATTCCGGGAACCAGTCCCGGTCGGAAGCGATGGGGCGTGAGCAGGCCAATTGCCCATCGAGCAGATCCGCCAGGGAGTGAACCATTTGCAGGTCCTCGCGCTGCCTGACCCCCTGGCCTACATCCACCACCAGCCGGGCCTCTTCCAGGCGCGCACCGCTGGCCGGTTTGGGCTTATATCCCGTGATGGTCATCCTGGGAGCCACGGCTGGCGCTTCGAGGGCAGCCAGGCTGGCGATTTTGCCGGGGGTGGGGTTGGCTTCGAAAACACCCTGGGCGGCCGTCAGGACGACCAGGCCAGGCTTGAACTGATAGGTCGCCACGCCCGTCCCGGTGTAAAGCATGCAGCGGGCGGTTGTGGTGCGTGTGGCAGCCTCGGTTTCAAAGCCGACCACCCAAGCGGCGTAACCGGCGTTCAGCCGTTCGGCCAGGCGGGGAGCAATTTCCATGCCCAGCTTGGTCGCGCCGACCAGCAGCAAACCCGTCTGGGCCTGGCCGGCAGCCGCAGCCAACGCAGCCAGGACCACTTCGGGGTTGCGTTCATCTGCGCTGACCTGGTAAACCACGTCGGCGCCCATCTCGCCAGCGGCTGCCCCTTCTTTGCCAAAGTCCACCACTGCCACGCTCCAACCCAATGCATCCGCCTGCTGGCGCGCTTTTCCCAACAATTGCTGTAAAAGCGCCGGTTTTTCACTGAAGACGAGAATAGTGTTCAAGCTCATGGCTAAGCTGCTCCTTTCAGCACGTTTTCCTGCAGGAGGGCATCGATCAACTGGTCGGCCATTTCGGCTGGCGTAGCGCCTTTCAAGATGTTTTGTTTGCGATGCACCACGACGCCGATCTGAGATGCTGAATCGAAACCGCTTAACTTCTCCAGTTCACTCCTGGAAAGGCCCAGGTCGGCTTCCACCTGCCAGATATTGACCGGTTTTTTCTTGGCTTTGATGGCATCCATCAGGGTCGTGCGGCGCGGCGGGAAGGCTTCTTCGGCAATGCTCACCAGCGCAGGTAGAGAGACCGTCACGGTTTGCAAGCTGTCTTCCAGGTCGCGGTCGGCCTGGAGGGCGCCATCACCCACGCTGACCTGGCGAGTGTAAGAGACCAGGGGCAAATCCAGGCGCTCGGCCAGGCGAGGGCCAACCTGGTAGGTATAGCCATCGTCGCTGGCAAAACCGCACAGGATCAGGTCGAACGGTCCCAGCTTGCGGATAGCAGCTTCGAGGATGCGCACCGCTACAGGACCATCCGCCGCGCCGGCAAAGGGGTCTTCGACCAGGAAGATCTCGTCCAGACCCATCGCCAACACGTCTTTGAAACTGTCCCTTGCGCTGGCCGGTCCGAGTGAGAGCGCTTGCAGACTGGCCCCGGTGATCTCTTTCAGGCGCACTGCCGCCTCGACTACGTTTTTGTCGATATTGCCGATCTTCTCAGGCACTCCGGTCATGCGCAGTTCTTTGGTGTCCGGATGGACTTTGATCTCGCCAACATCCAATGAATATTTGATCAGGGTTAAAATTTTCATCCATCACTCTCCATATTCGAGACAGCTTTACCCATAGCGGAACAGGATGCCAAAACCGCCCTGGGGATTGCGCCAGGTAATGCCTTTATTGCCGCCATGATCGCAGGCAACCTGGCAGGTGCCGCATTCCAGGCAGTTCTCGTAGCGCACTGCCACGTGATCGTCCACCCATTGGTAGACAAACGCCGGGCAGACCGTCAGGCAGGGTTTGATCTCACAGGTCTTGCAGCGTTCGTGCTCGACCTGAATGTGGCTTTGCTCTTCGTCGATTTCGTACTTGTCCAACCCAAGACGGGCGTCCAGGCTTAATAATTTCTGGCTCATAGCGCCACCCCGCGTGAGATCTGGTAGATATCTTTCATCAACGTTAACATCGATAACTTCCCATTCATTTCCTTGCGCAGCGCGGCCAAGCCCTTCAGCCCGGGCTGTGTCGTTGGGCTGAACAGGTCTTCTACCACGTTGCAGGCCAGGTCAGGATATAACTCGAACAGCCGTTTATTTTCCAGCAACGGATAGGTGTCTTTGTAAGTCTGCCAGTCCTGGTAAATCGAGGTCTGTTTTAAGTTCGTTTCGTATGCCGCCAGGTCAGCCGAGGTGTAGGAGCCTTTCTCCCTGGCGGCCAGGATCGCCCTTGCTGCTGCCGCCGCCGAGATGATGGCGAAATCCATGCCGCGCAAAGTCATAATGTTGTTCAATAGCAGACGCGCCGCGCTGCCGGCCACCACGTAGCCATCTCCGTACAATTTGGACATCAAATGGAACCCGCCGCGGTGCACCGTTTGGGCAGAATACTCGACCACTTCGCCGCCCTCTACCAGCCGGGCGACCAGGGGGTGGCTCTTGAACTCATCCAGGACCTGGTGAGGCTGGAGTTTGCTGTGGTAGAGCGAGTCGATCTTTACCACGACCCCCAACGATAAAGAGGCTTTGTTGGTGTACAGAAAACCGCCGCCCTCGATGCCGTGGGTGTGCCCCACCAGGGTATAGGCCATGCCGGTCTCTGGCGTACACAGGAAACGCTCTTCGATGGTCTTTTCCGGAAGGGCGATCACTTCTTTGACACCCAGCGAGATATCGTGGGGGTGAAATTCTTCGCGCAGGCCGGCCTGTTTGAGCAGCAGTGAGCGCGTGCCTTCGGCCACCACGGTAACATCCGCCCCGATCTGGTCGGGGCCGGCCTGGATGCCAATCACCCGGCCATTTTCAACCAGCAGAGAATCCACGGTAACCCCGGTGATCAAGGCGGCGCCAGCATCTTCCGCCTGTTTGGCCAGCCAGGGGTCGAAACGCGCTCGCAGCACACTGAAGGCGTTATAAGGGGGATGCGAGGCCTCCTGGGTACGAAAATCCAGCGCTACCGAGGCGCTCCCGGAGAGCATCGCCAGTTGGTGGGCGGTGATCGCCCGCTCGAGCGGCGCACTGTTCCAAAACTCGGGGAATATTTCCGCGGCAAGTTTGGAATAGATCAGGCCTCCTGAGACGTTCTTGCTGCCCGGGTATTGGCCGCGCTCGACCATCAAGACGTTAAGGCCCGCCTGAGCCAGTAAAAAGCCTGCCGTTGAACCAGCCGGGCCGGCTCCCACGATGATCACATCAAACTTTTCCATACCAGAGTTCCTATTGTTTTACGGCCAGACCCTTAGGGTCTTACAGACCCTAAGGGTCTATCGATAAGGACCGGCGCGGCTTACGGGATGATGCAGGCCATTACGCCCTTCTGAGCGTGCAGGCGGTTTTCAGCTTCGTTGTAACAGGCCACGCCCCATTTGCCATCCAACACGGCATCCGAAACTTCGGCGCCGCGCTCGCAGGGCAGGCAGTGCATGTATTGGGCGGTGGGCTTTGCCAGGTTCATGCGCTTCTCATCCGCGATCCAGGATTTGTACTTGGCAAACAGCGCCACCATCTCATCCAACTCGGGTTTCTGTGTTACCGGAGGCAGCAGGTCCAGGGCGACGTAGTTCTTGGCATAGACGATGTCGGCGTTCTCGCAGGCGTCTTCCATCCTGTCGGAGACGGTGTAAGAGCCGCCGCTGGCTTCCACGTTGGCTTTGATTGCCGCCTCGATATCCGGGTCGATGCGCATCTCAGGCGGGCGGGCAAAGACGATGTCCGCGCCAAACAGGCTGGCAGCGTACATAAAATCGTGGTGCGGAGCAATCGGTTTCTTGGGCGACGAACCCCACGTCCAGGTCACGCCCAGCTTGCGCCCGCGCAGATCACGCCCGAACATCTCGCGCAGCGTCATCACGTCTGCCATCCCCTGGCAGGGGTGATAGATGTTGTCCTCCATGTTGATCACTGGTGCGTGCGACCACTTTGCAAATTCTTTGATGATGCGCAGGCTCTTATCGTACTCCCAGCCCACTTTGTCGCCCAGAATACGGATGGCGATGCAGGCGCCCATGCGGGAGAGCACGCGGGCCACATCCGAGATGCGCTCGGAACCGTAGCCCTGGTCTTCGCCTTCCAGGGTGGGCAGACGGGTGGCCTCGGGCACCAGGAAGTTGGCGTGGCCGCCCAGCTCGAAGATGCCGGTTTCGAAGCTGTTGCGGGTGCGCAGGGAGGGGTTGAAGAACATCATGAACAATGTCCGCATCGGCAGGATGTTATCGTGGCGGCGGCGCATGGTATTATCTGCTTTGAGCTGCAGAGCTACTTCAAGCATGGTGTCGATTTCTTCGGTGGTGAAATCGCGCAGGGTAATAAAATCTCGGCCTTTCAATCCTTCTGTAACCATAGGAACTCCTCTCGAATTATGCTTTTAATAGGGTATTTCATCCAGCAGATGATTTGACAAGATCCAGGATTTCCCGGACCGTCTCCTGCCGCCAGGCTTCTTTGTGCTCTTCTCGCAGGCGGCGGCGCAACTTGAGCGACTCGTCATCGATCATACGGGTCGCCGCGGCGGGCCGCTCGATCCACCGGGCGATTTCGTTGAAATCTTGATCGAAAAAGACAAAGACAGGTATTGAGTGGTAAAGATTCTCCTTTCGGTAAGGCAAAATCAATTCAGGAAAGCGGTCGCGGCGGAAGATGCGCACCTTCCAGCCGGCCGTTTCTGCCATGCGCAGCAGGGGCGGCAGGAAATACAGAACATCTCCCGACCATTCTTCGGCGATGGCCATCACGTTCAAATCTTTCGGCAACTGGCCGAGCGCCTGCGTCTGGTCGGCGCTGAGCCGCGACTCGGCAAGGTGCTGCTCGAATTTGGGGCGCACTTGCTGCATACTTTCCAGGAAAGCCTGAGGAGTCTCGCCCTGGTCGAAGAAACTTTGATCCATCGCTTACCCCTCGCCGAACAGCCGGCGCCATTCGCGCCCCACCTGCTCCATTTGAGACTTCGCTCCGGTGCGGCGCATGCGGTACAGGTGGAACATGCCCAACTGCCATTCGGTCATCCAGCGGGCGGCAAAATCGCCCTGGGCAGTCTCATTGAAGATCTTTTCGATCTCGGCGCGGTTGATCACGCGCGGCCCGCTCATCCGCACCGCAAATTCGCAGGTGCGGCTGCTGCGGTTGGAGATATATTCTTCGATGCCCATTTCGTCCATCACATCGATCACCGAGCGCAGCGAACGGATAGATTTGGCATAGGCAAAATAGGGTGGGTAGCCATGCTCCACCATCACCTCGAACACAGCGCGCATCAGGGCAATCGTGCCGCCGTACAAAACCTGCTCCTCGAAGTTGTCGCCTTCGGTTTCAGAGTCGAACTCTACTTCGACCACGCCCACCCGCGTGCTGCCGACCGCTTTGGCAATGGCCAGTACGATCTGCATGGCGTCGCCGGTGACATCCTTGTCCACTGCTACCGCGCCATATATCCCCGATCCGTTCAAGAACTTTTCGCGCACCAGGTGCCCGGGCGAATTAGGGACAAATAAAACCACATTGACATCCGGCGGCGGCTGGATGGCGCCATATAACACGTTGAAGCCATGCGCAAAACTCAGCGTAGCGCCCGGCTTCAGGTTGGCGTGAATAAACTCCCGGTACACCGAGGGCTGCGCCGGATCGGCCAACAGTACATGCACCACATCTGCCCGGCGGGTGGCTTCGGCAAAGTCGTAAACTTCGAAGCCATCCTTTTCCGCTTTGCCCCAATCTGAAAAGCGCTCCCGCGGGCCTGCGCCAACGATCACCTTTAAACCACTGTCACGCATGCACAAAGCTTGCGGGCCGCCCTGGATACCGTAACCGAGCACGGCGATCGTCTTACCTTGCAAGACATCCAGGCTGACATCCTCATCGCGATAAACTTGGTTAAGCATGTTCTTTCTCCTTCGGCAAAACGTATACTTCTAAAATTTGGCTCTAGAGATAACTATAAGAATTGGGTATAGTCGCGGTTCACGTCTTTATAGAGCAGGTAAGCCGATTTCTCCCATCCGGTGGCATAGTAGAACTGCGGGCAGAAAGGAGCCATATAGATAAAATCGTCCTTTTGCGCCTCGATCAGATCGTGGTTCAACCAGTAGAGGCCTCGCCCGTACAGCATATACAGGCCATGTTCCATCACGTGCGCCTCGACAAAGCTGAAATACACGCCGGGGTCAAAAACCTGCAGGTTGATGCCCATGTCAAATCCCAACTGCTCGTAAGGAGTCAGGTGCTGCTCCATATACGTATCGGTTGGGTCGGCGCGCACATCGCTTTCGTGCGCCACAATCGGGTCGGGAACAGCGATGCCTTCGGCTTTTACGTACCGGCGGCGGATCCACACCAGCCGGCTGAGCGCCTCGCTATCGCTGGCAAAGGCATACGCTGCATTCGGCGGAAGCCAGGCAAAGCTGCCCTGCACCAGCTTGTGGGCTTTACCCTCCAGCTCGAAGCGAACCTGGCCTTCCAACACGAAGAAAAATTGCTCGAATTCTTCGCTGCGCTGGCCGAGGGTACGGCCGTTTGACTCAACCAGCAGCTCGTGCTCTACGAATTTGGCGCCATGCTGCGGGGTGGATAATACCTGCACCAACACGCCCTCGAAGCCGGGCAGATGATGCTCCACCCGGTTGGCGCGCGGAAAGATCATGTAACTCCCCGGTTTGTTGATGCACCGGCAGCGCGAGGTGACATCGGCGTCGCTTACAATCAATTTAGCAGTCTGTACTTGGTTCATCGTCAGATAACCTCCAAACGAAATAAATTACACGGCTAACTGGCGCAAAGCCAGCAGCGCCAGGAAACGAGCCGCTTCCACAAGCTGTTCAACTGAGACATGCTCATCGGGCGAGTGCGCCACCACCGGGTCGCTGGGGCCGAAGATGATGATCGGCAAACCAGAGCCGGCAAACCAACGCCCATCGCTGGTCTGGACATATCCTGTCAGGGGGCGCTCCTCGCCAGTCACATCGGCCAACGCCCGGTTGGCCAGGGCGACAAATGGATGATCTTCAGGCGTGTTGACGTTGGCTGCCACTTCGCCTTGCGAAAAAAGCTCAAAGCGCAGCGGTTCGACGCGCCTGGAAAATTCATCCAGCACATCCTGGATTTCTTGCATCGCTGCCTGGCGCGTCTCACCGGGCAGCAGGCGGCGATCCATTTCTACTTTGCACTGGTCTGGAACGATATTCCACTGGATACCGCCCTGGATTTTGCCGATATTCAACGTAGCTGGCGGCAGGTGAGGGTGCGAACGGGCGCGTAAACGGGGGAAAAGCTGCTCTTGCAGCCAGCTCAAGGCGCGAGCAGCCTTGAGCACCGCGTTCTCCCCGGCCCAGGGCATCGCGCCGTGGGCGTTCTTACCGAACACGGTCAGATCGATGCCACATGCCACACGCTCAGCGATGGCTACCTGATTGTCCGTCTGTTCTCCAATCACCAGCAGATCGGGTTTCAGCTTGCCCAGGTCACGCAGCCAGACCGTACCTTCCAGGCCACCCGATTCTTCGTCTGCCACGCCGGCAAGCTGCAAACAGCCCCGCAAGGGAGCTTTGGCCCTCGCCAAAGCGATCAGCGCCATGCTTTGAACCACCACGCTGCCTTTGTCGTCGCCCGCGCCGCGACCGTAGATGGCGCCTCCCCGCACTTCGCCGCCAAACGGATCGACCGACCAGCGCTTTAGATCACCTGGCGGAACCGTGTCAATGTGGGCGTGAAACGTCAGGCAGGGCGCCTGCCCCGGGTCGCCCAACCAGGCCAGCAGGCTGGCCTGCTGTTCCCGGCGGGCCACGATCTCTACCGGGATACCCGCCTCAGCCAGCTTTGCCGCCAGGAACTGGGCCGCGGAGCGCGTGTCGCCTGGCGGGTAATCGCTGCGCTGGCGGATCAGGCCTTGCAGCAAGGCCGTGGTTTCGCCAGGATCGATGGACGCCAATACCTGCGCCTCAAAACCGGTCAGGCCAGAGGGGCGATTGGGCAAGCTGGCAGAAGAATCGGGATCGGACATGGCGCGTAACGTACAAATTATGAATAGGCGTATGGGTAAGACCGGCGCAGCAGTTTCCCATAACCGGGTTCTGCCACGATCTGCCCATCCTGGTAAACGGTCTTGCCGCGCACCAGGGTACGCTCCACCTGGCCTTTGAAGGTCGAACCGACATAGGCGCTGAATTTGTTCTTGTAGAACAACTGCTCAGCCGTCAGCGTCCATTCCTTGCCCAGGTCGACCACTACCAGGTCGGCATCTGCGCCGGGCTGGATGGCTCCCTTCTGCGGATACAGGCCAAACAGGCAGGCCGGGTTGTAGGACAACATGCGCGCCAGCGCCGGCAGCGACAGGCCGCGCTTGTGGACGCCCTCGCTGAGCAACACCGACAGGGTGAGCTGGATGCCGGAGATGCCTCCCCAGGCCTTCCAGATATCATCCATTCCCTTATTTGATCTAAACTAACTTTAGCTAAACACTTACCCGAAGCACGATCAAAT
>CAZQQJ010000078.1:0-18128 GCA_964595435.1 uncultured Anaerolinea sp. | reverse complement strand
TACGCTAATCGTTCACTTCTTGACTATCTCATCACTGGGAATGAGGGACACTACCGATTAATAATACCCACATAAAAAAAGACCGCTCGCGCGGTCTGTTATATGGGCTGAAAGATCATGTTCTGCATCTCGTGGATGCTCCTGATGTACGACGTGAAGTCGGGCCACGAGCACACCCTGGGGAGGTCGTAGTAGCGTCTGTTCCAGGGTTGGTTGAAGAGCACCGCACGCCTCAGGATGCTGAACCGCATCACGTTGGTGTGATAATCATCCAGGAGGAGGTCGGCGGCGACGAGAGCTTTATCAGCCGCCTCGAAATAATCCTTCCTGGCCTCGATGAAACCGTGACGTTTGAGCCAGCCGTACTTCGCTCCCCACTGGTTCTCCATGGATGAAGTTATGAAGATGATCCTGTGGCCCAGGCATCGAAGCTCCCGGACGCCCTGCAAAGCCCCGGCGATTGGAAGCGTATCATCGTAAATCGAAGCGTCCATCAGGCGATAGATTCTCTTCCTCGCCTCCGGCTTTACGAAGTCGTGGATGCTCCAATCGGTGATGTCTTCCGGGGTCAGGTTGTCGTCAAACTCGGCGTTATAGCGAGCAAGCCAGGGGGTCATGGTGTCCGCCAAAACGCCGTCTACGTCAAGTCCGATAATCATGTTTCCCTCCTGTTGGTGAACACAGTTGCGATGAACCCGGCTATGATGATGAGAGCCGCCGTCAGGCAATCCAGGCTGAAACTACACCTGATCCGACGTCGGATTTGATTTGAGATCATCTTTCAGGCACTCCATCAGCAGAGCCTTGATCGCCATGCCGGGCTTCAGCGGCGCTTCGGGGTCGATCCTCCAGCGTCTTTCCAGAAGGTACAGGCGGGCGTAGCGGGCCAACTCCTCCACCCTTGCCGGGTCGATCTTGTTGATGATCGCCAGGCGCTCAGTCGGCGTTGCCATGTGGAAGCTGCATGATCTTTTTGTGCGCCAGCAGTGCATCTTCCTCGACCTCTATTGTAAGCTTATAGAAGCGGCGCCTGACTTACGAGAGCCGGGGGCAGAAACCCGCTCAGGTTTGCCGGAGGGATGTGAGATGTTCGTTGCAAGCCCTGGCAGAATTCGCCCTTGGCCAAGTATACAGACGCCTATTTCCTTACGGAAAGAGAGCCCAGCCTGTCATCGGGGGAAGAGCAACCAATTCCGACGTCGGAATTGCATCAGAAAGCCTCTGTACATGCCCAGCTTATTCCACCTTCAGAGTTTCGGGCAGTAGAGTAACTGTTCTTTTCGCTATATAGATGGCGTAAATGCCAGGCAAGAGGGAGGACGCGAGTCACCAACAAGTAGTCAATTGAGCGTTTAAAACCTTTGACAATACTTGCTAATGTCTGATATATTCAATGGATAAGGGACGAAACCCCAGGAAGAAGATAAAAGGTGATCCGATGAGCAGCTATCCACCTGAAATCATGACCATCGGTGAAACGGCGCAATACTTGTGCATTTCTCAATCTTCGTTATACAAACTGGCCCAAGAGGGAAGAATCCCATGCCAGAAGGTTGGCCGGCATTGGCGCTTCCGAAAACAGGCTTTGGATCGCTGGTTAGAGACTTATCTTAAAACAGGCGTTTCAGCCAAGATTGGAAGCACTGAACAGATAGGGGAATAGCATGGATGTTTTTGCATTGCGCGATCACCTGATCCAGGATTATCACGGTTACATCTCCAGCTTCATCCAAATCAGAGACCCATATCTGCAACGTTTCGTCAACCAGAGCCTGAGCGAAGGGTTACTCTGGCCGGATCCGTTGATCCAACTCAACCCGGCCTTTGAGCCAGGTCATACGATTGACCAACTGGTTGACGAAGGCTTACTGAGTAAGGCTTGCAAAGACATCTTCCGTCGCAAGAACGAACAAAACCCATCTGGCAGCACATTGCGCTTGCACAAACACCAGGAAGATGCCATTCGCGCCGCTCGCACCGGGCGTAACTATGTGCTGACGACCGGCACCGGCTCGGGCAAATCATTGGCCTACATCATCCCGATTGTGGATCATGTGCTGCGCAACCCCGGGAGAGGCATCAAGGCGATCATCGTTTACCCAATGAACGCTTTGGCAAACAGCCAGATGGGCGAGCTGAGCAAATTCCTCAAGCTGGGCTTTCCGGACAACAAGCCCCTGGTGACCTTCGAACGCTATACCGGACAGGAGAGCGACGAAGAGAAAAACCGCATCATGGCCAGCCCGCCGGACATCCTGCTGACCAACTATGTCATGCTGGAGTTGATCCTCACCCGGCCAAAAGAGCAGAAGTCGCTGGTCACTCACGCCCAGGGGCTGCGCTTCCTCGTGCTGGACGAACTGCATACCTACCGCGGTCGCCAAGGGGCGGATGTAGCCATGCTGGTACGCCGGGTGCGCAATGTGTTGAACGCTCATCAGCTCCAATGCATCGGCACCTCGGCAACATTAGCCAGTGCAGGTTCACTGGATGAACAACGCCAGGAGGTTGCCCGGGTAGCCACCATATTATTTGGTGAAACGGTGCAACCTGAATATATCATTGGTGAAACCTTGCGCCGCGCCACACCAGAACATACTGCCAATGATCGCCTTTTCCTGAACCGCCTGGGGCAGCGCGTCTCGGTGCCTCAAGCGGTGCCGGCCGATTACGACAGCCTGCGCCAGGATCCACTCGCCAGTTGGATCGAGAGCGGCCTGGGTGTGATGACTGACGCGGACAGCGGCAGGCTGATACGCGCCCGCCCGCGCAGTATCACTGGCCCGGATGGTACCGCTCGCCAGTTGAGCGCTGACACTGGCGTTCCTGAAAACCGTTGTGCTGAAGCCCTGACTCGCCTGCTTATGGCTGGCTACAATATTCCGAACCCCGAAACCGGTCTGCCCACCTTTGCCTTTCGTTTGCACCAGTTTATCAGCCGCGGCGACACGGTCTATGCCTCGCTGGAAGAAGAAAGCAAACGTTATTTAACCGTCTACGGCCAACAATTCGTGCCTGGTGACCGGGATCGTATCTTGCTGCCATTGGCCTTTTGTCGCGAGTGCGGGCAGGAGTATTACGTTGTCCGGCGAGTCAAAGATCAGCAGACCGGGCAGCACACTTACATTCCACGCGACCTGTCTGATCGGCCTGGTGAAGAAATTGGCGATCCCGGTTTTCTGTTTTTCAGCAGCGGTAATCCCTGGCCGGCCAGCGATGCCGACATCATCGAGCGGTTGCCGGAAGATTGGCTGGAAGAATTCCACGGCGGGCTGCGTGTGCGATCCAATTACCGCCGCTATGTGCCGCAAACGCTCACCGTTTTCTCAAACGGCCTGGCCGACCAGGCCAGCCTGGACGGCGATTCTGGCTTACGTATGCAGTTCGTCCCTGCGCCGTTCCGCCTGTGCCTGCACTGCGGCGTGACTTATGGCTCGCGCCAGCAATCGGATTTTGCCAAGCTGACCGAGCTTTCCTCCGGCGGGCGCAGCACCGATACCACTTTGCTCAGCCTTTCGCTCCTGCGCACCCTGCGCAGCGACGCAGGCCTGAAGAAGGAAGCCCGCAAACTGCTCAGCTTTACCGATAACCGCCAGGATGCCAGTTTGCAAGCCGGGCATTTCAACGATTTCATCGAGATTGCCTTGCAGCGGGCAGCTTTGTATCGAGCAGTGGAAAAGGCCGGGGCAGAGGGCCTGCGCCACGATGTATTGGCGCAAAAAGTATTCGAGGCTTTTCAACTGGATTTCGCTCTCTTCGCCGCCAACCCTGAAGCGCGTTTCGGGCAAAAAGACAATACCCTGCGTGCCATGCGCGAGGTACTCGGCTATCGGGTGTATCGTGACCTGAAGCGCGGCTGGCGGCTGACTTCACCCAACCTGGAACAATGCGGTTTGTTGGAGATCGGGTACATCTCACTCGGCGAAGTTTGCGCGGCGGATGATGTGTGGGAACAGGCTCACCCGGCTTTATCCGGTGCATCACCAGAAACCCGCTTTCAGGTTTGTAAAGTGCTGCTCGATTACATGCGCCGCTCCCTGGCGATCAAGGTGGACTACCTGGATCCGGTCTATCAGGACAGCCTGAAACAGCAAAGCAGCCAATATCTCAAGACGCCCTGGGCGCTAGACGAGATGGAACGCCTGAGCCGCGGCGCGGTGCTCTACCCGCGGGCGCGCGGCGAGAAGGAACAGAACAGCGAGAACGCTTATCTCTCGGCCCGCGGTGGCTTTGGCCAGTACCTGCGGCGGAATACAACTTTTCCGGATTACGCGGGCAAGATCACTGTCCCCGAGACGCCGGCGGTCATCCAGAATCTGCTCGATGCTTTGGTGATTGGTGACCTGGTGAAGATCGTTGAAGAAGCCAAAAACGGTGAAGGCGTCAACGGTTACCAGATTCCAGCCTCGGCGCTGATCTGGGAGGCCGGCGACGGACAAAAAGCCTTCCACGATCCGATCAGTGTGCCGCGCCTGCCCGAAGGCGGCCGGCGCACCAATCCTTTCTTTGTCGAGTTCTACCAGAGTGTGGCCAGCAAGCTGCTCGGCCTCGAAGCGCACGAGCACACCGCTCAGGTCCCCTCGGAAATCCGTGAACAGCGCGAGCAGCGTTTCCGCAGCGCTGAACTCCCGATCCTGTACTGCTCGCCAACGATGGAGCTGGGCGTCGATATCGCCGAACTGAACGCAGTCAACATGCGCAACGTGCCGCCGACGCCGGCCAATTATGCTCAACGCAGCGGGCGCGCCGGGCGCAGCGGGCAGCCGGCCCTGGTCTTCACCTACGCAACCATCGGCAGCCCGCACGACCAATATTATTTCAAGCGGCCCGATCTGATGGTGGCCGGTGCTGTTGCCCCGCCGCGGCTCGATCTAGCCAATGAAGACCTGGTGCGCTCGCATGTCCACGCCATCTGGTTGGCCGAGAGCGGGCTGGATTTAGGGCTGTCGCTCAAGGAACTGCTCGATCTATCCGGCGACGGCCCATCTCTTGATCTGCTCGAATCCGTCCGGTCTGCGCTGAACTCCGAAACTTATGCCAAAAAGGCCAGTCAGCGCGCCCAGGCAGTGTTGAACACGGTATCTGGCGAATTGGCTCACGCCGATTGGTATCACTCGAACTGGCTGGAAACAACGCTCAAACAGCTTCCCATCCAGTTCGAGCAAGCCTGCAAGCGCTGGCGCGGCCTGTACCGCGCAGCCAAAGGGCAGCAGAAGGCGCAGCAGAAAATCATCGACGATCACTCCCGCTCCAAAGAAGATCATGACCAGGCCAAGAGACTGCGCCAGGAAGCGGAGAGCCAGATCGAACTGCTGACCGAAGCCGAAAACATTATCCAATCCGATTTCTACTCCTACCGCTATTTTGCCAGCGAGGGCTTCCTACCGGGATACAGCTTCCCGCGCCTGCCGCTCTCGGCCTACATCCCAGGACGGCGGATCAAGGGCAATGCCGACGAATTCCTCTCCCGGCCGCGCTTCCTGGCGCTCTCCGAGTTTGGGCCACGCGCCATTATCTATCATGAAGGCTCACGTTACATCATCAATAAAGTCAACCTGGCGGTAACCGAAAGCGACGATCCCAACGCTAGCGGCGCAGCCACGCAGCGCGCCAAGCAGTGCCCGGTCTGCGGCTACTTTCACCCCATCACCGCTGGCGACGGCCTGGATCTGTGCGAGCGCTGCCACGCCCCCTTGAGCGAAACTCTGTTTTCGCTCTTTCGCTTGCAGAACGTTTCCACACGCCGGCGAGACCGGATCAGCTCTGACGAAGAAGAGCGCATGCGCCAGGGTTTTGATCTGCGCACAGCCGTGCGCTTCCACGAGCTGGCGCCCGGCCAACCGGCAGCCCGCTCGGCCTGCCTGAAGTCAGGGGACCAGGTTCTGGCGACCGTGACCTATGCCAGCTCAGCCACGCTGTGGCGTATCAATCTGGGCTGGAGGCGCCGCTCGGACCCCAACCAAAAAGGTTTCTTGCTGGATGTCGAACGCGGCTACTGGTCGAAGCAAAGCGACCAGGAGGACGAGCCGGATGACCCGATGTCGCCGCGCATCCAGCGCGTCACTCCCTTCGTTGAAGACACCAAGAACTGCCTGCTCTTCGAGCCGGAAGATGGGCTGGATGCCGGGCAGATGGCATCCCTGCAGGCTGCTCTGAAAGCTGCTATCCAGGTGCATTACCAGCTCGAAGACGACGAGCTGGCGGCTGAACCGCTGCCATCTTCGGATGAGCGCCGCCTGCTGCTCTTCTATGAAGCGGCCGAGGGCGGGGCGGGTGTGCTGCGCCGGCTGCTCGAATCGCCGCAGGCTTTTGCCGAGGTGGCGCAAGAGGCGCTGCACCTGTGCCATTTCGACCCGGTAACCGGCGAAGACAAGCGCCGCGCTCCAAATGCCAGGGAAGACTGCGAAGCCGCCTGCTACGACTGCCTGATGAGCTATTTCAACCAAAGCGATCACCGCCGCCTGGATCGCCAGGCGATCAAGGAAACGCTGCAAGAACTGGCAAACTGCGAAGCGCAAATCTCGCCCTCTTCGCTGACGCGCACAGAACACTTACAACGCCTGCGCAACCTGTGCCAGTCCGACCTGGAGCGGGACTGGCTGGATTACCTGGAACAACATCATTACAATCTGCCCTCGCACGCTCAAAAGCTGATCGAGAGCTGCCACACCCGGCCGGATTTCTTCTACGAAAAAGATAACGTGGCGATCTACGTAGACGGTTACCACCACCTGTTCCTCGAACGACAGCAGCGTGACCAGACACAGATGGAATGCCTGGAGGATTTTGGTTTTACGGTGCTCCGCTTTGGTTTGCTGCAAGAATGGGAACAGGTCTTTGCCCACTTTCCCAACATCTTTGGACGAGGAGATTTATCATGACCAAACACCAACCAGACTTGCCTGATCTTCCTGACAAAATTGGAACTCGCGGCAGAACTCGACTACCAGATGGTACGATTACTTATTTCACCATCCTGGATGAGGTGAAACACCCATTGACCCAAGACCCTGTAATGGCACTTTATCTTCAGAAAATCAGGCACGATCATACGGGGATGGAAGAACTTCGCTTCGGTTATTATATAATCGGCAAGACAGGAAGGATGACAGGGAAATGGGTCTGGGGGCAGTATGCTCCTATGTTTCCTGCCCAGGATTTTACAGAAATCTACCGTCTGGGGCATGCAAAAGGTTGGTACTAACCAAGTATGATGGCTACTATCACTTGTATCTGGAATACCAAAGAGCATTTGGAAGATATATGGTCTACGGCGATTCATCTCACGAATGAGAAGAGATCGTCAGAAGTTATCTATCATTGTTTGGGATTAGGTAGTATCGTTGGGGAAAGCGATCATAGAGGTTGGCATGACTAAGAGGAAATCCAAACCGAAAGCCAGCTCAGAAGGACACGGAGAAAGCCAATCGCTTTTGCCCATTAAGACGTTGGATTTGCAAAAAGAGATGCTATATGCATTAATCCCAGGTGTTGTCTGGTTAATATGCGATGTTGCTATTCAATTCATATTTCCATCCTTGGACGTAAGATACGTTGAGTTGATTTCTGGTAGCTTCCTTATCATACTTCTGCTTTCCTTCCGGAAACCTCTTATTGAATTAATTAAACACAAATTATCCTATCTATTAGTTATTGGCTTCACTATTTATCTATTTTTCGTATTAAGCAATTATCTTTTCTATGCCTACGCTGAGCGTAGAACAGCCTATTTCTTGATCGACGCTTCATCACAAATGAAGGGGATCATTGAGAATATTGCGCCAAATATTAAGCTAAAAGCCGAATCCCTTCCATCCAGGCTTGATGTTGGTCTAGCTGTTTATGGAAGTGGTCTGAGCGGAAAATTAACCTGCAATGATGTTACAGAAATTATTGCCCCTGAAAACCGGGATGAAATTATAACGAGGGTGGGATCATTGTCAGAGGAGATTAGAAAACTACAACCTCAAGGGCACGCAGGACTGCAAGAAGCGATTCAAAACTTAATCCCTAAGCTTGGAGGCAAGCGAGGTTCACACATCATCATAGTGATTACTTCGGGTGTTGATTCTCACTGTGAAGAATTGAGTCGAGAGATAATAGATAAATTAGCTAAATCAGCGGGAGTACAGTTCGAAATATCGGTTATACCGGTTGGAAATATCAGCGAATCTGACCTTTATAAGTTACAAGCATTCTCTCAAACACCACCCGTAGTGTTTGAGAGACCAGAACAGCTACCAGAAAAAATCAACGCTATACTTTTCAATCCGCCATCGCGCTATTGGTACTCATATTTTGGGGGGCGGCAATGATATCAAGAGCAAAGGCTATACTTCCCTTCCCAGCCTTATGGCTAGCAACGACGACGCTTTTAGTTACTGTTGTAATAACCATGACCGTAATCGACCCCATTTGGCAATTTTTGGGATTACATGTTCCTGGTGAGCCAAAAACAAAAATTAATTTTATGGTTCCGGTGGACGCAATTTTTTATATCCGCAATGCTGATAATGGTTACCTATGGAAAACTAATCAACCGACCAGCATTTGCTTTCACCCACTCATGACATGGGCTACTCAATGGTTGTGGCCAAAGGTAATCCCTTATAATATTCGTTTTTGGGTTTTGAGTTTAGTTGCCGGCCTAACTTCCACAATCTTGATATATAGCTATTCTGTAACGATTGGTGGCATTAGATTTGATGAAAGATTGTTGTTCCTTCTCCCCTTGCTCCCCGGCGGTGTAGCTATTGCTACCGGTAATGTTGAATTTCTATGCCTAACATTTACTACGTTGTTGACAATTAGCATCATTAAATCTTGGCCAAAATATCTTCCTGCGATTTTTGGATCGCTTGCAATACTTGCAAAACCGAATGCGCTCTGTATGATACCTGTTTTGATTGTGTATTTCTTATCAGGATTTAAATATCAAAATAAACAACTTCAGCGAAATAGTTTTTGGGGCTTTTTAGGAATTTTAGGTACCTGGGTTTTTTGGATACTTGTGGTTGACCTAAACGTAGGTCACCTTGGGGCTTATTGGCAAGTTAGAGAATATTATTCAAAACCTCTGGATTTAGGTGCTTTGTCTTTCTTAGCAGGATTGTCCAAAATTTTCATTCACACTAATAATGCGCCGGAGCAAATGCGTTACCTAACTGCTCTAGCTATTCCACTTGTAGACATGTGGATCTTACTGGCTCTAAATGTAAAGGAAGTTCACAGATTAGCGATTTTAGCCGGTATACTTGGCTTATTCTTTATTATATTTGTTGTAAATAATCCTAACAAAGTCATTGTATATTCACTTACAACACCAGGGCACTTCGCATCTGGGCTTCTGTTTCTCAGACAAGCTTTCTCGCCATATTCACTGGAAGAAGGGATGTTAAGAAGGGCAATTAGAAATGTTGCTGGTATTGTGTACATATTATTTTGCTTTTGTATGGCGATTTTTTTTATCCTGGGAACGCCTCTAGAATGGTACTACTAAGAAATGAGTAAAATTCAACGCAGCAATGAAGGTGCTTTTCATGTAGGTTCCCTCGTCAAAGCCCGCGGCCGTGAATGGGTCGTCCTGCCCGAATCCGAAGCCGACCTGCTCGTCCTGCGCCCGCTGGGCGGCACGGAGGATGAGATCGCCGGCATCTACCTGCCGCTGGAGAAGGTCGAGCCGGCCAGCTTTGCCCTGCCCGACCCGACCCAGGTGGGCGACTACCGCTCGGCCAGGCTGCTGCGCGACGCTGTGCGATTAGGCTTCCGCTCGAGCGCCGGGCCGTTCCGCTCGTTTGCCCGGCTGGCCTTCGAGCCACGGCCGTACCAGCTCCTGCCGCTGCTGATGGCGCTCAAGCTCGACCCGGTGCGCCTGCTGATCGCGGATGACGTGGGTATCGGCAAAACCATCGAGGCCGGGCTGGTGGCGCGCGAGATGCTGGATCGCGGTGAAGTGGAACGCCTGGCGGTGCTGTGCCCGCCGCAGTTGGCCGAGCAGTGGCAGGCCGAGCTGCGCGACAAGTTCCACATCGAAGCCGAGCTGGTGCTGCCGGGCACGGCCGCTCGCCTGGAGCGCGGCGCCGGCCTGGGCCAATCGCTGTTCGACCTGCATCCCTTCGTGATCGTCTCCACCGATTTCATCAAGTCCGACCGCAGGCGGGACGAGTTCCTGCGCACCTGCCCGGATTTCGTCATCGTGGACGAAGCGCACACTTGCGCCTTTGGCGAGAACCAGCGCGGGCGACACCAGCGCTACCAGCTCGTCGCCGGGCTGGCCAGGAACCCGGAGCGGCATTTGATCCTGGTGACGGCCACGCCGCACTCCGGCAAGGAAGACGCCTTCCGCTCGTTGCTGACCTTCCTGGACAGCGACTTCACCCACCTGCCCGAAGACCTGAGCGGGGCGCAGAACGAACGCCAGCGCAAGAAGCTGGCTGCCCACTTCATCCAGCGGCGGCGGGCGGACATCCGCCACTACATGGATGCGGATACGCCCTTCCCGGAACGGGAGGAAGGCGAAGCGACCTACAAGCTCTCGGCGGAGTACAAGCGCCTGTTCGAGCGGGTGCTGGAATATGCCCGTGAGTCGGTTCAGGATATCACGGACGGACCATTCCGCCAGCGGGTGCGCTGGTGGTCGGCGCTGGCGCTGCTGCGCTCGCTGGCTTCTAGCCCGGCAGCCGCGGCGGCTACGCTGCGCAACCGGGCCGCCACGACCGAGGCCGAAACGCCTCAGGAAGCAGATGAGATCGGGCGGCGCACCATCCTGGACCTGGTGGAAGACGAGAGCGCCGAAGGGATCGACGTGGCGCCGGGGAGCGACCCGGGCGGCGAAGAAGACGAGGCGCAGCGCAACCGCCGCCGGCTGCTGGAAATGGCGCGCGAAGCGGATAAGCTGTGCGGGGAGAAGGACGAGAAGCTGAAGAAAGCGGTCGAGATGGTCAAGTCTTTGATCAAAGACGGCTTCCGCCCGATTCTGTTCTGCCGCTTCATCCCCACCGCCGAGTACGTCGCCGCAGAGCTGCGCCAACGGCTGCCGAAGGGCATCGAGGTCGCCTCGGTGACCGGGTTGCTGCCGCCGGACGAGCGCGAAGAGCGGGTGCTGCAACTGGCCGGCGCCGAGAAGCGCGTCCTGGTATGCACCGATTGCCTGAGCGAGGGCATCAACCTGCAGGAGCACTTCGACGCCGTGCTGCACTACGACCTGTCCTGGAACCCCACGCGCCATGAGCAGCGCGAGGGGCGGGTGGATCGCTTCGGGCAGCAGAAGAAGACGGTGCGGGTGCTGACCTATTACGGTGTGGACAACCAGATCGACGGTGTGGTGCTGGACGTGCTGCTGCGCAAGCACAAGACCATCCGCAGCTCGCTGGGCATCTCGGTGCCGGTGCCGGTGGATACCGAGCAGGTGATCGAAGCCATCTTCGAAGGGCTGCTGCTGAAATCGAAGCCGAGCGCCATGCAAGGTTACCTGCCCGGCTTCGATGAATACATCAAACCGCAGAAAGACGACCTGTACGGCAAATGGGAAGCGGCGTCGGAACGGGAGAAGCGCTCGCGCACGTTGTTCGCCCAGGAGACGCTCAAAGTGGCCGAAGTGGCCCAGGAACTGCAAGCCGCCCAGTCTGCGGTCGGATCGGGGGTGGACGTGGCGGCCTTCACGCAGGAGGCGCTCAAGGCGTTGCGAGCGACGCTGAGCGGGGCGCGGCCGCTCCAGGTGGACCTGGCCGAAACACCCCAGGGTCTGCGTGACCGGATCGCCCAATGGCGACTGACGAGCAGCGTGGCGAATCGCTCGCCATCCGCCACGCGCTATTCGCTGGTCTTCGATCCGCCTGCCGGGGAAGGCCAGCTTTACCTGACGCGCACGCACCCGCTGGTGGAGAGCCTGTCCAGCTACCTGCTCGAAACGGCCCTCGATCCCCTGGTCGGCGATGCGGCCGGCGTCCAGCCGGCGCGGCGCTGCGGGGCGATGCGCACTTCCGCCGTATCTCGGCGCACGACGCTCCTGCTGCTGCGCCTGCGTTACCACATCGTCGCCGTGCAGGGTGATACGGAAAAGCCCTTGCTGGCCGAGGAGTGCCTGGCGCTGGCCTTCGCCGGCGCGCCGGACAAAGCCGAGTGGCTGGATGCCGGCGCAGCCGAAGCGCTCTTGCAGGCCCAACCGGAGGCCAACATCACCCCCGAGCAGGCCGGCGAGTGGGTGCGCAAGGTGGAAGAGGGTTTCGAGGCGCTGCGGCCGCACCTGGAAATGGTCGGGCGCCAGCGAGCGGATGAACTGCTCGAAGCGAACCAGCGCGTGCGCCGGGCCAGCAAAGTGCGCAACCTGCGCTACCGGGTGGAGGCACAATTGCCGCCGGATGTGTTGGGGATTTATGTTTACTTGCCCAAAGCTGCAATGCAATAGTCGTTTAGTCGCCTCGAGAAATGTTCTTAAGAAAGGAGTTGAGCTATGAGTACGATTCTGGATTTGATGATTTCCTTGCTGAATCCCTCGGCTTCGGAAATTCGAAGACTCAAAAAATCGATATCAAAATTTCCAGAAATTGATCTTATTGATCAGGCAATCGAAGAAGAGTTGGACAATTCACCCAAGATTGTCCTCATTGGTAAGTCTGGAGTTGGAAAATCATCTACAATCAATGCTCTCTTTAACCCGAATCCCCCCCTTGAAGTTGGTGCAGTAAAGCCTGTCACAAGATATCCATATGAATTACGGGTTCCACTTGATGAACGAAGAGGATCAATTATTATTATTGATGGGCCAGGAGTAGGAGCCAATCGCAGGAATACTGCAGAAATTGTTCCCATATACGCGGAATTAATACCAAATTGCGATGTAATCCTATGGGTTATAAAGGCAGATGATAAAGCATTGGAGGCTGATCAAGACTTCTTGGAGAATTTATTAACTGATGAACTAGAGCAAAGGCTTGTGATAGGAATCAACCAAGTTGACAAGATCTATCCTCAAAATTGGTCATTAAAATATAATTTGCCCTCTCGGCAACAATATGCAAATATTCAAGCAAAAGAAGAATATGTTCGTCAACTTCTTGAGGAAATTAATGTTGTTCCACGAGATATAGTTTCATATTCTGCAGCATATGGTTATAGGTTGCCCGAATTGTTTGAGGTTATGCTTGATGCTTGCCCAAAAAAGAGACGATGGATTCTCAATCAAAAATCCGAAATAGAATCTTATGATCCTCCAATTTTGTATAAAAAACCTCGTCATGCTGCAAGATAGGGGCAATATAAAATGAACACCAATTTTGACGATGATGAAGCATACTATCGAGCAAGACTCCAAGAAGAGTTGGATCACAGACATACTACCCTTCAACATATTAGATCCCTTGCTTGGGAATCTCTTGTTGCATTTATTCAAGAAATTGCTTACAGGATTGGATTGTCATATGAGAGGTTTATCGAGATGTTTGGTCCATTTGGTGAAATAAGCGGCAATACTGATTTACCTGGTGATCCAACAGGGCCAGGTCCAGAACTTAGACCACATAAGCCTTTCCATTTCTAATCCAGAATCAACTGATTATGAGGAAATGCAATGTTTACAGAACTCCCTAAGTTATTTGATCGTAATTTTGTTATCGGATATTTTTTACCCGTAGTCTTATATGCGTGTCTAGCTATAAGTCTACTACAATTCTTAGGTATCGGGACGGAGATAACTCATATAATTCTTCGCGATCTTCTTGTTGGCACGACTATACTCGGCCTCTTTTCGTGGACAGTTGGAATATTACTAGTAGGAATCAATAGAGACATCCTTCGTATTCTTGAGGGATATGGCCGATTTAATCCGCTAAAAAGGTTGGAAAAATCCGAGCTTCGCCGTTATAAGCGCTTGGAAGCGAAGATACATAAATTTGAGCGCATCAAGTCCCAACAAGATTTATCTCCATCAGAAACCGAACGGCTTAACATTCTATATCGTAAACGAGTTCGACGTTTTCCAGATCAGGAAAAATTCGTATTACCAACATCTTTTGGAAATACTATTCGCGCGTTTGAAGTTTACCCACGTCTGATGTATGGAATTGATCCAATCGTAGGTTGGCCTCGGTTGTGGGCTGTTATCCCCAAAGATTACCGCGATCTGATTTTGGGTTCAAAAACCCATATGGATTTTTGGGTTAACCTTGGTTTCTTAAATATTTTCTTTATTTTAGAGATTATAGGTATTATTGTATACGCTTTAATTCAAGGTATATCATTACAGTATTGGATAATTGGAGCAGATTTATTTGTAGCAACAGTAATCGGAGCATTGTGCTTATACCGTGCTACCAAAGCAGCGTTATTATGGGGAGATACAATTAAATCTGCGTTTGATCTTTATCTACCTGATCTAGCCAAAAAACTTGACTTTGTCTGGCCTATTTCGCGTGCACAGGAAAAGATACTCTGGAAAGAATACGGTATAGCTGTAGATTTCGCCAGGGATGATTATCTTCCTGAGCGGAAATACGATCAAAAACCGACCTCGGAATAAAGCAGATTATTGCTGTGCAAACTCGCTCCCGCTCCCCTTTTCTCACTATCCACACCGAAGGCGCCCTACTCCCCGCCGACCTCTTGCAGCGCATCCTGTCCGGCGACAAAGACCTGGGCGGGCTGGCCCCTGCCGATTACCACCTGCCGCCCGGTGAGAAGCTCAACGAAGCCATCAACCGCTCGTGGAACCGGCTGCAGGGAGCGTGGGCGGCGTTCCAGACCAGCAAGAGCCGCCTGAAGAAAGGCGATCCCGGCACGACGCTGACCCGCGAACGCTGGCTGCTGCCGCTGTTTCAGGAATTGGGCTACGGGCGGCTGTTGACCGCCAAAGCGATCGAGATCGAAGGGAAATCGTACCCGATCTCGCACGGCTGGGGGAAGGCGCCGATCCACCTGGTGGGCTGCGGGGTTGACCTGGACCGGCGCGCGGCGGGCGTGGCCGGAGCTTCCAAATCCAGCCCGCACAGCCTGCTGCAGGAGCTGCTCAACCGGGACGACGAGCGCCAGTGGGGTATCGTCTCGAACGGGCTGCGGCTGAGGATCTTGCGGGATAACGCCGCCCTGACCCGCCAGGCCTACCTGGAGTTCGACCTGGAGGCCATGTTCGGCGGCGAAATCTACGCCGATTTTGTGCTGCTGTGGCTGGTCTGCCACCAATCACGCCTCGAAGAGATCCAGATCGACAGCGCTGCGACCTGCTGGCTGGAGAAATGGTCAAAAGCCGCCCAGGAACGCGGCACACGCGCCCTGGACCGGCTGCGCGACGGCGTGGAAGAAGCCATCGCCGGGCTGGGCAGCGGCTTCCTGGCGCATCCGGCCAATACGGCCCTGCGTGCTCGCCTGCGCTCCGGGGCGCTGCCGGCGCACGATTACTACCGCCAACTGCTGCGCCTGGTCTACCGGTTGATCTTCCTGTTCGTGGCCGAAGATCGCGACCTGCTGCTCGATCCTGACGCAGAACTGGCCGCGTGTGAGCGCTACCTGCGCTATTACTCCACCGCCCGCTTGCGCCATCTGGCCGAACGCCAGCGCGGCGGGCGGCATACCGATCTGTGGCAAGGGCTGCGCCTGGTCACCGACTTGTTGGGCGGGCGCTCCCCTCTCCCGGTAAGCAAAGCGTCGGGAGAGGGGTTGGGGGTGAGGGGACTGGGCCTGCCGGTGCTGAACGGCTTTCTCTTCTCCGATCAGGCTCTGCCCGATCTGGAAGCCAGCCAGGTGGATAATCAATCCTTGCTGGCGGCCGTGCGCTCATTGGCGTTCACGATCGAAAAGAACGTGCGCAGGGCGGTGGATTACCGCAACCTGGGCGTGCGTGAGTTGGGCAGCGTGTACGAATCGCTGCTGGAACTGCATCCACAGGTGAACACAGAGGCGGGAACCTTCCTGTTGAGCGGCGCTTCAGGCAGTGAGCGCAAAACGACCGGCAGCTATTACACCAACGCCGATCTGGTGGATACGCTGCTGGACTCGGCCCTGGACCCGGTCATCGCTCAAACGTTGGAAACTGCGCGCCGCCAGGCGGCTGAGAAGCAAACCGACTATGTTGCTTTGGCCATAGCCCTGCTGCTGGCGCTCAAAATTTGCGATCCGGCCTGCGGCTCGGGGCACTTTCTGATTGCCGCCGCCCACCGCATCGCCCGCCAGGTGGCCCTGCTGCGCTCGGGCGGCGACGAGCCCACGCCCCAGGTGTACCGCCAGGCGCTGCGCGAAGTGATTGCCCACTGCATCTACGGCGTGGACATCAACCCGATGGCGGTCGAGCTGTGCAAGATCAACCTGTGGATGGAATCGCTCGAGCCGGGAAAACCGCTCTCCTTCCTGGATGCCCACGTCCAGTGCGGCGACAGCCTGGTGGGCGTCTCGCCAGGGCTGGATATTTCCGAGATCCCGGATGAAGCCTTCAACCCGGCCTTCGGCGATGACAAAGCCACCGCCGCAGCCTTGAAGAAACGCAACAAGCGCGAGCGCAGCGGGCAGTTGGGCTTCCGCTGGCAGGTGACCGAGCTGAAAAGCGCCGAAGACCTGGCGCGCTGGCGCGCCGAACGCCTGGGGCAGGTGGACGCCATGCCCGAAGATGATTCCGCCCAGGTGCAGGCCAAGGCCAAGGCGTTTGCAGAATACCAACAGACACAGGAATACATCCAGAACAGGCTGGAGTACGATCTGTGGACAGCGGCGTTCTTCTGGCCCATCTCGGCCGGTTCTGGAAGAACCGCAGGAGATGCCGAGCAGATGCTGGCTCCAACCCAGCAAGAACTGTTGACATTGCGAGCAAGTGGAAAGCCGGATGTCCGGCTGGTTGAACGCGTACATGAGATGGCTGAACGGCTGAATTTCTTCCACTGGGAATTAGCCTTCCCGCAGGTGTTTGCAGCCAGAACCCCTGGTTTTGATTGCATATTAGGTAATCCGCCATGGGAACGAATTAAGTTACAGGAGGAAGAATTTTTTGCACAACGCGATCCGCAGATAGCTTCTCTTTCAGGAAGTTTACGTAAAAATGCTATCGCTGGATTAAATGTAACCAGTCCGTCTTTGGCGATGATATTTCAACAAGCCAAACATTCTGCTGAGTCTGTCTCAAAATTCATACGGTTTAGTGGTCGGTTTAGATTAACTGCTGTCGGAGATATAAATACTTATGCTATATTTGCAGAATTGGTTCGAGATTTAAAAAAATCTGTCGGAAGAGTGGGCATTATCCTACCTACAGGTATTGTGACAGATAATTCATATAAGGAATTTTTCAACGATGTTACTAATAAAAGCGAACTATGCAAATTTATTGGCTTTGTAAATTCAAAGAAAATTTTCCCGGCTGTTAAAGATTACATAAAATTTGCGTTGGTTATTTTGGGGCAGACTGACAAATCAGAATATTCGTTTATGCTAACGGATGTATCCGAATTGCGCGATACCCACAGAGTTTTTACATTGGGTAGAGAAGATTTATATCTTCTAAACCCCAATACCCTTACCTGCCCAATATTTAGAACAAAAGACGATGCGGATTTATCCAAAAAAATATACCGTCTAGTTCCGGTGTTGATTAATGAAACTAAAAATGAAAATGATTGGGATATTACTTTCTTTTCAATGTTTCATATGTCTAACGACAGCTACTTGTTTTCTGATTCCCCAGATGGTGGTAGAAAGCTGCCACTCTATGAGGCAAAGATGTTTTTCAATTTTGACCACAGGTATGCAACTTATGAAAATGCAACAAAAGAAAACATCAATGAGGGAAATTTGCCACAACTTACTCCCGAAATGCATTCCAATCCGTCTTTGTTTATTAAGCCAAGATATTGGATAAGCGCATCAGAAGTTGAAAACAGATTAGCAGGCCGAACTGATCGAGGTTGGTTGCTGGCATTTCGAGATGTTACTGGAAATACAGCAGAACGAACCGCGATTTTTAGTATTATTCCGAAAGTTGGTGTTGGAAATAGCGGTTCTATAATATTGGTAGCTAATAAAAGTACAGAGCTTGTTAGCTGCTTATGTGCTAACTTGAATAGTTTGGTTTTTGATTTTGTAGCACGGCAAAAAGTTGGGTAGTGTCCCTCATTCCCAGTGATGAACATCTTCAAGCAAGGCGAATAAGGGTT
>CAZQQJ010000077.1:0-18159 GCA_964595435.1 uncultured Anaerolinea sp. | reverse complement strand
TTGATCGTGCTTCGGGTAAGTGTTTAGCTAAAGTTAGTTTAGATCAAATAAGGAAATTGTACGAACGAGTTTGTTCATTCTATCACAATTGGCCGGGTCGGGCGGCATGGGCAAAACCCGGCTGGCGCCCACCGCCAGGCCTTCGCTGCCTGGGCGAAGGGATTCTTTGCCGGGGAGAAAAGGCCCTGTTCGGGCTATGTTTTTGTCGAAGTGGCTCGTGGTTGCTGGTCGATTCGACCAGCAACTGGTATGTCGAGGACGGCTATGACCCGTCTAATCCGGTCATCCCGCTTACCTGGTATACCCGCAGTACAAGATCCAGTGCTTCAAATGAATTTCTTCCATAAGTGAGCGCGCCGCGCCGCGCGCATTTATGGAAGTGTAAGATTACTTTTTTATCAGTGGCAGGTACACAGACTGGGGCGGAGACGTGTAATTGATCGCCAGAAAGACCGGGGCGACATTCGTGCCGGGGTTGGCCGCTCCGGCTACTGGCAATACATAGTAGGCAAAATAGGCATAGAGACGGTTGTCGATCGTTTCATAAGTTGCCGATTTCGTGCTCGAGCCATAACCGCCATAACCGCTCGACGTAAAGGTGACCATTTCATCGTTAACGCCCAGCCGTGTGCGTACCAGGTAGGCAGATGCGTTTTGGGTATTCGTCCCGTCGTAATATTTAAAAAGGACGGTCGATACTTGCGACCCGTGCGGCAGGTAAACCGGAGCGAGGTACACGCCGTCCGCACTTCCGCCGCCTTCACTGTGTAAATGAAAAAGATGAGCACCAGAATTTGCATATTCCAGGTGATCATAGAAAGGTGTGAAAGCCGAATTCGATAGGGAGACGGTCGGATAACTTGGATTGGCTGGACCTGTATACTCGATGACTGCTGAATAAAAATCGGTACGAATTGTAAGGTCGCCCCATGGGGGCAGGATTAGCATGAGATAATAAACATAATTCGTATTATCGATAACGGGGGAATTGATTGTAGTTGTGGAAGTCTCTATCGCATCCGCAGAATCCGGGGATCTGATCGTGGCCAATTGCTGGATAACACCCTGAGCATTGGCCCGATAAAGATAAATATCAATCTCATTGCTGGAATTTTTATCTACGGTGCGGATTTTTAGCTTTTGCATCGTCGCCCCGTCTGGCAAATCGATCTGAGCCGTATAAAAACCCGTACCATAATAATGCCGGATGTATCCATCAGTTACTTCATAGTTATCCTGCGGCACCGTAGGTTTAAAGGTGCCGCTTGGAATAGAAAAAATGCCGGTCGACGATGCCGGCCGGTCATAACGGATGGTTGCACCGCATCCCCACACGCTGTTCTCGCCTGCAGGCGGATCAGGTATATACAGGTTGATCCAATAAATGTAATTGGCATTGTCTACCACCGGATCGACGATGGATGTCGTCGCAATTTGCAGATATCCATTACTACCCGAGGTTATTGCGGATGCCATTTCAATCAGAGAAGTGTTAATGCCATTATGTCCATCGCGGCGATAAAGCCTGGCTGTCGCGTTGGCTGTCACTGTATCGTAGAAGCATAAGCCTACCTGTGTGATCCTGGCCCCGTGAGGCAAGTGCACCGCGGCGTTGAAAGATGTGCTCTCAAAGCCGGTCGAGTGAATCACTTTAATATATCGCCCGTGGTTTTCATAGTTTTGACTTTCACCCTCGGGAAGAAACGCCGCGGCCGGGATGGCCAGATACTCGGAACCGGCATCGGGCGCCTCAGGCGCCTCGGGTATGCCGGGTTCCAGCGCCAGGCCGCCAGGCAGGGAGGGCGTCTCGGGTGTCTCGGGTACGCCGGGTTCTAGGGCTGGGCTGCTGGGCAGGGAAGGCGCCTCAGGCGTCTCGGGTGTACCGGGTTCCAGCGCCGGACTGCCGGGCAGGGCGGCGGCCACATTCCCGGCGTATAGAAAGGTCATCAGGAAGATGAAAATACATACCAGCGAAAGCATTTTGTTTTTCATAGTGACTCCTTGTTGGGTTGTGGAAAACAATGTTTGGTCAGTGGGTTAATCCTGGCCGGCCGGATGGTTCAGGGCCTGCTTGCCGGGTCTGGATCCTGAGATGGGCACACAATCTACCTCCTGACCAGCGGCAAGAAGACCAGGTTCGTTTCGTAAACTGCCAATCCACTGCGCGGTAGGCCGCCGGCGGAAGTGAACCCGCCTCCGGCGTACAACTGGCCGCCGTGAATGAGCAGCGCAGAAACACCGAAAATTAACTCCGGGCCCCAATTCAGGACGTCGCCCATGGCAGCATCCAGCGCAGCCAGGCAATAACGGTTCTGCCCGCCGATGGTAGAGAAACTGCCGCCGGCGTACATTACCCCGCCGAAGAGCGCCAGGTCGTCCACCGGCGAGTTGGCGCCCGGGTTCCAGGCCGTGGCCAGGCCGTTGGTTAAATCTAGGGCGGCCAGGCGGCTGCGCGGCTGCCCGCCGGCGTTCTGGAAATTGCCGCCAACGTACAGGCTGTTCTCGCCCAGCGCCAGCGCTTGCACCTCGCCGTCCGCTCCCGGGTTCCAGCCTGTGGCCAGGCCGCTGTTCGTATCCAGGGCGGCGATGCGGCTGCGCGGCTGCCCGCCGATATTGCTGAAGTACCCCCCCACGTAGAGCGTATCGCCCGCCAAAGCCAGCGCCAGGACGCCGTTGTCGCCGTCCGGGTTCCAGGCGGTTGCCAGTCCGGTGCTCCTATCCAGGGCGGCGAGGCGATCCCGGCTTGCCCCGCCGATCGTCGAGAACCAGCCGCCGGCGTACACCAGGTTGCCATTTACCAGCAAGGCCTCGATAGAACTATTCCCGGCATCGGGATTCCAGCCTGTAGCCAGCCCCGTGGCGGTGCTCAGGGCGGCGATGCCGTTGCGGGTCTCACCGCCGACCTCCGTAAAAGAGCCGCCCGCGTACAGCGTGTCTCCGTTCAACGCCAGGGCCTTGACCTCGTCATTGGCATCCGGGTCCCAGGAAGTCGCGCTGCCGCTGCTCGTATCCAGCGCCGCCAGGTGGTTGCGATACTCGCCGCCCATGCTGGCGAACTGCCCGCCGGCGTAGAGCGTGCTGCCGCTCAACGCCACGGCCCGGACAGCGTCGTAGGCATGCGGGTTCCAATGCGTCGATGCACTGCCATTGGATGTGCTCAGGGCAGCGATGTGCTTGCGCGCCTGCCTGCCGATCTCGCTGAACCAACCCCCGGCGTACACCATCGTGGCATTTGCCGCCAGGGTCAGGACCGAGCCATTCGCATTTGGGTTCCAGGTCGTTGCCAGGCCGCTGGCGGCGTCCAGTGCGGCGATGTAATTGCGCGCCTGCTCGCCGATGTTGTGGAAGCCGCCGCCTGCGTATACACTGCTCCCGTTCAGTGCCAGGGCCAGGACTACGTCGTCTGCGTCCGGGTTCCAGCCTGTGCCCAGGCCAGTATGTGCATTCAGGGCGGCGATGTGGTTGCGCGCTTGCCCGCCGATGTTGTGGAAGTAACCCCCGGCGTACACCGTAATCCCGGCCAGGCCATCGTCTCTGAGCGCCAGGGTTTCGACTCCGTCGTCTGCATCCGGATTCCAGCCTGTGGCCAGGCCGCTACTCGCATCCAGGGCGGCAATGTGATTGCGCGCCTGCCCGCCGATCTCGCTGAACCAACCCCCGGCATACACTTTATTCCCGTTGAGCGCCAGGGCATAGACCTGACCGTTTGCATCCGGGTTCCAGGCTGTGGCGCTGCCGTTCGTCGTATCCACGGACGCGATGTTGTGGCGGCTCCCCCCACCGATGTTTTGGAAGAGGCCGCCGGCGTACAGCGTGTCGCCGTCTGCGCTGAGCGCCAGCGCCCGAACCGGCCCGTTCGGCGCCGGGTCCCAGGTCTTATCCAGGGTGTAATCGCTGCGGATGTGCGCCAGGTTCTGGCGCGCCGTGTCCCCTACCCGGTTGAAATTCCCCCCCACGAGCCAGCCGCCGCTGCCATCCGGAATGACCGCATACACGATGCCTTCCACGCGTGGGAAGTCCGCCAGCGGCAGACCATCGGACACGCCGAGCGGGATGCCGCCGCCCAGGTAGGGGCCGACGCGGGTGAATTTACCCCCCAGGTACAGTACATCGCCCGAACTGGCCAGGGCATTCATGTCGTCGTCTGTTACCCACCACTCGGTGAGCGGCGTGTCCGGAAAGATGCTGGCCGCAGCCGGCGCACGGGCGGCGCCAGCCGGCCCGCCGCCCAGGCCCAACAGCAGCACTGCGCCGAGCAGCAGGCGCAGCAGCCAGCTTGCAAAGAAAGGATGCAGGGGGATCAGAGCTTTAGTAGGCATGTTTGTTTCTTCCGTGTGTTGCGGGTCATTTCTGGGTGTGAAGGCTTTTATTTTGGACCCAGACACTGAGGCTTTCTCAACTTGTCCTGCGTTCTTCAGCGGGAAGCCCTCGGGGTCTTTCGCTCCAGCAGCCTACTTCCTGACCAGCGGCAGGAAGACCGAAAAATCATATTCGATATAGATGCGACATCCCACCACGTCGCCCGTCCCGGGCGGGGGGGGCGTGCTGGCAACTGGCAGGTTCCAATACACGTAATAGGCGTACTGCGAATTGTCCACCATGGGGTGATCGATCGTGTAGTCGATGACGGTGTTGTAGCCGCTGCTGCCGCTGGTCGTGCCCTGAGCCAGCGTCTCGTTCACTCCCTGGCGGGCGCGCACCAGCAGGGCTGTGCCGCTGCTGGTGCTGGCATCGTAGGAGGCCACCCGGAAGCTGGAGACCCTGGCCCCCTGGGGTAGATTTACTGCGCTCAGATAAGTGCCATTGCCGCTGCCGCCCCCTTCGCTCTGCGTGTGGAACAACCAGTTGCCGTGGTTCTCGAAATTATAGTCTTCGTAGAAGCCGGTGAAGGGGGCGTTCGACAGCGAGACGCTCCCCTTGAAGGTATCGGGCATCTGGTACACGATGTTGATACTCTCGACGGCCATGGTATCTTCCACCACGTAGGAGATCGGCGCATCCAGGTAGATCCAGTAGGCGTAATTGACGTTGTCGATGGTCGCATTCGAGAAGTCGCTCGTAGAGACCAGGGATGCACTGCCCGTGCTGCTGACGTGGCCCAGGCTCGTGAAGACGCCGGTCGAATTGCCACGCTGCAGCCAGGCGGTGAACGCCGCGTCATCCCGTTCGTCCACATAACGCAGCGTCATGCTTGTCACTGTGGCCCCGTGCGGCAAATCCACGTGCGCCAGGTAATGGCCATTGTCCGTACTGCCGCCGCCGGTCAGCAGGTGGAGGAAATTGCCGTTCCTCTCGTAACCGTAAGTGTTGCCGCCTTCCATCGGGTTGAAGGCCGCCCCCGGCAGGGTGAGCGTGCGGGTGGTCAGCGCGGATGGGCTATACTCGACGAAAACGCCGCAGCCCCACACCCCGCTTGTATCCCCGTTTGACTGCGGCAGGCGCAGCTCCAGCCAATAGGCATAGCCTGTCTGGTTGATCAGGATTACGCTGCTGCTATCGGAACGCACGATGTAGCCGGCGGAGGTGGCGCTGGTCAGGGTGCTGAGCGCCGTCCCATCGTAGGTGCTCCCCACTGGGGCGCGGTACAGGATTACCTGCCCGTCGGCAGACCCCGAATCGTCGTAGAAACAGGCCGATATCTTCGAGATGGATGCCCCGTGCGGCACGGGCAGCAGGGCGTTGAACACGCCCGTCCCGGCGTCCCGGCTTTTGATGTAACGCCCGTGGTTTTCCCAATTTTGCGCCCACGACCTGGGGGTGAAAGCCGCCGCGGGAATGGACAGGTAAGCTCCTCCTGTCGTGGCGACTGCTGCCGGGTTCGTTTTCGCCTCCGCCTGGACGGCGAAAGGTGCAGCCTGCCCTCTTTTGGCAAACGGGGAGAATGCCAGGAATAAACACAATAGTAAGATGGTATATTTCTTCATTTGAGGTCTCCTTGTTTGATCTGAGTCTTTTGGCATGACCCATGGCCGGTCAAGCTTGCAATCGCAAACCATCCTTATCCGTAGCCCACATTCTGCGAGCCGTTTATTCAAGTAAATCTGCTTTATCGTTCAACGGCTCCGGCGCGATGGGTCCGGTTTGCGCCTTGAGATATTCCATCATGTGCTCCAGGTCGGCGAAAGCGCGCTCTTGCTTGCCGGGAATGTGTACCAGCGTCGCACGCCATATCGTCTGGCCCTGCACCTGGATCGGCCATAGACGCAGCAGATACGAATGGTATTCAGGAGGTCGGTCTTTCATGCTCATTTCCAGACGCTTTGCTAATCAAATTTCATGTGTTATCATAACAATCGACCGTTTCCAAATCGTTGCCAAACCCGCATTTCTGCTCATTTCGCTCTGTTTCATGGCCTCGCTCAACATCCAGTTGTTTGGAACGTTCCAGGTTACCGTAGAGGGGATGTCTGTCGACGGTTTTCGCTCGGATAAAGCGCGCGCCCTGCTGGCTTATCTGGCAGTGGAGGCCGACCGCCCGCATCGCCGCGACGCATTGGCCGGCCTGTTCTGGCCGGAGATGCCTGAAGGAAAAGCCCATGATAACCTGCGCCTGGCGCTGCACCGCTTGCGCCAGGCAATTGGCGCGCCGGCTGAGGCCTGTTTACAGGTTACCCCGAAGACCATCCAGTTGACTACATCTACCGGCTGCGAGGTAGATGTGGCCGCTTTCACCGGTCTATTGTTCGAGTGCCGCTCGCATCATTGTCCACGCCGCGAACGCTGTATGTCCTGCGCCCGGTGCCTGGCCCAGGCGGTCGCCCTGTATCGCGGCGACTTACTTCACGGTTTTTTCCTGGACAGCCAGCCCTTCGAAGAATGGCTGACCATCCAGCGCGAGGCTCTGTCTTCCCAGGTTTTGGAAAGCCTGTACTTGCTGGCTTCTCATTACGAAGCCAACGAAGATTACACCCAGGTTGCCTATTACGCCCACCGCCAGTTGGAGATCGACCCGTGGCGCGAGCAGGCTTACCGCCAGTGGATGCGCGCCCTGGCCCTTTCCGGCCAGCGCAGCGAGGCCCTGGCCCAGTACGAGGCCTGCGCCCGTATGCTGGAGGAAAACCTGGGCGTCGAGCCGGACGACGAAACCCAGGAACTGCACCAGCGTATTCTTAGCGGGGAGAAAGACCTTCCTTCCAGCCTGGAATTGAGTGAGAAAACCCTCCCGGCGGCGAAGTGGGCCGCGCCATCTGCCCTGCCGCCTGTTTCCTCCACCCCATTGGCCGGGCGACAGGAAGAGATGGCCCAGATCAGAGCGTTTTTGGAGGACCCGCGAGCGCGCCTGTTGACCCTGGCCGGCCCGGGTGGCGTGGGCAAAACCCGGCTGGCGCTCCAGGCGACCTGGGAATGGCGCGGCAGTTTCCCGCACGGTGTGTACTTTATCCCACTGGCTGGCGTCGATGCGCCCGATTTGCTCTTGCCGGCTATCGCCGAGGGCCTGGGATTTACCTCCCATGCGGATGGAGATTTCAAAGCGCAGTTCTTGAATTATCTGCGCGGCAAAGAAATGCTCCTGGCGCTGGATAACTTCGAGCATCTGCTCACCGCGGCGGATGCAGTGGGTGAAATTCTCTCGCAGTCAGCAGGGGTCAAACTCCTGATCACTTCTCGCCAGCGCCTCGGGCTGGAAATTGAGCAGGTGATCGAATTGGCCGGGTTAGACTACCCCATTGTTGACGGACCTGGAGAGGTAAATGCGGCGGCCGAGGCGTGCAGCGCGGTGCAACTGTTTCTGGATAGCGCCGCTCGCCTGGGGGTACGCCCGGCGGCAGGCCACCTGCCGGCAGTTGTACGCATCTGCCAGCTTGTCGAAGGGTTGCCGCTGGCCCTGGAGTTGGCCGCAGCCTGGACGCGGTTCCTGCTCCCGGCCGAGATCGCCCGGGAGATCGAGCGTGACCTGGGCTTCCTGGCTGCTTCGCATCCGGAGATCCCCGAGCGCCAGCGCAGCTTGCGTGTGGTCTATACTGCCTCGTGGAATCTGCTCTCTGAAGAAGAGCGCTGTGCCTGGCAGAGCCTGTCTGTTTTTCAGGGCGGCTTTTCGCTGGATGCGGCCCGCCAGGTAGCCGGCGCCTCACCGCACGTATTGGCTGCCTTGCTCGACAAAAGCCTGCTGCGCCGCGCCGCAGATGGCCGTTTCGAAATCCACGAACTGCTGCGCCAGTTTGCCGCAGAACAGTTGAGCGCCTCGCCCGATGGAACCCAGGCCACTGACGTACGCCACGCCGTTTTTTACCTGGAATTCATCCGCCAGCGCAAAGCCGCTTTAGAAGATGCTTTTCGCCAGGGGCGGCGCCCTGCTGAGTTCCTGGCCGAAATCAACCAGGAGGTCGATAACTTGCGCGCCAGCACCCACAGGCTGCTTGAGCCTGGTTGCCCTGGCTTGCCGTATAATGAAACGGATATCCAATCTTATGTGGATGGATTGGGCCTGTTCTACGAATACCAGGGCTGGCCGTATGAAGTGAAGCACCTGTATGAACAGGCCCTGGAGTGGGCAAAGAATTTACCTGGGGCGAAAAACTCCCCCGCACTGCGGGCGAGCTGGCGATTCCACCTGGGAAAAGCCTGCCTGGGCATGGGCCAACTCACCTCCAGCCGCGCCAGGCTGGAACAGGCGCTGGCTGAATGGGATGTTCACATGCCTGGCTCTGCCGCTGAGACAGCCTTTGCCTCGCTGGGGCAAATTATGATCCAGGCCTCCCATCGCCTGGTTTCCTGGCTTGTTCCCGCTCATCGCCCTCGGGCGCCCGGTGAGTCCGATTTGAGCCTGGCCCATATCTTCGAGCAATATGCCGAAATTGTCTATCTCACCGGTGAGCGAACGTTGAGTCTGTATTGCGTCCTAAAAACGCTCAACCTGGCCGACAGGCTGGGCCCTTCTCCCGAGATGGCGCGCGCCAGCGCCAACCTGTGCCTGGGCGCTGGCCTGGTTGGCCTGCACTCCCTGGCCGATGTTTATTCCCGCCGGGCGCGCTGCGCACTGCAGGGCTTGGAAGATGCCCTGACTCGGGCTTATGTTTTGCAGGTGACAGGGATGTACGATCTTACCCGGGCGCGCTGGCAAAGCGCCTTGCAGTCCCTGGAGCAGGCTGCTGAACTATACCAGCACCTGGGCCGCCAACACCAATGGGGAATGTGTACCATGCCTTGCTTTGTCATCCTGCACTCCCAGGGAAAATTCGCCTTTGCCCAGGATCAGCTTCATCGTCTGGCCGATGCTGCCCAATCCAGCGGCGACCTGGTCTTAAAGACCTGGCATCTTGCTGGACAGGCATTGATCGATCTGGACGGTGGGAAAACCGACACTGCCATCGCTTACATCGAAGACAGTCTGCAAATTCATCGCGAAACAGGTTATCCCACCCGGGTGATGATGGCTTATGCATTGCTCAGCGTAGCCCGCCTGCGCCAGGGAGAAGCCTGGCTCGCCCGCCAGGCTGCCGATGAGGCAGTTGGGCAAATAACGCGATCATCGCATACTGTGTTCACCAGTTCGGTGGGCTTCTCGGCGGCTGCCGATACCTACCTGGGCCTGTATGAACGTAGCGACCCCAGCGATGCGGAAGAACGACAGTATTGCCTGCGCCAGGTCAGACGGCTGCTCAAGGCAATGCGCCTCCAGACGCGAGTAATTCCCGCCAGCCAGCCGTATTACTGGTCGCGTCTGGGCGAATACCGTTGGTTGAGCGGCGCCCACCGCCAGGCCTTCGCTGCCTGGGAGAGAGGCCTGCAGGCTGCCGGGCGTTTCCGTTTACCGATCGAGCAGGGGCGAGCGCATCTGGAAATCGGGCGACACCTGCAACCTGGCGACCCAAACCGTCTGGTGCACTTGCAGCAGGCTTGCCAGTTGTTCGAAGAAGTGGGGGCCGTCTACAATTTGTTCCAGGCGCAGGCCGAGATGCACGATCGATCCTGATACGACTGATATATAGGCCAAGTTGAACCGTATTTATGCTAAAATGAATATGTCGAAACGCCGCGCCTGTCAGGCCGGCCGTGCAAACCGGTGATTACAAACGGATTCCCCGTTGACGGATTACCGATCACTCGAATAAGGAGATTTCATGAGCGAGCGGGTCGATTTCCTTGTATTGGACAAAGCGCACCTGAAAGAAATCCTGGCGCGCTACCAGCAGCCTGATCTGTGGCGCAGCCTGTGGCAGTTAGCCAATTCGCTGGTGCCCTATTTGCTGCTATGGGTTTTGATGGTATTGAGTCTGAAAGTCTCGTATTTTCTTACCCTGCTCCTGTCCATACCGGCGGCTGGTTTCATGGTGCGCCTGTTCATCATCTTTCACGATTGTGGCCACGGCTCCTTCTTCAGGTCGCGCCGGTTGAACGACATGGTGGGTATTATCACGGGCATCCTGGCTTTTACACCCTATCATCACTGGCGTCACGATCACGCCATTCACCACGCCACGGCTGGCGACCTGGACCGGCGCGGTGTGGGCGATGTGCAAACACTGACCGTGGCGGAGTATCGCAGCCTGTCCTGGTGGCGGCGGGCAATCTACCGTATCTCCCGCCAGCCGTTGGTCATGTTCACGATAGGCTCTTTTCTGGTCTTTGCGCTGTTTCACCGTTTCCCGCGTCCGGGCTCCGGCCGGCGCGAGCGGTTGAGCGTCTACTATACCGACCTGGCGTTAGCGGTGTTGATCGGCGGGCTGATCTATTGGATCGGCTGGCAGGCTTATCTGATGATCCAAATTCCCGTGCTGGCCATTGCGACGTCGGTTGGCGTGTGGCTTTTCTATGTGCAGCACAACTTCGACGGCACCTATTGGGAGCGCCACGATAAATGGGATTTCATCAAGGCTGGTTTATATGGTAGCTCGTTCTATAAGCTGCCGGCAATCTTGCAGTGGTTCAGCGGCAATATCGGTTTTCACCACATCCACCATCTGAACGCCCGCATCCCCAACTACTTGCTGCCCAAGTGTTACCGTGAAAACCCGGTATTCCATGTGCGACCTTTGACCATCCTGTCCAGTTTGCGGTCGCTGCGCTTCCGCCTTTGGGATGAAGAAACGGGCCAACTGGTGGGTTTTGATGTGCTGAAACGTTATCACCCTTCTCTGACCTCTTGATCAGATAATGATGCCGGCTCATTGGGCGCATCTAAAGACCTGTCAGGTTTACGGTCAACTTTATCGATGACATGCGGGCAAGTTATGACAATATATCAATTCCTTGAAGTCCCCATTAAAGGTATGGATTGCAGCGAGTGTACGCTGCACGTGCAGCACGCCATCCAGTCGCTTCCAGGCGTGCAGTCCGTGGAAGTATTTCTGGCCTCGGAAAAGGCGGCGATACAGTTGGACCCCAGCCAGGTCGACCTGCAGGATATCCGCAAAGCTGTGGAAGGTGCAGGGTATTCGCTGCCGGATGAAAGTCTATCTTCACAAGAGACGCCGGCTGCTGCGCTGGGAGGTTTTACGCGCCCGATCCTGGCGTTGTTGGGGGGTGTGTTTGGAGCGGTCCTGTTTATTGTAGTAGTGGGGGAATGGCTGGGTTTGTTCGAGACCTTGACAGAGGTAATCCCCTGGCCTGTCTGGCTGGCGATCTTGTTGATCGGTGGGTACCCGGTCTTTCGCAATGTAATCCGGGCCACGTTGCACCGCCAGGTGATTTCGCATACCTTGATGACCCTGGGGGTGTTGGCTGCTATAGCGGTAGGCGAGTGGGCTACAGCGGTAGTGGTGATGTTTTTCATGCGGGTGGGGGATTACGTGGAACATTTCACTGCCGAACGTGCACGGCGAGCGGTGAGGGATCTGACCATCATGGCGCCACAAACTGCCCGCATCGAGCGTGACGGCGACGAGGTGGATATTCCCATCGGGCAGGTGCGGGTGGGCGATCTGGTCGTGGTGCGCCCCGGCGAAAAGATCCCCGTAGATGGCGAAGTAGTAACCGGCCATGCCACGGTGAACCAGGCCACGATCACCGGCGAGGCGATGCCGGTAGAGGCCGGGCCAGGGGCGCATGTTTACGCAGCTACGATGTTAGAGTTGGGCAGCTTGCGTTTACGGGCTACCCAGGTGGGCGCCGATACGACCTTTGGCCGGGTAATCAAGTTGGTGGAAGAGGCAGAGGCGCACCGCGCCGACGTACAGCGCGTGGCGGATAAGTTTTCGGCTTATTACCTGCCGGTGGTCAGCGGCATCGCCTTGCTTACGTTACTGATCCGCCGTGATCCGTTGGCCACGGCCGCGGTCCTGGTGGTAGCCTGCTCGTGTTCGTTTGCTCTGGCAACTCCGATTGCCATGCTGGCTTCCATCGGTGCAGCAGCCCGGCGCGGCCTGATGATCAAAGGTGGCAAGTATCTGGAACTGCTCGACCGTGCGGATGTGTTGTTGATCGATAAGACGGGCACACTGACCTTGGGTAAACCGGAGATCACCGATTACAGAATTTTGAGCGATGATTTGGCTGGCAGCAATCCGCCGCGGCAGCAAGATGCGGGTGCGACTCCGCTGGATAAGGATGGGACAGCCAGGTTGTTGTATTGGGCTGCATCGGCCGAGCGCTATTCTGAGCATCCTTTGGCGGAAGCGGTGCGCCAGGCGGCACGCCAGTATGGCCTTGCCCTGGCTGCGCCGGAACGGTTCGATGCACTACCGGGACGGGGTGTGCGAGCCAGGGTGAATGGATACACCATCGAAGTGGGCAATCGCAGCATGTTTGTTCAGGCTTTGGCGGCAAACACCCACGCGGTACAGGAAGCCGATCGCTTGGAAGCTGAGGGCAAGACGCTTCTTTTCGTAGCTGTAGATGGCAATTTGTATGGCTTGTTGGCTGCTGCGGATACTTTGCGCCCGGAGGTGCCGCAAGCGTTGCGTGAAATCCAGGCGTTGGGTTTGCGGCAGATCGAATTGCTCACCGGAGATAACCAACGCGCCGCGGCGAACCTGGCTTCGGCCCTGGGTGATAGCTTCATGGGGCAGGTGCGCGCCGGCCTGTTGCCGGAGGATAAGATTGCTATTGTCCGTCAGCACCAGGCTGATGGGCGGGTTGTGATGATGGTGGGTGATGGCGTCAACGATGCCCCTGCCCTGGCCCAGGCGGATGTGGGCATTGCCATGGGCGCTGCGGGGAGTGACGTGGCAATCGAGGCCGCGCACGTTTCTCTGATGCGTGATGACTGGAGTCTGGTTCCGGAAGTGCTGCGCATCTCGCGGCGTACCATGAAGGTTGTACGCATGAATATCGGTTTCACTGCGTTGTACAACCTGGCTGGTCTGTCGTTGGCTGCCCTGGGCTTTCTGCCCCCAATCCTGGCGGCCGCGGCGCAATCCTTGCCGGATCTGGGCATCCTTGCCAATTCCTCGCGCTTGCTGCGCCAAAGATAAATTTTGATGATAACCGGGATGGCTCGTTATGTGAGCCATCCCGGTTATCATCCGACGCGCGTCAACGCCCCACGAAGGGTAGATAATAGCGCAGCTCTTGGTATGCCCAGACGGGTGCGCCTGCCACCGGGGACACTTCATCGCTGCGCACGCCATAATACTGGTTTACGATTGGATTGCTGGCGGCGGCATCGACCTGGACCGCCAGGGTCACACTCACACTCTGGCCGGCCTGTACAGCCGGAAAGCCCCATTCAACCAGGTTGCCAGTCAAGGTATAGGGTTGGGTGGCGGCGATGAATTGTGTGTCTGCTGGCAGCACATCGCTGATCACCACGTTGTAGGTCGGCAAAAGGGGATTGGTATGAGAGATGTACAGGGTATAGGTGATCACCTCGCCGGGGTCGTAGAAAACGCTTGGCAGCCTCTTCTGGATGGTGAAATTGTGTAAGGTGGCATTGATGGCTTTCCACGCATCGACCCGCCCCCAGCCAAAGGTATTATTGGGGCTCTGTGAGCCGGGGATATCCCCACAAATTTGCGTGGTGGTGAGGGGGGCAGCGCTTTGCTTGATAATCGTTTCGATCTGGTCGACCTGTCCGACCAGACTTGGCTTGGCTGAGAGCACCAACGCGGCCAACCCGGCGACATGTGGCGCGGCCATACTGGTGCCATTCATATAGGAATAACCGGTTCCGGGAACGCTGGATCGTATGCTTACTCCTGGCGCCGAGACATCCGGCTTTGGGCGGTTGCTGCCGTCGATTGTTACCGGGCCGCGGCTGCTGAAACCGGCGATGTTATCGAAATAATCCGTGGCGCCGACGGTGAAAGAAGCTGAATAGATGGCGGCGGGCGTGTTGATTGTGCCGCAGGTTGGGCCGCTGTTGCCTGCTGAATGTATCGTGAGAATCCCGGCCGCGCGTACGCTCTCAACGGCCGTGTTCATCATCAGGAAACTGTTGTAATTTGTAACCGGATCGCAGCCTTCGCTCGCCAGGCAACTCCACGAGTTGTTAATGACATCCGGCGCCAGGTCGGGGCGTGGGTTCTGGCCGTTGACATCGGTTGGCGCCGCGAACCATTGGTAGCATTCTGCATAAGCGGTCGGTGTACCCCAGCCGGATTCCATGTTTCGGCAACTGATCCACTTTGCTCCCGGGGCGACGCCGACCTGGTTGCCGGCGCCGTCATCGCCAACCATGGTGCCCATGGTATGGGTGCCATGCCCGTAATCATCGCAGGGCACTGGCGAGTCCAGACCGCAGGGGTTGGTCGCCGAGCTGTGGCTGTCCTCGGCGTGAATGGCGTCGTGCCAGTTATAGTTATGGTTGGCAGTCATCCCGTCCCAGCCGCGATACTTGTTGATCAGCGCCGGGTGGTCCCAGTCGTAGCCGGTGTCTGCTCCGCCGATAACGGCCCCCTGCCCGGTATAGCCCGCCGCCCAGACCTGCGGAGCATTGATTTGTCCCACCCCCCATTCGACTCCGGCCGGCGCGCTGGCCGCGGGAGTTGCCTGCTCGAGCGGCTCCAGCAATTCGGGAGCCGCGAGCCTGGCTTGCTGGTTGGCAGCGATATAAGCCACATCCTGGCGTTGTGCCAGGGTTTGCAGCAGTTCAGCGCTGCCGCGCACCCAGATCATATTCACAATCCAATAAGGACGGTAAGCCTGGGCTTGCTGCTGCAATATCTCCAGGATAGGCCCCTGGGTGAGGGCGGCGGTTTGGGATAATTGTTGGTAGACGTAAGTGCCCTTTTCGGTTTTGGTTTCTAACGTCAGCGCCCCACTCAAGTCGGCCTGCTCATTCAATACGACCAGGAATTCGCTGTCTGCCAGGGAAATGCTTTGCAGCACGGCCCGGTCCACTTTCTGCTGCCAGCGCTGCGCGGCGACCTGCCGGGGCGCGGGGATGGATAGCAATAAAGCCATCACGATTAGAAGAGAAGCAAATTTTTTCATGTTTTCACTCCCACACTTATAGTTTAACCAAAATTTTGATTTCCGGCCAGATGAATGGCAGGACGATCAGGCCTCCGGCTGCCAGGGCGGCTCCGGTTTCCGGCAGGACAGGCAGCCCGCTTTGCAGGATGGCATAAGCCGCCAGCCCACCGGCCAGCCCCCCCAGGGCCGCTCGCAGCAGGGTCTTTTCCACACGCAGCACGCCAATGAAGCGCCGCCGGAGCAGTAGCAGCAAAAACAGCGCCTGGCTGGTGAAGGCCAGGGTATCGGCCAGGGCCAGCCCACCCACCCCCAGGGCCCACGAGAGCAGCAGCGCCAGGGGGATGTACAGGGCGATCTGGAATAGCGCCCCCACCAGCGGCAGGCGGGCGTTTTGTTGGGCATACCACGAGCGCACCCCCACCTCCAGCCAGGAATGGCCGGCCAGTCCGAGCAGGAAGGCGCGCGTGGCCCACACCACCATCTCGGTTTCGGCGGGGCCAAAGTTGAAGATGATGCTGATCAACGGGCGGATGGTGACTGCCAACAGCGCCGCCGCCGGCAATGTCAGGGCCAGCATGGCGCGCAGGGCGTGGTTGGCCGTGTTTTGAAAGGTTTCTTTCTCGTCGCGGCTGATGTACTCGGAAAGCGAGGGCAGCAGGGCGATGGCGATGGCCGTGCCGATCAGCGTTTCGGGCATTTGCATGATGAACCAGCCGTTGTTCAAGGCCGAGATGCCGCCTTCCTGGTAATAAGAAGCGAAACGGTCACGCGTCAGAAAATAAACGTGCAGGCAGATCATCGAGAGCACGCGAGGCCCCATCAGGGTGAGCACCTGGCGTACAGCAGGGTCGTTGATGGTCAGCTCTGGCCGCCAGCGGAAACCGTAGCGCAGCAGCGCGGGAATCTGCACGCCCAGGTGCAGTATTGCTCCCAGGATAACCCCCCACACCATGCCATAAATCCCCAGGCGCGGCCCCAGGATCAGGATGCCGGTCACTTGGCCGAGGTTATACATCACCGGCGCCATCGCCGGGGTGATGAAGTGCTGGTTGGCCTGCAGCCCGGCCATCACCAGCCCGCTGATCGAGAAGATCAAGATAGCCAGCAGGTCCAGGCGCATCAGGTTGGCGGTCAGCGCCCAGCGTTCGGGATCGGCAAACCCCGGCGCGATCACGTAGCGGATCAGCGGGTCAGCCAGCAGGATGATCACCAGGGCTATCACTGCAGTGACCACGAAGGCCAGGTTGAGCACCCGCGAGAACAGCGCCCAGGCCGCCTGGCGGCCTTCACGGTCCAGGTGCTCGGTGAGCACGGGGATCAGCGCCATGCCCAACGCCCCGCCGGAGATCAGCGCCGAGAGCAGGTCGGGGATATTGTTGGAGACGAAGAAGATGTCGCGCTCGATGGGGCCAAAGGCGCGGTTGAACAATATCTGGCGCAGCAGGCCGAAGATTTTGTCGATGCCGAAGAAGAAAGCGATAATCAGGGATGCGCGTGCGATGCGAGTCATATTGTTTGAGTGAGCAGCAGTCAGCCGATCGGTAATCGGTGAATTGTCAATCCACGGTTAGTTTTTTGCAATCAAGATCGCCATCAGGCGATGAGGTTGGTTTTTGATCAGGTCAGCAGCCACCGTTTTGCATAGCCAACGAAGGATAGCTCAATAGTTTTTCCTTGGCACAAGTATAGCATGAGTCGGGTTTGCAAACATATAACGTATATGTCCATCTGCCTCATTTCACCTTGATGTACTTTCGCCAGGCATTATCTGTCTCTTATCCTGAAACTCTGTTGCAGATTTTATTTTATCGCAGTATTCCTTGCAAAATTGTAATTGACCCTTTGCCAATAGATCGCTATAATCCAATTATTCTACGGTCTGCATGATTCCTGCGCGGGGGTCAAGAGCCAGACGATAAATCACAATAAAGTTCTGTTCTTTTCATGGAGGAAAATATGAATTACAGGAAAGTCAAGACGATGTTGTTAATTGCCCTGGTGTTGGTCATGTTGGTTCAACCTTCTATCGCGGCGGCAGGTGGAAGTAAGGGCCAGGTTTGTAATTACAGCTCTTATAACATATGGCTGACAGCTATTGATAAGAATGGCAGAGTGATCAGTCTGCGCCTTGAGCCAGGGGCATGCACAAAAGGTTTTAACCTGGATGTAGAAGGCGTTTGGGGAATGGCCTGTGGCAAGTGGTCGTGCTGGTATGAGTTATGGCAAGTTGGAGGTAATTCGATCGAAGTTTATGATCTTTCCACGAAGAACAAAGAAGTTTATATCAGCATCAATGGTACAAATAATGGGGGAGGCTGGATCGGCGATCCACGAGGCAGCGCCTGGCCTATTCCTACCTCACAAGCATCTGACATTGGTTACTCATTGAAAAATAAAATTGCATTGGACAACTCTGCTTTTGTCAGTTTGAACGGCCAGGATCGAATTACCATTACAAATCTGGTGAAATATGCATATAACAGTGGGAAATGCCTGGGTGGGGTAAAAGTTTTAGCCGCCACGGGAGGAAGATTTTTACCCCCTGGAACGTCGGAAGCATGCGCAGGTTCAGTGAACGAATTGAATAAAGTGTTATCTAAGTATATGAACCCTGACCCAATCTATTGAGATAATAATCGGGTACATAAAGACGAAAACGTCGCACCTACATTCCAGCTTCTGGAATGTAGCGGTCGTCGATAGGGTTTGATAGAAAGAACGTTACTTGATCTCCCAAAAACTGCGATGCCAACAGCATCGCAGTTTTTGGGTTAAGAAGGCTTCTGTTTCATTCACCGGCATTTCAGACTGGAGTGTAACGCAAAAGTGTCGGTGACTTCAGTTCTGAGACCGAAGGATGGCAAA
>CAZQQJ010000076.1:0-18468 GCA_964595435.1 uncultured Anaerolinea sp. | reverse complement strand
CACGGCTAGCCGGAAAGATCATTTTGTGTGGCCCACGAAGTGCGAGTAGCTTTTCCCACCCAGGCGCGCGGTCAATTGGAAGCGGCCGGCGTGGTTTTCTACGACAATGTGGACGTGTCTGGCCTGTATGCCCGGATACCGCCCTCGGCTGTGGCTACGCTGGAACGCCTGGTGGCTGAAGGGCTGGTGCGTACTGTGATCGATATCCCGTCGCAAGCCAGGCTCTCCCCTGAATTGAGCGGGCCTGCCATTGCCAGCACGGATGCACCGCTCGATATTACCCTGCTTACTTTTGATGAGCCGTCGCCGGAGCAACTGGCAGAATTGTCGAGGTGGTTGGCAATCGGACGCCGTTCCGATGGCCCGGTCCACATCCTGGAAGGAAAAATCTTGCCCCGCCTCCTGACTGCCTTATCTGAATTGGGCTATGTGCGCTGGATTGAGCGGCAGCCGGAATACAAGCTGGATAACCTGGATGGCGGCATGGGAATCGGCGCGGATGTGGTTCGTGATGCGGGTTTCGATGGCACGGGTATCCACGTCATGGTGGTCGATACGGGCATTGCTCGCAGCGGCACAACTTACCACCCTGACTTGTTGGCTGGCCGCATCCTCGACCAGTACGATTATCAGAACGGCGACTCGAATGCAGCCGACGACCACAGTCACGGCACGCACACTGCCGGTACCATCGGCGGACTTTACAACCCAAGCGATCCGAACAGCCTGCAGAGCTGGCAGGGTGTGGCCCCCGGCGTGGGGTTTTATATCTACAAGCTTTGCTGCGGCACAAATCAGTTTTCCAGCACCTGGTTCCAACAGGCATTGCAGCGTGGCACTTCGGATGGCCGCACCACCCATATCTCCAGCAACAGTTGGGGTGGGGGCAATGGTATCTATTCCACCAGCAGCGAAATCGCCGACCGGGCTGTGCGGGGTGAATACAATGGCCAGTATATCAACATGGTCATTTCCAGCGGCAACGACGCCAGCCTCACCAGCGCCCCGGGTACTGGCAAGAACGTCATCACCGTCGGCTCGGTGAAAGATGGCAATTACCCCGATACTCCCTTCGATTACTGCGGAACGACGGCAGAGTACGACTGGCCGCCCGGCGAGCGCGTGTGTTACAGTAACTATGGGCCAGTTGACATTGATGGAGACCTTCGATACCGGATGAAGCCCGATGTGATGGCTCCCGGCGCGATGACTTTCTCGACCGCACCGTGGTACCTGTATGGGGATAGTCGCTATTACCAGTTCAAACATGGCACCAGCATGGCCGCTCCGCACGTTTCGGGCGCCCTGGCCCAGATCCTGGATGCTCACTCAGTCTCTAACGCCTGGTTATTCAGTTGGCCGGAAACGGTTAAAGCCATGCTCATGGCGACGACTGTAGATGTCGGAGGCAATACCGATTATTACGGCCGCGGGATGGTCAATCCCTATTTCTCCATTTACTACCAGCCTGGCGTCACCTCTTCACTGAGCTTTTGGGGTAACAGCCTGGCCTCGACCGGGGATACAATGGATTTCACTTATAACGTGCCCAGCGGGTACCAGCAAGTGCGCGTTGTTCTCACCTGGCCAGACCCGGCCGGTTCTACTGAAGTCAGCAACGACCTGGATATTTTCGAAGTCCACGACGCGGATGGCACGTATTGTGGTGGCTCCGCCAACTATGACCAGACCGTCGAGTATGTGGTTACCAATAACACCTGTGACCCGGGTAACTGGACGATCACGGTCAATGCCTTTTCTCTTTCCTCCAGCCAGACCTTTGGGCTGGCTGCCGTGGCCATCCTGGCAGATGCGAGCCTGAGCGAGAGCAGCTCGGTGGAATATATCCCTTCCAGTGATCTATCTGTGGATGGCGGCGATTACTTCTATTTCCACCAATATGCTTCCAATAGCGGCTTTGTGGCGGGTGGCTCTTACTTGCGGCTTTATGTTCCATCCGGTTTCACCGTCCAGGGTGTGCGTATCTACACCAATGATGGGCATTCCCATTACTATCTGCAAGATGAGATTTACCATCCCAGCGGGTCGAGTTACTGGCGCGTGGCCGTCGGGGATGTGCTGGCCGGCTTCACCCGCCACGTGCGCTGGTTTATCCAGGCCGATTCCGGCGCCCAGTGTGGGCATCGTGGCTTTGACAGCGACGTATATTGGAGACAAGCAGGCAACCTTCTCTGGGGCGGCCTTCATACGATCACTGTCAAGGTCACCTGCAAGAACTATCTGCCCGTGGTGCATCGTTGAGCGGGTTTGATCCGGCCATCATTCGATCCCCGCCAGGCGCCGGGCGGCGACCTTCTTCTCGTCCATGTCCACCGAGCGGCCGATCATGATGCGCTGCGCCTGTGGGGAGCCAGCGCCGTGCATCGATTCAGTCAGGTAGCTGACCGCCGCCGCGCCGAGGGTCAGGTTTTCGATCAGGCGCAGGATGCGCATGCGCTCCAGGGTGGATGCGCCGGGGGCTGCCTGCAGATATTTCGCCAGCCACTGGCCGGTTTCGGGCGAGGCGAAATCTGCCTCGGCGGGCATGGTAGCGATCAGACCACCGGCGATGTCCTGCGCCAGGCGAGCGATTTCGTAGGGGAAGCGGGTGACGTTCTGCTTGTGGACGTTGGCCAGCAGGGTGTCAACCATCCAGGTGCCAGCCTCTGTACAGTGACCCTCGGCGGCGCAGGCCAGGCAGCCGCAGTACAGGGTCTCGTTAAGGTGGTTCATCTCGATGATCTTATCGCGGATGTGGGCGGCGCGCGCCACACCGTTGTACTCGGCGGCAAGCTGGGCGGCGCCGATCAGCACATCGCCCACGCCTACCTTGCAGGCGTAGCTCTGGCGGTGGTAGGCGGCGAAGATTTCTACCAGTGGACCGCTGAGTTCGTGCTCCCGGTACATGAACACGCGCTCCCAGGGGACGAAGACGTTGTCGAAGATCAGCAGCGCCTCGTGCCCGCTGTAAGCGGCGTTGCCCTGGTCCAGTTTGCCGGCTTCCAGTTTGCGCGTGTCCGAGGCCTGCCGCCCGTAGATGTAGATGATCCCCGGCGTATCCGCTGGGACAGCGAAGGAGACGGCGTAATCGCGGTCTTCAGGGTGCAGGGAAAGAGTAGGCATAACGATAATTTCGTGCGAGTTGAGCGCCCCGGTCTGGTGAGCCTTGGCGCCGCGCACCAGGATACCGTCTTCGCGTTCAGCGACTACATGCAGATAGACATCGGGATCGGGCTGTTGGTGCGGCGGCAACGAGCGGTCGCCCTTGGGGTCGGTCATGGCGCCGTCGCAGGTCAGGTCGCGTTCCTGCACGTAAGCCAGGTATTTCAGGAAGTTGTTCCTGTAGGGCATGCCATGTGCCTGGTCGATCTGCGCGGTGATGATCGACAGGGCGTTGAGCGCGTCCATTCCCACGCAGCGCTGGAAGCAGCAGCCTGTCTGGCGGCCGAGCAGGCGGCCCATCTTGCTCTTTTTCACCAGGTCATCCACTGACTGGTGGATATGGGTGAAGCGGTTGATGCGCTGGCCGTTGAGGTGCGAGATGGCGGTCAGCAGGTCGGCATACTCCGGCCGGCCAGCCAGCTCGTAGGTCAGCGCCACGGCCCGCATGGAGGTCTGCACCAGGGGGTGGTCCACCGGGTTTTCGACGCGCTGGCCGAGGATATACACCTCCCGCTTGAGCTGGCGGAGGCTGTCTTCATACTCCTGGGCATTCATCATGGGCATGGCGTTACCTCTGTATTCGGTTGAAATCTTTCCTCAAACCTCACTGGCCTGAGGCATGAAATCATTATAACCGTTAATTTTTTGCCTCAAAAGGCGTACCAGGGAGAATAATGTGAGGGCAGCAGGGCGGGTTTTGATATAATGGCAGCCAGTGCAATGACCCTGAAGGATGATCTGGCAGGAGACGGACATGAGTATCGATCTTCAAGAAAAGAGTCTGGCCGATAGGACGAGGCGGGCTGGCCTTGAAAGATTCAGGCGTGTTATTGAAAGACAGACTTATCTTCCAGAAAGCGAGTGGGAGTTTATTGCCCCGCAGCTTGTGGAGCGCCGGTTCGAGAAAAACGCCTATCTGGTCTGCGCCGGCGATGTGGCAAGCAACTTTTACTTTATCATCGAAGGGTTGGTCAGATTTTTTTATTCCACCGAAGACGGCAAAGAATTCAACAAACATTTTGCCATGCAGAACGGTTTTGCCGGATCTTTTCACTCACTCGTTTTAGGGGAACCATGTGGGTATTTCATCCAGGCCCTGGAAAGAACGACGACCCTTGTGCTGCCTAACTCGACGTTATACGAGCTTTATGAAAGACATCCCTGCTGGGAACGGTTTGGCCGTAGAAATGCCGAAAGGCTGGTGATCATCAAGGAAGCGCGCGAGAAAGAGTTGCTGCTTGATCCCCTGGAAACCCGTTACCTCCGATTTTTGCAGGAATTTCCTGGATTGGTGGATCGCATCCCCCAGTATCATCTTGCCTCTTTTTTGGGCGTCACAGATGTCGCTTTATCCCGTATCCGCAGAAAAATTAACCGAGGTTAATGCTTTCTTTCCTTTGGTCTGCTACCATAGGGGCAAGCTTCTGGAATCGATTTGCCCCAGGGCCAGGCGATTTGGCCCCGAACGACAGGAAAGGAAATGATGGAGATGGGTACAATTGTGAACGCACTCGAACAGCTTGGCTTTCTGAATACACTGTGGCTGTTTTATCTCGTCTTCGTTCTTCACGAAGTTGAAGAATGGAATATCGATCAATTCGAACATAAAAACTTTATCGGCCTCCCGCCCACCGCCACGGACAGGAGCGCACGTATGTGGATCGCCTTTGTCTGCCTGGTAGGCTTGATCTGGTGCGCTGTGGCTACTTTACCAGGCAACCCAACGGTTGCCGCATGGATCTTTCTGCCGGCGGTTGCGATCATGATCGAGAATGCCCTTCAGCACGTTTTTTGGTCCTTCTACTTCAGGCAATACTCGCCGGGTGTTGTCTCAGCCGTCCTGTTGTTAATCCCCATGGGCTGTTATATAATAGCCTGGGCCGTAGGGCAGGGGTACGCGCCGGCCTGGTATGCTGCGGTTTGGGTAGTTCTCATTGTAGCGGGATGTGTCCAAACTGTGATCGCTGGCAACAAGATGACGCTGCTCATACGCGCCATCAATATCATGGGTATCAAACTTTCGGAAAGGATAGGATAACGATGATCAGCAAAGCCTTTCAAACTTTCATGACCGACGCTCCACAGCACGCCCAGGCATGGGGTGGGATGGTGCAGGCGCTGGGCCAGGCCAGCGCCCTGGATGCCAAGACGAGCGCCCTGGCCTACCTGGCGGTGTTGGCTGCCCTGCGCCTGGAGAGCGGTATTCCCTTCCACGTGCAATCGGCGAAAGCCGCCGGCGCCACGCGAGAGGAAGTGATCAGTGCTATTCTGGTGGGGCTGCCCGCCGCGGGGCACGCCGTCACCCAGGTGCTGCCCGTGGCGTTGGAAACCTATGACGCCGGCTAACAGCCTGCCTCGCCGCCGCTTCCTGGAACTGCTGGCAGCCGGGCTGGGCGCCTCGACGCTGGCTGGCTGCCAGTCGATGGCGGCATCGCCGACTCTTCTTGCAGATACCCCACGGCTTGCCCGTCGTCTCCCACCACCTCGCCGTGCGCCTGCCCGCCGGGGGCTTTCAGCGGTTATTCCATCTTTCATGAGACGATGGTCGATCTGCCCTGGGAGGCTGTCCACCAGGCAACTCAGGATGGGGCGGCGGTCTTGCTGCCGGTGGGCGTGATCGAGGAGCACGGTCCGCACCTGGGATTGGGAGCGGACGTTTACCTGGCTTACCAGTGGTGCAAGCTTACTCGCCACGCCCTGGGCGGCCTGGGGGTGGCGGCGCTGATCGCTCCACCTTTCTATTGGGGAATCAACGCCAGCACGGGTATGTTCCCTGGCTCGTTCACCGTTCGTCCGGAGACGTTCAAAGCCGTACTGCACGACATCCTGGCCTCTTTGAAAGCCTGGGGTTTCGCGCAGGTCTTCGTACTCAACCTGCATGGCGACAGCCTGCACAATGCCGCCTTGCGTGTGGCTGTCAAAGAAAGCCATGAAGCATTGGAACTGGGCGTGTACCTGCTGTTACCCGAAAGCGATTGGGAATATGGCGTCTCGCAAAAAGTGCCGCCGATCCCCGACCAGGCGCTGCCCTATCCGGACGTACATGCCGGCGCTTACGAGACCAGCCAGATGGCCTATTTTTTCCCCGAAGATGTAGACCAGTCACTGGCTCGCACCCTGCCCCGCACCGATGGCTTCCAGCCGCGCGGCTACTGGGGTTCTCCGGCCAGTTTCGATGCTGCTGCCGGTGGTGCCTGGCTGGAGGCGTTCAGTGTTATGACGGCCGAGGCGATTCGAGGGTTTATCGAGGAGGGGAATCGGTGATTGCACTTGATCACTCGGCAACTGTTTACTCTTCACCCATCTGAGGATGTCACCATGCCCAAACAACAACCCATCATCCGAGCGGTCAGCGGGCGGCAGTTCACCGCATCCGCCGCAGCGCTGCTGGTTTTCATCGTCGACTCTCAGGAGCGCATCCTGCTCCTGGCCCATCCGCGGCGCAATGGCGAGTGGGAAGTGATCAATGGCGCCCTGGACGCCGGGGAAACCATTCTGGAAGGGGCGTTGCGCGAGACGCGCGAAGAAGTCGGCGCAGGGGTGCAGGTGCAGCCTTTGGGCGCGGTGCACGCCTACACCTTCCGTTTCGATGATAACGTCCAACATATGATCACGATCGGCTACCTGCTGGCCTATCTGGGCGGCGAGATCGAACCGGGCGACGATATGCGAGGCAGCCAGTACCGTTGGTGGCGGTTGGACGATCTGGCATCCGAGGATGTGCGCTTGATCGTGCCACGTGATCAGAAATGGCTGCTGGCGCGCGCCGTCCAGCTCTATCGCCTGTGGAAAGACGCCCCGCCGACTGCCTTTGCCCCACCCGATTTACAACCGCCCCTGGACCCGACAGCGCGCACCAAGTATGCGCTGTGAAGTGCGCCGCGCCGCCAGCCGGGAATGGCGCACTATAGGAAGAGACATCGTATGAGCATCCCTGTAGATAGTTTTTTGCGCAACTACCTGCTCGGCATCATGCTGGCTGCTCCGCTCGGCCCGGCCAGCGTGGCGGTGATTCAGACCGGGCTGCGGCGCGGTTTCCTGCGCGCCTTTATCACCGGGCTGGGCGTGACCCTGGCGGATACTACCTATCTTCTGCTGGTTTATTTCGGCCTATCGCGCTTCACCACCGTCACCTGGGTGCGGGTGCTGATCTGGCTCTTCGGGGCGCTGGTGCTGGTTTACCTGGGTGTGCAGGGCGTGCGCGGGTTCAAGCAGTTAGCCGGCAGCGAACAGCTTTCAGCGGCCAGCGGTCAGCAGACAGCGAACAGCGAACAGCGGTCGGCCGTCAGCGATCCGCCGACTACGGGCGCCCGGCGCGTGATGGCAGCAGATTCGCGCAGCCCGCTGCTGGTGGGTTACTTGGTCAATATCTCCAACCCGATGGCAGCGGTCTTCTGGCTGGGGATATTCGGGGCGATGGCCGGCGCGGCGGCCGCTGGCGGGAGCGCGACGCAGGCCGGCGCTCTGTTGGGCGGTTTCACCATCCTGCTGGGTATTCTCACCTGGCATACCAGCATGGCGCTGCTTACTCACTGGGGTGGGCGCCTGCTCAACGATCGTTCCCTGCATTACGTATCGCTGGTGGCCGGGCTGGCGCTGATCTTTTTCGGGTTGCGTTTTGCCTGGTTTGCACTGGCGGCAATATTCGGCTAAGGAGTTTGCATGATGACCAGGCTACACAAATTTCTGTCTTCGGAATTGTTCATCGGCGCCCTGGTGGCGCTGCTCAGCATCTTCACCGCGTTTTCGGCTTACCAGGCTGCCCTGTCCGATTCAGCGGAGGGAGATGCCAACGTGGGAGCACAGAAGATACTTTCGCTTTCCAACACCGAGTTCCTGCGTGCCAACCAGGCCATCGTCCAGGATTACACCATGTACGATGGTTATTACGCCAGTCAAGCCAGCGACCCCGAGCTGGCGGCCTACTACCAGGGCAATTTCTCCGACCCGCTCAAGGCCGGCATGGAACGACCAGGTGGTCCGTTCGATGATGCATACTATGACCAGCATTTTGCCGATGCGGACAGCGCCTACGACGAGGCGCTGGCGAAGTTCGATGAGGCGCAGAAAGCTGGCGACCGCGCCGACAATTACCAGAAGGTGGTGCTGATCTTTGCTGTGGGCCTGTCGCTGGCGGCCTGGGCCTCACTGGTCAAGGAGGAGAGCTGGTTGCGTCCAGCATTTGCGGTTTTTTCTCTGCTCGTATTGCTCTTCGGACTATCCAATTACCTGGGCGTGTAGCGTGAGGATGTTCCTTGTCTGCCTCCGCTGTGAATGTGGGGGATATGCAGGGGCGATGCGCCATAAATTTTTGGTGAATAGATGCAACGAATTATGGGAGACGGTGTTATAATAATTGCGACTAGTTCAATCTTGTTTGACCGGAAATTGTAGGTGTGGTGTTCCAATGGGGACGCTGACCGGACCTCGTCCTGTGTGGCCCTGTGATGGTTGTGCTGCGCAGCGCAATTGTCATGGAAGAAAAATTTATCTTCAGTCAAAGGAGTGTGAAGCATGTCTCTTTCGTTGATCGTTTCTCTGTTGACTTCCCCCATCTGGCCGCAGCAGGACGATGGGGGCGGATTGGCGGCCACCGCGACCAGTCTGTTCATGTCCTGTTGCTGGTTGATCTTTGCCATCCTGCTAATTGCGGCCTTGTGGAAGATTTTCGCCAAGGCCAACGAGCCGGGTTGGGCCTCGATTATCCCGATCTACAATACCTATATCCTGTTGAAGATTGTCGGGCGTCCGTGGTGGTGGCTGCTACTCCTGCTCATCCCGTTCGTCAACTTTATCGTCGGCATTGTGGTCATGCTCGACCTGGCTAAGTCCTTTGGCAAGGGTACCGGCTTTGCCGTCGGTTTGATCCTGCTGGCGCCGATATTCTTGCTCATCCTGGGCTTCGGCAACGACCGTTACCTGGGCCCGTCGGCAGCGTAAGCTGGCGGCCAGGACCATAAGCGCCCCGCATGGAAACCCATGCGGGGCGCTTATCCTATCATCCAGCGGGGACTAACGCTTGACGATGGGGAAATAAAGGATTTGGTTCACCTGCTGGATCAGTGAAGACGATGCAGCAGGGTTATAGGTTGAGTCGCCGGAATATTCGGCGACGATGGTGTGGCTGCCGGGGGTGAAGGCTGAGTAGGCCAGCACGGCCTGGCAGTTGCTGTCCAGTGCCACCGGGCTGCCCAGGATGGTGCTGCCTTCCTTGAAGCTCACGCTGCCGGTCATAGCGCACGCCGCAGGAGCGGAGGGCAGGCGCAGGGCGGAACTGCTCAAACTCACCGTGGCGGTAAAGGTAACCGTGTTACCGTTGACCAGCGGGTTGGGTGATGAAACCAGGCTGACTGTTACGTTGAGCTTGTTCACTGTCTGCCCACCGTTGAGCGTGCCGGTGGAGACATTATAGTCTGCGTCGCCGGAATACTCGGCGGTAATGGTGTGGCTGCCGGCAGCCAGCGCCGCGGTGCTCAGGCTGGCCTGGCCGTTGACCAGCGCCACCGGGCTGCCCAGGTCGGCGCTGTTGTCTTTGAACTGCACCGTACCGGTGGGTGTGCCGCTCGCCGCACTGACCGTGGCGGTGAAGGTGACCGTCTGCCCGACGGTAGACGGGCTGCCGGAAGTGGCCACGCTGGTGGTGGTGACGGCCTTCAGTTCCAGGCCGACGATCACCGGGTCATGGTCTGAAGCCATGTAGGGCGTGGGGGTGTACAGGTCGACGGTCTTGTATTCGGTGTTGTAGTCGATGACCACTGGCTCGTCAGGGTTGATGTGCCAGATGGTCGTATCGCTTATCTGGCTGTCCAGAGCGGGCGTGGCCAGCGCCTGATCCAGGTTGCCGGCCTGCCCGTCGAAAACGTAAGTGTAGCGGGTTTCCGCCGGGACTCGGCTGGCCACTTCGTCGACCATCCCGCCCGTCTTGAGCGTCGCGATAGGATCTTCACCGCCGTAGGCGTTCAGGTCGCCAATCACCAGCACAGAGGCGACGGTGGTCTTTAAGGTGTTGATGTATTCAACCAGCTTTTCGGCCTGGGCGACGCGCTTGGCGTTCCAGCAGCCCTGTCCATCGCCTTGATCCGCATCGGCGCCCGACGCGGGACAACTGCCCTTCGATTTGAAATGGTTGACAATCACGGCGAACTGCTGCCCGTTCGAGTTCTGCTCAAAGGTCTGGATGAGCGGCGAGCGGTCGTAGAGCGGAGTGTAATCCAGGTAGCTGGCCACCTGGTAATTCTCGGCGCTGCCCACCGGGGTCACGCTGCCGGGCTTATAGATCATAGCGACCTTAATCTCATCCGTTCCGGGGGCTGGCTCGACGACGAAGGTATAGGTGCCGGCGGCGGTAGCATCGTTCAGGCCGTTCACCAGGTCTTGCACGGCGCTCAGGCTGTCGGTGCCATCGTTTTCGATTTCCATCAACCCTACCACGTCGGCGTCGATGGCTGTCAGGGCGGCGATGATCTTGGTGCGTTGGCGAGTGAACTCGAGCAGCGTGGATGCGCCGCGCGAGGTGGGGAAGCCGGTGCCATCGCCGTTGCCGTTGAAGTAGTTGAGCACATTGAAGCTGGCAACTTTCAGCGTGCCTCCCACCGCTTCGGGCGTCGTGGTGCGCAGGTTGACCTGGGTGAAGACCGGCGTTGTCGTGGGATGCAGGCGGTAATCCAGGATATAGGGAGTGGTGGCATTGATCGCCCCCTGGTCGAGCAGGCCGGTGAGGGCGCCGACTGTATCGCCAGCGCGCACCGCTCCATCTGCTGCATAGTAAGGAATCGGGTTGGGGTTTTGCACGCTGGAGCCATCATCCAACACCAGCATACGGCGAGCGTTGTAATCCGCCGTATCTCCCAGGCCGTTGTTGTTGGTGGGGTTGTACATACGCCCGCCCACCGAGAGGGTCATCTGTCCGTAGCGCCCCAGGAAGTAGGTCTGGTCGACAGTGAAGGGGCCGGCGAAGCTCACCAACATGCCCTCGTAGCGCTCCATTTCGCCGTTGGTCGTCTCGGGCAGAGTCACACTGACCGGGGAAACGGAGGTGCCGGTCGAGCAAACCAGGAACAGGTTGGGCGTGCCCATTTCGGTCAGGCCGTTGTACTCGCTGATGGCTCCTCTCACGCGCACCTTATCGCCGACGTTAACGGCCAGGGAGGTGGCGTTATACACGAACAGGCCATCGGACGTGGCGGCATTCCCGTCCCCGGTCGCATCCTGGATGAAGATGCCCTTCAGCTCGGAGGTGCCCTGGAGGTCGCCCACCACGATGCCCTCGGTGGACACTGTGGAACCGGCTACCGGGCTGGCGTCGCCGCTGCCCTGGATGGTGTAAATTGGCGTGATCGGGCCGCCACAGGCATCGGCGGTGATGGTGAAGTCGAAGACATAATTCGCTGCCATCTGGTCCGGCGGATCGCCGGCGTCGGAGTCGCTCACCTGGGCGGCGTACACTGTAACCGTGCAGGTTTCGCCGCCGGAGAAGTCGCTATCCGGGTTGAGCGTGTAGCTGGCGCCGCTGCCGCTCAGAGCAAAGCTGTGCGCCCCGCTGTTTCCGCAGGAAATGCCGAAAGATGCCGTAGTGACGTTGACGTCTTCGCTGAAATTTACCACCACGTCCGCGGCCGCAATCACGCCGACAGCTTGATCGGCCGGTGTGGTCCCGGTCACAGATGGGGCCGCGTCGGTGGTGAAGCTGAAGGCGTAATCCGCGGCCATGGCGTCCGGCGGGTCGTCGCTATCCACGTCGCTCACCAGGTCTTTGTGGACGGTGACAGTGCAGGTTTCGTCGGCGTTGAAGTCGGTATTTGGGTTGAGCGTGGCAATGTTGCTGCCGCTGCCACTGACCACTGCCGTGTGCGCACCGCTGGCATCGCAGAAGATGTCGAAGAAACTGTCGGGGAAGGTCACCGCTTCGCTGAAGTCGATGCTGATGTCAGTATCTACGGCCACGCCGGTGGCTTTATCAACCGGCGCGGTGCCGGTGACAGCCGGGGCGTTGTCGGTGGAGGCGCTGACGGTGAAGCTGAAGGCGTAATCCGCGGCCATGGCGTCCGGCGGATCGCCGGCGTCGGCGTCGCTCACCTGGGCGGCATGGACGGTGACGGTGCAGCTCTCACCGGGGGTGAAGTCGCTGTTTGGGTTGAGCGTGATCGTGCTGGTGCCGCTGCCGCTGACTGCTGCGCTGTGCGCGCTGCTGACAGTGCAGAAGATATCGAAGAAGCTGTCGGGAACGTTCACCGCCTCGCTGAAATCGATGGTGATGTTGGCGTTGGAGGCCACCCCCGTCGCTCCATTGATCGGGGTGGTGCCGGCGACGGTTGGCGCTTCGTCGGTGATGAAGCTAAAGACGTAATCCTCAGCCATCAGGTCTTCGGGGTCGTTCGTGTCGCTGTCCGACACGTTGGCGGCTACGACGGTGACCGTGCAGGCTTCGCCCTCCTCGATCCCGTTGTCCGGGTCGAGGGTCACCACGCTGGTGCCGCTGCCGCTCAGTCCAAAGGTGTGTTCGCCGCTGGTCGTACAGTCGATGGTGAAAGAGCTGCTGGTAACGTCGACCGCTTCGCTGAAATTGATCACGATATCCGCGTCCACTGCCACGCTCGTCGCGTTGTCGGCCGGGACGGTGCTATCCACGGTGGGAGCGGGGTCGGTGACAACCCCTTGCGGAGTCAGCGAAAAATCGTCTACCGACAGGCCGTCATCCGAGCTGGAAATGTTGTAATCCGCCCAACGAATCCAGAACGACGAGCCATTGGCGATGTTCAAACTGGAGATGGTCAGGCTCAGGGCAGTGCGATTGCCGGATAAGTTGCCATCCAGCGCACCTGCGGTTGCAGCGATATTGGGGCTGTTGAAATCGAGGCCATCGTGATCCACCCAGGTGCCAGTCGTCAAGCCGTTGGCATCCGTGCTGAGCTGAAAATCGATTCGGTCGGCGGCGTTGCGATTGGTAACCCCTGCCCGCCACATTTCACCCGTATAAGCAATCACCAGGGAGGTGATGGTGCTGCCGGTATTGTTGGTGAATTGCGCGCCGATCGTTGGGGTCACGCTGCCGCTTAACAATCCACCGAAGGCGCGTTCCGTGTTGCCGGAAGCTCCAAAACTGTAGGTGTCACCGCTGTTGCTGGAACCTGTTCCGGCAGTGTAGATAGTGTTGGCGCCGGTTCCGCTCTCGCTGAAATCCCAGCCAGTGGGAACGGTGCTGGACGTGCCGGAGCTCGCCAGGGTGTCGAAATCTTGCGTATAGGCGGTGCCAATACTGGTCAGGCTGACCGTTCCAGCCGCCTGGATGCCTGCTGGCGGGATCCAAAAGCCAGCAACCAACGCCAGCGCCACCAGCACCGAAAAGAAACGATTGGATGTTTGGGGGACTTTCATTGAATTCTCCTTGTTTGCTTGATGGTCATTATTAAAATTATCCTATACATACCGCTACCCTGGCAAGGTCACTTTTGTCACTTTTTGGGGATGAGTAGACGCTATGTAGGAGCAGGTTTGAACTGGTTATATCTTCCCAAATACAGCCAGTAATACAAACGTGAGCACGAACAACAGGATGGGAAACATCACCAGGCTGGCGATGATGGTCAGGATACCGGCGAGCCACAGCGGCACGCGGCTGATTTGCGAGAGTTTGCGGGCCAGCCAGCCAGCCAGCAGGCTCAGCGCAGGCAGCGACCCGCCGGCACAGACCAGGTACAGGTTGACCATGGCATCCGGCAGCGAGGGAAATCCGTTGAGCAAGATCATTATCATTAAGGTGGTCAGCGCCCCCTCAATGGCCAGTAAAAGCAGGCTAATCAGCGAAACAATCCACCACATAACGTTCTCCTCAGGTGCGAAGTATACCGGATGCCATCAAAGGGAGAAGCCCCACCATGCTCCTGTTATGATAACCCAGGAGAAGCGGCGGCGCAAGGGGGCGTTGCCGCTTGCAATTGCCGGCCTTTCGGGTATACAATAGGCAGCAGAATGACTTTTCTACGGCCTCCGTTTTTACCTGGGTCTGATCCGGATCGGATGCTGGCATTGGCTTGCCAGTTCTCTGAAGATCATATCCATGTGATCGATTTACCCTACCGTTTCAGTTCCTGGGCGTTCGACGATCCGGAGAATGTCTGCCTGTGGCTTACCCCAGACCGGCGGTTGGTCGCCTGGGCTGTGTTGCAAACACCCTTTTGGACGATCGACTATGTTTGTGATCCCACTGCCGGCCCCGGCCTGCACCGGGAAATCCTGGCCTGGGCTGACCGGCGTGCCCGCGCGGCGCTCGGTACGGCCTACGGCCGCCCGGCATGGTTTGCCATGGTCTTCCCCGAACAGACGGCGCGCATCCGGGATTTGGAAGACGCCGGGTTTGAATGCCAGGCGCAGGTGGGCGACGACTCCTGGTCGAAGGTGCTCATGCAGCGCTCGATTCAGACTCCGGTAAAAATTTTCCGACCACCCGCGGGTTTTGTCGTCCGCTCGCTGGCTGGGGAGGATGAGGTGAAAGATTATGTCGAACTTCACCAATCGGTCTTTGAAAGCAAAAACATGACCGTCGATTGGCGGCTGCGTACGCTCCGGCACCCGGCTTATACATCCAACCTGGATGTCGTGGTCGAGGCGCCCGGACACCGCCTGGCGGCATTTTGTATTTGCTGGCTGCACAAGAAAGCAGATGCTGCTTTCGAGGGGCAAATCGAACCGTTGGGCTGCCACCGGGATTTTCGCCGTTATGCCCTGGGGCGGGTAGCGCTTTCGGAGGGTTTGCACCGTCTGCAATCTTTGGGCGCGCAGCGCATCTTTGTCGAAACGGATAGCTACCGGAATACCGCTTTCCAGCTTTACGAAGCGTTTGATTTCCAGGTGTTAAAAGATGTCCTTGTCTTTCGCAAAGACTATGCCAGCAAGTGACAAATGACACGTGACCCGGGGGCGAAAATTCTGTATAGTTAAAGTGAAGTTTACCCGTGTGGTGCGGGCATGGCCTACACGTGACACGGAGTGGCTTGAAATGACAGGAGGTCGAAATGGCGGAGAGTGTCTACAAGGTGATCGAGCTGGTGGGTACCAGCCCGGAGTCGTGGGAGAAGGCAGCCACGGTGGCTGTGGAGACGGCGGCGAAGAGCCTGAAGGATCTGCGCGTGGCCGAAGTGAGCGAGCTGGATATGGTCATCGAGGACGGTAAGGTGCGCGCTTACCGGGCCAAGGTCAAGCTGTCGTTCAAATACCACGCCGAAGATTGATCGCCCTGCCTGCAGAGACTCCGCGCCTGATCTTGCGCCCCTTCCACGAGACGGACATCGCTGCTTTCGCGGCGTATCGCTCGGACCCGGAAGTCGCTCGCTATCAGGGCTGGAATATCCCCTATACGTTTGAACAGGCGACCGAATTTGTCGCCGCGATGCAGCGCGCCGAGCCGGGGGTGCCGGGCGAGTGGTACCAGATTGCCATCACGCTCAAAGGCAACTACTCCCGGGTCACAAGCCACGGACAACAACCTGCGGATGACGGGGCGCTGGAACCGGTTGCCGGTGGTCTGCCGTCCTTTGTCCTGATCGGCGACTGCGCCTTTTACCGCCTGAAAGAGGACCCGCGCCAGGCGGAGATTGGGGTTACCCTGGCGCAGGCTTACCACGGGCGGGGCTACGCCACCGAAGCCCTGGCCTGGCTGGTGGGGACGCTGTTCCAGGCTTACGATCTGCACCGCATTCGCGCCAACTGCGACGAGTTGAACCTGACCTCGGCGCAATTGCTGGAACGGCTGGGTTTTCGCCGCGAGGCACATTTCATCGAAAACCTGTGGTTCAAGGGGCGCTGGTCGAGTGAGTTCTGGTATGCGCTGCTGCGCAGGGAGTGGCAGCCGTAGCAGGCAGGTGACCGCATACCCTAGACTGTGAGCAGCAGACGGGATGGACACATTTTTCGGGAGGATGAGATGCGCAGGTTATTTGCACTGGTTTTGATATTGAGCCTGGTATCTGCCTGTGCCAGGGAACCAGGCCAGCCGGGCGGGCCGGCCGGAGCCGCGCCGGCCACGCTGACCGTTACTTCGCCGGACTTCGCCCAGGGCGAAGCCATCCCCGGCAAATATACCTGCCAGGGCGAAGATGCTTCGCCTGCCTTGCAATGGTCCGCTCCGCCTCCAGAGACGAAATCCCTGACCCTGATCGCTGATGACCCCGATGCCCCCCTGGGTACCTGGGTGCACTGGGTGGTTTACAATATCTCGCCGGATGCGCTTGGGCTGGAAGCGGGCGCTTCCAAAGCCAATGCCGCCAGCTTCAACCTGCCGCCGGGCGCGCTGCAAGGCGCTACCAGTTTCAAGCGCAGCGATTATGGCGGCCCTTGTCCGCCATCTGGTACGCACCGTTATTTCTTCCGCCTGTACGCCCTGGATATTGCCCTCGACCGCCCCGGGCTGGACAAAACCGGCCTGCTGGATGCGATGCAAGGGCACGTCCTGGCGGTTGGCGAATTGATGGGGACGTATACAAAACAATAAGCTGACACTTGCCACATCCTGTGGTATGATTTCTTAGCCGCTTAACCTGGCAGTCATCCCGGGCCAGTCCGGTTGACGAACAATCTTTCATCCTGATACCTGAAACCCGATATTCGACCCATGGAAAATGTATCAACCGTCCACCACACCGCCGGGCAGACCAGTTTTGTCACTCTGGTCTGTTCCCCTGAGGAAGAGCGCCATGCCCGCCTGTTCGTTAACAGCCTGCGTACTTATGGAGGCCCGCTGCGCGAAAGCAAGGTCTGGATATTCGTTGGCGCCAGGCACGTGCAGGCCGTACAGGGTGTTCCAGCGCTGCGGGATGTCGAATGGCTGCCATTGATCGATAGCAGCATCCCGTCGGCATCTTCGGCCCGCCAGTCCGGGGCGCTCGATCCGCAGCGCGCTGGCACCGACGAACTGGATAAACCGGCCCATAAAAGGCGTTCCATGCTGCACGATGCCGAGGTTGGCCCCTATCTGCACCGCCCGCTCAATTTGCAGCGCGCCTTTTACCTGTTTGCCGAGAAAGTCTGCGCCTGCGCCCAGGCCGAGGTGCTGGCCTCTTCCGACGTGCGTTCGGTGATCTGGGTCAACCCCGAGTGCCTGGTGATCAAGCCGCCGCTGTTGCTGGAGCTTTCCCCTGCCTATGACGTGGCTTTCCGCCCGGTGCATTTGAAGAATATCGGTTTGCTGACCAATGGCCCAATGGATGAATTTTGGGCCAAGATTTATCGCGCTATCGGCCTGGAAGATACCGCTGAACCACCGCGCCCGCCCTCCCGGCCTCACGACCAACCTACCCTGCCTCTGTCCACCGCCATGCAGCGCGGCCTGACACAGCCGCGTCGCGAGGTGGTATCCTTCGTAGACGGGCAGGTGCTGCGCCCGTATTTCAATACGCATGTCTTTTCGTTCAATCCTTCCTGGGGATTGATGCGCTCCTGGCTGGATGCTTTCCGGCTGCTGACCGAGGACCGGGAATTTCAGGAAGGCGCGTGCGCCGATGACCTGCACCAGATTTTCCTGCACCAGGCAGTGTTGAGCGCCCTGGTGACTCGCGATGTGGAATGGGGGCGCATCCGCATCCTGCCGCCGGCGTATTCCTACCCCTTGCACTTGCATCGCCAGACGCCGCCTGAGCGTCGTGCTCTTTCGCTGAACAGCCTGGTGTGCGCTGTCTACGAAGACGAGATGCCTGACCCGCGTACCCTGCGTGATCTTGCCGTAGATGACCCGCTGCGCGCCTGGCTGATCGGGGAGGCGATCAAGGAAGGGATGAGATAAGGAGAGAGATACGAGGCCGAGCAAGATTGTTGTGATTCGGGATGCATGATGAGCACCGCAGGTCTGTAGGCATAGAAACGGTTTTGTCTGTTGACGTGGGTCACGCGGTTGTTACCCCAATGCTTTGGAGGAAATGAAAACAAGATCAATAATTCAGGAGATTATGAAGATTTTGTCTGATTAATGTGCGCCCTGAATCCAGGATATTGGATATGGCTAGCTCCGAGGCGATAAATCTAAAGCCAGTATTTTTAGCCAGATGAGATGTGTACAACAGTAATTACATCTTTTTGCGTGAGAAATGCTCCACAAAATTGCTATACATATTGGCAGTTGAGCGCGAAGATATGGACTGTAACCAGATAGCAAAGATTGAAAAGATTTTGCTCCGAGGGTGCATCATTAAGGTATAGAGCAGAGTCATAGTGTTAATCTATGCGGTAAGTAAATTTGATGTCTTTCGATTGTATATTCTAATAGGAGGGTTGGACGAGTCGGGACTGGTTACGCCACCGATTACGTTTTGGCGAAAA
>CAZQQJ010000075.1:0-18797 GCA_964595435.1 uncultured Anaerolinea sp. | reverse complement strand
TTTCGCGCTTTCGCGTTTCGCGCCTTTCGCGTTTTTTCGCGTGTTTCGCGATCCAGACCCCTTCGCGATCCAAACCCCTTCGCGATCCAGACTCCTTCGCGATCCAAACCCCTTCGCGATCCAGACCCCTTCGCGATCCAGAACACCACGAAACCAAAACTACTCCCATCCGTATACCTCAAAAGCCGCCGGCGCGCGGCGCGCCATACGAAACCAGCGAAAAACCCCGGTTACGCATCAACGGATGACACATCACTCAACAAGGAAAGCCATGGCCCCATTCAACCGCCCGGTGACAGAGAGCATCCAACAGCGGTACTCTTGCCGCATCTACGATCCGGCGCCCATCGCCCCGGAGCAGGCGGGGCAGTTGGCAGATTTTGCTGCGTCGATCCGGGCCGGCCCGCTGGGGACGCCCTGCCGCTTCGAGTTGGCCGTTGCAACAGAGGGAGACCGTAAAGCGCTGCAGGGGTTGGGCACCTACGGCCTGATCAAGGATCCCCCCGGGTTCATCATCGGCGCCGTCTGCCAGGGGGAGAAGGACCTGGAAGATTTCAGCTACGGCCTGGAGGCGATCATCCTCTACGCCACCGGCCTCGGCCTGGGGACCTGCTGGCTGGGGGGCAATTTCACCAAAAGCAGCTTTTCCCGCAAAATCAGGGCGGGCAGGGACGAGACGGTCCCGGGCGTGGCGTCCGTCGGCTACCCCGCGCCGGAGAGCCGCACCCGGGACCGGCTGCGCCAGCAGGCCAGGTCGGATACCCGCCTGCCCTGGGGGATGTTGTTCTTCCAGTTCAGCTTCGAGACCCCCCTTTCCGCGGCGGCAGCGGGGGCGTACGCCCTGCCGCTGGAAATGGTGCGCCTGGCGCCCTCCGCGCACAACAAACAGCCCTGGCGCATCGTCCAGGGTGGCCGCTGCTTTCACTTTTATCTCCAACGCACCCGGGACCAGCAGCGCGGCCGCCGGGTTCTATCCACCCTGCTCGGCGTCGCCGACCTGCAGCGCATGGATATGGGCATCGCCATGTGCCACTTCGAGCTGGCCGCCAGGGAACTCGGCCTGGAAGGAAAATGGCAGATTCATGATCCGGGCATCCAGAAAGCGGGCGACCCGGCGGAATACGTGGTGAGTTGGGTGGAGGCGGGTGAATAGGATTGTATCGCAATACGATATAATCCTATTCACCGATGCACGAGCTTCCCATACTCCTCAACATCGCCGTGGCCCTGGTGGCCGCTTTCGCCGGGGGGCTGATCGCCCGCCGGCTCGGGCTGCCCACGATCATCGGTTACCTGCTGGCGGGCGTCGCCATCGGCCCGTTCACCCCTGGCTTCGTCGGGGATACCCACACCATCGGCCAGCTTGCCGAACTGGGGGTTATCTTTCTGATGTTCGGCGTCGGCCTGCATTTTTCTTTCAACGATCTGTGGAAAGTGCGCCGCGTGGCCGTCCCCGGGGCTTTGGGGCAGATGGCGCTCACCACAGCCCTGGCCTTCGGCCTGAGCCAGACGTGGGGTTGGTCGCCGGCCGCCGGCATCGTGCTCGGCCTGTCGGTCTCGATCGCCAGCACGGTCGTCCTGCTGCGCGGCCTGATGGATCACGGATTGCTGAACACGACCCACGGGCAGGCTGCCGTGGGCTGGTTGGTGCTGGAAGACCTGGCCACGGTGCTCATCCTGGTTCTGATGCCCTCCCTGGCGAACACTACCGGCAGTTTCGATGGCCTGAGCCTGGGCTGGACGCTGCTGAAAGCCGCCGTATTCATCCTCCTGGTATTTTTCGTAGGCCGGCGGCTGATCCCCTGGCTGCTGCTGCGTATCGCCCATACCCGTTCGCGCGAGCTGTTCATCCTGGCCATATTGGCCATTTCCCTGGGCACGGCGCTCGGCGCAGCGCAAATCTTCGGCGTCTCGCTGGCCCTGGGCGCCTTCGTCGCCGGAGTGGTGATCAGCGAATCCCCGCTCAGCCACCAGGTCGGGGCAGATGCCCTGCCCTTCCGCGAAGCCTTCGCCGTTTTGTTCTTCGTCTCGGTGGGCATGCTGATCGACCCCGCCTATCTGCTGCAAAACCTGGGGGGGGCGGCGATGCTCACCGGGCTGATCGTGATCGGCAAACCGTTGCTCACCCTGCTGCTGGGCTTCCTGCTCCCCTGCCCGGCCCGCACCGCGCTGGTCGTGGCCGCCGGCCTGAGCCAGATCGGCGAGTTCTCCTTCATCCTGGGGCAGGCGGGGATTGCCCTCGGCATCCTCGACCAGGAGCAGTATTCGCTGATCCTGGCCGGCGCCCTTTTTTCCATCATGCTCAACCCGCTCATGTTCCGCCTCGTCGGGCCGTTGGAAAAGCGGCTGGCCGGTTTCCCCAACCTGTGGATGCGGCTGGACCGGCACATCCCGGTTCCGCTTCCCATCATCGACGATTCGCTCACCGGCCACGTGGTCATCGTCGGGCACGGGCGCGTCGGGCGCCACATCGTCGATGTGCTGGGCGAAATCGCCATCCCGCACCTGGTGGTGGAAGCGGACGCCCGGCGCATCGAAGCGCTCAACTTGCGCGGCGTGCCCGTGCTGTTCGGCGACGCGGCCAACTCCGAAGTGCTGCAACACGCCAGGTTGGGACACGCCCGCGCCCTGGCCATCACCCTCCCCGACCAGGCTGCCAGCGAGATGGTGGTCGCCGCGGCGCGCCAGTTAGCCCCCGGCCTGCCCATTATCGCCCGCGCCGCCACGCAGGAAGGCATGCAGCGCCTCGCCGGGCTGGGCGCCCGCTACATCATCCACCCCGAGCTGGAAGGCGGCCTGGAAATCGTGCGCCACACCCTGCTGCTGCTGGGCTTCCCCCTGCAAGAGATCGCCCGCTACACCGACGCCGTGCGCCAGGATCATTACGACCTGGACATCGACACCCCCGAAGAGCACCGCCTGCTGCACAACCTGCTCGGCGCCGCCAGCGATATCGAGATCGCTTGGCTCAAACTCTCGCCGGAAAATCCGCTCGCCGGCCAGACCCTGGCCGAGGCCGACCTGCGCGCCCGCACCGGCGCCTCGGTGGTCGCCATCCTGCGCGGCGGCCGCCTGATCCCCAATCCGAAATCGAACACCGTCTTCGAGGCAAACGACCGCATCGGGCTGATCGGCGACCCGGAGCAAATCCGGGCGGTGGAAAATCTTCTGGCTGCCGAGGCGGGGTGAATTTTTGCACACCGGGCTGATCCGGGGGGAATTTGGATCGCGAAATCGGCGCGAACGTTTGGATCGCGAACGCCGCGAAAGGGCGCGAACGTTTGGATCGCGAACGCCGCGAAAGGGCGCGAAAAACGCGAAAGAAAAGCGCGCCCGCGCTCGTTTGCCCCCTTTCGCGCTTTCGCGTTTCGCGCCTTTCGCGTTTCTTTCGCGCCCTTCGCGATCCAGACCCCTCCGCCTCGCCACAAGACCTGTCAGGTTTCCCCCTCCGCCGCCCTCGCGAAACCCGCCCGCGCTGCCCTCCTTTCGCGCCTTTCGCGTCATTTCGCGCGTTTCGCGATCCAGACCCCTCGCCTGCCCACAAGACCTGACAGATCTGCCGCGCCCGCCCGCGCTGCCCTCCTTTCGCGCCTTTCGCGTCATTTCGCGCCCTTCGCGATCCCCCTTCGCGCTCCAGACCCCTCAACCAGCAAGTTTCCCGGCGTAAAAAATCTCGCGCAGCAGCGGGATACGCCTGACCACCTGGCTGGTGAAAGCCCATGTCAACAGAGCCCCCAGCAGGATCACGGTGGGCGCTTTGATCCCCACCGGTAAAGGTACGGGGAGGAACAGGTAGGTGAGCGGATAGAGGATCAGGGGGTGGAAATAATACATCCCGTAAGAGCTGGCGGCCAGTTTGCTCCAGAGCGGGGCGGCGCTGTTCACCCGGGTCTTGAAGAAGGCCAGGGCGGCCATCAGGGAGGCCAGGCAGAAGACGTTGAACAGGATGGCGACGATCGCCCTGGCTGGCGCCGCCGGGCTGGCAGAACCGCCCTCCGGAGACAGGCGCAGGGCCAGGTAGGCTGCGCCGCTGAACAGGAAAATGGGCGCCCAGACCCGCAGGCGCGGCAGGTACCCTTCATCCGTCAACCAGTTGTGCTGGCGGGCGTAGAGGCCCAGGATGAAGTAGCCGAGATAGAGCGGCAGCCGCAGCGGTTGAAAAGTAAACACGTAATAGAAATTCGCCCAGGCATCGATGTAGAAGAACAGGTGGATGGCGAAGAAGCCGGCCGTCATCAGCGCCAGAAAAGCCAGCAGCCATACCCAGGAAGGCTTTGTGGCCGTCCGCGGCGAAGCCTGCAGGCGCTTGCTGTTGGCGTACACCAACACCAGCAGCGCAAACAACAGCATCAGGATGCCCAGGTACCAGTAAACCGACTGCTGGTACAGCTTCGTCCAAAAATCGGTGCGCCAGAATTCCAGGAAGCCCATCGGCGCCTGGCGGGAATAATAGGTCAGGTAGGCGACCGGCGGCGCCAGGAACAACGCCCCCACCACCCAGGGCAGGCCGATATGGAAGGATTTGTCCTTCAGGAAGCTTTTGGCGCCGCGTTTGTGCAGCGAGGGCATGGCAAAATAGCCCGAGATAAAGAACATAATCTGCATGATGGGCACGTCGATGAGCAAGACGAGCTGGGTGAAAAACAGGCTGGTCTGCGGGTCCACCACGTACCACCATACCGGCGCATAAGCCATGTAGGACATCGAGCCGTGCAGCACGATGACGAGCAAAATCACAAAAGCGCGCAGGTTGTCCAGGAAATACAGGCGGTTCGATGTCGTCATGGTGGTTTCCCTTTCGTTCTATTTTATCCCCGCTTCTGTACTTCTCCCGGCAAATGCCCCAGGTCGATGGCCTCTTCGTCGCAGAACAACATCGCCCGCTCGATGACGTTGCGCAGCTCGCGGATGTTGCCCGGCCAGGTGTGGGCCATCAGCGACTGCATGGCCCGCGGGGTGACGTCGGTGATGTTGAGGCCCATGCGCTGGTTGTTCTTGCGCATAAACAGCCCCACCAGCTCGGGGATATCCTCGCTGCGCTGGCGCAGCGGCGGGATGTGCAGGTCCACCACCTTCAGGCGGTAGTACAGGTCTTCGCGGAACTTGCCTTCTTCCATCAGCGCCGGCAGGTGGCGGTTGGAGGCCGCCAGCACCTGCACGTCCACCCGGATCAAGGCCGTGCCGCCCACCCGGCGGAAAGCCCGTTCCTCCAGGGCGCGCAGCAGCTTGGCCTGCATGTCCAGCGGCATCGAGGAAATCTCGTCCAGGAACAGGATGCCCCCGTCCGCCACTTCCATCAGTCCCGGTTTGCGCTTCTCCGCCCCGGTGAAGGCCCCCGCCTCGTAGCCGAACAGTTCCGATTCCAGTACCGTGCTCTGGATGGCGGCGCAGTTGATGGCGATGAAGGGTTTGTTGGCGCGCGGCCCCATGCGATGGATGGCGCTGGCCAGCACCTCCTTGCCCGTGCCCGTCTCGCCGGTGATCAAGACCGACACCGAGGCTTCGGCGGCGCGGCGCGCCTGGTCGAGCAAAGTGCGCATCTGCGGCGAAGCCCCGGCGACGAAATCCTGGTTCTCCTGGCGGGAGTGGCGCAGGTGGGCCAGTTCGCGGCGCAGCGCCACGATCTCCTGGGCGCGCACCACCGATTTTTCCAACGCGGCCAGGCTGATGGGTTTCTGCAGGAAATCGTGGGCGCCGTTCTTCATGGCATCCACCGCCATCTCCACATCGCCGTAGGCGGTAATCAGAATGACCGGCGGGCGCAGCGGCAGGGCGGCCACCTCTTCGAGCAGGCTGGGGCCGTATCCGTCGGGAAGCTGCACGTCCAGCAGGACGATATCGCCCCGCCCCTGGCGCAAATGCTGGCGCGCCTCGCCCAACGTCGCCACGCCAATGGTTTCGTAACCCCGCCCGCCCAGGAAAGTGATCATATTCTGGCGGGCGTTCTCTTCGTCGTCGACAATCAGGATGGTAGCAGTCATCGTGTATAAGTCCTTATTGGGTATGAACCGTTTTGCGTGGCGGGCGGATGCCATCCGCCCTTACAGCTTTTACTAAAGTCGGCATCCGGCCATCCGCCGCGTTCATCCGCGCTCGTCGGCGTCCCATCTTTCCCTGGATGCATCGCTCACTCCCCCGCCGCCGGCAACTGGATGTAGAAGATGGTGCCGCCGGGGAAGCTGTTCAGGCGGATCGAGCCTTTGTGGGCGGTGATGATGCGCTTGGCGATGGCCAGGCCCAGGCCGGTGCCATCCCGCTGCGTGGTGAAAAAGGGCTGGAAGACCTTGTCCTGTTCCTCTTTGGGGATGCCCGGGCCGGTATCCGCCACGCTCGCTTCCAGGAAACGCCGCCCGTCGCGCTCGAGCGGGGCGGCGCGCAGGATCAGGCTGCCGCCCTTTTCGCCCATCGCCTGCACCGCGTTGCCGATCAGGTTGGCAAAGACCTGCTCCAGGGCGCGCAGATTGCCGTTCACCGCCGGGCAATCCGCCTCGATCTGCACGTCGATGGACAGCTCTGGCCGGCTGAGGCGCGGCCGCTGGCGCTCCAGCAGGCGGCGCAGCAGCAGGCCCAGGTCCAGCCTCTCCATATCGTATTCGGCGGTGCGCGAGAAGGCCAGCACCGATTTCATCAGTTCGGCCAGGCGGTCGCAATCCTGCAACATGCGCGCCACCGCCGCCTGGTTGGGGTCTTCGGCGGGCAGGTTCATCGCCATGAGCTGCAGGCCGGTGCTGATGTTGTTGATCGGGTTGCGCACCTCGTGGGCGAAAACTGCGGTCACCTCGCCCAGCAGGGCGCGGTTCTCCAGTTGCAGGCTTTGCTGGCGGATGTTTTCCATCTCGCTCAGATCGTCGACGAAGACGATGATTTCGACCACCTTTTCGCCGTGCAGCACCGGCAGGATGCGCAGGCGGGCGGGGAACGCCTCGCCGCTGCGCCGGTAGAGGCGCACGTCGCCCAGGTTATAGGTGGGGCTGCCGTCCAGGGCGTCTTGCAAAGCCAGGGGCAGCGCCTCGGCGCCGATCAAAATGGCCTCCACCGGCTGGCCCACGACGCGCGGGGCGACGTAGCCCAGCATGCTCTCCGCAGCCAGGTTCAGGCGGCGGATGCGCAGGCCGGGGTCCAGGCGCAAAATGCCCTGGCGGCTGCCCTGTTCCAACGCCTCGCCAGACACCTGCTGGTAGTCGTGGGTGGTCAGGGTGGCCTGCAGGCTCTCGATGCGCGACTGGCTCTGGGAAAGGGCGGTAAGCTGGGCAGCCAGTAAATCGGCCGCCCGGGTGGGCAGGTCGCCCGGGGCTGGCCGCGGGCCACCCAGGGCCAGCAGGCCGGTGATGGCCCGCGGCTGGCCGAGCGGCGCTACCGCCAGGAAAGCCAGGCTGGCGGCCCGTGCGGCGCGCTGCAAGGGGGTGGCGGCGCGCTTCCCCGACTGCCACAGGCGCGAGCGGCTCAACTGCGCCAGGTCCTGGGCGGGAAGCTGTTCGGGCAAGACGTCGGGGGCGCCGTAGCTGGCAAAGCGCAGCAGGGCGGGCTGGTCGGCGGCCAGGCGATAGACGGCTAGGCAGGTCGCCCCGCTCAGGCCGGCGCCCGCCTGCAACACGCCCTCCGTTGCGCCGAGCAGGTCGTCTGCCTGCGCCGCCGCAGCCAGCGCCTGGATGTTCTGCCAGAACTGCGCCAGCCAGGGCTGGTCGAAAGGGCGGGCGTGGACATCGGCGGCCTGCAGCACCAGCAAGATGCGCCGCCCGTTCTGGCTGTGCGTGGCCTGCATCACCTGCACGGCCAACTGCGCCGCGCCGCGCCGGTGCAGGTCAAAGGTCGCCGGTTCCCTGGCGGCCTGCGCCAGGGCCTCCAGGCTATCGTCCGGGAAAAAGGCGGCCAGGTGCATGCCGTTCAGCTCGGCGCGGGAATAGGCCACCAGGTTGGCGAAGGGGGTGTTGGCCAGCAGGATGCGCCCATCCCGGGCATCCAGCAACAGCCCGGGAAGCGGCAGCATTTCCATGAACGGCTCGAAATCATCGAGCCGCTGCCCGCGCAGCAGGGAGAAGCTGGAGAAGAAAGAACTGGAGCTTTCACTCATCGTGCAAGGTGTCAGGCGTTGGGCTGGCGCAGGCGAGCAGGCAGAATGCCCTCGATGGTGCGGTATTTGGCGACGGTGCGCCGGGCGACCATGAAGCCCTGTTCGGCCAGGCGGTCGACGATCTGCATGTCGCTCAATGGCTGCTGCTCCTCGGCCACGATTTGCAGCAGGGCGGTGCGCACGTTCAGGCTGCGGTCGAACCAGCGCGCCAGCGGGATGACTTTACGATTGGGCAATTGTACCGCTTTCCCGGAAACGGCGCGGGAAATGGTGGATTCGTGCACCTCCAGTTCGACGGACATCTGAGCGCGGGTGAGCGGCAGCAGGTGAGCGTCTCCTTCCAGGATGAACTGGCGCTGCACCACCGCCAGGCGCTGCATCAGGCGCACCAGGGTGTGGTTGCGTTGTTGCAGGCATTTGACCAGCAGGGCGGCCTCCTCCAGGTCGGCCTGCCAGGCGTTGGATTTATCCGCCGGTACGCTGGCCAGCGCCTGGCGGAAAAGCGGGTTGACCCGCAGCGAGCCGGCGTAGGGCGAGACCACTTCGACCACCAGGGGCGTGTCTTCCCCTTCGTGCAGGCGGTTGATGATCACGTCCGGTTCCTGGTAGACGAGCTGCTCCCCGGCCCCGGCGTGGATATCGCCCCAGTGGGCGCGGGCCGGGAAGGGGTTCAGGTTTTCGCTGATGAACGCCGCGATCTGCCCCGCCTGGGCAGCCGAGACGCGCAGCAGGCGAGCCAGCTCGGAGTAAGCGCGCCGGCTGAGCAAATCCATGCCCTGGCGGATGGCCTGGGCGGCCAGGGCCGGCACGCGGCGGCTCTCGCCCAGGACTTCCAACTGCACCAGCAGCGCCTCCTGCGGCGAGCACGACCCCACTCCCACCGGCTCGGCGCGCTGGATGTGGCGCTGCACCGCCTCCACCCGCGAGAGCGGCACGTGGTGGTAGCGGGCTACTTCCTGCAGGCTGACGCTGAGCAGGCCGTCTTCGTCCAGGCTGGTGAGCAGGTGGGCGGCCAGGGGGCGGTCGGCGGCGGCCAGCTCGGGGGCAATCTGGCGCAGGACGAAGGTGGGCAGGTCATCCACCGCGGCAACCCACTCTTCGGAGGCCATCCCTTCGTCCTCCAGGCGGCGGCCCGCAGAAGGGTGGAAATCGCCGCGCGGCGAAACGAAGACGATGGGCTGGCCGGCTGCTGCGCCGTGCGGGGCGCTGCACAGCGGGCAGGCGCCGCGACGCGGCAGGACCCGGTGGCAATGCGGGCAGCGCGCTTCTTCCAGCAGTTCCAGAGCGGGGTTGGCGGCCAGGGCGGCATCGATCTTCTGGCGCAGCTCGGCGGAGGTCAGCTCGAGCAGGGTCATGGTCTGGGCCAGGTGCGCGGTGGCCAGGGTGCGCAAGGCGGGAGATTGGGTTTGAAGTAGCATCTTATTTGATAGGGCGCGGATGAACAATAAGGGTTCCTGGATTGTAAATGAGTTGCAAGATTCGTGCCAGGGCAAAAAATATGCGCTTTGTCATCCATGAGGAGTGACGTTTGCGAGATGAGTTTCTTAGCGCAAGATGCTACAATAATGTCAGGATGTACCAGTAAACCATGCAAACAAGGGAAAACGTATGCTGAGAGCTCTTCTGATCTACCTCTCGAAAGCCGCCTGGGCGCGGAATATCGTCACCCGCTGGCAGTTCGCCTGGCGGGCAGCCTCACGATTCGTAGCCGGAGAAAAGCTTGAGGATGCCATCCGGACAATCCAGGCGCTGAACGCCAAAGGCATCAACGCCACCCTGGATCACCTGGGCGAGCACACCTCCACCCCCGACGAGGCGCGCCGGGCTACCCAGGATATCCTGCAGGCAATCGACGCCATCCAACAGGCCGGGGTAAGGGCCAACGTCTCGATCAAGCTGACGCAGGTGGGGCTGCACCTGGGCGAAGAATTGTGCGCCGAGAACCTGCGCACCATTTTGTCTTACGCCAAAGACCGGGGCAATTTCGTGCGCATCGATATGGAAGATTCGCCCTGGGTGGACGTAACCCTGCGGTTGTATCATCGCATGCAGGATTGCTGCCTGGTCAATTCCGGGGTGGTGATCCAGGCGTATCTGTACCGCAGCGAGGCAGACGTGAAGAGCATCGTCGCACACGGCGGGCGCATCCGCCTGTGCAAGGGGGCCTACAAAGAGCCGGCAGAAGTGGCCTATCCCAAGAAGCGCGACGTGGATGGAAACTACGATCACCTGGCGACGGTGATGCTGGACTCGTCGAAAGAGTGGCGCGCCCCGCAGCTCAGCCCGGATGGACGCATCCCGCCCCCGCCGGCGTTTGCCACGCACGATCCCAGGCGGATCGAGTTCGTCAAGGCTTACGCCGAAAAGATCGGCCTGCCCAAAACGGCTGTCGAGTTCCAGATGCTGCACGGCATCCGCCGCGACCTGCAGGAGCAAATCGTGGCGCAGGGCTACCCGGTGCGGGTCTACGTGCCCTACGGCACCGAGTGGTACCCCTACTTCATGCGCCGCCTGGCCGAGCGCCCGGCGAACGTGTGGTTCTTTATCTCGAATTTCTTCAGGAAATAGATTTGCCCCGTAAACCCTTCACCCTGCGGCCCTTCAACCCGCAGACCGCCTCGCCGGAGGATTGGCGGGCGCTGAACGAGCTGGAAAACTGCCGCCTGGCCGAAACGCTGCCCGACGACCCGCCGATCCCGGTGGAGGAGACGGTGCGCATGTGGCGCGCGGTGCCCCAGGCGCTGCGCCTGCTGGCCTGGTGGGGTTGGACGCCGGAGCACAAACTGGCCGGCGCGGCCTGGCTGCGGCTGTACGATCTGGAAAACAACGAGCATTACAGCGACGGGCAAGTGTACGTGCGCCCCGAGCATCGCCGCCGCGGGCTGGGCAGCCGCCTGCTGCGGGAGATCGCCCGCGCCGCCGAGGCGGATGGGCGGAGGGTATTCGTCAGCCAGGCGGTGGAGCACATCCCCGCCGGGCTGGCGTTCGCCCGGCGGGTGGGCGCCGAGATCGGGCTGGCGATGCACATGAACCAGCTCGATTTGCAGCGCGTGGATCGCGCCTTGCTGGCCGGCTGGCAGGAACGAGCGGCCGAGCGCGCCGCCGGGTTCGAGCTGGTCTTCTGGGACGGCCCCTACCCGGAGACGGAGCTGGAACGCATCGCAGAGATGGTGGGCGCCATGAACCAGGCGCCCACCGGCGAGATCGACATGGAAGCGATCCAGTGGACGCCGCAGTTGCTGCGCCAGCACGAGGCTTACCTGGCCGGTCGCGGCGTCCAGCGTTGGACAGTGGCCGCCCGCGAGATCGCCAGCGGAACCCTGGCCGGCTACACCGAAATGCTGTGGTCGCCGGTGCGGCCCACCCTCGGCGACCAGGGTGCAACCGGCGTGCTGGAACGCTGCCGGGAGCGCGGGCTGGGCCGCTGGCTGAAAGCCACCATGCTCGAGAAAATTCTCGCCGAACGGCCGGAAGCCCGCTTCATCCGCACCGACAACGCCGACATGAACGCCCCCATGCTGAAGATCAACGCCGAGCTGGGCTTTTACCCCTACCATGCCACCAGCATTTGCCAGGTTAGCATCGAGCGGTTGAAGGAATATCTGGCGGAGAGCAGCGGCGGTTAGAAACCGCACCAAGGGCGACACGAAGCCGGCCGGCGGCCCGCTCGAAAGGTATTCTACTTTGAAGCGTGGGGCGAACGATTGACATCCGCCGGATAATATGCCATACTGTAAACCGTGGTATATGATTTTTTGAGAAAGCTTTCTCAATGCTGCTCTCATCTCGCCTGGGAAGCCAATACTGAATCCTCCATTCGCCATTCTTTCGAGGCAAACAACTATGAATCCCATGCGAAAAATACTGGTACTGGCCCTGTTCGCGTTGGCCCTCTCGCCATTGCAAAAGCCTGACCAACCCGCAGCCTTAACCGGCGATGGGGGCGCTCCCATTGGAGGCAGCTTCTTGATCGACAATCAAGACACCGACCTGTCTCATCCCTCGGCGGCCTATAACAGCTCCACCAACGAATACCTGGTCGTCTATCAAGCCAATTCCAACCAGACGATCATGTCAGCCCGGATTTCCGGATACGGCCAGGTGCTGGGTTATGAGCCGGTAGTTTTTCACGGCTCGCAAGTTCTGCAGAACCCTGACGTGGCCTATAACCCCGCCATCGGCAAATTCCTGGTTGTTTGGGAATACGACGACGGCAGTTACAATCGCATTTATGGCAGGATATTCCAGCCCGGCGGCTCCAGTGGGGCCGAATTTAGCCTGGGAACGGGGACCGCGCTGCGCAACCGCTACAAACCGGCGGTCGCCTATGCTTCCACAGCAGACAAATTCCTGGTGGTATGGGAAAGCGTTGTCTGGCAAAGCGGCACAAGCGATGTAGAGGCGCAGGTGCTATCCAGCAGCGGCGCTTTGGAAGGCAGCAATTTCCTGGTTGCCCAGGGGGATAATGCATTTGCATATAGCGAGCCGGACGTGGCTTACAATCGCTCACGCAATGAGCACCTGGTGGTGTGGGCTCAAGAAGAAAAGTCGATCGCCCAGTTGGATATTTTTGGGCGGCGTGTGACGGCCGCGGGAGTCATCGTCGATGTAACTGCCATCACGATCGGTTATCACACGGCCAACGAAACCTCGCCCGCGGTTGCCGCCCTCCCAACCGCGAGCGATGGCCTTTATGCAGTTGCCTGGGAGCTGCATTACGCGGCAAGCGATCATGATATCTATGAGCGGATGGTCACAGGTTTGGGAACTGCCAATCCGGTGGGCGTTGTTGCCAACACGACGGGAACCGAGACACATCCCTCGATTGCCATCAACGAGCCTGGCAATTATTTCCTGGTGAACTGGTCGGCGCCTTACCCCGCGCCGTTCGTTAACATTGGTATCTACGGTCGTTCGTTATCGTCGAGCGGCGGACTGATTGGCCAGGAGCGCCTGGTTGGCGGCCTGTTTGGCGATTACCCTGCCGCCACCAGCGGCTCGTCCGGCGATTTCCTGATCGCCTTCCAGGATCCAAACCTGCTGTTTCCTGTGACCCTGGATATCTGGGGGGGGCTTTGGGGTTACCGCCAGTTCATGCCGGCGATCTATCGCTAACGAGCGCCCTATCCAACTTCTCAGTGTGCGCTGATGATATCCCCTCTCAGGGAACAACCGGGATAGGCCCCGAGTTTCCGATGGGTAAGTCGGGAGGCTTTGACCAACAGATCAGGTAGAGCGGCCCGTTCTTAAGCTCTAATGGATAGGTTTTGCTCTCGCCCGGGTCGAGCTCTTCATAGAGCAGCATATCTCCCCAGGATGGCGGCTGTCCATACGTTGCCACCATGAGGTCCAATAAATCCTTATCCGCATCCAGCGTGAACAGCGTCAGAGCATACTTGCTTTTGTCTTGATCCTGCACGTTGAATTTCACCTTCACATCGCCAGCTTTTAGAGCCAGGGGGCTCTCGGTGGTACAGGCACCGCCGGCAATCGTTACCGTCAGCTCAGACCCTGGCACGCCAGAAAACGGCGTGGCAGTTGGCTCGGGCGGCACGGCTGCGGCAAAAGCCGGTTTGAACCTGGCGAGCGACTCATCTGTGAGCCATGAGCCATACGTCTTTATCTTGCCGTCAATCACCTGGTAGACATCCCGATACTCCAGCGGCGCGATCTCCAACTGGCGGGTGAAGTCGTGCCAGGTCTTTGACTGGACGTTTACAATATCGCCATTGGTAGAATCGATTTCCACTTTCCATTCAAAATGATTGTCCGCGCTGTCCTGCCAAAGGGAGCGGATTTGCTCTCTCCCTTTATACATCTCGATCCCAGTCGGCGGGAATCCCATGAGGTAAACGATGGCATCGTCGGCAAAATATGCCAGCGATCCTTCCAGATCGCCCGCATTTAAGCGTTCTGCCATGTTCAAAACCACGTCTGCATTCGGTTCACTTTGTGGAGTTTCCTGGCTGACTGGAGGTTGTGTGGGCGGGGCTTGCGTCGCCGGGGGCCGGGTCGGGGACTGAATGGCGGTGGGCTGAGGGGTAGGAGCAGCGCATCCTGCCATCAGCAGCATCGAAAGCAATACAATTCTTAGAATGGTCGATTGGATTCTCATGCGGTTCTCTCCTTTCAAATTGTTGGTGAGGTTTCACATACCGGAAGGCCGGGCTATGATTACAACGGCCTTACCAACAGCATAGCAAGATTCCTGCTGCGGAAATTGACAGAAATTGACAAAATTCCCCACTCGTGAAAAATTGGTCTATACTATTAACAGAGAAAGAGGATGGTTATGCCAACCAAGAGTATGTCAATCGCCCTGGAACACTTTACCACCTTCGGCGACTTGCTCAAGTATCTCCGCCGCCGGGTGGGCCTGACGCAGCGCGAACTCTCGATAGCGGTCAACTACAGTGATACGCAGATTTCTCGCCTGGAACAGAATGAGCGCATGCCCGATCTGGCAACGCTAACCGCTCTTTTTTTGCCTGCCCTGCACATCGATGACCAGCCGGAAGTGGTGGAAAGACTGCTTGAGCTGGCTGCCACCGTGCGCCGGGAAGATGCACCCGCCGCCGGGCTTCCTCCTTACAAAGGGCTGCGGTACTTCGAAGAATCCGATGCCGAGCTGTTCTTTGGCAGGGAGGCATTGACCGACCTGCTCCTTGAGCGCCTCGCAGAACGTTTGAATTCTGTACCGCGCTTCCTGGCGATCATTGGCGCTTCAGGGAGCGGGAAATCCTCCGTGGTGCGCGCCGGCCTGGTGCCTGCCCTGCGCTGGCAGCAGCCATCCTCGGGATGGCCGATGATCGTCATGACGCCCACCGCACACCCATTAGAAGCTCTGGCAGCCAGTCTCTTCCGGGAAACCCGCCCAGGCCAACCGGCGAGGAAATTTGTCGATGAGCTGGCGCATCATCCCCTGGCATTGACCGACTCCCTGGACCGGATGGCGCGCGCCGTTAACGCGACCCATGCCATCCTAATCGTCGATCAATTCGAGGAGTTGTTCACCCTTTGCCGGAACGAGGCTGAACAGACCGCCTTTGTAGACAACCTGATGTCTGCAGCCTACCAGGAAGATGGGTTGGGGATGGTCGGCATTGCCCTGCGGGCAGATTTTTACGCCCAATGCGCACAGTTTAAGCTGCTGCGCCAGGCGATTTCGCAGCACCAGGAATATATCGCTCCCATGGCGAATGAAGAACTCCGCCGGGCCATCGAGGAGCCGGCCCGGCGCGAGCATTGGGAATTCGAGCCCGGATTAGTGGATATGCTCTTGCATGACGTTGGCGCGGATGTGGGGCGCACACCAGAACCGGGCGCGCTGCCTCTACTTTCACACGCGCTGCTGGTAACCTGGCAGCGGCGGCGCGGCCGGACGATGACCTTGAGCGGGTACTCAGCTTCCGGCGGCGTTCGGGGGGCAATCGCCGAAACGGCGGAGTCGGTCTTCTATGATCTCCTGGAGCCCGACCAACGTGAGGTTGCCCGGCAGATTTTCTTGCGCCTGACCGAATTGGGAGGAGAAACTTCGGCTGCCGATACCCGGCGAAGGGTCAACATCGAAGAGCTGGTATACAGACCAGATAAGAGAAATATGGTTCAGGAAGTGCTGATCACCCTGGCAGACGCCCGCCTGATCACCACCGGCCAGGATACAGCCGAGGTGGCGCACGAAGCGCTGATACGCGAGTGGCCTACGCTGCGCGGCTGGTTGGAGGAAGACCGCGAAGGTCTACGGCTTCATCGCCGGCTCACTGAGGCGGCCCGAGAATGGGACGCCTCGGGTCGTGATGCAGAAGTCTTATACCGGGGCGCGCGCCTGGCTCAGTCGGTCGAATGGGCGCAGACGCATCCCGACGATGTGAACCTGCTGGAACAGGATTTTCTCGATGCATCTCAAGCTCTGTTTGAGAAGGAAAGCCTGGAGCGGGAAGCGCAGCGGCAGCGCGAACTGGAAACTGCCCAACGATTAGCCGAAACGGAACGCGCCCGCGCCGAAGACCAGGCCCGCTCCAGCCGGCGACTGCGACTGCGAGCGGTATATTTGACGATCTCCTTAATCATGGCGGGTATTTTGGCGGCGACAGCCCTCTGGTTATGGCAGCGTACCGTTCAAGCCAATCACCTGGCAAATTCTCGCGAACTGGCTGCCGCAGCGATCAACAATCTACAGATCGATCCTGAACGCAGCGCCCTGCTGGCGCTGCAAAGCCTGGGTGAGGCGGATACCCTTGAGGCCCGCAACGCTCTACACCAGGCGATTCCCGAGATGCACCTGCTGAAGAATATACCCGCCCACGAAGGAGGCGTTCCAGATGTTGCCTGCAGCCCGGATGGCAGGCTGCTCGCCAGCATGGGGGCAGACGGCATGGTCAAACTCTGGGATGCAAATTCAGGCGAGCTATTGCGCATCTTCGATGGTGGGACGGGTGAACCGGGATCGAGCGTCGCTTTCAGCCCAATGGGGAACACCCTGGCTGCATCGTGGGTTACCCAGGTGGTTCTATGGGACACGAACAGCGGTGAAATACTTTCCAGGCTATCCGGGCAATCTGTCGGCACGACCATAGGCTACAACCTGGGCGTGGGGCAACTCAGCTTCAGCCCAGATGGCTCGCGCCTGGCAGCGGCGAATATGGACGGCGTCCCGAAGGTTTGGGATTTGAGCGCCCAACGTGAGGTTCTCACCCTGGTAATAGATGAGATGGCTCCTGCGAAAGCGATCGCCTACAGCCCGGATGGCAAGCTGCTCGCTGCGGGTGGAGATGCAGGGAATGTCTGGGTATGGGATGCAGAGGATGGCGCGCAGATCTTCACCCGAACGCTTGGCGGCATCATTCACAGCCTGTCTTTCAATCCCGAGAGTACGCTGCTGGCCGCCGCCAGCGAAGATGGCAATGTGAAGGTCTGGGAGGCTGCAACCGGCCAGGTGGAATACAGTTTGCCGCGCCAGTCCGGATTGTATGACATCAACTTCCTGGTCGATGGACGCTTTGCTACCGCGGGGCAGGATGGCGCCACTCGCGTGTGGGATCAAGCCTCTGGCCAACCATTGCTGACCCTGGCGGGTCCTACCAGTACCGTCATCAGTGTGGCCGGCAGTCCGGATGGCAAGCGCATCGCCACGGGAGCCTATGATGGTAGCCTGCGCATCTGGGATGCCACTCCCGGGCGAGAGGTAGCGACCATTCCAGCCCATGCAGGGATTGTGTGGAATGTTGCCTACAGCCCGGATGGGGATCAAATCGCCTCTGCCAGCGTGGATGGGTCGCTTAAATTGTGGGATAGCAGGACGGGGTCATTGATTTTATCCATCCCGGAAGGCGGCGCCTCAGGCGGCGGTTTCACCGGCCTGGCGTTCAGCCCGGATGGGTCACGTCTGGCAACAGGCGGCCTGGATGGAACGGTAACGATCTGGGACGCCCGCTCGGGAAAGAGCCTGGCGGTCTTGAAAGGCCATTCAAACATGGTCGTCGGATTGGCTTTCAGTGTAGACGGGAGGCGGCTTGCCTCAGCCAGTTGGGACGGAAGCGCAAAAGTATGGGAGCTGGCCAGCAGAGCAGCGGTCGCCCATTTTAGCGGCCATCGACCCACCGCGTTGGTATCTGGCGTTGTTTTTCATCCCGATGGGAAAACTGTATTCACCTCTGCCGACGACGAATTCGTCTACCAGTGGGACGCAATGACCGGCGATCCAGTCAAAACATTCCCCGGAGAGGGTAAAGAACTCTACGGTCTGGCGCTGAGTCCAGACGGCAGTCTGCTGGCAGCCGGCGATCAGGATGGCAATATTCACCGGTGGAATCTTAAGACCGGGGAGAAACTGCCCACATTATCCGGACATGCCGGGTTGGCGCTGAGGTTATCCTTCAATCAAAATGGCTCGCGGTTGGCTTCTGCCGGTTTCGACCGGCTCGCCAAAGTCTGGGATGTAAACAGCGGGAATGAATTGTTCAGCCTGTATGGGAATAGCAGCAATGTTTTCGGTGTCTCGTTCAGCCCGGACGGAAAACACCTGGCGACCGCCGGAGCAGATGGCAGCATTCGCATCTATACCCTGCAGATGGATGAACTGATCGCTCTCGCTAAAGCCCGTCTTACGCGGACACTGACGGACGAAGAATGCCAAAAGTTTTTGCATGCAGAAAATTGCCCCTGACTCTCCGCCCGGGCGTAGAAGCAGCGCCCCAGCTCACCGCTTTTCTCTGCGCGAAGCGTCCGGCTAACGCCTGAATTAAGCCGCGCCGCGAAGCAGCGTCGGCTTGAATGAATTGTCAGGCAACATCGCCCGAATACCTCAGCGTAAGACGCAGCATGTCAAAGAGTTGTATTCCGTCCTCAAAGATTGGCTCCGGGTAGTTCTTGACAAAGAAGTCACGGTCAATGCTTGTAACCCGAAACCCATGCCGCTGGTAGAAAGCGAGTTGATAGCCGAACGTGCCGGTGCCCACCTCTAGTTGCCGTGCGCCAGAGTTGCGAAAGAAATCAATAACCCATTTCAATAGCGCTGTACCGTATCCGGACTTCTGGTGGGCCGGGTGAACAGCGATGCTCATTAGCTCATGTGTGTCTGCGCCACGTGGCTGTACGACGCATGCACCAACCACAACCGCGCCATTTGAAGCAACGAAGCACTTTGATCCTGAAAGATAGGAGCGAATCTTGTCTTCCGAGGGATCGGCAAGCAGCAGCAGCTCCATTGGAGCATTTGTTACAGGAA
>CAZQQJ010000074.1:0-20952 GCA_964595435.1 uncultured Anaerolinea sp. | reverse complement strand
TGCCATCCTTCGGTCTCAGAACTGAAGTCACCGACACTTTTGCGTTACACTCAAAACTGACCGGGAAACGCTTAAATTTACAGATATAATAGCATTCCAAGAAGATCTAGAGATTGGAGATTTTGAAATGCAAATTGTTACAGATAGCGCGGCTGACCTGACTACAGAGCAAATGAAGGACCTCGGAGTTCACTGTATCCCGCTCAGCCTGACGTTGGAAGAAAAGACCTACCAAAGTGGGGTTGACTTGCAGCCGGCAGAATTCTATGCAATGTTGGAAAAAACGGAAAGCTTCCCTACCACCTCACAACCCTCGGCCGGTGACTTTGCGGCGCTGTATCGACGGCTGGCACAAACCGATCCGGATATTCTTTCCATTCATATCTCGTCAGGATTGAGTGGTACGCTCAATGCGGCGCGTGCCGGCGCCAACATGGTGCCAGAAGCCAATGTGACCTTTTTTGACTCGCTGACGCTTTCCTCTCCGTTGGGATGGATGGTACAGGCCGCGTCTTACGCGTTGCGCGCCGGATGGGGGATGGAGCAGATTCTGAATCAGCTTCGCAAAATGCAGGCGCGCACCCAGGGTTTGTTTACGTTGAGCACTTTGAAGTACCTGATCCACGGCGGGCGCATCAGCCATCTTAAAGGATTGATGGCATCCATTCTGAATATCAAACCCGTGATCGGGCCAGAGAAAGAGATTGGAAAATATGCCACCTTTGGCCAGGAAGTCACTTTGAAGCGCGCACTGAATAGGATCCCCGAAGTGGTGGCGACGATGTTTGCCGAAGGCCAGCACCTGCGCGTGCAGCTTTTGCACGGGCAGAACCCGGAGAGCGTCGAGTTCTTGCGGCAGGCGATCAGCCGCAAGTTCATCTGCCAGTTCGATCCTGTATCCGTGGTATCCCCTGTGCTGGGAGCACACACCGGAGCCAGTGTCGTAGGGATGGGAGTTGGCGACCCAGAAGTATTTGGCGGCCTGTTCTAAATTTACCGGTTTCTCAAATATCCGAGCAAAAGAGGCTCATCTCCCGAGTTGGCCTCTACCACAGCCAGCCAGGCAGCCGGCAGGCTGGCTGCGCTTGGATAGATCAAATAGCGCGGCGACCACAGGGGATGATATTTGTTTTTGAACTCATGCAACCCTTTGAAGTTGTAAAACTGGTTGATGTGCTCATACACAAAATGTAGCACGCGCTCAACTGCCGGGTCTTCAGGACGTTCGCCGATACCGGCCAACGCGCTCAGCCCGAGGTTGAAAGTTTCGTACCCCTGCTCACGCGCCCATTGGAACAAAGAGGTAAACAAAAAGTCCATCGTTCCTGGCTCGATTTCTCGCCGCCGGCGCATCAAGTCAATCGTCGCCTCACTGCGCTGGTATTCGGAAATAATATTGGCAAAAGCGGTAATCCAGCCATCTGATGCACTCACGGTGATCACCGGGCCGCTGCGAACATAGTCATCGTCGAACCAGCCCAGTGAAAAGCTTTTCTCAGCGCCATGTACCATCGTCAACCATTCATCGCTTACCTGGCGAAGTCCATCGAGCAAATCATCGCTGATCGGTGGCTGATGGATTTGTACCTGGTAGCCGGCCTTGATCAGGTGATTGCAGGCATTGCGCAGCGGTTTGTTGGCTTTGCCCTCCAGACTGAAGGTTTTCAGGTCCACGATTCCTTCGTGGCCCACGCATAGTGCAAGGAGGCCCTGTTGGCGGTAGGCCTCCAGGGTTTCGGGGAGGGTCTGATAGAAGGTGATTCCCCAGTCATTCCTGGCGCAAAACTGCCTGAAGTTGCTGATCGCTCCTGGTAAGTCTTGCGGCGGGCCAATCGGATCGCCCAATGTCACTGCAAAGTGCCCTTTGACAACATAAGCAATGACTGAACCGCCTGGGCTGAAGTAATATGACTTATCGTTCAACAGGACGATGCGTGCCAGAGTTGAACGGCCGTACTGCTTCACGATTTCCTCTGCCTGTGCCTGTTCTGCAAGAGTTGCCGGGTCGCGTACGAAAACGGGACGCAGCAACATCCAGCCGGCGTATGTAAAAGTGACCGCACCGATGATGTAGATTGAAATGGCAAAGAAACGCCCAAAACCGGTGATCGGGGTCAGGCCAGGGTCATACAACTGGGTAAACATCACCACTGTCTGTTCAATCGCTGCGTTGAAGTTGAAGTTGACGCTGTAATGGCGATCTAGCAGATAAAAACCCAATATGCCATAGCCGATGGTAAAAACGAATGCCATGAGCAGGACACGGATTCCCTGTTGGACGGAGGGATGGTCCGAGCGGGCGTGAAAGTGATGGCGCGATGCCCACAGCCAGGCCAGCAGGACGCCAGCTAACAAAGCTTCTTCATAGTCCAGGCCTTTAACCAGGTGGCTTATGGCCGAGATTGCCAATACGGCCATCGCTGCCAGCCAGGCCGTTTGCTTGCGCCGCCAAAGACCCCGGGCCAGCAATATCAAAGCAAAGCCAGCCAGGGCGGCTGTCAGGTGCCCGCCCTGCCGCACGAAAAGCGGGGAGAATTGTTCCAGCAGTTTGATCCGCTCTGCAAGGGAAGGGGTGACTGCCGACAAAACGTTGACGACGCCCATGACAGCAGTCAGGATTGCCACCGCATGTACCTGCCAGACGTCAGAAAGCGAACGCTCTTCGGCTCCGAAAGTGCTTACCCTGCGCAGGATAACGGAGCCGATGAACAGGGGAATCCAGAAGCTCAACCCGCGGAAAGCCAGCGTCACCGCCGTAGCTACCATCGCAGGCACGTTGAGCGAAATGAACACCAGGGTCATGACACCTTCTACCACCCCTATTCCTTGTGGAGTGGGTGAGACAATCCAGAATAGGATGCCAATTGCATAACCTGCCACCAAAGCACCGACCCCAATTGGGTAATGAAACGCGGCGAAGAGGATATACAGGCAGGTTAAGTCGACCAGGTGAGCGGCAAAAGTGAAGCCGATGGTGACCGCCAGTCGCCCTGGAGAACGGGCGGCTGTGGCCGAAACATCGATAAATTCGTCTGCATTGTGGCGTGCCCAGTTATCCTGCAGAAAATCCGGCCGTTTGAGCTGTTTTGCCAATCCATTGGCGATATGCTGCACCCAGTTCATCAAGCGCCGCAACAGCTCCGGGCGCCACAGCCCCAGCATCAGCACGCTGCTTAATCCGAATGTCATCAGCAAAAGCACGAGCGCGCCGACGATTTCGTAAACTTGCAGGTCGTGATGGGTGAACAGGTAGATCATCCCAACGGCAAGGACCAGGGTGAAGGAAATGAAATCTACGGACATCTGTAGCAAGTAACCTGCCATGGCGCGCGCGGAAGATTGCCCGCGGCGTGTGGCGTCATCGACCCACAGGGCCATACCGGAGATGTTGCCAGACGGTGCTACGACATTCACGAACAATGCGGCAAAGGTCACAGGGAGCAACTCACGCAGCGTGCCCCTGACACCTGCTACTGAAAATGCTGCCTGATATGAGAGTGTCAATACAACAAAGTAGACAACCTGCATCAGGATAGCAATGAACATCCATTCCCACTGCCCTTGCGCTAAGGTCCCCGCCAGTTGCTTGATTTCGGCCGTGCGGGTGAGCACCAGCCAAACGAAAAGGGCCAATAACAGCCAGAAAATCCAGCGTCTTTTCATATCTTATGCTTTGAAATGATGGAAGAACCAGCGTTTGGTGAATTCTGCAATAACGAAATAGCCGGTGATAATCGCGATGATGCCCAACACATAGCTGGCTGGCAGCGGTTGAAAGCCCAACAGTCCAGCCAATGGCGAATAAGGCAGGAACAATGTGACCAGGCATACCAACGCGGTCATGAGCAGCATGGCGCGGCTGGGCTGGCTTTGGTTGATTGGTAGCCGGGTGCGCAGGGCAAATACGACCAGGCTGGCGGAGAGCACCGATTCGATAAACCAGCCTGTGTGGAAGAACTCCTGTTTGGAACGGAATAACCAGAGTAACATGGCAAAAGTCAGAAAGTCGAACAGGGAACTGAGCGGCCCAAAGACCAGCATGAAGCGGCGGATGAAATGTACGTCCCACCGGTGAGGCCGATTGACCATTGCCTGATCGACATTATCCCCGGCGATGGTCATCTCGGGAAGATCGGTCAGGAAGTTGATCAAAAGAATCTGCTTGGGCAGCATCGGTAGAAAAGGTAGAAACAAGGAGGCACCTGCCACGCTGAACATATTCCCGAAGTTGGCGCTGGTGGCCATGAAAACATATTTGAGCGTGTTGGCGAAGGTCTTGCGCCCCTGGACGATGCCCTGTTGCAGCACGGCCAGGTCCTGACGGAGCAAGACAAAATCCGCGGCTTCCTTGGCGACGTCGACCGCATTTTCCACCGAAATACCCACATCCGCACTGTGCAGCGATGGCGCGTCGTTAATCCCGTCACCCATGTACCCGACGACGTGGCCGGTTTTCTTCAAAGCCAGGATGATGCGCTCTTTTTGGTTGGGATCGACTTCAGCAAAGATGGCCGTGCGCTCGGCGGTGTGCCATAAGGCTTCGTCAGGTAGATCTTCCAGTTGCGCACCGGTCATGACCTGTTGGGAATCTAACCCAACAGATTGGGCGGTGTGCTGTGCTACCAGGCGATTATCGCCGGTGATGATTTTGAGCTGTACCCCCATCTTTTCTAATGCCTGGACTGTATCGCTTACTCCTTCTTTGGGCGGGTCAAAAAAGAGCAGGAAGCCCACAAAGGCAAGGTTGGCTTCATCCTCCCGGGTGTACTTGCCCTGGCGAGGTTGCACCTCGCGCACGGCTACACCCAGTACCCGGTAACCCTGTTCGCTCCAGGTTTCATATTGCCGGCAGATGTCTGCTTCCCGAGTCTGCTCCAGCGGCAGGCGTTTTTCACCCAACTGAACCTGGTCGCATACAGCCAGCACGGCTTCCAGCGCGCCCTTGGTGATCAGAGTCAGCCGGTCGTTCACGTTCACCACAACGCTCAACCGCTTGCGTACAAAATCGTAGGGGATTTCGTCGACTTTGCTGGCCTGGCTGATATCCGGCGACTCTTTTGCAATAATGGCTTCGTCCAATGGATTGGACAGGCCGCTCTGGAAATGAGCGTTCAAGTAGGCCCAGTAAAACAATTGCTCTGAAGGTTGGCCTGTGGCATCCAATGCGGCATCGAGTTGGACGACGCCGCGGGTCAGTGTACCGGTTTTGTCGGTGCACAACACATCCATGCTGCCGAAATTTTCGATTGCTTCCAGGCGGCGCACGATCACGCCACGCGCTGCCATGGCCTGCGAACCCTTCGATAGGTTGATGTTGATGATGGCAGGCAGTAACTGCGGGGTCAGCCCAACTGCCAGGGCGATTGAAAATAGCAACGAATCAAGGACTGGTTTGTGGAAAAAAACATTGAAGAAGAAAATCCCCAGCACCAATACCAGCATGACCTCGGTGAGCAAGTAGCCCAACTGGCGGATGCCGCGCTCGAACTCGGTCTGCGGTGGGCGCAAAGTCAGACGGTGGGCGATCTGGCCAAAGGCGGAGCGCGTTCCGGTTTGTACGATCAAAGCCTGGGCGCTGCCACTGCGCACGTTAGTGCCCATGAAAATAGTATTGGTGCGTTCCGGCAGACCGGCGCTGGCTGGGACCTGGCCGGGCGTTTTTTCAACCGGGAAAGTCTCCCCGGTCAGTACGGCCTGGTTGACAAAGAAATCTTTGGCTTCGAGCACGATCCCATCTGCCGGGATCAAACTGCCTGCCGAGAGCAATACGATATCGCCGGGCACGACCTGTTCAGCAGGGATTGAAACCGGCTTCCCATCACGCAGCACATCGGCCTTCAGAGTGAGTTGGGCGCGCAGCTTTTCGGCCGCGTTATTGGCCCCGTGCTCTTGCCAGAAACTGAGCGCCGCGCTGCCCAGGACGATCAGCAGGATGATCAGTGCATCGCCCCAATCTTTGAGGAACGCCGAAACCAGGGTGGCGAATAACAAGATCAGGATGATCGGGCTCTTGAACTGGTTTAGAAACAGGCCCAGGACAGTCACCTGCTGGCGTTCCTGAAGACGGTTGAGCCCATATTGCTTAAGGCGCTGCTGTGCTTGATCGGCCGTCAAACCTTCCGGCGAGGACTGCAAAGCTGCGATCAGTTCATCCGAACGTTTATTCCAGTAACTTTCCAGAGGCTCAATCAAATCTGCAGGGCTTGCTTTTGTCTTCATAACGTTTGCTCTCCCAAATCGATCATACTCCCTCCAGATAGGCTCGTCAAGTTTAGCAGCCCTGGATGCCATTTATGGTATGTGAGGTATTTGGCTACGTTCTTCCAATTCACCGGGCGACTCAGCCGGCGACCTTGCTTTCTGCCTGCCCTTACTTGTGGTAAGATTCCAGCCATTATGTACCCTCAATTATCCCATTTCGAAGACCCCTTGTGCCTGGAGTTCGAGGCAACCATACAGGAGAACCTGCGGCTGCCGGATGGCCGCCTGGCGGTCATTTTGGAGCGGACTTATTTTTATCCCACCGGCGGCGGCCAGGAGCACGATACTGGTACCCTGGGGGATGCCCGTGTGGTGGACGTGTTCAAAGAAGACGCTGATGCACCCCTGCGCGCCATGCGCCTGGTGCACGTCGTCGACCGGGAGATTCCACCGGGACCTGTAAAAGCCGTCATCGATGCCGAACGCCGCCAGCGGCACATGCAGCACCATACCGCCCAGCACTTGCTGTCGCATTGTTTCGTAAGGCTGCTCGACCTGGAAACCGTCTCGGCCAATATCAACGGCTATTCACCCTCCACGCTGGATCTGGTAGGCGGTGAGCCAGGACCGGATGACCTGCTGCGGGCGGAAGACCTGGCCAATCAGATCGTCTTCGAGGACCGCCTGGTTAAGTCTTATTTCGTAGGCCCGGCGCAGCTCGAGTCGATCCCCTTGCGCAAGCCGCCGGCGGTCAACGAGGATATCCGCATCGTGGAAATCGAGGGGATGGATTACTCGGCCTGCGGCGGTACGCACTGCCTGCGCACCGGGATGATCGGCCTGGTCAAAATCCTGAGGACAGAGCGGCAAAAAGACAAGACGCGCATCCACTTTATCGCTGGCAGCCAGGCACTGGCACACTACCGCCAGGCCCACGAGATCGTGGCCGGGCTGGCGGCGCAGATGAGCATCCACCCGCAGGACCTGGCCGCCACGGTGCTACGCCAGGCAGAGCAATTGCGAACCGTCCAGAAAGAACTCCAGCTTTTGCAGCAAGAAATGCTGGTATTGGAAGCGCGCGAACTGGTCGCTCGCAGCGAGGCCTCTGGGCCGCGCCGCCTGGTGGCTGCCTGCTTCGACCGGCGGGCGGCCGGAGAGCTGCGCTCCCTGGCCAACGAGTTGCGCAAGATGTCCGGTGTGGTGGCTTTGCTGGCCGGTTTCGATGGCAGCAAGGTTTCCCTGGTAGTGGCCTGTGCTGCGGATAGCGGCGCCAACGCCCAGGAATTGCTCCGCCAGCAGCTTGCCCAATGGGGCGGAAGAGGCGGCGGCGATGCCTCGATTGCGCAGGGCGGCGCGCCGGCCACCGATGAGCAGTACGCGGCTTTCTGCGCGGCGCTGCGCGGTAGCGCGGCCGGTTGATGCGCGTATCCTTATTTTGTCTAAGGCTCTTCTCTGCGCTCTCTGTGGCTCTGTGGTGAACCATTTTGTGTGGCCCACGGAGTGTGCACAGCTTTTATGATGGGACGCGTAGGGCGCGGATGAACGCCGACGCTATTTTTCCTCCGATCCAGGATGCTATGAGCGCCTGGTAGTTCGGACTATTTTAACGAAAGCTGCTTTGTGCGATAGGTGCAAAGCATCCGCTGCGGATTTTTACTGACAAGGGATGTCATCTCGATGCGAGCTGGCAGCAGAATAGTCTTCCAGGACTGCCGCCACTTTATCCAGGATGATCGCCTGGGGCGTATTGGGCAGGACGCCCTGGCGGATGCGGCTGTATTGGACGGGCAGGAACTGGCTCAACAGCGAGCAGGGCAGCGGTTTCGAAGACAGGTTGGCCAGCAGTCGATTTAGCGCGTCCTGGACCTGGGGCATCGGCCAGTAATAGCGGATGCGGTCACTCAGGCTGTATTTGCGGGCGAGGGTCTGCTGTTCGGGCGTGCCATGATAGTATCCCTGCCAGTATTCCGGGCGCTGCAGCATGACCGTATCCAGGACAGCGACGAGGTGCGAGCGTTCGCCGGCCGGGAATAGCTCGGCTTCGATGGCAGCCAGGGCAAAGATGGCTTCTCGAAAGGCAAAGCTCAGCCCGGGCCCAATTTTCAGGATAGCAAAATGATCCTGCACCAGGTGACGGAGCGCCTGGCGTGTCTGGTAATCGGTGGAATGGGCTTCGTAGACGAGGCGGGGTGTGGCGTGGATGAATTCAGACAGGCCTCTCGCCGGTGCGGGATCGTACTCGAGGACAAAGTCGTCGCCGAATTCCACGCCGGGTTGGACGACGACGGCGATCACGCGCTCCCAGGCGGACTCCAGTCCGGCGCGGTGGAATGCCCGGCGGGTGATATCGATGGTCTGGCGGGCGTTTTCTACAGTGGTCACGCTGAGGCGTTCTTCGTGTTCTTTGGCTCCGCCGGGTATGGGAACTTCTGTGCCGATCACGTAGCGCGGTGCAGGGGAATCTGGGGCGCGGGCCGATTCGGCGGCCTTTGCCAGGGCCACGGCGCGACGGGCTGAAATTTCGGGATCCAATGGTCCATCGCCATCGCCGGCCAGTTTCATGCTGGCGTCCAGGTGCAGCTTGACGAACCCGGCCCGAACGTAGTCTTGCAGCATGCTGGCCGATTTTTGCATAGCCGGGCCGGCCGGCTCGTTCTGCCAGACCGAGGGCCCCAGGTGGTCGCCGCCCAGGAGGATGCGTTCGGGCGGGAAACCGCTCTCGGCAGCGATGTGCACCACGTAGCGGACAAAGTCTTCCGGAGTCATGCCCGTATAGCCACCGAACTGGTTGACCTGGTTGCAGGTGGCTTCGACCAGCAGCGGCGCGCCGGTTTGGGCGGCGTGCTGCATGGCGGCTTTGAGCACCCAGGGATGGGCAGAGCAGATGGATGGTAGGCCCAGCGGCAGGCCGCTCTTTTGAGCGGCGACGATGGCGTCCAGGGTTTGCACGCTGGAAGTGTTCATTTTATATATCGCATGGCTTCTGGCAGCGTTGGCTGCCCTTCGGTGCCTCCCGCCTTTTGGGTGGAGATGGCGCCGCAGACGCAGCCCAGGCGCAGGGAACGGCTGATCTCCCAGCCGTGGAGGTAGCCGTAGAGGAAACCGGCATCGAACGAATCGCCTGCCCCTACCGCGTCCACCACGTTTACCGGAATAGAAGGAGAGCGGGTAATGATTTTGTCTTTGCAGGCCAGTGCGCCGGTTGCCCCCAGTTTGATGGCGACCAGGTCTACCTGCGCGGCAAGCAGGCGGGCGGCCGTGTCTACGTCCGCGGCGCGGGTGAGCGAGAGCGCCTCGGCGGCGTTGGGCAAGAACACGCTGGTATGCGGCAGGACGTCTGCCAGGCCGGCCCATTGTTCGGCGGGGTCCCAGTTGGTATCCAGCGAGGTGGACAATCCCAGGGCGCGGGCGCGTTGGAAAAGGCCGGGCAGGCCCGGCTGGAGGGCAGTTTGCAGAAAGTAACCGGCCACGTGCAGGTGGCGCGCCTGGCGCAGCAGATCGTCCGAGATGGCCTCGGCCTGCAAGGCGGCGATCAGGCCGAGGTGCGTCAGGATAGCCCGGTCGTTGCCCCGGTTGAGGATCACGCTCAGCCCGGTATGCCCGCCAGGAACGTGAATGACGGGAGTGATATCCACATCCCTTTGCTGCATGGATTCGAGCATGAAACGGCCGAAGGCATCGTCAGCGCACATGCCGACGAAAGCGACTTTCAGCCCCAGGCGCGCCGCGCCGCAGGCAAAGATGGCCGACGATGAGCCGATGGTCAACGCGGCTGAATCGACCAGCTTTTCCACCTGGCCGAAGGCCGGCTCTACATCACCGAACAGGATCAGGTCCGGGTTGATTTCGCCGGCCACGAGGAGATCAAACATAGCGGAGGTACCACTCCTCATCTACCTCCTCGGCCTGGTAGAAATCGGACCAGGGCGCGGCCAGGCCCTCGCACAGGGCAGTCAGGCGCGCCATGCGCGGGCGGGCCACCTGGTCGAGAAAAGCCAGCCGGTTGGCTCCGGTCAAACCGGGCGCTTCCTGCCAGACTGCCCGGCCAACGGCCACGCCGCTGGCGCCATTCTGGCAGGCGACGGTCACCTGGCGCAAATAGGTTTCGTAGTCTACCGAGGCGGAGAGCAAGATCCACGGAGCGCGGCTGGCCTGGGAAAGCTCGGCGCAGGCTTCCGCCCAGGCGCGCTCGCCCGGATCAGCTTTGATATCCAGGGGGAACTCGGCTTTGAGCACGTCCACGCCGGGAATGACCAGCCGGCGGGCGGTTTCGATCACCACCCGCCGGCGCTCGGCCGGGGGCAGTTTCTTCTCCGCCGGATCGAGCGAGTAGGACAGGGGCTCCAGGAAGAGAGCGATGTCCTGGGCGCGACAATCCCCGGCGACCCGGGCAACCAGCGCCTCGATTTCCGGGGCGCTGTCGCCATCCGGGTGGTAATAAACCAGCAGCTTGACTGCGCTGGCTCCCATGCGCCGCGTTTGGGCGACGCTCCAGCCGGGAAGCACCTGGCTTTTTCGGGCGGTTGGGTCCCCGGTGTAACCGGTGGCTTCGACAGCCAGGATCAGGCCGACGCTGCCAGGCAATGCGCCGGAGGCGATGTTCTGCGCCCCGCCGATTTCCGGGTCGAGCAGCACGGCGCTGGCGGATGGGGCAAGCGCTCCCACAACCTGGCGTTTGAATTCCACCATGTCGGCCAGCGGTACGCTGCCGGGGTCCTGGGGGTTGAGGGCGTTGCGCAGGTTGTTGCGGTGGTCCAGGGCGCAGACCGCAAATACGCCGCGCGGCGTGGAGGTTTGCTGTAAGCTGCGCAGCTTGCCGATCGAAATGGGGATCATCGTTTCACTCCAGTCAGGGCTACCCCTTCAATGAATTGTTTTTGGGCGATAAAGAAGATGACCAGCAGGGGCAAAATGCTGAGAAATGCCCCGGCCATGAGCACGGTGAATTTTCCACCCAATTGTAACTGTTGTTGGAAAAAGGATAACCCGACGGTTAACGTGGTGCGGTGCAGGTCGGTGGGCAGATAGACCAGCGGGCGCAGCAGATCGTTCCAGGCGTCTTTGAATGAGAAGATAGCCAGGGCTGCCACCGCCGGGCGCGCCAGGGGCAGGTAGACCCGCCAGAAAATCTTCCACAGCGAGGCGCCGTCCAGGCGGGCGGCATCCACCAGGTCGCGCGGGATGGTGAGGAAATACTGCCGCAGCAAAAAGGTGCCGAAGGCGCCGCCCCAGAAAGCGGGCAAGATCAGCGGCCACTGGGTGCCGATCAGCCCCAGGTAGCGGAACACGATGAAGTTGGGGATCAGGGATACCTGCGGGGGGATCATCATGGTGGCCAGCAGCAGGGCAAACAGAAAGTTGCGCCCGCGAAAGCGCACCACGGCGAAGACGAAGGCAGCCATCGCACAGGTCAGCACCTGACCGGCCACGGTGAGGATGGATATTTTGAAGCTGTTGTACACCAGGTAGGGAAAGGCCTGGTCGGGCAGGGTTTCCCACAGGTCGATATAATTCTGGAAGGTGAGCGGGTTGGGGATCAGGCTGCGCGAGAACTGCTGGGCTGGGATGCGCAGCGAGACCGAGATCATCCACAAGAATGGCAGGATCATGCTCAGGCTGCCAATGGCCAACAGGGCGTATGAGATGCCGTCCAGGAGTTGTTTCTGCGAGGATTTGTTCATCATAGCACCCTATTCGTAAACCACGAAGTGGCGTTCCCACCAGAATAATAGCGCCATGAATAACGCCACCAGCACCGCCAGCTCGATCGCCTGGGCGCTGGCGGTGCCCATCTTGAAGAAATTGAAGGCGTTGCGGTAGATCGAAAAGACCACCACAGGCACGGTGCTATCGCCCTGGTTGCGCCGGGTGAGCATGTAGATATAGTCGTAAGCTTGAAAGGCATTGATCGCCGAGATCAAGATCTGGAAGAACAGGCTGGGGGTGATCAGCGGCAGGGTAATTTTGAAGAATTGTTGGACGTCCCCGGCCCCATCCACGGTGGCGGCCTCGTAGTAGTCGCGCGGGATGGCGGTCAGCCCGGCCAGGAAGATGATCATCCCTTCGCCGATCGCCCCCCAAACGTTGACGATGACCACCGACATCATAGCGTTTTCGCGGCACAGCCAGCACACGGCTGGCAGCCCCAGCGTTTCCAGGAAATAGTTCAGGATGCCGGTGTCCTTGCCATAGATCATGTTCCACACCAGGGCGGTGGCGACTGCCGAGGTGACCGTGGGCAGGAAATAGATGGTGCGGAAGATGCTCACGCCGCGGATACGCCGGTTGAGCAGCACGGCCAACAGTAACGATATGCTGACCACCAGGGGAACATACGATGCGGCAAAGAGAATGGTATTGGTAAAGGCCTTCCAGTGGGCATCGTTCGCGAAGAGCGACAGGTAATTGGCCAGGCCAGCCCATTTCGGCGGGCGGATCAGGTCCCATTGGAAGAAGCTGATCAACAGAGTCGCCAGCAGCGAGCCGACCGTGCCGAAGACCAGGCCGATCAGGGTGGGGGTGAGCATCACCCATAGCCAGAGTTTTTCGCGTCCCAGGGGTTTCAGGCCATATTCCATTGCACGCTCGCACTGCCTGGCGCGGCGCGGTCTGCGACCGCGCCGCGCCAGGCAAAACAGGTCACAGGTTATTGGTTTTGCGCCAGGACTTCGTCGGCGCTTTTGACCACTTCGTCCAAAGTCGAGCCCAGCTCGGCTTCACCGTCCCAAATGGGGGTCAGCCCGTCGCCGACCACAGCGGACCATTCTTCGTAGCCGCGGAAGACGGGCTTCATATGGGCGTAGCTCAAAGCGTCCAGAAAGACCTTCTGATCCAGCTCGCCGGGCTGTTTGAGATAGGCGTCGCTCTCTGCCACCGATTTGAGCACGGGGATGGCAAAGCCCAGTTGCGCCAGGCGCTCCTGGCCGGCTTTGCTCAAGGCGAATTTGACGAACTCCCAGGCTGCATCGGGGTGGGCGCTTTTGCTGGAAAGGACGAAACCGGCGCTGTTGACGCTGGTGGCCTGGCCGGAGGGGCCCTTGGGCATGGGCGCAATGCCGAACTTAATGCCCGATTGCACGTAGCCCGGCACTGCCCAATGGCCGATGGTGGTCATGGCGGCGGCGCCGGACTGGAACAGGTCGCCGCCGTATTCGCCGGCGGTGGCCGGTTTGGGCATGATGCCGTCTTTGAACAGGCCATCGATGTATTCCCAGGCCTGGCGGGCAGGCGGTTCACCGAGCAAGGTCCTGGTGTGGTCTGCGCTGATGATCTCGCCGCCGTGCGCCCAGATGGCTTCGCTCCAGAACAGTTCCATGTCCCACACGTCGGTCCACAGCCCGTACTGGTCGATCTTGCCATCGCCGTCTTTGTCGATGGTCAGCTTCCTGGCCGCCTCTTTCAGGTCGGCATAGCTCCAATCTGTCGTGGGATACGCGACGCCTGCGGCGTCGAACATATCTTTGTTATAGAAAAGCACCACTGTCTGGAAGTCACGCGGCAGGCCATAATAGCCATCGGGCAGCTCGTAGGCTTTGAGCGTTTGCGGATAGAAGCCATCCAGGAAGCCGGGCGTTTGATCGATGTAGGGCTTAAGATTGAGCAGGGCGCCGCGCGACTGCCAGTCGAGATACAGCGGGGCGTCCATGGCAAACAGGTCGGGCGGCGTGCCGCCGGCGATCAACGTATTCAGCTTGGTCCAGTAGGAGTCCCAATCGGAAACTTCTACGTTGACCTTGATATTCGGGTTGGCCTTGTGGAAATCATCCACCACGGCCTGCCACACCTGGAGCTCCTCCGGGGCGCCCCACATCATAAAGGTCACTTCGACCGGTTCGCTGGCGGCCGGAGCCTGGGTGGCAGCCGGCTTTTCGGGGGCAGCCGGGGCCTGGGTGGCGGCCGGCTTTTCAGGCGCGGGGGTCGCCCCGCCGCCGCAGGCTGCCAGGGACAAGGCCAGGATCAATACGAGAGACAAAACGAGCTTCTTCATTTCCTCTTTCTCCTTAATCTAGTCGAGTAGTCTGGTAGTTTCGTAGTCTTGTAGTCCATCCGTTCGGCAATTTTGCGTGGCCGGTGCATTGCACGTGTTCTTCGTGCATTGCACCTGAGCAACTTTTTTTCTGTGATGAGTAACCGGCCATTCTGTCATCAGGGCAAGGCGACCCGTTTTCCGCGGTCGCCAGGCGCGAGCAGCTTATTTACCCGGCAATTGCACCCACCGGCGCCGCTTCCAACAACAGGGCGCGGTCGAAAGCCGCCTGCAGGATGGCCTGAGGCCCGTCAACCGCGCCCAGGACCGTCCCGGTGACGTAATCGCGTACCTGATAACGGACCGGCTCCAGGCCGCGCAGTTCCACCGGGCCTTGAAAATGCTGCTCGCCGGGCGGCGTATAGAAGGCATAGTACAGCCGATCCTCCAGGCGGATGGCGTGCCCTTCGGGAGCGTCGAAGGCCAGGTCATACAGGTTGAGATATTCGCCCTGGGCCAGGGGAACGGCGGCATAACGCTGGAACCACTCTTTCCAGATAGCCCACTTCTCCTCATCCAGCCCCCACCATTCCGACAGGCGCTGGCGCAGGGCGGCCTCTTCCGCCAGGGATGGGGCGACGACGAACTTGGTGGCGGGAACGCCGCCGGTCCCGATCGCCGAGGCGAAATCGCAGCCCTCGTCGGAAAGCTCGACGTGGTCGGCAAACACCGCCGCGCTCGGGCCGAGCAGCGCCTTGTAGAACTTGATCCGCTGGCGGACCTGGGCGCTCGAAGTCGGGTCGGCGGTCACCGCCTGGTCCATGAAGGGCAGCAGGGTATGGGTGGGGGGCGTGCCGCAGGGGCAAATCTGGGTGACGCTGTAGGGCTTGATGGCGCGGGTGGCGGCGAAGATCAGCCGGTAAACCTGCGGAAAGGCCGCGACGGCCTCTTCCGGGCGCGAGTGGCGGTGGGCCGGGTTGTAGCAGGGCGGCACGCTGTAGATATTGTCCAGCTTGTGGCCGTCGAAGCCCCAGTCCTGGATGAAGCGCAGCGTCTGGGCGTGGATGTGCTGCTGGACTTCCGGCAGGGCCGGGCACAGGATAGCCAGGCCGCGATTGTTGCGCGCCACGCTGCCATCCGCGTTCAGGCAAAGCCAGCCGGGGTGCTGCCGCAGGATTTGCGAGATGCCATAATCGAGCTGATCCCAGCCCCCCACGCCGTCCTCTACCGCCAGGGGATACCACCAGAGCTGCGCATAGCTGCCGGCGGCGTGGATGCGGTCGACCATGTCGCGCATCTGCGCCTCCCCGCCGGGGAAGGTATCCGGGCGGGGGTTCCAATCGCTGTAGTGGTCGAACCAGCGGTCATCCAGGGTGAGCCAGCGAATCCCCAGTTCGGCGAGCGCAGGCAGCACGCCGAGCATTTCCTGGGGGCGAACGTCGAATTCGTAGCCCCACGAGCACCAAGCCGGCTGGTAATCTTCGGTGTCCGGTGTGGCGGGCGGTATCCCCAGGGTAGACAGCGCTTCGCGGTAGCGCGCCAGCGGCGCAAAGAAATCGCCCTGGTGGACGGTGAGCAGGACGGGCAGGCTCTCCAGGCGCTCTCCCGGGGCCAGCGCCGGCGGGCGGCGATCCTCCAGGGCGATGCGGATGCTGCCGGGAGATGCGTCCACCGGCATGTGCCACAGCGCCTGGAAGGGGGCGGCGTGCGCCAGCGACAGGCCGGCGCGCTCGTTCCAAAAGTCCAGCAGCGGGATGCCGCCGCCTTCGCCGTTATCCTGGTGGCCCAGATCATTCTCGCGTTGGAAGTGTTCGGGCAGGGGGAAGGCAAAATCCTGGCCCCACTCTACCGCGGCGCCTTGCAAGGTCCATAAAGGGCGGGTCGCCCAGCCCGGGTGCAGGTCCAGGGCAGGGGCGGCCAGGCGTTCGACAACCACGGGCTGCGTCCCCAGGTTTTCGAACTGCCAGTGCAACACGGCGCTGCCGGGCCACTGCCGGTAAAACGCGACCCGCAGAGTCTGGCGGAGCTGCAGCGCCTGGCCATCGCCGGAGCCGGCGATAAAATCTGCGCCGGCCGCGTGGCAGGCGGACGGCAAGGGGCCGCCAGGAAGCGGATTGGAATCCGGGCCGGCAGTTTCTCTGAAGGTTCCGGGCTGGCAGCGCAGTGGAGCCGCGCCAGCGATGAGCAGCCCGGCGCAGCCTTCCGCCAGGAGAAGCGGAGCGTCTTGTGTAGCAGGTGCGCCGCCGGTGGGTTCGCCGGCAGAATAGATACGCAGGCGCAGGTCCTCACCGATCTGGATGCGCAGGGCGCCGTGAGCCAGGGTCGTTCTGCTCATGCCGCCTCCAGGCCGAGCAGGCGCGCCGCGTTGCGAAAATAGATTTTTTCCAGGACGTCGTCCGGCAGGTACATGCCGTAGACGTAGAAGCGGCCCTGGAGCGGGATTTCGCCCACGCTGTAATTGAAATATTCGTCGGCGGTTTCCAGGAAGCGGTAGGCCAGGCGGTATTCCGGCAGGTTCGGGCCGGCGTCCAGCCCGAACAGGATGCGGTCGGCGTATTCCAGGAAGAAGCGCCGGGCGCGGTAGGGCTGGCGGCCCAGCTCGCCGGTCCGGGCGCTGATGTCGACGTGGAAATTGGGGCAACGGTCGAGCAGGGCGCCGACCCAGGCCAGGTTTTCGGCGTAACAGCCCACGTGGGCGCCGATGAAGGTCGTCCCGGGATGGCGGGCGACCAGCCGGGCCAGCCCTTCCAGGATCGACGCGAAAGACGGGTAGGGCGGGCTGGGGAAGTGCCAGTCGGGATGGGCGTGCAGTTCTTCCCATCGTTCGTTGCGCTCGTCCAGCGGCCAGAAGAAAGCCACCGGGTCGGCAACGTGGACCAACACCGGCAGGCGCAGCTCGGCGGCGGTCTGCCAGATGGGGTCCAGCCTTTCGTCGTCCACGGCGACCAGCTCGCCCCGCTGATCGCGGACTTTCAGCCCAAACTGCTTCCATATCTTCAGACCCTGCGCGCCGCGCGCCGCCTGCAGGCGCAGGCGCCCGGCGGCCCATTCAGGGAAGCGCTCGCCTTGTTCCGGCCAGGCGCTCCAGTCCACGCCGCCGAAGACCTGAAAGCGTTGCGGGGCGGCGTTCTTGAAGTGGTCCAGGTGAGCGTGCAGGATGTCTTCGCCCCAGCCGCCGTCCAGGTCGACGTAGCCCCTGACCCCGGCCTGGTCGAGCGCGTCCAGCAATTCCGCCACGGGTCTGCGGTCCCAACCGCCGCCAAACGGGTCGGCAAGGTGGTTATGGGCGTCGATCACCGGGAAGCGGGGGCGCTCCAACCGGGTGACCGGGGTCACCAGGGCGGGGCGGGGACGGTACGCTTCGATTTGCATGGGGAGCCTCCAGGTCAGACGATGATCATGCGGATGCCCTGCCCGGCGAAAGCGGCGTGGTCATCCGGGGAGATGTGTGCGTCGGTGACGATGGTGTGGATGCGCTGGATGGGGGCCAGCATGGCGGTCGAAACCCGGCCGAATTTGGTGTGGTCGGCCACCACGATCACCTCCCGACCGATGTTCAGGATGGCGCGGTCGGTCATGGTTTCGGGCAGGTAGTCGTTGGTCAGGCCCTGCTCGATGTCGATGGCGCGCACGCCGATGACCACCTTGTCGGCGCGCACTTCGGCCAGGGCCTGCTCGGTGATGTGGCCGATGAACGAAAGCTCGCTGGCGCGCAGCATCCCGCCCAGGGTGACCAGGGTGATGTCGGGGATATCGGCCAGGGTATTGATCACGGGCAGCGAGTTGGTGATCACGGTCGTGCGGCGGCAGTCGCGCAGGGCGCGGGCCACCTGCAGCACGGTGGTGCCGCTGCCCAGGAAGACCGTCTCGCCGTCGGCGATCAGCCCGGCGGTACGCAGACCGATGCGCTGCTTGGCCTCGGCCTGGTCCACTTCGCGCTCCAGGACGGGCAGTTCGGGCGGCGCCTGGGGGATGGCGATCGCACCGCCGTGGACGCGCTGGATCTTGCCGGCGCTGGCCAGCATCTCCAGGTCGCGCCGGGCGGTGGCTTCGCTGATGGCAAATTGCTGGCACAGGGCGGTCACGCTGGCTCTGCCCTGGCGCTGGATCAACTCCAGGATCAGGTTTTGCCGTTCAATTCCGGAGAGTGCAGCGGATGATTGCATCTTCGCTCCAATCATAAACGATCATTATCGATAATAATCAATCAGATTATACAATATTTCGAGCGCAAATTCAAGCATATTTCCAGAATTGATGATTGTTTGTGAGTGAATAAGGCGGGATGGACCCGGCGGGCAAATCCCGGTGGATCAGACCTGAGCGGTCAAAAAATGCGATATACTCAAAGCATGAACCGGGTGCAGCGTACTGCCGGAGCGGGCTGCGCCCACCACGCAAACGGATGGCGAAGCAGGATGATGAGCACACAGGCATGCGGTTACCGTGAAATCGAGCACACCGCCGATTGGGAACTGGAGACCTGGGCGCCCGACCTGGCGGCGCTGCTCGAGCAGGCGGCGCGAGGCATGAGCGCCCTGGCCGGGATGCGGCTGGAGGACGGGCCGCGCCAGGAATACACGCTGCGCGTGCGGGGCAGCGACGCCGAAAGCCTGCTGGTGGCTTTCCTGTCGGAACTGCTGTACTACGCCGAGCAAGACGGCATCGGGTTCGACGGCTACCAACTGGCGGTGCAGGGAGACGAATTGCTGGCCCGGTTGAACGGGGCGCGGCTGAAATCGGTCGACAAGGAGATCAAGGCGGTCACGTATCACAATCTGCAGGTGCGGCAGGGAGGGCGCGGGTTGGAAGTGAACATTGTGTTCGACGTGTGAGCACGGACGCCGGGCGATGGGCTGTGAAGATTGAGCAGTTTAGCGGAGGTGTGAGATGGTGAGGTTGCAGGATTTGAAGCAGATCAGCGATTACGAGTGGGAGATCCCGCAATCCTTCCGGGAGGATATGCGCGTGCCGGTGCGCCTGTTTGCCACGCGGCGCCTGCTGGAGAAAGTGATGGATGACAAATCCCTGGACCAGGCGGTCAACGCGGCCACGCTGCCGGGGCTGGTGGGCCGCGTGCTGGTCATGCCGGACATGCACCAGGGCTACGGCTTCCCCATCGGCGGGGTGGCGGCGACGCGCTACCCGGATGGGGTGATCTCGCCTGGGGGGATTGGCTACGATATCAACTGCGGCGTCCGCCTGCTGGCCTCGCAGATCGAATACGGGGCGGCGGAGCCATATCTCAACGACCTGGTCAGCGCGCTGGACCATTTCTGCCCCAGCGGGGTGGGCGAGAAGGGCGAGCTGCGCATGAGCGAAGACGAGCTGGACCGCGTCTGCCGGGACGGCTCGCGCTGGGCGCTCAAGCACGGCTACGCCACGGAAGCGGACCTGCGCCGCACGGAGGAGGGCGGGCGGCTGGAGGGAGCCGACCCGGCCAGGGTCAGCAAGCGGGCCAAGGAGCGCGGCCGCCCGCAGCTTGGCACGCTGGGCGCGGGCAACCATTTCATCGAAGTGGACGTGGTCGAGCAGGTCTTCGACCCGCAGGCGGCGCAGGTGATGGGCTTGCAAGAAGGCTACCTGGCCGTGCAGATCCACTGCGGGTCGCGCGGCTTCGGCCACCAGGTTTGCAGCGATTACGTGCAGGAGTTCCAGGGGGCGGTGAAGCGCTACAACATCCACCTGCCGGACCGCGAACTGGTGTGCGCGCCGCTCAACTCGCCGGAAGGCCAGAATTACCTGGCGGCGATGCGCTGCGCGGCCAATTACGCCTTCGCCAACCGCCAGGTGCTGGCGCACAACGCCCGGCGCGCCTTCGAGCAGGTGCTGGCGGGGGCGTTCAAGAACTGGCACCTGCACCAGGTATACGACATCGCCCACAACATGGGCAAGATCGAGACGCACCTGATCGATGGCCAGCCGCTCAAGGTGTGCGTGCACCGCAAGGGCGCCACGCGCGCCTTCGGGCCGGGCAGCCCCGACCTGCCCGAGGAATACCGCGAAACCGGGCAGCCGGTGCTGGTGCCGGGCAGCATGGGCACCGCCTCGTGGGTGCTGGCCGGCACGCAGGCCAGCATGTTGAACTCGTTCGGCTCGAGCTGCCACGGAGCGGGGCGAGTGATGAGCCGGGAGAAGGCCAAGAAGCAGGTGCGCGGCGAGGCACTGCGCCAGGAACTGGAAGCGGGCGGCATCCACGTGCGGGCCGGGTCGCTGGCCGGGCTGGCCGAGGAGGCCCCACAGGCGTACAAGGACGTGGACGCGGTGGTGGAGACGGTGAGCGGGGCGCAGATCGCCCGCAAGGTGGCCCGGCTGCGCCCGGTGGCGGTGGTCAAGGGGTAGCCGCGATGGAGCTTGTTTTCGACGCCAATGGTTTGATCCCCGCCGTGGCGCAGGACGCCCGCAGCGGGCAGGTGCTGATGGTGGCCTGGATGAACGCCGAGGCGCTGCGCCTGACGCAGGCCACCCGCCAGGCGCACTTCTGGAGCCGCAGCCGCCGGGAACTGTGGCACAAGGGAGCCACTTCGGGCCATTTTCTCCACGTGCAGGAAATCCTGGTGGACTGCGACGCGGATACGCTGCTGCTCAAGGTGATCCCCGACGGGCCGGCCTGCCATACCGGGGCGACGAGCTGTTTTTACCGTTCGCTCGAGGATGGGACGCGGATGAACGCCGAGGCCGCGGAGGAAATGGGGATGGGACGCGGATGAACGCGGATGCCGCGGAGGAAAAGGAAATGGGACGCGGATGAACGCGGAGGCCGCGGAGGAAAAGGAAATGGGACG
>CAZQQJ010000073.1:0-22773 GCA_964595435.1 uncultured Anaerolinea sp. | reverse complement strand
GATCGTGCTTCGGGTAAGTGTTTAGCTAAAGTTAGTTTAGATCAAATAAGGAGATGAGTAAATGTCAGGAATAGCTGGAATTGCCGCGCCAGGAAAAAGGGTGTTGGTGGAGTCGATGTCGAGCCGTATGGCACATCGAGGCCCTGCGGGGATTGATGTATTGGAGCTTGACCAGGCAACACTGGGTGCTGCCTGGTCTGTTTCTCCGCACGATGCGCCCTCTGGCGGCATGAGCAGCGGCGTTGTCTTCGATGGACCTGGTGTTGGGCATACTGCTGGTGCTCAGGTGGTCTCGGATACATTGGAGTTGAAACGCGATCCGCTGGGTGTTGTTCCTTTATACTATGGCTACGACGCCCAGGGCCACCTGTGTTTTGCTTCTGAGGTCAAAGCTTTATTGGAAGCCACGCGTGATGTTCACGAACTTCTGCCTGGTTGCCGGTTGAATGACCAGGGCCTGCAGGCATATTTTGAGCTGGAGCAAAAGCCTCCATATGAAGCCTCCCCCGAAGAGATGGTCGATGAATTGCGCCGGCGGCTGCAGTCTTCGGTTGAGCAGCGCATCGAAGGCGATCAGGCAGGAGCCTGGTTGTCGGGCGGTTTGGATTCGAGCACAATGGCTGCTCTGGCCAGGCAGTATGTGTCGCACCTGTACACCTTTGCCGCCGGCCTGGAAGGCGCCCCCGACCTGGATTATGCCCGTATGGTAGCTGAACACATCGGCTCGGAGCATCATGATGTGGTGGTTGACCTGCATACCATGCTGGATGTTTTGCCGGACGTGATCTACCACCTGGAGTCGTTTGACGCCTTGCTGGTGCGTTCCAGCATCACCAATTACCTGGTGGCGCGTAGGGCAGCAGATTATGTCTCGACGGTCTTTTCTGGAGAGGGCGGCGATGAGCTTTTTGCCGGCTATTCCTACCTCAAATCACTCGATCTCGCTGAACTGCCTGGCGAGTTGATCGATATTACTGCAAGGCTGCACAACACGGCCTTACAGCGTGTGGATCGTTGTGCGTCCGCCCACGGTACGACGGCCATGGTTGGCTTTTTGGATGCTGGCGTGGTAGATTACGCCCTGGGGATCCCGGCCGAATACAAACTGCACGATGGCGTCGAGAAATGGGTATTGCGCCAGGCGGTGAAAGATTTGTTGCCCCCGGCGGTTGTCGACCGCCCAAAGGCCAAGTTCTGGGAAGGCGCTGGCGTGAGCGAATGGCTTTCGCAATACGCGGACGAAAAGATCAGCGATCAGGAGTTCTCGCAAGAGCGCAGCTTGCCCAATGGCTGGCAATTGAATAGCAAGGAAGAGTTACTGTATTATCGCATCTTCCGCCAGCATTTTGGTGAATTTGAAGACCTATCCTGGATGGGGCGCACCAAGGGGGCCCCGGTGGAGTGAATCCGATGAATATTGACCCGACGCTTTATACCTGGGTAGTTTTACCTCTGCTGGTGTTCGTGGCGCGGGTTGTGGATGTTACCCTGGGGACCATGCGCATCATTTTCATTTCACGCGGTAAACGCTACCTGGCGCCAGTGCTCGGCTTCATTGAGGTGTTTATCTGGATCACCATTGTGGCTCAGATTGTACGCGATGCGAATAATCTGGTGGCTTACCTGGCCTACGCTTCCGGGTTCGCTGCCGGAAATTTCGTAGGTATGTATATCGAGGACCGTCTGGCGTTGGGTACGCTGGTTCTGCGCATTATTCTCCCTAAGGGCGGTGTAGAGATGGCCGCCGCGCTGCATGATGCCGGCTTCGGCGTAACCAGCGTAGATGGGCAGGGCGCTACCGGGCCGGTCAAGCTGGTCTACACGGTGGTCAAGCGCAAAGACCTGGCGGTGGTCTTGCATGTCATCCATCGGATCATGCCCAAAGCTTTCTTGTCTATCGAGGAAGTGCGCTCGACAGAGGAGGGCATCTTCCCTGGCGCCCCCCTGACCCAATCGGGTCTGCGGCTCGGGGCCAGTCGAAATAAATTCAGGTAATGAAGGCCCAGTTCGTAACCAGGTCGTAAATTGCCACGCCGATCAGCAGGATACCGCCTACAAAGTTGATCAGCCGCGATCGCACGGCAAACTGGCGTGTGATCCAGCGTTGGGTCGCGCCGGAAAGCAGCGAAATAACCAGCAAGGGCAGCCCGAAACCCAGCCCGAACCACAAGAAGACCAGCAGGCGATCGATGGCCTCTCCGGCAGTTAACGAGAAGGTGAAGATGCCCACCACCAGCGGCCCGGAGCAAGGCAAAGCGATCGGCCCATAGAGCAATCCGTATAGAAAGGCGTTGACATACGCGTTGGAAAGTACCGGCACGCGAATCTGGGGCAGCCCTTTGAATAGATTGATATTGAGCAGCAGCATCACGCCCAGGCCCAAGATGAGCACATCGGCCAGCGGGATGATCACGCGCAAAGCCCGGCTCACTGAAATCGAGAGCAGGGCGATCACCCCCCCGAGCGTCACCATCATCGCCAGCACGCCGGCCAGGACGAAGAAACCCAGGAAATAGCGGCTGCGGGCCGAAAGCCCCTGGCTGCTGCTCAAATAGGCCAGGTACCCCGGGTAGAGTGGTAACACGCACGGGCTGGTGGTAGCCAGAAGGCCCAGGCTGAAGGATGTGAAAATTGTCTGAATGTCCACGTTGTCCTCGGTCTGTCTGGGGATCGAGCGGAGCATCCCGCTCGATCCCCGGGTGATACTTACATATCTTGATCCAGGAAGGGCTGCAGCGCCGCTTGCAAATCGGCTGCGCTCTTGATACCGGTGGGCAGGGGATGTACCTCACCGTGGCGGTCGATGATCAACATGGGCGTGGCCGTCGGGTTCAGGAACTGGCTGCCGTAAAGCTGGCCGATTTCACGCGAGACCTCTGCCGGCGCTACTGCATACTTCCAGGTGAAGCCGTTCTTGGCGATATACGCCTTAAGGCTGGCAGCGTCTTCGTTTGGGTCGATATCCAGTCCCAGGCTGGCGAAATCATCCCTTTCACCCAACAGTTTGTGAAGTTCGTTCACCTGCTTCTGCTGCTTGAGGCAGTTGGGGCACCACTGCGCCAGGTTTTCGACGAGCACCACTTTGCCCTTGAGATCCTGGACTGTGAAAGTCTGGCCGGTGGCAACGTCGGTGAGCGCAGCGCTGAACCAGGCTGGAGCCATCATCGTTTCTTCCTTCATCATGGCTTCCGGTGTGGCCATTGCCTCGCCAGGCTTCTCCATCATTGCATCCGGCGTGGCCATCGCCTCGCCAGGCTTCTCCATCATCACTTCGGCTGTGGCCATTGCCTCGCCAGGCTTCTCCATCATTGCATCCGGCGTAGCCATCGCCTCGCCAGGCTTCTCCATCATCACTTCGGCTGTGGCCATTGCCTCGCCAGGCTTTTCCACCATCGCTTCCGGCGTGGCTGTCTCCTTCCCCATCATGGCTTCTGTCGGCTTGTCTTTCATCATTGCATCCTGAGCCGGCGCCTTCTGGCTGCACGCGGCGAGTATGATCGCCAGGATTAGCAAAAATATGGGTAAAGTTTTACGTAGTTGCATGGTATCCTCCAGTAAATTCGAAAATGGATCATAGATCAAACGCTGTTGATGTTGTAATGGTAACCAACATATCTTACAGAATCGAGAGTAGTTCCTTACGATCCGGTTAAGGATGACGCGTATTTCGTAAGAATGATGTAATCTTTTTGTTTCCTATTCGAAAGCTGTTGATGGTATTCTTGCATAGAAGGATATAGAGATGAGCAACACGTCGATCTTGATTGTTGAAGATGAGCCCAGTATTGCCGAAGTGATCGGCCTGTACCTCAAACGCGCCGGCTACCAGGTGCAGGTTATCGCAGACGGCCGGTCCGCGCTGGATGTGCTCACACGCCAGTTGCCGGATCTGGTCATCCTCGATCTGATGCTTCCCGGGGTCGATGGATTTACGATTACCCGTTGGTTGCGCGACCGCAGCGATGTGCCCATTATTATGCTCACTTCGCGTCGCGAGGAATCGGATCGTATTGCCGGATTGGAAATGGGCGCTGACGACTATGTGGTCAAGCCATTCAGCCCGCAGGAAGTGGTCAGCCGGGTGCGAGCGGTACTGCGCCGGGTGAAAGGTAGCTCAACACAGGGGAGCGGCGCTCCCTTGACGTATGGCGAATTGAGCATCGAGCCGCAAACCCGTCTGGTCTTTGCGGGTGGGCAGCAGATCGATCTGACCGCCAAAGAGTTCGATTTGCTCTATCATCTGATGCGTCATCCCCGGCAGGTGTTTACCCGAGATCAGCTTCTCGAAGCTGTATGGGGACTGGCGGATTATATCGATCCGAGTACCGTCACGGTTCACATCCGCCGTTTGCGCGAAAAGATCGAACCCGATCCTGCTGCTCCAACCCACTTACAAACGGTGTGGGGTGTGGGATACAAGTTTGAACCATGAGTGACCTGGCTATGAAAACTGCTTCTCGTCCCGCGCTTCGTTATGCCCTGGCAATCCTGGGTATCCTGGTATTTTCGTTAGGCCTGTTCTATTGGCTGATGCGCCCCCCGCTGTCCGACCTGCGCCTGATGGCGCAGTTTCTTTCCATCACCGCGGTGGTCTCAGCCATTGCCGGGTATATCGCCTATCGCCTGGGGTGGATGGAACGATCCCCCAGCCTGCATCTGACCTTGATGGGTATCTATATCCTTGCCAGCGCCCTGGCCTTTTTTAACGTATGGGTCACTGCCCGGCTGATGTTTGCCAGCCAACATGACCTGTTGTTGGCGACGGTTTTGCTCGTCTTTTCCGGTGGGATCGCCGTCGTACTGGGCTATTTTCTTTCCAGCGCCATCACCGGCCGTATCCGGGCGCTGCAGCAGGCAGCCGAACAGATCCAGGCCGGCCAACTGGAAGTAAGTGTACCCGTGCGTGGCAATGATGAACTGGCTGCCCTGGGGGTTACTTTCAATCAAACCGCTGCCCGCCTGCGGGATGCCGCCAAGAAACAGCGCGAACTGGATGCGCTGCGCCGTGACCTGGTGGCCTGGGCCGGGCACGATCTGCAGACACCCCTGGCCTCGATTCGAGCCATTCTGGAAGCCCTGGCCGATGGAGTGGTGGACGATGCGGAGACCGTCCAGCGCTATCTGACCACCGCTCAGCGCGATGTCCAGAGTCTATCTCTGTTGATCGACGATATGTTTCAAATGGCGCAGTTGGATACGGGCAGCCTGCCGCTGAAACAGGAGATGGCGTCTCTGTCCGATTTGATATCGGATACCCTGGAAAGTTTTTCCGAGCTGGCTAACCGCCAGCAGATCGCCCTTTCTGGTGAAGTGACTTCTGGCGTTGACCCCGTGTTCATCGACGTGCAGCGGGTTGGCCGGGTGTTGAATAATTTGATCGGCAACGCGCTGCGCCACACGCCGCCAGGGGGAGTCGTTTCGGTGCGGGCGGCGCCTGCCAGCAGTGGAGCGCGAGTCGAAGTGCGCGACTCGGGAGAAGGTATTCCGCCCGATGATCTGCCATGCATCTTCGAGCGCTTCTTCCGCGGCGAAAAATCGCGCAGCCGCGCCAAAGGTGGCTCCGGGTTGGGGTTGGCGATTGCCAAAGGTATCGTCGAAGCGCATGGCGGGCAGATCGGTGTGGAGAGCAGCCTGGGTGATGGGACGCTGTTCTATTTTACGCTGCCTCGCCGTTGATGAATTGGATGAGGAAATGAGGATATGAGAAAACTATTTAGCGGTATTTTAATGTTGTTTCTGGCAGGGTGTGCCTCGGCGAACCCTGTCTCGCAATCCGTGCAGGGCGTCATGCTGTCTTCCCCTGTTACCCCGGCGGCACAGGTCGCAACCCTTGCCCCGACGCCTGTCCCTTCGAAAGAGGGTGAGCCTGCCATGCTCCCTTCCCCCATTCTTCCGGAAGTTGCGCTGCCGGCCAGGTTTTCTGCGCTGCCCGATCTTGGCCCTGCCCCAGAGCTAACCAACGAAGTGTGGATCAACACCGACCAGCCGTTGCGCCTGGCTGATTTGGGCGGCAAAGTCGTGCTGGTGGATATGTGGACGTTTGGCTGAATTAACTGCCGTAATGTGATTCCCTCGTTGAGGGGATGGCATGATACTTATGCTTCGCAGGGCCTGGTGGTGATCGGTAATCATTACCCCGAGTTCAACCACGAGCGCGACCTGGATAACTTGAAAGACGCGGTAAAACGGTTGGAAATTCAGTATCCTGTAGCGCAGGATAACGACGGCGCCACCTGGTCAGCCTATCGCAATCGTTACTGGCCTACCCTGTATTTGATCGATAAGCGCGGTCGCCTGCGCTATGTGCACATCGGAGAAGGCGCTTACCCGCAGACGGAAGATGCCATTCGCTCTTTACTGGTCGAACCGTATCCTTGATCGGCATCACTTGCCTCTGCCCAGCCCATAAGCCTGCACCACCGGAACGACGAACAGAAAACCGGTGTGCGGATGGTCGAGGTCACCGATGATGTGTTGTGCAACGGCAACCATTTTATCGACCATTTGCTGATCTTCGACCACGGAAAGCACGGTACGATGGGGCTCTTCGCGCACGTCTAGAAAATCGGACAGGCTGGGCATCAGCGGAATATCATCGCGCAACCCAGCCCGCAGGATGCGCCCCATCCCGGTGCTTTCCAGGATGGTGGCGCCTGTCACGCCCAATTCGCTCCAACGATCCAGGATATGCGGGCAGTCATCGGGGTTATCTACAATCAAAACAACCAGGTAGCTCATAAGCTTTCTCCGTACGAAAGTTGCTCGCAAACCTGACAGGTCTCTAAGGTTGCTCGATGAGTCGATGTCATGATGAAGACCTGTCAGGTTTGGGCCATGCAAGATGACTTTCAGTCTAAAAGTTCCTAATGATTTTCAGGTGCGGCCGGGTTTGGAGCACGAAAGGCAGCGCGCAGCAAGGGCGGGGTGAGTAACGTGGTGACGATCACCACGCCGACCACTGCAGAAAAAACCTCGTCCGGGATCCAGCCCTGGGCAATGCCCACGGTAGCGACGATCAGGCCAACTTCGCCGCGCGACATCATGCCGATTCCCATTTGCAGGGATTCCTGGCGTGACATGCCGCCTGCCAGCGCTCCCAGGCCAGCGCCGAGCACTTTGCCCACAATCGCCACGACGGTCATGGCCAGGAAAAGCCAGAAGCTCGGCCCGTTGAGGTCGCGGGCATTTGCGGTCAGGCCAACGTTGATGAAGAAAATGGGCACGAACAATCCGTAAGCCAGGTTGACAATGCCGCTTTCGATGCGTTCTTTGACCGGGCTGCGGGCGAAGACCAGTCCGGCCAGGAAGGCGCCTGTGATGGCTGCCATCCCACCGAACTCCTCAGCGCTCCAACCGTACAACAGGATCGTGACCACTACAAAGGCGATCAACCCCTGGCTGATGGGCAGCAAATTGACCTTGCGGCTGGCGCGCGGTAAGATCACCAACCCCAACCCGGTAGCAACGCCCAGGAAAAGTACCATGCGCAGGATGGTCAGCAGGATGCTGCCGAAACCGTTGGCGGTATCTCCCAGTGCCGCAAACACCGACAGCCCTAAGACCACCAGGATGTCGTCGAAAACGGCCGCACCCAGCAGGCTGATCCCCACCCGGGTGCGCAGCACTTTCAGTTCCATCAAGGTCTGCGCCGAGATGCTCACGCTGGTAGCCGCCAGGATTAAACCGAGGAAGACCGCCGTGGATGGGTCCGTTGCGAATGCCAGCCCTGCCCCCACACCCAGGGCCAGCGGGAAAATCACCCCCAAAACGCCGGACAGCGCCGAAATTTTTCCCGTACGGGCCAGGTCGCTCAGGTGTAGCTCCAGCCCGGCCAGGAACATCAAGAGCATCACGCCGACCTCGGCGAGTTCGTGGATCACTTCGGGCAGGTGTTCGTCGGTGAAATAGGGGATGTGTAAGATGTCGATCAGCGAGGGGCCGAGCAGGATGCCCACCAGCAACTCGCCCAAAACAGATGGCTGCCCCAGTCGATAGCTCAAATAGCCGCCGGCTTTGGCGGCGGCGATCAGGATGGCCAGGGCCAGGGAAAGTTGCAGGAACGGGGTCATGGCGATCTATTCATTGCGCCGGGTGAAGGCCTTTTCCACCTCGATGGCCCAGAATGGCAGGCTGCTCAAAACCAGGCTGATGGCAATATCCTGTACGGAAAGCGGCCGGGTGTATAGCAAGTTCTGGAAGAAGGGCAGATAGATGGCTCCGAGTTGGAGGGTGAAGACGACCAGGGCGATGGCCATCCCCGGCAGGTTGGAACGCAGTCCCAGGCGGAAGAAGGATTCACGCCGTGATCGCGTGGCCATAGCCTGTGCCATCTGGCTGAAGGCGAGCGTGGTGAAGGTCATCGTCTGCCACGGGCCATTTGGATCGATGCGCCAGTAAACGTAGCCCACCCCCAGGGCCAGCAGCCCAATCAGCGCCCCGACCCATGCCACATATCTCCCCAGGCCTTCGCTGAAGATGCCTGCTTTGGGCGAGTAGGGCGGGCGGCGCATGGTGTCTTTCTCGGGCGGCTCCAATCCCAGGCCCAATCCAAGCAGCCCGTCGGTCAGCAGGTTCAGCCACAGCAATTGCAGCGGTTCCAACGGCAGCGGCTTTCCCAACAGCGGCGCCAGTAACATTACCGATACTTTGCCGATGTTGCCCGCCAGCGAAAACTTGATGAATTTGCGCAGGTTATCGTAGATCGTGCGTCCTTCTTCCACCGCCGCCACGATGGTGGCAAAGTTGTCATCCTGCAGCACCATATCCGCCGCTTCTTTGGATACGTCCGTGCCGGTGATGCCCATCGCCACGCCAATATCGGAGCGTTTCAGCGCCGGAGCGTCGTTCACGCCATCGCCGGTCATCGCTACGATTTCACCATTGTTTTGCAGCGCCTGCACGATGCGCAGTTTGTGTTCCGGCGAAACGCGAGCATAGACCGAAACATCTGAGACGATCTCCCGCAGCTCCGTATCGCTCATGCGGCTCAGTTCGATCCCGGTAATGGCTCTGTCGTGTTCCCCTGCGGCGCCCCGGATAATGCCGAGTTGCCGGGCGATCTCGCCGGCAGTCAGCGGGTGGTCGCCGGTGATCATCACCGGGCGGATGCCGGCCGCCTGGCAGGTTTGTACCGCATCCTTGACTTCGGGGCGCGGCGGATCGATCATCCCCACCAGGCCGATCAAGATTACCTCCTGCTCCAGTTCTACCTGGGGTGGGAGGTCGGGGTAGGTGGTGAACCCTACACCCAACACGCGCATGCCTCTCCCGGCCAGGTCATTGTTGGCCTTCTGTACGCGGGCCTGCCAGCCTTCGTCCATCGGCTCGGCCCGGTCACCCATCCAGACCGCGCCGGCGATCTCCAACAAGCCATCCACTGCGCCCTTGGTGAAGGCAATGTATCGCCCGGACAACTGCGGTGATCGGAAGGAAGCGGCGAAGGCGCCCAGCCGGGCGCGGTCGAATTCGTGCACCGTGGTCATGCGTTTACGATCTGAGTCGAACGGCAGTTCGGCGACACGCGGCATGGCGTCTTGCAAGCCGCCTTTGACCATTTCGAAACGCGCCGCGGCGATCAGCAGGGCGGCTTCGGTCGGGTCGCCGATCGTCTGAAAATTCCCGCTCTCCCCGGATGGTACCAGGGTGGCGTCGTTGCATAATGCCCCCGCTGCCAGCAGCATACCGATCGTTTCGGCCGGGGCGTCGGCTGTAGACAATTGCCCGGACGCGGGTGCGCGAAGCTTATCCCCCAGGACGGGCATACGCCGGCGCATATCTTCGTCGATGCGCACCGTGTGCCCGGCGATATCCAAGACCATGACGGTCATGCGGTTCTCGGTCAAAGTGCCAGTCTTATCTGAGCAAATCACAGTCACTGAGCCGAGCGTCTCTACCGCTGGCAATTTGCGGATCAATGCCTTGCGGCGCAACATCCGCTGTGCGCCGATGGCCAACGTGATGGTAACGACGGCAGGGAGACCTTCGGGCACCACGGCCACGGCGACGCTCACCGCTGTGAGCAGCATATCGCGCACCGGCTCGCCGATCAGTAGCCCCAGGACGAAAATCAGCACCGAAACGCCGAAACCGACCACTGCCAGCAGCTTGCCCAATTGGTCCAGGCGTTTTTGCAGCGGCGTCAACTCGCCGCCTACCCCTTGCAGCAGCGCGGCGACTTTGCCTAACTCGCTGCGCATGCCCGTCTCGACGATGAGCGCCTTGCCCCGGCCATAGGTTACCACGGTGCCCATGTAGGCCATGTTGGCCCGGTCGCCCAGCGGTACTTCTGCCTCGGTCAACGATTGTGTTTGCTTTTCCACCGGCTCCGATTCGCCCGTCAAGGCTGCTTCCTGGATGCGCAGGTTGACCGCTTCGACCAGCCTGGCGTCCGCGGGTACCAGATTGCCGGCTTCGAGCAGCACCACGTCACCCGGGACGATTTCCCGCGACGAAATTTCGACCAGCCTGCCATCTCGCAGGGCGCGCACCAACGGGGTGGCCATCTTGCGCAGCGCGGCCATGGCCTGTTCGGCGCGATATTCTTGTACAAAGCCCAGGATGCCGAACAGAATGACAATTGCCCCGATGGCGATGGCGTCCTTGAATTCGCCCAACAGCGCTGAAAGCAGCGCTGCGCCGATCAGGATAAGCACCAGCACAGCCGTAAACTGTTCCCACAAGATGCGCCACGGTGAACGGATATTCCCTTCCGCAATCTCGTTCGGCCCGGATTTTTTCAAGCGTTCGGCGGCCTGGTTTGCGCTCAGGCCGCCGTCGAGATCGCTTTCAAGTTGGTGCACGGCTTCGCCGATGGTTTGCTGGTGCCAGTTTGCCATACTTCTCCCTCAGTCAATGAAAGTTGGTGGTCTGTGTTACACAGACCACCATTCATCTTTATATGCCTAATTGCGTACGCAGGCGAAGATAGCGCAACACTTGCTCTTTCGAGATCAACCCGATCGGGCGGTTGTATTGTACCACGGTAGCGTGGTGGGCTTCTGCTTCATCCATCTGCCGCAGCGCATCCAGGATTTCTTCGTCCGCATCCACCTGTGGCAATCCATTGATAGGCGTCATGGCTTGCTCGGCAGTGGAAAATCGCCAGCGCATTTGTGGAATGCGAGTGATGTCTTGCAAGGTCAACATACCTCGCAACTGGCCGTTGTGGTCGGTCACCAGAAAACAGACGTCACCGCGCTGCAAAACTCGCTCCTGTACCAACTGGCTGAGAGGGGTCAATGCCGGAACGCTGGTACACTCGTGCGACATGGCCTGTTCCACGGTGACGCCGCGCAGCTTTTCCTGCATGGTGGCCTGGGTAGAAGCCGCGGCGGCTGCGCTCTGCAGGAACCAACCGATCAACATCATCCATAACCCGTTGGTGAATTGGCCGGCGAAGATGCTGAACACGCCAAGCCCGATAAAGCCAAAGGCCACAATCTGGCCGCCGGCAGAGGCGATGCGCGTGGCGCGCACCTGGTTGCCGCTCAACTTCCATACGATGGAGCGTAACACGCGCCCGCCATCCAACGGAAAGCCGGGGATCATGTTGAACAGCGCCAGGCTCAAGTTCAGGCGCATCAGATAGGAGCTGGGCGCAGCCAGTACGGGGTACTGCTGCTCCAGGACTGCCATCACGCCGAAGATACCCGCCAGTGCCAGGCTGACCAGTGGTCCGGCGATGGCGATGCGGAATTCGGCCCCCGGCGTCTGGGGTTCGCGCTTGATTTGCGCCACGCCGCCGAAAATAAACAGGGTGATCCCCTTAACCGGAATGTTATTTCGCAGGGCGATCACCGAATGTCCTAACTCGTGCAATAGCACCGAGCCGAAAAAGCCCAGCGTGGTGGCTGCCGCCAGCAAGACGTACAACCCGCTGGAGAGCGTGGGGTATTCCTGTGGGAAATAGCCCGTGCTCAAAGAATAGATCACCAGGGCAAACACCAGGAACCAGCTATAGTGCAGTCCAATCGGAATGCCCAGTATGTTTCCAAGCTTGATATTGGCGTTCATCTCCGTTTACCTCTAAATCAATCGTTCAGTCCAACTCACGTCCAGTCCAACTCATCACCTGAGTTATCTGCTATCCTTATATCAAATTGCTTTCCCGTTGTCAATATATTGTACAGGTTTCTTATATATCTCTTATGATTGCTACCGGCCGGCGCGCTGAAAACTGGCGGGCATGACGCTCTTGCCAGACAGATCAAATTTTGCCCAGGTGGAATCAACCGGCTGGGAGTATCCGGCAGCCTGGGTCAATGAAAACAGCGTCCGCGTTCATCCGCGTCGGTCCGCGTCCCATTTTTATGCCAGGACTATCGATCAGGCGGGAAAAACCGTTTCCAGGTTAACGTCGACGATGAAGATCACGATGCGCTCGCCGCTGCTGGTGCTCAGGTCGGTGTGCATGCTGACCACGCGGTGGCCGGTGGTCTGGCGCACCAGTTCCTCCAGCAACGGGCGGGAGGTTTCGAAAAGCTGGCGGCGGATATCCTTGATCTGGAACATACCTTCCCGGCTGCCTGCCAGGGCCTGTTCAGCGGGCGTCAGGATGCTGTACATGCGTACCAGGAGCATATCCTGGATGATAAAGGTGTGTACATCGATAGGCCCGCGCCCGAAGTAGTCTTTTTCGAAGTGGCTCATCGCCCTGCTCAGCTCGGTTTCCAGTTCGTGGCGGGTTTTCTTGACCATGTTTTCCTCCTCACACTTACCAAAACGCAAACAGCGCATACCCCGTCAACCGGATTGCGCTGCTAATGACCAGTGCCCAACCCAGTCCGGTGTGGGTAGCAAGCCAGGTGCCAACCAGCGGCGCGATCACTGCCGCCAGATAGTTCATACTTTGCGCTACCGAGACGAACGTGGCGCTGTATTCCTCGGGTACCGTCTTCATCAATTCGTCGAAGAAAACCAGGTTGATGCCTGCCTCGAAGATGCCTGCCAATCCGGCGAATAACGCGATCACTGCCACGTTGTGGGTGGCAGCCACCATCGCTGGATAGAGCGCAAAACCGAAAGTAGACCACAGCAACACGAAGCGCGCCCCGCGCCGCCGGGACTGGCGCGGCCACAAGAAATACCCGATCAGCAACACCGACGTAGAGATCATGCTGATATAACCGATCCAGGCGTCGTTCGCTTTTACTTCGCGCACGTAATATATTGGAAAGAGAGGTGTGGCCAGCAGCATGCCGGACTGGAAGACGAAGCGCTTGGCTGAAAAGCGTATGAACTCTTTTTCTCCCATTACCAGGCGGGAAAAGTTTCGCAGCCGTTGCCTGAACGTCTCGCCATCGCCGCGGGGTAGTGCGGCGCGTTCGGGCAGTTCGATGCGGCTGGAAAAGATGAAACTGAGCAGGCCGCCGATCGACAATGCAATGAAGACCACCTGGTAGTTGATCGGAAAATTGATCCACTCTAAGGTCTCGCCGACCAGTGCCACGGTGATCGCCGTTGTCAGGCCCAGCACCGACCAGCGCCGGCTCATCAAATCGTAGCGGTGGTACGGCCCGGCCACGGCATTCATCACCACCGAAAAGCACACGTTCAACGCCGTCTGCGGGATGGTGGCCAGCGCCCAGATCACCAGGATGGTTTTCACCAGGTGAGCCTCAGGCACCAGGAAAGGCGCCAGGCCGGTGGCCGCGTAAGACGAGAGCACGATCAGGCGAGAGGCGCCGAACCAGGGCACGATCTTGCGCCGGCTTTGTAAAAACTGCCCGATGAACACCGAGAGCAACAGCCCGGTCATTCCGGGCATGGAAGTGAGCAGGCCGACCTCCACGTTGCTTGCCCCCAGGCGGGTCAGGAATACAGGCAAGAAAGGCGCTGCCGCATTGGAAAGCCCGACAGCGATGCCATCGATTTGTACGTAACGAAAATTTTTACGTTGAACGCCGGTGACCGTATAAGGGGCCACCGACCAGCGCGGTAATTTCAATGGTTTGTTTTCTCCACAAAACTGTGCTTTGACTTCAGCCAGTTGGACCGCCGGGCGGTCGTTGTCAAATTACAGGTTGGTAATTTCCTCCCTCAGATTCCCGTACAGGTACCAGAATATTTCCGGTGGAAATTGTATTGCCAGGTTCGCCTGCCAGATGAAGCTGCCGCGCACCAGGAAAGCTCTCAGGCGGCGGTCCAGGCCTTGCAGCGCCTCTGTGGCGGCGGCTGGCAGGCTATCCATCTCGGGGATGAGAAGCTGGATCTGCACGCGCCGCCCCACTTCGTACGCGTAACGGTCGTAGTGCGCCGTGGGCTTTTCGCCATATTCATCCAGGAAATTCCCCCACAATTTCAGCCGGGCCAGCAAATCGCTGTGCGCCTTTTTATTCCAGGCGGCGCGCCAGCGCTGGCGCGTCGCCTCGATCTGCTGTTCCACCCGGTTCAACTCGGCCTGTTGGCCCACGGTCTCGGCGGTGGCTCGGGCGCGCTGACGTGCCAGCAGCAATGCCCCCGGCGTGATTTGCGGGTAAGGCGGCGTGCCAGATGGCGCGCTGGCACCTACGGGCCAGTATAGCTCGCTGGCCAGCAGATAAGCTTCGAACTGTTCACCGCCTGCCTGCAAGTAGCGCAGATCATATTGGAAAGTAATCATCTGGGTCTATCTGGTTGGTCTCGTTGTCTGACATTGGCCTGGGCAAATCAAAAGCGCCACACCGGCCGCAACCAGGTTGGCGCTCTCGATTCCGGTCGTCAGTCTATTGTACAACGATTTCACAAAACCAACAACTGCAGCGGTTGTTCCAGGTAAGGCGCCAGCGCCTGCAGGAAGCGGGCCGCCTCGGCGCCATCGCTGACGCGATGATCGACCGAAATGGTGGCTTTCATCCGCCAGCCGGCTACGATTTGCCCGTTTTTTGCCACCGGGGTCTGCCTTGCCGACCCTACCGCCAGGATCGCCGCCTCGGGCGGGTTGATGATCGCAATAAAGTGCTCCACGTCGAACATGCCCAGGTTGCTGATCGAGAAGGTCGAGCCTTCGATGTCATCCGGGCGCACTTTGCCATCCCGCGCCCGGGCTGCCATCGTGCGTACCTCGCTGGCGATCTGGCGCAGCGGCTTGTTGTCGGCGTCGCGGCACACCACGGTGAGCAGCCCGCCTTCTACCGCCACGGCCACGCCCATGTTGACTGGCTTGTGGCGCACGATCTGTTCGCCCTGCAGCGACGCGTTCAGGTTTGGGAACTGGCGCAGCGCCAGCGCCGCGGCCTTGACGATAAAATCGTTGACCGAGAGTTTGTCTTCGTCGGGCAGCAGGCTGTTGACTTGCTTGCGCAGGTCGAGCAGCGCCTCTACGTCATATTCGTGGGTGACGTAGAAGTGCGGCACCTGCTGCTTGGCTTCGGTCATGCGCCGCCCGATGGCTGCTCGCAGGCGGTTGAGCGGCACCATTTCGGCTGCCGGGGCGTAGGCAGCCGGCGCGGGTGCCACAGCAGCGGCCGGTGCAGCAGCGGCTGCGGCTGCTGCGGGCGCTTTCAGGTAGGCTTCGATATCCCGCTTGACGATGCGCCCGCCGGGGCCAGTGCCAGGAATGGAGGCCAGGTTCAGCCGCATCTGGCCGGCCATGCGCCGGGCCAACGGCGAGACGCTGATCCTGCCGGTCGGGGCGGCTGCCGGCGCGCTCACCGGGATCGCTGCCGGCGCAGCCGCCGGCGCGGCGGTTGGGGCCGCCCCGGCCGGCTTGCCTGCCGGGGCGATGCTCTCGACGCTCTCGCCTGGCGCGGCGATGATGGCGATGGGCGTGTTCACCGGCACCACCTCGCCTGCCGGCACCAGGTGCCTGGCGACGACCCCGGCGAAGTTCGACTCCACTTCCACGGTGGCCTTATCGGTCTCGATCTCGGCCAACACCGCGCCTCTTTGCACCGGCTGGCCTTCCTCGATCACCCAGCGCACCAGGGTGCCTTCCGCCATATCGAAGCCCAGCTTGGGCATGGTCACGGTTTCGGCCATTACAGCACCTCCTTGACGGCCTTGATGACGTCCTCCACCTGGGGCAGCGCCATCTGCTCCAGCGTGCGGTTATAGGGCAGGGGCACCTCTTTCTGCGTCACGCGCCGGATGGGGGCGTCGACGTAGTCGAAGGCCTCTTCGTACAGGCGGGCGGCCACCTCGGAGCCGACGCCGTACGAGCGCCAGCCTTCTTCGACGATCACCGCCCGGTTGGTTTTCTTAAAAGACTCCAGCGCCGGTCCCATATCCAGCGGGCGCAGCGAGCGCAGATCGACGATTTCCACTTCGATGCCCTCTTTAGCGAGCTGGTCGGCAGCCTTGCCGGAGATCTCCAGCATTTTGCTGTACGTAACGATGGTTACGTCCTTGCCGGGGCGCTGGATTTTGGCGGTGCCGATCGGCGTGGTGTAATCGCCTTCGGGCACTTCGCCGCGCGTCTGGTACAGCGTGGCGTGCTCGATAAACAATACCGGATCATCCGAGCGGATGGCCGCTTTGAGCAGGCCCTTGGCGTCTTCGGGCGTGCCCGGGGCGACGACTTTCAGCCCGGGGAAATGGGCGAAAACTGCGTCGGGCGTCTGCGAGTGGGTGGCGCCGAGTTGCCTTCCGCCGCCGCTCACCGCCCGGATCACCAGCGGCAGGCGCATCTGCCCGGCGAACATATAGTGCAGCTTGGCCGCTTCGTTGACGATGTGGTCCATCGCCGAGAAGGCGAAGTTGATCGTCATCAATTCGGCGATCGGGCGCGCCCCGGTCAGCGCCGACCCGATGGCCGCGCCGATGATCGCAGCTTCAGCGATGGGCGTATCCCGCACCCGCTTTCCGCCGAAATGATCGTAAAATCCTTTGGTAACGGCATACGTGCCGCCCCACACCCCCACCTCTTCCCCCATGATGAATACCCTGGGGTCACGTTCCATCTCTTCCCACAGCGCCTGTGAGATCGCTTCGCGCATCGTTATTCTTGACATGGTTGCCTCGTTTAGCAGGGATTAGTAACCAGGGCTCAGGGGTTGGGAGTAATTCCCAATCCCTGATCTCTAAGCACCAATCCCTAGTTCTCTACATAAATATGCTCAAACAACGCCTCGGGCGCTGGCTCGGGGCTGTTTTCGGCGAATTGCACCGCCTCGGCGGTTTCTTGCTCGGCTTTTTTCTCCAACTCGTCCAGCTCGTCTGCCGTGGCGATGCCCTGGGCGATCAGGCGGGTGCGGTAGATGCCGATGGGGTCGTTCTCTTCCTGCCAGCAGCGCACTTCATCCGGACGGCGGTAGCGCTCTGGGTCGCCCATCGAGTGGCCGCGGAAGCGGTAGGTCTCGATCTCCAGGAAATACGGCCCCTTGCCGGAGCGCACGTGGGCGATGGCATCTTCGGCGGCTTTGCGCACCATCAGAATATCCATCCCGTCCGCGGTGCTGTTGGGGATGCCGTAGCCCTCTGCCTTCTGGCGGATTTCGACCACCGCCGACGCGCGTTCCACCGCCGTGCCCATGCCGTATTTATTGTTCTCGCACACCCACAGCACCGGCAGGTTCCACACCTTCGACAGGTTGACTGCTTCGTGGAAGTAGCCGATGTTGGTGGCGCCATCCCCGAACATGCAGATGGTCACCCCGTCGGTCTCGTTGTACTGGTCGCCCAGGGCCAGCCCGGCGGCGATGGGCAGGTGCGCGCCGACGATGGCGTGCCCGCCCCAGAAATTCTTGCTCACGTCGGCCATGTGCATCGAGCCGCCCTTGCCTTGCGAGCAGCCGGTGACTTTGCCCATCAGCTCGGCCAGCACTTCTTTGGCCGGGATGCCGCAGTTGATCGCCACGCCGTGATCACGGTAGGCGGTAATCACACGGTCCTGCGGCAGGCGCGCCGAGATCAGCCCGGTGCTTACCGCCTCCTGCCCGATGTACAGGTGCAGGAACCCGCCGACCTTGCCCTGCTGGTACAGTTGCGCCGCAGCCTCTTCTACCAGGCGGATCAAGATCATTTGGTAATATAAATCCAGGTGTTCGTTCTTTTCCATATCAAAGCCCTCAGATTGAGAAGTTCGAGATCGATTGGTATGTGATCCACGTTGTAGGTCACATACCAATCGCTAGGATACCAGACATAGCAACACCGGGGAAGCCCCGGCGTCGCGTTCGATCGTTTCAAAGTATACTATAACTCTCCAAAATTTATATTAAAACTGTATCGGAAAATGATGCGTTGCATACCGGCAGTGGCAATTCGCAACCATGTCATCTGGCAGCCGGATCCGTTCCATCCCTTTCAAGAGGCGTTGCGGGGTTCGGGCAGCTCGTTAATCCCTGACTTGTTGCATTCCCCGCGGCGTGTTTGGGGAAAACCGGCGGGAAAGGGTATAATTGTGGCACCAGACTGGAGCAAAACCTATGCATGACGTACGCGCGCTCTTTTTATCGTTTGTGGTCGCTCCGAATGAGGATGGTTACCTGGCGAGTGTCCCTGGCCTGCAAGGAGCATTTGCCGAAGGAGATACAGTCGAAGAAGCAATTTTCAACTGTATTGACATTGCCAAGTTGATCATTGCTTATCGTAAAGAACGCGGTGAGCCATTGGGATACAGCGAAGTTGATATTACGCCAGAGACTCGCATTACGCTTTCCATGCCCGTAGGGATTATGTGATATGTCAGAACTGCGCGAGCTGAGCTATCGGGAGGTGACTCGCCGGCTGCGGAAGTTGGGTTTTCGATTTTACCGTCAGGGAAAAGGCTCTCACGAGCTATGGGTGCGCGATATAGGGTGCGATGCACTTCTCCCCGCCCATTCGCCTTAACGCCGGGCGCAGTCCTCCATCCCGCCCATCTCGGTCGGGAAGGGGACGCCCCACAGCAGGATGGGCGAGTCGAGCGGGGCCAGGTCGCCGGGCTGCTCCAGCGGCCCCTGGTGGACGATCTGCCCGCTGCGCAGGTAGATTACGATGGCGGCGGGTTGCTCTTCGCCGGGCAGCGTGCCGATCAGCGCCAGGTACTCGCCGTCCGGGCTCCATGCCAGGCTGCGGGCGCCGGCTGCCTCCAGCAGCAGGCTGGCCTCGCCGGTGCCCACGTTGACCAGGTAGACGCCGCCGGGCAGCCCTCCTTCGCCGGCCACGGCCAGGTGGCGGCTGTCGGGCGAGAAGGCGAAGCTGGCGGCGCGCAGCAAGGGTAATGGCTGGTACTGGGGCTGCGGCTCGCTCAGGTTGAACCAGCGCAGCACCTCGTCGGGCGGTGCTGTGCCGTCGCTGGTCGTATTGAACGCCAGGCGCTGCCCATCCGGTGAGCGTGTGCAGCGCAGCATCCAGGGCAGGCCGAAGCGCAGCGACCCCAGCCAGTAGCCATCGGCGAACAGGTCGGCGGGGGATTGGGCGGTGCGCGCCGTGGCGTTGGCGGTAAGCGAATTGTTGGCGAACTGGAAGATCAATTGGCTGCCGGCCGAGTCGAAGAAAGATGGCGGCGGGTCGAGCGCCAGCCCGGGGCGCTGTCCCGGCGAGGCAGCCAGGGTGGGGGTGGGCAGGCGGCCCAGCACGTCGCGGTCGATACCCTCGGGGTTGGCGCCCTGCAAAGCTTCGTCCACCAACCCGGGCGGCGGGCCGGCCTGGTCGAAGCCAATGGCGGTGACGCTGCGTTGGCGCAGCAGGATATCGCCGGCCTCGCCGCCGTATTCCTCGGCCTGCAGGATGATCCCCGTCTGCGTATCCAGCCACAGGCGGGCGGCGCGGCGGCCTTGCGGGTCGAGCCAGTCGAAGACCACTGCCGGGCGGCCGGCAAACTCTACGGTTTGCACCGCGTTGAACTGGCCCTCCAGGGCAGTCCACGGCGAGAAAGCGGGGAAGACCATGGCGCGCAGATATTCGTCGTGCAACAACTGCTCGGTTCCACCGTACCAGTAGCCGCTGTCGGAAAAGGGGATGGCGGCGTTATTGTACACGTACGTGTCGTAACTCACCTGGTAGAAGCTGGCCGGCTCGTCCCCCAGCAGGCCGAATAGCTCCACGCTCTCGGACGGCTGGCTGAGCCAGGCGCGGCTGCGGTAGGTGCGCGGCGCGCCGCGGTAACTGGCCGGGCCGTAATCCACGGTCTGCATGTCGACCCACAGCGTGTTCCACAATTTCGAGCTGTCGATCCAGCGCACACGCACCTGGTTGGACGACGAGCGTCGCGCGAGCGGCGCGGCCTGGGCGGCGGGCGTCACCGGGGTGGGCATGCCCGGCGGCGTGGCCGTGGCGGTGGAGCGGTAGGCCCGGTCCATCAGGCGGCTGCCAGCCGCCCACCCGGCCAGGCTCCCGGCCACGCAGAGCACCAATGCCAGGCTGATGCCCGCCGCCAGCCAGGGGGCAACCGGCGCCGGGCGGGCCAGCTCGGCTGCTGCCAGCGCCTCCACCTGCTGCGCCAGCGCCCCCAGTTCGCCTGCGGAAAGGACGATCTCCGGCCAGCGCCCCTGGACGAGCTGCGCCAGGTAGCCTTCCAGGGCCTCATCCCGGGCCAGGGCGTGGGCGGCAGGCGGGTCGTGCCGCAGGGCGGCTTGCAGCAGCGGGCGGAACTGTTTGCGGAACAGCTCGAGCTGGGCCTTCACCGCGCCTTTGGCCACCCCCAGCAGCGCGGCGGCCTCGCCCGGCTCCCAACCCAGCAGGTAACGCAGCAGGAACAGGCGCCGCTCGCGCCCACCCAGCGCGTCTACCGCCTGCCAGAAAGGAGCCAGGGCGGGTTCCTCGCCCCCGGCCCCTCTCCACACTTGTGGAGAGGGGAGAAGGGCCTTGCTTCCGGCATCCTGCAAGATATCTGGAGAGCTGGGATGCGCCTCGCCGGCGGGCCTTTCGGGCAAGCCCGGGGAAGGAGGTAAAGAAGGGCCGCTCTCGGTTGTGGCGCTCGCTTGTGAGGCGGGTGGCGTGGCGCCGGGCGGGTGATGGGCGTGTTCTTCTTCCTGGATGGCTTTCAACGCCAGCGTGTAGACTTGCTTGCGCGGGATGGGCCGTTTGCGGCGCTGCTGCTCGTTCCGGGCCAGCGCCAGGGCGCGCGCCGCGGCGCGCTGCGCGGCTGCCTGGTCGTGCAGCAGGGCGCAGGCCAGGCGGCATACCGGCGGGTAATGTTCGGCGAGCAGTTTTTGTAGCGCCTCGTCGCCGGGCGGCGCGGCTGGGGCGGGGCCAGGGACAGGCGCGGGCGGTTGGGCAGCCATCAGCTTGATTTTACCCTATGAACGCCGCCTGAGCCTATGGATCATTGTAGCTTTCTGTGGTAAATTCTGTATATATGCCCGACCGCGCCCTCTCCCCCGCTGCTGCCCGGCGCACCTATGACCGCCTGGCAGCCTACTACGACAGGTTTTCGTTCTACGAAGCGCGTGCCAAAGAGCTGGCCTTGCAGCGCCTGGCGCTGGCTCCCGGGCTGCGCCTGCTCAATGTGGGCCTGGGCACCGGCATGTACCACGCCGAAATCCTGGCTGCGCTGGCCCCGGGTGGGATGGCGGTGGGGGTGGACCTGGCGGCGCGCATGTTGGCCCAGGCCCGGAGGCGCGGCGCCGGTTTGCTGGCCCAGGCAGATGGCGGCGCGCTGCCTTTTGCCGCGGCCAGTTTCGACCGCCTGCTGTGTACTTACGTGCTCGACCTGATCGCCCACGCCGCCCTGCCGGGTTGGCTGGCGGGTTTCCGCCGCGTGCTGCGCCCCGGCGGGCGCATGGCGCTGCTCTGCCTGACCGAAGGCGTCGACCTGCCCAGCCGGGGCTTCGTGGCCCTGTGGAAGGCGGCCTACGCGGTCAGCCCGCTGGTCTGCGGCGGCTGCCGCCCGCTGCAATTGAGCGAGCTGGCCTGCCAGGTCGGTTTTACGCAAGTGGCGCGCGAAGTGGTGGTACAGTGGGGCGTGCCCAGTGAACTGTTGGTGGCGTCGTGAACCTTCCCCTGGTGATCTTGCTTACCTTGAACTCCCTGTTGATGATCGCCCTGCCGCTTGGCCTGGGCGTCTATCTGTCGCGCCGGTTGGAGGTGGGCTGGCGGCTGTGGGGCATCGGAGCGGCGACCTTTGTCCTATCGCAGGTGGGGCACATTCCGTTCAACGCGCTGTTCACCCGCCTGTTCGACGTTGGCGCGTTGCCCAGACCTCCCCAGGCGTATGCGCTGCTCTTTACGGCGCTTTTCCTGGGGCTGAGTTCCGGCTTGTGGGAGGAGACCTTTCGTTATGGCGCTTACCGCTGGTTTGTCAGAGACGCCCGCGCCTGGCCGCAGGGACTGATGCTGGGCGCCGGGCACGGCGGGATCGAAGCGCTCATCCTGGGTTTGCTGGCGTTCGTCACCCTGTCCAGGATGATCGCCCTGAACGGCGCCGACCTGGCCGGCGCGGTACCTGCCGAACAAATCCCCCTGGTGCAGCAGCAAATTGCGGCGTACTGGAGCACGCCCTGGTACCTGGCCCTGTTGGGGGCGGTCGAGCGGGTCTTTGCCATACTGTTCCATCTGACCGCCTCGCTGCTCGTCTTGCAGGTCTTCTTGCGCGGACAAATCCGCTGGCTGTGGCTGTCGGTGCTGTGGCACGCCACGTTGAACGCGGTCACGGTTCTGGTGAGTGCCTATGGCGCGCTGGCCGCCGAGGGGGTGCTGGCCTTGCTCTCGCTGGTCAACGTTGCCTTGCTGGTGACACTGTGCCGGCGCAGCCCGGTGCAACTATCCGCGCCTCCAGCCCTGCTGGCCATACAGGATGAATCGGCTGGCCTGCCCGGCGCGGCGGCAGAACCCGCCGAAACGCCGGAAGACCTGGATGCATCCCGCTTTATCGGGGACTAGCAGTTTGTCGGAGAAGTAGGAAAAAGTGCGGTAAACTGGAGAGATGCCCAG
>CAZQQJ010000072.1:0-23955 GCA_964595435.1 uncultured Anaerolinea sp. | reverse complement strand
TGGATGATTGTCCGCTAAGTTTACACCTTTGACATCAAAATACAACAGTCGAGTAATCTATTCGTGTGACTTTGCCAGCGCCCGCTGCGCAGCAGGTCGTTGCACTGCACTTTCAAAGTGCGTCGCAACTGGCCTGCTTTTGTCTCTATGTTCTCAACTATATTACCTCACAATTATGAAGAAAATGTAAAGAAATTGCAGGCAGATGGTGAAGGCTGGAAATCAGTTACCTTGACAGGTTTTGTACCAACAGACCAATCTTCATATTTTCTTAATAACTCCCAAATAGATCATAAACATCGGTCGGGTATTCTATTCCCAATAAGCAAATTGCTTTGGTAAAAAGGTTTCTTCTGTTGTTGTGTGGGCTACGCACCACACAACAACAGGGCCACACGAAATGATCTTCGGTCAAAAAAGTTGCTCGCAAACCTGACAGGTCTTGATCGGCACACAATGGCCTGGCATCATCATGAAGGCCTGTCAGGTTTGGGCCACGCAAAACGACTTTCAGTCAAAAAGAGAGGAAAAGCAAAAATGAAAAAAGTATTATCTGTCCTGGGGTTGTTCTCAATACTGGCAATGGTTTTGAGTTCGTGTACTGCAACATCGAATGCCACGAACACACCGGCCAGTGATGCCAGCCCGGCCGCCGAGGTGACTGCCAGCACGCAGGCAGTTGCCAGCGATGATCCTTTACGGTTTCCTGTGGATGACTATACCGAGGAAACGGTGACCGTGACGACCACCCAGGGTACAAAGGAAGTCACCTACCACCTGTATAAGCACATCACCTACGTGGCCAACCCGGTCGACGTTGACTACCAGAGCATGAACGTCAAGGTGCCGGTCAGCGTGGATGGCCAGCCGGTAGATGCCAGCAACGCCCCTATTCTGTTTGCCAATTCCGTGGGCGGCTATATGTCAGCCAACGTGGATGGCGGCATGGGAGGCACCCCTCCGGGCGGCATGAACGGCACTCTTCCCGGCGGCGCGCCTCCTGCGGGCATGATGGGGGTGCCCGGCGGTAACAGCGGTGTGAGCCGCAACACCGACCTGGCCCTGGCGGCGGGCTATGTGGTGGTAGAGCCAGGCTGCCGAGGCCGGGATAACCAGGCACAGGACGGCACGTACTATGGCAAGGCGCCGGCTGCCATCGTCGATCTGAAGTCCGCCATCCGTTACATCCGCCATAACAAAGGGGTCATGCCCGGCAATACCGACTGGATTATCTCGACTGGCGTCAGCGCGGGCGGCGCTCTTTCCGCCCTGCTGGGCGCTTCCGGTAACAGCGATTTATATGACGCCTATTTCAAGGAGCTTGGCGCTGCCGACGAGGATGACAGCATCTATGCCAGCGCCGACTTCTGCCCGATCACGGACCTGGAACATGCCGACATGGCCTATGAGTGGGAGTTCGGGGCCACACCGGTCAACAGCGAACTGGTGGACCAGGACCTTTCCCAGCAGTTAAAAAGTGCCTTTACCGAATATCAGGCATCCCTGCAACTTGAAGGTGAAAATGGTTTTGGAACCCTCACCGCGGACAATTATGGTGAGTATCTGGTGCAGACCTATCTGATTCCTTCGGCGAACAAGTACTTGCTTGCCCTGGCCGACGAAGAACGGGAAGCCTATCTGGCAGATCATCGCTGGATTACCTCGTCTGACAATTCCGCCACATTTACCTTTGAAGATTATCTGGCGTATAAGGGCAGAATGAAGGGCCTGCCGGCGTTTGACGCTTTTGATCTGTCGGCGGGTGAGAACAGCCTGTTCGGCAACGAGACCACCAACGCACGTCACTTCACTAATTTCAGCCTGCGGCAAGCCAGCGGTGACCAGAACGCCGAGATTGACGACGATCTGAAGACGTTGGTGAATTTGATGAATCCTATGTATTTCATCTCCCAGGGTTGCAGCGGCTGCGCCCAATACTGGTGGATCCGCCACGGAGCCAAAGACAGAGACACCTCGCTTCCCATCATCGTCAATCTTGCTACCAGTCTGGAGAACAACGGCAAGGACGTGAAAGCCTTGCTTTATTGGGACGCAGGGCACGGCGCGGATGAGGATGCTGAAGATTTCATCGCCTGGATTGGCAAGATTACCGGTTATACTCAGTAAATATTTTGCGCAAACGAAGTTTTCACGATTTGGCAACAAGGATGCTGCAATTTCTCTGTACCTCAGGCTGATTTGTAATAGAATATAGAAAGGTATTTTTGCAAATCAATAGATTGGACAAAAAGAACATGAAATATATCGGTCAGTCCGTACCACGAGTCGATGCGATCTCCAAGGTGAAAGGCGAAGCAGTCTTCGCTTCCGATATGGTCATGCCTGGGCAGGCGTATATGAAAATGCTGATGTCCCACCGGCCACATGCTATCGTCAAACGGGTAGATACGTCGAAGGCTGAGGCATTCCCTGGCGTGCTTACTGTGCTTACCTCGCAGGATGTGCCGTGCAATGAGTTTGGGTATTACTCATATGACCAGCCTGTGCTGTGCGGCCCCAGCCGGAAACCGTATGCTGACCGGGTTCGTTTCGTAGGTGACCGGGTTGCTGCCGTAGTCGCTGAGACCGAGGCGATTGCAGCAGCCGCCCGCGATCTGATCGAAGTAGAGTATGATGACCTGCCGGTGGTTTGCGATGTGGAAGATGCCATGCGGCCGGACGCGCCCGTTTTACACCCCGACGTGAACGCGGTGTACTCGGGATTCAGCCGCAATGTCTTTGGACATCACAAGTTGTATAACGGAGATATCGAGGCGGGTTTTCGACAGGCAGATGTGGTCGTTGAGTCGATCTTAAATACCCCTGCCCAGGAGCACGCATATCTGCAAACCGAGTCTGGCCTGGCTTATATCGACGAAGAGGGCCGGGTGGCGGTCGTAACAACCGGGCAGTGGGGTATCAAGGATCGCAAACAGATCGCCCATGCGCTTGGATTGACCGAGGAACAGGTGCGGGTGATCTACCCGATGACCGGAGGGGCATTCGGAGGGCGAGAGGATATTTCCGTACAGATTATCGTGGCCCTGGCCGCGCTCAAGTTACACTGCTCAGGGATTTCTCGCCCGGTCAAAGTCGTCTGGAACCGCGAAGAATCGATCCTGGGGCACTGCAAGCGCCATCCTTTCCGCATCTTCACTCGCTGGGGGGCGACTCGCGCGGGCAAGATCGTGGCTGCCGAAGTCAAGCTGCTTGCAGATGGCGGGGCCTACAAGTTCACCACCAGCATTGTGACCAGTAACGCGGTGATCAACGCCCTCGGACCTTATGAGATCCCCAATGTCCGGGTGGATGCCTATGATGTGTACACCAACAACGTGCCGCGTGGTGCGTTCCGCGGCTTTGGCGGCCCCCAGGCGGTTTTCTGCGCAGAGCAGATGGTCAACAAGCTGGCGGCTGCGCTTGATATGGATCCGGTCGAACTGCGCATGCGTAACCTTGCGAAAGAGGGCTCGTTCCAGACCACCGGCGCACCTTACCCGCCCGGGGTTACAATCCGAGAGGTGACCCGGACCTGCGCTGAGGACGCGGGATGGAGCGCCGCACCAGACGGGTGGGCGCTCAAGCGCCATCGGGAAAAAATTGACCCCAACCAACCTCGCCTGCGTCGCGGGCTGGGCCTGGCCTGTGCGCACAAGAACGTCGGTTTCTCTTATGGCTATCCGGAAAACTGCACCATTGGCATTGACTTATACGGCGGCCCAGAGATTGAGCGGGCAGTGATCCGCCACGGGGCCAGCGAGGTAGGGATGGGCGCGCACACGGTCATTACCCAGATGGCCGCCGAGGCACTCGACCTGCCGATGGAAAAAATCGAGCTGGTCTCTTCGGATACCGCCCGGGTGAAAGACTCGGGGTCGGTTTCTGCCTCGCGGATGACTTTCTTTATCGGCAACGCGATTAAGGAGGGCGCCGAGAAGGCTCTGGCTATGTGGACGAACGAAGAGCGCCCTGTGCACCTGGAGCACACTTACTGGCCGCACCAGACCACCGCTCCCGATCCGGAAACCGGGCAGTGCGATCCTAACGTGGCCTATGCCTATACCACCCAGGCTGCCGAAGTCGTGGTAGATATGGAGACCGGACGGGTGAAGGTAGAAAAGATCCATTGCGCCATCGATGTGGGCAAGGCTATCAACCCTCAGCAGGTCGTCGGGCAGATCCAGGGTGGGCTGGTGCAGTCGGTCGGCTATGCCGTGCTGGAGAACTTCGTCGAAAAAGAGGGCCAGGTACTCACGCAAAACCTGTCAACCTATTTGATACCGACGGCGCTCGATATTCCGGACGAAATGGAGATTCATGTGTTAGAAATCCCAGACCCACGCGGCCCCTGGGGGGCGCGCGGCCTGGGCGAAGTCATGAACATGTGTCTCGCGCCTGCCGTCACGGCTGCTGTGTATGACGCCACAGGCGTCTGGTTTGACCATTTTCCGCTGGTACCTGAAGAAGTGTTTATGGAGATCAACGGTAAGCGATTGATCCAGTGGACGTAACGAGGAGCTGTAACCCATTTTTCATATCAAACATATTTAACGTACGGTATTCCTGTGGACACACTTGGGGTTGGCGAGTCGCATCGATAAGATGCGACTCGCTCTCTTTTAATTTCGGAAAATGATATGCTTACAACGTAAACATGTGGAGGCTAACAACGGCCATCGCTTGATGGCGGATAACGATGAATTGGCGACCTTTACGCTGCATTGCGCCCAGGGGTTGGTTGCATTGCAGCAGATTACTGTGTGGCTTGAAAGCCATTAAGAGTTGCCTGGACAATACCTGTAGAGCGGGGCCGATTTCTGAAAAAAGCCTGGTTTTGTTGGCGAAAATCCTCCCAACCTTTTCGGGGTGATGCGTGTATTATTGGTGTGAGCGCCTACAAACTCTGGAGAATTGCATGGATGATGCACAAGCCATTCGCCGTCTGAAAGACGGCGATATCGGCGGGCTGGAAATACTGGTGATCCGCTACCAAAGCAAAGCCGTGCAAACGGCTTACCTTATTACACATGACGAACAACTGGCCGAAGACGTTGCCCAGGAAACTTTCGTACGGGTGTACCAACGTATTCGCCATTTCGACGAAGGGCGTCCTTTTGCGCCCTATCTCCTGCGCAGCGTGGCCAACGCCGCGCTCAATGCCACTCAAAAGACCAGCCGCTGGGTGCAGTTCGGGGCGGGGACGGATGTGCAGCATGTGGCTGAACTGTTAACCGAAGCGGCCTCGGTGGAAGAACAGGCCGAATATGCCCGGCTCAAGTGGGAGATCGCCCTTGCCCTGGAGGCCCTGTCGCCGCGCCAGCGCGCTGCTATCGTCCAGCGATATTACCTGGGTATGAGCGAAAAGGAAATGGCTGAGGCCCTCTCGGCGGCTCCCGGGACGGTCAAATGGTTATTGAATACCGCCCGCCAACGCCTGCGCGATTTGCTCCACCCGGAAAGGAGCGCAGAATGAATATCAAAGACCCCTGGCACGTGTTGGATGAGATTTCCCGGGAACAGATCCCACAGGACCTCGATCTCCTGCCGGGCACCCTGGCAAAAATCCAGCAAGGAAAGCGGGCCTGCGTGAAAACCGCAACCAAACGGTATTTCGCTGCCTTTTTGCTGGTCATCCTCCTGCTGATCACCTTCTTCAGCCAGCCGGGTGTGGCCTCGGCGTTGAAAAAACTGATCGGCTATATCCCACAGGTGGGTGCAGTCGATCAAAGCGCTCCCTTACGGGTACTCGCCAACCCGGTCACAGATACTCGCGATGGGTTTACCATCACGGTTGAAAGCGCGCTGCTCGACTCCACTCACACAGTACTCAACTATCAAATCTCAGGGCAATTCCCGTCCTGGGATGACCCCAGCCTGAAGCCGAGGATGTGCCAGGAATCTCCCATGCTGCGGCTGGCCGATGGCAAAGAGCTGGCCTATCCAGCCGCAACGGGAGGCTTCGGTGGAGGGAAATCCCAGTGGCAGAATGTTTTTCCCGCCATACCTGCCGCAGAAAATCGTGCCTCACTGGTTTTGCCTTGCCTGCCGGAACTGCCGGCTGGTGAAGGCCCACAAGATTGGGAAATCCCGCTTGCTTTTAGCCCTGCCCCGCCCGAACTGACCGTCTACCCGGTGGTTGAAATGCCCACTCCGTCGCCGGCAAAACCGGAGGGAGCCACTCCTGCGAATGGGATGCAGGTTGCCATCCAGGGCATTGCGGCTCTGGAAGACGGTTATTATCTTCAAGCCGTGCTGAGCTGGCGGAAAGACCCTGCCGTTTATGAGGTGCAAATCTACCCTGATTCCGTTCACCTGTTCGACGCTACGGGGCAGGAAGTTTCTGCCTGGCCCGCTGATCTGGACCCTCCTTTCGCTTCGGCCGAGAACCAATCCATGAAGCTGAATTTGCAAACTGCGCCGATCCTCGCGCCCGGCCCGGCCAGGTTGGTCGTGGATTACGTGGGGTTGGGTATGTTTGCCTCGACGCACTTTTCTATCGATGTCGGCGACGACCTGCAGCCCGGTCAAACCTGGCAATTGAACAAAGATCTCGAAGTCAATGGGCACCGCCTGCGGGTGCTCTCAGCAGAATACATCCAGGCCTCGCCCGGCGAGCCGGCCATGTTGATGGTGTACCTGGAATCCGATGCGGATGTCCTGGCGATCACTGCTATGGACAGGGAACACGAAATTTTAGACACGGGAGGCTCTCCGAACAATGGGTATGTGCCCTTCCGGGTCGGGTGGCACTACAAGGACGGTTTTCCACGGGGTAACATCACGGTCGAAATCACCACCATTACCATCCGGCGCTCCGGCCCGTGGTCTGTTGACTGGACTCTGCCTGCACCAGCGGCTACCCCCACTGTCCAGGTGTCTGCTCTGCCGCAGGAACCGGCCATCTGTAGCAGTGACATGATTTGGCAGGCGGCTCTCAGCGATTTACCCGCAGGACTGGGAGGTCGCGTGGCGTCTTCGGTGTGGACCGGTGAGAGGCACGATTTGTTTGTCTCCAACCTGGATGGCAGTAACCTCGTCCCATTGGAGTATGGAGCGTTCCCGGATCTTTCACCGGACGGCCAACGCGTCGTTTATCGTGGCCCGGAGGATGGGTTACACGTCCGCGATCTAGCGGGCGGGGGGGACCTTCTCATCCCTGGCACGATCCACGAGCAAGTCTTTGACAACTGGCCGAAGTGGTCTCCCGACGGCCAACTCATTGCTTTCGACCGGGTCACCGGCCATACCTCCGATATCTACCTGGTAAACCCGGATGGTTCAAACCTGCACCCAGTTGTAAACGGCCCCGAGGATGAGCGTTTCCTGGGGTGGGCGCCTGATGGGCGCCAAATTTCCTACACAGTCACAGAGCAGGATGGCCAGATTATCCGGGTGTTTGACCTGCAGACCGGCAAATCGTTCGAGGCAGGCCGGCTGCCGCCGGATGCCATGAATGCCGGCCTTTCGGCGGACGGCAAGCGACTGTTGTACATGAATGAGCAGGGGATGTTTCTTGTAACGATGGACAATAGCAGCCCCAGTTTGCTCATTGCCAATACACCCACTTTTGGCAAGCAAATCCGACCGATTTGGAGCCCGGATAGCCAATGGATCGCCATGACATTTTGGGAGTCAGCAGCCGGTTCTGAAGCCAGCCTGGCGCTGCTCCAACCGGATACCTGCCAGATGGTTCTGCTGCGAGAGCAAAAGTTTGATTGGCTGTCATCCTGGGTGCCCTAATCGCAGGCAGATTGTTCGATTTATTCCTGTGCCTCTGCCCATTTCCTGCTATCAGCGACCCGGTGGAGGGGCCACTTTGGAATTTTGCGCCCGCCGGATCGCCCGGCCCAGGCGACGAATGCCCTCGTCGATCACATCCGGCGGCTGGGTGATGAAATTCAGGCGCAGGCAGTTGTCCTCGGCCATGCCGGGTGGGTAGAAGGTCCAGCCGGGGGCAAACGCCACCCCTTCCTGGCAGGCCAGGGGAAGCAGCTCCTGAGAGGTCATTCCGCCCGGCAGGCGCAGCCAGACGAACAGGCCGCCCTGGGGCGGGGTCAGCTCCATGCTGGCCGGAAGGTGGCGGTGGATGGCTTGCAGCATGGCCTCCAGGCGCTTACGATAGACGAGGCAGGAATGGCGCAGATGGGTCTGGTAGCGCCCCACGGTCACATAAGCTTCCAGGGCGCGCTGGATCAGGTTCGACGTGGCCAGGTCGCTGGTGTGTTTAGCGTAGACCAGGCGTTCGTAGACCGGGCCGTCAGCCAGCAGGAAACCCACGCGCAGGCCGGGTATCAGCATCTTGGAGAAAGTACTGACATAAATCACTTGCCCGCCGGGGTCGAGAGATTTGAGCGCCGGCAGTGTGCGACCCTCGTAGCGCAGGTCGCCCACGAAGTCATCTTCCAGGATCGGAACGTTGTAGCGGTCAGCCAGGACGATCAACTGGCGGCGACGGACAGCGCTCAGGCAAACCCCGGTGGGGTTGTGGAAATTGGGGATGGTATAGATCAGGCGGGGGTGATATTGCTGGAGCAATCTTTCGAGCCGTTCCACCTGCATACCGTGCTCGTCCACCGGGACGCCCACCACGTTCAGGTCGAGCAGGTTGAAGAGTTCCAGGCCCTGGGAATACGTGGGGCTTTCGACCAGCAGGACGTCCCCCGGTTTGAGCAGGGTTTGCGCCACCAGGGCCAGCGCCTGCTGCGAACCGGCTGTAATCAGCACTGACTCGGGCCGGGCAGGCAAACCCTGGCTGGCCAGGATATGGGCGATGGTGTTGCGCAGAGGCAGGTAGCCGCGCCGGTCGCCGTACTCCAGAGCGGCGATGCCATCCCGGCGCATGACGCTCTGCAAAGTTTTGCGGAACTCGTCGGCCGGGAAGGACTGCGGGTCGCCGGTGCCGCTGGCAAAAGAGATCGGATGAGGGTGCCCGAACTCGGCCAACAGATCGCCGGGCAGTTTGTAGGCGTGGGGAGCGCCTCTGGCCTGCAGGTGCTGCTGCCAGAGCGGCCAGGGAGCGGCCGGATCGGACCTGGCCACGGGCGGCAGCGGGTTGGGCGGCAAGACGTAGGTGCCGCTGCCCAACCGGCTGAAGACCAGGCCGTCGGATTCCAGGGCAGCGTAGGCGGTTTCCACCGTGATGCGGTTGACGCCCAGGGCCTGGGCCAGCCGGCGGCTGGCGGGCAGGCGCGTCTCGGGGGCCAGGTTGCCGGCCAGGATGTTCTGGCGCAGGTAGTTCTCGATCTGATGGTAGAGGGGGGTGGCGCTCTGGCGATCCAGGGGGATGTGTATGGCGGTTCTCCTGTTATTAGAATGAGACGCGGAGGCCAGATTTGTTGATCTATAGTCTGATCTCCAGAGGCTCCGAGATCTGCCAGGGTTCGATGGGGTTTGCAAGCAGCGTCCTGGCATGGTCAGTATATCCGGTTAAAGAACAAATCAATAGGGCCAATTTGGCAGAATTTGGATCGATCCATTAAATTGGATGGATAAATATAGATCATTAGCGGCCCTGTTCGCCATACCAATTTAGCCCTAGAATTGCGGATATGATGACATCAACTTCTCCTACCCAATCTACCGGCCGAGGCTACGCCATTGCCCTGGCCAGCGCGGCAATCCTATCCACTACGGCTATCTTCATCCGCCACCTGACCGAAACCTACCACCTGCCGGCCCTGGTGCTGGCTTTCTGGCGGGATGTCTTCGTGGCCCTGACCCTGGCCGCCATCCTGGGGTTGTTCTGGCCCCAGTTGCTGCGAGTATGCCAACGCCACCTGCCCTATCTGACGGCCTACGGCCTGGTGCTTTCGCTGTTCAATGCCCTGTGGACGCAGGCGGTAGCCCTGAACGGCGCGGCGGCGGCCACCGTGTTGGTCTATTCGTCAGCTGGCTTTACCGTCCTGCTGGGCCGCTGGTTGCTCAAGGAACGCCTGGATTGGGCCAAGCTGCTGGCTGTGGTATTCAGCCTGAGCGGGTGCGTGTTGGTATCAGGGGCGCTCGACCCGGCTGCCTGGCGCGCCAACCTGTTAGGCATCCTGACCGGGGTTTTCTCCGGCCTGGGATATGCCGCCTATACCCTGATGGGGCGTTCGGCTGCCCAACGCGGGCTGAATCCTTGGACAACCATCCTGTACACGTTTGGCTTTGCCGCTATCTTCCTGTTGAGCTACAATCTGCTGCCGGGTGAGGCCATCCCTGGCAGCGCCGCACGCCCGGGAGATATGTTCTGGCTGGGGGGCCGCCTGGCCGGTTGGGGTGTCCTGTTTCTGCTGGCTGCCGGGCCGACCGTGGCCGGCTTTGGACTGTATAACGTCAGCCTGGGTTATTTGCCTTCCAGCGTGGTCAATTTGATCGTAACCACCGAGCCGGTTTTTACGTCTGCGATTGCCTATATCTTGCTGGGTGAACATCTGAGCAGTGCCCAGGTGCTGGGCGGTCTGATCATCCTGGCGGGCGTGGTCCTGCTGCGCGCCCGGGAGGACCACCCGGTAAATTTCACCCGTTTACGCCATGGAGAAATCAGCGCTTGAAGCATATTCTCCTCGGGCGAACCTGCTGCGCTTCTATCTCGCGCTGACCATCGGTGAAAATCAAATTTACCAACGGATCGACGTTGGCCCAAATTCTTTTTTGACCGAAGGTCATTTTGCGTGGCCTTGTGGTGTGGGGGGCAACACCCCCCACACCACAGAAGAAAAACTTATCGGAGGTATCCTATGGAAAACACAAGCGAAACCGGGACCGTGGCCCTCAAGCGCGGCCTGGCCCAAATGCTCAAAGGAGGGGTGATCATGGACGTGGTGACCCCTGAGCACGCCCGCATTGCCGAAGAGGCCGGGGCCTGCGCCGTGATGGCCCTGGAACGGGTGCCGGCTGACATCCGCGTACACGGCGGCGTGGCGCGGATGAGCGACCCCGACATGATCCTGGAGATTATGGACACGGTGACCATCCCGGTGATGGCCAAGTGCCGCATCGGGCATTTCGTCGAGGCGCAGGTGCTGCAGGCGATCAGTATCGACTTCATCGACGAATCCGAGGTGCTGACGCCGGCTGACGAGGCCCATCACATCGACAAATACAGCTTCAAGGTGCCGTTCGTGTGCGGCTGCCGCAACCTGGGCGAGGCGCTGCGCCGCATCGGCGAGGGCGCGGCTATGATCCGCACCAAGGGCGAGGCCGGCACGGGCGACGTGGTCGAAGCGGTGCGCCATGCCCGGTCCGTGCTGGGCGAGATTCGCCGCCTGACCGCCATGCCCGACGAGGAATTGATGGCTTACGCCAAAGAGATCGGCGCACCCTACGAACTGGTGAAAGAGACGAAGTCGCTCGGCCGCCTGCCAGTGGTCAATTTCGCTGCCGGCGGGATAGCCACCCCGGCTGATGCGGCTTTGATGATGCAATTGGGCGTTGATGGTGTGTTCGTTGGCAGCGGCATCTTCAAGTCGGGCAACCCGGCCCGCCGCGCCAGGGCCATCGTCGAGGCCACCACCCATTATCGCGACCCCGAGATCATCGCCGAGGTCAGTAAGGGCCTGGGCGAAGCCATGCCTGGCCGCCAAATCTCATCCATCCCTGAAGCCGAATTGATCGCCGGGCGAGGTTGGTGATGGACGAAAGGATCGTTATCCGCATTGCGACCCTTGCTGACGCTCCCGCCATTCTCCACCACCGTCAGGCTATGTTCACCGACATGCACATGGGCACCCCAGACAGTGTGGATGAGGCTGTTGAGTTATTTGCCCCCTATCTGGAGCGCTCTTTGCAAGACGGCACCTACCGGGCCTGGCTGGCGGAGGCGGCCGACGGCCAGGTGGTAGGCGGTGGAGGGTTGATTGTGCATGAGTGGCCGGCGGCCGCCCGCGAACCGCGCCCGCAAATTCGCCGGGCCTATATCCTCAACGTTTATACCGAACCGGGCTATCGTGGGCGCGGCATTGCCCGTCAGGTTATGGAAGCCATCGTCGACTGGTGCCGCCAGGAAGGTTTCTGTTCGGTTACATTGCACGCCAGTGTGCAAGGGCGGCCGATCTATGAAGCAATGGGCTTCAAGCCGACCAACGAGATGCGCCTCGATTTGTAAGCGACTCTTACGCCCTCTACCGCCTGACATACCAGCGATGCAGGCAAGAGGGGTAGCCTTCCATCAACGTTCCCTCTAAATCCAGGCCAATCTGGGGATTGACCAGGCGCGTGAAGAGAACGTCGCAACAGATCGCCGCGCAGCCATACTCGGCGGCCCCGGCTTTGCGAAAGACTTCAGCCAGAAGGCATTCGGTCACGTTGACGACAAAAGTCTCTTCCGTACTCTCCAATACCTCCCAGATCAAGACTTCGTTTGTAACAGGATCCGCAGGGCTGTAGAGATCCTTGAAAAGCGACAGGTCATTCTTCCCTGCAGCTTTGACGACTTCCTCGGCTTCCGCTGCGGCCACCTGGAAGGCGTATTCCTGCAAGCATTGAAGAACCTGTTCGTGGCCAATTACTTTCTCCAAAACCTTGAGGAAAGGGATAAAGTTAGAGGCGTATTGAAGCTCAACACGCTCCCGGTAGGTCAATGGGCGTTTCAGCGGCTGGTCGAATTTGTGCCGGGTTTCCCGCTGGTTTTGTGTCGTTTCCATGATGAACTCCTTTAGAATGATGGACGTGGTGAAGGGTCAAGATGGACCGGTTAGCCCGATGGTCTAATCATATATTGAATCTTGGAGGATTGCAATAGGACAGGCACGCGGTTTGTCGTACTTGACCATTGACCATTGCCACGGTAAGTTCACGGTGAAGGCGGAACCTTTAGCAGCGCCCCGACCGCATATCCGACCAGGGCGCTCAACGTCCCAATCAGAGCCATTTCCAGGCCGCTACGGCTGGGATGTCCCACGGTCACACGCGCCTTGTAGAAGCCCACCCCAAACAGCACCAGAGCAGTGAGGATCACCGAAGCCCACATGCTGGGGCCTACATCCAGAAAAACAAACGGAGCCAGCGGGATCAGCGAGCCGACAATGGCCGAAAAACCAACCACCAGGGCTGCCTTCCAGGCTCGTTTGCGGTCCACCGGAGTGAGCTGGTGCTCTTCGGCCATCATCACGGCCACCCAGACATCCGGGTTGGCAGTAATCGTTTCAACGATGCGCTCCAACAGGTCACCCTGGAAGCCTTTCTGGGTGTATATCTGGCGCACTTCATCGCGCTCGAGCCGGGGCGCCTGTTCGATATGGCGCAGCTCGCGCTCGCGTTCACTGTCATAATAGTCTGCGTCCGCCAGGGTTGAGGTGAACGCCACCGCCCCCATCGAGACCGATTCGGCAAAGGTTGCCGCCAGGCCCGCCACCAGCACCAGGCGGGGGTCGCTGGTGGCAGCGGCCACGCCTAAAATCACCCCGAGAACATTCACCAACCCATCCTGCCCACCCAGGATAATATCGGATAACCCCGACGCGCCACGGCGGTGAGGGTCGAGGCGGTCGTGCAGTTCTTGTTCAGTCTGGTATACCGTTTGAGAAAGGGCCATCATGGGTTTCATTTCTGCCCTGCCCGTTGGGATGGATGCGGCAGCAGATTTTTCTTTTTCAGCTTGTACAGTGGTATTCAATACGTCAAGGGTCATCGAAAACTTTTCTCCTTAAAGGCAATCAATAAGATGCTCAATCCGTTCAAACATTAATAGTCAACCGGCAGCAGCCAGGCTGCAGGGAAAAGACAAAATCAGCGTCGGATATGGAAACTAGATGGATTTGGGAGGGGGCAGCAGGGGGGTGGTTGCCTGGGAAGGGGCTTTCCAATCTGGATCGACTGACCTGGCGACCTGCAGAGCCGGTCCGGTGTTCGGGGCTAAGATCGGTGGGAGAAAATCATCATCATGGGCATGGGATGCATATCCTGCCTGGAGGGTACCCTGGGATAGAAACTGTGCCGACCCGAAGCCCCCAGTGCTATCCACAACGATGTGCACTGCCATGCAGGCCAGGCACACGCACAGGATCAGGCAGAGATATTGAGGGTGATGAATGTAGCTCGATTTAGCCATCTTGAATAACTGAACAGTCTGTTGGAATGAGGTATATGAATTGAACAGATGCTCAATTGTTCATATTGTATGTCCATCCGACCGGGTTGTCAATAAACAAAAAGGGCATTTCACCCTGCCGCTTCTCCAACCTGGAAGTGAAAGGTGCGCATCGGCTTGAACAGGCGAAAGTAGGGAGCCATCCAGCGAAAGGCATTCATCCGCGGCTCGGGCTGGTCGAAGTAGCCCCACTCGTCAATCAGGTGGATGCCTTCGCCCCAGTCCTCGATCTGTTGGCTGTGCCGGAAACCCCAGCGCATAAGACCGGAAAACTTGGAGGAGGAGAGCAGGAGGTTACCCACCCAGATATGGAATGGCGTCCAGCCGTCGAAGGCCAGCTCTGCGCCCGGGAAATGATCGCGCAGCGTGAGTACCACTGACTTGACCTGGGCTTCGGTAAAGTACATGAAAACACCTTCGGCCAAAAACAGGAAGGGACGTTGAGAATGCACTCTCATAGCCTCCAGCCAGGTATCCTCGAGCACTGAGCAGCTCAACATATGACAGCGCCTCCCTTCATTGCCAATCACCTTTCGGCGCAGCTCGATAATATCTGGAACATCCAGGTCGTACCACTCTACCTGGCCATTGTCCACGCGGTCGAAGCGCGAGTCAAGGCCGCAGCCGATGTGGACCACGACCGCCGCCGGGTGACGGCTGAGGAAATCCCGGGCGTAGCGGTCCATTTGGCGGGTAAGCATGATCCGCATTAACTTATGCGCCTCGGTCATCGGGACCTGCCTGACCCAGTCAAAGTCGTAGCGCCTGTCACGGCTCATCTCCGTGAATAGCGCCACGGCTTTCTCGTCCTTCATTACAGCGTCTGGGCGCTGCGATTCCATCGCCCGGATGTAGAGCGGAATGAGTAATGTTTCCGCCACGCCGCTCAGGGTTTGATCAGTAGTCTCGGACATGCTGCCCTCCTCAGAGTTGATAGTGAAAAACACCTACCGCCGTGGCAAGGAATGAAAAAAGGCGCATTCGTAAGTCATGGCGCATGCGCGGTTCGGCGTACTGGAAGGGGAACCGTTCATCAAGCAAGCGGATGCCGGCGCCCCACCGTTCGAGGTCCTGGCCGTGCTTCAGGGCCCAGTGCAGGTGGGCGCCGATTCCGGTTCGGGTGACCCTGACGTTGTGCCCCCAGCGCATGAACGGCGAAAAGGCATCGAAGACCAGCTCCGCACCCGGGAAACGGTCATGCAGCGCCAGCACCAGCCACTTGACCTGTGCTTCCTCGAAGTACATGAAAACACCTTCGGCCAGGAACAGGAAAGGGCGCTGTTGATGTGCCTCCACTGCCTCCATCCAGGCTTCCTCGAGCGCTGAGCAGGCCAGGAGATGATAGCGCCCCCCTTCGCCGCAGATGAGCTTCCGGCGCATCTCGATGACCTCCGGCAGATCCAGGTCATACCACTCGGTATGACCATTATCCACGCGCTCGAAGCGCGTATCGAGGCCGCACCCGATGTGAACGATCACTGCATCGGGGTGGCACCCCAGGAAATCCCGGGCGAAGCGATCGAATTCGCGGCCTTTCAGGATCACGGCCACCCGGCTGAAATCGTCGGTCAAGGCCAGCGTCTTGCGCAGGGATTCTTGATCCAACTGGCGAACCACCGCCTCAGCCCTTTCGTCCTTGACAAGGGCATCGGGGCGTTGTGATTCCATCGCCCGGATGTAGAGCGGAATGAGTAATGTTTCAGCCACGCCGCTCAGGGTTTGGGATTCTTTCTCTGGCATGGTGACCTCTTTTCGACATTCCAAAGGTCCTATTCATAAGACAGAACCTCCCGGACGGTGAGGCGCACGGCGTTGGCTGCCGGAAGCATGCTCGAAAAAGCCGAGAGCACGATCACCAGCCCCAACCAAAGGAACGCCCCACCTGCAGAATACTGGTATCCGAGCGCCATGCTCAAGAATGAATAGCCGATCAAATCGCAGAAGAGCCAGGTCAGCGGGATGGCCAGCAGCAGGGCGAACAGCCAGCTCATCACCCCAATTGCCATCCCTTCGAGTACCACCACTTTCATAACAGATCCGTTTGACCCGCCAAAGGCGCGGATCACACCAATCTCGCGTGAACGCTCCAACACGTTCAGGCTCATCGTACCCATCAGCCCCAGCCCGCCTACCAGCGAGAGCAGCAGGACCATGATCAGTAGCAGTACAATCAGGATGTCGAAGGCAGCATTGATTTCCAGCCGTTCATCATCCATTTGCAGAACCGAGGCCACCTTGATCCCGGCATCCTTCAAAGCCTTTTCGACCGCCGAGCCTAAGGCCAGGCGCTCTTCTGGTGTCGCCCCACTGGTCTTCACCACGATCATATTGGCGCGCTTTTTCTGGTGCATCATCCGGTTGTAGGTGTCCAGCGAGGTGTAGGTGATATAGCCCACCGTCTGGTTGCCTAGCATCTCACAAATGCCGACGATGTGAAAGCGCTGTTCCTTGCCGTTTACCTTGAAAACCACTTCCTTGCCGACCCCCAGGTCGGGCTCCACATCCAGCAGTCCAATCCCGATCACCAGGGCGTTTTTGTCGCTGGATTGGAGCCAGCGCCCCTGGATGATCTTTGGGCGGAGCATAGGGCTCTGCGGCGGCGCGGCAAAGAAGAAGATCGGATTGCTTTCGCTGCCATCCGGCCGCACGCGGCGGGTCATTTCGACCCCCCATCCTTCGACCGCGCGGACACCGGGAACGGCAATCGCGTTGCGCTCGAGGCGCTCAACCAGGTAGGCTTTATCCAGCATCACCCAGGAGTCGTACTGCCAAAAGTTGAGCATCGAGTCCACCGTCTGCCGCAGCGAGGTCTGCAGATTGATCACGGTGATAAAGCTCCCACCCGCCAGCGAAAGCATGATCAGCGAGAACAGCAGCCGGCTGCGGTTGCGGAAAGGGTTGCGCAGGGCCAGCAGCTCCAGCCGGGTGATCCTGCGGAAGGCCTGCAGTACCCGATCCACCGCACGCACACCCGACCACACCTGGCCGCGCCCGTACTCGCTGAGTGCCAGCGCTGGAGATTGCCGCGCGCTGCCCCAGACAGGCACCAACGCTGCAACCACCGGCAGCAGAACGGCCAGTCCCACCTGAAAGGCGATGATCTCGGGGGGAAAGCGGTCCAGGCTGGCGTTGTAGTTGAGCATACCGTTGATAAATGCTACCAGCTCTCGCGCTGCCAGCCGACTCAAGGGAATGGCAGCCAGCGTGCTCAACAGCCCCAGGATCACCACCATCCCCAGGTAGATCCCTATCACCTGCCGTATGCTCCCCCCAACGGCCTTGATCACTGCAATCTGGCGCGCCTGCTGGGCCACCAGGGCCGACATGGTGCTGATGACCAGCAGCACGCCGAGCATCAGGATCAGCGCCCCCAGCAGGATCAGCAGCAGCACCACCGTGTTGGTGATGTAGTCCATTGGGTAGCCGTCCGGCCTGGGTTGCTCGGTCGAAAAAATCACCACCCCCGACCTTTCCAGGTGATCGGTGATCTCATCTTTCATCGCCTGCATATAGGCCTGGTCGTACACATCCCCATCCAGGCGCACGTAAAGCTCATCATAGAGATCCGGCTCATGAAGGAGGAGCAACGTGTCGTCGGTGATGTAGCCATACACGTAGCCTTCAATGAACGCCGGCATATGGTACAGGTCGTGCGCCACACCGCTGATGGTCAGCGTGTGGTGCTTGCCCTGGGCGATCTTGACCGTAATTTCCTGGCCCTCGTGCAGCGAAAGATATTCCATCGAGCCGCGTTCCATCAGCAGGGTGCCTTTAGGCGGTGGCCATGCCCCGGAGACCGGCCAGATCTTGCCGACGCGTTGATCTTCGAAATCGACAATGCCAAACAGGAACAGGTCGCGCCAGGTGTCGGCGGCCGGATCTTCCAACATGCGGATGGACAAATTGCGGCGCGCTTCCGCATCTGCCACGCCTTCAATCGAGGTGATGGCATCCACTACCTCGGCGTCGAAAAGGCTGGTGGTAAACAGAAAATGTGCCGGGCGAATGGCCTGGTACTGGGTGGGAACCTGCTGTTGGATGGTGAGAGCGGTCGCTCCGATGGTGCCGATGGCAAACACGCCCGCGGCAATGGTTAGCACGATCAGCACCGTACGGGCGCGGTTCGCCCATAGATCACGCAGCACCTTTCGCCAGGGAGTCGGGATCATCAGGCTATCCTCCGGCCAGGACTTTGTCCTTGACCTCATCCGTAATAACCAGGCCGTCGGCAATCTGCACCAGCCGTCCGGCGCGCAGAGCCAGGTCCATGTCGTGTGTTACCATCAGCACCGTTTTGCCGCGTTCGACCAGCCTTTCAAACAGGCTGACTACCGCCTGGGAAGTGCGTGAATCGAGGTTGCCTGTGGGCTCGTCGGCCACCACCAACGGGGGATCATTGGCAAGGGCGCGGGCTATGGCGACGCGCTGTTGCTGCCCACCAGAGATGTTGGCGGGCAACTTGCGCGCCTGGTCGCTGATCTCTACCGCATCGAGCAGCCGCATGGCGCGTTTTTCCCGCTCGCCAAAGCGGATGGAGCGGCTCAGATCCATCGGCAGCATGACGTTTTCGACCACGGTTAGAGTCGGCAGCAACTGAAAGAACTGGAACACTACCCCGACCGAGCGCCCGCGCCAGACAGCCATCTCACCCTCGTTCATTTTGTGGATCGGCGAGCCGGCGACCCACAGCTCGCCGGAGGTCGGCCGGTCGATCCCGGTGATCAGGTTGATCAGAGTGCTTTTGCCACTGCCTGATTTCCCTACGACAGCAATGAACTCACCGCTGTGGACCTGTAAGGTGATGCCTTTCAAAGCCTGGCAAGGGCCGGCCTCGCTTTCGTATGTTTTTGTCACATCCCGCAAGTCGATCAACGCATCCGGGGTAGGTACGATATCTGTTCCAATTCCACGTTTTATTTTTAGCATCATCGATCCTGTCAAGGCTTTCTGAATTCGATGCAGTACATCCAACCGTTTCACACCTCGAAGAGGCGCACTTCCTGCATCTCGGGCGGCACCAGGCCCACGGGTGGCTGGATGGCGGACCGAGACTCACCTGCCATCCGCTTGAAACCGGGCAGGAAGCGCTCGTAGGCACGGGCGCCTTTCTCGTTTTCATCGCAGATCAGGATACGCGCTCCTGGTTTGGCCACGCGGATCATCTCTTCGATGGCCTTTTTCTTGTCGTTGAAGAAGTTGATCCCACCGAGATGGAAGACACCGTCGAAGGTATGATCCTGATAGGGAAGCTGCTCGGCATTGCCAAGTTGAAGCTGGAATATCCACCTGCCCCGGCTGTAAGCGCCCCATGACAATCCGGGCAAGCCAGTACATCCAGGGCTGGGCGGCGCTGCTTTTGCCACGCCAGGCCTTCGGCCTGTATTCTCTGGTAACGTTTGACCACGGCATAGCCCAATGCCCCTGCTCCAATAGCAAGGCCGGTTGCGAATCGCATATTTTTGCTTTTCATGGTTCCTCCAGATATCAAAAGAACTTTGCCAGGTTTTTGGTTGAAATGCGTCCCATGTTCTGGCGCAGCCTGCCGGCCTTAAATGGCCGTCCATGTGCGGGGTAGATGGTTTGAGCGCCGGCATTCAGCATTTTTTGCCAGCTACGGTAGGCTTCTTCCATGTCGGTCATGAACACGGTACAGTAATGCGTTCCCGCCCACAGCAGGAAACTGGATGCGGCATCTCCACAGAACGCCTCGCCGCTATCGAGCACGATAGCAATATGGTCAATACAATGCCCCGGCGTGTAAAGCACCTTCCCTGCAAGGCCCAACCGGCGTAATACCTGGTTGTCGTCGCCGGCCAGCAAGATGTCTTTTTCCCTCAGAGTGAAGGGTGGAAAAGTCAATGTCCAGCGGGGATCGAAGCGCATTTTGATGCCAGCGACGAGTTTGATAAAACTGTTGGCGTAGCCGCCACCGCGCGTCCTGTCGTTTTCTCCACTTTTCAACAGGGCTTTAGCCTGCTCGTGGGCGATGATGATCGTTTTGGCGTCCCGGGCCAGCTCATTCAGGAAACCGGCGTGGTCATCGTGGTGGTGAGTCAACACCAGGTAACGGATAGCTTCCACGTCGATGCCCGCTTCGAAAAGGTGCCTCCGGTAGATGGGATAATCGTTCTCGTATCCTGTATCGACCTGAAGATAGCCGCCCTGGCAGGGCAGCAGGAATATGCTCGACATGCTCAGGGGAATGACGAACGGTTTCATGCTTTGCCTCATCCTAATCATGTGCGTGTATTCGGCTGCTGATCGCCTTGCCAATCTCGACGAAAACCAATAAGGCCAGGCCGACGCCAATCACCCACAGCCACTCTTGCAGGGTCAAGGGTACGATCCCAAGCAGTTCTCGTAATCCGGGGATCAAGAAAGCGACCGCGATGGTCAGAAAGCCCGCCACCACAGCCCAGATCAGCGGTTTGTTGGCGGTCAGCTTGTTCATGCGGTAGACAGGCAGGCGCATGCTGCGGTAGGCGAAGATATACACGATCGAGTTGATGGCAAAGCTGGCAAATACGATGCTGCGCCCCTCCACGGGGTTGTTGTGCATCTGGAAATAATGCCCAAACAATGCCAGGGCAAAAATAGAACTGGTGATGCTGATCACACCAATCAACGACGCTCCCAGGTGGGTCAGGATCGGTGCTTTCAAGGAGCGGGGCTTCTCATCCATAACGCCTTCTTCCTTGGGCTCAAAGCTCAACACGATATCCAATGGTCCATCGCAGATCAGGTGGATCCACAAGATCTGTGCCACTGCCAGTGGGGCCGGCCAGCGCAGCATCATCGCTGTGAAGATCGTCAGCACTTCGGCAAACGAGTTGGAGAGCACATAGGCGACCACCTTGCGGATGTTGGAAAAGATCACCCGGCCTTCTTCGATGGCGGCCACAATAGTACGGAAATTGTTGTCGAGCAGGATCAGGTCGGCGGTCTCTTTCGCCACGTCAGTGGCGCTGCCCACCACCACACCAATATTGGCGCGTCTCAATGCCGGGGCATCGTTCACGCCATCCCCGATCATGGCGGTAACCTCGCCATTGGCCTGCAGCGCCCGGATGATGCGGAATTTATCCTGCGGGCGGATGCGCGCAAACACGGCGGTATGCCTCACCTCTTCCTGAAGCTGCTCGTCGCTCAAGGCGGCGATCTGCCCACCTTCCAGGGTATGCTCCCCGGCTTGCAGCAGCCCGACGCTGCAGGCGATGCGCTCTGCTGTGCGCCGGTAGTCGCCGGTGATCATCTTGACCTGGATGCCGGCATGCTGCGCCACCTGGATGGCCACACGCACGCCGTCGCGGACGGGGTCTTCCATGCCGAGCAGGCCCAGCCAGGTATATCCGCTGTAATTTTCCAGGACCCCATCCAGGCGGCAGGCCAGGCCCAAAAGCCGCAGGCCTTCCCCGGCCCACTCGTCCACCTGCGCCAGGATGCTCTCTCGCTCCTCGGGGGCAACATCGCACATCCCCAGGACAATCTCTGGCGCGCCCTTCAGGAAGAAATACGCTTCTCCCTGAAAGATGTTGCCCGTTACATGGGCGATCATGTACTTCGTTTCGCTGGTGAACAATTCCTCACCCAGGCGCTGCGAGCTGTCAAACAGCTCCTGAGAACCGCCCGGCATCAACTTCTCGGCAAATTCCCACACAGCGATATCCACCGGGCCTTCCAGGTTGTTGCACAGCACCATGGTTTGCCAGGCGCGCTCCTCGTCCAGCAGCTCAGAACGGTTCACCCGCATGCGCCCCTCGGTGAGCGTGCCGGTTTTATCGGTGCAGATTACCGTCACTGAACCCAACGTTTCCACCGCCAGCAGCCTCTTCACCAGGCCGTTACGCTTGAGTATCTTGCGCATGCCCAACACCAGGATCACTGTTACTGCAATCAGTAATCCCTCGGGAACAGCCGCGATGGCCAGGATGATGGAAGTGCGCAGCATGTCGAAGAATTCGCGTCCCATGATCAACCCAACCATCAGGATCGCCAGCGTGGCAGCCACCACGATATAGGTCAAAACCTTGCTGAACGCCTTAAGCCGCACCTGGAGGGGAGTCTCTTCCTCGACGTGCTCGCTCAGGCTGGCCGCGATCTGTCCCAATTCGGTATTGGTACCGGTTTGGGTAATGCGCAAAATCCCTCGCCCGGTAACCATCGTCGTGCCCATGAATACCTGGTTTTGAGCAGCAATCGTGTTATCAGGCAAGCCCTCGTAGCCTCGGCCCGCGGCCTGTTTATTCACCGGTTCGCTCTCTCCCGTCAGAATGGCTTCATCGAGTGATACCTTGGTGGCCTCGATCAGCATACCATCTCCGGGGGCTTTTTCGCCGGCGTTGAGAACCACCAGGTCTCCTGGCACCAGCTCCCACACTTCCACTTCCAGGCGCTGCCCATCACGGATTACGGTGGTGGTCGGCTTGAGCAAACCTTTCAAGGCCACATACGTACGCTGCGCCTGGTATTCCTGGATAAAGCCCAGGATCACATCCACCACGACGACTGCCATGATGATGGCAAAGTCGCCATATTCACCTAAAGCCAGGGAAATCCCGGCCGCGGCCAAAATGATGTATACCAGCGGGCTTTTGATCTGGTTGAATAAAATCGCCCACACGGAAGCTTCTTTCTCGCTGGGCAGACAGTTTTCACCAAATTGAGCGCGGCGCTTCACCACCTCTTCGGCAGTCAAGCCAGTAAGTGCGGCGTGTTTATGAGAAACATCGATATCCTGGGGTAAACTCAATGTGTTCATTTACATTCCCGTTGTAAATTGTTTGGTTTTGAACAGACTATTTTGCGGGCCCGTTGATTGGTTTCATCCTTCTTGTATGTGCTTCACCCCTTGGTGGAACAGTGCAATGATGTGGGGGTCGTCCATATAGTAGTAAACTTCTTTTCCATCTCGCCTGGACTTGACAAGCCGCATCTGGCGAAGCCCACGCATGTGATGGGATATTGCGGATTCGGTCACACCGACCAGCTCAGCAAGCATTGAGATATTCATCTCTTGCTCAACGATGACGGAAAGGATGCGTACCCGGCTGGTATCGCTGAAGGCACGAAATAGTTCTGCTACATGGGCCGCGGTATGTTCGTCTAGTATAGGTGGTTGCATATGTTTGAGTCTTCGTAAACAATTGAACAGATATTCAATTGTTTGTTTTATTGTATCACAATTTGAGCGTCAATTCAATATGTTTGCGAAGAATCTTTGCAAGATGCTGCACATGGGGTATTTCAGCGGAGGCAATTAAACTGAATATGGGGACTTTTGGACTTCTTCGTTTTTCCCCTGGGGTGGTAAAATCTGTAAGCAGGTTATTGACGAAGTATCAATTCAATGAACAATCAAAGTGAGGAGTAAATCGATTATGGCTACCCCAAATTTTCTTATTGCAGAACTCAAGTCGGACAGCGGTCAATTGCTCGGTGTGCTTTCAGTAGCGCCGAAGGAATTCAAGACCGGCTCGCGCGGTTTTTATGCCAACCAGAAGATTGAGATCGATGGCAAGCGCTACCAGGTGCAGGTGCAGTTTGTGGAAATTGGCAGTAAGAAGGCCGTTGAGGGCGAGGCAGCGAGTGAGTGATCCGGTCCGTTATTTTACCCTGGAGCAGGCCAATGCCATCGTCAGGGCCATCCGTCCGCTGGTAGGGGAGATTCTGCAGATCCGCCAGGTAATCCTGGACCGCCAACCACAGGTGTGGCCGGTGATTGCAAAGGCAGCTGGCAACGGGGGTAGTAAAGATGCCAGCCAGATGGCGCAGGAATTCCAGCGCCTGGACTACCTGGTACGAGAGATCCAGGCCACAGGGGCGGTGATTAAGGATACTCGACTGTTGTATTTTGATGTCAAAGGTGTAAACTTAGCGGACAATCATCC
>CAZQQJ010000071.1:0-24473 GCA_964595435.1 uncultured Anaerolinea sp. | reverse complement strand
TTTTTTCGCCAAAACGTAATCGGTGGCGTAACCAGTCCCGACTCGTCCAACCCTCAATTATCGGGGGGCAAACCCCCCACGGCAACCCCAAGCGGGCAGCGACAGATAGTTTCAATTCCTCAGTCGGAATTATCGGGGGGCAAACCCGGGCTATCCAGCCTGTGGCAGTGGAGCACAGAAGTTTCAATTCCTCAGTCGGAATTATCGGGGGGCAAACCCTGGATTACCTGAACCTGTTGGAGGTAGATACCGGTTTCAATTCCTCAGTCGGAATTATCGGGGGGCAAACCGGGGCGTACTCCAACAGGGTCTTACCGTAGACTGGTTTCAATTCCTCAGTCGGAATTATCGGGGGGCAAACCGCCGAAGATCTGATGCGCCTGGCGGCGCAGTTCTGTTTCAATTCCTCAGTCGGAATTATCGGGGGGCAAACCGGATGCCGGTCTTGGCCTGGCCGTTGATGTCGTAGGTTTCAATTCCTCAGTCGGAATTATCGGGGGGCAAACCACCGATTGACGGCCTTTCGCTGGTTGTGCGACCGGTTTCAATTCCTCAGTCGGAATTATCGGGGGGCAAACCCCAACCATCGCCTGCCCCGGCGATGCAAGATCCACGTTTCAATTCCTCAGTCGGAATTATCGGGGGGCAAACCCTGGCGCTGTTGTTCGGATGGAGGAGGTTTTTATGGTTTCAATTCCTCAGTCGGAATTATCGGGGGGCAAACCGTATAGTTTGTGGTCGTTACGTCATCACATACCCAGTTTCAATTCCTCAGTCGGAATTATCGGGGGGCAAACGCAACCTGGGTGATAGCAGAAATTTGAGTAATGACCGTTTCAATTCCTCAGTCGGAATTATCGGGGGGCAAACCTAAAAAAGTGCGCCTGGAATTGACGGCCGCTCAGTTTCAATTCCTCAGTCGGAATTATCGGGGGGCAAACCAATCACCGCGGCGGTCATCGCAACTGGAGCGATCGTTTCAATTCCTCAGTCGGAATTATCGGGGGGCAAACGACCACCTCGCAATTTGAAAAGCAGATAGTGCAGGTTTCAATTCCTCAGTCGGAATTATCGGGGGGCAAACCCCCCTGGGGGTGAGCTCCCCAGGGGCCAAAGGAACAGTTTCAATTCCTCAGTCGGAATTATCGGGGGGCAAACCGGCGTGCCGTTGGTGCCATCGCAAATTTGCCAGTTGGTTTCAATTCCTCAGTCGGAATTATCGGGGGGCAAACCCCTGATCGCCTCAAAGATGTCATGGCCTGGTGTGATGTTTCAATTCCTCAGTCGGAATTATCGGGGGGCAAACCTGTGCGTGTGTGCGCTTCCGGCAAAAGTCGGAGAGTTTCAATTCCTCAGTCGGAATTATCGGGGGGCAAACCGAATGACCATCGACGGGCCAGCGGGCAGCGGAAAGTTTCAATTCCTCAGTCGGAATTATCGGGGGGCAAACCCTGCTGGCCCCATCAAAACCCTCGAGGAGCTTATCGGTTTCAATTCCTCAGTCGGAATTATCGGGGGGCAAACCGACCTGTGCTACATCCATTGTCGGTAAAATCATTTGTTTCAATTCCTCAGTCGGAATTATCGGGGGGCAAACGCCCTGTTCGGCTATGCCCTGGGTTTGATCGTCTTGTTTCAATTCCTCAGTCGGAATTATCGGGGGGCAAACCATTGGCGGCGCGATTACCTACGCTGGATATCCAGTTTCAATTCCTCAGTCGGAATTATCGGGGGGCAAACCGATAGGCGCGGGCAGCCTCACCCTCGGGCGACCACGTTTCAATTCCTCAGTCGGAATTATCGGGGGGCAAACGTTCTTCTTCAGAAAGGATAAGGATAAAAAATGATGTTTCAATTCCTCAGTCGGAATTATCGGGGGGCAAACCTTCCTAACACCGACGCCTGGCCCATCCATGACACCGTTTCAATTCCTCAGTCGGAATTATCGGGGGGCAAACCTGTAGGGCGGATGTAGGGGTGCGCCGGGGTATGGTTTCAATTCCTCAGTCGGAATTATCGGGGGGCAAACCTTTATTCTGGTGAGGTGGTGAGGTCGATAAAATGAGTTTCAATTCCTCAGTCGGAATTATCGGGGGGCAAACCAAATCATCGGTATCGTCAAAGCGCACAATCGGCAGTTTCAATTCCTCAGTCGGAATTATCGGGGGGCAAACCTGGGCCGTCCTGTGGTCAAAAGGGACACCGTTGAGTTTCAATTCCTCAGTCGGAATTATCGGGGGGCAAACGAAACACAGCGGCGGCAGGTACAAGGCGAAAGCCAAGTTTCAATTCCTCAGTCGGAATTATCGGGGGGCAAACCTTTCGATCATCTGTTTAGCCTCACTGTTTCGGTAGTTTCAATTCCTCAGTCGGAATTATCGGGGGGCAAACCGGCGCTTGGTTCGCTGCTGGCCAGGAGGAAGATTGTTTCAATTCCTCAGTCGGAATTATCGGGGGGCAAACCATGTCCACGGGTTTGCAAGATTTGTAAGCGCTGCGGTTTCAATTCCTCAGTCGGAATTATCGGGGGGCAAACTGGGCCAAGTTTTGCATGGCGAGCTGCGCAAGGGTGTTTCAATTCCTCAGTCGGAATTATCGGGGGGCAAACGCAGGCCGCTTTGCCCGGCCGGGTATAAGAGCGACTGTTTCAATTCCTCAGTCGGAATTATCGGGGGGCAAACCCATTGCAATATTTCCTGTTGCGCGCCCGCGTGGTGAGTTTCAATTCCTCAGTCGGAATTATCGGGGGGCAAACCCGTGCTTGGACTACCGGCGTATGCTTTACCCGGCAGTTTCAATTCCTCAGTCGGAATTATCGGGGGGCAAACCCTGTTGTCAGTTGGCGGTTTGGTTAGCTGTAAGATGTTTCAATTCCTCAGTCGGAATTATCGGGGGGCAAACCCGAACGCACGCGCCGAACTGGAAGCATTCGCACAGTTTCAATTCCTCAGTCGGAATTATCGGGGGGCAAACCTACGCGTCGTGTTCTTCGTGATAATAAGTTTAGCCGTTTCAATTCCTCAGTCGGAATTATCGGGGGGCAAACCGCCGCTCGATCCATTTCAATTCTCTCCCAAAATGTCTGTTTTGGCAAGGGTGATTTGATTTTTTCGCTCCACTCGCGCCCAATACCCATCGCTTGTACAGATGCTCCGTGCCACTTAATTCTCTCCGGTTTATTTTTGCGAGCGGCGCAGGTCTTGCGCTGTGCTGTAGGGTTTGCCGGGAGACTCCATCGCCATATACAGCCCGCCTCACCTTGTCCCCTCCACATTTACCCCCATTGTGTAGCGAGCGCCTGCCAGGGAATATCCCCGAGCCGCGCCGCTCGCCAGGCGTGGCTGTTCACACCAGGAAAATGCCCGGCTCTTCAGGGAGCGGCGAGCCGATCGTTTCTACACTTTTCAAACACCGCTCGCATAAGCGATAAAACCGGACGCTGTCCTGGTCAGGGTCGAGCAGTTTCTCCAGGCGGCTCTGTAGCTGGATCATTTCTTTGTCGTTCAAAAACAGCTCGAACAGGCTGTATTGCGTCCATTGTCCGAAGCCACTCAATAACTTGTGCACCTTCGTCCTGCGTTTATCCGAAGGAATATCATAGGCTACCACATAGAAGGTCGACTGTTGGCTCACCGATGCTTACCGACCCTGTAGATTGTGGGCAGCTTAGCGGATGCGAAAGGCAGGGTAAGCGGCGACTTCTCCGGCTAAGGTCTTGGCCAGCAATCGCGCCTGGAGTTCAATGCAGCGGCGGTAGGTCGCCTTATAGCCAAAGACCGGGTGCTCGATCTCAGTGTTGAGGCGCTCTTCGAATTTCACCAGGAAGGTGCGCCGCGGCCCGTCTTTCAAGCGGAAACTGCCCAGTTCAGCGTCGAAATCTTTGGCTTCCAGAACACGGTTATTGACCAGGGTTAGAACGACCGAATCGACCACAGGCGTGCGAAATTCTTCCATCAAATCCAAAGCGAGGGCCGGCTTGCTATATTGAGCCGAGTGCAAGAAGCCGACATAGGGATCCAGGCCCACCAACTGCGCCGCCGCGGCGCATTGGCCGAGCAGCAGGGTGTATCCAAAAGACAGGAGCGCGTTCACGGGATCGCGCGGAGGGCGGCGCGAACGTTCGGAAAAATCCATTTCCGGCCCTCCGCGCAACATGCGCCCATACGCGCCAAAGTAATGGGCAGAACCGGCTCCTTCCAGGCCCTGCAAGGTCCCCCAGGCGGTGCCGGCCTGCGGTTTCCCTGGGTCGGCGGGCGGGGCGCCATCGCTTTGCAAAGCCGCGGCCTGGTCGATCAGACGGTGGATCGCATCCGCGGCGACCCGGATGGTTTCGTCCTGCAGTTTACGGTTGGCGCGGAGCAAGAGGGTGCGCTGGTTCGCCAGTTTACCCGCCACAAAGGCTTTGGCCAGTTCCAGGCTGCGCTGGGGCTCGTCGTGAATTCGGAACTGCGCCAGGCGCAGCAAGCTATTACGCGAATATGCCGGGGTCATTCTCCCGCGGAAATCGCCATACGGGTCAAGAAAAGTTACGGCGACGCGCTGTTCGAGGAGAGCAGCCAACGCCGGCGCGGTGAGGGTGCTATCCCCGAGGATGACGACTTCATCCACTTTGATCATGGGGATGCTCACCTGCCGGGCGGGACGCTCGGGCCGGTCGCCGGCAGCTTTCTGCGCCGGAGTGCTCACCACCAGCGTCTCGCCGTCTTTTTTCACGACTGAATATGGTTCGGTGACATACAAGGTCGTCATAGTTCAGTGGCCCTTTCCAGGCGGGAGCCCACCAGCGTGCGCACTTCAGCAGGCAGACAAACCGGCTGGAGGCTGCAATCCCGGCATTTGATTTCTTTTTCCAACGGCGGCGGAAGCTGGCCAGCAGCAACCAGTTGGCGCGCCCGCGCAATAGCCTGGCCAGTGCGCTGGCGTAGTTCTGGCGTGAATGCTACCGTTTCCCGCCGCCGCGAGGCGAAATAAAATACATGTCCCCTTTCGATGGGCACACCCAGGCGCTCCTCCAGGCACAGCGCCTGGGCGCAAAGCTGAATGTGATCGTTCAACCAGCGCCCCATGCGCCCCTTCTTGTATTCCACCGGACACAGGCACGGCTTGCCATCGCCGCCAACCGTCTCTTCCACTACGTCGGAGAATCCGGCCAGGCCGAGGCGCTCCGACCAGACGTATACCCGCCGGTGGATGCGTTTCTCTCCTTGCTGTTCCGCCTGCCCGGAATGGGCCTGTTCGTGACGCCAGACTCCTTCGACCACGTGAGCATTGTATTCCATCTCGCCCAATACGTGCATCAGGTAGAAGCGGCGCTCGCAATATTCGAGCTGGTTGAGCATGGAGATGGGGAGAGGGTCAGCGGAGTCGAGGGGCACGTCGATCACTACGGGTTTACTCCTCTCGTGTGCGTTCTACCAGGCGACGGCACTGCCCCATTCCCTGAGGCGTCTTTCCGCCTACCCCGGCGTAGAAAGCGAAATCTGCCAGTGCGCACAGCCAGGCGCGGTCGTAGGCGGCCATGTCGCGAAGGTCATACAGACATGTTCCGATGAACCCTTTCTGAATATATCCACGCCAGCGCAAATTTTGGGTTTGCAGGCGATATTCGCTGACTCGCGCCTCGGCAGCGATATCTTCGATATAGGCCACTTCCAATTCCGGCGAGATTACTTCTCGCCACTTGCTGGCCAGGCTGCCGAAAACCAAAGCAGGATGCGGGAATAACGCATAATGCGGGCTGCTGCCAGGGTCGCGGCCCAGGTTAAAGGTAGTCGGCGAAGCAAATTCCAGCTTCAATCGTTCCACCGGTTCAGCCTGGGCCAGCAAGTCATCTGCATCCACGCAGCCGGCCCAGGCATGTGCCCCAGGCGTGGTCAAAACTTCACTGACCCCGCATGCCAACGGGCCTACCTGCACCTGGGGGCGAGCGCCGCCGCGTAAAAAACGCTGGATAAAAGGCTGGAAAACGGTTTCACTCAGGGTGGTAACACGCAGCCAACACTGCCATCCGGCCGGCACGGATACATCTCCGCGATGGGCATGGGGGAGGCCGTTCAAACCGCTAATGGTGAAGGGTTTGCGGCCGTTCCAGCCGTGCAGGGCGGTGGCCAGGTCGGGGTCGACCTGGCCGATGAGGTTGTAGAAGGCAGCGTTGGCCCACTGCCCCGAATCGTGGGTGAGCGCGCCAGGATGCAGGGCGTGCAGGCGGATGATAGAGGCGTAGAGGGTGGGCATAGAGACACTCCGTTAGAACGTGTAAGCCATCTGCGATGGTAATCGATAAGCGCCAGATTCATCTTCCCAAACCCACCACTCGTGATCCAAAAAAACATGATCGACCAGACTGGATGGCGGCATCGATATCAGATCAAAAGCTCGCAGCGGCCCCGGAACATCCAGAGGGTTGAGCGGCAAAGATGCCCATTCGGGCTTCGATTTTTCCAGCCTGGCTGGACTGACCGTCCATTCCACGCTGGCTTTGCTCATCCACAACCCGACGCGCACCCATCGCGGAAGTTTTAATGCTTCGGTTGCTGAAAACACAACAAAATCGAATTCGCTACCAACTGCCAGTTCTTTAGCTCGTCCAAAGGAGGGCGTGTTGCGGCTGCCTTTTTCCATCTCCACGTGGTAAGTATTGCTGGCATATTTGAACGTTGCCAGCGCATAATCGACGCGCAGAGCGCGACCTGGGGTCACATAGATGCCGCGCTTATTCAGCGGGGTAAGCTGCGCAGGGTAAGAGGGCGACTGCTCTGCGTGAAAATAAGGTGATGTGGCCAGACCCAGAGCGTAGGTAAGCGCATAATTATGCAGATAACGACCCGTTTCATACAACCGCCCTATTTCACGTGTTGCAAAGAACAGGCTTTCATGTAGAACCAGTCGACCGTGATAAATATTCACTGGCGACCTCCTTTCAGCCAGGTTGGAAATCAACTCTTTTTGATATAAGCCTGATAGTATGCCTGGCTGTCAGAAAAAGCCTGCTGAAGCAGAGCTTTGGCCTGGCTGGCATCCTCTAACTGCCGGTTAAATTGTTGTATCAGACCGGCCAGTTCGTCCCCAGTGATCAACTGCATAACAGAGACACCATCCTCTTTGAGAAGTTCCGGGATCAGGGTCCTTGCTTCCACAGCAGCCAGCTCGCTATCGACGGGGTCAGGGGACAAGATCGCTCTCTTTGCGCTAAGAGCATCATACAGAGTCTGGGTGAATTTCAGGTTCGAAAAGATTTCGCCGTCGGTCAAGGCAATAGCAACGATACGGTTGGTCAAAGATCCGGTGCGCGTGGTCTGAGCGCCGTAGCGTCGCGTGCGCAAAATATTGCTGAACACATAGTTAAACAGCGGCAAAGTCAGGTCGCGCGTTGTGACCACCGTTGGGAAAATAACCTGCGGGCGAACGTGATCGGCTTCGTTGATGCGACTGGTGACCTCACCCTTACGGCTCATCGTGCCTTCCTCATAGGGTGCATTCAAGGTAAAAGCCTCATGTGAGTCATCGTAAGCGGTCAGGCTGTAACCTGTGTCGCTTAGAACCTTCGATTTTTCCGAACCGGCGTCACCGATGGCAAAACCATAAGTAATACAGTCCGGGCATTGTTTACAAAAACTGGTATTGTAGTCGCAGAATAACCGGCCTTTCTCATCCGCCTCAACCTTGACCTTTTCTTCAGGAATATCCGGACTGAGGATATCGTAACGACGCAGCCATTCACGCCCGGTGAGGCGCTCCGGTGTGGTTTGTTTACGCTTGAACAGGGTGAGGCGCGTTAGCATATCGCGATCTTTAATCCCGGCCGGAACACGAGCAACGTTCAACTCGCCATCTGTCTGGAATAACGCATATGAATCGGTCACACGCAACACAACGAAGTGCGCATAATGTCCGGAAGGTTTGGCCGGAATGCGAGTAGGGAACCATTGGGTTTGGATAGTCATGGTAAATCTCTCCTTAATGATGTAAAGTTTATGATTAGCCAGTCTTATTCGAGATCCTGGCCATTGTCTTTGAGTTGGCCAGACTGCTTTTCTTGAACAGTCTTGTCACGGTAGATTACCTCACAAGCATTTTTTATCAGGTTAAGCTGCTTGCCGCGCAACGCGGACTTATCCGCCCGCAACGCATCATAATAGACATCCCCCACGAAATATTCAGTAAACTTACGCATGGCGGCTTCCCGGCTCTGCCAGTTGCTGCCGGCTGGCAGGCGGCCATCCGCCTTGCCGGATTGGACGCGCTTCATGAAAGCGTCCATCTCACCATACACAGCCTCGGTCAGGCTTTGGCGGTCGCCAAACAGGCGTGGATCTGCTTCCAGGATCGCTCGGGCGGCCACCATGATTGGGCGCAAAATGCTGTTGGAGTTCCAGCGCTCGGCACGGTAGAACTGCATGTAGTATTCCGTCAATGTTCTGGCATGGCTCATTGCATCATTCCCTTTCAAATCACATAATATCGAAACGTATTGGAGATAGAATTGTGCTTTATCGACCGGCAAGGTATCAGCCTTGTTGGCGCGCTGCCATTTCTTTAGATAAGCAAACGCCCACAAAGGATCGGCAGCCAGGTTGCGCGCCACGGGCGGCAGCGCGTGCCAGCGATAGTCGAAACCGCCAGCTCCGGTATGGGCATTGCCATCGATATGGATCAAATAGGCGGCAGTCAATGCCTGAATACGGGGCAACAGCCCTTCCAACGAGATGCGCTCGCGGCCGAGCAGGTCTTTGACGAAATCGTGTGGCGCATCCAGGAAAACACTTTCGTCTAATTCGTCGGCCTCCACCAACAGCGGCATGGGCGACTCAGACGCCACCACCTTCACATCCAAAGCCAGCGGCAACACCAGCGAAAGGAAGGCCGGGTTGACCCAGGCTTCAGCATCTTTTGCATCTCTTCCAGGCGGCGGCAAACCCAGAAAATAAAAGGCTACGGGCTGTAGCTCGGGGAAGTGGAAACGAAACAGACGATCCGGCGTATCCGGCCCATCGTTTCTGGCTTCCAGAATGAATGGCTGCAAGCGCTGGAAATCTTCGATGCCCACATTCAACCTTGCCCTGCCATTGTTCTCGTCAAGCAATGCCTTGCGCAGCGCCGTAAAACTAACGCGCCGCAATTCACGGTAAACGGACCGCAATTGCGCCAGAGTTTCAGGAGTGAAGAAATAGGTGGGGTAGAAATACAGGTAACGCACTCGCCGCCCCTCGAAACGCCCACCTAACGCCCCACCGTGGTTCATCAATATCTGGCGGAGCATCATCTCGCTTTCACAAATCCGGCAGATATTGCGAGTAGCTTTCGATCCGTGCAGCGGTTGTTTGTTGGTATAGACCTGCGGAGCGAATAACAAACCGGCCTCGCGCTGCGGGTTGACCTGGTATGCCGAAGAACATAGCGAGCAGACTTGCGCCGCCTCGCGCCCACGCTTTTTAGAGGCCATGTAGCGGGCAAGTTCTCTAGCGGCAGTCTGGCGGACATCGTCGCCTTGCCCAGCCGCGGAATGGGGGCCAACACTTAATACCCGACGCACATATACCCGCAAGTCATCCCACCCATCCAAGTCGGTTTGTTGCTGTCTATGCACCGCCTGAGCCAGTATACCGGCAATCTTTTCGACCTCAGCGCGCAGTTCATCAGGTGAGCAGCCCAGCCCCTGGCCACGTCCCAGGTAAGCGCCAGCGACATAATACCAGGCATAGGGTACGCCGCCTCCACCTTTGGCGGTGTTGATTGCGTCAAAATTGGCCCTTTCTGTGGATATATCCATCACTCGCAGCACCAGGTCAACCAGGTCTAAGCCGGGCGCTGCGCTGCTGGCAAGCGCAACCGAAATAGCGCAGAATTCTGCCAACTGATCCACGCGAATGTCCGCCGGCAAATTCAGATCGACATCTGCGGGTGCCATCCCTTTCGCCCTCAAGTTATCATAGCGTCCCTGTGCAGAGGATTTTTTCGTTTCGGGGATCATGCGAAAAACGCCCCGAGCCATCAGCCGGATTTGCTCAGCGGCCGAAAAATGCAAGTCATAATACGGCGCCGTTTTCAAGCCCTTACCATCCCGCGATAGGCCGGTGAAATCGAGACTGATCCTGCTGGCACATGCCCTGCGGATTTCGTTCACCGTCTCTTCAGCCACTGCCTGGATATCGAAAAGGAGCTGGCCGCCGGGCTGCCCGTCCTGGGTGCGCTCCAGGTACACTACGCCGCTGGGCGCATACAGCAGAGGAACACGCCCGGCGTGGGCCAGGCGGTTCAACGCAGCATTATGGATGAAATTGGTCAGCAGCCCGCGGTTTTCAGCCACATGATGATACACTAGGCGAGCCTTGCCATCAGATAAATTGTTGATCAAATCCACAATACCGCTTTCCACAACAACTGCCCGCGGCGTCTTAGCGATATAGGCAATCCGGTCCGCCAGGGTGCATAAGTCGGTTGCCAGTTGCCGGGGTCTTCCTTCCAATTTTATACCTGGCAATTGACTCAGGTTGAGCATTGTCCCCCACCGCACCTGGGTATTGGCCGCCAGGTAGATCAAATCGTGCAGCCATACTTCTGCACCCCCAACCGGCTCCAGGAATCGATCCAGTTTCAGGCGGGCCAACCATTGACGAAAAATCGCTTCGATAAATTGCAGGTGCTGCGCTGGCGATATTGAGGCATGACTCAGTCCCTCTCTTGCCAGCCAATCATCTACTTCAGGCAGCTTCAGCCAGTCATGCAAAGTAAATCCTGCACAAAAAAGGCGATAGGTAGTCTCGTCGAAATGGCGCAAGCGCGGCGCGCCCCATTTCTTCAACAAGCGGGCGATGTGTGCCACAGGCAATAAGCCGTTCACCAGATGAGCACGCAGACTCTGATCGTGGCGATAGCGGGCAAGCGCTGCCTCGCTTTTCCCTTCTGCGCGGCGCGCGTTCAGAAATTCATCCCCACCCTTGGCTAGCTTCAAAGCCAGTTCCAGCGAAAGCGGTTGGGCCACGTTGTCCACGTAATCCAGCAGCACCTGGTCGTCAGGGTTGGTTTTACGCACTGCGTCCCGGAGCAATGCCGAAAACATCGGCTCGTCGGCCAGCCTCGCAACATCCGGTTCAACCCGGGCTTCAAACTCCGCAATCGAAGCAATCAAATCGTCTTCATCCTCTATTTGATCAGCAGGCACATCTATTAACTTTGTCTTACGAACTGTCATTTTTCGGCCACTCCTGTTCGTTGTTGTGGGTTATAACGTCTGGTCATGAGTAAATTCTTCTACTCGCACGCGATATAAATTGCTTCATACGATAATCGCATTTCCCCCGCAGCCCAGGTGCTGCTCCCGGATGGCTACATTAAGCAGTAAAGCGTAACGGGCAAAGGCAATGCTACCGCTGTAACCATTGATATCCACGAACGGCATCACCTCGAACATGGGAGGAAGTTTCAAACGGTAACGCAACTCGGTGGGTGGCATCAGGCAAACCGTCGCCACCAGTTTGCGCTTGCGCAGGCTGGCATTCAAATCATAGAGCCAATCCACGCCACCTACATCCAGCTTCACACCATCGATCACGGTAACCTCACCCATCGTGTCAGCTCCCCAGGCAGACACCGCGTCACCCAAAACGAAGCTAATGGACCTGGGCGAAGAAATAAAGCGTTCCAGGCGGAACCAACCGATCATTTTACTGATCGCGCTGTCTGACAGAGATACGCCTCGCCGCCTGGCCTCAGCTTGAAATGCCTGTCGTTCTATCCATGTCAAGTCGGCGTTAGCAGCCAGGCCCAACAATCCATAGCGTTTGACGCCATCCACCCCAGCTTCTGCCGGATCGATAATACCGCAATCAAATGGGCTTTCACCGCGAAAGCTTTCTGCTTCATGCAAGATCTCTTTGCGATTCTCGCATAAATCCCGGTACTCAAGCAATGCTTTGCCAAGACTGATCCCAAACACGTTTTGATAGTGATTCTTCAATTGTGCGCGCGTGTTTTCGTACGAACTCTTGATCGTACCGGCGCTCAAACGGAAATAAATGTGCGCGGCTTGCAATTTGCCCCATTGCTTTCCATAAGACTGAAAGGATACCGGGGCAGGATATGCCTGTTGAATGACAGCAGCAAGCTGCGTGCGGGTCGCCTCCTGGCCATCTAGGAAGCATGGCGGTTCGCCGGCTTTACCCAAAAACAGGCGCTCCTTGACAAAAACTGGAAGCATAGCATGAGCCTGAAATGTTTCAAACCTGTGCCCGTGACCGTCGTCGAGATGACGGCCTAGCCGCCCAAAGCGCTGTAAAAACGTTCCCGCATCGCGGCTCTCAAATACCAGGAAATTAATCCGAAAATCGACCCCGACATCGACGGTCGATGTACCAATCAACAAATTCGCATCCAGCGAAGCGCGCTTGTGTGTTTCACCGGTAAAGCCAGTATTGAGCGAAACGTCCAGTCCGAGCGCCTGAAACCTCGGTCTTAGCAGATCGTGCAAACGATACGCGGTGGCTACACTGTTGACAATAATAGCCCCCTTTGCCGAGGGCTGATGCATTATAAAAAATGGCAATAAAATATCGTCGATATGTTCGGTTACCCAGGCCTCGATCCGATTCGATGTGCTTATCTCCCAGAAATTAAGATCGATAGCCTGAACAATGGGACGCCACGACCTATCCGCTACAACAGTATCTGTATTCAAATACCAGCCTTCGGCCTCAGGATGGATTAAACGAGATCGAAAACCCGCTTTGGTTAAGTAATCTTGTAACAACTCGCTTGGCGTGGCAGAGAGAAAAAGATAACGTTTGCGAGAATGATCGCCGCTGATTTCTCGAAGGAGCAACAACGCATTGAACACCGCCACCGATTGAGGAGCCTGGAAAATGTGAAACTCATCGAAAAGAAACAGGTCAAACAATTCCACAACCTTGCGGCTGAACAACAAATCTGGAGCATCATCTTTGCGAGTATAGAAAAACTGAGCCAGGTAGTGAAAAATATCTGGATTAGTGAGCACAATATCATTGTTGTCCATCAGATGGCGGACGACGTCTGCCTTGCGACCATAGAGACCATCGGCGATCAAGCCTTCCATTCGATGGGCAGACATCGGGGTCAGACGCAGATCCGGGCAATTCCATACGATACGCGCCCTTTCCAATTGAGTTTCCTGGTCGAACGCCAGTTCATTGGTGGGATACATTGCTAGAACAGAATTCATCCGCACCAATGTGCGCAAATATGCAGCCAGGCTTTTTCCATCCCCTGTCATCGCCGTATTAAAAATCACATCATAATCCCCGCTGGCCAATGCCCGGTAGGTTTCAACCTGGTGTTTCGACAATTGCCAACCGTGTGGCAACGCCTTAAGCACTTCACCAGGGATTTCATTTTCATCAGCCAACCGGGAGTATACCGGCAGTGTTCGGATTTTCATCCAGCCTCCAAAGATTATTACCAAACTTCCCGCGCTCCGCCCTACCCGACAGGTCTTCATCCACCCCCAGAAGGCCTGCCGGGTCCCAGCCCGGACGTGCGCCCCTTCAGCCGGGCACCAGAGTGCGGAACTGCATACAAGTCTATTCTACCCCGCACCCTGGAGCGCAAGGGCGCCCCACCCCTTGCGAGCGGCTCACGTCTTTACCTTGTTTTCCCCCACCGGACCCGTGACATCTAAATCTGATCTAGCCCATGCCTGCGCCATAATGCTCTGCCATTTCCCGCACCCGGCGCAGCATCTCGCGGTAAATTTCGTCCCCGCCCAGGACGATGCAATTCTCCCCATATCCGAGGAAAATGCGCACAGCTTCGAACAAGTCGCGGGTGAAGCCGGTCACCTCTGCACTGCCATCCGGCAAGCGCGTGATGTGCATTTCGTCAAAGTGACGGCTGATGGCGCCGCGCCCGATGGCCGGCAGCAAGCGATAATGGACAAAATAACGCTGTGGGCGGCGACGATTGGCCGGCGCTTTACCCGGCAGCACTTGCAAATGTTCGTCATCCAGGATGTAACTCAGACGAAAGGAACGATAGCCTACATCCCGACTCTCTTCTCCACGAACATCACGGCATACCAGCACGTCGGCGTACAAATACCAGTGTCCATGGCGAAAGCGCACTTCGATTGGGACTAATTCATAGAAGCGCGGCAGGCAATCATCATGGGATGGCGAGCAATGGGTGAATGCCAGCTTGCGCCCCTCACGAGTCGCCCGGTTCACCTTTTCCACCACATTGGGGCTGAGGGTAGTCGGGTCGATTCCCTGCATTACATCGACCTCGACCCATCCCGAACGAGCTTCCAGACGAACACGTGCATCGGGCGAAAGACGCGATACCAGTACATCGAGCAGTGTACGCACGCCGGCCTGCTCGCCTAATTCGTTTTCAAACATTTCCAACAATAAACGCAGGGCCTGCAAGCCTTGCGAGGAAAGCTCCAGATAGGCGAAAGGGCCGGCATCCTGCAAGGAGTATTGGCCGGTACTGGGATCGTAGGTGAACTGGACGTCCAGTGAATAACGCAAATGCTGGCGATCGCGTTTGAATGCATAGCGGCGGGCGCTTTCCTCTGCCGGGTAAGCGTGCGGTCCCAGGAGGGACAACACCGCTGCCGCCAATTCATCACCGCTGGCGGGGCCTTGCATCAGGCGCTGCAATATCGCCAGGCAGCGACGCAGCGCCTGCCATTCGCTTGCGCGGCGGGCGGGTGGGGGAAAACGATTTGAAGTTTCAGGAGATTTACTGGACATTGCTTTATCGCCTCCCCGGGTATGGCAGGGCACACGTTCGATGCAATCTCACTTTTCTATTATAGCAGGTTTGAGGCGCGCGCAAGCTACAGCCCGGGTTGGTATACAGGTCGGCATCTATGGGGGTTGAGGTTCCAGGCAAGTTCCAAAGAAATCACAAACGGTGACGAACTGGAACTGTGGCTTACAATTCTGTAGACTCCTCTTTGCACAAACCGGTGATAATACTAACAATACCGTAATTGACAAACCCCTGCCGAAAGAATACAATTTTCGGAGAGTGGAAATTACCCCAACGAGGCGCGCGGTTTGACCTGGCAGAATTCACCCTTTACATGGCCGCTGTTGCTGGCAGCGACGCTCTGTGTGGCGCTGGCAGGGTTTTCGTGGCGGCGCAGGCGCGTTCCCGGCGCGCCGACGCTGGCGCTGTTGATGCTGGCAAATACGGCCTGGGCGGGGGGGTATTTGCTGGAGCTGAGCAGCGCCTCGCTGGCGGCGCAGGTATGGTGGGCGAAGGTGCAGTACCTGGGGATCACCAGCACGGCGCCGCTGTACCTGGTTTTTGTGCTCCAATATACGCGGCGGGACGCCTGGCTGACGCGGCGCAACCTGGCCTTGTTGTTTACACTCCCCGTGGCAGGGCTGCTGCTGGTGTGGAGCAATGAGCTGCACGGGCTGGTGTGGCCGGGGATGGCGCAGGTGGCGGCCGGGCCGAACCGTATCCTGGTGCTGGAACACGGGCCGGCGTTCTTCATGGTCGTGGGGTATTCGTATGTGATGCTGGCGGTGGGGGTGCTGATCCTGATCCAGGCTTACGCCGGTTCGCAGCCGGTTTACCGGCAGCAGATCGCGGTGATGCTGATGGGGGCGGCGGCGCCGTGGATCGGCAACGCGCTGTACGTTTCGGGGCTGCCGCCCTTTACCTACCTGGACCTGACGCCGTTTGCTTTTGCCGTGACAGGGGCAATGGCCAGCGTGGGGCTGTATCGCTACGGCATCCTGCGCGTCATTCCGGTGGCGCGCGAGCGGGTGATCGAGATGATGAGCGAGGCGCTGGTGGTGATCGACACGGAGGGGCGCATCCTGGATTTGAACCCGGCGGCGCGGGCGCTGCTCCATCCCGGGGGGCAGCCTGCGGCGACAATCAGCCCTTCGCGGATGACGGGACGCCCGCTGCTGGCTTTTTTGTCGCACTGGCCGGAGCTGGCCGAGCAGTATACGGCAAACGAAGAGACGCGGCTGGACCTGCCCTTGCATCTGCCGGGCGAGCAGCGCAGCTTCGAGGCGTTGATCTCGCCACTTTACGACAGCCGCGGCCAGCACAACGCCAGCCTGATCTTGCTGCGGGATATTACAGCGCGCAAAGAAGCGGAGAGGGCGCTGGTGCTGGCCAAGGAAGTGGCGGAGGAATCTGGCCGGGCAGCGGAGCAGGCCAGCCGGGAAGCAGAGCAGGCCAGGCAGGAGGCGGAGCGGGCGCAGTGGGCGGCCGAGCAGGCCAGCCGGGCGAAGAGCAGTTTCCTGGCAACGATGAGCCACGAGCTGCGCACCCCGCTGACGGTGATTATCGGGTATTGCGAGATTATCCAGAGCGAGGCGCGGAAAAATGAGCAGGAGCTGACGGTGACACGCATCGACCGCATCCTGGAGTCGGCGCACCACCTGCTGGCAATTATCAACGAGGTGCTCGACCTCTCGCGGATCGAGGCGAACCGGGTGCGGCTTTCGGCGGAGGCTTTTCAGGTGGAAGACCTGCTGAACGAGACGCTGGCGGCGATCCGCCCGCTGGCGGACAAGAACGGGAACCAGTTGGAGACCGACTTGCCCCCCGGCCTGGGCGAGATGCGGGCAGACGCGACGCGTCTGCGGCAGGTGCTGTATAATTTGCTGGCCAACGCGGCCAAGTTCACCGAGAACGGGCGCATCCGGCTGCAGGCGCGGCGGAGCAATGACCACGGGGCGGCCTGGCTGGAGTTTGCAGTGAGCGATACGGGGATTGGGATGACGGAAGAGCAAATGCAACACCTTTTTCAGGCTTTCACGCAAGCGGATACCTCGACGACACGGCGTTATGGGGGGGCAGGGCTGGGGTTAGTGATCAGCCAGCGGCTGTGCCGCTTGATGGGCGGAGAGATCCAGGTGGAAAGCCAGGCAGGGGTGGGTTCGACGTTCACGGTGCGGCTGCCAGCGAACACGCCGCCGGAGGAGATGCTGTGATCCACGCGCTGCTGGTCGAAGACGACCGCCTGGTGCGGGAGATGATCGCAGAGCGGCTGCGGCTGGAAGGGCTGGAGGTGAGCCTGGCGGAGAACGGGCGGCGCGGGCTGGCGCTGGCCTGCCAGTTGCAACCGGCGGTGATTTTGATGGACATGGGGATGCCGGGGATGGACGGCTGGCAGGCGACGCGGCTGCTGAAGGAAGACGCGCGCACGCGGCACATCCCGATTATTGCGCTCACGGCGTATACCGCGTTCAGGGACATGAAGAGAAGTTACCAGGCGGGGTGCGACGAGTTCGTTTCCAAACCGATCAATTTCGGCGACTTGCTGGCGAAGATCCAGCGCCTGGCGTCCGAGGCAGGCAGCGAAGGTCCGGCAGGACAGGATGGCAACAATGGCGACAGCGCAGGCGGCGGCGATTAGCCCTCAGAGGGCGGCGTTTCCTGCTCTGGCGGGTGAAGAAGTGGTATACTGCTACCGAATTTTACGTTCTGCACGCCGGATGGACCGATTGGACTGGCAATATACTCCCTATACCTGGCATTTTCTGCTCACCATTGCGCTTTCAGCGAGCCTGGCCTGGATGGCCTGGCAGCAGCGGAAGGTTCCTGGGGCGCGCTCGCTGGCATGGCTGATGGCGGCGAATACGATCTGGACGGGGGGGTATCTGCTGGAATTGAGCAGCGCGCAACTGGGGGCGCAGATTTTTTGGGCCAAGGCCCAGTACCTGGGGATTTGCAGCGCAGCGCCGTTATTTTTCGTTTTCACGTTGAAGTATACGCGGCAGGATGCGTGGCTGACGCGGCGCAACCTGGCGTTGCTTTTCGCCATCCCGTTGGGCGGGCTGGCGCTGGCGTGGAGCAACGAGCTGCACGGGCTGGTGTGGAGACAGGTAGGCCAGGCGAGGATGGGCGGGACGGTGATTTTGCAGGTGGAACACGGGCCGGCCTTCTGGATGATCGTGGCTTATTCTTACCTGATGCTGGTGTGTGGTGCGTTCATCCTCGTGCGGATGTACCTGGCTTCGCAGCCGCTTTACCGGCGACAGTTGGGGATGATGCTGGTAGCGGCGGCGGCGCCGTGGATTGGGAACATCCTATACGTAAGCGGGGCCCCGATCCTGAGGGGTCTCGATTTGACGCCGTTTGCTTTTGCGATCAGCGGGCTGGCGGCAAGCCTGGGGCTTTACCGGTACGGAATACTGCGGATTGTGCCAGTGGCGCGCGAGCGGGTGATCGAGATGATGAGCGAGGCGCTGATCGTGGTGGACACGGAAGGGCGGATTCTGGATTTGAACCCGGCGGCGCGGGCGCTGCTCCGGCCTTCGATGCCGCAAGGGATTGCAGCAAGCACGACGCGCCTGCTGGGGCGGCCATTGTTTGCGCTGCTGGCGCACTGGCCGGAACTGGCCGGGCATTACGCGGCGAACCAGGAGGCGCGCATCGATATTCCGCTCAACCGGCCGGAAGGGCGGCGAGATTTCGAGCTGCACATTACGCCGCTGCACGACGAGCGGGGCGAGCATAACGCCAATTTGCTGGTGCTGCGGGATATCAGCGAGCGCAAAGCGGCCGAGCAGGCGCTGCGAGAGGCGATGCGGGCGGCGGAGCAAGCAGACCGGGCGAAGAGCAGTTTCCTGGCGACGATGAGCCACGAGCTGCGCACGCCATTGAATTCGATCCTGGGATTTGCGCAGGTAATGTCCATCGGGCTGGATGGGCCGATCAACGAGATGATGGCCAGTGATTTGCAGCTGATCGATAAGAACGGCAGGCGGCTGCTCAACCTGATCAACGATATTATCGACATGGCGAAGATCGACGCAGGGCGGCTGAGTTTATCCCCTCAAACGATCGACCTGTACGCGCTGATCGAGGATATGTTGATAGATACCGTGCCGCAGGCGGAGGGCAAGGGGCTTTACCTGCATCTGGAGGCCGACCGGACGGAGAGATGGGACGTTTACGCCGACCCGGTGCGGGTGCGGCAGGTGTTGGCGCACTTGCTGGACAATGCGATCAAGTTTACCGAGGTGGGCGGTGTGACGATCGAGATGGACCGGTTCAGCTCGCCGGGGTTCTCGCAGGAGGACCGGCTGCAAATCCACATCCGGGACAGCGGGATCGGCATCCCGTACCACCAGCTCGACGAAATTTTCGAGGCATTCACCCAGGCCGACGATTCGACCACCCGCCGGGCGGAGGGCGCCGGCCTGGGGTTAGCAGTGAGCCAGCGCCTGTGCCATTTGATGGGAGGTGAAATCCGCGTGCAAAGCACGCCAGGCGAAGGCTCTACGTTTACGATCCGCCTGCCGCTGCACACTCCCCCGGCGGCAGAGGCTGCGAGTGGGTGACATGAACCAAACTCCTTACGATATCCTGGTGGTGGACGATACCCGTGACCTGCGCGAGCTGCTGTGCCTGATGCTGCAAACCCTGGGTTATCGCACGGTGGCTGCGGAGAACGGGGCCAAAGCAATGGAAGCGCTGGCGGTGCGGCCTTTCGACCTGGTGCTGCTGGACGTGATGATGCCGGTGATGACCGGGCCGCAAACGCTGGAAAAGATCAAGGGCGACGAGAAGTTGCGGCATATCCCGGTGGTGATGCTCTCGGCGGTGGACGACATCAATACGGTGGCGCGCTGTATCGAGCTGGGGGCTGACGATTACCTGGCCAAGCCGTTCAATTCGGTGATTTTGAACGCGCGGATCGGGGCGAGCCTGGAGAAGAAGCGCATGCGCGACCGGGAACAGGAATATTTGCACCTGGTGCAGCAGGAGCGGGAGAAGGCAGACCGGCTGCTGTTGAACATTCTGCCGGCGCCGATTGCGGAGCGGTTGAAGGCGGGCGAGACGATGATCGCCGATCATTTCGAGGCGGTGACGGTGTTGTTTGCGGACATAGTGGATTTTACCCGCATGGCAAGCGAGACTTCTCCGCAGGACCTGGTGAGTACGCTGAACGAACTGTTCTCGATTTTCGACGGGGTCACGCAGGAACGAGGGTTGGAGAAGATCAAGACGAGCGGCGACGCCTACATTATCGCCAGCGGGCTGCCCATCCCGCGGGCAGATCACGCGCAGGCGCTGGCGCAGGCAGCGCTGGAATTGCGGCAGCAGGTGAAGGCATTCCAATCGAGCAGCGGGAAACAGGTGGCGATGCGTTTCGGAATGCACTCGGGGCCGGTGACGGGAGGGGTGATCGGGGCGACCAAGTTCATTTACGATTTGTGGGGGGATACGGTGAATATCGCCAGCCGGATGGAAAGCCTGGGAATCCCGGGGGAGATTCAGATTTCGGAGGCGACCTACGCGCTGCTCAAGGACGAATACGAGTGCGAAGGGCGAGGGGCGATCGATGTGAAAGGAAAGGGTGAGGCGCAGGCGTATTTGCTGGTGGGGCGGAGAGGCCAGGCGTGAAGGCCGGGTGACCTATCCGCAGGCGGGGGTTTAACCTACCTTGAAACCTATCTGGGGATAGGCGACAGAGGACATGCCGGGGGGTAAACTATGGTTGTATCCAGGCGCGACGCAATTCGGAAGTGCGTCGCACCAAACCCATCCAATTTGGAGAATATACAATGAGAGCTATAGGATTTGTCATCGCATTTGTGTTGTGTCTGCCGTTGATTTTGGTGCCGTTGACGACTTCTGTGCCGACGTGGGCATGGTTGCTGCTCGCAGCAGGGGATGTCGCATCGCTGGTGGCGTTGCTGCGGCTGGCGCCGGCGGGGCGCGGGGTTGGGGTCGGGCTGGCAGGAACTCTGCTGGTGAGCGTCCTGGCAGTGGCCGCTTCACAGTACTTCGCCGCCACGCCGGAAATCCGAGGCGAGGATGGGAAACCCATCCCGGGGTCGATCGCCTCGCTGGAAAAAGTAGCGTTGAACGGGACAGAGCAATGGATCGCCATCCGGGGCCACGACGTGAACAAGCCGGTGCTGCTGCACCTGGGGATGGGCGGCCCGGGGGGCGGAGGCTTTGCCGTGCGGCCGCTCTTCGAGCCGTTGGAGAAGGATTTCGTGGTCGTTTACTGGGACGAACCGGGAACGGGTAAGTCTTACCATGCGCTGCCGATTGCAGAGTTGACGCCGCAGCGCTTTATCGACGACGCCCACGCGCTGACGCTGTACCTGCGGGAGCGTTTCCAGCAGGATAAGATTTACGTTTACGGCGTATCGTGGACGAGCATCCTGGGCATCTGGCTGGTGCAGGAGTACCCGGATCTGTACGCCGCTTACATCGGGAGCGGGCAGATGATCAATACGACGGAGAACGATGTGATGGGATATGAGTTTGCGCTAAAGCACCTGGCCGAAACGGGCGACAGCAAACGGCTGGAAACCCTGCGGCGCAACGGGCCGCCGCCTTACCGGGACGATGACCGGGTTGGCAAATACGTGGCTTACCTGGACGTGCTGAACGAATACATGGGGCTGCCGGGTTTTAGCGTGATCGTACCGATCATCCCGTTTACGGTGCCGGAATACGGGCTGGTGGACAAGGTCAACCATACCCTGGGCCTGGCGGAATCGTTCAAGGTCGTGTACCCACAGTTGGAGAAGCTGGATTTCAGGACTCAGGCGGCGAAGCTGGACGTGCCGGTTTATATGTTCGTGGGGCGCAACGATGTGAACGCGATGACTTCGCTGGTGGAGGAGTACTACAACGTGCTGGAGGCTCCGCACAAAGAGCTGATCTGGCTGGATGGCGGACACGGCCTGGGCGGCGATAATTTCAACCAGTTTAGAGAGGTCGTGGTCGATCAGATTCTTGTGGAAACGCAGGCAGTGAAATAATGGCTAACGTATCACCAGGGGGAAATAAGCCCAGGCCCCGCTGGTGCTCTGGAAACGGATGACTTTGCGGTCGTTGGAGGGGAAATCGTCGCTGCCGCCGGCCGTGGGGGAAGTGCGGAGAGACACCTGGTACCAGCCGGCGGTACCGGTAGGCAGGTGCAACGCCAGGGAAAAAGAGCCGCTGCGAACGGCCTGGGGGGGCACGTTGGTGTAGGTGGTTTGCTGGGTAGTGATGGTGATCGGGGTGCAGTCTGCAGGGTGGCTGCACTGGGCATACTGCACTTCGACGCTCACTTTGAAACTGCGGGCGGCGTCGCTGTAGTTCTGCGCCCGGTAGTAGAGGTCGTACACACCGGGGAGAAGCTCCAGGCGCGCCGGGGTAACCTTGCTCCAGGAGGTCCAGACGGCCGGTACGCTAACCAATGAACCGGCAATAAAGGGGTCGGCGCCAGAAGGCAGCAGTCTGGCCGCGGCCAGGCCGTAGTCCACCGCCGGACAATAGGCCGTCTCGGCGTCGCCAGCGTCGTCGGTGGGGCAACCGGGGGAACGAGCCTGGCGGATTAGATAGAGGGCCATAGGGATAAAACTGTCTTCGATCACGTCGCGCACAGGGCCGCCTGAAGGGTGGAAGGAGTTGCTGCCATCGCCGGAGCTGTTTTCGTAGATAGTACCGTAATAGTTGGCCCCGGTGAAAGGCAACTCGATGAGGATGGTCTGGATGGCGCGCAAAGAGCCTTCATCCATAGCGGGCAGGGTGGCGTTGTGGTAATCGTCATAACGCCAGATACGCGTCGCCGGATCGAAGAGGCCAACATCGTCCAGGAAGCCATCGGCGTTGAAATCGCCGGCGACAGGGATGGCTCCATCGACGCCCCAGGGACCACTGGTGTGGTCCGTATCGCCATCGTGATCCAGGTCGTAATACCAGATCTGGTTGGAGGGGCGGAAAACAGCCAGGTCGTCCACGAAGCCGTCACGGTCGAAATCGCCGGCGACGGGCAAGTCCCCAGCAAGACCCCAAGGGCCTATGGGGAACAGATCAGCGCTGACACAGTCCAGGTTGGCATCGTAATACCACAGGCGATCGGAGGGACGAAAAGCGACGCGGTCATCGACGAAGCCATCCCGGTCGCTATCGATGGCGACCGGGATATCGTCGTCCAGGCCGCAGGCGGGATAGCTGCGGTCGCTATCGCCGTCATGGTCCAGGTCGATGTGATAGGATACATCCGAGAGGCGCAGCACGGCCACATCGTCGATCCTGCCATCCTGGTCGAAATCGCCGGCGAAGGGACTATAGGTGGTAGCCGATGCCCACGGGCCGAAGGTGTCATCGGTAGCGCCGTTGTGGTCGTGATCGTAACGCCAGAGATGATCCGAGGGGCGATAGCTGCCAACGTCGTCCACTAAAGTATCCCGGTCGAAATCGCCGGCCAGGGGCTGGTCGCCGTTCAAACCCCAGGGGCCGACCACTTCGGAAGACTCATCGCCTGAACGAACCGACTCCCTGGAAAGCCAGGCGGAGAACTGGCCGTTACCGCCGCCCAATTCGACCCGCGCCAGATCATAACGAGCCTGGTCAGCGGGCAGGCTCCAACCCTGGCGCCAGATGCGGGCGGCTTCTTCGATCATGCGTTCGCCGGCGTTATCGAGGGCGCCCCACTGGTTCCAGATCTGTTGGGCGTTGGAGTGGAGCAGGACAGCCAGTGAAATGTTATGGTTCTCGACGAACTGGCGCAGGGCGTTCGCCTCAGAAGTGGAAAAAGGGGCGAAACCGCGATAGCTGGAGCTGCAGAAGACGGTAGCGCCATCATCGTTGAAACCGCGCGAGAAGTTGCGGGCCACGTTCACCCCCCATTCGCAAAGGCGCGAGTCGCCGTTGCCTCGCCAGCCATCGCTGGCAGGTGGATCGGCGTAGAATTGGGTGGGATCACCGCCGTTGGGGTCATCGATGTAACGCCCGGCGGTGGTCGTGATAGGAATGATCCACACTTCGGCGTACTGGAGCAGTTCGGGCACGCCGCTGGAGGTATCGGTGCGGTGGGCAACCAGGTATTCGGCCAGCTCCAGACAACTTTCGGTGGTCAACCACTCCCGCGGATGCATGGCGCATTCGAACAGGATGCCATTCTTGTCCGGGTTGTCTTCCTGATCGTCGGTAGTATCAGCCGAGATGCGCAGGGCGTATATTGGAAAGGTTTTTGGGACGCTGGGGTTGGACTTGTAATTGGGCGAGCCGCCGATGGTGAAGCGTTTGACGTAGGAACTGGAGGTATCGAGGGCGAGCAGGGCGGAGGAGGTTTCGCTGACATCGTGATAATCCATCAAAACCGTGAGGGAATCTGCGGCAAGGCCGGGGGCGACGGATGGCAGGCCGGCCAGGAAGAGACAGAACAAAAGCAGGAGGTTAAGTTTCATCACCGATTTCCTTCGAGCGGAGGAGCTGCCACAAAAGGCGCTTATGGGGCAGCCCCTACCCCATATTCCCCGCCAACGCATGACGGCGGGCAGGCAGAGACAATCCGGTAACCAGGCAAGTTCGGCAACCGGCGATGCCAGGCGTAATCCGGCATGGTCCATACAAAGGCGGGTAATCGGTGATGAGCTCAGACGACGTCCGGCATTGTCTATACAAGATTATACCTTGCGAGGGTCGTTCAGGCAGTAGTACGTTCAGGCTACCGAGTGTAACGCAAAAGTGTCGGTGACTTCAGTTCTGAGACCGAAGGATGGCAA
>CAZQQJ010000070.1:0-25069 GCA_964595435.1 uncultured Anaerolinea sp. | reverse complement strand
GTACGCCGCTCCCGGCTCTCTCTAAGGAGGAGAAGAAGAGAAATCGCCCTTCGATCTCTATATTACCAGGTATCGAATTTTTGTACTTGACGATAACCCTACGCTTACCCTACGTTCACCCTACACACACCCAACAATTTTGTCAATTCTGTCGATTATCCTATGAAATTTGCAGTCAAGACATCCTCACTCGGCCGCGTCTACAAAATCCGCAACAGCAAGAAGACTGAACCCAAAGAACTGGTTGCTCTACGGGATATCAACCTTGAGATCTGCCCTGGCGAATTATTCGGCCTGCTGGGGCCCAATGGGGCTGGCAAAACGACCCTGATTAAAATATTGACCACGCTGCTCGCGCCAAGCACCGGGAAAGCTGCAGTCGCCGATTTCGACGTTATGCAACAGTCCGCCCAGGTACGCCAGCGGATTAACATGGTTTCTGGCGGCGAATCATCTGGATATGGTTTGCTCACGGTCCGTGAGAACTTGTGGATGTTCGCCCAGTTCTATGGCATCTCATCCACAACGGCAAATCAGCGCATCCGTGAACTGTTAGAGATCGTGGGCCTGGCGGATCGCATCCATACGAAATCTTCCGATTTATCCACCGGGCTGCGCCAAAAAATGAACATCGTCCGGGGCTTCCTGACTGACCCGGAAGTGCTTTTCCTGGATGAGCCCACCCTGGGGCTGGATGTCGGCGCGTCACGTGAAGTGCGCCGTTTCGTCCGCCAATGGGTGGACAACGACCCAACGCGCACCATCCTGCTCACCACGCACTATATGGTTGAAGCCGACGAGTTGTGTGACCGTGTGGCAATTATCAATAAGGGACAGGTCCTGGCCTGCGACACTCCAACCAGGCTCAAGCGTTCCCTGCAAAAAGATGCTTTCTATCGCATCGAAACTGAACCATTGAACGCCGTTTCCCTCGAATCGTTCGCTGCGCTACCGGGGATATCCAATGTAACGCACAGCCCGCAAGATGGATTTGCAATCCTGGAAATGGTGCTGGCTTCCGATGACGTTCTCAGCACAGTCATTGCCGCTATGACCCGGAATAACCTGCACATCTTGAATTTGAAAAAGCGTGAGCCAACCCTCGAAGATGTCTTCGTCGACCTGGTAGGGCGCAGTATGGAAGAAGTGGAACAAAACGAATGACGGCGCCCCACTTGAACCCCCGCGTCGAGAAAAACACTGGCTGGCGGTTAATGATCCAGACTGTGATTGCTCGCGCCTACCCGCGTATCATCGGCCAACAACGTGAGAAATCCTGGATGTTCTTCGAAATCGTCCTTCCCATCCTCTCGATCTCCGCTTACGTTTACGTGTATCGCGCCATCGGCGCGCCTGAAGCGTATATCGGGTTTGTGGTGCTGGGAGGAGCCATGACAGCGTTCTGGCTCAACGTGCTATGGAGCATGTCCAGCCAGCTTTATTGGGAAAAAGAGCAGGGCAACCTGGCGCTTTATATCATGGCGCCAAATTCGATGATGGCCATCCTGCTCGGAATGGCTCTGGGTGGGTTGGTTGCTTCTACACTTCGCGCCCTGGTCATCCTGATCGTGGGAAGCTGGCTGTTCGGCGTCAGCTTTCAGGTCGCCAGTTTTGTCCAGCTATTCGCTGTGTTCTTCCTGACGATGTCCGCCCTGTATGGCATGGGAATGATGTCAGCTTCCATGTTCCTTTTGCTCAGCCGCGAGGCATGGCACCTGGCAAACCTGGCCCAGGAACCCATCTACCTGGTATCTGGTTTTTACTTTCCGGTTAAAAACCTGGGCTATTGGGTCGCAGTTGGGGCATCCATTATTCCATTGACGTTGGGGATGGATGCGATGCGCCAACTGATCTTCCCATCCGAAGTAACCCAAGGCTTCCTGCCAATCATTACGGAAATCGGCCTCCTGCTCCTGCTGAGTGCATTATTCCTGATCGGCGCGTATTACCTCCTGGCCTATATGGAGCGCCTCGCCATTCACGAAGGAAGGCTCACAGAAAGCCGCAGGTAACAAGGTCCGCTCGAGTTTGGCTATTCTAAAATACAAAGCAATGGATCATTCACTTTCGACACCTTATCGCCATAAACTGCTCTCCCTGTGGCGCTCATTCCAGATAGCCGCCTGGCTCGGCTGGCAGATCGAATCCAATTGGACCGACCCGTTCCTCTTTGGCGTGTATTCTCTCGTCAAACCCCTGGCCAGCGTGATGATCCTGGTGGTTATGTACGGCATTATCACGCGCAGTGATTTTAGCAATCCCTTGTTTACCTATATGTACCTGGGAAACGCATTTTACATGTACGTTGGGCGCATCATGAACGGCCTGGCCTGGGCAGTCATGGACGACCGCGAGCATTATAAGACCTTGAAATACATCTATACCGCGCCCATCCACTATCCTACTTATCTGTTCGGGCGAAGTATTGCTGGTTTCCTGGTTGGCTCGATATCGGTGCTGATTACCATCCTGGTCGGAATGTTCTTCCTGAATGTACAGGTCGAAGCCAGTGCAATGGATTGGCCTCTCTTTCTGATCGCATTGCTTATCGGGGTCAATATGCTGGCCGTGATGGGGTTAATACTGGCAGGCGCGATGCTGCTGCTCGTCCATCATATGTGGGGTGTCGGCGAGACCGTAGCAGGCGCCTTGTATCTCTTCAGCGGCGCCATTTTTCCTCTGGAGGTTTTACCCGTCTGGCTGCGTTGGGTGGGCTACATCATGCCGATCACCTACTGGCTGGAATTGCTCCGCCGGGCATTGGTTGGCAGCGTCGCCCAGGCATTCCCAACTTTGACCGGCTTGAGCAATGCTCAGTTGATAGGTATTCTCATTGGCCTGACGATCATTTTCGGCCTGATAGCGCGGTTCTCATTTCGCTGGTGCGAACAGCAGGCCCGCGAGCGAGGTCTGATTGATGTCATCACCAATTACTAATGGTAAAATACAACCGCCAACAGGACGTTGCGAAATGAAGACATCACCTTTAGAAATTTTCGACGATCACTTGAACCAGACGGAGCGCGACTTGCTGGATACCCTGAAGACGCCTGCCCAAATACAGGCCTATCTGGATGGTATCCCTTACAGCGCCGAGAATACCAACCGTTGCCCCTTGAACGTCATACGGGACCGGCTTGCGCATTGCCTGGATGGCGCTTTGTTCGCCGCCGCGGCGTTGCGCCGCATCGGTTACCCCCCCTTGATTCTGGACATGTTGCCCGAACCCGGCATGGACGACGATCATGTGCTGGCTATCTTCAAGCAAGAAGGGCGCTATGGGGCGGCGGCAAAATCCAATTTTGTGGGTTTACGTTTCCGAGAGGCAGTTTACACCTCACCGCGTGAACTGGTTCTTTCCTATTTTGCAGATTTCTTCAATGTCGATGCGCACAAGACGCTGCGCGCCTATTCACGTATCATCAACCTGAGTGCTTATGACCGCAGCGGCTGGATGTGGCAAGATTCGGGTGCCGACCTGATCGAACGTCGCCTGCTTGCGCTCAAACGGATCCCCATCATTACACCCAGTATGGCCGCTCGCCTTTCACCAGTCGATCCGCTTTCCTATAAAGCTGGTATGTTGGTTGCAAACCCGGACGGGCTCTACCAGCCAGGTAAATATGCCAAGCAATGAACTGGTTACAGGCCGGCAACGTACATGGAGTCTGCTGCAAAAATTGGGTGAAGGCGACGCGGGAGAAGTTTATCGCGTCGAGTCGTTAATCGACCACAAAATTGCCATCTTAAAGCGCCCTCGCCGCACTTCATTTCCCAGCGAAACGATCCGCCAGGCATCCCAGATTGAGAAAGAAAGCATCGCCCTGGGTGCGTTATCCCGTATAAACCAGACAAAAGCCCCGGTCAGTGCTCCGATATTGCTGGATCAAAGCAAGCCCGGCACTGAGTTTAGTGAACGTTTTTTCATCGTAATCACCCCGGCGGCAGGTTTCGATCTGGGATTCCTGGCACGTACGGCGCGATTCGCTTCGGTCGAATGGGATACCAGAGAATCGAACGGGACAACTCTGGACCTCACGGTCGAACGCTCTTTTCTGGAAAGCGTTGCTCGAAGTGGTAAGCTTCCTGATTTAATTACATTACGCTGCCTGGCGGGGCTCATTGAATATCTGGAAACCATTCACACCCTACAAATCGATACCCCCACTGGCAGAGCTTATGGCATCCTGTGGAACGATGTCAAGCCAGAACATTGTTATTGGGATCCGGCCCAAACACGCTTTACAATCATCGACTGGGGAAATGCCCAATTCCTGGAAACAGACGGGGCGACAAAAGACCGCCAATTCTCACGCATGGGTGATTACCAGCAATTCCTGGCGGCCATGGGCCGTTTCCTGGCCGATTTTGCTGCGGATTTATACCAACGCCTGGATTGGCCAGAAACGATTTCGCCCGGTAACGTTTATTCTGCGGGCATCTTGCCGCTGAAAGAACGGGTGAACGAAATTTTCCAAAATGAGCTGCTGGCATTGCGGCAAATACGACGGGCAGAGACAGACCTGGTGCACAGCGCCACGGTGAGCATCGATCGCCTGCTGGAATTGGCCCCTATCCACCAACAAATTATGGCTGCCGGGGAGTTACCCGATCAGGAAGGAGCAGACCAATATTTCCATAGCCTGGCACAAAACCTGGTGACGGACAACGATTTGTCTCAATTCCGCCAGCTTTGCCAGATTGTCGACCGGCTGCCAGCCCGATCTATCCAAAACTGTGCGTTGTTGCAAAAGGTGGCAGATATCGTCGAAGCGGAAGGTATATCCCGGGATGCACTGCTGGCCGGACTGAATGGGGATTGGGAAGCCGCGCTCTGGGACCTGCGCACGAATTGTTTGCGCCAGCCGGAACCAGCATGGTGGGATGAGGTCAGCGAGGCAATCCGCAAGGATGCCATCGGGCGCGACGCTATCCGTCCCTGGGTGGCCATCAACCGGCTGGTCCATGCATTGCAATCCGCTCCAGCCACAGACCAGGCTGCCTGCGACGATTTAATACAAACGCTTAAAAGTGAAGTACTGCTACGGTGGAGACAACTGGAACCCGACCCACCGGACGCGGATATCGAATATCGTGAAATCGACCGCATCAGTGATGCATTTACGGTCTGCCTGCCTGAGTCCGTTCAGGCATTGAATCTGTCTCTGGAACAGCCGCGCGCCCAGATCAACATCGCTCTGGACGCCTGGAAACGCCGGGATTTCGATACCACTCGCCGGGCGCTCCGCCGGGCGCTCTTTTGGGATCCAGACCGCACTCGCCTGATCCAGGCCGATCGTGCCATCCACCGCACCACGGATTGGCTGGCTGAGATATTTGCTGGCCTGGTCCAGGATGAGTCTTTACAAGATTTCGTTACGCGCCTCGAACTGGCAGGGCGAGAAATTCGCAGCCAGGTCGGCCCGGCTGCCTGGCTTGACACCCTGTTGGATGCTTTCAAGCAACTCCGCAAGGGCATCGAGCCCACCGATGTGTTGGTGCAGTACCCTGAGGCTCGTGAGTACCTGGGGTGGCTGATCACGCTCGAGCCGCGCCGCCCGTTGCTGTCCACCCCGGGCAAGTCGGTACGCCTGGAACGCCAAACCGAGGAGCAGCACATACGTCCAACGCTGTACGGCGTTAAAGAGGCAATCATCGGCCAGGTCAGGGGCGCGATCTCGCTCTCCGACTCGCTGGACACCTGGTCCCCTGAAGCCCGTGGATCATCCGCACGCCTGTTTTCAGGGTTGCTCCCCATACCTGCCGGCGAAGGGCAACCTGCGGCAATCAAGCTGATGCGGCCAGACCGTGCAGAATACGCGCTGCCATTGTTTCGCGAAGAAGCGCGCATCTTGAGCCTGCTACGCGATGTTCCAGGCGTTGTGCCATTGATCGAATGCGGGTTTATGCGCTTCGATCATAATAGCCTGCCGCCGGAAGAACGCAGTGCATCGGCTGCAAACCTGACCGGTGAGGCAGTACGCTATGGACAGGACTCGGTCCACAATTTCCTGGCCGATCTGGATAAACGAGTGGCAAATAACTGGCTCCCTTACCTGGCAATAGAGAAAAAGGAGCACAAAGATAACTTATTGCTACACTGTGACATAAGCTATACGCATGGTCGCTACATGCCCATCCTGGAAGGGCTGGTCATGGCCATCCAGATTTGCAACATCCTGGAAGCCGCCCACTCGCGTAATATCGTTTATCGTGACCATAAAATCCTGCATTACTACTGGCAAGAAGATTATAATGGGATTTTCATGATCGATTGGAACGTGGCAAAGCGTTACCCCGAGGGGCTTTCGGATGCAGAGACACAATTCGATCTGGTGCAGTTAGGAGCGCGCACACTCCATACGATCTTTGCTGGTCGAGCCGCGCCGGGAGCGCTGCCGCTTGGCCCTAACCGCCCTGAAGAGATCGAAGCCGCATCGCATAGTTATACCGTGCAGTGGACGTATGATGACCAAAGGCTACCCAAAGATATCAAAGACTTGCTTGAAGCAGTGCTTACTGGCGCTTATATTTCGGCCAGACCGCTGCGCGATGATCTTCAATCCATTTATACCAAACTCGCCGAACTCGCCCGATAGTCTTTTTGGATGGGACGCGGACTGACGCGAATGAACGCGGATTCTTATCATCATTTTGCGTGGTCCACATCTGTACGGATAACTAATTCAGGTAATGAGTAACTGGTCGCTAAGTAATCAGGAAACGAAAGAGGCCATGAATTGACGACCTTTGAAACGCTGCAAAGTGAAATCTCTGCCCTTCTTGAGCAGGAATCACCCTCTCTAACGAACTTGCGTAAAGCCCTGTTGGAAGTTGAAGAATTGGTCAACCTGCCTGACTTTGCTGAACTGCCAGCGGACCAGCGCGCCGAATTACAAGACCTACGCCGCACCCTGAAGGGCCGCATCCACCAACAAGAGGAACCAGATATTCCAGCCGCGGCAGGAAATGGCGAAGCGCCGGCTTCACAGCAAAGCGGCCCGGCCCCGGCTGCGGGTGAAGCGCGTACGACTCCGCGCCCCCATAACCCTATCGCCGAACAGCAAATGGAGGATGCCGAAAAGCTTTTCTATTCCGGGCGTTATGCTGAAGCGATCAAATTATTCGACCGGGTTTTACAACTGGAGTCAGGCTGGGATCGAGCCCGGCAGCACCGCGCCGAGTCGGAAAACTATCTGCGCACCGGGTATATCCCCCCCGTTGCCCTGCCAGCCGAGGCGGCTTCTGCCTTTGGAAAAGCCCAATCGGCAGCACGGGTTGGCCGATACGCAGACGCGCTGGCAATGCTGGCCAAGGCACAGAACGCTTTGCGAGAGCTCGGCATCCAACGCTGGCAAGAGGGCCTGGAGTTCGAGCAAAAACTGCAGGAAAATATCGATGCCGAAAACGCCTATGCCGAAGGAATGCAAATCTTTGATCAAGGGCGTATCGACGAAGCTATCGAACGCGTCGAGACGGCGGCGCGTGCCACCGGCTTACCCAAATACAATGACAAAGCCCAGGTCTTGCGCCGGATCAAAGAGATGGTGCGTATCATCAATGAAACACTCAGCGCGCCGAACATCGACCCCAAAATGGTCACGCAGGCAAAAGCCGACCTCGATCTGCTGACTTCTGAATATGGCGAAAACCCTATCTTTCTCCGCCTGCGAGGCAGGTTGGAGACGGTCATCCCCCGCGCAATTGCCCCCTTGCAGGACCAGGCGCGCGCCCTTAAAGCGCAGGCGGAGCGCGCCACCAATCTGGATGAAACGCTTTACCTGGGCCGCCAGGCCAAAGCCCAGCTAGATCAAATCCGCAACTTGGCCGGCCTCGACGACAACCTGGATCACCTGCAAAGTGAAATCGACCGCCTGCTGCGCGAGGTGGCGCGATTTGAAGACGAGATCGCGCAGGCAAATGCATCCTATGAAAACCATAAGCGCTGGCCAGCGCAGGCAGAACGGATCAGCCTGGAAGTACGCCAGCGTTATCCGAATGACCCGGCGGTGGCGCGCCTGCAGCGTTCGCTGGCTGCTTATCATCTCTTGCGCGGTTTGATAAAACTGGGCGGGGCGCTGATCTTGATCGCCATTCTGGCTGGTGTTGGCTGGTACGCTATCGGGCGTTTTCGGGCTTACCAGATATCTCTAACGCCAACGCCAACCGCCACTTTTACCATTACCCCCACCTCGACCCCCACGTCCACGCTGACGCCGACCCCGACTCTGACGCCGACGCCGACCCTGACCTTTACCCCTACCGCCACGCCCGCTTCTGGCTCAGCCCAGCGCGATTTATGGGCGCGGAATGGCTGCTACGAAGGGTACACGGCAGTCGGGCGTATCCCACAGGGCGGCGAACTGAGATTTTTACAATCAGAACGCCGCTTCGACAATTTCAACCGTGAATGTGTGCTGGTAGAATACCAGGCGCAGGGCAAATCTGTGATTGGCTGGGTGCTGTTGTTGGATATTGGCAGTTCCCGGACGACCCCTACTCCGTAGATCGTTGGCCCTGGTATGAAGAAATGGGACGCGGATGAACACCGACGGACGCTGACGCCATTTTTGATCCAGGCTGCCGGCCGGCTCCGCTGGTTGATTTATTTCCTCAAACGAGCTGCGAGTTCTCGCAACTGGTTGAAACCAACCGGTTTGACCAAAACCAAATCAGCTTGCTCACGCAAGAAACTGGTTAAAGTAGCATCTGCACTGACAACAATGACACGAACATCTTTCAACTTTTCATCTCGACGCATTTCCTGTAAAACGACCACCCCTGGTAACCCCGGCAGGCGCAAATCGAGCAGTACCAGATCGGGTCTCTCTTCTTTCATCCTCTTCAATGCATCGGCGCCGTTGTTGATTCTCACGGTAGTATAATGGGCCTCTTGCAAAGCAATGGAAAAGACATCCGAAATGGATTCATCATCTTCTACGACATACGCAAGCGGATAACTCATAAGAGACACTTCCACTTCTAAACGAATAATCGTTATTATAGCGGAATTTAAAACGTTTCAGTGTAAAATCCAGATTTATAATATTGCCGGACAACACCGAGCCCAAATTAGTCGAAGGCCATAACAGATGACTGAAGAACCATCGCAAATATCCCAATCCAACCAGATTCAATCTGAAACCTCACCTCCACAAACATCCCAACCCGTCGATTATGCGATTACAGCGCAGACCCCGGCGCCGGCCAATTATCCATTTGGCCCTTCGCCGGACGAATTCGCAGCGCAACCTTTCGCTATCGAATTCGACGCCCGCCGGCGCGCTTTCCTGGAATTCATCCTCAAGAACCCCGCACCCAGCAACCCAAAGGCGCCCTGGTACGAGCTGGCCCGCCTGGCGGCCGGCGGCACCCCGCACGATGGCGTTCTGCACGCCGCCTTGGATTACATTCACGCCCGCAAAGACAGCGCTGACCTGGCACTGCACAGTATCCTGCGCCTGCTCTACCAGTACAGCGAGCATGGCCGGCTCAACCTCGACATCGCCGAGCGCTCCCGGCAGGTGCTGCTCGACTTCAAATACTGGCCGGACGAACCGGGGCAGGATTCGATGTGTACCTGGACAGAGCACCATTACATCCTCTTTGCATCCGCCGGGTACCTGGCCGGCCAGTTGCTGCCTGACCAGACCTTCACCAACTCCGGGCAGACCGGAGCTCAGAAGATGGAGATCAACCGGGCACGCCTGATCCGCTGGCTCGACCTGCGCTACCTGACCGGCTTCAGCGAATGGCTGTCCAACGTGTACTACGACGAAGACCTGACCGCCCTGGTGAACCTGGCCGACTTCTGCAAGGATAACGAAATCCGCCGCCGCGCCATTGCCCTGATCGATATCCTGCTGTTCGAAATTGCCGCCAACAGCTTCGCCGGCGTCTTTGGCGCCACCCACGGCAAGAGTTACGAGCACAACCAGAAATGGGCCGCCCAGGAAAGCACCACCGATACCCAAAAACTGCTCTTTGGCTGCGGTATCTTCACTGCCAACGACAACATGAGCGCCATCGCCCTGGCGCTGAGCACGCGCTACCGCATGCCGCGCGTGCTCTACGAAATCGCCAACGACCAGCAGCGCCCCGAAATGCTCCAGCGCCAGCGCATGGGCATCCGCATCGAACAGGCCGCCTGGTGGGGCCTCTCCGCGGACGATTTCGAGAACGGCATGCTGCTGCTCAACCTGGAGACCTACCTCCACCCCCAGACCGCCAGCATGTTTGTAAAAATGTTGGACGCCTTCGACTGGTGGGAGAACCGCTTCTTCGAGCCTTTCCAGCAGCGCCGGAGTACGCTCAAGGCCATGCAGTCTTCCGGCATGTTGTCGCTCTACGCCCGCGCCAACCAGAAGGACCTGGCCTACACCCTGCGCGACGAAGCCAACATCTACACTTATCGCACCCCGGATTACATGCTCAGCGCCGTCCAGGATTATCGCCCCGGCGAGTGCGGCGCGCAGCAGCACGTCTGGCAGGCCACCTTCGGCCCGGATGCAGTGTGCTTTACCACACACCCGGCCCGGCAGCGAGGAACGCCGCCGAATTACTGGACTGGCTCCGGAACATTACCCCGGGTAGCACAGATCAAGAATGTCGCCATCATCATCTACCGCATCATGAAAAGCGGCGGAAAATCCGTGCAAAATGAACTCCAATATACCCATGCCTGGCTGCCCCGCGACCGCTTTGAAGAAGTCGTCGAACAAGAGGGCTGGATTTTTGCCCGACTGGGCGATGGCTACCTGGCGTTGCTGTCTGAACATCCTTACGAGTGGCGCACCATGCCGGGGGAAGACCAGCGACGCGAAGTGATCGTTCCGGGTAAAAACAATATCTGGCTATGTGAATTGGGGCGCCGCGCCGTGGACGGCGATTTTCACGAGTTTGTACAGCGCATCTTGCAAGCCGAAGTGCGCTATTCAGGATCAAAGGTTTCGTATCGTTCACCATCCCAGGGACACTTGCAATTCGGCTGGAATGAATCGCTGCGGCAGGATGGGCGAGTGGTCCCTCTGCGAGATTATCCACGTTTCGCCAGCCCATACAGCCAGGCCGACTTTCCTCCCGAGCAAATCGATATCCACCTTGATCAACACAGTCTGCACCTGGACTGGCTCAACGGTGAACGCCAGGCCAGCAGTCTTGTTTAGAATACCACATCTGAAGGAATTACCTCATGGACAACTTGCAGGACCACCTTGAAAAGAACCTGACTGCTTATCTCAACATGCTGCACGAGATGGTAGCGATTAACAGTTTCACTGCGAACGCCACAGGGGTCAACCGCCTGGCCCAGCGGACCGCCGAAATTTTTGCCGGCCTCGGTTTCCAGGCAGAGTTTATTCCATCGACAAACCGGGCTTTCGGCAACCACCTTTTCCTCGAACGGCCCGCGCAAACCGAAAAAGCGGGAACCATCGCTTTAATCTCCCATCTTGACACGGTTTTCCCTCCAGAAGAAGAAGCTCTCAACAATTTCAGTTGGCGAGTGGAAGGTGACCGGATCTATGGGCCAGGCACAGTCGATATCAAGGGCGGCACGGTCATGATATGGATCGTGCTGGATGCGCTCCGTATCTTTGCGCCAGAAGTGTTCGACCGGATTCACTGGCTGGTTTGCCTGGATGCGACTGAAGAAACCCTCTCGGAAGACTTTGGCAAGCAGGTGATCGAACATCTTTCATCTGAACCTGTGCTGGCATGCCTGGTTTTCGAAGGCGGCACGCCGAACCCGAATGGTTTTACCCTGGTGACCGCCCGTAAGGGGCGCGCCGAGTTCCGAGTGACTGCCCAAGGTCGAGGAGCACATGCAGGGAACTACCACAAAATGGGAGCAAATGCCATCATACAGCTCGCCCAATCGGTGCAAAAGATCGCTTCGTTCACAGACTATAACAGCCAAATTACTTTCAATGTCGGGGTCATTTCTGGAGGCAGCGTCGTCAACCGTGTGCCACACTTTGCAGAAGCCACCGTTGAGATGCGGGCATTTGACCCACAGGTGTTCGATCATGGCATCCAGAAAATGCTTGCCTTGAATGGATCATCCCAAGTTAGCAGCGCGGATGGCTTCCCCTGCCGGGTATCGGTGCAAGTTGTGACACAATCTAATCCATGGCCCGCTAATCCGCAAACCGAACGGCTGTACAATTTATGGGTTTCTACCGCTGAAGCAATGAACATCGCAGTCTTCCAGGAGCATCGGGGGGGATTGAGCGACGGGAATTTATTATGGGAGCGTTTCCCAGTCCTGGATGGGCTCGGGCCAGCCGGTAATAATGCCCATTGCTCAGAGCGCAGTCCAGACGGCAGCAAAGATCAAGAATACGTTTTAGCCAGTTCGTTTGTTCCCAAGGCGCTGCTCAACATCGCTGCGCTGATCCAACTGGCAAACCTTACCTGATTTCGATTTTTTTGCTTCTGCAAGTCATGCCGCCAACGCCATATACGATCAGCTTGTAAGTTACCGTTCCATAACCGGGAGGACAATCTTGTGTTCCACCGTACTTTGCTGCGTTCTGTAAGAGCAATGTGTCGTTGCGATATAAATCAACGCTGCGCGAATGGTAGGTGGTATCCCAGTTGATTTTTACGCACTCTCCGGGCTTGATCGCATCTTCCGGGGTAAGCCAGAATCCAAGCACTTCTGGGATACCAGGCGGCACGACCTCTATGCGGATTCTTTGCACGTCAACCGAGTCATCCGCATTGACCACGCGTAGCAGATACGTGGTCGTTCGCTGCGGATATTCAAACAGGCTGCCTTTTAAAGGTACGGGGTGTTCTTGCCAGGCCCCGCCGGAAGGGTAGAAATAGGCTTTCTTACTTTGCGAGACATCCCAAGTGAAGGCCACTTCTTCGCCGGCTTCAATCTCCAGCCGAGAAGCGCGAAAATATGCACCGGAAGAAGCTGCAGGAGGGGTGATCGAGGCGACCTGGACCACCGTCTTTAACGTCTCGCCGAATGAAACACCGCTGCCATCCTGCAACTGCCAGGCGGCCTGGTAGCCCCCCCCGGCGATGGGGGCGATCAGATCAACATGGAACTCATACATCTCGCCAGGTTTTACCCGACCGGTGACGGGAAGCGCCGAAACAGCTTTCCTGCCAGATATCTCGCTCACGCCAACGAACGCCAGTGTGTAAGAGCTATCCCAGGTACAGGTGCCTGTGTTACGGACTCGCCATCCCTGCTCAAATTCTGCCCCAGGCGCCAATACAGGCGACAACGAAGATGGTTGATCCGACAGATTCAGATCCAGCACCAGGGCCAAATCGTTGGTACACATGGGCCGGGTCGGGCTGGCGGGTAGCTGGTCCGGTGTGGCAGTTCCCAGTAGCGGCGTCGCCTGGACCGTAGGCAGAGGTGCGATCGTTTCCGTGACAGGCAAAGACACCGCAGATGGCGTCGCTGCCGACGTTACAGCCGCCTCGGACGGGCGCGTGGCTACAGGTTGCGACCCATTGTCTATCGCCTGGCACGACCCCAACGCCAGCCCAATTCCCAGGGTCGCAAAGATCAGCAGGATAAACCAACGGCGACCGAAAACGATGCCTATCTCCTCGTGCCCCACTGTTCTAACACACGGTAGACCGCCTGAGTGCCAAATTCCAGCGCATCCACAGGGACACGTTCATCTGCGGAGTGCACCGTTCGCAGAAAGTTGAACGTGGCAGGCAACTTCAACGGTGTAAACCCATACGTCTGGATGCCCAGGCGCGAGAAAAAGCGCGCATCGGTAACGCCGCTAAGCAACAGGGGGATGGCAATGCCTGCGGGGTCAAAAGATTTCAGAACGCTGGCCAATAGATCGAACTGCGCCATGTCGGGCTCGGCCGGGCCGGGATCGAATTGATAGACATCGAATTCGGCTTCGCTGCCGGCGATCGCCCGTAATTCAGCCAGCAAATCTTGGGGCTGGTAACCGGGTAGCAAACGCCCATCGATAGCTACTTCTATCTTGCCGGGAATGACGTTTACTTTATCGCTTCCCCTAAGAATTGTAGGGCTGGCCGTATGGTGGAAAAGAGGGTAAAACGTCTCGCCCTGTTCGCCCAGCAACCCCAAAAGCCGGTCGGTCAACCGCGGATTAAGCAGTAATCGCATCACCGATCCTGTCATGCCGCCGAGCGCCGCAGCCATCTGCTCGATCATCTGGTGGGTCACCGGGGTAACATGCACCGGGGATTTGTGTTGATCCAGGGCGCTAAGGAAACGCCCTAATTTTGCCATACTCTGGCCGCGCAGTGGAATCGAGCCGTGCCCGCCTCGCCCATGCAAGGTAGCTTTGACCGAACACATCTGTTTCTCCGCCACCATAATCGGATAGAACCGCTGGCTACCAAAATTCAACGGAAAACCGCCAAATTCACCCAATGCATAACGGACATCTTTGAAAAGCTCTGCATGGTTCTCCACCAGGTAATGAGCGCCGAACAAACCCCCATCCTCTTCGTCTGCCACCGCAGCCAGAACAACATCGCCAGGCAACGATTTTCCCTCGTACTTTGCCTGCAACATTGCCGCCAGGAACAATACCAACGGGCCTTTCATATCCAGCGCGCCGCGCCCCCAGACATAACCATCGACGAGCTTCCCTTCAAACGGTGGGTAAGACCAGTCCTGGTTGGCAGTCGTGACCACATCTACATGCCCATATAGCAATAATGGCGGCGCTTCCCCACGGCCTTTCAAGCGCGCTACCAGATTGGTGCGCTCGGGTACACGCCCTAAGATCGTCGCCGGAATCCCTGCGTCGCGTAGCAGGCCATCGACGAACGCCACGCAGGGCGCTTCATTTCCTGGCGGGTTGGTTGTGTCAAAACGAATCAACTGCTGCAACAATTCCGCCGGTTTAATTGGAGTGTTAATATCCATACCTGTGTCTTCTCCTGTGAATTTCCGGTTTACCACTCACGTCCAACATTGATGATCATGCGCTGAGACCGCCCTGGTAGCAATACCAGATCGCGGTATCTGGCCTGTACACTGCGCCAATCCAGTTGAAAACCCCAGCCATTCCAACGCCAGACCGTTACAGCCTGCAAGCGGTCGCCGCGCTCCTCCAATACCACCAGGTCCTGAATACCATCACCATCCAGGTCACCTAATTCTACCTCCAAAATCGGGTCCGCCACTGCGGAGCCCCCCCAAATCTGACGGTAAATTCCGCCCCGAAAACCGATGATAAATGGATGGCTTTTCACAACCCCGCTGTTGTCTGGTTTGCGTATTGCCAATAATACCTCACCCCGCCCATCGTCGTTGGGGTCGCCCAGCGCGGCATCCAGCACCTGCCATTCATCTGGGCTTTCCCAGGCCAGAACGCCATTTTCGTAGATTTGCAACCGATCTTTCACTCGCCGAACGATTTCGACCTTTCCATCACCGGTCAGGTCAATTTGCCCTGAGCCAAAGATCCCGACCCTGCCAGGTTGGGGAGCCGGGCCAGTCTCCTGGCAAGCCTGGTGGTCACAAACAAACCCGAGCCTTTGCATGGCCGGCCGGACGCGTTCCAAAAGAGTGGCAGCTTCATCCGGCAGCATCAGGCGCGGCCTGGGGCCAGCCCATACTGGAACCCCCTGAACACCGCGAAGCCCCTGCCGGTTGAAAACCGCCCGCAACATTAAACCCTGGCGTGCCTGCTCTTCGTATTGGTCGAAAACGAAGTTGCCCAGGCTGTAGGCTACAAATCCATCCCTGCCACCTCGCTCGATAACCTGCGTGTCTTGCACAACATGGGGGTGGTGCCCAACCACCAGGTCTGCACCGGCCTCGATCATTTTTTGTGCCAGTTCCTGCTGGGCTGGCCCGCTGCGCAAGATATATTCATCGCCCCAATGGATTGAAACCACCACGATGTCGGCCTGATGGCGCGCCCTGGCTATCGCCTCCAGGGCCTTTTGTGGCGACCACGATAACAGACCAGCTCCTTGCGGAAGAGATACAGCGCTCACAGCCAGGAAAGCGACCTGCAAACCGTTGACTTCTCGAAAAGTTGGCTGGTAAGGATCAAACGCCCACCCCGTAGCTCCCATACTTACGCCGATAGGTTCGACCCCGGCGGCCATCAGGTCGCTTACTGTCCTGAAAAGACCGGCATCCCCCAAATCCTGGGCGTGGTTATTGGCCAGGCCCATCAGGTCAAAACCCGCATCGCGCAGTTGCCAGGCAGCTACTCCCGGTACGACCAGCCGGTAAGGCGCATGAGCCGGGTCTGCGGGCAAAAAACTTTGGGAAAGTTCACCTTCGCTGCCAATCACACCCTCGAAATTGCCCAACGCAATATCGGCGCGCGATAGCCAGGGGGATACGCTATCGAATATTCGCGTTGTCCCTGGTGGATCAGACGCCCCGGCTACTCCACGGCCCAGCATGATATCCCCGACGATAATCACTTCGACAAAATTCGTACAGGCGTCTACTTCTTTCCCCTGGCGCCAATACAACCAGGGGTAAACGGTCTCAGACGCACTGGCCGCGGTCAAGGAAACAGGCCCAGTCGATGAGGCTGGCCACTGGTCAGACAAGACATCCCGCCTGGCAAATTGAGCCGGGCACACGGCAAACATACTGGCCAGATAAACCAGCACACACAGCCGCCAGAAAGGCAAGCTAGCGTCGTCAGATGTAAAACCGGGATAGCGTTTCGAAGATCGGCGGTTCACCATGAAGGAGGCTGGTTTGCATATTGTGCACTGGTCACATCCCAGTAAGTGTTGGTTTCGCCCTGCTTGAATTGCAATTGATACGTGACATCCAACACATACGGACCACGCTGGCCGACTGGCTGCTCATCGTAATTCGGATACTCATTATATGCATATAACTTATCCAACCACGTCTCGCGCGCAACGATCACAGCTTGAGTCGGCGATTGTAAGTCGAAGGAACGTACCTGCGAACTGACCAGTTGGTGACCGATATATTGCCTTTGAGCATTCAACGCATCCATTTCCGGGCGCAGCCATTCCGTGGCAGGGTTCAAATAATACTCGGCGTTGGGCGCATCCCAATACATCTGGATGATGTTCAACTGGTAATTGTGCACCGCCCGTCCTAGTTCAGCATACTCTCCTTCTGCAACCATGAAGCTACCCGTCCATTCGGGTAAGGGAGGCGCCTGCCCCTGATCAAGAATACCGCGCCACTTCTCATCTGTCAGGCGGTCGTTTGCCGGCCAGGAGAATTCGTAATAAGAAAACACTCCGCCTTTCGTCACCTGTAAATTCGTGTGGCCCGCCTCATCAACAATTGGGACAATCGCATGGATTTCATTGATCCGGCCAACTCCCTCCTGAAGCACGACCGGTCCGCTCGTCCCGCTTCCCGATGGGTCGGGGTCCGTTGCCACGTCGGCAATGACAGCGGCCTGCTGCTCGTCGGTCATATAACTCGGGTTGCCCACTCCCTGCTCGGTAGGATCCGTATCGGCAGATAGGATTACCAGATGTTCCAGCTCTCCACCAAAGTAGCGGATGCGTTCATATTCCGCTTCGGTAAGCGGCTCGCCGCGCAGTTCCTTGGCCGCCATCATCTGGAAAGCCCGCGCGGCATCTTCCAGACGGCCCAATCCGTCCCGGTCCGCGTCGCTGAGCAACCCCCGGCTCTCCAGGCCCGTGCGTGTCATGGCAGTCAATGCCGCCAGACGTGCATAAAATTCGGGAACTGGCTCTACGTAACCTTTCGGCGGCAATGGTGGAGGGGGCGGAGGTCCCCCACCCATTTCAGCATATACTTGCTTGGCATACAGAATCGTATCGTGTTTTAGTTCGGCCCAACTGCCCAGGCTGGTATTGAGCTGTTTATCCAGCCATGCCGTCGAACGCATAAAATCCGGGTAGCCGTCTCCAGGTACGTCTAACAAGGGGTAAAAACTATACAGCCATGAGTTGTACAAGGTTTCGGTCCAGTCCGGTACAGTCAGGCCTGAAAGCCAGGTCTTCACCTTATCCATTTGTTGTGGATAATTTTCGTAGGCCGTATCCCCCGACTGCTCGAGAAGCTGAAGGGCACGAGACGATCCCATTGCAGCCATCAGATCCATGCCCTTTGGCAATCCACGACGATGAGTTTGGGTACCCACATTGCGATAGATCAACTGCCGGAAAATATAGGCATCGGGCACGAAACGCTGCCCCATAAAGCGCAAGCCTTTCGTTACCTGTTCTTCGTTATCATCCACCTGAATTACGATCCCCAGGATAAGCGGCGGCGGAAGCTGTTCAGCCGATTGGATGAACTGATCCAGGCGCGCGTCGTCCGCAACTGCCGCCAATCCCGGGTTCTGGCCATACACGTAATCCATCACATCACCATACTGCACCACAGTCAAATCGTCACTACGACCAACAAAAAAGACTGTGGGGGCATAGAGATCGGCCCAGGCCTCAAGCGCAGGGCGGCCATCTACCTGAGAATTCCGCAACGCATTCACGACCAATAATGCGGCGCGCGTCTCGGCTCTGCCGGCTTCAGGGTCCTTGCCCTTCAAGCGAAAAGTCATGCGCCCATACCACATCATGCTTTTGAAATAGCGCTTCAGATCGTCACTCTTGGTATAGTGCCCGCGAGGGATATACTGCGTGTAATCCTCGCCAAATTGCAGGCCAGGGAAAATTGGGGATGGGAAAATGCCGCCGGCCTGTTCGATCAAACTCAGCTCGGCTTGAACCAGATCGGAGGCGTAATCCGGGATCTGCGCATCCGGAGCAAGCAGCTTTGTACCAACACCGAAATACGCCACGGTGCGGCGAGCAGCATCTTCCCAGGTTGTGCCGCGCAATGCCTGGTACTGTACATCGGTCTGCGACAACATGGCCTGATTCAAGCGATTCAGCATTGGTATAAATCGCTCCGTTTCAGCGGTACGCAAGACCTTATCGAAAAGCAGGTGATAGGAGTGCAATAATGAGTCGCTGGTGACAAAGATCGGCAGATTATCGTAGCGCATCTTTTCGTATAAGGCGAAGAACTCTTTCTCCACACCCGGGCTGACCACAAAGCCATTTTGCGCCAGCCGTTCAATTTGCGGCCGCGAAAGCACGAAGGCATTTTGCACGTTAGAAAGATCGACAGCGATTTTCTCGTGGTGCACCAGCGGCGAGACATCGCCGGGAGACTCTTCATAAGTGGCAAACCGCGGCCCCTGGCTGGTGGCGAAAGGTGGGGTTGGCACAGCAGTTGCCGGAGGCGCCGTCTCGCTCGCGACCGGGGAGGGTTGGCCAGGCAGCGTTGCAGGCACAGAAGTAGCCGGCGATTGTAAATGCGATAATATGTTACATGAACTGATAAAGATAGCTATTGCAAACAGCCCCCTGATGAGCCATTGCAAACGAGATTTTCCAGGCATGACAGTCTCCTTCGTTCAGCTTCCGGCAAACAGCCATCTACTTTGATGTAATGAAAGTCGTTTTGCGTGGCCCAACCTGATAGGTCTTAACGATAACGCCAGATTATTGAGCGCTTATAAAGACCTTTCAGGTTTACAGGCAACTTTTGATGTTGAGCTAACTATATCATAATTTGCGATCCCCCTTGTGAAATCCCCTACGTATACCAGACATTTAATATCACTCTTGACAAATTAGAACTTTTGTTCTATATTATAAGCATGCAAGTATCCTGTGCCAAATATGTTTCAGATTATGTTCGAGAAGGAGGTACGTCATGGCTGCAAATACGTACAAATCCGATTCATGGAACCATGCGCTAAACCAGCTTCATATCCACCGCGGTATTGTCTTTGGCGCGATCCTCGTCACCGCCCTGTTTGCTTTCGAAACCTTCAACTACAGCACCACCGCTTTTGCCCTGGCAGACTTGTTGGGTGATGTGGAGTTTTTGCATATCCGCTGGGCGACCATCCTGGCCATAGCATTTTGCAGCATCGATTTTGCAGGTATCGCGCGGCTATTCACTCCTGAGATAACCAATGTGCGCAACGAGAATATGTTTTTGTTCGGTGCCTGGATTTTGGCGGCAACCATGAACGCCATGTTAACCTGGTGGGGAGTATCGTTGGCTATTTTGGGCCACCAGACGGCGGGTAGTGCGGTCATTGCCCGCGAAACAATGCTACGCGTCGGCCCAATTTTTGTCGCCATACTGGTCTGGCTCATCCGGGTGATGATCATCGGCACCTTCTCCGTGGCAGGGGAGCGTTTGTTCACACTACGCGACGACCAGCCTCGTTCCGCATCGCGGCCCGCTGCACAGAACTACAACCGCGCGACTCCAGCAATGCCCCCTCAGAATCAGAGCCGCCCCGCGCACAGCCTGGCAGCCTCGCCTAACCGCGCCCCATCCACGAGCACATCCACCGCCCGGGCGCCAGTCACTCGCAACCTATCGGCTGCGCCAGCTCGCCAGACGCGATTCGTCTCTCCGGTGGAAGCATCTCCCGAGCCCGAAGAGCCGCCGCTTGAGCCAACCTATGTGCCCACCGCTACGTTGCTCGCCAGGCCATCCGGCCAACCCGCCCGGCCCGCTTCCAAACCGGTTGACGCCTATTCTCCACCTGCATCATCTACCCCGCGTAAGCGATATTAAACGCTAACCATTTCATTCAGCGAAGGCTGTCCCAAAAGGACCTTTTGGGACAGCCTTTCTGTATTTGTCTTTTAGCCTCGAACCGCATCCGAAAACTTAACATCGGTTATAATTTGGATTCCCTACAACGAAAACATCAACCGGAGATCGAATTGTCCTATCGTTTGTTCCGAATTGCCTGTGCTCTTATTGTTATTACCCTGGTCATTTCCGCCCGATCTAATGTTGCAGCCCGGCCTGCAAACGCCACCCGGCGACCGTTGGGCAGCACACCGTCCTTTGATCCTGCCCCTTGCCCATTTAAAATCCCAGCCGGTGCCGTCGAAGGACACGACGTGGTGTGCGGTTACCTGACCGTATCAGAAAAACACGGCCAGGAAAATGGTCCTACCATCCAACTGGCCGTGGCCATCATCAAAAGCCTTTCCGCCAGCCCGGAACCCGACCCGCTCTTCTTTGCCCAGGGCGGGCCCGGCGGATCCACCATCGATACCTACGTCGAGACACTGCTGACCGACAGCGATTTACGCGCTAATCGCGATATTATCCTCTTCGACCAGCGGGGCACCAAATACTCTCGCCCAAATCTATACTGTACCGAGATCGATCAACTGACCTCCGACACCATCGAAAAAGACCTGTCTGCAGCGGAAAGTGAAGCCCTCAATCGCCAGGCGCTGGATGCCTGCCGGGACCGTCTGCTTGTGCAAGGGATCAATCTCTCGAACTACGATACCCTCGAAAATGCATCGGACATTGAGCAGTTACGCCATGACTTGGGCTACAAGAGCATTAACCTCTATGGTGTATCTTACGGTACACTGCTGGCGCTGCAATACATGCGCAACTTTCCCAATAGCCTGCGCAGCGTTATCCTGGACGGCGTTGTCCCGCCTCAATCCAACCCTTACGTCGATTCGGCTCACGAATTTGATTGGGCGCTCACTCGCCTGTTCCGTGCCTGTGCCGCAGATAAAGCGTGCGACCGGGCATACCCCAATCTGGAAGAGATCACCTTCGACGTCGCCGATCGGCTCAACGCACAACCTGCACGTGTATCCATGACCGATCCCGAGACCCAAGTCACCTATGACCAGGCGATTATCGATGGTGACACTTTCATCTACGGCATCTACCAGCTACTGTACATCGGAGATATTATTCCAGCACTGCCGCGCATGATTTATGATGCTCGAGATGGGAAGTTCGATGTCTTTGCACGGATCATGGCCTTCTTGATTTTTGACCACAGTATCAGCCTGGGAATGCACTATGCCGTGCGGTGTGCAGAAAATGCTGACTTTTCAGCCACCGATCAGGTCTTGAAGGGTATACGCCCTCAGATTGTGGAACTGGAAAAACGGACCCCGCAAGCTTTCCTGGATATCTGCCGGGATTGGCAGATAGAGCAACTGGGCAAGGAGGCCGACCAACCCGTTATTAGCGATATCCCGACACTGATACTGTCGGGTGGCCTCGATCCAGCTACCCCGCCAGAGAACGGGCAGATTGTCGCCCAAACATTGGCACGCAGCTTTAATTACGTCTTCCCGGCTGGAGGGCATGGTCAGGCATTAAAAGATTGCGCCGACAACATGATTCTGGCTTTTTTGAATAATCCAGAAAAGGCTCCAGACGCGGCATGCATGGAGAAAACCCCGGCCCCTGTTTTCTTTACACCATCCAACCTGGTTGATCTTCCGGTAGTTGCGCGATTTCTAAACCTGGAAGGGAGTTCCGGGATCGAATTATTGCTGCTATTCCTGGGTGCATTTTTCCTGGGATCATCGCTGTTTTTCTTCCCAATCATCTGGGTGGTGCGGCGCATCATGCGCAAGCCAACACCCGTAGCTATTGCACACGAAGCAAATATCTACCCGACATCTTTCGAGGTGCAAAGCATCGATAACCAGGCGGTAAATCTATCGACCGCAGATCCATCGCCAGGACCTTTCTTGGTCTTTGTGGCAAAATGGATCGCTGGACTGGGAAGCATCGTTCTGGGTACGATCTTGCTGGCATTACTCATCACCCTGGTTGTAATGGTAATCCAGAACGATAATCGCATCTTCTATGGTTTGCCTGGCTCAGCGCGCCTTTGGCTGGGCCTATCTGATGTATACGCTGTTTTAGCCCTGGGCATGCTGGCGTCTGGCATTGCTCTATGGGTCAAACAGAGGTGGCCTCTCTGGGAAAGAATATACTACAGCCTCCTGACGATCACAGCCCTGGTTTGCTTGTTGATCCTGGCAAAATGGGGAATGCTTACAGCTTTCCTCCGATAACCCGACAGTTAACCGCCAGCGACCAGATGCCAATCCTCGTGTTCTTCCCGCACGGGAAGTGCATGCAGCGCTCGCAGGACATCTTTAGCCACGCGCAATCCACCTAATGCGGCCGCTACCACCGACTGACCCGGGAAAATACTATCGCCGACCATCCACAGCCCGGGCATTAAACGCGGCGCCCAGGCACTCAATAGGCTCGACTGCGGAAAGCCACCTACCCAACCCCAGGCGCGATGGGTAAAACGCTCAAAAGTGACCGGTGTGCCGGGCATCATCAGGCATACCGCGTCTCGCAAACCCGGTATTGCCCGGCTGGCCGACTCGATCACGCGTTCCGTATACATCTGCTTGCGCGATTCGTACCCCAGGCGATCATTTTCGTATAAATCCCACCACGGTGCTAAATGGGTATGCGTGCTGATCGTCAAGGCGCGCTTACCAGGCGGTGCGCGCCGGGTGTCCCAGGCCGGGCTCAGAGAAAGAAAAACCGAATACCCTTCTCCCGGTACAGATTGTGTAATCACCTGATGGTGTAAAGGAAAAGCGGAGGGCAGCACACTTTCGTCCACTCCTAAATAAACCATGAACGCCCCCCACCCATTCAACGGTTGGCGTGGGAGGCGGCGCAATTTGGGAGGCGCCTGGTCGCCTAACAGACGAGCAATATTCCAGGGGGGGAGGTTAGCGACCACCACATCGGCAGCAAAATTTTCACCTCTCTTTGTCTCCACGGCTACCGGCCGTCCATTCTCTACAACAATACGGGTAACCTCTTTACGATAAAGCACTTCGCCGCTATTTTCTCTTGCAGCCTGCGCCAAGGTCTCTGCAATGGCGCCCATGCCGCCTTCCATGTGCACGACACCCCGCCGGGGCAAGTCCAGAGCCGAAGCTCCGTAGAGCGCATTGGCATTTTCACTGGTGGTCTGTGCAGAAATGAGAAGCTGTGCATCAACAAAGAGACGCAATTTTTCCGAAACACCTTTCAAGTGAGTCGCTACCGGCCGGACAGCATCCAACGGCAGGGATGAAGGGAACCCTTTTCTTAATCCGCCCCCAAACCAACCGCCCCCCTGAACAGCTAAATCGTATAGCTGCCGTGGGGTTTGAGGCGGCCAGGCTGGCAGCCGTAGAGCAAAATCCCACAGGGCATTCGCCGTCTGTTCCTGCCAGTTCCAGAACCGGTCACTTTCTGCTCCAAAAGCTGCACGCTGTTCTGCATATCGCCTCTCGTCTCCCCAACGAGATACCTGGCTCCCATCAGGCAGGTGCACAGTCATTGCCGGTTGAGCTGGTGCATTCGCCGGCCAGGCAGAAATTCCTGCTGCCCGGGCAACGCGATCCATTGGCCCATGCGGATAGAATCCGCCGGCAAGCGTCGCACCAGCGTCAAAGCGGTAGCCCTGGTGATAGAAGGTACCCGCGCAACCGCCAGGATACACATGGGCTTCCAAAACAGTCACGCGCTGCCCGGAACGCGCCAGCGATGCAGCCGTCGCCAACCCGCCTATGCCAGCTCCAATCACCAGGATATTTTTCATCTCGATGGCCCGCTCTCGGTCAACCGCTTCGTCACCCAACCGCGAAACGCAAACAAAGCCGGCAAACTCCACCACATCAGGCGACTCACCAGACCCTTGAACCAACCCTGTCCATACTCTGCCTCAATCTCATCGATCACGTTCGTGGCGCCGTCATCGACAGGCACAAACGTGTGGCGGTGCTTCCAATACGAAAATGGTCCATATTTCTGGATATCGGTGAACCCCTGAACAGGGTCGACATCATGATGGGATGCAACCCAATGAACCGGTATGGGGCCAATCCAAAGCGTGAAATCTGCCAGCGAACCCTCCGCCAGCGGCTGCATCTGGTGCATCTGCACAAACACCGGCGGCGGAGTAAGTCTTTTCAGAGCGGAACTATCCTGATGAAAGAGAGACACGGCCTGGAGAGGTGCGTCTACTCTCGTAGAATGTATATAGCGCTTCATCACCAGCCACCCGGTTTCGAATCGCGAATGGCAAAGAAATCAGAACTCATCATCACATACTCGCAGAAGATATTGGCTAATAACAGGGATGATATCATTGTTTCTTATTATTGTCAATATATTGTATATATTTCGTTACCATATTGCCCCTGTTAAATTTATACAAGAGAGTGTAACGCAAAAGTGTCGGTGACTTCAGTTCTGAGACCGAAGGATGGCAAA
>CAZQQJ010000069.1:0-25862 GCA_964595435.1 uncultured Anaerolinea sp. | reverse complement strand
ACCCCGTATTTGTCAATGTCTATCTATCACCCACGATTATATGGGGTGATACCACTTATGGCTAAAATGGAAGAAATGCAAAAAACACTGGACATGTTGGACTACAAAATTAGCGTGTATGAAAACGCTGTTTTGAAAAAAGAGAGGGAAATCATTCAAACAGAGGAATGATTGAAGAACTTTGTTGAAGGTCAAGTTCCAGGAATAACCTGATTAACGAATAGAAAGGTATTCAGAAAATGCAAAAGCGCAAACTTGGAAACAACAACCTGGAAGTTTCAGCTCTTGGGCTGGGCTGTATGGGGTTTAAACCGGTCTTCGGTTCGGGGATCAATAAGCAGGAAGCGATCGCACTAATCCGCACGGCTGTCGAACGCGGTGTCACATTCTTCGACACCGCCGAAATCTATGGCCCTTTCACAAACGAAGAACTCGTCGGCGAAGCGCTCGCTCCTTTTCACGACCAGGTGATCATCGCGACCAAGTTCGGGTTCGGGCCTGATTCAAACGGCAGCCTGGTGCCGACCGTCCTGAACAGCCAGCCGGAGCACATCAAGCAGGTCGCCGAAGCCTCGCTCAAGCGCCTCAAGGTCGAGGCCATCGATTTGTTCTACCAACACCGTGTGGATCCGGGAGTGCCCATCGAGGATGTGGCAGGAGCGGTGAAGGACCTGATCCAGGCAGGCAAGGTCAAGCATTTCGGCCTTTCTGAAGCGGGCGCTCAGACCATCCGCCGGGCACACGCTGTACAGCCGGTCACAGCCGTTCAAAGCGAATACTCGCTCTGGTGGCGGCGCCCCGAAGAGGCGGTGTTGCCAGCCCTGGAAGAACTCGGGATCGGATTTGTTCCATACAGCCCCCTGGGTAGGGGCTTTCTCACAGGCAAGATCGACGAAAACACGGAGTTCAACCCTTCCGATCTCCGTAATCGCCTCCCTCGCTTTGCGCTAGAAAATCGAAAAGCGAATCAGGCTGTGGTTAATCTGCTTGGCAAGTTTGCAGAACAAAAGCAGGCGACGCCCGCCCAGATCGCGCTGGCCTGGCTGCTGGCCCAAAAGCCGTGGATTGTTCCAATCCCGGGCACGACGAAGCTCACCCGCTTCGAAGAAAATATCGGGGCCGTTAATATCGAACTGACGCCCGACGATCTGCGCGAGATTGAAAACGCTGCTGCAAAGATCACGGTGCAAGGGGCTCGCTATCCCGAAGAGTTGGAAAAATTGACTGGTCTCTAGTGGTAAAAAGCCCATGACCCACATCGCCATTGTGGAACGGCCCGACGGCAGGTCCGCCGACTGGGTGGAAAAGGTCAGCGACGAACGATACCAGGCCGGACCAAGGGCAGAGTAAGAATACAAGAATATAATGGGAAGCATGCCAATGACTACGTGGACAAGTGACGAACTCACCAGAATCGGAACAGCAGAAGAGTTGCAGATCGCCTCGCTCCGCAGCGACGATACCCTGCGAAAGCCGGCAATCATCTGGGTTGTCCGTATCGGCGATGATCTTTATGTCCGGTCCGTTTACGGGCGCACCTCCGCCTGGTTCCGTGGCACTCAGGTGCGTTACGAGGGCCGCATCCGGGCCGGTGGCGTCGAGAAAGATGTTGCCTTCGTGGACGCCGATCCCGCTATCAATGACCAGATCGATGCCGCCTACCGCACAAAATACCGCCGCTACGCGGCAAACATCATTAATTCCATTGTCAGCCCTGGGGCGCGTTCCGCAACAATCAAACTTGTGCCGCGCCCAACAGACTCTTAGTTGCGGCACCGGGTCCTCTGTTTACCGGTAACCGAATTGTTGTCGGCCTTGTATGGTTACCCATCTCAAAATATAAACCATATCCGGCCCAAATATCTGAAATTAGGAGATATCCCATGCCCACACTTACCCGTCGTGAATTTCTCAAGACCCTGTCCGCCGTATTGGGCGCGACGACCGCCGGAAACCTGCTCTCCGGATGCGGCCAACCGCCCTCTGATCAGGGCAGCGCCCAGCCTGCGATTCGCCCTGCAGCGGCTACCCAGGCCGCCAGAGCCAATCCCACACGTGCCAGTTCGACTGCGGCCGCACCTGGCAATGCCCCTGCCGGTGCAACGGCTCAGGCTCCGACCTCCGCTCCTGCTGCTGCCCCCTCCGGGATTCCCGATTTGGTTGTCGCCCGCCAGGGTCAGCCTGAAGCCCTGGTCCAGCAGGCCATCAACGCCCTGGGTGGGATGAAGCGCTTCGTCTCACCTGGCGCCAGCGTGGTGATCAAACCTAACATCTGCGTGGCTTACCACACCTACGAATACGCCGCCACCACCAACCCCTGGGTAGTCGGCGCCCTGGTCAAACTGGCCCTGGAGGCGGGCGCCAGCAAAGTAAGCGTGTTCGACTACCCCTTCGGTGGCACCGCCCAGCAAGCCTATGCCCGCAGTGGGATCGCCGAACAGGTCCAGGCCGCCGGCGGGCAGATGCTCGACATGCCGGCCTTCAAATTCATTAACACCGACCTGCCAAGCGCCACAGACCTCAAAAAAGCCAAAATCTTCGAAGACGCCCTCAATGCCGATGTGCTGATCGACGTGCCGATTGCCAAGCACCACGGCCTGGCCAGGCTGACCCTGGGGATGAAGAACCTGATGGGCCTGATTTATGACCGCCAGGCCATCCACCGCAGCATAGGCCCTCGCCTGGCCGATCTGGCTGGCTTCCTGCGTCCTGATCTGGTGGTGATCGATGCAGTGCGCATCTTGACGGCCAATGGTCCTACCGGCGGCAATCTGGATGATGTTAAAGAACTGGATACCCTGATTGCCAGCGCCGATATTGTGGCTGCCGACAGCTATGCGGCCGGGCTTTTCGGGTTGAAGCCCAATGACCTGGCATATATTACCGCTGGCGCAGCCGCCGGGTTGGGACAATCGGACCTGAGCCAGGTGAAAATTCAGGAGCTGAACCTTGGCGGGTAAAGCATGACAACCTCCTCTCCTGCCATCGAAACCCACCCGGCTTCCACCAGGGAATTAACCCGGCGTTACCGCGTCTGGATCCGGATTCGTAAAGCTGCCCAGATCGCCTCTCTGCTGATTTTCCTTTTCTTCCTCGTCGCTGCCCGCACCGGCTTTTCCAATCCCGCCCTGGCCAACCTGCCAATGCGCCTCGACCCGCTCCTGGCGATTTCCAACCTGCTCTCGGCCCGCACCTGGCTGCCGGGGCTGGCTCTGGCGCTGCCGGTCCTGGTTCTGACCGTTGTCTTTGGGAGGGCCTGGTGCGGCTGGCTGTGCCCCTTAGGCACAGTCTTCGACCTTTTCCCCAATCGCAAGATCACCCGGCGTAACCCCGGCCCACAGGTGCCGGAAAGCTGGCGCAAGATTAAGTATATCCTGTTGACCGCCACCCTGGGGCTGGCCTGTTTGGGTACGTTGGGGCTGTTCGCCCCGGGCAGCCTGGCCTTGCTCTCGCTCGACCCGCTGACCATCTTATACCGAAGTCTCACCGTGTCGATCTGGCCGTCGCTGGACTGGGCGGTTACTTCCCTGGAGGCTGCCGCCTACCAGTGGCCGGTCCTGGCCGGTCCTGTCTCGACTCTGGATGCCTGGCTGCGCCCGCATGTCTTTCCTCTCGATCCGCTGGTCTACCGCCTGGGCTGGCTGTACGCCGCCTTGTTGGCCGGGCTGATCCTGCTCGACCAGATCGTGCCCCGCTTCTGGTGCCGTTACCTGTGTCCGCTGGGCGGATTGTTGGGTTGGATCAGCCGCATCGCCATCTTTCAGCGCCGGGTCTCTCCCGACTGCAAAGACTGCGGCCTGTGCTCGATTTCTTGCCCCACGGGGACCATTGATCCCGACCAGGACTACGCCAGCGACCCCGCCGAGTGCACGATGTGCCTGGAATGCCTGCCAGCCTGCCCGCGCAGCACGATTCAGATCCAGGGGAATGCTTGGATTCCTTCGCGATCCAAACATTCCCCTGAAGCCATGGGGCGGGGAGCGCTCGTCACCCGGCGGCAGTTCCTGGCGACTCTGGGCGTTTCCGCCGCCGCTCTGGTCATAGCCCGTGCCCCTATCGCCCCCCAGACCCGCCCGTCGTTCCGGCTGCGCCCGCCCGGTGCGGTAGAAGACGATCTGCTCTCGCGCTGCCTGCGCTGCGGGGTATGCATGCGGGCCTGCCCGACCAACAGCCTGCAGCCCGCCCTGACCGAGGCCGGCGTAGAAGGGCTGTGGACCCCGCTGCTGATCCCCCGCCTGGGCTACTGCGACTACGCCTGCAACGCCTGCGGCCAGGTCTGCCCGGTCCAGGCCATCCCGTCCCTGAGTCTGGACGAGAAACGCACCCAGGTGATCGGTAAAGCCTATATCGACCAGAACCGCTGCATCGCCTGGTCCGACCACACCGACTGCATCGTGTGCGAGGAGATGTGCCCGCTGCCCGACAAAGCCATCTACCTGGAAGATGCCAGCTTTACCACGGTCGATGGCGGCATCGTCCAGGTCAAAGTACCACACGTCGAGCGGGGCCGCTGTATCGGCTGTGGAATCTGTGAAAACCGCTGTCCGGTGGTGGGCCAGGCGGCAATCCGCGTCTACGGGTATGATTGAGACCAGCCTGTGTCAGGCGCTGAAAGGATCGTGACAACCGGGATATCCGTCTCGGCGACGACCTCCACGCCCGATCCGTTTACGGGCGCGCCTCCGCCTGGTTCCGCGGCATCCAGATGCGGCATGAAAACCACAACCGGGATGGCACCCCGCCGCCATCCCGGTTGTACTGTTATCGCTGAAGGTCACGTTGTCCGTCCGGTTGCGAGCGGTGCGCATTACCAGACTTTATCCAGATGCAGTTTTCTTTTTTGCTGCTCCAGGGATTGGGCCAGTGCCTCCAACGTCTCGTCGTCCAGGCGCTTGAGGCCAGCTTTTTCGGCTTTGGTCAGGTCAAAACCGGCCAGGGCCTGGTCAGGATCAGCCAGCAGGGCCTCGCCCAGCACCGACTCAACTGCTTCTTTGCAACAGCCTGATCGGAATTTTATTGCTCAAAGCGCAGCTTCCTGGTACCGAAGAAAATGTGTTGTTAGAAGCCCTCACTCTTGCTGCTCCCCAGAACCAGCGCCGCGTCTTTGTCGATGAACCGGAACTGTTCCCGCTCCTGCAAACCTGGCACGAAGCACACCCCGAAAATGCCTTCGCCGCTGGCCTCCTGGCCGATTTCGAACGCCGTGCTACGACGTTGCGAAAATCTCGCACATTACTCAGTGAGCGCGAAATGGATGTACTGCGCCTGATGGCTGCCAGCCTCTCGAACCAGGAGATTGCCAATCGGCTTGTGGTGGCGCTTTCGACGGTCAAAAGCCATGTCAAGAACATCCTGATGAAGCTTGAGGCAGAAAACCGCACCCAGGCAGTAGGACGAGGGCGCGAGTTGGGGTTGTTATAAAACCTTGACGCAGTTGGCGCTGGCTTTTATCGCCGCCATCCAGCGATGATGAGCATTCTTTTCTCCAGGGGCAACATTTTATATCAGCCCAGCAGAGACGCTGCCCTTGCCAGATTCGTCGGTAGACCTGGTGTTGAGTACCCCTTCATTCCATCCATCACTGGTTCGATCAGTTGGAGGGTTTGCGGCAGGTGGAGCGCGTGTTGAGCCCCGGTGGGTAGTTCTGCGGGCAAGAAAATCGAAGCCGTTTAATCCCTCCACCCAATCCCTCTTTCGAGGGATGTTATCCTCCCCCCTCTCCGGTAAGATATGCCCATTCTACACGATGGGCACTTTTATTTGAGGAGAAACACCTATGAAAATCTTAATCGTCGGCGCAGGAATTATCGGCAGCATTTACGGCTGGGCATTTGCCGAGGCCGGTCACGAGGTCACCCACCTGGTGCGGCCCGGTCGCGCTGCACAGTTCGCAGAAGGCATCAAAATAGATATGTATGACGTGCGCAAAGGGCATAAGAAAGATTTCATCGGCCACTACCCGATCCGCGTCACCGAAAGCGTCTCGCCATCCGATGGCTACGAGCTGGTCGTCATCCCCACCAAGCACTATCAATTGCTCGAAACACTGAAACAACTCGCCCCCCAGACTGGCAACGCTGATTATTGGCTTCTGACCCAAAACTGGGATGGCACCGAGGCAATTGATTCCATTCTTCCATCCTCGCGTTACGTGTACGGGGATACCAAAGCAGGCGGCAAATTCGATGGCAACACGTTGATTGCTACTATCGCCAGCGTGGATATCGGCCAGGTGGGAGGGCGACATGACGCCTGCCTGGATAAAGTTATCGCCCTGTGCAATTCAGCCCAGGTGAGCGTGACAGTTCAGGAAAACATCCTACACTACCTGTGGGTGCCGCACGTCTTCCGGGACAACAGCATCAACCCTTATTCGTCCCGCGGCGACCGGTTTCGCAGCGTGACCGTAGATCGTCATAGGCGTTAATCCATGCCGTGCCGCAATCTGCGCTACGGTCAACCCCTCAGACAAAAGTTGTGCAGTAAATTCTAAAGTCCCGTTACAAAGGTTAATGTATCCAGGCAATTTGATTACAGGCGCATGATCTCTGTCAGCCTTATTCCCGGACTTTCATTGGGGCTTGATAAGGTTAGCCGCTAATCGAGCTTTGAGATACAACGCTTCCTGCTCCAATTTCAACCGGCGTCTACAGAGATATTCCAACACCGGCTGGACATCTTTCAATTCAATACGTGAAGCGATTTGATGCAGGTTACGTTCATCGCGTTGGGTCATTGGGCGAGCAAGATGAGCATAAGCCTCGAAGGTGGCAATATCCATCAAATAAGGCTGGACGCGCCGGCTGACATAGCGGCGCAGTTGGCTAAGGATATTGAAACCGCCATAATCAATATCCGACCAGAGGTAAAGCGGGATTTGCTGCGGGATCAGGCGCAAGATATAGCGGATAGCCGGCGATGGGTTGCCCATGATACATAAGGCAGCCACATTGGGCAAGTTACTTACCAGTTGAAATACATCCAATTGACTGGCTCCCCAAAAACGGACAAATTCGTGAAAAGCGGTCAGGTTTTCAATGCACAAAACCGCGTTCGCATACACATTGACATTCTGAATAGAGGCTGCCTGGATAGCAGGGAAACCCACCGCCGGGCTGAAACTTCCCAGAGAAAGCACCTCACCGCTGTTGGTGGTAAACTGCCAGTTACCGGCAAAGTGAATATAAGTCGGGTTGGCAACCAGGTTCAGCTCGCCCAGGATTTCTTCTGTGGGCAAGGATTTCCACTGAGGATTAGCCAGGCGCGCCAGCCGGACAAGCGCCGGTTTGAGCTCATCAAAGCGCTTGCTGTCGTTAAAAACCTGTACACTGAAAACGCGGTAAGGCGTTTCCACTTTCAAGTCAGGCAAAATATCCAGAGCCGCCAGTAGATCAAGATTCCAGGCTGTGTCTGCCAGGCTGAAAGGCGCAACCGACTTTCCAGCGCGGATTTGATGTAAGATATGGCGCACGGCGCGGCTGCGCCAGTCATCTGCCGGGAAGCGAAACTGATCAGCAAGCAGCAAAGTTTCCAGGTGGGCGCGGCGTGAGGCGAGCGGCTCCCGCTTCAGCAATGTATAGAGACTAACAATTTTATTGCTGGCACTTTGTGAGGAGAGCGCCACAGCCTCCAGCAAATGCCCGCTTTCGCCAGGCAACCAGGTTAGTTTGACCAGGCCCTGTTTTTGCAATTCTTGAAGTTGCTGGTTGGCCAGCAGGCGTGGCTCCGGGTCAGTTTGAGAGAAATAAGCCGGCAGGTTGATATCTGCCAGAGTTACCTTAACCGGGTGCGTTCGATATGGGGGAGTGCTCACCTTGCCAACCACATCTTTCCGGCTGCGATTTTCAAGCTTATCCAACAACACATGCAGCAAGAGTGCCACATCAGGCGAAGGCTGGAACGATACTTCTGGCAGCCAGTTTGATAGCTGCAAATTGGCCGCGGGCATCCCGCCAGGCTGGTGCATGGGTTATTTTACCACCTGCTCGATTTCCTTCAGCATATCACTCTTGTCAATCTCGATTACAAAAGCATGGCTGTTCTTGCGCACCACGGTGCAAACCGTATCCACAAACGGCAGCAGCGCGCCCGATTTATCCGGCGGGGTAGCCAGCAAAACTTGCAAGCCGGCCTCACGCATAAACTGCAGCGCGCTGGCCGTGCGGGCGGTATCCATCTTGCCAAAAGCTTCGTCAAAGAGCGCCAGCCGGATCGTATCGGAAGGGCGCGGCTGGTTCAACCGATAAGCCTGGGCAAACGAAGCCGCCATGGCCACATAAAAGGGAGTAGTGGTCTCGCCGCCGCTCTTCTTGGCATTGATCTGGCTCAACAACGCTCTGTCGCTATTAGGATAATGGATACGAATATCGTATTGCAAGTAAGAACGGTAATCCTGCAACTCGCGCAGCTCGGTTGCCAGGGTTTCGCTGCTCTGGTTATTGGCTGTCAGGCGCTCCAGGAGCAAATCCCAGGCCTGCTGGTGTTTCTGGCGAAAATCCGAGTCGAATAAGGATGCGCCGAGGATATTCTGGCTGTCCATCACCATATCGTACATGGAGCGCAGTCCAGGAGCGGGCTGGGTAATGAACTCGTAACGCTCGCCGCCAAAACGCAGTTGCGCCAGGGTGCTGTTGAGGTAGGCCAATTGCTGGCGGGCTTCTTCGATTTGCTCGCGCAAGCGGTGGATGAAATTTTCCACCAGTTCCTGTTCGGCCAGGGAGCGCTGGTGGGCAATCTGCGCTTCATACTGGGGCAGTTCAGACTCGACCAGTTTGTTGCATTCTGTTGAATAGCGGGCAGCATGCTCATCATCATCGTAGCCAAAATCATAACGCAGGGAGTAAGCTTGCTTGGCTTCGCGCAGGCGGTCGCGGTTGCGGTTTTCAGCGTTCTGGTACTCATTTTCATAACGCCCAGCATTTTGCTGGATCACCTCTGCTGGCTGGCGTTCCAAGCGACGTGCATATTCTTTTTCAATTTCGGCGCACAGTTCCTCATCGATCTGATCAACTGCTGTTAAAAAGTCTTCGGCATTTTGGACGGCCTGATCGATCTCGCGTTCCAGGCGAGGAATATCTTGTTCTGCCAACGAGCGGGTTTCAGCTTCCAGCCCGCCCATTTTGCGCTCCAAGGCAACGACTTCTATTTGCAGGTGTCCGTATTCGGCCTGCCGTCTCTCTACCTCGGCGCGCAGCGTCTCAGCAGAGCGCAGATCAAGGCCAGATAACTCGGCTGACAAACTGGTGTATAAAGTCTGGCGTTCTTCCAGAGTGGTGATGCTTTCCAAAGCATGTTCGAGATCGATCAATGGGCGAACTTTATCACTCGTCAAGGCAAGGCGCTGGCGCAGGGCGCTATCCCGCTGCTGGAGCGCAACCATCTCGCTGGCAATCTCATCCAGCCGTTTCTGGCGGCTTTCGATCTGGCGGGGAGCGGCGCGCTCACCAATGAACCACCGCCCGTAAATATTGGGGTTGAGGTGACTATCCGTGTAATTGCGGCGCACAAAGCATTCGCGGGTGACCGCTGTGCGGTGACAGCGCAGCGCTTCGAGCGTATCACACTTGACATAGTGGCCCAGCAAGAGATCAACAAAAGTGCGGGCAGCAGGATGATGGGTGTTCACTTCACCAGCCAGTGAGTCTGTTTCTTTGGTACGTGTCAGGTTGGTGGCATGTTGGAGAATTGCTTCGGTATCCAGCAATGCAACACCATACAGCCCGTCTTTGTGGCGGCGTTGTTGATAGAGGCGCATGGCGGCAGCATAATGAGCTGGTGGAACCAGAATGGCAAAGCGATTATGCCCCAGAATCCCCTCGACGGCGTCCTGCCATTCTTTATCCGGGATATCCAACAGCGTACAGAGAAAAACCACTTCTTCACTGGATAACCCCAATTCGGCGCGCAGCAGGCGGCGCAGGCGGCTGGCCTGGGGAGCTTCGCTCTCGAAACTGACCTCGCGATCGCCAGTGCGCAGCTTGCGGATTTCGTCTTCCAGTTGAGTGGCTTCGGAGCGCAGGTTGGAAGCTTGCTCAGACAGCAGCACCTGCTGACGGGCATATTCCTGGCCTATGGAAGTGTAAACCGCCTGCAGCTCACGAATGGATTGATCGCCGCCTTCAACCTGGAAAGTTGCGACGGCTGTAGGAACGTCCTGATGATCGACAATCAGCAGTTCAGACAATCTTTTCGCGTCGGTGCGTTCTTTGACAATCTGGCGATCCGTTTCAGTTTTTCGCTGGCGCAAGATTTTTAGCTCAGCTTCGAGAGCCACAAGCTTCTCACGCAGTTCGCGCTCTTTCGTAACCGACTGATCCGTTTGCAAGGCGATCTTAGCATCCAGTAAGGCAGTTTCGGCAAATTTCAGATTTGCTGCCAGTTGGTCGCGCTGCAGCTCAGCCCGGCTGAGCGACAGGCGCATCTCATCCAGCTTGAGACGCGCTTGTCGCAATTCGCCGCTGTGGATTTCTCCGCGAACGCGGCGGGCTATATAGCCATTGGTGATTCGGCGGCGGCGGTTAGCGGCGCGTTCTTTATCCAGTTCTGCAATCTGGTTGAGCGCGGCGATGCGCTCGCGCACATCTGCTGCCAGGCTTTCAAAGTGGCGTAAGGTATCCAGTTGCGCCTGAAGCGTTTTGACATCCAATAAGTTTTCATCGAGCAGGTAATTATGTACAAAGGCGCGGATATCCGTCAACGGGCTGAAAGCCAGACCTTTGACGATTTTGGCAGGAAAAGACTCTTTGAGCTGGCCGAGGCGGTTCAACAAGTGAACGCGGTAATCTTCCAGGCGCGTAAAAACCTGAGCGCGCCCACCTGGCGGTAAGGCAAGATGTTCCAGGTGGCGCTTAAATCCACGCGTGTCATATAGTTGCCCAGGAGCAGCATCTTCTTTAAAAAACCAGCGGTCATCCAGGCTGGCATTGTGAACGATGAAATAAACGATATCGGGATTGCGGCCATCTTCGAAAGCATCAACCACCACACCATGCGCAAAAAAAGAGCCATCCGGGTTGCGGAATTCCAAAGCAATCACGCCGGTAGCATCGCCGCGCAAGAAACGCTGACCTTCTGTGCCCAGTTCGCCGCGCACATAGCTGGCAAGTGAGCGCTTGCTGCCTGCCAGCGCGGCCTGGTTAAAGCGCACATCTCGCTGGCCGCCAACCAGGGCAAACTGCACTGCGTCCAGGATAGTCGATTTACCTGCCCCATTGATGCCGATAAAATATGTGCTGCCCTGGCAGTCAATGGTGGTGTTTTCAAATAAATGCCAGTTGACCAAACGAATTCGAGTGAGCGTTTTCATAGAGCATCCTCTTCTTCTTCACCAGCCGCGCGGTACTTGCGCACCCAGGCATCCAGCTCATCCACGGTCTGAACGGGGAGGATCATGCGCACAGAACCGCGCAAGCGCAGGCGGGCGTCAGCATCGCGCACATCGATGGTGCGACCATCCAATGTATCCAACAACCCCATTGAGCGCAGGCGGCGCAGCAGATTTTCGTATTGGATAATGCCCAGGTCGCGTTCTTTGCCGGTGATGGTGCGGTATTCTTCACGCACTTCGCCAATGGTTACCACCGGGTCTTGCGCCAGGCTTAAACGCTCACAGTGCTCTTCGTAGAGCTTGCGCAGTACCAGGATCATCAGGGTTTCGTCAAGTTTGTAGCGGGCGCGACAGTAACTGAAATCCGAAACGGTTTGAAAGATGTTGTGGTATTCATCGTGGAGCAGATTGAAACCAGCCAGCGTCAGCGCAGCCTCACAGGCGGAGCGGTGCCGATGGACAAAGTAGTAGTCATCTTTGTCTTCATCTTTATCTCGGTACAGGAAAACCTGTCCCAACAGGCGATTGATAACCCGCGGCAGGTCACGCGCAGACTTTTCGGGCAGGGAGGTGATAGCAGAAAATTCCATACGAAACGCCTCGTATTACAGTTTATACAGTTCAAACGGTGCAATCCGATACTCGCCCATCTCTACTGGCTCACCATCAACCATTTCCAGGCCATAGGCCACTTCAGGATGGTGAGCATAGGCGACAATCGTGGTCAGCCAGTGGAGGTCGGTGGATACATCGGCAGGGATTTCGGCGATGTGCAGCCGTTTATGTCCATTGAAGAAACCGATTACCTTGCGGTTAACTTTCTCAGGCGAGAAAGCCTGGGCGACATCTTGCATCGTCAGAGCGCGCAGCGAAAGAATGTCCTCCGGCTGGAGCGTGGGCAGGATGACCGAATCGGGCATGAAAGGAGCGCGGCGCTGCGGCGGGGTGTAGTAGCTGTGCAAATCTGGCAAATCTACCGGGTGCTGGCGCAGGCCGGGCGCTTCGGGTGGCAAATATTCATCCCCTTCGTCTTTCATCGCCGAGAGTTGGCGGGCCAGGGATACCAGGCGGTCTTTGAAGCTGCCATCCGCGCTGCCTAACTGGTAACGGATCTGGCGCAAAGAAGTGCGCAGATATTGAGCATGGCGCTGGTCGATATCTTCGAGCAGTGGGTCCAACCCTTCGAGCTGGTGGATAATAAACTGCAAATAGCCTGCCAGGGTTTGCTCGGCCTGGGCCGGGCTGAGGCGGCTTTGCAGGGCCAGTTCATCGCCAGCGCTGACCAGCCATTCGCTATCCATTTGCCAGTTTTGCAGCCGCTCGATGATATCCCGGCGGTAGCGTGAAACATGATCGGATGTTTTCAGGGCATGATACGAAGCGCCCAGGGTTTGCGAATAATCGTCAAATTGCAGATGCAGCAGATCGGAAATCTGCTGCTCACGCGTGGCGCGCTCAACATAACGGCGGATATTTTGGTTCAATTCGCTCAGGCCGCGCACCAGTTGTCGCACGTTTTCATAGGCTTGTGTCACCGCCAGGGCTGGCGAGAAGTCTTTGTTGGTCTCGGCGGCGGTAATGAGCTGGTGGGCAGTGTATAATTGCCCGGTGAACTCGTGCGGCTTCTGCTCCTGAATTTTGCGCAGCGCTTCCAGCAGCGTAAAAGCATAATCGGGTAGAGTGATGGTTTCACTGTAATCGGCATGTTGTTCACGTTCAATCCAGCCGGTGGTCTCAAGGCGGCGCAGCAAGTAAGAGGCGTAATCCTGGTACGATTTTCCGCCGCTGATAGGCGCAGAATCAGGATCAGCGACGAGTTGAGATTCCATTTCGGCGGCAATCTCTCTCTCAGCATCTGCTGTTTGCAGATAATCCACAATATCAGAGAGCACCACTTCGCGCCCCAGACCAAAGCGGTTGAACTCTGCAAGGGCATACAGGCGCAGCAGAATTGCCATATAGTGCCGCTGCAAGCTGATATACCCTTGCGTGCTGAACAAGTTGAACAAGTTGGGCGGGAGGATGTCAAACGGGTTCGCCATGCTCTGCTTCCCAAACCAGGATATCCTGCAAATCGCAGTTGAGTACATTGCACAGGCGAGCCAGGGCCTCCAGGTCTACATGCCGGGCTTCACCAGCATCCAGGCGATAGACAAAATCCTTTGGCACGCCAGCTACTTCCGCCAACCTGCGCGGCGACATGCGCTCACCCGTGGCAACCTGCTGCTTTCCGAGTAAAATAGTAATTCGGCCAAGTGTCGAGATTTTAGAACACATGTTCTAATTATACAGATAGATGGCTAATCTGTCAAGTATTTTGGCGAAATAAAACGACATAAGGCTGAAAAAGTCGCCGATGCAGTTATCCTCCATTGCCCGGATTGGATAATCCGCGTAGCGCTCAAGCAAGCAGAGGATTTGATCGCCCAAACCCAAAGCAAGCTTTACCCTACAGCAGCGAGGTGGCTGGGGCGCGCTAAGAAAACATACCTGCACAAAGGCCAGGCAGCCGAATGGCAGGCTTGTATCTCCAATTTGCGCACTACTTACGCTCGCCGTCCAGCTTTACAGAAAGCAATTGCCAACTCATAACGAGGTAAAACCGATGCCATACGAACTCTTTATCGAACGTTTCGGCGAACTGGCCTGGCAAGAAACTCGCAGTATGAGATTTCTTAAAGATCCCCAACTGGCCGGCGATGAATTTGGATTTCTTGAACTATACTGCAATGATGAGAACTGTGATTGCCGGCGGGTAATGTTCAATGTCGTCTCGCGAAAAAGCCAGAAGACCGTAGCCGTCATCGCGTACGGTTGGGAAAGCCGGGAATTTTACGCCAAATGGTTCAGGCAAAACGATCCAGAGATCATCCGCCAAATGCAGGGGCCAATTCTCAACCCGGGCAGCCCACAATCCGAATTAGCGCCTGCGCTGCTGGAAAAAGTACGCGATGTGCTGCTGGCCGATCCGGAATACGTTGCCCGCCTGAAACGACACTACCAGATGTTCAAAGAAAGGGTGGATCCGAAACATTTCCGCCAGACAAGTTCTCCCGAATCTGTAATTCGCAGCTTGTCCAAGAGCAGAAAACGCAAGCGCCCGCGGCCAAAAACAGCGCCTTAAATGCAAAAGAAACTGCCATATAGGCGGTTTCTTTTCACAAACCAGTGCCCCCACGGAGGTACCGTACGTTAACGTGTCTTAGCCGCGAAAGGGTATTGTAAATAGTCCAAATAGCGAACTAGAAGGGCGTATCTCCAATGACCTTAAGCAACAATTCAACATCTTTTGTATTGCTGCATTATGCTCCGAGCTCCTTTCCCATTCGGTAAGCCATCGCCGGGAAATCTGTGCGCTCAATGTCGCTGCGCGAACTGCAGCCGGTTGCCAGCAAAACGCCTGCGTCGGCCCATTTCAAGTATTGGACAATCGTCCGGTAATGGGCAGTGATGTCTTTCATCGTCCAGTCGTACGCGTCATAAGAGGTCGCCATCAAGATTGCTTTCTTGCCGCTGCCCATCAGCCGGTAATTATTGGCGTAAAAGCGGTCGATGACGGTCTTGAGCTGCGCCGACATACCGAAGTAGTAGAGCGGCGTGACAAATACCACGATGTCCGCCTCAAGCAGATGAGGATTCAGCTCGTCCATTGAGTCCTTCTGGGCGCAGGCTCTGTCGCCCAGCCCGCAATGATCGCAGGCGAGGCAAGGCGATACCTTCTCGAAACCCGCGTCGAAGCGGAATGCGCTGTGACCGGCTTCGCACGCGCCTCGGATAAACTCGTCGGCTAACAGAGCCGACGTGCCATGCTTGTGATGGCTACTGGTAATGACTGTGATTTTCATAGGAATCCCTTTGACAGATATCATCCGCATTTATTAGACCGTAATGGCATGCAACGCCTTTCATCCTGAGCGGTGCGATCCGTAGCTCTTCTACTGATCCGATCTTGTTGAGCTCTACACACGTCCATGCCGGTTTGCTCGCTGTCATCAGTGGTTCTCATTCCTCTTGTCAGTCGGTGCTGTCTGCGCTATAAACTTCTTTCGCCAAAGCAAAAACAGCCAAGGCGTTCGGCCAGCCCGTGTAGAAGGCGGCATGGGTGATGATCTCCGCCGTTTCTCCCTACTGTTTGTTTTTTCATGACTACACCTCATTTCCTGTGAATAGTTTTGCATATACCTCTTCGGAGACCGGTTCCTGCCATTCCGTCGACGCATTGGCGGAAGGTATACTGATAGAGAGGTGTGAAAACCATTCATCTGCCGCCGCGCCATGCCAATGCTTCACGTCGGCAGGGATATTCACCACATCGCCTGGGCCAAGTCTTCGTGCCGGCTTGCCTTCCTCCTGGTACCAGCCATGACCGGCTGTACAGAGCAGTAGCTGACCACCGCCGTGGTGGATATGCCAGTTATTCCGGCATCCCGGCTCAAACGTGACATTTAGCGCATTCACCTCCCCAGTAGCGAGCAGTTTGACATAACTCTGCCCGATAAAGTATTGTGCGTAGGCGTCGTTTTTGTCACCCAGAGGAAAAATCTGTTTGAATTCATTCGCGTTCATGGGAAGTCTCCTTTCGGCTTTTCAGGCCGAGACCTCATTTCCTGTGATGGATGATAGGGGAACTTTCTCGATGGGGAGCCAATCCAGCACGCGCTGAATGGTTGTATCCCAGAAATCCCAGTCATGCTTTCCCGGGCCTTCTTCATAGGTCACGTCAACCCCGTTTGCCTTCAGAAAGTCAGCAAATATCCGGTTTGCTTTCAAAAGATAATCCTCTGTTCCACAGGCGATGTACACTTTTGGAAATGGGGTCTTTCCACGCGCTTTCTTTCTTGCAAACAGTGCTTCTGCTGCTACGCGGGGATTTCGATCCGTCAAGGCTGCGGCGCGAATGTCTCCAAAGCAGGCGTCCTCGCCGATCACATTTCGCCCCGCTTCATCAAAGGGATATTCAAAGATATGAACAGCGCCAGAGAGACAGGCAATATACCCGAAAGTGTCAGAGTATTTCAGCCCGTTTCTCAGCGCACCAAAGCCGCCCATGGAAAGCCCGGCGATAAATGTGTCCTCCCGTTTGTGCGACAAGCGAAACATTTTTTGGGTCATCTCAACAAGCTCTTGCCCAACATAAGCGCCGAAGTCGCCAAAAGGCGATCTGCCATACGGGATATCGACGTAGAAGGAGTTTTCGGCAGAGGGCATCACTACCGCGAGATTGCGTTCCATGGCCCAGCGCTCGATGCGTGTGTTGGATGTCCAGGCCGTGCAGTTATCCATCAGCCCGTGGAGCAGATAGATGGTTTTGAACAGCCCCGCGCTCTCGATCGCGGCATCTGTGGGGAGGATCACCTGCATCGGAACCTTGCGGTGCAGGGTTGCTGAGAAGAAGTTCACATGAAGCAGCGCCATGATCTGTTTCTCCTTACGGGCGCAACAGCGCCTTGATGGCGCGGCGCTCGTCCATCGCCCGGTAGCCCTCCGCCACCTCGTCCAGGGGTAGAGTCAGGTCGAAGACCCTGCCGGGGTTAACCTTCCGGTTCCAGATCAGGTCGATCAGCTTGGGCAGGTAGCGGCGCACGGGGGCGGGGCCGCCGTGGAGGTGCACGTGCGAGAAGAAGTACTCCCACCCAGGAATCTCTACACCGTGGAGCACACCAACGAACCCAACATGCCCACCGGGCCGGGTAGATCGGATCGACTGCATCATCGACTCCTGGGTACCAACCGCCTCGACCACCGAGTGCGCGCCCAGCCCGCTGGTGAGATATTTGATCTTCGCCACGCCCTCGTCGCCGCGCTCGGTGACGATATCGGTCGCGCCGAACTCCAACGCCAGCTTCTGACGGTCTGGGTGGCGGCTCATGATGATGATGCGTTCGGCCCCCATCTGCCTGGAGGCGAGCACTGCGCACAGGCCCACCGCGCCATCGCCGACCACCGCCACCGTCTTATCAGGGCCAACCGCGGCCGCATCGGCGCCGAACCAGCCGGTACCGAAAACATCGGAAGCTGATAACAGGCTAGGGATCAGGTCGTCCGGCGGCAGGTCTGGCGTTGCCACCAGGGTGCCATCTGCAAGCGGGATGCGAGCGTACTCCGCCTGTGCGCCAGTCGGGACGCCGGGCTGCCGGTTGACGCAGGAACTGTGGTAGCCAGAGCGGCAGATCTCGCAGGTGTTGTCCGAGGCAAAAAACGAGCCGACCACAAATTGGCCGAGACGGATATGCTTGACCTCTTTGCCAACCTCCGCTACAACGCCGACATACTCATGGCCCATCGGTGCCGGCTGCTTCACCTGGTCGATGCCACGGTAGGGCCACAAATCCGAGCCGCATACGCAGGCGGCCGATAGTTTGATGATGGCATCGGTCGGTTCGATGATCGTTGAGTCAGGGCGCTCCTCGAAGCGCACATCCCTGGGTCCGTGAAGCATGGTTCCTTTCATAATTTATCTCCTATTGGTTCTCAAAGTGATTGCTAAAGCCCGCTCCACGTGGAGAAGTCGCCAGTTTGATTCGATATTCACTTCTGCCCTTCAGCTGCGCCAAAGGTTGGATCATTGCCAAAATACCCACCAGCTTGAGTATAGGTGAACACTCGAATGGCTGCATCTCCGCCCATCGGGCATTGGAATTCGCACACCCCACAGCCGATGCACAATTCCTTGATCACATAAGGGCGCTTGATGGTGACGGCTTCGCCATGTCCATTCACCACATCCACTTCTTCCACCTTAATCGCCTTATTAGCTATCGGACACATTTCTTCGCAAACGATACAATCAATGTTATAAGCCCAGGGTAGGCAGCGAGTGCGGTCGACGCGGGCGAGTCCCATCGGGGTATGGCGCTTTTCTTCCAACGATAACCGTGGAATTGCACCGGTGGGGCAAGCCTGACTGCAAGCATTGCAGGAATAACTGCAAGGACCAATTCGTGGGTCTAGTCGGGGCGTGAACATATTCTGCCAGCCACCTTCCAGGAAGCTGGCCTGCAGTCCTTGGGTTGGACAAACTCGAACGCATTCATTGCAGCGAATGCACAACCCATCGAAATCGACCAGGTTAGCCCCTGGCGGGCGGATTAAATTTGCTGCGGGGTGCTTTTCAATCGGCTCTACCTGGGATAATGCCACCCAGCCAGCCGACAGTCCCAGGATTCCCAGGAATTCCCGCCGCGAGAGGTCATAAGATTGCCGTTCGGCAGGCTTCCTGAGCGGTGTCTGCCATTGGAAGGTAGCGCCACCTTTCGGGCAAGAACTGGTGCAGTTGTAACAAACGGTACATTCCGCCGGATCGCTGGCAAAATTGCGGGCCGGGTCGATGGTTCCGATTGGGCAGCGGCGGCTGCACACTGCGCAGGAGGTACAATCCTCGTTCACAATTCGGCGGAATAAGGAGAAGCGGGAAAGTAATCCCAGCAGACCACCTAGCGGGCAAAGATAGCGGCACCAGAAACGTTCAGCCCACCAATTTAGCGCCACGATACCGGTAAAGCCGAGGAACAGGGGTACTGCCAGTGGATAAACCGATCTTAAGTCACGGAAGACGGGATAAACCACCTTCTGATAAATGGCATCCAGCGGACCCCAGAGCATATCAAACTGATATAGAAAACCTTCAAGCGCGTTTTCAGCATGTCCGAGGGCGGGCCAGATGGCGTTTGCCAATGTTCGAGTCAGGATCGTAATGGGATCCAGGATAAGCAGGCTTTGATTACCAAACAAGGCTGCTATCAAAATGAAAGCCAACAGTGCGTACTTTATCTTTCGCCATTTCTCAGAAGGCGGCTTTGGTGCATTCTTGTTGGATCGCCGTTTGGGACGCAGGATATCCAGGGTGGTTCCCATTGGGCAAACCCAACCGCACCATACCCGCCCGAACAACAGGGTGGCAACCACCGTCATGCCCGAAAGCGCCAACCCGACCAGCACAGCCCGCCCCGCCAACATTGCCGTCAGTGCAACCAATGGATCGAACCGGTAAAAGATTTCCGCCAGACCAGGCTGTGGATTCATGTAGGTGGCAAAGATAAATAGATACAGGAACAACAATGCCAGAATCCGAATCGCGCGCCGAAGGTGGCGAATATGTTTTGCAGATAAAACAGCTCTTCTAAACATTGACTTCTTCAATCTTCAGACCATTCAAATCCATCCTCCCTAGACCACGTTCTGCTGCAGAAGCAATATAGGGGATATCAGCCCCGGTCAGGTCAAACAGCCTGGTGGCGTACGAGTCGGCAGCCACGATATCATGACTGGCAATCACAGTGTTGTTGATCTTCACGTCATTCAGGTTGCCGCCGGTTGGACCATGCGCCATGAGGGTCCGCACAGCATCGACAACCGTCAGTCCAGGCCGGAAGAGGCTGACCAGATCCGGAATGCGTTGTTTAAAGTCGCTGTGAATGGCTCCCCTATCCTGGATCAGTCCCATCAACCCTTTGCAGCCAACAGTGATTCTTGCCATCATATGGTGTTTCGTGATGGGGACATTGATCAGCAAATCACAGTTCAATGCATCTTGATACGCCGCGGTTTGGCTAAGCGATTTATAATCAGGAATGGAGGTTGTGCGGAATTTGTTCATATTCATGACTTCCATTTCTCCACCGGCTGCTTTCACAGCTTCCTCGATCCCGCTTTTGGCATACGCACTTGCAGGGGATACCTGCGGGAAAGAATAATCCATCACCCGCACACGTTTTGCGCCTGCTCCCAATGCCAGGCGCACTAACGTCGCGACCACAATGGGGTTGGTTGTCGCGCCGTACTCGAAGGTATGCGTGTCTGTACAAATGTTGGGTTTAATAATCACATCATAGCCATTCTTGACAAAGCGTTCGATCCCTCCCAATGCTTGCAAAGCAGCTTCCGTAATGGCTGCCGGGTCTTCACCACGTGCTACGGATAGATAAGCCTGATCAGGAGATGGATTATCTGGCTGTGGTGTCGTTGTCGGTTCATTCCCTGTCTGCCCACCTGCCTGTGTTTGGGCTGCAGTCGGACTGGCAGGCTGTGGAATGGTTGGTGATAAGGTTTCCACATAGCCGCCTGGCTCGGGTTGTGTGCTATTGGCAGTAGGATCCATTGGCATGTTTTCAAACTTCTTGGAACACGCGGCAAGGGAGGCAGCGGCTGTCAACGCTAATAGTCGCAGTGCATCTCGACGAGAAATTTTCTTATTCATTGGCTCTCCTTCATACATCTTTATGGCTTTATGATTCTATTCTGGCGGAGCCAGGCCAATATTTCATCGCACAAGTTGGGGCCGCCGGAATAGTTTATAGCCAAGCCCTCGGCAAGGGTGGCGTCTGGCGCGAGTTTTGCGATGGCGGTCAGACTTTGACCAAATCTTCCGCCGCCATGACTGCAAAATGGAAGAATTGTTTTACCAGAAAAATCATATTCTTCAAGGAATGAGGCGATGGGCATGGGAATGGATGCCCACCAGTTGGGATAGCCAAGGATGATCGTATCGTATTGTTCCATATTCTCTACATGATTCGCAAGTTGGGGGCGGGCCTGTATTTTTTGATCTCGTTGGGCTTGATCAAGGACAGTGTTGTAATCAGTGGAATACGGCTGTACGAGTTGGATCTCAAAAATATCGGCGCCAGTCATTTCCTGAATCTGGTGCGCGATGCCGCGGGTATTGCCGCTCCAGGTAAAATAAACGATCAGGACTTTCCCGTTGCTTGCTTCCGGATTCGCTGCTTGGATCGTATCGGTCACATTCCCGGATGCCGCGGTTGTTCCCAACACCAGACGAAATCCGAGATTGTAGCTGCTGTTATTCGCCGGCATGGCAGCCCGATAGGCGCTGCGCAAATGCTTGGCAAAGTCATTCCAGCCGCCGCCTCGATATACCCGAAGACTGCCGGAGGTAGACCCTGTCGGGTCGATCTGTGCTACATCAGTTATATGGTCCGTAATAATCCCAACACCATTCGCCCACGTTACCGTGCATGTCGTATAAGCCCCATGCGTTGGGTGAAAAGCTTCCTACGGCGATTGTGGTCTGCCGATATTGTCCTGGCTTGGTTTCCAAATTGCCTTGTGAGAAATAATTTTCCTCGATTTCGTAAGGGTAGTGGCCGAAATAGTTCGCTTCCTCGGCGCTAATCGAGGTTTGTGTATTAAACGGCGTGGTTGTACCGGCACGACCGGCATATTCCCATTCAGCTTCGGTCGGCAGGCGAAAACCATTTGCCCCGCGATTCCAACTCACATTCTGCCCATCTATGGTGTAGACAGGCGTCAGGCCTTCCTTTACGCTTCGTGCATTGCAATATGCGAGCGCGTCAAACCAGGTAATATTTTCCACAGGGAGTTTTTCGCCAGAGAAGGTACCGGAATTCGTTCCCATCATCTCTTGATATTCCTCCTGAGTGACTTCATATCTACTCATATAAAAATCACTCACGGTAACCGAATGCGTTGTCTCGTCCTCTCCGCGCCAGGCCTCTGAGTCGGGGCTGCCCATCTTGAAGGTTCCTCCCGTGATGAGGACAAAATCCTCTGGAACATTGATAGCCGTTGAAGACACCTGAGCAGGGACAGATGTAGACTTTACGACCAAATCTGATGGGGTTGGAGAAGGAGCGGCAGTTTGAGAAGCATCTTGTGCTGAATTGGCTCCCGCGCCCCAGGATGTTTCAGAAATATTCGTAGTATTGCAGGCAACGAGTGTACTCATAGCAATCAGTACAAGCCAGCGCAACGCCTCACGAAAGGGAAAATTTTTATTCACTTGATTTTCTTCTCAGAAAAATTACGCTCAATTTTTTCTCGATAGGACACTTACTCAATCGTTTTGCGATATTTTGCACTATCCAAACAAAACCGCCCATCATCGCAAGATAATCCAGGTAAAACAGAATTTGGGATCCCTGGTAATCATGAAACACGAAAAGGGTTTGCAAAAGCATGTAGCGAAGTAGTTCGCGATTGGTGAAGGCGTATAAGCCATATGCAACGATTGCAACCCCTGCAACGGACACAAGAATGGTTGGGAGGGATGACAATTGGGCGATTTTCGCTCTCCCTCGGAACATGCCGACGACCATGTTCCAATGCAAACCCAGGTGAAGCGCCATCAACACAAAGCCCCAATAAGACACAAGCAGGTGCAAGGTTCTTGCAAAAGCTTTGCCCTCTCTGATGTTGAGAAAGGTGAATACATGCTGCGAAAGCATGATCCCGCTGACCATTAGCCCGATCTAGCTACAAACACCAGCCCATCCACAGTGAGCCGCAAGATGCGGTAGGGGGTATATTTACCCTTGAACATCGTTTTGTACCAGTTCAAGTTCAGAACGTGATGGACAATAAACAGGATATACAGCCCTGCGCCGATCCATTCGTGTGCAGCCTCGGCCCAAAAATGAAGCCCCATTTGTGCGATCAGCAAGATTGTCATGAACAAATCTATAACGAGCTTACCAATTGTTTTCGGTTTCAATTAGATCCTCTTTTTGCCTTTCGTGTCTTGCCGTTTCGCTCTGCGATTGCCCTCGGGTCAACACCGATTTTTGATATCCAGTTTGAAGCCAATCAACCGTTTCACCGTTCGGGTTTACGGAAGTCAAGTAGCTGTCCACATCTGTCACTTGCTGACAGTGAATGCAACCTGGACACTTCCGCTACCCAAAGCACCCGCAAGACCGGTTACATCCTCAACATAGCCCAGTTTTACGTAACCACCATAGGAATTGGAAAATGTGTTGTAGAAGAGCACCAGGGTATTGGAAGACCACAGCATGATTTCACCAACGTGGATTGTTTCAGGTTTTTCTGCCATTGAAAACGGCAAGTTTTCAGGCAGGTTGTAATACTTCTCTCTGCTGTTCAACTCGGACATATTGAGATTCAATGGGAACTGCACAAGCAGCGCTCGCGTGGTTTCGTTGTCATAGAACTTTGCTGAAAAGGAAGAACCGCCAACGGAAATGGTGATCGTGGTCATCGTGTTGCCTCTGGATGGATTATCAACTCCTGTCGGTGTGTTTTCGATGGGAGATTGCGTGGGCGTCTGTCCACTTACCACAGTCGCCTCAGACTCTGGCGTACTTGTTATTCCTGGCATTTCTTGGGTTGAAAGAACCGGCGTTTCCGTTGCAGTACGGGTAGAAACAGGCAAGATCGTTTCTATGACAACTTGCTCCGAGGGAAGGGGGGTAGTGGCCGGGGTGCATGCAGTTATAAACAATCCAAGAAAGAACAGCAGAAAACAGATAAGTATTTTCTTGTACATCCGTATTCACCTCCAAAGCTGCTAACGGTATTTGTTCTCTTTTTGTCGCAGGGACCTTGCAAGGATTTGACAAATAAGAAGTTAAACTTTATAATTATTGTAGAACTTAAAGTCAGGTTTAAGTCAAGAGTTTCAGCAAAATCAATTTCTCTCAGGAGACAAAGTTATGTTCTATTCGATCGGCGAAGTCGCCAATAAGCTCAACATCCCAACCTCGACCTTACGCTATTATGATCGGGAAGGCCTGCTCTCGAATGTAAAACGCAGCAGCGGTGGGATTCGTGTGTTTTCTGATGTGGAGATAAACACTCTGAAGGTGGTAGAGTGCCTGAAAACCACTGGCATGCAGATCAAGGACATCAAACAATTTCTCGACTGGTGTGCGGAGGGCGATCAAACTTTACAAAAACGACGTGACATGTTTTATGAACGCAGAGCGGTTGTTGAAAAGCAAATGGAAGAGCTGCAAAAAACGCTGGAAGTGATTCAGTATAAATGCTGGTATTACGAAACGGCTTGTAAAGCCGGCACGGAAGATGCGCCAAAAAGTATGCCGCTTGACGATTTGCCAGGAGACGCTAGAAAAGGGAAAGAGGCCTTGGAGAGAAGCCTTGCGGAATAAAGTTTGACTTTTTCAGTTTGTGGGAGGCAAACACTTTAAAAAGAGGTTGATAGAGGATGGCGTCACAAGTTCGTCAACGGCAGGGCAGATACCCCCTGACCAAGCGGAAGGATAATCTTTCCAGGATGGATCACATACCCAGCATGAGCTTTCGTCTTGAAATCATTTTGAAAACTGATGAGTTCCTTTGCCATCTCTGGGCGTGGTGTTTCGGATAGTTTGATCTCCAGTGGTATCAGTGCATTTTGTGAGTCAATCACCAGATCCACTTCAACACCCGTTGCTGTGCGCCAGAAATACAAGGCTGGCTCTTCGCCGCGATGTAGATAAATTTTGTACAGGTCAGACACCACCAGGTTTTTAAAAATCGCCCCACCCATTGGACCGGCGACAGCGTGCTCAATATCTCGCAGGCCCACCAGGTAACACAATAACCCCGTATCTACAAAATAGACTTTTGGGGATTTGATCAGGCGTTTGCCGATGTTGGCGAAATAGGGGCGCAGGATGAAGATCTGGAAACTCGCCTCCAGGATGGAGATCCAATCTTTGGCTGTATTGACCGACACGCCCACATCTCGCGCCAGTTCGCTCAAGTTGAGAAGTTGAGCGCTTCGGGCAGCCAGCGCCCGCAGAAAAGTTTGAAAAAGGGTCAGGTCCCCAATATTGCGCAGGTTGCGTACATCGCGCTCCAGATAGGTCTGGACGTAACTGGCCTGCCACAGACGGGTATCGCGTTCTGGAGCCAGGGCGATTTCCGGGTAAAAGCCGCGCAGCGCTTGCGCCCACAATTCTGTAAAGGGCTGTGCAGGCAGGCTGGCGGCGGATGGTTGTTCCCAGGGCAAAGGTCGTTCCGGCATTCCACCAATTTCCCAGCGTGAGAGGGGCAGCAGCTTGAAGATCGCTGCTCGCCCCGCCAGGCTTTCCGTTACCTGCTGCATCAAAAGCAAATTCTGAGAACCCGTCAAGATGAATTGCCCGGGCCGATGGCGATTGGCGTCAATCTGCTCCTTGATATATGGCAGCAAGTTCGGGGTATATTGGATTTCATCCAAAACAACCGGCGGAGGACACAGGTTGAGAAACCCACGCGGATCGTTCACCGCCGCCAGGCGCACATCCGGCGGCTCCAGTGAAACGATCTGGTAATGCTCGCCAAACAGGCGTTTGAGCAGTGTGGTCTTACCAGACTGGCGCGGGCCAACCAGCACTACCGCGGGAAATTCACGTGCAGCTTTTCGAACAACGGTTTCAAGACTGCGAGTAATATAATCCGCCACAACGCTCCTTCTTGTATATTTGCAATTATACTGCAAATATACAGGGGAACGATAACTACCTGTATGCCCATCACAAAAGCCTTACGCTTCTAAGGTCTGAATATAAACCGATAAAGCAAAACTCCTGCCTTATTTGTGAAATAAGGCAGGAGTTCGACCAGTGCCCCAGCAGCACAAGGGTGTGCTCGCACCACACTGCTATCGAGGATCAGACTTTCCATGTCAGGGTCATCTGCAAACGCTTGCATCATGCTTTCCCAGATGTCCTGTTCACACCAGCGTGCAAAGCGTTTGTACACACTATTCCAGTGGCCATCCTGTTAGCGTCCACACTAAATGGTGGGGGATGGCCGAAATAATTGTAGCATGAGG
>CAZQQJ010000068.1:0-26504 GCA_964595435.1 uncultured Anaerolinea sp. | reverse complement strand
AGGCCAGTAGCTCAATTTGGCAGAGCACCGCTCTCCAAAAGCGGGGGTTGTGGGTTCGATTCCTGCCTGGCCTGCCTGAGTTATGGTCGACGCCGTCTCTTGAGGCGGCGTTTTGACCGTAAAAGAAAGACCTGAGTCTGGCAATTGCCAGAAGGGAGTGTCTCGTGGTAGACAAAGAAAAAACTGTAGAGAAGAGCGTTGCTCAAAAAGAAGAAAAGAGCATCGCCAGGAAAGAAGAAAAGAGCATCGCACGGAAGCCGAACATCTTTCAGCGCGCTGTCGGTGCCGTTCGCCAGTATTTCAAAGAAACCACGGGTGAGTTGCGCAAAGTCTCTTGGCCTACCCGTAAGGAAGCCACCTACCTCACCGGGGTCGTGATTGTGGTAACCGTCGTTATGAGCACCTACCTCGGTTTGCTGGATTTCATCTTCACCCGATTGATCGCCTTACTTTTCACGAGGTCGGCCGGGTAGCGCACCGGACCAATTAACCGACGTTCTGGCCTGAACCAGAGCGCCAGATAAGGTAGACGCTATGGACTCGTTCGACCAGGAATATCCACTCGAAGACCCGCTGAACGGTGGGTTGGATGCTTTTGACCCGATGAATAGCATTGATTCGTCGGAAAACCTCGACCTGTCATCCGTTGAAGACAATGTGGAAATCGGACAGGCCGAAGATGGCCGCGCCTGGTATGTGGTTCATTGCTACTCTGGCTACGAGAATAAAGTACGCCATAACCTCGAGCAACGCATTGAAAGTATGGGGATGAAAGACAAAATCTTCGATGTCGTCGTCCCTACTGAAGAAGAGATCGAAGTCAAAGAAGGTAAGCGCCGTACCGTAGAACGCCGCGTATTCCCGGGCTATATCCTGGTCAACATGATCCTGAGCGAAGAATCCTGGTACGTCGTGCGTAACACGCCCGGCGTAACCGGCTTTGTCGGCATGGGCAACACGCCCACCCCGCTGCGCCCCGAAGAAGTCGCTCAGATTATCAAACGCATGGAAGCCGAGGCGCCGCGCATCAAGGTCACCTTCAAGCCAGGTGAGCGCGTGCGCATCGTCGATGGTCCGTTTAACGACTTCCGCGGCACAGTATCGGAAATCGATATGGAGCGCGCCAAAGTGCGAGTAATGGTCAATTTCTTCGGACGCGAAACGCCCGTCGAATTGGACTTCTTGCAAGTAGAAAAGGCATAGACAGCGTTCCGCGTTGAACGCTGAAAGTGTGGAAGGGTGTTCTCCGGAATGCCCGCTAATACCACGAAGGAGATAAGCTGTGGCTAAGAAACTGAAGACTATTGTTCGTTTGCAGATCGTTGCCGGAAAGGCCAACCCTGCGCCCCCCATCGGGCCTGCCCTGGCCGGGCATGGCATTAACTTGATGGCTTTCTGCAAGGAATACAACGCCCGCACTGCCAATCGCGCCGGCGAAGTGATCCCCGCGGAAATCAGCATCTTCACCGATGGTTCGTTCACTTTCATCCTCAAGACCCCGCCTGCCTCGATCCTGCTGAAGAAAGCAGCCGGTATTGAGAAAGGCTCTGCGCAGGTACCGCGCGAAAAAGCGGGCAAGGTAACCCGTGCCCAGGTACGAGAAATTGCCGAGCTGAAGATGAAAGATCTGAACGCTGTGGATATCGAAGGCGCGATGCGCCAGATTGAAGGCACCGCCCGCAACATGGGGCTGGATGTCATTGACTGATTCCCGGTGGGAGGGCCGCTGTGCGCTGCACTGCGGTCCGCTTGAACCACAAAGGAGAGCATATGGCTAAGCACGGAAAGAAATACCTCGAAGCGTCGGCGAAAGTCGACCGCAACCGCCTCTACCCGCCAGGCGAAGCCATCGCCCTGGCCAAAGAGACCGCCTACGCCAAGTTTGATGGCACGGTGGAAGTACACCTGCGGCTGGGCGTTGACCCTCGCCATGCCGACCAACAGGTGCGTGATGTCGTTGTCCTGCCCCATGGCCTGGGCAAAACAGTGCGCGTCCTGGTGTTCGCCCAGGGTGACGGTGTGACCCTGGCACGCGAAGCCGGCGCCGACTACGTCGCCGACGACGAAATGATCACCAAGATCCAGGGTGGCTGGACCGATTTCGACGTGGCCATCGCCACCCCCGACATGATGGGCAAAGTCGGTCGCCTGGGCCGCATCCTGGGTCCGCGTGGCTTGATGCCGAACCCCAAAGCCGGCACCGTCATCCCCGCCGAAGACATTCCCCGCGTGGTGCATGAATCCAAGGCTGGTCGTGTCGAATTTCGTGTCGACAAAACCGCCAACCTGCATGTACCCATTGGCAAAATTTCCTTCGAGCAGAAGAAGCTGTACGATAACCTGGCTGCCCTGATGGAAGCCGTCAAAAAGGCCCGCCCTGCGGCTGCCAAAGGTACATTCATCAAGCGTGTTACCCTGACTTCGACCATGGGCCCGGGCATCAAGGTAGATCCGGCGCAGTCGCAGTCGATGGAAGTATCTGAATAGTTACCCCCTGGCTGGTATTTGTGCCACCCGTTGAGCGAGTCGCACGAATACCGGCCGGGAAAAAATTTGTAAGCCCTTCGCCAGAGACAGCAGGCGCCGCCGATATGGACGGCTTAATCCCCTGCCGAGGTGAAGACCACCCCAAAACAGATCTCGCCATTCCGGTTTCCGGTAATGGCGGATGGAATGGTATGGGTGAAAGGTCTTTGCCAGCTCTGCCAGGCAAAGACCTTTCTTCTTGTGTGTTCCTTTCGGGAATATGGTGCGTAAACACTGTATACCTGGCGGAAGAAAAACTTTTTACCGAGAGTCATTTTATGTAGTTCTTTCAGGAGCGCAGCGTTGCCGCACCGCCCGCCTGAAAGAAAGAAGGAAATCTTTTAGGAAGGAGGTGAATCTACATTGGCAATCTCAAAGCAACGTAAAGAGCAGTTGGTCGCTCAGTACGTCGAATGGCTGAACCAAAGTCAGGCAATGTTCGTAACCGAATACGTTGGTCTTTCAATGAAGCAGATCGATGAGCTACGCGCCAAGGTGCGCGAAAACGGTGGCGAGTTTCACATCGTCAAGAATACGTTGAGCAAGGTCGCTTTCGACAACGTCGGCCTGAAGCTGCCTCAGGGTCTGCTCGAAGGTAGTTCAGCAATCGTCTTTACATTCAAGAATGCACCCGAAATGGCGAAAATAATCACAGATTACGCTCGCACTTCAGAATTCGTCAAAGTCAAAGGCGGTTATCTGGACAGACACTACATCTCGCCAGCAGAGGTCACTGCACTGGCCGAACTGCCGCCTCTGCCTGTCATGCGCGCTCAATTGCTGGGCACCATTTCGGCGCCCGCCAGCAAGCTGGTACGCACCCTGGCCGAACCTGCCCGTCAGGTGGCTGCTGTCATCAAAGCCTTTGCCGAGAAAGATACTGCCCCGGCTGCGGCCTGATGATCCGGAACGATATGTTCATCACTTTTTTGTAACTTACGCAACAACACTTTTGAATACGATTGATTAGAGAAGGAGTACGAAGATGGCTGATTTAGATAAACTCGTCGAGGAACTGAGCAAACTGACTGTCCTCGAAGCTGCACAATTGGTTAAGCAACTGGAAGAGAAATGGGGCGTTTCCGCGGCTGCGCCAGTAGCGATGGCGATGGCTGCCGCTCCTGCCGCTGCGGCTGAACCTGTGGAAGAGAAGACCGAGTTCACCGTTGTAATCAAAGACGCTGGCCCCAAGAAGATCGAGGTCATCAAGACCATCCGCCAGCTCACCAACCTGGGCCTGAAGGAAGCCAAGGACGTTGCCGAGACCGCTGGCAGCAAGATCCTGGAGAACGTGAGCAAGGAAGCCGCCGCCGATGCCAAGAGCAAGCTCGAAGCCGCCGGCGCCGTGATCGAGGTCGTGTAACGATCCTTTTGCGCGAGCCGTCGTTGGCTCGCGCAATAAAAGCACGATCTGGCGACAAAATTCGCCAGATCGTGCTTTTAATGGCCTTCTTACTTTTTCCAGCCTGTGGTATATTAAGAAACAAATCTGGAGGGCTTATGAGCGCACGGATCTTGATCATCGAAGATGATGAAGCAATTCTCAAGTTTCTTCGCCGCGGATTGGCCTATGAAGGGTATCAGGTAGATACGGCGATAGATGGCCAGTCGGGATTATCCCTGGCCAGAGATAATCCGCCCGATCTGGTTGTACTGGATTTGATGCTGCCCGGGATTGATGGCCTGGAAGTCTGTCGTCGCCTGCGCGCTGGCGGTTCAGTGCCCATTTTAATTCTGACAGCTAAAGATACTGTAAACGACCGCATTCAGGGTCTCGACATGGGTGCAGACGATTACATGGTTAAACCATTCAACCTGGACGAGTTGCTGGCGCGCATCCGGGCGTTGCTTCGCCGCGCTCAACCCAATCGTCCTCAAGTGCTTCGCTTTGCCGATCTTTCCCTGGACACCGGTACTCGCCAGGCAGCGCGCGGGGATCGCGTCATCTCGCTGACTGCCAAAGAATACGAACTGCTGGAACTTTTCTTGCGCCACCCACGCCAGGTGTTGACGCGTGACATGATCTTCGATCGCGTCTGGGGATACGATTTTGGCGGTGAGAGCAACATCATCGAGGTTTACATCCGCTATTTGCGCCAGAAGCTGGAAATAGATGACGAGCCACGCCTGATCCACACCGTACGTGGCATGGGATACGTGTTGAGGGAGGCATCCTAGCCCTCTCACCACCATGTCGCTTCGCGCCCGGTTGGCACTTCTCTATACGTCCATCGTTGGGGGAATCCTGTTTCTGTTCGGAATGGCGGTCTACGTATCCGTCAGCATGACCTTAACCAGGCAGGTCGATAACCGCCTGGCATTTGCTGCACAAAAAATGCTCGAATCGATGCACGGCAGCGACCTCGGTGCGATCCCTTTTTCCAATCTTGATCCCTTTACCGATATCTACGTACAGGTCTGGAGGCGCGACGGCGTACTGCAAAGCAGTTCGCCGAATCTGGCCGGCTTCAACCAGCCATTGGATAAATCCAGGTTGGGATCTGGCCTGCCGGTTATCCAGACCGTTGAGCTGGGCACCGCCCCGTTTCGCGTCCTGACAGTCCCGCTCGTCTACGCTTCGGGAAACCGGATCATTGCCACACTGCAGGTCGGTGCCAGCATGAGCATGGTAAAAACGACACAGCGTGTATTGCTGGCCGTGCTCTTCATCGGCGCCGCGCTTTCCATGTGTGTCGCCGGGCTGGCTGGCTGGATCAGCACCAACCAGGCCCTGAACCCGCTCGAACTTGCCACCCAGACTGCCCTGCAAATCACCCGCGCGGATGATCTCTCCCGCCGCTTGCCTTACCAGGGCCCTCCCGACGATGAAATCGGCCAGCTGATCAGCGCCTTTAACCAGACTCTCAGCCGCCTGGAAAACCTGTTCAACACCCAGCGCCGCTTCTTGACCGATGTTGGGCACGAGTTGCGCACCCCGCTAACCGTCATTAAAGGTAACGTCGACTTGATGCGGCGTATGAATAGCACCGACGACGAGTCGCTGGATAGTATTGAAAGCGAAGTAGACCGGCTGACACGTCTGGTCGGCGACCTGCTGCTGCTGGCGCAGGCCGAATCCGGCAGGCTGCCGCTGGCACATGAAATCGTCGAAATGGACTCGCTCGTGCTGGAGGTGATGAACCAGTTGCGCATCCTGGCCAAGGATCGCCAAATGCGCCTGGGCGAAATCGACCAGGTGCTGGTTTGCGGCGACCAGGACCGCTTGAAACAAGTGTTGGTCAACCTGATCGGCAATGCCCTCAAATATACGCCTCCGGGCAGCGAGATCGTCGTCGGCGCAGGCAAAGTCGACAAGCGGGCGCGTATTACCATCACCGACAACGGCCCTGGGATCCCTGCCGCAGACCTGCCGCATATCTTCGAGCGTTTTTATCGCGGCGAAAAATCGCGCACGCGCAGCCGCGAAGGCAAAGGTTTTGGGTTGGGCCTCTCCATCGCTTATTGGATTGTGCGCAACCATGGCGGGCAAATTGAAGTTTCGTCGAAACCGACGGCAGGCACCACCTTCTGCATCTGGCTCCCCCTTGCTGAAACAAATTGTCAGGAAAACCCGTAAGCCCCGAGAGAAGGAAAAGGCCCTTGAGCGGGGGAGCGAACGCTCAAGGGCCTAGGGGATAGTTGGCAGTCAGTTTTATGATCTACTCCTGTTAGCGGCGATACTGTGGGCCAGAACGGTTGAAAGTGGGCCGGGCAGGGCCGCCAGAGTTGTTCTGCCCGTTGTTCGAATTGGCCGGGCTGGCTGAGACCGAATGGTAAGTAGGTTCTGGGCGATTGCTGTACCCTCCATCCTGGCTGGCCGTGTTGCCGCGTCCAGCCGAGCGGAAGGTTTGTGATGAAGCCGCCACAGCACGCGACGTGGATGGGCGAGGAGCCAGCGCCGTCGACGCGGTCTGCGAAGTAGATACCTTCACCGGCGAACGCATTGGGGCTGAAGTTCGCTGCTCGTCCTGGGAGAATAACCGGTCACCGGCCACCGAGAACGTGCCGATGATCAACACCCGGATCAACCACACCAGAACAGACACAAAGATGGGGACGACACGCAGCAGATGTTCGCGGCTGACAACCGCGTTCCCCAGCGTCTGGTGCCCTAACACTGCCAGAGAAACGCCCCACCAGGTAAGCATGGCGTTCATCGTCGCGGCCAGCAGCCAGGCGCCGAAGAGATACCAGGTCTCGTTCTGGGCAGGCGCATTGCTGCGCCCCGATCCGGTCGAAGGCGTAAACAGTCTGGCAATCCCGGCAAAGTCGATGCCGCAGAAAGCAATCGCCAGAATCGTCGCCCAGCGAATACCCATAAACTTCAAATCGCCAAGCAAGTCGGACAGGGCAAAATCTGTCGTGCTATAGTTGAAAATCTCGAAGGAAAACAGCGCGGTGACGATAATTACGCCAAAGACAAGACCGCGCCGCAGCCGGAACTGGTGTAAAAGTGTTTGACTTGTATTCATAGGTCAATAAGCCTCCTCAAGGATAGGGTAACGGTTTGGCTTCATTTCGCAGGTTGGCTGTGGGAATATCCACAATCAACCTGCGAAACAGCCTGCAAACTTGAACTTCTATCCGAGTCGGGCGCCTGGCAAAAACTGGTTGACAATGCATTGATAAATCGTTATAATGATTATAGCACATATGTTCTATTTGTCAACGGTTATTTAGAACAAATTTTCTGTTATGGAGACCGATTTCAACCCTGGCCCAGGACTTGTCACCCTGGCTACACTGATCATGAGCGCCTTCCTGGCGTTATTTTTGCTTAAGGTCACCGAAAATGCTGTCTACCCCATCAACGGGCAAATCCAGGTTCCGGTCAGCAGCACTCTGGTACAGGAACTCACCGCGCCGGCCGTAGAGGAAACCGCCCCGCAGGCAGCTCCAGCAGATACCACCTGCGCCGTGAGCCGGCTTTTCCCCCAATCCGTGCTGCAATGGTGCAGCCCCATCACCCGCTACGCCACCCGCCACAGCCTGCCGCCTGACTTGATCGCCTCAGTCGTCTGGCTGGAAAGCGGCGGCAACCCGGTGGCCTACTCGCGCAGCGGCGCAGTCGGATTGATGCAGATCATGCCACGCGATGGCCTCGCCGCCTCTTTTCAATGCACCAATGGCCCGTGCTTCGCCGACCGCCCCAGTATCGCCGAATTGCAAGACCCCGAATTCAACGTTGCTTTCGGCACGCGCATGCTGGCCGGGTTGCTCAGGCGCTATGGTAACCTGCGCGATGCGCTCAAATCCTACGGGCCTATGAACGTCGGCTACTACTATGCCGACAAGGTACTCAAGCTCTTCGAACAATACGGCAGGCAATAATGCCGGGCCCCGGCACGTGTCTCATATCCCGAGGTGCATACCCATGCTAAAGACTCTCGCCTGAAACCAGGTGAAAATGTAATTGCGCCACGTCCTGATATTTCCCCCCGTTGGCGATCAAACGATAACCGGCCGCCTCCAGGCCAAATTCAGCCACCAGGCTTTGCACACAGGCGACCAGGTCAGCCATAAAGTCCTGGTCTTGGGGCCTCAGCTCCGCCAGGCTGGGGATGGCCCGTTTGGGCACGATCAAAATGTGCACCGCGTAGCCAGGCCGGGGATGATAAAAAGCCATCAGCGTGGCCGTCTCACGCAAACGTTGAACCGGGATCAAGAAGCTCATCCACTCAAAAACCCAACCGAGTAAACGTCGCCCCAGGGTGGAGCGGGCCAAAGAAAGCATAAGCCAATTTCCAGGTGTCCTGTTTGCCTGCCCGAATGACTATGGATAAAACACTACCTGATAATCGATAAATCGCCCATCCTTATAAACAAACTTGCCCGAAAAGAACCCCGGCCGCTCCAGCCAGCGTAAAAAGACGCGGTCCCCGTCCCACAGGTCCAGGTCGAACAGGCGCTCGTCAGCAATCCACTCCAGCCGGCCTTCGGGCGAGTCGATCAACTCGCCGTCGAAATCGGCGGCCACGAATACAAACGCATACCAGTCTTCGTCGTTGGCAAAACCCGGGAAAGTGAGCAGGCCCTTGAGCGCCGGGTTGCGCACGCGCAGGCCTGATTCCTCATAGATTTCGCGCACTGCGCACTCCTCAGGCGTTTCGCCGGGGTCAAGCTTGCCGCCCAACCCGTTCCACTTGCCCTGGTGCATATCGTTCGGTTTCTTGATGCGGTGCACCATCAGCGTCTTGCCGTCCCGCCGCACGTAGCACAAAGTCGCCAGTTTCACTTTTCGCCCTCCATAACCATTACCGTTTTGCCTTTCGAGTCTGTCCGCTCCATCACACACCTTTAACGCTTCTGCAATGCGAAGACCACCCGGCCGTGGTGTACACGCTTCAGCAACCTACCTCAGCGAGTCAATTCGCTCAGCCCGGATGAATGGCTCGCCTTTCTCCGCGTCGAAAACCACTCCCCCTTCGATAATATATGGGCCGGGCCCGTTGAGCGCCGTGCGGCAGCGGCCGTATACATCGCTGGAAATCACCACATCCAGCATGCCTTCCAAATCCTCCAGCGCCATGAAGTAGATCGCATCACCCCGGCTGGACCGGCTCCGCCGCCAGGTCTGGCGCATACCCGCCAGCCGCACCCGCTGGCCCAGGCGAGCAGCCGCTTCGACTGTTGAAAGCGCTCCGCTGGCCGCGATCTGCTCCGCGTGCAATTCCAGCGGGTGGGCGACGATACTCGTTCCCAGGACCTCCTGCTGGGCAGCAGCTTTCTCCTCCAGGGTCCAATCCTCATCGCTCCCCAGGTCCAGCTTGAACAGCGGCAGTTGCCCGCCGCGCCAGCCGCCCTGTCGCAGTTGCCGTAACACAACTGGCGCCGTCCCAAAATCCTCCAGCGCGCCGGCGCGGGCCAAGTTCTCTGCCTCCTGCGAGCGCGGATCGACCCGCGCCAGGAAATCCAACAGCGAAGTGAAAGGCCGCTGGCGCAGAATGCGAGCCTGGGTACGCCGGGTCAGATCGCGCACCTGGTTCAACCCCATGAACAACACAGCCCGGCCGTCCAGCCAACGGGCGCTGAATTCGGGCATCGCATAATTGACATGCGGCGGGCGCAGCGCCAGTCCCAGGCGGCGCGCCTCGGTCAGGTACACGCGCTGCCCGTAATATCCGCCCCAGTTCGCCAGAACCGCCGCCATAAAAATAGCAGGATGGTGCGCCTTGCACCATGCCGATTGCCAGGCCAGCCGGGCATACGAGGCGGCGTGCGCTTTTGGGAAACCGTAGCCAGCAAAAGCCGCCATCATCTCCCAGATGCGCCCGGAAACGGCTTCTGGCACGCCATTGAGACCATAGGCCCCGGCGATAAAACGCTCTTTCAACATCTGCATCTGTTTGCCAGGATCGAAGTGGCTCATCGCCCGGCGCAGCAGGTCAGCGTCTGCCAGGCTCAACCCCGCCAGTTCGTGAGCAATGTGCAATACCTGCTCCTGGTACAGAATCACACCGTGGGTATCTTCCAGCAATGGTTCGAGCGCCGGGTGTAGATAGGCTGGCGGCTCCAGGCCGCGATAGCGGGCCACAAAGGCATCTTTCAAGCCGCCAGTCAGCGGGCCCGGCCGATACAACGCCAGGGCCGCCAGGATATCATCCGCGCTTCGAGCATGAATTTCCTTGAGCGTGGCGCGCATCCCGGGGCTTTCGATCTGAAAACAACCGATGGTATGGCCGTGTTCGACCATCTCAGAAGTTGCCTGGTCTTCTTCCGGAATCGCATCCAGAAACGCCAGCGACGCGGCAGGTCCGGCAGATATACCCCTTTCTGCAGTAGCCTGGCCCTGCTCAGCCGCCACGTCCCCCAACACCGTCAGGCCGCGGATGCCCAGCAAGTCGATCTTGACCAGACCCAGGCGCTCCACCGACTCCAGGTCGAACTGCGTGATAACGACTCCCTTGGTCGCCATCTGCGTGGGCGCCAGGTCGGTCATCGTCGTAGGCGAAATGACGATTCCCCCGGGATGTATGGACAGGTGGCGCGGCATGCCCAGTAACGCTGCCGCGTCGCGAAAAATAGCCTGGTGGCGCACAGAAGGATAACGCGCCGACAGATCGGCAAAAGGCGCCTCGTCTGGCTGGACGCGCTCTAGCGGACCATACCAGCGCTGGGGCAAACTATTGGCCAGGGTATCGACTTCCTTGGGCGGCAATCCGTAAGCCTTGGCCACATCCCGCAGCGCCGAGCGGCGGCGGAAACGGTTGATCGTACACACCATAGCCACCCGTTCGCTCCCGAAACGCCGGTAGACAAAATCGATCACCTCATCCCGGCGGCGCGAGCACAGATCGGTGTCGATATCTGGCGGAGTGGCGCGTGCCGGGTTCAGGAAACGCTCGAAATACAAATTCAACCGTACCGGGTCGGGCGAGGTGATTCCCAGGCAGTGTGCGACCAACGATGAGGAAGCCGAACCGCGTGAGGCAATCGGGATACCATTCTGTCTGGCGAAGTCGACGATCTCCTCCATCACCAGGAACAACGCTTCGTAACCGCATTGTTCGATCACGGCCAGCTCGTGCTCCAGGCGGGATTGGATTTCCGGCAGGAGCGCCGCGGGATGCGCCTGGGCATAACGTTTTCGGGCGCCTTCAGTCGCTTTTTCACGCAGCGCCTGGATGGGTGTCACATCGGGTAACAGATCGACAACCGGAAAATGCGCCACATCCAGGGGCAGCTCCACACGGCATCTTCCGGCGATTTCAACAGTGCGTTCCAGCACAGCAAGATCGTCCACAAAAAGTTCAGCCATCTCCACCGGGCTGGCAAAAAAAGCCCCCGCTGGGGCGCTGGCCTCGTCAGGCAGATCGCCCAATGTTTGGTTCAGGCGAATAGCGGCCACCACCCGCTGTAGGCTGCCCTGATCGGGGGACAAATAGAAAACGTTGTGCGTGGCCACAGCCGGCAATCTCAAAGCGGTGGCCAGGCGCGAAAGCGGTTCCCCCCATCGGCGATCTTCGCGGCTGTGGCGCTGTAGCTCGACGTAGAGTCGATCCGGGAAAAGTTCTCTCAGGCGTTCTAACCAACCTCTGGCAAGGTTCTCGCCATCCACATGATTGCCTTGCCTCGAGGGAATCAGCCGTGCCGCCATGCCAGCCAGCCCGCCGCTCAAACACAATAACCCGCCTGCATCCTGTCCTAACCGCTCGAAAGCGACCGGCTGCGAAGCAGCCAGGTCGGACTGGGCTACACTGCTCAGGCGGCACAGGCTGGCCCACCCATCCAGGCCGGTCGCCAGCAATGTCAATGGGCCAGCGCCTGCATCGCGGAAGCCAGGCAACAGGTCTGGCGGCAGGCGCACATCCAGTTCGAGGCCCAGGATAGGCTGCACGCCGGCTTCCCGGCACGCATCATAGAACTCGATCGCGCCCGAGAGCCGGTTGTGGTCAGTCAGTGCCAGGGAAGGCATCTCCAGCTCCGCGGCGCGCTTCGCCAGTTCTCTCGGCGAAGCCAGGCCCTCCAAAAAGCTATAACATGAGTGCGTATGCAGGTGGACGAACATTGTACATCCGGTTGGAGACGCTATTCCCGTGTCCAAACTGAAGCGAGCCCCGCCAGGGGGCTCGCTTGTTTTTCATCGACCATCACTCGCTGAAACGCATTGCGTTGGCGCTCCCTTATCCTTCCGTCACAGGCATTCCCTGCATGCCATTCAGAATTCTTTCAAGAGCCATCGTATGGCTGCATCGTCCCCGGCTTTGAAAGAAATCGCAATCACAATTCCAGGCATCATCCTGGATGGTAATCACATGAGGATTGTTATCGCCAACAAAGGTGATCTTGAGCGATTCGATGCGAAAGCGGTCACGTTGCTCAGCATATTTCTTAGCTTTTTCAATCTTTCCAATCATGCCGTAATCCATAGATATCGGTCTCCTTCCGCCAGGTAAATTAACAAAAAGGCACGCCGGCGCGTGCCTTTAAACTAAAGCTGATATCGATTTTTGCAAACCATATTCGCGCAAAGCGTTTACTCCGTTACACCTAGTATAAGCTGAGTCACGCTGAAAGTCAACAACCTGAAGCACCTTAACTTTCGGGGGCTATTGTTTCCTCCCCTTCGTCTGCAAAGGAAGAATGACGTGGAAACGGCTGCCAGGGCAGGCGTTCTCATCATAGCCAGGGCTTTCCACCCACACCTTCCCGCCATGCGCCTGGATAATGCCCCGGGCAATCGGCAGCCCCAATCCTGGTCCCCCTCCTTTAAACTTGGTGCGACTGGAGGAATGCAAAGCCACCTCACCCGTCTGGTAGAATTTGGCGAAAATCAGTTCGTGGTGTTCCGGGTTAATACCGATTCCGCTATCGCTGACCACAATCTCGATTGCCTGTCCGACAGGCCCCCCATTTATGGAAGCCAGGCTTCCCGAGATGGTGATCGACCCGCCATCCGGCGTATACTTGATCGCATTGCTGAGCAAATGATGAAACGCCTTTTGTAACGCTTCGCTATCCGCCTCGATTGGCGGCAAGTCATTGACCGTTTCCAGGATATTTAAATTCAAGCCGCGTTGGCGTAGAGCATTCTTGTAGTTGCCGGCCACATTACGGATCAACAGCCCAATTGAGATGCGATCGGGAAGAATCTCCAGTGAGCTGCTGTCAATCTTGGCAATATCCAACATACTGTTGACAATATCGTGCAGGCGCTCAGCTCCAGAGTAAATCCCGGCCACCAGTTGCGCCAGCATAGCATCAGCAGAAATTACGCTGTTCTGCAGTAACATCTGGCTGTAGCCGAGCAACACCGTCAGCGGCGTGCGCAGTTCGTGGGAGGTGACTTTGATAAAGTCCGACTTGGTATGGTCGAGCAGTTCCAGCCGGTCATACGCGCGGCGCAGTTCTTCGGTGCGGCCTTGTACCATCTCTTCCAACTGCAAGTTAAAACGCGCCAACCGATCATATAGCCGGGCGTTTTCCAGAGCGATGGCCGCCTGGCTGGCAAAAGTCTGCGCCAGGGTGACCTCGCTGTAGGTAAAAGGCTTCAGATTCTGCCGCGTCAGCGAAACCATGCCGATCACCTGGTCAGAGCGGATCAGCGGCACCCCCATCCAGGAGCGCGTCTGCGGCAGCACGCCCATTTGTTGCCAATCAGGATGCATCAGCACATCCGGGATCGACATCGGCTTCTGAGAACCGAAAACTGCACCGAAGATGCTATCGGCTTGCAAATGGACGCGCAAATCCTCTAATGGCACGTCTTCAGGGAAACCACGCCCGGCAACGAATTGTAGTTCGTCTCCATCGCGCAGCATAACTGCCGATCGATCACATGGAACAATCCCATCCAGCTCTTTCAAGATGAGTTCCAACACCTCGTCCAACTTGATCGTGCTGGAGAGCGCGCGGCCAATCTGGTAGAGGGTCTCGGCGAAATGGCGGCGAGATTGCTCCGCCTGGTACAGCGTGGCATTGCGCAAAGCAATCGTCACCTGATCGGCCAATGAACGCAGCAGAACAACGTCTTGCTCACTAAACGCGTTCTTTTTTGCCTGCAGTATCTCCAACGCACCCACATGTTTCTGGGCAAGCTTCAACGGCAGCACAAGCTGGGACTTCGCATCAGGGAAAAGATCAGCCAGCGGGCGCGGGCGCTCTTTGTCTAACGAGTTACTCAAGTAATGAACGCCCGTGTTGCATACCCAGGTAATACTGTTCTCTTCAGATGCAGGAATCTGGATCTCAGCCTGGCTCAGGTCATCGCCCTCCGGCGTCAACCCGCCTTTAAGCTGCACAGCTTCGGGCGGTTCTGTCAATAACCAGACGTTGACTCCATAATACCTCATAGACTCGCGCAGCAAATCGACCAGCGAGCGCAATAATGTGGTCAAATCCAGGCTGGAAGTAACCGCCCGGCCCACTTCTGCCAGGGCAGCCAGTTGCTGAGCATAATGCTGCTCGGCATCCATTTCGTTGGAGGATGCGGAGAATTGGTCGGCCATGTGTCTTTTCAATTCCCTGGCTATTATACCGCAAAGTTGCACCCAGGCATTTTTTCACTCGTCAGACGACCGGCTGAATTGGTTATTGGCCCAATCTCTTTACACAAAATTCATCATCAGAAGCATACTTGCCTGGCAGATTCACGCCATCTGAAGAGATTGTGTTACAATAATTATTGTATTTTACGTATATAGTTGGCGTGCCGTCTGCTCTAGAATGACCGCAGCGCTGCTATGGGAGAATAAAATATGAGACGGTTGTTTCTTCTTATAATCGTGATGTTCCTGGCAGCATGTACTACGCCTGCCCCGGCAACGTTGATACCTGCCGAGACCCTGGCAGCGGAAACTCTGGCTGCCATGCCGAAAACATCCACGCCGACTGTTACGGCTACCGAATTACCGCCGCCCACCGCCACGCTGGATTTGCGTCCCCCTACCCCCTCGATCAACCTGAATCTCCCAGGCGCTTACTGCTTGCCTCTCAACACACCGCGTGTATTTGCCCTGGTCACGAAAGTGATAGACAGTGGCACAATCGAAGTGGCCACTGGCAATGAGACATGGAAAGTTAAATACATCGGATTGTATCCTCCTCGGACCACAATTCCCATCGATTGGCAGGCCGCTCCTGCGCTCGGCTTCAACCAGATGTTGGTAGAAGGCAAAAATATCATCCTGGTGCAGGATGCAACCGACGTCGACGCCGACGGTTACCGGCCCCGCTATATCGTGACCGAGAGCGCCTTTGTCAATTATGAGGTGGTGCGCCTGGGGTTTGCCAGTGTCGTCACTACCCCACCGGATGAAACCTGCCGGGATGCGCTCATCTCTGCCCAGGTGGAAGCCCAAACGGCAGTGCGCGGCATATGGCAGCCTACCCCGCCGCCCACCTGGACTGTAGCCCCGACCCCGACCATTACCAATACTCCTGGGCCGGCAACTGCTACGCCCCTTGCTCCTTGTGATTGCCGTCTGCGCTATACCTGCAATTTCTTCAGCTCCCGTTATCAGGCGCAATCCTGTTACGATTATTGTCTGCGGAATAACTTTGGGCCGGTTTTGATAGATAACAACAACAATGGCCTGGTTTGCGAGGGTTTGCCCTAGTCTCTACAACTTCATCCTTTACCAGCAGTCACACAAGTCGAGAGAGGAGACGCATGAAAGCGATTGTCCTGATCAAGATCGACACTGGAGATGTAAAACAGGCTTTCCGAGATATCCAGCGCATTGGTACAATCTCAGAAGCTTACCTGACTTTCGGCCTCTACGATGCCATCGCGATCATCCACACAGACAATCTATTCTTCTTAGGCCAAATTGTGTCACGTGAAATCCAGACAATTCCCGGCATACGAGAAACCATCACCTGTGTGATGGTCGAAACCGATTTGCCGGTAAATGAACAGGCCGAAAAAGCCAACCAGGCGACTCCTACCACGACAGGATATTTCGGAAAAAACTAAACCGTTTGCAATCCACCGAGTAGCAATTTCTCGATGGCCGCAGCCAGCCTCGGTCCAATATCCGGGATGCTTTGCAACCCCTTGATACCCATCGTGCGGTAGATCAGGTCGATATCCTGTTCCAGATCCTCGATAGCCCAGGCTGCCTTGCGATATGCCCAAATGCGCTGCTGTGGCTCGCGTTTCAATTCCATTGTATAGACCTGGTCCGCCAGCGCTTCAACGATGCGCTTATTGCGCTCCCGCTTTTCACCTGGGATGACCGGGCGCGGCATACGGTCGCGGATGCCGTATTGTTCGCAAAGCTGGCGCACCCGTAAGGCAATCCGCTGGCTCCAGTCACCGGACAGCCCGTAACTGCCCGGCAGGTAGGTCTTTTGATACAATGCCAGCAAATCAGGGAAACGTTGCCCCAACACTCCGAAAAAATAATCGCGTTGCTGGTCAGCCAATGTCAACCCGCTGGCCAGGACGAAGCTGCCGCCATGATCGGCAGTCCAGCGCACGACAGCTTCCAGATTCGCATCATTATCACACAGTCCAGGCAAGATGGGCATGCAGCAGATCCCCGTAGGGATGCCCGCCGCGGCCAGCTTTTCCATCGCCGCGAAACGCTTCTCGGCTGGCGGAGCCAGGTGTTCCATCTCGCACACTCGCGCATAAGTGGGCGAATCTGGCGCAGAGATGATGCTGAAGGCCACCACGGCACGCGCCCGCTGGTGGATCGCCTGGATCAAATCCAGGTCGCGTAACACTGCCGGCGAACGCTCCAGGATGAACACCGGAAAACCCAGCTCGTAACAAACCTCCAGCATCTTGCGTGAAAGCTGAAATTTGCGTTCAACAGGCTGGTAATCGCCTGTGAACACTGCATCCACCTCCGCTTTGCGTAACGCCGCCCGCAACAGTTCTGCCGCGTTCTCCTTGACCTTGATCACATAGGCAAAGTCGAGCGGGTCATCATAAGGCGAATATTTGCGCTCACGGCAGTAGCAAAACTCGCAACCGTGCTGGCAACCGATATAAGGGTAAGCGCTGTAGCGTGTCCAGAACCAGTGATCAGCTCGCTTGCCTTTATTCAAAATCGTTTTTGGGCGATAGGGAACGAACACCGCGCGGCGAGACATAAGATCATTATACCCGCAAGACCCCCGTAATTTGCCGGTCGTTCAGCGTTTCGTGTGGCTTCACCCAGTGAATCCTTCGCCCAAGAATCTTCGCTCAAAACGAAATATCACCTTGATTTGGCACTCCGGTTGTGCTAAACTGGCAAAACTAATATTCGTAAAGGAGGGCGCCATGGCAGAGAAAATATTGATCGTTGACGATGACGCGGATACGGTAAAGTATCTTGGGCTGTTTATTGCTCGTCTGGGTTACGAGCCTTTGCAAGCAATGGATGGGATGCAGGCGCTCAAACTGGCTTACGAACAACGTCCGGATCTGATCATCCTGGACGTGATGATGCCCGAATTAGACGGCTACGAAGTAGCGCGTCACCTGCGCCGGCGCCCCGAAACGGCCTTGATCCCCATATTGATGTTCACCGCCAGGAGCCAACCACAAGACAGGTCAACAGGATACGAAGTGGGGGTTGATCTGTTCTTGACCAAGCCTGTCCACCCCATTGAGATGCAGGCCAACATCAAAAAGCTGCTCGCACAACACAAGACGCGCGCAAACGCCCGGGAAAACAAAGGCTATGTGGTCGGCGTACTGGCTGCCAGGGGTGGCCTGGGGGTATCCAGTTTAGTATTGAACCTGGCGGTTGCCTACAAATATAACCATAATGCCAGGGTGATCGCGGCCGAAATGCGCCCCGGCCAGGGGTGCTGGGCAGATGAACTGGGCTTCAGCGCCACAGGCGGATTGGTCGATTTACTCCACGCCAGCCGCCCCGAAATCACCCGCGCCGCGGTCGAAAAGCAATTGCTGTCCAACACTTTCGGCGTCCCGCTGCTGCTGTCTTCCGAAGTCTGCAGCGCGGACTGCGTCGGTGCGCTGGCTCAGTTCGAGGCAGTGGTGGAGGAATTAAGCCGCCTGGCAGACCTGGTCGTGCTGGATATTGGCACCAATTTCCACCCGGCTTACGAGGTCCTGTCCTCAGCCTGCGAGGAAATGATCCTGGTCGCCGAACACCAGCCGGTCACGATCAAACGCACACTCCGCCTGCTCTCCGATTTGAAAAACCGGGGGTTCAGCAGCTTGCGGGAACTCACCCTGGTGACCATCGATAAGGCACAAACCGAGACAGGCCTGACCGACAAGCAGGTGGAGGACGCCCTGGGATATGCCATCACTCGGAGTTTCCCACCCGCACCAGAACTTGCCCACTTAGCCGCCAGCCGCGCCATGCCGTTGTACCTGGCTCAACCGGATAGCCCCATCTCAGAACAATTCAACGCCCTGGCAGATCATATCGCCAAACACATGGGCACGCGAGCCGCTCATTAATGACCTTTTCCAGAACACGATACCCTTTATTCGCCGGCGCGCTTGTAACAGGCATATTCCTGGCTGTCGTCATTCCCGTTCAAATCCCCGGCGCGCAAAACCCCGCCTGGTTGAAATGGCTGTTTACCACCACGGTGGGGTTTTGCTTTGGGCTGGTCATCTTCATCCTTTCCACCTATCTCGTCACGCGGCAAAAGATCGGCATCACGCCGCGGCCTGAGATCAGCCGGTGGGCCTGGCTGGGTTATGCCCTCCCTATGTTGGCAGTTGGACTGTTCTACCTGCTCGTCCTGTGGCCGGGGCTGATGTCCCTGGATTCCTACGAACAATGGGCCCAGTCCATCACCGGAAAACTGAACAATACCCATCCCGTCTTCCACACCTTGACCATCCTGGCACTGCGCCAGGTCTGGGATTCACCCGCCATGATCGCCCTGGCTCAAATCCTGGCCCTGTCCTTCGCCGCGGGCATCGCCTTGATGCGCCTGGAAACTTACGGCGCCGATCGCAGAATTCTCTGGTTGAGCGCCTTTCTGCTGGCCCTCTCGCCGGTCAATGGCAGCATGGTCATCACCTTGTGGAAAGACGTTTTCTACACTGCCGCCTTCCTGGGTTTCTTCGTCTGCATCGTCGAGATCGTCTTTACCAAAGGAGCATGGCTGGAAAAAACATCCCATCTGGTCCTGATCGGGGTTCTGGCAATCCTGGTCTCCCTGCTGCGCCACAACGGCGTGCCCGTAGTCAGTGGGACGTTGTTCCTCTTCGCCCTGGTTTACGCCAGGCGAAGAGGTCGCCTGCTGGCCGGCTCGATACTGGTGTTTGTGTTATGGGCGATCGTTAACGGCCCGCTCTACTCGGCGCTCGGCATCACACCTATGGGCGTGCGCACCCAGATCCCCTCACATCATATCGCCGCTCATCTGCAACATGGCACGCCGTTGACCGCCGACGAGAAAGCCTTCTTGAACCAGGTCATGCCGCTCAAGAGCAATTGGAAATACTCGTGCTACAACTCGGAAGACACCTTTTACTCGCCGCAGTTCGATCGTGCTTACGCCGATAAGCACGTGAGCGAATTGACCCAGGTTTTCCTGTCCCTGCTGAGGAGAAACCCCCGCGTTGACCTCGATACCCTGCTCTGTGTCAGCAGTGGGGTCTGGCGCATCACCTTCCCACCGGGCAGCGAAGTCCGCATCGCGCCGCTCCCCACCCCTGGCGATCACGTCAGCGAGTTGCTCGAGCAAGATTTTGGCATCCGGCACCGTTCCTATCTGCCCGCCATTGAACCCTGGTTGCTGGATTCCGTGCGCGGCAGCGCCCGCCCGGCGTGGATCTGGCTGGTCTGGCGGCCGGCTCTTTACTTTTACCTGCTCTTATTCGGCGTCGCCATCAAAGCCCTCCGGGATAAAAACCCGTCCATCCTGCTGCTGGTGGTTCCCCCGGCGATTCAAGTGGGGGTGATGTTCTTCCTGAGCATCAACCAGGATCTCCGCCTGCATTACCCGGTCATTGTAATCGGGTTACTGTATATCCCATATCTGATAGCAGATCGGCGATTATTCGCATAAGTTCTACGCACAGATGTGGACCACGCAAAATGATGATAAGAATCCGCGTCCATCCGCGTCCCATCAAAAAGTTGTTCGATGCGATCCGCTTTTAGCATACCTCACCTGTTTTGCATATGACCGCAGGGCAAATCAGAATCTTTACTCCTCAGCCTTTTCATTTCCACTCTCAAGCGCCAGGCTATCCACCGGCTGCAAACCGCGCTGCGGAATGCTGGCCGCATCGAACAACATTTACAAGAATTCCACTTCTCCGCTTTCCAGGTGATACAGCGCACCCACCACCGCCAGGCCGTTGTGTTCCACAGCATGCGCCAGGATGGGTTGGCTGTTCCGGATGGTCTCCACCGTCAGCTTCACGTTGGCCAGGGTAACATTCAACACTGCGTCACCCTGCGCCCCCTTGCTCGCCTCTACCGCCGGCTGGATGGTCTCCACAATGCTGCCAATGTGCCCCGGCGCTTCGCCGCCCTGCACCGTGGCGGTGACTGCCCCGCATCTGGTATGTCCCAGCACGACGATCAGGGGCGTGCCCAGGTGCTCGACGGCATATTCCATGCTGCCCAGCACCACGTCATCCACGATGTTGCCGGCGTTGCGGATGACGAACAAATCGCCGATCCCCTGGTCGAAGAACACCTCCGGCGGGACGCGCGAGTCGGCGCAGCTCAGCAAAACGGCAAAGGGATGCTGCCCGCCGGCCACTTCGGCGCGCCGTTCGGCTGATTGGTGGGGATGGTTGGCAGCGCCGCCGGTATAGCGGCGGTTGCCCTCGATGAGCATTTGTTTGGCCTGTTCGGCCGTTACAGTTGAAGTGTGCATGGCTTTCTCCTTTACGTCTTCCTCGCTTTCACGGTGTGCTTGTCGCCGTCTGCAAAGGCAGAAAATGAATATGCAAAATCGGATGCCAACTCGGAAACAGTGTGGTAACGCGCCTCACTCTCCCGAAGTTTGTGATCCTGGGCGATTTCATATAGCGCATCCCTTGCCAGGTTGGCCTATCTTGCACAAAAATTGTGATGAATTATACTGTGAGAATAGCTGTAGCACAGGAAATGATGGCCGATCGGCCGATCATACAGCAGGGATTCCACAACGCCTCATTCAGGATTGGAATATAATGTCACTATGTTCACCGCCGAGATCGCTCCAAAAATTGAGACCACGACAGAGCAGGCATGGGAAACGACTGAGGGGCCGTTATACCAGGTGATCATCCACAATGACGACGTTACCCCAATGGAGTTTGTAATAGACATCTTGCTGAGTATCTTCAGACTTGACGGGCCACGCGCCATTCAGGTCATGTACACCGCTCACTATCATGGTTCGGCCTATGTACAGACCTTGCCAAAGCCTGAAGCTCAAAAGCGCACTGGCCTGGCGCATATGTCCGCCAGGTTGAGAGGGTACCCCTTGCAGTTCTCGCTGAAGCCGGAAGCCGGGAAGTAAACATGCGCGCACATCGCACCCCATTTTGCGCCAGGCGGGCCATGCAAAATCATTGGGCCAGCCGGATCACTCATTGACCGATTACACATCCCTGAATCGAGGAGCGATGATCACCTCAAGGCGTAATCATCGCTCCTCCAAAAATCTAATCTGCTGCTGCGCCCGCAGTCTCCGCTTCGTGCGTGGCCTGTTCGGCTATCTGCTGGTTGACATGCTCTTCCCACTCCATCTCTTCTTGCAGCTTTTCGTTGTACCACTTTATGTGATGCGCCCTGGCATACCACGCCGATACTTTGCCGCTGAACATCGAAAAGAATGCTTCCTTCTCCTCGGGGAAAACGGCCGCCATGTAGACGTGAATGATCAACCCGGCCACGATGGAAAACACTGAGATCCAGTGCACCGGTTGGGCAATCTGCTTGAGGATAGGCGGAAAGAGGGTATTGAATGTCATCACAATCCCGCTGACCATGATCCCCAGCGTGCCCCCAATGGCTACGTAGCTGTAAAGCTTCTGCCCGGCGTTGTAGGCATCCTGGGGCGGCAACTCTTTGTCTTTCATGAAGCCCAACATTTGCAAAGGCTTGATCTTCAGCCATTCGATGTCGTCTTTATCCAACAACATACGTGTGGCTGCAAAAGGCACAAAATATTTGCGAAAGCCAAACAGGATATTGAAAGTCAGCACAAATACCCAGATCAGTCCCAAAGTGTAATGGAAGGTGATCAGGTTAGCTGTACTGCCAAACAGGTTGCGGTACAGCTCCTGCATCCAGACCGGGCTGAGGCCCAGGCGCGGCGACGAGATAATCGCCATGCCTGTGGGCAGCAGCATGAGCCACACCGCAACGTTGAACCAGTGGGTGAGAATGTTCGCCAGGTTGTGCTTTTTATACATCTTCTGGCGCAAACGCCGCCGCTCGTGTAAGGGAATGGCCTTGTATCCACTCATAATTTTCTCCTCTTTATGATTGCATGGCCTGCTGCATAGACCGTGCAATCATAAATCAATTAGTCTTCAAATTCTTTCTCACCTTCGATCAACTGCTTGGTGAAATAGACCGCCTGCACCAGGAACGACCCGGCAATGGCCGCGCCGATCAATGGCACAGCTACTTTCTTCCAACCGGTTTCGGCAAAACTATACTGTGGATCACGCGGCAGGAAACCAGCCTGCGAGACCAACGGCTGGCGCTCTTCGCCGGGCATGTCGATGTAGGCCAGCTCTCCCCCTTCATCTTCTTTCTCGGTCACGATCGCCTCGGGCACGTTGATGTAATAGATATTGGGGTCGGTATCTTTGCCGTCTTTCTCGTAATCCAGGCGCAAGATCGAGCGGGCGTTCTTCAAAGCCTGCGAGGCCTCCGAGCTCGGGTCGTTCAAGTCGCCGAACAGCCGCGACTTGCCCACACAGGTTGCCACACACGCCGGCTGCATGCCTTTTTCCAGTCGTTGGGCGCAGGCGTTGCATTTATCCACTACGCCGCGCTCCTTGTCCAGGTAGCGCACATGATAGGGGCAGGCGTCCACACAAAAGCCGCAGCCGATACACGCTTCCTGATCGACCAGCACCAGGCCGCTGTTGGCGTCTTTATAGGTAGCGCCGCTGACGCATACCTCGGTGCAAGGTGGATTGTCGCAATGCATACAGTTATAGGGAACAAAAGTCCGCTGCAAAGCGGGATATTCACCGCGGATGCCCAGGTCTTGCACCCAGATGCGCGTGTTGCTCATCGGCACGCGATTTTCCACACTGCACGCCACCTGGCACGCCCGGCAGTCGATGCAGCGGGCTACGTCGATTACAAATGCATAGTGAGGTTTATAAGCCATGCTACACCTTCTTCACCGCTACAAATGTCTGGCTGAGCGCCTGGCTGCCGCTGATCGGATCGGTGTATGTGACGTGCAATGCCGAGTCGGATGCGCCAACGGAGAATGCAGTAGTCAAACCTTTGGAAAGGTGTCCATACCCGGGTGTCAGGTATACACAATCGTCGCGGATGGCTGGCGTCACATTCAGGTATACTTGCTGGCTGCCTACCTCGCTGGACACTTCTACGCGATCCCAATCTTTCAAACCCAGGCTTTCCGCCGACCTGGGGCTGATCCACAGACGGGGTTCATCCTGGTACTTGTGTAACAACTGGTTGTTCTGGGTGCCCATCTGGGTGTGCTGGCCCACTTTGCCCGAGAGCAAGTAAAACATACCCGGCTTGGGTTGCAGTGGCTCAGACCAGACTGGCACAGGGTCAAATTTTCCCTTCTCCAGGGTGGTGGAATAAATCTCGATCTTGCCCGATGGGGTATTCCACTGAAAGATCTCTTTTTCGCCCTCGGGCAGTTCCGCATAACCGTGCAGGCGCAGTTCGTCGAGTGAAACGCCCAGCGGGGCCAGTTGCTGGCGCAGATAGTCTTCTTCGTCTGCGTATTGGAAGAATTGCCCCAGCCCCAGGCGCTCGCCAAGTTGCTTGTAAATCCACAGTGCGGACTTAGCCTGTCCTTGCGGCTCGACCACCGGCTGGCGCAGCCAGACCTTATCGCCCACCGGCAGCAACGGATCGTAGCGTTCCAGGTAGGAGGCTTCGGGCAGCACCACGTCGGCAAACCAGGCAGTATCATTCAAGAAGATGTCCACCACGGCGATAAATTCCATCTTGCCGAAGGCCTCGAGCGTGCGCTGCCGGTCAGGTAACGAGAGTACCGGGTTCTGGCGCGAGATGAACCAGCCGCGCGCCTGATAAGGCTGGCCCTCCAACACACCATCCCGCAATTGCTGGAAAATGCCCAGCTTGAGCGGCACGAAGGGGTACTTCCAGGGCACGCCGTCCAGGCGCAGCGCCGAAATGCGCGGATAAGGCGGCTGCGGCGGCTTACCCAGCGCGCCGCTCTCTTCGCCGGCCGCGGGGAACAGAGTCACGCCCCAATTGCCCACCAGCGCGTTCAGGATGGTGATCGCCCGTTGAGTAGGAAAGGAGTTGATGAAATTGGAAGTGCGCCAACCGTTATGCGCCAGGGCGTAGGGGCCAGCATCGCTGAATTCCTGGGCAATCCGGCGGATCACACCCGCGTCAATGCCGGTGATCGGCGCAGCCCACTCGGGGGTATAGTCTTTCACCTCCTGCGCTAACTGGTCGAAACCGGTTGTATATTTCTCGACGAATTCCTGGTGATAACGCTTTTCAGCGATGATCACATTAATCATCGCCAGGTGGAAGGCCAGGTCAGTGCCCGGTCGGATGGGGCACCATTCGGTAGCTTTGGAGGCGGTCTTGGTAAACCGCGGGTCCAGGTAGACCATCTTCACTCCGCGCCCCAGGGCATCCATCAGGTCGGTGGTTTCAGAGGTCGAGATGGCTTCGGTCAGGTTGCGCCCAGTGAGCAGAATATACTTCACCTGGCTGTAATCACGCCCCGGCTCTTCCATTCCATAGGTCATCAGGTTGGCCACAATCATGGCGTTGAAGCACAGGCTGCGCTGCGTGCCATAATTGGGCGAACCGTAGCCATACAGCAAGTTTTCGAACTGTGGCTGCGACAGGTTATGGGTGGACGAAAAGACCATTGCCTCTGGGCCATATTGCTCTTTGATCTTCAGCATATTCTTGGCCACCAGGTCGAGCGCTTCTTCCCAGGAGGCCTTGCGGAACAATCCCTCGCCGCGCTTGCCGGCGCGGATCAAGGGTGTGAGCACCCGGTCAGGATCGTAAGTATTCATCAATCCGGACTGGCCGCGAGCGCACAGCTTACCGTGCGAGTGAGGATGTTCCGGGTTGCCTTCTAGCTTGACAACGCGCCCATCTTCCACCTTGGCCCGCACACCACAGCGCCAAACGCACATCTCGCACATCGTCGGGATATAATCGTCGCCATTGGGATCCATGCTGCCCAGGCCGCGTGCTGCTTGCACCGCCCTCGGCGGGATAAAGCGGCTGGCCGCCAGGACGCCGCCCGCCGCACTGCTCATCTTCAGAAAATCGCGTCGCGAAAGTTGTATTGTTCGATCAGGCATTGCTTTTTGCCTCCACAAAAGAGGAGCCGGGTAACTGGAGCTCAGGGCGTGGGAGCAATCCCGGTTCCCTGATGATCAATCACCAGTTGCTAATCCCCGGTTCCTTCTTTCTCTGCCAGCTTGTTCTTGCGCTGCAAGCCCGCCCGGTCGATCAGGTAGAACAGCAGCAGCGTGATCAGGATAAAGAGCAGGATGAACAGGAAGGGGCTGAGGTTCCACAATTCAGTCATCACCACCCCGCCCAGGTTCGCCAGTTTTTGGATTTGAGGATACACTTTTTGGTAGGTCAGGCCAAAGATGGCTGCTCCAACCAGGAAACCCAGGTTGCCAGGGATCAAATAATCGAGCTTGCCTTCGCCGCTCCCGGCGGCGCAGGTGCCCGGTCAGAATCCCACCAGGGCCATGCCAACGCCGAAGATCAACCCGCCGATCACGTTGCCGACGATGTAAGTCTCCGGGATGCGTGGGAAAGTAATCAGTCCCAGGCCGCGCAGGGCGTACAGCCCGCTCATCGAAACAATCAATGTAGTCATCATAAATTTGAGCACGGCCATGTCCGTGAAACGAAAAACGTTCACGATTTTGTTGTAACGGGTCAGCCCGGCCTTGTTCAATGCAAAGCCAAAACCGACGCCTAAAACGAGAGCAATCACGTAGTTCATTTCGTTTATCTCCTAATAGCGCTTGCGATAAACTACCAGGGCGGTGAGAATACCCGAGGCAAACATTCCGGCGATGAAAAGATACGCCGCCGGGGCAAGCAACATGCCGCCAGAGATGGCCAGGCCGCTGGTACAACCGCCGGCGATCCCCGCGCCATATTGCAAAATGATCGCGCCCACAAAGGCCAGCACCCAACGTTTCCAGGTCTGTGGGCCGAAGATCGTCCGCCACTGCGCATCGCCATTGGTACTGATCTTCCAGGTCTTACTGGAAAACGCACCCAACATCCCACCGAAGAAGATGCCAATCAGCAGCACCACGCCCCACGTGATCTGGGCGGGCATGATGAAATTGAAATACTCGACTGTTGTATTTTGGAATCATAAAGCCAAACCAGTGGTAGCCTGAGCGA
>CAZQQJ010000067.1:0-27038 GCA_964595435.1 uncultured Anaerolinea sp. | reverse complement strand
CGGCCAGCGTAAACTACCTGCAGAACTGCTATGCCCTGACGGTAGGGCATACGGGTAACGGCAGCACCCCGACGGCCACCCCGGCCAACTCGGCGGGCTGTGCGGTGGGGCAGTACGTGTACGGGGCGAGCATCAACCTGAGCGGTGCGACGCCTGCCACTGGCTGGCGGATCGGCAGTTGGACGGGCACCTCGAACGACAGCAGCACGGCCAGCAGCAACTCGCTGACCATGCCAGCGGGCGCTCATTCGGCCAGCGTAAACTACCTGCAGAACTGCTATGCCCTGACGGTAGGGCATACGGGCAATGGCAGCACCCCGACGGCCACCCCGGCCAACTCGGCGGGCTGTGCGGCAGGGCAGTACGTGTACGGGGCGAGCATCAACCTGAGCGGTGCGACGCCGGCTACCGGTTGGCGGATCGGTGGTTGGACGGGCACCTCGAACGACAGCAGCACGGCCAGCAGCAACTCGCTGACCATGCCAGCGGGCGCTCATTCGGCCAGCGTAAACTACCTGCAGAACTGCTATGCCCTGACGGTAGGGCATACGGGCAATGGCAGCACCCCGACGGCCACCCCGGCCAACTCGGCGGGCTGTGCGGCAGGGCAGTACGTGTACGGGGCGAGCATCAACCTGAGCGGTGCGACGCCGGCTACCGGTTGGCGGATCGGTGGTTGGACGGGCACCTCGAACGACAGCAGCACGGCCAGCAGCAACTCGCTGGTCATGCCATCGGGCGCTCATTCGGCTGGAGTAAACTACGTACAGGAAGAATACACCCTGGCAGTCAACGTGGTGGGCAGCGGCACAGTGAGCAAGAACCCGGACAAGGCCACCTACCACTATGGCGACGTAGTGCAACTGTCTGCCAATGCTGCCACGGGCTGGACCTTCTCCGCCTGGAGCGGTGACGCCTCAGGCAGCACTAACCCGTTGAATGTCACCATCAATGGCAACACCACGATCACGGCCACCTTCACCCAGAACTGCTATGTTCTGACCGTGGGGCACACGGGCAGTGGCAGCACGCCGACGGCCACCCCGGCCAACTCGGCGGGCTGTGCGGTGGGGCAGTACGTGTACGGGGCGAGCATCAACCTGAGCGGTGCGATGCCTGCCACCGGCTGGCGGATCGGCGGTTGGACGGGCACCTCGAACGACAGCAGCACTGCCAGCAGTAACTCGCTGACCATGCCAGCGGGCGCTCATTCGGCCAGCGTGAACTACCTGCAGAACTGCTACGCCCTGACGGTAAGGCGCACGGGCAATGGCAGCACCCCGACGGCCACCCCGGCCAATTCGGCGGGCTGTGCGGCAGGGCAGTACGTGTACGGGGCGAGCATCAACCTGAGCGGTGCGACGCCTGCCACTGGCTGGCGGATCGGCAGTTGGACGGGCACCTCGAACGACAGCAGCACGGCCAGCAGCAACTCGTTGCTTATGCCGGCGAGCGCCCACTCGGCTGGAGTAAACTACGTGCAGGAGGAATACACCCTGGCGGTTAGCGTAGTGGGTAACGGTGCGGTGAGCAAGAATCCGGACCAGACCACCTATCACTACGGCGAGGTGGTCACTTTGACTGCGACCGCCGACCCGGGCTGGACCTTCTCCGCCTGGAGCGATGACGCTACGGGGAGCAACAATCCGACGACGGTAACGATGACCGGGAACAAGGCGGTAACGGCCACCTTCACGCAAGACGAGTATACCCTGACGGTGAATGTGGTGGGCAACGGCACGGTGAGCAAGAATCCGGACCAGGCCACCTACCATTATGGAGATGTGGTACAACTGACTCCCAATGCCGCGACAGGCTGGACCTTCTCTGTCTGGGGCGGAGATGCCTCGGGGAGCGCCAACCCATTCTCGGTGACCATGACCGGGAACAAGACGATCACCGCCACCTTTACCCAGAATGAGTACACCCTGGCGATCAACCTGGTGGGGAACGGCTCAGTGAGCAGGAACCCCGATAAGGCCACTTTCCATCACGGCGAAGTGGTCACCCTGACCGCGACCGCCGACCCGGGCTGGACCTTCTCCGCCTGGAGCGGGGACGCCTCGGGGAGCAATAACCCGACGACGGTAACGATGACCGGAAACAAGGTGGTAACGGCCACTTTCACCCAGAACGAGTACACCCTGGCAGTAAGCGTGGTGGGGAACGGTTTGGTGAGTAAGAACCCCAGCCAGGCCACCTACCATTACGGCGATGTGGTCACCTTGACCGCCACTGCTGACCCGGGCTGGACCTTCTCTGGCTGGAGCGGCGACGCTACGGGGAGCGCCAACCCGGTGATGGTGACGATCGACGGGAATAAATCGGTCACTGCCACTTTCACGCAGGATGAATACACCCTGGTAGTTACCGTGGTGGGGAATGGTTCGGTCGCTACTCTGCCGCTGCAGGCAACCTATCACTACGGGGATGTCGTCCATCTCACCGCCACCCCCGGCCTGAGCTGGTACTTTGCCGGCTGGAGCGGTGATGCTTCGGGCAGCGACCTGGCGATCGATGTCACGGTCACTGGCAATATGACCGTGACCGCGACCTTTGCCACTCACCAACTGTTCTTGCCCGCGGTCTTCAAAGGAGGTGAGAGTTAAGAGCGTACCCTTGTGAGTGAGTAAGCTGCAGGTTTTGCCTGCAGCTTACTCACTCACCAAAACACAATCTGATCGATGCACACCGGGCAGGGGTTGGAGCGGTGCGCTTTCCTGATTTCTGTGGAGGCATTGAGCCAACAATCGGATCTGGTCGCTGATCCGTGAACGATGCGGAAGATTGTTGGTGAGCCAATAGCGAAACCGGCCACACTGTGTTTGGGCCGGTTTTCGTATTTTGACCAGTTTGCGGGAACCATCTGAAAGCGAAATAAAATCGAAAAAAGCCCCCATATCTTGTAATAGCCAGATCCACGCAGGGAGATTGAGATATGAAACACGCTCGTCAAATGGAAGCCGTCATTCACTTGTTGATGGTATTCGTATTTGTCCTTAGCATGGGCGCGCCGTTCAACAGCTTTGCTGTGCAGGCTGCCCCTGACGCGCCGGATGCGGCCTGGACTGCCTTTAACGACTGTGTGTGGGCCAGCGGCCAGCCCAACACCAACATCACCACCTACAGTTATACAGGCACCACTTCGGGATTGCTGAGGAATTACGCCACCGGCGCCAACACTACGGTCACTGTCGCGATTACATATAACGGGAATATCAACTCGAGCACCACAAACGGCGCCAATTCTGCCTCGGGCACCGATGCCTACAACACCTTCGCTGGCCCCACCAGCATGACCGGGGTGATCAACTATACCGCCACGGCCGGTTGGTGGGTGGACGTGACCCTCACCGGCCTCGACCCGGCTAAGACCTACACTTTCGCCACCTCCGCCAACCGGGCCGATAGCTCGTACACCCGGGATTCGCGCTTCACCATCTCCGATATGACCGCCGCCACCAACGCCAGCACGAGCGGGGTGAACGTGATCAGCAACGAGTCGGTGTATTTCAACACCGGCTATAACACGGTCAACGGCTACGTCGCCCGCTGGACGGGCATCCAACCGGGAACGGATGGCGACTTCAAAGTCCGCGTCGAAGCCAACAGCGGGTATTACGGTTACGGCCCCAGCGTGTTCATGCTGCAAGAAGAAAGCGCGCAGACGACGGTCACCTTCCAGGAAGGGGTGGGCAACTATACCGGGACGGTGGATACGCACATCCGGCAGACAGCCGCCAGCACATCGCATGGGAATGCCACAAGCGTAGAATGGGATACCGAGGAAACCGCTGGCAACGCCAATACCCAAAAGTTTGCGCTGATCCGCTTCGATAATATCTTCGGAAGCGGCGCATATCAAATCCCGCCCGGCGCTTCGATACAATCCGCCACGTTGCGTTATGTGGTTTCCAACATCGGGAATGCAGCGAACGTCAATGATGTGACTGTCGATTGGACAGAAGCGGAAACGTGGAACAGCTTTGGCGGCGACGCGGGGGTGCAGACTGACGAGTATGCTGCTAGTGTGGGTAGCGCCAGCGGTGCGGCGACGGGCGCGCAGACGGTGGATGTCACCGCCAGCCTGGCTGCATGGGCCAGCAACCCCTCGGCCAATCGTGGCTGGATCTTCCGCCCTACTGGGACGGATGGCGTGGATATCCGCTCCAGTGAATATAGCACCTCCGCTGACCGGCCCAGCCTGACAGTCGTTTATTCCCTTGCTACCACTCCTCGGATAACCACTTCCGGGACGTTGAACGCCTTCAGCAGTACGCCGGGCAACCCCTCGGCGGAGCAGAACTACGCCGTATCCGGCAGCAACCTGACCGGGGATATCACCATCACTCCGCCAGCCGATTTCGAGCTGTCCCTGACCAGCGGGAGCGGGTTCGGGGCTGCGCCGCTTACGCTGACCCCCAGCGGGGGCAGCGTGCCTTCGACCACCGTCTACGTGCGTTTCAACCGCGCCACCGAAGGCACTTCCAGCGGAAACATCACCCATACCAGTCCGGGAGCGACGGCGCAGAACGTGGCGGTGAGCGGGACGGCGACCGCGCCGCTGACCAGTTGGACGGCGTATAACGACTGTATCTACCGCAGCAGCGACCAGTACATCGCCGCCAACGTCACCCAGTTCGGTGTAGGCAGCGGCTTCACAGGTGCAACCTCGGGCTTGCTGCTCGACCAGGCAACCGGCCGCTCGACGGGTGTCACCGCCGCGCTGACGCAAAGTGGCGGCGTGAACTGGCAGCCCGATCCTGCCACGGGTGGGAATGACACCGCCGCCGGCACAGATGCCTATACCACCTTCCACAACATCGCCGATATGACCGGAGTGATCTATTACGGCAGCACCGGTTGGTACGTGGATTTGACCTTCACCGGTCTGGACCCGGCCAAGACCTACACCTTCGCCACCTCCTCCAACCGGGCGGGCGGAACCACTTATGCCAATCGCATTTCACGCTATACGATCTCCGGCGTGGATGCGGCCACCAACGCCAGCACCAGCGGCGTAACGGTCAAGACCACGACCTTCACCAACGATACCTCGGCCTTCTCCAGCGGCGAGAACACGGCCACTGGATACGTGGCGCGCTGGACGGGCATCCAGCCGGGAGCGGATGGCAGTTTTGCAGTGCGCGCCCAGGCGGATACTACCGTCAACCAGGCCTATGCCTTCGACGTGTTCCTGCTCCAGATGGAGAGCGTGACTGTGCAACACACCCTGACGGTGAGCGACGATGGCAACGGCAGTGTGACTCTCAACCCGTCCGGCGGCGTCTACAATGAAGGCAGTACGGTGATATTGACCCCCGTTCCGGATAGTGGCTACCTCTTCAGCAGTTGGAGCGGGGCGAACGCTGGCGACCTGGTCGACAACGGCAACGGCACCTGGTCGATCGTGATGAACACCGACAAAGCCGTTACGGCCAATTTCGCCGTTGCGCCGACTACGGTCACCTTCCAGGAAGGCGTGAATGGCTATACCGGCACACTGGATACCCACATCATGGAAAACGAGCCCGCGACAGACCACGGCGCGCTGGACTACGTTAATTGGGACACAGACGACCCGGCTGGCACCGGCCAATACAAATACGCCCTGCTCCGCTTCGATAACATCTTCGGTTCCAATCCCGGGCAGATCCCGCTCGGCGCCTCGATACAATCCGCCACGCTGCGCTACACGGTTTTCAACACCGGCGATCCGGCGGACACCAACCAGGTAGCTGTCGCCTGGAGCGAGGCGGAGACCTGGAACAGCTTTGGCGGCGATGCCGGGGTACAGGCCGACGAATACGGCGCCAGCGCGGGCAGTGCCAGCGGCGCGGCGATGGGCGCCCAAAGCCTGGATGTGACCGCCAGCCTGTCGGCCTGGGCGAGCAATCCCTCCGCCAATCTCGGCTGGATCTTCCGCCCCACCGGGACGGATGGCGTGGATTTCCGCTCCAGCGAATATACCACCGCGGCCCAGCGACCCAGCCTGACCGTGGTCTACTTGCCGGGCACGCCAACCTGTCGTGCGCTGACCCTGGGGCACACTGGCCAGGGCGCCGATCCAGTGGCCTCCCCGGCCAACTCGGCCGGCTGCCCGGCCGGGCAATACCTCCCCGGCGAAGCGATCAGCCTGAGCGGCGCCATGCCGGAAACGGGCTGGCAGATCGGCAGCTGGTACGGCACGGGGAATAACCCCAGCACCGCCAGCACCAACTCGCTGAACATGCCCGCCATCGCCCATTCTGCGGGCGTCAACTATATCGCATTCACGCCAACCGGCAGGGTGTGCGAGAGTTTCGATACGGGCTGGAGCGACGGGGCCAGGATCGACAACGCCAACTGGTTTTCCAACAATGCCGGGCCTACGATCGAGCAAAACGAAGGCGTTGCCAGTTCGTGGGGATTGGGCAATTCGGGCACCATGTTCATCTGGAGGACGCAAGCCTTTCACTGGAGCGATCCTTACTTTACCGGCGTCGTCGCCCAACTGGATTTCGAAACCAGCGCCACGGCGCAATTCGACGATGACCGGGTGGGCTGGCAGACCACCAACAGCGATACCAATTCCGACTACGCCTTTGGGGTGCAAATGGATAATTCTGGCGGTCACCTGCGGATCGAAGGCTACTGGGATCACGTGTATGGGTCGAGCGACGACGATGGGCGGCCGGAAATTGTCAGCCTGGACAGCGCCGGCCTGCTCCCCAACGCTTGGTACCGGCTGATCGCTGAGTTTACCAGGCTGACCGCCACCTCGGCCAGGATCGATGTCGAGCTGTGGTCGCTGGATGCCAGCGGTAACCCGCTCTCCCTGGTGGCCAGCGGCACCCTGGCGGATACCAGCGCGCTGGGCTCCACCTCGCCCAATGCCTCCCCCGCGCCAGAGTATTTCACTGCCGCCAATCTCTACCCGGTCTACAAGAACCACATCGACCAGCCTGCCTTTGCCGACAATGCCTGCCACGAACCGATCTTCAACGAAGGCCCGAATATGCCAACCCTGGCCTATCCGGCAGACGGGGCGGTGGACGTGCCTGTGCCGGCAACCCTGTCCGTAGATGTTACCGACCCGGATGGCGACGCCATGACCGTGCGCTTCTACGGTCGGGATATGAGCGCGCCGTTCGCGCTGGTCGGCGAGGTCAACCTCCCGGCTGGTGCGGGAGGCGGCCGGCGACCGCAGGCGCCCACCGCGCCGGTCAGTGTGCAATGGCCGGGCCTGGCTTACCTGACCCAACACGAATGGTACGTCACGATTAATGATGGCTTGCACACCACCACCGGCCCCACCCTGGACTTCACCACGGAAGACAACCCCACCGCAGTCACCATGGCCTCCTTCGATGCCACGCCGGGACCGGGGAATATCCTCCTGGCCTGGGAAACGGTGATGGAAACCGATCTGGTGGGCTTCAACGTCTACCGCTCGGCTACCCTGGAGGGCGAGCGCCAGCGCTTGAACGCCGCGCTGATCCCCGGGCAGGCGCCCGGCAGTATGTCTGGGGCATCCTACGAATTCAGCGTGCCGGTTGCGCCCGGGCAGAACTACTTCTACTGGCTGGAGGCGATCATGACCGGCGAGACGACCTGGTTCGGCCCGGTCGCCGCCACCGGGAACTGGCAGGTGTATTTGCCGGCGGTGGCGAGATAGCGAAGAGGATTGGAGAGCGATAACCCACCCTGGATGGGTTATCGCTCTCCAGGCGACTCTGTTCAGATAACCTGTTGTGTGGTAGAATTTTGCAATAGAGGTGACATTCGTCACTTGCTTTTGTAGGATGAACCTGTTATTGTTATAAATGATGGACGCACAATTGGGTGGAGGATTGTCGGTGCGTTCTTGTTATTTTGCTTGTGGAGGCAATGAGCCAACAGTCGGATCTGGTCGCTGATCCGTGAACGAGGCGGGGGATTGTTGGTTAGCCAGTAGCGAAACCGGCCACAATGGTTTTTGGTCGGTTTTTGTATTTTAAGATGCCGAGGGCTCGGAGAAGAGCTTTCAGACGAAGAAGGGAGAGTCAGGCATGAATCACCATCCTAAACTGGAAATGATGGTTCGATTGTTCATGGTTTTCATGTTCGCCATCAGCATGGGGGCGCCGCTCAATCATGCTGCTGTGCAGGCAGCCCCGTCCGCGCCGGATGCAGTGTGGACCGCCTATAACGATTGCTCTGGCACGTCTTCAGGAAATGTAACCAATTACACGATTACTGGCAGCACCACGGGGCTGTTGAGAAACTATGCCACCGGCACCAACACGCCGGTCACGGCGACGTTTACCATGAGCGGCGGTCCGAACCTGGCGACCAGCAGTGGGACGGAAACCAATTCCGGTACGGATGCCTACACTACCTTCCACAATATCGCCAACATGGTCGGGATGGTCAACTATGGTAATACCACCGGTTGGTATGTGGATATGACCTTTACCGGATTGGACCCGGCCAAGACCTACACCTTCGCCACCTCAGCCAACCGTGCGAACAGCAGCTATACTACGAGAGAATCCCGGTTTACGATCTCGGATATCACCAGCGCCACCAACGCCAGCACGAGCGGCGTAACCGTGGTCAGCAACGAATCGGTGGCATTCAGCACGGGCTACAACACGGTAAATGGGTACGTGGCGCGCTGGACGGGCATCCAGCCTGGAGCGGATGGAGACTTCACCGTCCGCACGCAGGCGCACACCACTGTGAATGAGGCCTATGGCCCCAGCGTGTTCATGTTGCAGGAAGAAGGCGATGCGACCGCGGTCACTTTCCAGGAAGGGGTGAGTAGCTACGCCGGGACGGTGGATACGACCATCAAATATAATTCCCCAACGACCTTGTATGGAGATGCAACATTGTTGGAATGGGATACGCAGGAAACAGATGGATCCGCTACACCCGAAATTGCCATGCTCCGCTTCGAGAATATCTTCGGAAGCGGCGCAGGCCAGATTCCGGCCGGGGCAAGTATTGTATCCGCCAGCTTGCGGTATCGGACCGGTTCCGGGACGAATGACTATGGTGATACAGCCAATGTTTATGAGAGCCAGGTAACCTGGGATGGAGCCTCTACCTATAACACCTTTGGTGGGGAAGCAGGCGTTCAGGCGGATGAATATGCCAATCTGGTTGCAACAGCTACTGCCACAGCAATCAACACCTATTATACGATCGATGTCACCGCCAGCTTGCAGCGTTGGTCCGCCGGGACAACGAATTATGGTTGGCTCTTCCTGCCGAATGGCTCGAATAGCTCGAACATAAGCTCCAGCGAAGCGACGACTGCGGCCTACCGCCCGCTCCTGACGGTGGTCTATAGACCGCCAACGGTCCCGACGATCACCACGGCGGGTACACTCAGCGCCTTCAGCAGCGCTCCGGGCGTGCCCTCCGCGGAACAGAGCTACACCGTATCGGGCAGCAACCTGACTGGCGATATCACCATCACCCCGCCCGCCGATTTCGAGCTGTCCCTGGCCAGCGGGAGCGGGTTCGGGGCTGCGCCGCTGGCGTTGACCCCCAGCGGGGGCAGCCTGCCGGCCACGGCGGTCTATGTGCGCTTCAACCGGGCCACGGAAGGCGCCTCCAGCGGGAATATCGCCCACACCAGCCCCGGCGCGGCGGCGCGGAACGTGGCGGTGAGCGGCACGGCGACAACGCCACCAACTTGCTATGCACTGAGCTTAAGCCACACCGGCCAGGGCTCCAACCCGTTGGCATCCCCGGCCAACTCGACCGGCTGCGCGGCTGGGCAGTACATCGCAGGTGCAGCCATCGCCTTGAGCGGCGCCGCGCCTGCCTCCGGGTGGCATATCGGCGGTTGGACCGGCACGGACAACAATAGCAGTACAGCCAGCACCAACACGGTGACCATGCCGGCTTCCGCTCATGCGGCGGGCGTAACCTATGCCCAGAATACGTTCCCAGTCAACGAAGGCGCAACCTGGAAGTATCTTGACAACGGCACGAACCAGGGCACGGCCTGGAGCGGGACTGCATTCGACGACTCGGCCTGGGCTTCAGGCCCTGCTGAGCTGGGCTACGGGGATGGCGACGAGGCGACCCTCGTGGATTGTGGCCCCAACGACCCTGGTTGTACTTCAGCGAACTATATTACCACCTATTTCCGCCACACATTCGATGTTCCCGACAGTTCCCTCTTTTCCGGGCTGAACCTGCGCCTCTTACGCGACGATGGCGCGGTTGTGTATCTGAACGGAGTAGAGATCTGGCGCACCAATATGCCGGCCGGTTCGGTGACCTATACCACACTGGCCTCCAGTGCGGTAGGCGGGACGGATGAAACCACCTTTTATAGCCCTGCTGCCTTGCTTGCCAACACCCTTGTGGATGGCGCCAACGTCCTGGCGGTTGAAATTCACCAGAGCGGCGCCGCCAGTAGCGATATCAGTTTCGATCTCGAGCTGACCGGCGTTCCGTCCGGGTCGACCTGCTACGCCCTGACGCTCGCTCATACGGGGAATGGAACCACCCCGGCAGCCTCTCCGGCCAACTCGACCGGCTGTGCGGCCGGTCAGTACCTGGCGGGTGAGTCGATCAGCTTGAGCGGGGCTGCGCCGGACACGGGCTGGCAGATTGCCAGCTGGTATGGCACGTCCAACAATGCCAGCACCGCCAGCACAAACTCGCTGACCATGCCGGCGGGCGCTCATGCCGCGGGCGTCAATTACACCGCTACCTCCGGCGGCAAGGTGTGCGAGAGCTTCGAGGCCGGCTGGGCAGATGGCGCCAGGATCGATAACACGAACTGGTTTTCCAACAATGCCGGGCCGACCGTCGAACAGGGCGAAGGGGTTGCAACCACCTGGGGGCTGAGCAATTCGGGTACCATGTTCATCTGGAGGACGCAGGCCTTTCGCTGGAGCGATCCAGCCCTGACCGGGGTGGTCGCCCAACTGGATTTCGAAACCGGCGCCACGGCGGCGCAATTCGACGATGACCGGGTGGGATGGCAGACCACCAACAGCGACGTCAATTCCAACTACGCCTTTGGTGTGCAGCTCGATAATGCCAGCGGCCACCTGCGCATCGAGGGCTACTGGGATCACGTGTATGGCTCGGGAGACGACGCCGGGCGGCCGGAAATCGTCAACCTGGACAGCGCCGGCCTGGCCGCCAACACCTGGTACCGGCTGATCGCTGAGTTTACCAGGCTGACCGCCACTTCGGCAAAGATCGACGTGGAGCTGTGGTCGCTGGATGCCGGCGGCAACCAGCTTTCCCTGGTGGCCAGCGGTACGCTGGCGGATACCAGCACGCTGGGCTCCACCTCGCCCAACGCCTCCCCCGCGCCGGAGTATTTCACGGCTGCCAACCTCTACCCCTCCTATAAGAACCACACCGGCCAGCCCGCCAATGCGGACAACGCCTGCTATGAACCCCTGGTCAACCAGGCCCCGAATGCGCCGCTGCTTGCCTCTCCGCTTGACGGGGCCACTGCCGTCCCCGTGCCTGCCCCCCTATCCGTGGACGTTACCGACCCTGAAGGCGATGAATTGGATGTGAGTTTCTATGGGCGCAAAGCTGGGGGCGTTGCAGGCGAAGATTTCACCCTCATCGTCATCCCCGATACGCAGAATGAAGCCCAATATTATCCGGCGGTGATGTACAACCAGTTCCAGTGGATCGCCAATCAAAAGACGGCCCGCAACATCGTCTTTGCCACCAGCGTCGGGGACATCGTCAATACCTCGTCTAGCACGGAGCAGTGGACGGTCGCCGATACCGCATACGATTACCTGGATGCTGGCAATGTTTCCTACAGCGTCAGTCCCGGCAACCACGATATCGGCGGTTTATACGAAACGTACTTTGGCGTCTCGCGCTTCTCAGGCAAACCCTGGTACGCCGGCCATTACGGCAGCGACAACTTGAACAACTATTCGTTGTTCAGCGCCTCCGGCAATGACTTCATCCTGATCAACCTGCAGTACAGTCCAACCACAGCCAACCTGGATTGGGCGGATGCGCTGCTGAAGGCCAATCCAAACCGGCGGGGGATCGTCGTCCAGCATAACATCCTCAATACAGACAACTCCTGGAACAGCCAGACCTCTTACACGGCCTTGAAAGACAACCCAAACCTGTTCCTGATGCTGTGCGGACACATGCACACCAGCACCGACGGGGCGGCTTACCGGGCGGAGCTGGGAGATGATGGGCACACTATCCACATCATGATGGCCGATTATCAGGACTATCCGAACGGTGGCAACGGCTATCTGCGCATTCTGCGATTCTCGCCCGCCGATGACAAAATCTACGCCACCACCTATTCACCGTATATCGATGCATCCATCACCTCCTCTCCTGACCAGATGGAGATGGTGTATGACTTGGCTGACGCCTCCGCGGCGTTCACGCTGATCGGTACGGTAAATAACGTACCCGCCGGCAGCAGCATGCTCCGGGGCCCGCAAGCGCCTGACGCGCTGGCCAACCTGCAATGGTCGGGCCTGGAATACCTGACCCAATATGAATGGTACGTTACCATCAACGATGGCTTGAGCACCACCACCGGCCCCACCTGGGGTTTCACCTCCGAAAACAACCCCACCGCGGTCACCCTGGCCTCCTTTGCTGCCACGCCGCGGCCAGGGAAAATCTACCTGACCTGGGAAACCATGATGGAAACGAATCTGGTGGGCTTTAACCTTTACCGCTCGACAAGCCCGGAGGGCGAGCGACAGCAGTTAAACGCAGCCATCATCCCGGGGCAGGCGCCCGGCGATATGTCCGGTGCGTCTTACGAGTTTAGCGTACCGGTAGAGCCTGGGCAGACCTATTTCTACTGGTTGGAAACGGTTATGGTCGCTGAGGAAAATGCCTGGTTCGGTCCAGTCGAGGCAACATTACTCTGGTATGCGCACTTCCCGCTGGTTAAGCGATAACCGGCAGGCCGATCCGGCGGCGGCTTGCAAGCAGCTACCTCCCCCGGCGTAGCTGAAGCCGCGTCTCCTTTCTCGGAGGCCCTGCACATCGGCGATTTTTCGCCCGGCAGGGCCTCCCAAGCGTTGCTCCGGGATTCGAGAATCGGCGTTTTTACCTTGCGTTTGTAAGAGTTTTTTGATATAGTTGGGCTAATATTGCAATTTATGATGAGCGCACCCCGGGGCGGCGGTTATGCGATGCGTTTTTTTAATTCAGGAATTGGATGCTTCGTTCAGCCACACAGGAGGAAACATTGATGAAACACCATCCATTTGAAATCCTATTCCGTTTACTGATGGCATATATTTTTGCCTTCGGCCTGAGTGCGCCGCTTGACGTCCTGGCGGCGGAGAGTAGCGCGTCTATGGCCAGCGCTCACAACCTGGTCGATGAAGCCTGTGGTTATCAGGAGCAGGTGCTGGCCGATAACCCGATAGCCTACTGGCGTTTAGGCGAATTGAGCGGCACCACGGCAGAGAACATCGGTAGCCTGGGCATCGTCGTCGATGGGACATACCTGGGGGGTGTCGCCCTGGGGTTGGATGGGTTGATCGGCTCGTCCGATAAGGCGGCCGGTTTCAACGATGTGAGTGCCTATGTCAGTATTCCCAATGACCCTGCCATCAATACCGGCGGGCCATATACCGAGAAGACGTTCGAGTTGTGGTTCAATGCCACCGAGTTAGACGGCAGGCACGTGCTCTACGAACAGGGCGGCATTCACAAGGGACTCAATATCTTCCTGGATGGCGATTTGCTTAATGTTGGCGCCTGGGATCTGGAAACCGGCGGCTGGGTGTCAACCACCGTAACCGCTGGCGTCACCTATTACGTCGCCATGACATACGATGGCAGTACGCGCATGGTGACTGGCTATTTGAACGGCGTCAGCTTTGGTTCGGCAGATACCGGCCATTCCGAAATCACGAACCACAAAGGCGCCATTGGCATTGGTCTGGCAAATGACGAAACCCGTTGGAATAACCTGGAAACCACGCCGGAGGGTTATAGTACCGGGTATTACAACGGAGTTATCGATGAGGTAGCATTGTATAACACGATACTTCCCGAAGCGCGCATCCAGGTTCATGCCCAGGGTTGCGCCAGCGCGGTGTGTTATACGCTAACCACCTCCTCAAACCCTGCCGCAGGCGGGACGGTGGCGGTGACTCCTGCGCCGAACTGCAATATGGGCACACAATATACACCTGGAACCGTGGTGGAGCTTACCGCCAACGCCAGCACCGGTTATAACTTCACCAACTGGACGGGCGACGCCACCGGGACGGCTAACCCGGCGACGGTGACGATGAACGGGAACCGTTCGGTGATGGCCAACTTCACGCAGTTGTGTTACACCCTGGCCACCAGCTCGAACCCATCGGGCGGTGGCACGGTGAGTGCGCTGCCGGCGCCGGACTGCAATGGGGGCACGCAGTACACGCACGGCACGGCGGTACAGTTGACTGCCAACCCGGCCACAGGCTATAGTTTCGCCAACTGGTCGGGCGACGCCACGGGCAGTACCAACCCTGTCACGGTGACGATGGATGGGGACCGTTCGGTGCTGGCCAGTTACCTGCAGAACTGCTACGCCCTGACCGTAGGGCATACGGGTAACGGCAGCACCCCGACGGCCACCCCGGCCAACTCGGCGGGCTGTGCGGCAGGGCAGTACGTGTACGGGGCGAGCATCAGCTTGAGCGGTGCGGCGCCGGATACCGGCTGGCGCATCGGCAGTTGGACAGGCACCTCGAACGACAGCAGCACGGCGAGCAGCAACTCGCTGGTCATGCCGGCAGGCGCTCATTCGGCTGGTGTGAACTACGTACAGGAAGAATACACCCTGGCAGTCAACGTGGTGGGCAGCGGCTCGGTGAGCAAGAACCCGGACCAGGCCACCTACCACTATGGCGACGTAGTGCAACTGTCTGCCAATGCTGCCACGGGCTGGACCTTCTCCGCCTGGAGCGGTGACGCCTCAGGCAGCACTAACCCGTTGAATGTCACCATCAATGGCAACACCACGATCACGGCCACCTTCACCCAGAACTGCTATGTTCTGACCGTGGGGCACACGGGCAGTGGCAGCACGCCGACGGCCACCCCGGCCAACTCGGCGGGCTGTGCGGCAGGGCAGTACGTGTACGGGGCGAGCATCAACCTGAGCGGTGCGACGCCTGCCACTGGCTGGCGCATCGGCAGTTGGACGGGCACCTCGAACGACAGCAGCACGGCCAGCAGCAACTCGCTGACCATGCCAGCCGGCGCCCACTCGGTCAGCGTGAACTACCTGCAGAACTGCTACGCCCTGACGGTAGGGCATACAGGTAATGGCAGCACTCCGACGGCCACTCCGGCCAACTCGGCGGGCTGTGCGGTAGGGCAGTACGTGTACGGGGCGAGCGTCAGCCTGAGCGGTGCGACGCCTGCCACTGGCTGGCGGATCGGCAGTTGGACGGGCACCTCGAACGACAGCAGCACGGCCAGCAGCAACTCGCTGACCATGCCAGCGGGCGCTCACTCGGTCAGTGTGAACTACCTGCAGAACTGCTATGCCCTGACCGTGGGGCATACGGGTAACGGCAGCACTCCGACGGCTGCCCCGGTCAACTCGGCGGGCTGTGCGGCAGGGCAGTACGTGTACGGGGCGAGCATCAGGCTGAGCGGAGCGGCGCCGGCTACCGGCTGGCGCATCGGCAGTTGGACGGGCACCTCGAACGACAGCAGCACGGTGAGCAGCAACTCGCTGGTCATGCCATCGGGCGCTCATTCAGCCGGTGTGAACTACGTACAGGAAGAATACCCCCTGGCGGTCAATGTGGTAGGGAATGGCACAGTGAGCAAGAACCCGGACCAGGCCACCTACCACTATGGCGACGTAGTGCAACTGTCTGCCAATGCTGCCACGGGCTGGACCTTCTCCGCCTGGAGCGGTGACGCCTCAGGCAGCACTAACCCGTTGAATGTCACCATCAATGGCAACACCACGATCACGGCCACCTTCACCCAGAACTGCTATGTTCTGACCGTGGGGCACACGGGCAGTGGCAGCACGCCGACGGCCACCCCGGCCAACTCGGCGGGCTGTGCGGTGGGGCAGTACGTGTACGGGGCGAGCATCAACCTGAGCGGTGCGATGCCTGCCACCGGCTGGCGGATCGGCGGTTGGACGGGCACCTCGAACGACAGCAGCACTGCCAGCAGTAACTCGCTGACCATGCCAGCGGGCGCTCATTCGGCCAGCGTGAACTACCTGCAGAACTGCTACGCCCTGACGGTAAGGCGCACGGGCAATGGCAGCACCCCGACGGCCACCCCGGCCAATTCGGCGGGCTGTGCGGCAGGGCAGTACGTGTACGGGGCGAGCATCAACCTGAGCGGTGCGACGCCTGCCACTGGCTGGCGGATCGGCAGTTGGACGGGCACCTCGAACGACAGCAGCACGGCCAGCAGCAACTCGTTGCTTATGCCGGCAGGCGCACACTCGGCTGGAGTAAACTACGTGCAGGAGGAATACACCCTGACGGTGAATGTGGTGGGCAACGGCACGGTGAGCAAGAATCCGGACCAGGCCACCTACCATTATGGAGATGTGGTACAACTGACTCCCAATGCCGCGACAGGCTGGACCTTCTCTGTCTGGGGCGGAGATGCCTCGGGCAGCGCCAACCCACTCTCGGTGACTATGACCGGGAACAAGACGATCACTGCCACCTTTACCCGGGATGAGTACACCCTGGCAATCAACCTGATTGGAGATGGATCGGTGGGCAAGAACCCCGACAAAGCGACCTACCACCACGGTGAAGTGGTTACTCTGACCGCCACTGCCGACCCGGGCTGGACCTTTTCTGGCTGGGGAGGCGACGCTTTGGGGAGTGACAACCCGGTGACGGTGACGATGACCGGCAATAAAGCGGTTACGGCCACTTTCACCCAGAATGAGTACACCCTGACGGTTACTGTGGTGGGGGATGGTTCGATCACTACCCTGCCGCTACAGTCGACCTATCACTATGGGGATGTCGTCCATCTCACGGCTGCCCCCGGCCAGAGTTGGTACTTTGCCGGTTGGAGTGGGGATGTGTCCGAGACAGTTCCGAACCTCCAGGTGACGATTACCGGTGATACCACCATCACTGCCACCTTTGCCACGCATCGGTTTTACTTACCGATCATTTTGAAAAGCGATAGCTAACCCGGCAGCGGCTTGCAAGCGGCTACCTTCCCCGGCGTAGCTGAAGCCGCATTCCCAACTGTGGAAGCCCTGCGGACGGAACGTTTCCGAACCCGCGGGGCTTCCTAATTACACGTTAGCAGGGTCTCTATCCTACCCTGCCAAAGCTGGTGGCGCCTTCGATTTCCAGGCGGGCGACACATCCGCGGGCATCCAGGCTGAAGGTGGCGTATTCCGGCGTTTCCAGGGGGTCGTCCCAGGCCAGGCGGAAGGTATCGTAGTGCCAGTGGGACAGGCGGCCCTTGGGCGCGCCGCCGAAATGCACCACGAGCTGATCGCCCTCCAGGCTGAGCTTCAGCGCCCCCCACCAGTCGTCCCAATAGTCGCCAGCGTAGGCTTCCAGGGGCAGGGAGGGCGCTGTGCCTGCGACGCGAGCCGCTTCGACCGCTGCGGCCTGCTCGGCCTCTTTAGCCAGGAAGGCGCCCAGGGCCTGCAGGGTGTGGGCATTCCAGTCGTGCTCTTCCACGCCGAGGTAAGCGTCCAGCATTGCCAGCATCAGCGCCCCGTGCAGCATTGTCTCGTGGACGTTGGTAACCAGCGCAAAGCCGAAGTTCTCGCCGGGCAGTATGGCTATCATGGCCGAGAAACCGTTGATCTGCCCGCCGTGCCAGACGAATTTCTTGCCGCGGTAATCCTGGACGAACCAGCCGAAGCCGTAGCTCCAGAAGTTGATGTCGGCGCCAAGCATTTGCAGGATACCCACGTCGGTGCGCTCGGGGTAGGCGATGGCCATCTGGCTGGTGGTAATCTGTCCCCAGGATGCAGGGGAAAGGATGGTTTGCCCGGCGAAGCTGCCCCGATTGAGCATCATGCGCACCCACTGCGCCATGTCGAGCATGGATGCGTTGATCGACCCCGCCGGGTCTTGCCCGATATCCCTCCAGGGCATCGAGCGTAGCTCTCTGCCGATCATGGCGTGTGGCTCGGCGCGGTTGGCCACGCCCTGCACCGCGCTGGCCTGGGTGCTGGCGGTGGTCATGCCCAGCGGATTGAAGATGTGTTGTTGGATGAAATCTCCCCAGGGCATGCCGCTGGCGGCTTCGACGGCCCGCCCGGCGATATCGAAGGTGGTATTGGTGTAGTGAAAGGTGCTGCGGAAGGGATAGAGTAGCGGTACGTGGCTCATGCGCTCCAGGTAGGTATCCAGGCTGTAGCCGGCGCGCAGCAGCATGCGCACGCCGCGCGGCAGCCCGGTGCGGTGGCACAGCAGGTCGCGCAGCGTCACCTGGTGGGTGACAACTGGATCGGAGAGCCGGAAGCCTGGCAGGTAGTGCAGCGCCGGTTCGTCCCAATCCAGTTTGCCCTGGTCAACCAGGATGCCCACCGCCGCCGCGGTGAAGGCTTTGCTGGCCGAGCCGATGCCGAAGACGGTGTTTTCGTCCACCAGCTCGGGGCGGCCAACCTGGCGTACGCCATAGCCTCTGGCAAAGATCACCTGGTCATCTTTGACGGCGGCGATGGCCAGCCCGGGATGGCCCCAGGCGTCCAGGGCGCTTTGCAGGTAGGGGTCGAGAGCTTGGATGCGGGAGATGGGATCGGATGGCATGGTTAGATTCCTTCTTTCTTTATCCATCCGGTGCACTGCTTTGCAGCGCACCGGATGGATAAAAACTTATTTGAGGCGGGTATGTTGGTCAAACATCTCGGCCAGTTCGGCGCCGGCTTGCTGCGGCTGGATGGCGTCTGCGTCGAACACCCATTGCAGCAGCACGCCGTCGATGGCGGCTTGCACCAGCGAGGCCATCAGCCAGGTGTCGAAACTGCGGAATTCGCCCTGCTCCTGGCCGGCCTGCAGGATGGCATTCAGGAATTCGCGGCAGTTATCGTAGGCGCTGACGTTGAAGCGTTTCTTGGCCTCGATGGAGGTAAAGCTGCCCCATAGGTCAACCTGGGCCAGCATGTAGGTACGGCGGCTGTCCATGAACTCGGTGCTGGCGGTGATGTAGGCGCGCAACTGCTCGCGCGGACTCTCGTATTGTTCGACCCGCGCAGCGATAAATTCATGCTGGCGCTCCAGGATGGCGTCGATGACCGTGTCGATCAGGTCGCTCTTGCCGTTGAAGTGGTAAGAGATGACGCCTTTGCTGATATTCACCTGTTCGGCTACGCTGGAGAGCGAGGTATTGATGTAGCCTTTCTCGGCGATGGCCTGGATGGCCGCTTCGACGATCTGTTTGCGGCGGGCTTCTTCGATAAAAGTGGGTTTGAATTTTGGTTTGGGCATTGTATAGCGATCAGCGGTCAGTAGTCAGGGCTCGGTGATGGAAAGTCAGTTCTCAGTCGTCTGCAGGCTGCGCTCGATCTGGAAAACGATGGGCGCCACACTGGGTTCCAGCGGAGCAATCAGGGCGGCGATAACGCCGTTTGCGTCGCGTTGGAATTGAACCGGCAGGTAGACGTCGTACGCCGCGTAGTATAGCACGAAATTTTCACCGTCCTGGTGGAGGAGCGGCAGGTGCAGGCCGCGGTATCGGAAGAAGTGCTGGCCATCCTGCAGTGTGATCGTGATGCGGCCGTAAGCCGGGTGGCGGTAGTCGCCAGCCACAGGCAGGATGGTATCGTTTTTCGCTATCCGGTTGTCCAGCGCCGGCGGGTGGGCCTGGGGAGAGCGGTCCGGCGGGCGGAATTGCGCTCCCAGGTGCTCCGTCCAGGGCAGTTCGGGCAGGCCGAGCAGCCGGTCGTACAGGTTGTAGGTCAGCAGCCAGCCCAGCACGGTCAGGTGGGCATTGGCCAGGACGGCCACGCCCAGCCCTTCGTCTGGCAGGAAGCTGGCCGCGCTTTTGAAGCCATCCAGCTCGCCGCCGTGGAAGACCATCTTGCGGCCCCGGTACTGCCAGGTGTACCAGCCCAGACCGTAGCCCAGATCGCTCACCTCGGGATATGCGGTGATGGCATCCAGCCCGGGTTCGGAGGGGATGGCGATTTGCGGGGTGTGCATTTCGCGCAGCGTCCTGGCGGGAATCAACGGCGGGCCGTCGCCGCGGCTGTAGGCGGCCAGGTGCAGCTCCAGCCAGGTAGACAGGTCGGCGGCGGTGGAGCAGATCGAACCGGCCGGGGCAGCCGGGTCGGGGCCGCTGGCGGCCAGGGGATAGGGCAGGGCGTGAAAAGCGCCTTCCCGCCATTGGTAGGGGAGTGCCAGTGGCCCGGGGCGGCCGGCAGGGTCGCTGGCGGCGGGCGGGGCGCCCGGGTAGGTGTGGGTCATGCCCAGCGGGTCGAAGATGCGGCGCTGCACGAAGCGCTCCCATCCGGTTTCCAGGTCGCTTTCGCCAGCCTGCCCCACCAGGCAGCCGGCGGCAACGTAGCCCAGGTTGGTGTATTGGAAGGCGTTGCGGAAGGGCCGGCTGTGTTCCAGGTACCGCAGGGAGCCCAGCATGCCGCCGCGGGTGATGGGCATTGGGGGGCAATCACCCGCCGGCGCCGCGTTCAGGTGGTAGGTGACCAGGTCGTGGCGGGGCAGGCCGGTGCGATGGCAGAGCAGGTCGCGCAGGCTGGCCTGTTCGGAAGCTATGGGATCGCTCATAGCAAAGCCGGGCAGCGCCTTGCGCAGGGGGATATCCCAACTCAGGCGGCCTTCGTCCACCAGCAGGCCGCAGGCCAGACTGGTGAAGGCTTTTGTGGCTGAGGCGATGGGAAAGATGGTGTGTGGCGTGACTGGCAGGCGGCGATCCAGGTCGCGCCAGCCGAAGCCCTGCAGGTAAGGCGGCTGGCCCCTGGAAATCACCGCCACGGCCAGACCGGGGACGCGCCATTCACCCATCCAGCGCAGGGTTTGTTCGGGGAAGTTTTGGAGAGGATCGGTCATGGGATGATGGAGATGCCCTCCAATCCATCCAGGTATTCCTGCGGCAGATCGGCGCCGTGGCCGGGCAGGTCGGGGAGGATAACCTGGGCGCCGTCGAAGACCACGCCGCTGGTGTAGGGGTCTTCGCGGTAATGGCAGATCGAATCCAGGTCGGCAAATTTCAGGTTGGGGCGGGCGGCCACGAAGTGGGCCGCGGCGCTCACCCCCAGGCGCGTCTCGGCCATGCCGCCCAACATGCAGGGGATGCCGGCGCTCTCGGCGATGGCGTCGATCTGCAGCGCGCCGTGGATGCCGCCGCACTTGGCCAGCTTGATGTTGAAGTAATCGCAGGCGCCCAGCTTCGCCAGTTGGTAGGCTTCGTGCGGACCGAAGAGCGACTCATCCGCCATGATTGGGGTTGGGCTGCGTTGGCGCAGCCACTGCATCCCATCCAGGTCCCAGTACGGGCCGGGCTGCTCGCAGAATTCGACGCCCTCGCCTGCCAGGTCTTGCAGAATGGAGAGGGCCGTATGTGGATCCCAGGCCTGGTTGGCGTCCAGGCGGAGGAGGATGGGCCTCACTCCCGGCTCCTCTCCGCATGCGCGGAGGGGAGGGAAAGATACGCCTGGCGTATCTCCAGGTGCGTGGGAAGAGGACGGGGATGCGTCCAGGGCGGCGCGGATGGCGCGCACGCGAGCCACGTCTTCTTCGCGGCCGGTGCCCAGCTTGACTTTGATGGATTGGGCGCCGCGCTGCTGGTAGCGCCGGGCGGTCTCAGCCATGGCGGCGGGGGTGTCGATGCCCATGGTGAAGTTGGTGTGGAAGGGGCGCTTTTCGCCGCCCAGGAAGGCATATAGCGGCAGCCCGGCGCGCTTGGCAGCCAGGTCGTAAAGCGCCAGGTCGAAAGCGCTCTTCAGGGTAGGGTTCTTGACCATAAAGGCGTCCAACTGGCGCATGCGGGCGTCGATGGCCAGGGGGTTCTCGCCCAGCAGCAGGCGGGCGAAGACCTGCGCCACCTCGAAGCCGGTGGACTGCATTTCGCCGGTGACGAACCAGGCCGGGCAGGCCTCGCCGGCGCCGTACAGCCCTTCGTCGCAGTGGATGCGCACCAGCAGGTTCTGGCCGCGGTCCATCTGGGTCAGGGCAATGCGGAAGGGGGCCACGAAGAGCAGCTCCAGTTTGTAGATATCAATGCGGGTGATGCGTGGCATTTTCATGGCATGATGGGCAATTCGATGTACGAAGGGTACTGAGAGTCGTGATAGACGGAGAGCAGCGGGTCGCCGCTCTCTGGCAGGCGGGAGAAGGTGCCGGCGTCTGCGCCGGCGATGGCGATGCGCAGACAGTGCCCGGCGGGCAGGCGGATCGAGATGGGCTGCAAGGCGAAACGCAACTCGGCCACTTCGCCGGGGAGCATTGGCTGGCGGTCGGCCAGCTTAAAACTGTGATAGGGTACCTGCATCTGGTAAGGTGGCGCGGCCTGACCCAGTTTGCGGTGCAGCAGGCGCAGCCCACCCTCGGTCAAATAGGTGACTGCGCCAGAGGGGGCTACTTCTTCCAGGTAAACCAGCAGCGTCCCATCCGGATGGGTGGAGGCCAGGTAGAGCGTCACCACGGGGTAGCCGGTGATTTCCAGGTCGCGCTCCAGCGGCGGGCTGGTATAGGCCAGCAGGCGGCGGTCGGCCTCGGCCCGGTCGCCGTAACGCACCGGGCGGCCATCCATTTCAGTTTGCCAGCGGTTGTTCTGGCCGGTGCTGGCGCTGAAATCCACCGCGTAGGTGTCGGGCGGCGAGGAGGGCAGAGGCGCAAGATTTTGCGTCTCTACGCGCAGGGATAATGCGCCGGCCAGGTACCAACGGCGGGGCGCCACGCCGGGCGGCGGCCAGGCAGAGGTTGTCTTCCAGCGTTCTTCGCCCAGGGTGTAATAGACCAGGGCCTTGCCCCGCGGCAGGTCGCTCTCCAGGCCAAGCAGGTGCCGGTCGAAGAAGCGCAGCATCTCGATCATGTGGGCGCGGATCGAGAAGGGGTTCGGCCCGTTGAAATAGGGGCTGGCGTGATGCGCGCCGCCGTGGTTCCACGGGCCGATCACACCGCGCTGCAAGGTGGGGTAGTTGAGAAAGCGGCGAATCACCGCGTCGGCGGTGCCGGCGTCCATCCAGCCCCCCCAGCTTTCGATGGCCGTGGCGGAGCGGGCGATGGCGGGCAGGTAGCTGCAGATGCTCATCTCGTCCACCGAGGCGCTGGTTCGCGGGGCGCGCTGGTCGCGGCTGTCTACCTGGCCGAGCAGCAGGCTGACCTGCAGGTTGCCGCGGTGGTCCTGCAAGGCGGTGGCCAGCAGGCAGCGGTCGCGATCTGTATCGACCGGGCGCACACCGCTCGCCAGGATGCGCTGCAGCAGGGGCGTTCCCGGCGGGTGGCGATTTTCATCCAATGCCTGGTTGAGCGCCGACCAGTCCCGGTTGAAGCCCTCCAACGGCAGGCCGCCGGGAAAGCCGATGTCGGAGTAGACGTCGAATTCGTTGAAGCGGGGCATAACGGCGCGCACCGCGGGATGCTCCAGGGTAGCCAGGAATTCGGCGGTAGTGCCAGCGTAAGAATTGCCATACGCCCCTACCTGGCCGCTGCACCACGGCTGGGCCACGATCCAATCGACCACATCGCGCATGTCGGCCACTTCGTCTTGCGACCAGGGAAAGCGCCATTGCCCGGAGGATGCGCCGGTGCCGCGCACGTCCAGGCGCACCAGGGCGTAGCCGAAGGCGGTGAGAAAATCGCGCACCGGGTCGGGGGCGGTCATCAGCCAGCGGAAGGGAGGGCGTAGTTCGGCGGCGCGCCAGTAGCGGGTCTGGAAGAGGATTACCGGGACTTTACCCCCGGTGGGCAATATCCGCGGCAGATAGATGTCTGCCGCCAGGCGGGCGCCGTCCCGGGTCGGGATATAGACCGACGACAGGCGGAAGCCTTTGCCGGCTGGTGGGCGGTGGGGCTGGGTTAGCCCGAAGGCCAGGTCGGGGGCCAGGTAGGGAGAGGCAGGAGGTGGGGTTGGAGACATGGTTAAGAGTTTGGACGCGGACGAACGCGGACGGACGCGGAGTGAATGGCTGCGCTGAGACCTGACAAGCCTTCACGACCTGTCAGGTCTGGTTGGTTGGGACGCTATTCGGTGGCGTTGCGGGCTTCGCCCATTTTTACCGGCAGCATGACGGCCAGGCCGAGGAAGAAGAACAGCGCCATTTCAGGCCACAGCCAGCGGTAATCTGACCCGGCAGCCTGGGCGATGGCCCCGCCCAGGATGGGGCCAACGATGAAGCCCAGCGTAACCACCAATTGGCGCAGGCCGACGATGGTGCCTAAGACGCTATCGGTGCCGGCGGCGTCGATCATCATGGGTTCGATGTTTACGTTGACCATGGCCCAGGACATGCCTGCCACGGCGATCAGCAGCATGGCCATCCCTGACTGGCTGGTGAAGAACAGCGCCAGCGATGCCAGGCCGATCAGAGCGTAACCGGCGATGGTGGTGGTGCGCCGCCCAATGCGGTTGGCCAGCAGGGCTACCGGCACGGCCACGAACATCAGCGCCAGGGCCGAGACGGCCTGCAGGTTGGCCGCTTGAGAGACTTCGACCTTCAGGACGGTCACTGCCCAGGAGCTGAGGAAGGCCTGCACCTGGCCCAGGCCGGTGAAGCCGAAGAAAGTGCTCAACGCCAGCAGGACCAGGCTGCGGCGGTTTTCAGCGGGCAGACCGCCCAGGGTGCTGAAGATGGTCTTCAGGTTGCTCACTTCGCGGTGCGCCTTTTCGATGGTCTCTTCCGGTTCTTTGACGAAGATGAAGGCCAATACGATCAGCAGCAGGCACAGCCCGCCGGCTACCCAGAAGGGCAGGGTTGGCGAAAGGTCGTACAGGCTCGAGCCGCCGATCGCTCCGGCAGCGACGGTCAGCCCGCCGACCAGCACGGCGATGCCGAAGGCGGTAGTGCGGTGTCTGGATGGGGTGATGTCGAAGAGCAGGGTATCGGCCGGGGTGCGGAAGATGGCCAGCGGTACCAGCACCAGGAACAGGGCGATAACGAAGGGCACCAGCAGCCCGGTCAGTTGCGCGGTCTGCCCGCTCAGCTCGGGAGGGATGGCGGCGTGCAGGTAAGGGATGGCGATCAGGGCGATGGCCGCGATGGGGGCGGTGGTGATGATGAAGGGCATGCGCCGCCCGAAGCGGGTGCGGATGGTATCGCTCCACATGCCGACCAGCGGGCTGATGAATAGCCCGGCGATGTTATCGAAGGTGAGGATGAGGCCGGTCAGGGCGGGACCCAGGCCAAAGCCTACCGCAACCGCCAGGTTGCCAGCCTTGAAATTCGGGTTGCCGACCTGCATGAATACCGGAACATAGGTATTGTACATGAGCCAGATCAGTTCGATGGCGGCGGGAAGAAATGCCGCCAGGATGACGTGGAACCAGTTGACTTTGATTTTGGGTTGGCTGATGGGGACTGCTGCGGCGGTTTCCATGAACGGACTCCTTTCGGTTTTTGGCGATTGGGGAGCAGGTCCTCAGGTGCTTAGGAAATATGTTTGCCGGTTTGGCGCGGCCTGCATCGCGCTTACGGTTTTTGTGGGGAGGTGGATGTGGGGCAAGGGTGAAATTTGGCCGATTGGTCAAATTTTTTTCTGGGTGGTCATATTATAGTACGAGAGGGCAGGGGTGTCAAGAAATTTTTGGCAGGCTGCGCTCCGGTCGCATCAACGGCGCACCAGCGGCAGGTAGATGCTAAGGGGCAGTATGGTGGCCGGCTTCTGCGCCGTCAGGATGTTCCAGCCAGCATCCAGCGCGCGCCTAAAATTGCTTTAGCTGTCCACCCAAAACGCGTCTAAGGCTTACCGGCGATCACCCCAATCCAATCCCCCTCCGACGCATAGGGTGCGCCGGTCAGATCGCCCCACAGGCTCTGGATGGCGAAGCCGCCTGCCTCCAGTTCACCGCGCAGGGTCTTAGCGGTGAAATCCTGGAACCAGTTGCGATAGACGCTGATCTTACCGTCTGCTTCGATGACGATGTACTGATCCAGGTAGATATCCTGGTCAGGGTAAGTAAAGCCCTGCTCCAGCACCAGGTGCGGGCCGGGCTTCCAGAAACCGCTTTGAACGGCGTACCAGCCGTTTTTCAGCCCTTCCCGGCAGCGCAGGTGCGGCGTGGAAACGTCCAGCACGAAACGCCCGCCGGGTTTGAGCGCCCGTCGGACGTTGGCCAGCAGGCGGGAACGCTGCTCGGGAGAGAGCGGGCAAAAGTCGCCGTAGATCAGCAGGGCGGCATCGTAACATCCGTTGTCGTCCAGTCCCAGGTAATCCTGGCAGCGGTAGTCAATTGCCAGCCCGTTCTGGCGGGCGTATTGTACGGCATAGTCGATGGAATTTTGCGAGAAATCTACCCCGGTAACATTCAGCCCGTGGCTCGCCAGACGTACCGCGTACAGGCCCGGCCCGCAGCCCAGGTCCAGCACGCGGTCGCCGGGCTGCAGGCCCAGGGTCTGCACGATCCAATCCGTGGAACGCCGGATGGTCTCCGGGCGGCGGCTGGCGGCGTCGATATCCGGATTCAGGTGAGCGGCCAGCATCTGGCCGGCGATGTGTGCGTCGGTCCAGAACTGCACCTCGCCGGGAGCGAAGATGGCCGGCTTTTCTCTTAGGCGATGCAGGTATGCGATGTCCAGAGGGGGTAAGGCGGGATGGTTTGGCATGGTGATATTTTACCCCGCATTTGCCCGGTGATCGGTAAACGACCTCGATGACACAGCGACCGGTTACTTACCGCCCTTGTGTTCAACCCCCTTGACATTAACGTTACGTCTTTGTATTTGAGAGGAGAGATCGAAAGCCCGGCGGTACAGGCTATCATCGCCCGCTGGCGCCAGCACATGCGCTATTTCTACGAGCCGGGCGTCGAGGTGTTGCGCGGCCTGGGGCAAATGTACGTGGACAGCCCGGAGTTTGCGGACAAGTTTTGCCAGTTGCACCCTCGTATAATATGAAGGTAAGGCGCCATCTCGCCACTACTTGACAATGGGCAGG
>CAZQQJ010000066.1:0-30824 GCA_964595435.1 uncultured Anaerolinea sp. | reverse complement strand
GAACCCCGTATTTGTCAATGTCTATCTATCACCCACGATTATATGGGGTGATACCGGAGGTCTTATCCAGTGGAAAATAACGAGTTAAGTCAAGCCGGCTCCCCATCCCCTCTCTATCGTAGCGGTTTCGTAGCCGTGATGGGCCGCCCCAATGTAGGCAAATCCACCCTGATCAACGCCCTGTTGGGGCAAAAAGTGGCCGCCGTCTCGCCGCGCCCGCAGACCACTCGCAAGCGGCAAATGGGTATTCTTACCCTGGATGAAGGCGACCACCCCGCCCAGGTGATCTTTGTGGATACGCCCGGCGTGCACAAACCGCGCCACAAATTGGGCGAATTGATGAACCAGGAAGCTGCCCAGACCCTGGAAGAGAGCGACGCCATCCTGTTCGTGGTCGATGCCAGCCAACCGCCCACCGATGAAGATCACCTGCTCTTCGACCTGCTGCGCGGCGTTCCCCGCCGCGCCCCGGTGCTGCTGGCGTTGAACAAGATCGACCTGGTGCAGCCGGCCGCCCTGGAAACCCACCGCGCCGCCTTCCTGGAAAGCCTTCCCGGCGCTCTGGCGCTGCCCGTCTCGGCCACCCGTCGCGATGGGCTGGCCGAACTCCTGGCAGCCATCCTGGCCCGCTTGCCGGAGGGCGAATTATATTTCCCCCAGGAGCAGTTGACCGACCTGTACGAGCGCGAAATCGCCGCCGACCTGATCCGTGAAGCCGCCCTCAACCTGCTGCGCGACGAAGTGCCCCACGGCATCGCCGTGCGCGTCGACCAGTATACCGAGCGCGGCGAAAGCGGCGCCTACATCGAGGCCACCCTCTTCGTCGAGCGTGAGTCGCACAAACCGATCCTCATTGGCAAAGAAGGGCAAATGCTCAAAAAGCTCGGCTCTCTCGCCCGCCAGGAAATCGAAGCGATGAGCGGGCGCAAAATATACCTGCAACTCAAAGTCAAAGTGCGCAAGAACTGGCGCGACGATGATCAAGTGCTGAAGAACTTCGGTTATCGTTAGTCTATGGATGAGATGGAGTGGCTTGCTGTGCAAGCCACTCCATCTCATCCATAGAGAAAGAGAGTTCTCCATGAGCTATTTATTCCTCTATCTCGCTCTTGCCCTCGCCATCCTGAATTGGGTTGCCATCCTCCGGGCCTGGAAGAAGGTAGAATACTTCGCCAAGCCCGCCGCCCTTCTGGCCTTGCTGGCTTTCGTGGGCGTAAACGGCGGTTTCGATCCGACCGGCGAGATGGCCTGGTTCAGCCTGGGGCTGCTGTTCTCCCTGGCAGGTGACGTTTTCCTCATGCTGCCCGGGGATTGGTTCCTGGCCGGGCTGTTCTCTTTCTTAACCACCCACCTGCTTTACATCGTCGGCTTCAACCCGTTCTACCCGTTGGACACGCCGCAGTTGTTCGTCCTGCTGGTCATTGCACTGCTGGTTGCCCTGGCCGGCGGGACGATTTACCGGCGCGTGGCGGCCGGCCTGCGGGCCGGCGGCAAAGCCCGCTTGCGACTGCTTGGGATGATCTATGGCATGGTCATCAGCATAATGCTCATCTCCGCCGCCCTCACCCTGATGCGCCCCGACTGGCCCATCACCTCAGCCTTTGCCGTAACCACCGGGGCGGCGTTTTTCTTCCTGTCCGATGCCGTCCTGGCCTGGAACCGATTCGTCGCCCCGTTGAAATACGGCCGTCCTTTCAACATCGCCTGCTATCACCTGGGGCAAATGTTGATCGCCCTGGGTGCAGCGCTGCACTTCTTGAAATAGAGCAAGGGACGGGTTTCGCCCATCCCTTGTTCTATTGGAGTAAGGCCTCCAGATCAGGGTATCTCGTCGATCACCTGGGTAACCGGTGGAGACGAGGGCGCCTGGGCCTCAGGCCCGGCCAGCGGTTCGGGTTCGGGCGCCGGGGGCAGCGGCTCGACCGGCTCGGGCGTAAACCCGGCCGGCGATGCGCCGTTGGTGGGGAAAACGTCCGCCCCGAAGCGGGTTACCAGCACCGCGCCCAGGCCGACGATACCCACCAGCGCGGGCAGCATCCAGCCCACACAGGGCACCAGGGCGCCGATACCATTGGTCACCAGGGTAAGCGCCAGGGTGCCCAACGCGGCCGAAACCGGCAGCGCCCAATCCTGGTGAGACATGCGCGCCATGCGCTGGCCGATCTCGGTGCCCAGGGCGATGATGCCAAAAGCCCAGGCGACCGCCAGCAGGAAAGCGCCGATCATCGCAAAGGGGATGCCACAAATGGTGATCACCAGCAGCACCAGCACAATCGGCGCGACCAGCACCGTCAGGCAGCCCATCCCACCGGCCAAAACCGGTCTGGCAACTGCGCCTTCGCCGGCCCGCACGGTATGGCGAGGGATGAGCAGCGATGCCAGCAAGGCCAGCCCCGCCCAGACGAACGAGCGGAACAGCCACCATCCCACACCCCAGGCCGGGTTGAGGACAAACGCCGGCGACGTGGACACATCAGTAGCACGGCCGAGGTCGAACACCGGCGGAATGGGCACTTCACCCTGGTCGATGTCCCAATCGGGCAGCCACAGCCGCCCCGGGATGACCAGCGAGAAGGGTCCTACCGGCGCGTTGCGCACTTCCCCTTCGACGCGCGCCCCGTCTTCCTGCTGCAGCGAAGCAGCCAGCGTATCGATGTCACCCTCGACCAGCGCCTCCTTGCCCATGCTGGCCATCCCGCCAACCACCTGCAGGCTGCCTTCGACGGTGCCATCCAGGAACACGCTGCCGCCGATCGCCGCCAGGTCGCCTTCGACAGTGCCATTGGCGTAAACCGCGCCGCCCACCACCACCAGGTCGCCCTCGACCGTGGCGCCTTTTTCGATGGTAACGCTGCCGCCCAGGACAGCCATATCACTGGAGATCGATTCACCTTCTGCCAGTGTGCAGGCCCCACCCATCACCAGCGGTCCGCACTGTTGTTGCGTCTCGCCCGGCAAAGCCGGCGCTGCTTGTGGAGCGGCCTGCGCTCCTCCGGCCAGCGCCAGGCAGAAGAACAGCGCGGCCAAAATCGATAGAAACTTCCATGTGCTTTTCATTGTGTAATCCTCCGTGGATTCGTGAGTAACCGATACGAAACGACCCACAATACACTGAGTTCACTGAGCACACCCATCAGCAAAAACCAGACGGCCACTGGCGCCGCCATCGATACGGCCCGCATCAGCGCCGGGTAAACGTCGCCGGGGCCTTGCCAATAACTCAACAGCGCAAAAGCGCGGTACAGACCGATCCACACCACCATGTCCGGCGAACGCAGCCATGGCCAGGCCGCCGCAACCATCGCCGCCAGCAAAGCCAGCGCTCCGCCCAGGCTGAATACCAGTACAGCGATCGTCTGGCGGCGGTGAGCCCGCTGGCGGTCGGCCTCCAGGCGCGACTGCCAGCGAGCGGTAAAACCGGGAGCGGGGGACAGCTCGACCTGTGCCTCGCGGCGCAGATCGCCCTCCACCTGGCGCAAAGATTCGGCCAGCGTCCGGCAGGCAGTACAGGATGTCAGGTGCCCGCGCAGGTCATCCTGCTGCTGTTCGGTCAGCTGGTCTTGCGCTTCGAACAACCAGTCTTCGTAAGGTTGATGGATCATGGTGTCATCCTTTCTAGCACAAGCGGCTCAGCCGCCGCCCGGCGTGGCAATTGCGCCTCGGCGGCTGGGGAAGGGTGGCGTTTCAACCACTCCTCGGCCATGCTCCGCCGTGCGCGGTGCAGCCGGCTTTTGACTGCGCTCAGGCTGAGCGAGAGCGCCTGGCAGATCTCGTCGTACGAGAAGTCATACCAGTAGTACATGATCACCGCCGCCCGGTCCACCGGATCGAGCAGGTTCAGCACGGCATGCACGCGCTGCTGCTCCTCCTTGCGGCTCAGGTTGGCTTCAGGGCCGGGCGTCGGTTCGGGCAAATCCGGCTCGGGTAACTCATCGACAGAGAACACCGGCCGGCGCCGCCGCGCCTGGTCGATACAGTAATGGGCGGCAATCGACAGCAACCAGGTAGAAAACGGCCGGCTGTTGTCATAACGCCGCAAGTTCTTGTAGGCGCGCAGAAAAGTCTCCTGGGCGGCGTCCTCTGCATCCAGGGCATTACCGGTCATGCGGTAACACAGACTGAACACCGGGCGCTGGTACGTCTCGACCAGCCAGGTAAACGCCTGCGAATCGCCTCGTTGCGCTTTGCTGAGAAACTCAGCTTCGTTGCCTTGCACCGTATTATCCTTTTTTAGCTTTTCAGCGATCAGCCATCAGCTTTCAGATATTGCTTCCATAGGCCGCGAAACCTTTACAAGTCCTCGGTGTGTCGCACCTTCACAAACCCTCAATGCCTTGCACCGTCGTGGCCTATGGAAACAATGTGGAGTGGATCGTTTCGTTACTCAATATACGCATCACATTCACAGAGGTCGCGGTGTACTTGAAATCGAAGGGGGTAATTCGTGATGCGTCATGAATCATCCGTAATCCGTCAAACAGGCGCTCAGCCGGGCAGATTCGCCCGCCTCGCCGCGCCCAACCCATCCTGAACCCTCCGCGGTCCTCCGCGTTCATCCGCGTCCCAACCATCCCTGAACCCTCCGCGTCCTCCGCGTTCGTCCGCGTCCCCACCCTTCCTGAACCCTCCGCGTCCTATCTTTTCTCACATCGTCCGCGTCCTCCGCGTTCGTCCGCGTCCCATCTCTCTACTCATCCAGCAACCGGGCGCCGCTCAACGCCTCGATCACCCCGATCACCGCCGAGTTATCCAGCTCGGCCATGCCCATCTGCAGCATGGCGTTGAACAACTGCGCATCCACCGCCGCCGAGGGCAGCGCCACGCCATACTCGCGCGCCGTATCCATCACGATACCCAGGTCCTTGGCCTGCATATACGCCTTGAAACCGGGAGCGCGGTTGCCGGCGAAGAGGCGCGGCGGCTTCACGTCCAGCGTCCAACACTGCGCCGCCCCGCTGCGGATCGCCTCGACCACCTTCTGCGGATCGGCGCCGGCCTTCTTCGCAAACACCAGCAGCTCGCCCATCGCCGCCATCTGCGCCGCCACCATGATCTGGTTGCACGCCTTGGCAATCTGCCCCGCCCCGCTCTCGCCCACGTGGGTGACCGTCTTGCCCATCGCCTCGAACGCCGGGCGGAGGCGTTCCAGCGCCTCGGCCGGCCCGCCGACCATGATGCTCAGCGTGCCCTGGCGGGCGCCCACGTCTCCGCCGCTCACCGGGGCGTCCAGGCAGAGCACGCCCTTCTCGCCCAGCGCCGCGGCGATGCGCCGCGCCGCCGCCGGCTGGATCGTCGAATTATCCACGAAGACCAGCCCCGGCCGGGCCGCCTCGATCACCCCCTGCTCGCCCAGCGCCACCCGTTCCACGTCCGGCGTATCCGGCAGATTGGTAAAAACAGCGTCCACCTGGGCCGCCACCTCGGCCGGCGAAAACGCCTCCCGGGCGCCTTCGGCGACCAGCTCGGCCACCGCCCCCCGGCTGCGATTGTGCACCACCAGCGGGAAACCCGCCTTGAGCAGATTGCGGGCGATGGACTTGCCCATCAAGCCCAGGCCGATGTAACCGATGGTAAGTTTGTCTGACATGAATAAGACCTCCGCAGCGCGCCGGCAATGCACCGCGCGAACAGGTATGGGATAACGATACGAGCAATTATACCCAGGATGGGGGACAGCGGCGGTTCAAACCGCGCCAACAGATACACCAAGCCCGGCCTGCGCCGGGCTGCCAGCCGGCAGACAAGCCGCACCGGCGGCTTTCGTGCTTTTGTCCCGGTGGTTCCAACCGCCAGGCAAAATGAACCACCTCGCCCGGCACATGGGGATCACCGCAAACCGCCTGAACGAGATTGTGCGCGGGCGGCGGGGCATCACCGGCGACACCGCCCTGCGCCTGGCGCGCGCCACCCGCACAACGCCCGAATTCTGGCTGAACTTGCAGGCGCTCTACGATCTGGAGACGGCCAGAGACCGCCTGGGCGACCGGTTGGAGGAAGTCACCCCACTTGCCGAGCTGGCAGGCGAATAGCTCAATCCCACAACAACCCCTGAGTCAATTCAAAATGACATGCCAGAGCGTCCTGGACGGCCAGTCTTAGCTCCTCCCAGGTATCGGCTTCAGTATAGATCGAATGGCCCAACGCCCTGGCAATGTAGCCGCCTTCAGGAGCTTCTTCGACCAGAAATACAATCTCAGGCATTTAGCTTCCAGCCATCAGGTTTCAGCCTTCAGCGAACTACGCCGGGGGCTGAGAGTTTTATAGAAAGAGGCCAGCATCTTCTTGACCTCGACAACCTGCTCATTAAGGCGCTGGTAAGAAGATGGATCCAGATAGCCCAGGTCACGCGCCAGCAGCAAATGGTATTCCGCCTCGCTGGCAGAGCCCATAGCGAACTCAAGGAAACGGCCAAACTCGCCATCCCCTTCCCGGCCGCAGCCTTCGGCGATATTGGCTGGAATAGAAGCGCAAGCGCGGCGCAACTGGCTGGTCAGGCCGAAGGCTTCTGACTTTGGAAAGCGCGCGGTGGCCTGATAGATTTCCAGAGTCAGATGGTGGCTTTTTTCCCACACTTGCAGCTTGTGAAAATCTCGCATAATTAGCCTCCAAGGATTAGCGATCAGCTTTTAGCGATCAGCGGTCAGCGATTAGCTTTCAGCAATCAAAAACATCGCGATGGGATCATCGTGTCACAACCCGGCGAAACCTGATAGCTGATAGCTGACGGCTGATTGCCAATTCGCTGAAACCTGAAAGCTGACACCTGACCGCTACTCATGGGCGGGCCAACACCCGAAAACCGAGGTAGTCGAGCCAACCGCTACCGGGGACGAACCCGTTCCGCAAAGACAGGCGGGCGTAGCCACTCACAAAGCGCCACGCCCCGCCGCGCAAAGCCAGGACCCTTTGCTTCTCGCTTGCATAATTTGCCTGCCACTCCCACACGTTGCCGCCCATGTCCCACAGCCCGTACGGCTGGCTGGCCCCTAACGGATACATCCCCACCGGCGTGGTGCGCCCGATCCCGCTCTCGCCTACATTGGCGCGGCGCAGGATTTCCTGCTGGTCAGAGGTGGTCTGGCCAGGCAAATCCCAGGGATAGCGTTCCCCCGGCTGGTCGCCGCCCGCCGCGATGATCCACTCCGCCTCCGTCGGCAGGCGCGCTTCGCCGGGTTTCGGCTGCCAGCCGGGGTTGTCGCGGCCTTCCTCGAGCGCCGCCCAATGCCGCTCCAGCCAGCGGCAGTAGGCGCTGGCTTCGTACCAGGTAATCCCCACCACCGGCACGCCCCTGCGGGCAATCCCAAAGCGCGGGTCGTTCCAATAACGCGGGTAGACTACCCTGCCGTCTGGCGAGCGTTCGGCGTCCTTCAGCGCCTCCTGCAGCCATTGCCAGCCCTGGTCGCCCCAGGTCTTGCCTCCCATCTGCCAGCTGCGCTCGTCGAACTTGGGGAAGCCGGCCCACAACGCCCGGTCGGCGAAATCCTCCGCCCCCAGGAAGCGGGCGTACTGCGCGTTGGTCACCGGGTATTGGCCAAGGTAGAACAGCGACGGCAGGCGAGACGCCGCCGAGGCCAGCCGGGCGGGATCGATGGGCAGGAAGCGGTACAGGTCGGGCGGCAGGTAGCCCAGTTCGTCGAGCACGTCGGCGGCGTCGGCGCGGCGGCGCGCTGGCACGCGCCCCGCGAGAAGCGCTTTGCCGGTCTTTGCATCCAGGTCCTGCATCGTCTCAAGCAGTGCCTGCAAAACGCGCTGGTGCGCCGGGTTGTCCGGGTTGGCCGCACCGGCATCAGCCAGCGCCCGCCCGGCCAGCAGCGCTGGCAAGCCAGCGCTGGCCGGATCTTTGGTTTCCATATCCAGCAGGTTATGCAGATAAGACTGCAAGGCGCGCCGATTGCCGCGCAAATCCAGCTCCCCGGCAGTCAGCAGGGTCACTTCCTGCCAGCGCGGGTCGGCCCAGTGCTTTTCGACCATCCCCAGGCGTTCGTCTCCCTCGGCGCGGGCAATCTCCACCGCCGCCAGGTATTCTTCCAGTGTCAGATGGAAGAAACCGATCTGCCCCGGGCTGCGCTCGGTGAGCAGCCCGGTTTCCTGGCAGGCATGGCTCAGAAAATTTTCCACCAGGTCCGGGGCCTGGCCGCGGTAGCCTTCCAACTCCAACAGATGGATAATTTGAGCCTGCCACTCACCGCGCGCCAGGGTGCCACCGGGGCGGTTCTCGTGCAGCCAATAGGCCAGAGAAGCCAGGATGTAATAGATTTTATCGGCGCTCAACTGCTGGTAGAGCGGGCTGGTGTGGCCGGTCTGGGCCGGGCGCCAGTTCTCGACCATCGTCTTAGCCACCACCTGGTACAGCTCAACGCGGCGGTTGGGCAGGCGTTTGCCCATCTCGTGAATGATGGCCAGAATGGTCAACAACAGCGGGTTGATCGCCAGGCGGCGGATACCTTCCGATCCCATAACAGCCTGCATCAGCGGGATGACGTTGTCGCGCCGGGCGCGACTCTGCGCTTCGTCGAAGGTCAGGCGAGGGTTGTGTTCACGCAAATAGGCGCTGAACCAGCGCAGCAGGAAATCCTCCACCTCGTCCGGCGGTTTCAACGGGCTGAGTTCCATTTCGCTGAAACCGGGCAGATCCCCCGGTTGGTAGCCCTCCAGGCGGCTGGTGACCACCAGGCGGTTGGCGCAATCTGGCCCGCAGTGGATGCTGGCAAAACGTCCTACCTGGCGCAGCACCTCGCCGCGCAGATTGCGCCCGTGCCGCGGCGTCTCGCCAAAGTCGCCCACCTCGTCCAGGCCATCCAGCAGCACCATGCAGGCGCCTTTTTCCAGGGCAAGCTGCAAGAGTTCCTCCTGGTGTTTGACCACGGCATAATGTTCGCGCAGGTATTCGAGCAGGAAAGTCTCCAGGGCCAGGCCGGGACTGGCGTACAGCCGGCGGGCGTAATCCGCCAGGCGCACCAATACCGGCAAGTAAGGTGCGTCCAATCCCAGGCGGGCCGCCCCCGCCTCGCCCATCGCCAGCATCAAGGCCGTGAAGCGCAGCGTGAAGGTCTTGCCGCTGCCCGGCTTGCCGGTGATCACCAGGCGGGGATGTTCTGCCAGGGCGTTGGAGACGCGCCGCTCGACGCGCTGCAAGTCGCGCTGCAAACGCTCGCCTTCGCCTTCCACCAGCATGCGCTCCATTTCTTCACAGCGTTCTCCCTCGCTGCCTAGCGGCGCCAGGCCCAATTCCAAATAGATATCCTGCATGGGAAGCTGCACCGCCTTCTGCACCTGGGCCAACCCCTGCACGGCGTGCACGCGAAATTCCTTCTCGATGCGCTGGCGATAACCGTGCTCGATCTGCGCTTCTTGCTGAGGGGTCAAACCGATCTCGTGCACCGCCAGGGCCAGCGGTTCGCCGGTCGGCGACTCCACCACCAGGCCGCCCAGTTTCTCCAACTGGGCAAGCTGTTCGTGCAGCGCCCCCTGCACTGCCTGGCGGTCGGCGTAATCCAGCAAATCTTTATACTCGTCCAGGGTAGCTAAACCGGTGCGCAGGGACGCCAGCAAACTGGACAACTCGCCACTGCGGCTTTTCGGCCAGCGCAGCGCCACCATTAGTTCATCCGGCGGATCAGCCTGCGCGTTGGTGAAACCCAGCACAGCGCGCGCCACCTGGCGGCGCAGCGGGTCGTTTTTCTCCGCGCCCAGGCGATCCAGCGCGCTGCCGCGCAGGTAGGCCAGCAAATCATCCTCGTCATCCACCGGCGCCCCGGCCTCTTTGAGGGATTCTCGAACCACGTTGCGTAGCGCCTGGTCTTTCTCGGCCTGGCGGAAACCGCGCTGCAAGCGCTTTTTTAGCAGTTCTTTGGCCGGCCCCAGTGATGGCTCGACTACCAGCTCTCCCAGCTTATTCGCCACCTGCGCCAGGCCGGCCGATAAACCAACTGCAAGAATTGTGATAGGATCCATGGTCGATTACCTCCCAGGCGCCGCCGATTCAAATCGCCGGCTGGCAGAGGAAACCTGCTTCCAGCAGGTTATGGGGCATTGCAAAGGCAATTATATCCGAGCTTGTCAGATTGTGGCATCTGCGCTAGAATCCTGGTCAGGCAAGCATGGCAGAATATGAGTTTTCCCGGCACGCCCGGGCTATGCTGGATGAACGTCAGATCATTGAAGAATGGGTTTGGCGCACCATCAACACCCCTGATGGCCGGCGCATGGGAGATGATGCGAACATCCATTTCACCAGGGCGATCCGGGAGCGAAATGGGCAAATATTGCACGTCGTCGTCAACCCATACACCCAACCTAACAAGATTGTGACGGTCTACTTTGACCGGCGCTTAAGCAAAAGTGGAACGAGAAAATGAGACTTCGAGTTGACCGCGAAAATGATGCATTATACTTTCGGTTGGATGAAACGCCAGTTTTTGATTCCGAAGAAGTGCAGCCAGGCGTGATCCTGGATTTCGATGAAAACGGCAAGGTCGTTGGAGTTGAAATGCTTAACCTCAGCACACGCATCGAGCCCAACGATCTACGCGTTCTGCAATTCGAGACCACCTGAGCCATACCGTCGCCGGGTGCCCCTTTTTATCCTTTCACCACCTTCGCCCCCTGTGGCGTATCCACCACCATCCACCCCATCTCGGCGATCTGCTTGCGCAGCGCGTCCGCCCGCGCCCAGTCTTTCGCCGCCCGGGCCGCCTGGCGCTCGGCCAGCAGGGCCTGCACCTCGGGCGGAGCGGCATCCGGCGCAACGGGCTGCGCGGCCGGCGGCGCCTCGACCGCCGCCTGGCGCTCGGCCAGCAGGCGCTGCTGCACGGCCAGGGCCTGCTTCCAGGCCGCCGGCGGCAGCCCCTGCACCGCCCCGCGCAGATCGACCGGGCAGCACTCGCTGAGCGGGAAGGTCTGCCCGTTGTGGTAGATGTGCACGTGCCCCTCGCGCTGCCCGGCCACCTCGGCCAGTCCGGTGCCGGCGAGGTCGGGGCCGGGGGCCGGGTGGTTGTGGCCGGTGTGCAGCAGCGTCACCCCGCCCAACCCGATCACCTGGCAGGCGCCCGCCTTCGGGTCCATCACCAGGGCCGTCTTCTCGTCGATGCCGATCACCGTCAGGTCGGCGGGCAGCATCTCCATCAGTTCGGCGAAGCGCGCCTGCCCCATGAAACAGCGGCTGGTGTCCAGTTCCTCGCCGCCGTCGTTGTTGTTCCAATGCGGGATGAACACCAGCGGCAGGCCGTAGGCGCCGAAGAAATCCAGCCCGGGCTTCCAGTGCAGGTCTTCGCCGGCCTTGTAAATTTCATACACCGGCAGCGCCTGCGCACTGATCGACACCACCGCCGCGCTGGCCAGCGCCAGCGCCGCCCCCAGGCGGTGGCGCGCCAGCAGATAATGCCAGGCCAGGCTGCCCTGCAACTGGCGCACCGCGTAGGTCGGGCTGCCCGGCCCCATGAAGATCAGGTCCGCCTCCAGCAGCGGGGCCACCAGTCCGGCGTCGTCCGGGCTGAACGGCGTCCCCCGCCGCCGCGCCGGCACCACCGTAATTTGCGGCTGGTAGTTCTGCAGGCGGTGGCTGAGGAACTTCCCCACCCGCCCGATCACCTGCGCCGAATTCAGCTCGAACCCGGCCGGCGTCTCCAGCAGCGCCAGGCGCGGCGCCGGCGGCAGATCGCGCAGGATACGGTCGAACACCTTGCGCCCGCTGGGCGAAGTCTCCCCCGAGCCAAACAGGATCACCGGCCCGGGTTGGATCGAACTGGACTGTTCGTCGGACATGAAACACTCCTCATCTCAAAAGCCCTTCTTCCAATGTATGTGCGGTGCTACGCACCGCACATACATTGGAAGGAATCGCGTTATATAGGCACCAGCCGCGTTCGTCCGCGCTCGTCCGCGTCCCGCCCAATAGAGTAAGCTTGCACCGGTTCGGCGCACACAACCGTAAGTATCGCGCCCGGCTCATCCGTTCACTCCGCTCACCAAATCCGCTGCCAGCTACATGGCTGCCGCCAGATCCCGGACCTGCCCGACCAGCTTCTGCACGTCCTCCAGCGTAGTCTCCGGGTTCATCAGCGACAAGCGCAAATAGCGTTTGCCCATAAACTCGCTGGTCGAGATATAGAAATCGCCCGCCGCGATCAACCGCTCGCGGATCGCCATCTGCTGCTCGTCGCCGCCCGAGGCGCGGAAGCACAGGATGTTGGCCTGCGGCGCCACGGCGCACTCGAAACCGGGCTGCTGGCGGATATACTCGTAAGCCTGGGCGGCCAGGTCGTACTGCCGCTCCACGTACTGCGCCAGGCCCTGCTCGCCCAGCGCCCCCAGCACCATGAACAGGCGCAGCCCCAGCCCCGCCTTGGTGCATTCCACCGTGCGGTGCAGAAAATCGAAACCCGGCTGCTCCTTGTCGTGGAACAGGTAACTGGCCTCCTGCTGGAAGGCCCCGTCCAGCGTGCGCCCGTCCCGCACCAGCACCGCCGCGCACAACGTGGGGACGCGCAGCATTTTATGGGCATCCCACACCAGCGAATCGGCCAGCTCCACTCCCTTCAGGTAGCGCCGCAGCCGCTCCGAGAGCAGCGCGCTGGCCCCGTGCGCCCCGTCGATGTGCAGCCACAGCTCGTGCTGCCGGCAGAACTCGCCGATCTCCTGCAGCGGGTCGTACAGCCCCACCGCCGTGCAGCAGGCGTTGGCCACCAGGGCCACGGCGCGTTTGCCGTCCGCCTGCATCCGCCGGTAAGCCGCCTCCAGGCGGTCGGGCCGGATCACCCCGCGCTCGTCGACCTCCAGCGAATAGACCGCCTTGTGCCCGATGCCCAGGATGCCCGCCGCCCGGGCGATCGAATAATGGTTCAACGGCGAGGTGAGCAGCGCCAGGTCGCCCGGGTTGCCCCGCTCCCACACTTCGGGCGCCACCCGGCTGCGCGCCGCGATCAGCGCCGTCAGGTTGCCCAGCGAGCCGCCGTGGGTCAGCACCCCGCCGCCGTAAACCTGCCCGGCCTCGGGAAAAGCCGGCGGCACCGGCGCCGCTCGCCAGCCCACTTTTTCCAACAGCCAGTTCAACACGAAAAACTCGATGCTCGAAGCGCCCGGGCCCATCTCGTAAATCGCCATGGCGTTGTTGGTAAAGCCATCGACCAGCGCCGCCAGCGACCCGGCGTAATGCGGCACGGCCACCTGGTGTCCCATGTAATTGGGGTGGTGCAGGTGGTTGGTCGTTTCCAGGTATTTGCGCATGAACTCAGCCAGGTTTTCGCCGGCCAGCCCGCCCGTTTTTGCCAGCTTTTCCAGTTCCAGGTCGGCGATCAGCCGGGCAGAAGACTTTTGTGCCAGCACCGCTCCCTGGCGGGAACTGCACTGCTGGGAATACGCCTCCAGTGAATTCAGGATTGTTTCAGCGTCAGAGGAAAAAGACATACGAATTTCACCTTTATCCGGGTGCAGCGCCGGACTGAAGCGCGCTGCACCCGGCTCAAAAATTTATTTCTGGTACCGCTTGCGAATATTCGGCACCAGGTATTCGCTAAAAGAACGCTCCAGGTCGTAATCGGGCTTCCAGCCCCAGTCCCGGCGGGCGTCGTTATCGTTCAACCCGGCCGGCCAGGAATCGACGATGCCCTGGCGCTTGAGGTCTGGCTGGAAAGAAATCTGCGCCTTGGGGAACTCGCGCAGCACCATATCACGGAACTCAGCCGCCGTCAGGCTGAAGCTGGTGATATTATAAACCCGGCGGGAAAGGGCGCTGGCTGGCGCCCGGGCCAGCCGCAGCAAGGCGGTCACCGCATCGGGCATGGCCATGAAGGGGATGCAGGCATCTTGGCGCACGAAGCAGGCGTAAGGCTCATCCTGGGCTGCGGCGTGCAGCATCTCCGGGCCGTAGTCGCTGGTGCCGCCGCTGGGCACCGTGAAAGCGCTGATCAGGCCGGGGAAACGAATGGCGCGGAAATCGAGCGTCACCGGGCGCTCGGCGGCCAACTGGCGGTAATACTGGCTGTAATAAATCCCCAGCATCTCGCAGTACAACTTGTTGCAGCCATACATGGTGGTGGGGTAATTCCATTCCCATTCGCGCACCCGCGGGTATTGCGCCTTGACTTCCAGGTTGGGCATGCCGTAGGCCGCGATCGAGCTGGGGAACATGAACAGCACCGGCTCGCCGCGCCACTGCGACTGGTCGGAAGCCAGGCGCAGCAGGCTCAGCGTGCCCTCGACGTTGACCTGGTGCGCCATTTCGGGGGTGAACTCGGCTCGCGTGGAGAGCAAAGCCGCCAGGTGGTAGATCGTGCCAATTTCATATTCGCTCACCAGCCGGGCCAGCAGCAACTGGTCCAGCAAATCCCCCTGGATGTGCGTGGTCAGGTGAGTCAGTTCAGCAGAAAGCGGGCGCAGGTCGAGGCTGACGATGCGCGTCTCGCCCTGCTCCGCCAGGGCGCGAATCAGCGAATCGCCAATCTCGCCCGCCGCTCCGGTGATCAGAATTCCTTTTTTTCGCATTTTGTCTCCTTGTTTGGCCGAAGGCCATTTGGTGTGGCCTGTAGTGTGTGAGTTGCTGCGCACCGCACACACTACAGAAGAAGAACTTGTTCAATCCGAGATCATTGTAGGCATGGCCCGGGACCGGACCGGCGCATTCGCCATCCGGCCGGCCGGTCAAGAGCAAAGCCTGGCAAGCCACCAAGCATCATCAATATTTTACAACAGATTGCCGCCGCCGCATCATTTCATAGTAAACTAAAGAGATGAGGTCCAGAAAAAAACGCCTCCCTCGGCGGATGTCCGCTTTCCAGCCTCTCTTCGCCTGCCTCGCGCTGCTGCCGCCCTTGCTCGCCGCCGCGCTGCTGGCCGGCTGCCTGCCGCTTGCCGCCCCCCTGCCGCCCGAGCCGAGCAGCACGCCCCTTCCGCCCACCGCCACGGCCACCCCGACCATCGTCTGGTTCCCCCCCACAGCCACCTACACTCCCCTGCCAACCGTCACCCTGCCCGTCACGCCCACCCTCGACACCCGCCCGGGCTATGGCAGCCTGATCTACGCCGATGATTTCCGCGACCCTGCGCGCTGGATGCTGGGCCGCAGCGCCGCCGGCAGCGTTGCCCTGGGCAAGGATGAAATCAGCCTGGTGGTCACCCGGCCGCGCGGCTATCTTTACAGCCTGCAGCAGGAAACCGCCCTGGCCGATTTCTACCTGGAGATCACCGCCAGCCCCAGCATCTGCCGCGGCGAGGACGAATACGGCCTGCTGCTGCGCCTGGTTTCCCTGCAAGATTACTACCGCTTCGGGTTGAACTGCCGCGGCGAGGCGCGCGTCGACCGCCTGGTGGGGGGAGACGCCTCCTCGCCGCAGCCTCCCGCCATCAGCGGCGCCGTGCCGCCCGGCGCGCCGAGCGCCACCCGCCTGGCCGTCTGGGCGCTGGGCAAGGAGCTGCGTTTCTACGCCAACGAGCAGTACCTGTTCAGCGTGCGCGACCCGGTGCTGCTGCGCGGCGGCCTGGCCATCTACGCCCGCGCTGCTTCTCCCGATTCGCTGACCGTCAATTTTTCCGATCTCAAAGTCTACGAGGCCCGGCCATGAAACGCCCACTGCGCAACAAACTCAATGATCTGGACTCGCGCTCCTGGCTGATATTCCAGAAATCCTGGTTCGTGCACAACCCGCCGCCGCGCCGCAAAGACGTGCTGCGCCACCCGGCCAAGTTCCCCGAAACCCTGGCGCAGGAATTCATCGAATTCTTTACGCAACGCGGCCAGGTCGTCCTGGACCCTATGGCCGGCACGGGCAGCGCCCTGGTGGCCGCCCTGCGCGCCGGGCGCCAAGCCTACGGCATCGAGCTGAACCCGGCGTACGCCGATATCGCCCGCCAGGTGATCGCCGAAGAACAGGCCAGCCTGGGGGTAGAAGCCGGCGGCCTGTCCGCCGTGCTGGTCACCGGCGACGCCGCCCGCATCGCTGAGCACGTCGCCGCCTGGGGCATCCCGCCCATCGATTACGTCATCACCTCGCCGCCCTATTGGGACATGCTGCGCGCCCGCGGCGCCGAGACGCAGCGCAAACGCCGCCAGTCGCCCGAGCTGGACGTCTTCTACTCGGACGATCCCCACGACCTGGGCAACATCGCCGGCTACGACGAGTTCCTGGAAAAACTGGTGGCGATCTACGCCGGCCTGAAGCCCTTCCTGCGCCCGCGCGCCTACCTGACGGTCATCGTCAAAAACGTCAAAAAAGGCGGCAAGATCTATCCCCTGGCCTGGGACCTGGGTAAACGCCTGGGCGAAGTTTACACGCTCAAAGATGAACGCGTGTGGTGCCAGGATAATCTCCCCCTGGCCCCCTACGGCCTGGGCAGCGCCTGGGTGAGCAACACCTTCCACCATTATTGCTTGCAATTTAGAAACGAGTAGATGAGTAAAATTGAAGATGGTAGGGCGATTTCACGCCAACCTTCTCCAATTTTGATACAATAGCAGCGCGGCGAGTTACACAGTTCGCCTTGCCCCGGACGGCGTTCGTCCGGACTTAAAGACAGGCAGCTCGCCGGAGAAGGAGCCTAAAATGTACCACACCATTATCATCGTCGGGAACCTGGGGCGTGAACCAGAAATGCGTTACACGCCCGCCGGCCAGGCTGTAACTACATTCAGCGTAGCTACAAATCGTCAATATAAAGGGGCTGATGGTAATCAAGTCAAAGAAACTATTTGGTTCAGGATTAATGTCTGGGGGCGACAAGCTGAGACTTGCAGCCAATACTTGAAAAAAGGCAGTAAAGTCCTTGTCGAAGGTCGCTTGACCGCTGATCCAGCAACTGGTGGCCCACGAATTTGGACTGGCCAGGACGGTACGGCCAGGGCATCTTTTGAAATTAATGCTTCAACGGTACAGTTTCTCTCCAGTCGTGGTGAAACTGAAGGTGCAGCGCCCGGCGGCTACGAAATGGCGCCCCACGGCGTCGACGACGATAGCAATATCCCCTTCTAACTGGCAACGATGCTCAACCAACCTCCCCGCCCACCTGCTCACCAGCTTCCGCTGGAAATCCCGCCCGACCTGGTCATCCAGTACGTCAACCTGGCGCGCATCGCCCACTCGCCCTCCGAGCTGGTCTTCGATTTCGCCCGCTTGCTGCCCGGCGCCAACGCCGCCCAGGTGACCTCGCGGTTGGTGATGTCGCCGCTGGGCGCCAAGCTGTTCTTTCGCGCCCTGAGCGAAAACCTGTCCAAGTACGAAGCCGCCTTTGGCGAGATCGCCATTCCCGGCGAGCCAACCCTGGCAGATAACCTGTTCCGCCCACCCGCATCCCCCGAAAAACCCTAGATTCCACCTGCCCCCGGCCCGTGCTATAGGCCGGGGGCAGGCATGGAAAACCGCTATGCGCAACCTCGAAGAAATTACCGATCACATCCGCCAGGCCTTCGACGCCCGCACCCAGGCGCGCGATTGCGCCCTGGCGCAGACGCGCCTGCTCACCCGCCACTGTGCCAATGCCATCCGCGCCATCCACCGCGAAGAATACGACCTGGCCCTGGAAAATATGGCCCAGGCCCAGGAACTGGTGCACGCCTTGCACAACGGCCTGACTCAATACCCCGAGCTGTATTATTCAGGCTACACCCAGGACGCCCTCAAAGAATACGCCGAGGCCAACACCGCCTACGCCCTGGTGCGCGACCTGGACTTGCCCTCCCCTGAAGACCTGGGCGTGGAAGCGGCCACCTACATGCAGGGGCTGGCCGAAGCCGCCAGCGAGCTGCGCCGTCGTTGCCTGGACCTGCTGCGCCACGGCCACTCCCTGGAAGCCGAGCGCCTGCTGGCCTGCATGGACGACGTCTACGTGGTGCTGGTCACCATGGATTACCCCGACGCAGTCACCGGCGGCCTGCGCAGGTTGACCGACATCGTGCGCGGCGTGACCGAGCGCACGCGCGGCGACATGACCATCAGCTTGCGCCAGGAACAACTCGAAAACAGCCTGCACCGCCTGGAAGAGAGGCTGGAAGAGGCAAACTAGGCATGCCCACCTCGCGCCGCACGCTGCGCGCCTCCGAGATCGGCGCCTACCTGTTCTGCCAGCGCGCCTGGTGGTACCAGAAAAACGGGCAGCCCTCCGATAACCTGTCCGAAATGGCCGCCGGCAGCGAGCTGCACTACCGCCACAGCCGGGCCGTATTGAGCGCCGGCTGTTTGCGCTTCGCTGCCTATGGCCTGCTGCTGCTCGCCCTGGCGTTGGCCGCCGCCTATCTCGTCCTCCAATCGCTGTGATGCTTTACCTGGCTGTCTTCGCCCTCGTTTTGTCCATCGCATTGTTCTGGCTGGCGCGTCGGCAGCAGAAAGCCACCGGCCTGCCCGCCGGGCGGGTGATCTACGCCGATACGCGCAACTGGGGCGTGCCCGAACAACCGTTGTACGACGCCGAGCTGGGCCTGGTGGGCAAACCGGATTACCTGGTCGAACAAAACCAGCAAATCATCCCGGTGGAGGTCAAATCGAGCCACGTATCCGCGGCGCCGTACGATGCCCACATCTTCCAGTTGGCCGCCTACTGCTTGCTGGTGCAGCGCCATTACGGCAAGCGGCCCGCGTATGGCATCCTGCACTATCCCCGGCGCACCTTCGCCATCGATTACACGCCGGAATTAGAAAATCGCCTGTTGGCCATGCTCGCCGAAATGCGCACCCAGGAACGTCGCTCAGACGTTCCCCGTTCGCACAATTCGGCCGCCCGTTGCAGCCGCTGCGGCTTTCGCTCCGTCTGCGATCAAAGACTTCTGTAATATAATTGGTGGACGTATCATTGCTAACCTATAGCAGTTGCACGCAAAACGGCTTTCAGTCAAATAAGCGGTAGGGACGGATGCCGTCCGCCCGCCACGCAAAACGGTTCATACCAAATAAGGTAACTGGCACACAATGGCAAAGTCGGAAAACGAATTTCGCAGAATCCTGGTGCTGTCGCATCCGCAAATGCCCGAGGTAGCCGAAGATGCCGCGCCGGTCGTAGCTTTTCTCAGAGAGCACGGCGCCTCCGCGGATTACGGCATGATTTACGACCAGGCCCTGCGCCGCAAAGTGAAAGAGGGTGAGATCGACCTGGTGATCGCCCTCGGCGGCGACGGGACCATGCTGCGCGCCGGTCACCTGTGCGCCCCATATCACGTGCCGATCCTGGGCATCAACCTGGGGCGCTTTGGCTTTTTGACCGAAGTCCAGAAGGAGCAGTGGCGCGATATGCTGCCGCGCTTATTCACTGGCGAATACCGCTTCGAACAGCGCATGATGCTGCGCGCCGAGCAGTGGCGCGCCGGGGAGTTGCTCGGCACCTGGGACGTGCTCAACGAGATCGTGGTCAGTCGCGGCCACATGGTGCGCCCGGTGCACCTGGAAGCCAGCGTGGATGGGCGCTACCTGAGCACGTATGTGGCCGACGCGCTGATCGCATCCACCGCCACAGGCTCCACTGCCTACGCGCTGGCGGTCGGCGGTCCGATCCTGCCGCCAGAGCTGCGCAATATCCTGTTGATCGCCGTTGCTCCGCACCTGTCCATCGACCGGGCCATCATCCTGTCGGAAGGCTCGACCGTCAGCATCACCGTCAACACCGACCACCAGGCCGTGCTCTCCCCCGATGGCCAGGTGCCCATCGGCATGGCCGACGGCGATCGTGTCGACGCCTATGCCAGCAGCCATACCGTGCGTTTTGTACGCTTTCAAGACCCGGGCTACTTCTACCGCAACTTGACCCCTCACATGAATCGCAACCCCACCGCAGGAATGATTCGATGACCGACACCCACCCCATTCTGTATTGCGCCAACCACCCCAACGTTGAAACCAGTCTGCGTTGCAACAACTGCGAAAAACCGATCTGCCCGAAGTGCGCCGTGTTGACCCCCACCGGTTATCGCTGCAAAGAGTGTGTGCGCGGCCAGCAAAAAATCTTCGACACCAGCCAGGGCATCGATTATCCGGTTGCTTTTATCCTGGCGGCTGTCCTGGCTTTTGCCGGCAGCTTTCTGGCCAACGTCCTGGGGATTTTCATTTTCTTCCTGGCCCCCTTTATCGGCATGATCATCGCCGAGGCAGTGCGGCGCGCCGTCGGGCGGCGCCGCTCGCCCAAACTGTTTCTCACCGCCGCCGCCGGTGCGCTGGTGGGTTGCCTGCCCCTGTTGCTGCGCGACATCATCTTCATGTTACTCGGCAGCCCGCTCTACGGCCTGTTGGAGCTGCTCTGGCAAGGCATCTATTCCTTCACCGTCGTTTCGTCCATCTATTATCGCCTGCGCGGCATTCGCATGCGCTAAACCAAATCCCGGCCTGGCGCACAACGACCTCTCTTCCGGTAAAACTGCGCCAGGCCACACAAACCTGTGGGTCAAGCCATGTTGACCGAACTACGTATCGAAAACTTTGCCATTATCGACCACCTGGATGTACAGCTTGAGCCGGGCCTGGTGACGTTCACCGGCGAGACCGGCGCGGGCAAATCGATCATCATCGATGCCCTGGAAACGCTGCTCGGCGGGCGCGCCGAGGCGTTGCAAGTGCGCACCGGCGCCGAGCGCGCCAGCGTGGAGGCCGTCTTCCGCATCCCCGACGCCTCGCGGGAGGCGTTACACGCCATCTTGCAGCGCGAAGAACTGCTCGATGACCCCGACTATCTGACCGTTGGGCGCGAGGTGCGTCTCAGCGGGCGCAATGTGGCGCGGGTCAACGGGCGCAGTGTGAGCGCCGGCCTGCTCCGTGAGCTGGGTGAATTCCTGGTCGACGTCCACGGCCAGTCCGAGCACCTCTCGCTGTTGCGCGTCCCCCAACACCTGGGCCTGCTGGATCGTTACGCCACGGGCCTGCCAGTCAGCACACTCCCCCAGGCGTTGGAAGCCTATCGCACCAGCTACCAGCGCCAGCAAGAAGTACAAAGCGAGCTGGACGAGATTCGCCAGGCCGAACGCGACGCCGCCCGGCGCAGCGATATGCTCTCCTTCCAGATCAAAGAGATCGATGCCGCCCGCCTGCATGTCGGCGAAGAAGAGGCGCTGCGCGAAGAACGCAACCGCCTGGCCAACGCCGAAGGTCTGACCACCCTGGCGCAGCAGGCTCTTCTTGCGCTGGACGAAGGTATGCCCGAAGCGCCTGCCGTCACCGACCTGCTCGGCCAGGTCGCCGGCAGCCTGGCCGGGCTGGCGCGCCTGGACCCCTCCCAAACCGCCCTGCACGAGAACGCCCAGGCCCTGTTTGAAAGCCTGAGCGACCTGGCGCACAACCTGCGCGTCTACCTGGAAGGGATCGAATTCAACCCCAAGCGCCTGGATCAGGTCGAAGAGCGCCTGGCGCTGATCCTGACCCTGAAACGCAAATACGGCGATTCCCTGGCCGAGGTCCTCGAATTCGCCGAAAATGCCCGCCGCCAGCTCGAGCAAATCACCCACGCCGCCGAGCGCTTGCAAGAACTGGAGAGCGAGCGCCAGCGGTTGCTCGCCCGGTTGGGCGAACAGGGGCAGGCGCTTGGCCGTTTGCGCCGCGCTGCCGCGGCCACCCTGGAGCAGGCCATCGAAAACGAGTTGGCCGATTTGCACATGGCGGGAGCACGCTTCCAGGTCGATTTCCAGCAGCGCCCCGACCCCGAGGGCGCCCTGCTGGAGGACGGGCAGCGCGTCGCCTGCCAGCCGTATGGCCTGGAACGCGTCGAGTTCCTCATTGCGCCCAACCCTGGCGAAGGTTTCAAGCCGCTGGCGCGCATCGCTTCCGGGGGCGAAACCTCACGGCTGATGCTGGCCCTGAAAAACGTGCTGGCCCAGGCCGATCGCGTCCCCACCCTGGTATTCGACGAAATCGACCAGGGCATTGGCGGGCGGGTCGGCACCGTGGTCGGCCAGAAATTGTGGCAGTTGGGGCGCCAGCACCAGGTGCTGTGCATCACCCACCTGCCCCAACTGGCCGCCTTCGGCAAACAGCACTTCCACGTAGAGAAAGCCGTCCTATCGAACCGCACCGTCACCCGCGTCAAACGCCTGGCGGGTGAAGAGCGCGAGATCGAGCTGGCGCAGATGCTCGGCGGACTGAGCGACGGTACGCGCCAATCCGCGCGCGAGTTACTGCAAATGGTCGACAGCATCCCCTCGACCGTCCAGCCGAAACCCGGAAAATAAGGGCTTCTTGCTCATGCCCAGCGTAACGTACATCACCCGCATGCGCCAGCGTCGCCGCACCGCCGAACGGCGTAACCCCGGCGGAAGAACTGGCCTGGGCTGCGCTGGTGCATTCAGCCTGCTGCTTGCAGTGGGAGGCATCCTGCTTGCCCTGGGCTTTTCCAGCCTCACGCAGCGCCTGCCATCTATCGAGACTTTGCCGGCCTGGATCGAGCCGCCAGATGGAGCGCTGTTGCAGCCCACCCGCCTGTACGACCAGAGCGGTGAACATCTGGTGCTTACCCTTGAGAACCCGGTCTCTGCCGGGCGAGTATACCGCTGCGTCCCACCCTCCACGACAGGCGATGCCTGCTTCGCCCAGGGCCTGGTCAACGCCACCGTAGCCGCCTCCGATCCCGGTTTCTGGTTTCATCCCGGCTTCTCCTTGTGGGGCATACGCTCCGGAGACCATCCCACCCTGGCGCAGCGCCTGGTCTCCGATCTGCTCCTGCAAGACGAACCACCCTCCTTGCGTCGCTCCCTGCGCGAGCGCCTGCTGGCCGCCCAGGTTACCGCCCGTTTTGGCCGCCAGAAAATCCTGGAATGGTATCTGAACAGCGCATCCTATGGGCGCCTTGCCTACGGCGCGGATGCCGCCGCGCGCCTGTATTTTGGCAAGTCCGCCGCAGACCTGGACCTGGCCGAAGCCGCCCTGCTTGCCTCGTTGACCGCTGCGCCGTCATTGAACCCCCTCGACGCGCCGCAGGCCGCTCTCGAGCGCCAGAAATACGTCCTCCGCGATATGCTGCGTTACCGGCTGGCCGAACCCATGGCCGCTGCCCAGGCTGCCCAGCAAAAATTGGTCTTCCGGCAGGATGGCAACCAGGTACAGGCGCTGCGCATCACCGATCTGGACCCCAAAGTGGCCCCGGCCTTCGTCCAGATGGCACTCAGGCAGCTCTACACCCAGATGCCGCGTCACCAGGTGGAACGGGGTGGACTGCGTGTTTTGACCACCCTGAATTACGCTCTGCAGATTGAACTGCGCTGCGCCGCGGCGGCCCAACTGGCCAACCTGGGGACCCTGGCTGCCCCAGGCGATAGCCCACCGGGGGGTTGCCAGGCCGCACGCTTGCTCCCTTCGCTGCCTGCTGGCGATGCAGCGCCGGTCACCGGCCTGCGGGCCGAGGCGGTGATCCTGGAGCCATCTACCGGACAGATACAGGCAATGACCGGCGAGGCCTCTCCTGGCCTGGAAACATCACCGCTGCCCGCCCACACCCCGGGAACGCTGATGACCCCTTTCATCTACCTGACCGCTTTCACCCGTGGGCTAAGCCCCGCTTCCCTGGTCTGGGATATTCCGCCAGAGCAAGAGCAAAGCGCACCGGGCGCAGCGGCTAACTTCGACGGCCAGTACCATGGCCCGCTGCGCCTGCGCACCGCCCTGGCCAATGACTACGTATGGCCTGCTGACCAGGTGCTCACCCAGGTAAGCGCCCAAAACGTCCTGCGCACCACGCAACAGTTTGGCATCCTTGCCCCCCAAAATCCGATCAACGCCGCCCTGAACACCCTGTCGCTCTTCCGCCCGGTCAACCTGGTAGAAGTTAGCCAGGCGTTTGGCATCCTGGCCAACCGCGGCACGCTGGCCGGTCACGCCCTGGAGAATAACCTGGAAGCACAGCCCACGGCTTCCACCAGGACGCCGCGCTTGCTGCCCATCCAGCCGGCGACACTGCTCCGCGTGGAAGACGCCAACGGCAGCGTGATCTTAGACCGCAGTACCCCGCAAACCCGCCCGATCATCAGCGCGCAACTGGCCTACCTGATGACACACATCCTGAGCGACGAAGCCGCCCGCTGGCCCAGCTTAGGACACCCCAATCCGCTGGAAATAGGCCGCCCGGTAGCAGCCAAGATGGGGCGCACCACCTCTGGCGCCGATCACTGGACAGTCGGGTACACACCCCAGCGCGTTGTGGGGGTGTGGCTTGGGAAAGACGCTGCGCCAGGCGAAATTCCCGCCAGCAGCCAGGCGCGCCTGCAAGCTGCGACCGCCGGCCTGTGGCACGCCCTGTTCCAATTCGCCAGCCGGGACCTGCCTTACCAGCCCTGGCCGGTTCCAGACGGTTTGAGCAATTTGAAAGTCTGCGACCCGTCGGGCATGTTGCCCACAGACGCCTGCCCCAACGTGGTAGACGAAGTGTTCCTGGCCGGCAACGAACCCATCCAGTTCGACCACCTGTACCGGGACATCCCTATAAACCGCCAGACCGTGCGCCTGGCTACCGTGTATACCCCGTCGGACCTGGTCGACGACCGGCCCTATTTCATCGCCCCGCCGGAAGCCGCCGCCTGGGCCCAGGCAGCAGGGTTTGTAACACCGCCAGACGTTTACGACACCATTCCGCTGGAATTGCCCACCTGGCCCGATGCGCAGATCAGTTCCCCAGCAATGCTCAACATCGAGCGTGGCCAGGTAGCCATCACCGGCACCGCTCGTGGAGAGGATTTCGCCTTTTACCGGCTGCAGATCGGCGCCGGGTTGAACCCACAGCAGTGGTACCAGCTTGGCCAGGATAGCCAGCAGCCAGTCGTTAGCGGTAAGCTGGGCGAATGGGATACGCGCCAGCTCAACGGCCTGTATGCGCTGCAATTGTTAGTGGTCGATCAAGATCAAAACGTGAAACGCACCACCACCTTGCTCACCATCGACAACCTGCCCCCCGAAGTGACCCTTCTTTCCCCGCTGCCCGGTGAAGAAATCGATCCCGGTCAGCGCAAGCTGATCGTCCTGCAAGCGCAGGTGGAAGATGCCCTGGGCATCGCCAGTGTCGAATTCTACATGGACGGCGAATCAATCGCCACGCTGGTCCAGCCGCCTTTCGCCATATCCTGGCAGGCAAAACCGGGCAGCCACACCCTGCGCGTGCTCGCCATTGACCTGGCCGGCAACACGAACCAGGCCGAAGTCAATTTCCCGGTCAAATAGCCCTACGGAACGCCCAGGACTTTGCGAGTGGCGGCAAATGCCAGGGGTGGCAGCGCGTCTTTTGGGAAAAACATCGCCCGGTCCACATCGTCCCCGGCCGCCAGCTTTCCCCCCACGATATTCGCACGATAGACAATGAGAAAGTGAGCGCCGCGCGGGTGCTCCTGGCCATAGACGATTTCCAGCAAGCCGGTCACCCTTACCTGCAGACCGGTCTCCTCCAGGCATTCGCGCACCACCGCCTCGGCAGGATCCTCGCCCGCATCCACAAATCCGGCCGGCATGGTCCACAGGCCGCGCTGGGGATCATTGGCGCGGCGCACCAGAAATACCTGCCCGTCTTGCTCGATCAGAGCCGCTACAGCCACTTTAGGATCGGCGTAATACACCCACCCGCAGGCCGGGCAAACCGGGCGCAGCTTGCCAAAACGTTCTGCCCGCGCCAACAGACTGCCGCAGCGCATGCAGAAATTGATCTGGTCATTTATTTGTGCTGCCAAGCGGGAATGCCCCCATCGCTCAATCACGCGTCGAACGGCGCAGCAAGAAAGCTGCCAGGCCGGCGCCAACGGCCACCAGGGCCAACAACACTTGCAGCCAGCCTAAAATGGCTGCCACGGGGATGCCTCTCTGGCCCGCTTCGACCTTGGCGCCCCCTTCTCTGTCGCCTTGCGGCACAACTGGCGTGGGTGACGGAGGCTCCCCTGCCTTCTTCATCACATTCTCCTCAGCCTGGGCCTCAGTAGGCGCCCCCTCAGCGTCCAGGGGCGTTACCTGGAGCGCCTTGGCTTGCGGCATATCCGAGGCAGTCGCCGGGTTGGCAGCTTCCACCGCTGCATCTTGCGTCGGTGCAGAAGCCGCCAGAGGCCGTTCGAGCACTGCAGGGGCCTCCGGCAATGGCACGACCTCGGCTTCCAGCGTTGGCACAGCCTGCTCGACCACAGCGCCGCCGCCTCCACCCATGCCAACTACCGGAGCAGCGTAATTCACCTCTGTTTGCGGTGCCAGGGCAATCGTCCTGGATTGAGGTGCGACAACCCTCAAGGTCAAATTACCGGCGAAAAGTAGAACGAAGAAAATCGTTGCCAGGACGGATGCCAATCGCAGCATAGGATAGGTAACCGGTAACGACCGGCTGCGCCGGCGCGCCCCTGCCATTTGGGGAGTGAGCGTGAAATTGCGCGGCGCCCGCAACCTGGGTTGGCTGCGTAGCACGGCCCGCGTGCGGCGCAGTTCGTCCAGAGCCGTGCGCAGATCGGCGTCGGCGTCCAAACGGGCCTCCAGCAATGTCCGCTCTTTCGAGCCAAGCTGGTTATCGAGGTAGGCCGAAAGTGCCTCCCATTCGCGGGGCGATATCCTGGTTATCATCATTCACTCTCATCCACCAGACGAAAAGATTCCGGTAATAGTTCCCAAACACCTCTCAGGCAATCGCGCAAGCGCAACCGCCCACGCGCCAGGCGGCTTTTAATCGTACCCAGTGGATTGCCAGTGACCTGGGCCGCTTCGGTATAATCCATGCCCTGGATATCCACCAGGGCGACCACCGCACGAAACTCCGCCGGCAAGCCGTCCAGGCAGCGCTGCAACGCCCTGGACAGTTCGGCCCGTTCGGCGCGCTGTTCGGGCGATTCGGCCGGGTCTGACAGCCATCGCGGCGACTCAACCTCTTCATCATCCTGATCCAGGGGTTCCAACGGCGTGGTGGGGCGGCGCTTGCGGCGCCGCAACTCGTCATAGCAAAGGTTGGTCACAATGCGCAGCAGCCAGGCCTTGAAAGAGCCCCCCCGGTACGTATCCAGTTTGCGATAAGCGGCGATGAAAGCGTCCTGCGTGGCGTCTTCCGCGGCGTCAAAATCGCCCATCAAGCGATATGCCTGGTTATACACCAGGTCCTGGTAAGCCAATACCAGGCGGTTGAAAGCATCCAGGTCGCCACGGCAGGCATCTTGGATCAGGGCAGCTTCGTCCATACCTCACCTGCCCCGCCGCGCCAGCAACGCATAGGCCGTGCGCCAGGCCAGCATTCCCAGGGCACTGACCCCACCCAATACCAGCACAAAAACCGGCAGAATCGGCGCGTTGAGCATCACCCCTCGCAGCCAGGCCGCCAGCGGCCCGGCCAGCGCCATCGCCCAAAATGGCCGCCAGACCTGGCGCGGGTCTGCCGCGCGGCGCAAGTCATACGCACCCAGGAACGGCGCAGACATACACCAGGCAACCAGCAAGGGGATAAAAGTGGTCAACATACGCGCCCCGGCGCCTGCCAGTTCGCCATGGCTGGCAAAGCCAACGACTGTGATCAAGGCGATCACCAGGAGATCTCCACCGGCCAGGATAGCGATGCCGGTATACGTATCGTGTTCCATCCGATTGGTTTGATCCATACGGCACAATCCTAACGCAAACCGGCAAAAGGTACAAGAGCTTTTTTGAATTTACGGTAGGATCATCTTGCTTTCCGCCTATGGATTGCGTGATTCTGGCAAAAAAGTGACATGGCCCCCCTCCTGTGTCACATCCATAGTCAGAATTACACAAAGTGGTGCTTGACCCCGACTCGCTCGTGGTATAAAATTTCAGCCGGTAATGAAGGACAAAACACCTTGAACAATCAGCGGCGTAAGCTGTACCGGGCATTGCGAGCGCAGATGCGCGACACGCGCGTCCTGTTGCACGAGTCGCGCAGTTCCTTGCTGCTTTTCATCACTCTGGTAGTAGGCGGCGCGCTGCTGTTCTACCTGTTCTACCGTGACCCGCTCTCAAACCAACCTATCAGCTTTGCCGAAGCGCTCTACGGCACTTTTTCGCTGCTCTTCTTCCAGGGTTCGTTAGAATTCCCCCACCAGTGGTATCTACAACTTCTCTATTTTATTATTCCCATCCTGGGGTTAATCGCCGTCGTCGATGGGGTAATTCGCTTCGGAGTCGCCCTGACCAACAAACAGGAACGCGGGCAGAAATGGCAAATCGCTATGGCATCCACATACTATCATCATTCGATCATCTGCGGTATCGGCAAAGTCGGCTACCGGGTAGCTGTAGAACTGCTCAAATTCGACCGTGAGGTGGTGGCAATCGAATCCAACCCGGAATGTCGTTTCATCGAGAAAGTCCAGGCGCTGGGCATTCCAGTGATCATCGCCGATGCACGCCGCCCCGAGACGCTGGTAAAGGCGGGCATCGAACAGGCGGATGCCATTATTCCGTGCACCGACGACGAATTGGCCAACCTGGACATCGCCCTGGACGCCCGTGAGCTCAATCCCGATGTCAAAATCGTCATGCGTATGTTCGACGCCGACCTGGCGCAGCGCATCGAAAAAGGCTTCGGCATTCATACGGCTTACAGCGTTTCCGCGCTGGCCGCCCCCACCATCGCTACCGCATCGATGCGAGTGAACGTCAGGTCTTCGTTCTACGTGGGAGATACCCTGCTCAATATCAGCGAGGTCACCATCAAGCCAGGAGCAGCATTAGCCGGATGGACCATCAAAGAACTGGAAGAGAAACTGGATCTCTCCGTAGTCAGCTTCATCGATGACCAACAGACCCATCTGCACCCCGACCACAACCTGCGCCTGAATCCGCAGAACAAGATCCTGGTGCTGGCCACGCTGGATACGCTGCAGCGCCTGGAAGCCCTCAATCATCCTGCGAAATAGCGATTTTGAGGCTGCGGCCGCCGGCTTCGCAGCAGCAGTAATCCGGTCAGCTAATCCGTGTGTTTTTCCTGATCTGCCTCGCCAGCCTCCAGTTGCGCTGCCAGTTCGTCTTTCAATGCCTGGCGAAACAGGGTGGCGCCGGCTTTTTCCATTTCCTCGACGACGCGATCCACCCACTGGTGCTGGATCAAGGCCAGGATAGCGGAGGAATTGGGGGTAAGGCTTTCCTTCAACTCGTTCAATGTATCATCCGGAAAACCCATGTCGATCTTGTGAGCCGCCACGCCGCCCGTAGCCGCGCCGGCCGCCGCGCCGATCACCACGCCAACCGGCCCGCCCAGCAAGCCGACCAATCCGCCCACAATCGCCCCCGCCAGGGCGCCTCTGCCCGCGCTGACATCTTCCGTCTCCTGGATCGAAACGCTGCCCCCTGCATCCTTGACCATAATCGCCGCGTTGAGCAGGCGAAAGATTTCCTCTTTCTGCAATGCTTTCAAAGTTTTCAAAACCTCGCCGGCCCGGGCCGGATTGTTAAAAGCAGCCACAATCAATTCAACAGGTCCAATCATATCAGCGCACACGGCATGCCTCCTCCAAAAAATATTCTTGCTGTACAGATCGAGATAAACATCTCAAGGTCGTCCAAAATTTTACTCCAAAAACCATCCTCAACGCGGTATACTCCCAGAAATGGCAAAAGGCTCGCCTCAGGACTTACTCAGCCTGCTCTTCGACCTCCAGCACAGCGCCGAAGCGCAGCAGCAATCCCTGCCGGGTAAAGATTTGGAAAACCGGCTGGCCATGTTGCGCCAGTGGCAGTCGCGCCGCCTGGCATATACTTATGCCGACCTGCTGGAAGATGGGCAATACCGCTCCGCCTGCCAGTTCTTCCTCAGCGACATCTACGCCCCGCGTGATTTCAGCCAGCGCGACCACGACGCCGAACGCCTGCACGGGCTATTGGCGCGCTACCTGCCCGAACCGATGCTGCGCCTCCTGGCTGACACCATCCGCTTGAACCAGCTCACCAACCGCCTCGACCAACAACTGCTGCACGCCCTGTTTGAGGACCTGGGTGTTACCCGCCAGATCACACCTCAAACGTATGCCGCCGGCTACCGCATCTGCGATAATCACGCCGAACGCAAAGAACAAATCGAATTGTTGACCTCTGTCCTGGATGAGGCCGCCCACGGCGCTCGCCGCCCGGTTTTCGCCATAAGCCTTCGCCTGGCGCGTTTCCCGGCTTACCATGCCGGCTGGTTCGAGCTTTACGATTTCCTGGATCGTGGCTACACCGCCTGCAAGTCAATGAAGAACGTCAGTAAATTCGTATCGACCATCCACCAGCGCGAAATGAACATCCTGCAAAGTATTTTCGCCGGCGCGCCCGATCCCTTTTGCGGATTTACTATTGACGATTAGCCAAATACCTGATAAACTCTTCCGCCGCGGGCAGTCAGAACGGCTGTCGTACATTACTGCCAAAATCGCACATTTGCTTTATTGCCAGAGATTTCGGTAAAATACCTTGTCGCAGAATGACCCCTCTGGTATAATGCCATTCGCCTTAAGGCAGGTACTTTATCAATCTTCACGCCGACGTAGCTCAATCGGCAGAGCAACCGCCTTGTAAGTGGTAGGTTACGGGTTCGATTCCCGTCGTCGGCTTCCGTTGATGGCTGGCGATCAAGGCTAACCAGGTTGACCTTGATCTCGAGCTGGCAACGGTTTGAGTGTTTTTCGGGCGGTTACCCAAGTGGCCAACGGGGACTGACTGTAAATCAGTTGGCAGAAGCCTTCGGAGGTTCGAATCCTTCACCGCCCACTTGGACCACGGCTGACAGGTGTCGCGCACACCTGTCAGCGCGTAGAACACTGGCAAAATGCCCTCATAGCTCAGTCGGTAGAGCACGTTCTTGGTAAGAACGGGGTCATGGGTTCAAATCCCATTGAGGGCTCTGCTTGCCAAAGCCAGTAAACGATTTAGAAGGAGAAGAATCGTATGGGAAAGCAAAAATTTGAGCGCACCAAGCCGCACATGAACGTGGGCACCATG
>CAZQQJ010000065.1:0-34240 GCA_964595435.1 uncultured Anaerolinea sp. | reverse complement strand
TTGATCGTGCTTCGGGTAAGTGTTTAGCTAAAGTTAGTTTAGATCAAATAAGGATGAGCGATGCTTAAATTGGACTCTAGAATCAGATAGTAATTCTGTTGCAATATACGAAATTATTAATCAGGAGTTTATAGAAACCGAATTAGGCAGGATATATATAAATATTGAGTCCGACACAGAAAAAAAATTACTAAGGTCAATCCCAATTACTAAAACAAATCAAAATGAATGGATAAATTATCTTGATCTTTTTGTTTATCTGACCAAGGTAAATGCCCACTTTTTACCAAAACCTGATTCTAGGGGATATAGTGCGTATAGAGTTAAAACAAGTGGTATTTATGTCTAGGATTTGGAAATTTAGTCACCAGGTTAGGATAATCGAAATTATCCCCCAACTGGAATTGACCCCCAAACCGCTAGGTTACAGGTTCAATTTCTGGTCGAGTAGCCTTTTGTTTAACAGAGACCTGAAGGATGCTTGAATCCAACAACCTTCAGCTCTCCGTTTGCTTCTGGACTTGACTCTCAAACCGCCAGGTTCCAGGTTCGGATCCTGTCCATTGCCTGCCAATGATATAATCTCTCGCATCCCAACCAAACACAGGCAACCACAATGCTCACCGGACTCCAATTCATCCTCGTCTTCTTTGCTGCCATGGGCGCCGGGGCGGTCAACGCCCTGGCCGGCGGCGGCACCCTGATCACTTTTCCGATGCTCACTGCGGTGGGTTTACCCGCTATCATGGCCAACGTGACCAACACGGTGGCTTTGTGCCCGGGTTACTTCGGCGCAACGCTGGCGCAGTCCAAAGACCTGCGCGGGCAGAAGAAACGCCTCTGGTTCTCCATGCCTGCCGGGGCCATTGGCGGGGTCATCGGCGGTATCCTGCTGCTGAATACCGGGGAGCGCGTGTTCCGTGAGCTGGTGCCGTTCCTGATCCTGTTGGCCTCCGGGCTGTTGGCCATACAGGATCCCGTGCGCGCCTGGCTGCTGCGCCGGGCGGGGCAAACCAAAACGACCTCGGAGGCCTGGGCGGCGCTGCCGGTGGGCCTGGCGGCAATCTACGGCGGCTACTTTGGCGCTGGCCTGAGCGTGATCGTCCTGTCCGTATTGGGCCTGACCCTGGAAGATAACCTGACGCGGCTCAACGCCCTGAAGCAGGCGGTGGCTTTGAGCACCAACGTGGCTGCTGCCATCTTCTTTATCTTTTCGGGCAACGTGGTGTGGCCGGTCGCGCTGGTCATGGCCGTGGGCGCCTGGATCGGCGGAGCCCTGGGCGGTAAACTGGCGGGGCGGATCAAGCCTGCCACCTTGCGCTGGACGGTGGTTGTGATCGGCGTCATCGTTGCGGTCATTTACCTGGTCCGTTAATAGCAGTGGCATCCGGCTGAAGCCTCGAATCCGGCGGTGGATGGCATCTTTTCCCGCGAAAGCCGGTGGGACCCTTTAAACCAAAACACCCCTGCTGTGGGGTGTTTTGGCGGGCTGCGGCGAGGTTCACCAGGGCCTATTCTTCAGAGGACTTGGGTTTTGCGCTGCTCTCGCTGGTGGTGGAGGGCGTTGTCTTGGCTGCCGAATCGCTGCTGGAATCGGATTTTTCTTTGCTGGACGAGCGTCCCTGTCCGGAAGGCGAACGGTGATCGGTGGCATAAAACCCGGAGCCTTTAAAGACGATGCCTACCGGCTGGAAGACTTTCTGTAGAGTCTTCTTGGAGCATTCCGGGCAGCGGGTGAGCGGCGCGTCGCTGAACTTTTGTTGTTGGTCGAACTGGACACCACAATTGGTACAACGGTAGGTGTAAACCGGCATAGGGCACCTCGAAGTCTACTGTAAAAAATGATCCTTACTGCATTTTGCGTGGCCCACGCTTGCGGCCACGCAAAAGAATACGCCTTATTGACCTGCGATGATTATAGCGCGCCCGTCGCGGCTTGACAAGACCCGTGTCGCAATTCATACGAATCTCTAACGAGTCGGCGTGGCGCCGGGCGTCGGCGTTTTTTGCGTGGGCGTTGGGGTAACCGGCCTGGTCGTCGGCGTAGGCGTTGCGATGGGCGTTTTGGTGGCGGGCGCCGGCGTCGGCGTGCGGGTGGCCTTTGGGGTAGGCGTTGGGGTGACCGGCTTCGGCGTGCGGGTGAAGGTGGGTGTGGGCGGCGGGAGAGTGGCGGTGGCTTTGAGCCGGCCTTTGGCCATTTCCAGCCAGTCTTCAGGGACGCTCTCTTCGGGCAGCGCCGCCAGGGCCTTCCAATCTTTTAATGCCGAGGGCAGGTTGCCGATGGCTTCGAGGGTCTGGGCGCGCCAGTATAACACCTGGGCGGTTTCGGCGTCACTCTTGGATAGATCCTCCGCACGGTTGACGTAAGATAGTGCGTCGCCCAGGCGGTTGGCGACCAGCAGGGCGCGGGCGAAGTCCAGGTTTTTTTGGAAAGACGAGGTGTCTTCACGCAGGGCGACGAAGAGATCGTTGACTGCCTTTTGCCCCTCGCCCAGTTCCAGGAGCGTCAACCCGCGGTACTGGTAAGCGTCCGTCAAGTTTCTGTCTAACTCGAGCGCCCTGTTCAGCGCTTGCAGCGTCTCACTGTAGGCTTTGCGCAGGTAGAGCGCCTGTCCCTGGATCAGCCAGGCGGCCGGGTCGTCCTGCTCGAATTCCAGATAAACAGCGATGGCCTCTTGCGCCTCCTGGTGCTCGTTGTTGAGCGCGGCGGCCTGGGCCCGGATGCGGTAAGAAAGCAGCATGGTCTGGTCGAGCTGGTTGGCTTTGCGAGCGTTTTCCAGCGCGGCTTCGGCATTGCCCTGCGCCAGGTTGGTCTCTGCCAGATACAGATAGACCAGCGGCGAACCGGGCATGACTGCCTGGGCTTTTTCCAGGTTTTCGGTAGCGCCTTCGTAATCACCTTCATTGAGCAGATACTCAACTAACGCCAGGTAGGCCTCGCCATAATTGGGGTCTTTCTCGGTGGCTGCGGTCAGGTCCTTGCTGATCCTGGCGCCGGGGTTCAACCCCTGCTGGGCGCGCGCCCGGCCCAGGTAGGCCGGTGCAAAATTGGGATTAATGTCCAGGGCGCGTTGGTAAGCATCCAGGGCGAGTTTGTATTCGCCTTCCTTTCGATAGACTTCGCCCAGGTGATAGGGGATATCCGCCGCATCCGGGCTCATCTGCATGGCCTGTTTGTATTGCGTCAGGGCGGTCTCCAGGTCGCCGCGCTCCTGAGCGCGCTGGGCGATGCGGAAGGACTCGTTGGCGGCGTGAGGGGTTTGGATGTACAGAGGCGTGGGTGTGTAAGTGGCTTCCAGGCGCATCCATAACGGCTTTGGCCCTGACGAGGTTGGGATGGGCGTGGAGGTAACAACCCTTTCATTCAAGGCCGTGGCGGTATAAGTGAAGGTAGGCGATGGTCCCGGCGTGCTGGTTGGGAAGCGGGCGGCGACGGGTCGATTGCGACGCCCCTGTGCATAAACACCGACTCCGATCAACGTGACCACAGTCAGTGAAACCAGGACCAGGGTTACAATACGCACGACTGGATTCGCCAGGATGGCCCTCAGGCCAGTTAGTTCTGGCACTTCCTGGACAGCCACTTCCCACTTGCGCCGGACGGGCGGCACCGGGGTGATTTCTTTATCCGGGGGCCGAGCGCCTAATAACAACAAGCCCTGCCGGGCTGCGGCGTTATTCGGGTCCAGGCGCAAGACATTCTGCAGGCAAAACACCTGCTCGCGGGTGGTATCGACGACGGAGCTCATCCACAGCCAATACTCGGGGTTGGATTGGTTGGCGCGCAGCAGGCGCGTCAGCAAATCACGCGCCCGGATACGCTGTTCCTGGCGAATTGCCTCGATGGCTTCCTGGAGCATGACGTCTTCGGCCATATGCTCCCGATTATACTACTTTCTGTTATAAACCACCGGCGATGGCCTGCACCAGGGGCACGGGCGTGAAGACCAGCACGAACACGACCACGCCCAGCACGGCAACCAACCGGCGGCGCGGGTCGAGCGGCGTAATCTGGTCGAGCGGTTCGGCATAGAAGCGCCCCAGGATGAAAATCAGCAAAGCCCACAGCCACCATCCTGACCAGGCGAAACCGAGCAGGATCAGCGCTACCAGGATGAAAGGCCACAGAACGCGCGCGCGGCGTTCGCCGAGCAGCACATAGATCAAGTGCCCGCCGTCCAACTGCCCGACGGGGATCAAGTTCAATGCGGTCACCAGCAACCCTGCCCAACCGGCCCAGGCGATGGGGTGGATGAGCACATCCGTGCCGCCCACGGGCAGCGGCTGGCTGGTGAAGAAATAGCGAATCCAGTAGAGCAGCGGTGATACCTGCCCGTAGCTGGCCGGCGTCGGCAGCAGTTGCCCAAAAACCATGTACTTGGCCAGCAAATAAAGCAGCGAATTTCCCTCCAGTTGAAAACCCTGGCCGGGGGCAAGGTTGAGCGTATCCAGCCTGGAGAGCGAGAGACCGTACAGCAACACCGGTATGGCGACGGCCAATCCGGCCAATGGGCCGGCAATGCCGATATCCAACAGAACGCGCTTGTTCTTGGGGCGCTCTTTAAGTTGGATGAAGGCGCCCATGGTGCCAAACGGGCTGAGAGGAAAGGGGATGAAATAAGGCAAAGTTACATGCGTGTGGTGGTATCGCCCTGCCAGATAGTGGCCGAATTCGTGGGCTAACAAAATGGCTAACATGCTGGCGGCGAAGGGGACGCCGCTGGGCAACGCCCGCAGGATCTGGTACACCAGGTCGGACGTGCTTTGCGGTTCTGGGCCGCTGTAGGAATACAGTGCGCCTGCGAAGATCACGCTGATCAAGGTCAGGACAAACAGCAGCAGGTTAACCAGGGGGTTGGAAGGTTTGGGTTGTATCACGCCCGGCAGCAAATAGATGGCATGCCGCCTGTCTTCGTTGCGAAATAAGGGCGTGATGTCGTTGGGGCGCAGCCATTCCGCCAGTTGTTCGTAAGCGTCGGCGGAATCGCCGTAAAGTTGGCCGCGATAGCGTACCAGGTAATTGCTCTTTGTCTCACCCGTCGTGATGTCATCGATTTTCAGCACTCGGGCGACAAAGGCGGTCAGTTGTTCGGTTTCAATCTCATGTGCCAGCATCGTATAACCAATCGCAGGTTTTATACACCACTTATTAAAAGTAAAGGCGGGAGTGGATGGGAGTCGAACCCACCACGGCCCGCAACGCGACCCGTCACCGGTTTTGAAGACCGGGGAGCCCACCGGGACCCAACCACTCCCACAACCACTCAAGGATACCGCAAGCCACTAAAATCCACAAGGTATCAACTTGGCTGGTTGGCCGATGGTTTGTGCGCGCCATAGACGGGTGTGGTTTTATTCTATGCCGGGCCACTTTAGAATGTGATCGACCGCGCTGGCTTCAGCGCCTCCGCTCTGGATTTGGGCGATGAACGGCCGCCAGGCGAAGGCGCTTCTTCCATCGCATAGCTGGTCGTAGAAGGAGCGAGCAATATCTCCCTGCTGCTCCAGGTTGAAATCGGCCAGCTTATGGCCCAGGCGCAGATGTTCGTTCAGCCCCTCTTCGCCGCCGAACAAATAGGCATCTTTCCCCTGGCGGATTTGTGTAGTCAGAGCAATGAATAGATAACGCCAGCCCATGTGCTGGTATTGCCAGACGTGGGTGAGCTCATGGATCAGCCAACTGACCAGGTGGCGGTCCGGGTGTTTTGCCGGAACAGGGGATTCTGGCAGCCCCAGCGGGAAGAAGATATGGTTGCCTAAGGTGATGGCGTTGTGAGACGTGGCGGATGGTTTCAGGCCTCTCAATCGCATCCCGGCATGGTCGATGACATCGGGCCAGGCGGCGCGTTCGTGGATGCGTACATTGCGATAATCGATCCGGTTCGCAAATACACACCATGCTTCCAGGATTTCCCAACGACGCATCGGGCGAACGATCGGTGGCTCTTTCTCGCTCATCTGCGTAAATATTACCACAGAGGTCGGTATTTTGACGACAGATGGGTGGTTCTGATGATTGACTGATAAGGGGGCGTTTGTTAGAATGCGGACATTCTAGAAAGGAGCAGTTTCATGGAAGGCCAGGATTTGTATTCACAGGTCAAGGAAGATGGGGTGAAATTTATTTCACTCCAGTTTACAGATGTCACCGGTGTGGTCAAAAGCGTGGACATTCCCGTCCAGCGTTTGCAAGAAGCGATGGAGGATGGTGTTTGGTTCGATGGATCATCGGTGGAAGGTTTTGCCCGCATCCAGGAAAGCGATATGCTGCTGATATTGGATCCCAATACTTACGCCGTGCTGCCCTGGACGCCGGCCGACTCGCGTCGTGGCAGAATATTTTGCGATATTTATATGCCCGATGGTTCGCCTTTCCCGGGCGACCCGCGCGGCACGCTCAAGCGCGTGCTGTCGGTCATCGAAAAGCGCGGTTGGACATACAATGTCGGCCCGGAGCCGGAATTTTTCTTGTTCAGGCGCAACGGAGTGAATGGTATTCACCCGGTGCCGCACGACGTTGGCGGTTACTTCGATTTCTCGGCCAACGACGAAGCCGTGCGGGTGCGTACCGAGTTGATGGAAGCGCTGTGGGGTATGGGGCTGCACGTGGAGATGGGACATCACGAAGTCGCCCTGGCGCAGCACGAGATCGATTTCCGCTTTGCCGATGCGCTGCAGACGGCGGATAACGTCCTGACGCTCAAATATACGGTCAAAGCCATCGCTGCCCAGCATGACCTGACTGCGTCCTTTATGCCAAAGCCGATTTTCGGCATCAACGGCTCGGGGATGCACTGCCACCAGTCCTTGTTCGATGCCCAGGGAAATAACCTGTTCTTCGATGCAAAGGACGAATTTCACCTGTCGAAGCTGGCCTATGGCTTTATCGCCGGGCAGCTCCAGCACGCGCGCGGCCTGTCTGCTGTGGTGGCCCCAACCGTCAATTCCTACAAGCGGCTGGTGCCGGGATATGAGGCGCCGGTGTACGTCGGCTGGGCGCAAATCAACCGCTCGGCGCTGATCCGCATTCCGCACTACACCAAAGGTCGCGACAAATCGATGCGCGCCGAGTTGCGCTGCCCCGATCCTTCGGCCAATCCGTACCTGGCGTTTGCCGCCATGCTCGCCGCGGCGTTAGATGGCATCGATAACCAGCTTTCTTGCCCCACCCCGCTGAACAACGTCAATGTCTACCATCTGACCGCCGAGGAGCGCGCCGCGCGCAACATTGCCGAACTGCCCGGCTCTCTGGCCGAGGCCTTGCGCGAACTGTCTGCCGATGCAGTCTTGCAGCAGGCGCTGGGTGAGTTCACATACGAAGCGTTCACCCGCGCCAAATGGGCCGAGGTCGAGGAGTACCGCCTGCGGGTATCGGACTGGGAAGTTGAGCACTATCTGGAATTAGCCTGATTCTTCTTTCATAGTATTTATGAGAACATCCGGCAGAAAGAACACTCGCCGGGGGCGGAGGTGGGCTGCCCGCAGCCAGGGCAGGTGTGCAGGTGGACAATCCCCGGGTCGGACTGCGGCGCAAACAGGCCATTCTCTTTGGCCTGCAGGAAAGAAAGATAGAAACTGAGCTTGGCTCCTGGCCGGTCGGCTTCCAGGCGGTTGAGCATTTCTTTGTAATAGATCGATTTTGACCCTATGGCATGGGGGCATTCTTCGTAAACGTAATCGATGCCGCGCAGCAAGGCATAGGCCGCCATGTCGCGTTCGTAAATGCGGCAGAGCGGCTTTGCCTTGCGCGCCAGGCCGGGCTGGTTCGCTTCCAGGACAGGCCACTGGCGCAGCAGGTAACCGGGCAACCAGTTCAGGGTGTTGCCGAACAGGGTAGCAGCTTCGTCGTCCAGGTTGTGCCCGGTGACGAGTACATCGTAGCTTCCTTCGCGCGCCGTCCTGTTCATGATGTGCCGTTTTGTCAGGCCGCACACCGAACAGGGCTTGTCTCTGCCGCGGTGGGTGCGGTAAGCGATTTCTGGGATGGTTTCGCCGTATTTCTGAGAGACATTGACCACGGTGAGCCGAAGGCCGCGCCCGGCGGCGAAGGCCTCGGTCTTGCGCTGCGATTCGGCCGAGTAATCGATGCCGCCGTCGATCCCCAAACCGATGTACAGGCCGTCCACGGTATACCCAAGCCGCCACAGGATATCCCAAAGCGAGAGCGAATCTTTGCCGCCGGATACGGCGGCCAGGACGCGCTCCTGGCGGGTGAACATGCGGTATTTTTCGATAAACCGCTCGACCTGGGCGGGTATCCACTCCAGGAAATCCTCGGCGCACAGCGCCAGTTTGTGCTGGCGCATCTGGTAGACTGCTTTGCCGCCACACTTGTTACATCTCATGGGGTCAGCCTCCGGAGATGACCGCGATCAGCTTCACCACGGCCCCATCTTCCAGTATTTCGTCATCGGTGATCATCTGCCCCTGGTGCGTGGCCAGGACGGACTCTGGCAAGACGTCGATCTTTTTCAATGAGTCGCGCAGTGTCATGCCTGGCTTCACTTCGTATTCTTTACCGCGTAAGATTAGCTTAACTGTCATTGTGCATCCCTTATTTGGCTGAAAGCCGTTTTTTGTGGCCTGAACCTGACAGGTCTTGACGATGGAGCCTGACCGTTGAGTACCTTTGAAGACCTGTCAGGTTTGTGAGTAACTTCAGGCGAGCAGCCGGGTGGTTTTGTAGCCTGGTAGTACGTCCTATCGACCGTTTTTGTAGCTGCTGCCCGTACAGGTGGCTTATCCAATTTGCTGGATGAATTCGAGCACCGCCCGGTTGGCGGCCTGCGGCTGGCCGATGTGCGGTTGGTGGCCGCAGCCTGGCATGGCAAAGCCGCGTGCCTGTGGCATCGCACCGACCAGTTCCGGGAAAGAGGCCGGTTTCAACGTCAGGTCGTTCTCTCCCCAAATGACCAGCGCAGGGACGTTGATCTGGCCTAAAGCAGGCGTCAGGTCGCGCACCGTTCCCACCAGGCGATAGATATGGGGCGAAGCCCGCTTATAATCCACCGCGATCTGCCAGCGCGCCTGGGGGGAAAACTGCCCCGCCTGGATGGGATCCCATCCCAGCACCCGGTCGATGAGCGGCAGGGGCGTCTGCTGTGCGATGCGCCCGCCCAGGTCGGGAATATACCGCAGCCAGTGAAGGAAGGGGGATATTTGCCCTGCTTTATAAAACGGCGCAATCAGCACCAGGGCGCGCACCTTTTCCGGGCGGCGCAGCGCGAAACGCAGGCTCAGATAACCGCCGAAAGAATGGCCGATCAGGATATAGGGCGGGAGGTCTTTCATTTGCTCGATCCACGCCGCTACACTTTCGTAGAAGACGTCGGCGGTGTACAGGCCGGGGTCTCCTGGCTGAACGCTGTCCCCGTGACCGGGCAGGTCGATGGCAAAGACGCGATGCCCGGCGCGGGCAACGGCCGGCATGAGCATCTCCCAATCGTAAAGCGACGCAGCAATGCCGTGGATGAGGATGATGGGCGCTCCAGTACCCTGGGCAATGGAATGGATGGGTATCATCACATATCCTGCATCGACGAAAAAAGCACCGGACAGGGGCGCGAAATGCCTCACCTAGTTCTCATGCGCGCTGCTGCCCCAATCTTTTCGCCATATGGGGGACATCGTGGTGATCCACTTGCCGACTTCGATGCGCCCTTCGATATTTTCCCCCAGTATTTCTTCCAACGTTTCGCGCCCTGCTTCGCCGGCCAACTGTTGGATGATATCTCCCATCTGCCCGAGCCGCTTGCGCAGTTCTTCCTCGTCGCCGCTCTCCCAGTAGTTGCCCTCGTCTTCGACTTCCCATTCGGCCATATAGGGCTGCGCCAGGCGCAGCAATCCGCAGATGGCCATGTGTGTTTCAGGCAGGCCGAACTGTGTCTTGCAGAACATTAAGGTGGTTACCTGGTAAGCGCCTGGCGAAGAATTGAAGCGGGCGTCGTAGACCACCAACTGCCCTTCCCGGTTGAATGCCAGGTATAACGTCTCGCATCCCGGCGGCTGGATGGCCAGCCCTTGCCAGCGGTCATCGACCGGCTCGACGTCGGTGACGACATGGAATGTGTTTTCTTCTTGCGGGTCGGGCACACAACGCAGCCGTTCGGCAGTGCCGATGATCCGCTCGTTAATTTCGAGATATGGCCAGTCTGAAGCGTGGCATGCGGCCTTCAATTCGCTCGCCAGCTCCGGCAAGCGTGCCATGTCCTTGATCCGGCCGTGATAATGAATGGTGATGCCCATGGGTCTCCCTTATACTTGACCAAAGATCGTTTGGCATGGCCCCAATGGTTGAAAATTGGAAGCCGGTTGATACGGGTGAACGCGGGTGTCATTCTGCATCGCGATTTACCAGGCAAAATATCCGGTATAAAGTCGTTGAAAAATAGTATAACAGAACAAAATGAGTACAGATATAATATTGTTGGATGAGAAATCATCCATTGCCCAGGGCAACGGATACTTATCGAAACAGGAGGTTTTGAAATGATTGATCTGAAGCAATACGAAGTATGGTTTATTACCGGTAGCCAACACCTGTATGGTCCGGAGACGCTGGCGAAAGTAGCCGAGCACTCGCAAGAGATTGCCCGGGCGCTTTCGCAGGCGCCGGCGATCCCGGTTCAAGTGGTCTTTAAGCCTGTGTTGACCACCCCCGACGCGATCCGCGCGCTGTGCCTGGAGGCGAATTCTGCGCCGAACTGCGTTGGCCTGATCACCTGGATGCACACCTTTTCCCCGGCGAAGATGTGGATCGGCGGGCTTTCGCTGCTCAAGAAACCGTTCGTACATCTGCACACGCAGTATAACCGGGATATCCCCTGGTCCGAGATCGATATGGACTTTATGAACCTCAACCAGTCGGCTCACGGCGATCGCGAGTTCGGCTTCATCGGCGCACGCATGCGCCTGCCGCGCAAGGTGATTGTGGGTCACTGGCAGGACGAGGCGGTGCAGGCCGGGCTGGGCGCCTGGGCGCGGGCGGCCTGCGCCTGGCAGGATGCCCAGGGCGGCAAACTCGCTCGCTTTGGCGACAACATGCGCCAGGTGGCGGTCACTGAAGGCGACAAGGTCGAGGCCGAAATCCGCTTTGGATATTCGGTGAATGGCTACGGGATCGGCGACCTGGTGCGTTATGTGAATGCAGTGAGCGATACGGAAATAGACCGCATGGTGGCCGAGTATGACCAGCAGTATATCGTGGCTGAGCCGATCCGGCCAGGCGGTGAGATGCGCGGCTCGCTGCGTGAAGCGGCGCGCATCGAACTGGGCATGCGTGCTTTTCTGGAAGAGGGGCAGTTCAACGCCTTTACCACCACCTTCGAAGACCTGCACGGCCTGTCGCAGTTGCCTGGCCTGGCGGTACAGCGCCTGATGGCGGATGGTTATGGCTTCGGCGCAGAGGGCGATTGGAAGACCGCGGCGCTGGTGCGGGCGATGAAGGTGATGTCGGCCGGTTTGAAGGGCGGCACTTCATTCATGGAAGATTATACCTATCACTTCGACCCCAGGGGAATGAAGGTGTTGGGTGCGCACATGCTCGAGGTATGCGCCTCGATTGCCAGCGGCACGCCTTCGCTGGAGATCCACCAGCTTGGCATCGGCGGCAAGGCCGACCCGGCGCGCCTGGTGTTCAATGTGTCCAACGGGCCGGCGTTGAACGCCTCGCTCATCGACCTGGGGAACCGCTTCCGCATGATCGTGAACACGGTCGAAGTCGTATCGCCGGATGCGCCGCTGCCCAGGCTGCCCGTGGCGCGCGTGGTCTGGGAGCCTAAGCCGGACCTGCCGGTAGCCGCCGCGGCCTGGATCCTGGCCGGCGGGGCGCACCACACCGGTTTCAGCCAGGCGGTCAGCGTCGAGCACCTGGAAGACTTTGCCGAAATCGCCGGGTTGGAGTTCTTGCTGATCGACGAAAAGACCGGGCTGTCCGAGTTCAAGAAGGAACTGCGCTGGAACGAGGCGTATTATTCTTTTGCCACGCGGCGATAGAAATACTGCCTTACTTTTGGAGTACAGTTGCTCTCACACGGAGGTTGCTGTGAGCGAGCCGGGCGAATTGAGTGTGGAACAGCAGGCGCAGGCTGAAGCGCAGTTAGAAGCCTTGCGCCCAACGATGGGCGATGCATGGGTGGAGCGTGCGCTTGCCGAACTGCGATCACGCGCCGTACCCGCCCCGCCTCCCTCCGCTGGCGTGGACACCAGAGGCGGTGAATTCATCGGCCACGATACCAACGTCCAGGGCGATGCGGTGCGGGGCGACAAGGTCGTTGGCGATAAATTCGCCGGCGACAAAGCCCAGGCCCAGGTGGTCATCCTGGCCAAAGACGGGGCGCAGGTGTTCGTAGGTGAGCAGCCCATCCCAATGAGCGCGGTGGACCGCCAGAGCGCCCTGGGGCGCTACCTGGCGCACGTCATCGCCCACAACCGTTATTTGCAGTTGCAGGGCATCCGCTCCGGCGGGCGGCTGGTGAACATCGAACTGGACCAGATCTACATCACCCTGCGCGCCACGGCGCGGGCCACGCGCCAGGCCGAGCAAGATTGGTTGGCCGAAGAGGCCGCCCTGGCCCCCGGCGAATCCGCCCGCAGGGATAGGGGCGGGTCGGGTACGGGCGGGTCTCAGACCCGCCCGTACCCGGCGGACGCCACGGTGCGCGTCGAACAGGCCCTGGCCGCCCACCGTCGCCTGGTGATCCTGGGCGACCCGGGCAGCGGCAAGACCACCCTGCTGCGCTACCTGGCGCTGCTCTACGCCCGCGACCTGGCCGAAGGAAGCTGCCTGGTACGCGAAAATCTGGGTCTGGAGGAGTGCGGCAGCCTGCCGGTGCTGCTGGCGCTGCGCCAGGTGGGCGCTTTCCTGAGTTCGCTCCCGGATAATGGGACACAGGGGCATGCTGCGCTGCTGGACTTTTTGCTGCAAACGATGAAGAATGCGCGCCTGCCTCTGCCGGCCGACTTCTTCGACGAATACCTGGAATCTGGTCGGGCGGTTCTCTTACTGGATGGCTTGGACGAAGTGGCCGACCCTGACCTGCGCCGCCGCTCTGCTCGTCTGGTGGAAGCCTTCGCCCTGGCCAACCCCAGGTGCCGTTTTGTGATCACCAGCCGCATCGTCGGTTATACGGGCGCGGCGCGGTTGGGCGGCGATTTCGCCGTAGCCACGGTGCAGGATTTCAGCCTGGAGGACATCCGGCGTTTCTTGCGCCAGTGGCACCGCCTGTTGGCCGCAACCCAGATGGATGCCGGGCCGGATGCCGAGATTTATGCTGAAAAGCAGACTCAGACGTTAGTCGCCGCCATCCAGGCCAACGAGCGTATCCGGGAGCTGGCGATCAATCCCTTGCTGCTGACGGTGATTGCCCTGGTGCATCGAGATCGGGTGCGGTTGCCAGACCGTCGCGCTGAGTTATATAGCGAGGCGGTGGACGTGCTGTTGGGCAAGTGGGACGAGGCCAAAGGTGTGCAAGAAATTTCTGTGCTGGATGGCGAGCCATTCGACGCCGGCGATAAGCGCCTGGCGCTGCAAAGTGTGGCGCTGCACATGCACGAAGCGCAGCAGAAGGAAATCGCTACCGAAGACTTGCATCATGTTCTGTCCGAACAATTTGTTTCCTTGTTGTCCGAGCGGCGCAGTGTGCGCAGGGCGGTGGAACGTTTTCTGCAGGTGATCGAAGAGCGGAGCGGGCTGCTGGCGGAGCGTGGCGAAGGAGTGTATGCCTTCTCACACCTGACCTTTCAGGAATACCTGGTGGCGTTGGCGATGGCCGGGCGCGAGGATTACGTGAAATATACGCTTCAACGCAGTGGCCTCCCCTGGTGGCGAGAGGCGATTTTGTTGGAGGCAGGCTGTTTAAGCATGCTGTCTCGTGAGCGGGTGACGCGCCTGGTGCGGGCTATTGCTGACCACCCCAAAGAGCCTGTGCCTTATCACAACCTGGTGCTGGCCTCCGAATGTCTGCGCGATGTAGGCGGTAATCGCGTGGATGCCGGCCTGGAGAGCTATGTGCAGAAGCAGTTGCGCCGCGAACTGGAAACCTCCACTGCCTCGGCAGATTGGATCGAGCGGCGCGGGGCGGCAGTCCAGGCGTTGGCGCGCGCCGGGGGAGGCTACTGGCACGAGCCGTACGGCGAACCGGAGTGGGTGGATGTGCCAGCGGGTGAGTTCTGGATGGGTAGTGATAATATTACTGATGACGAAAAACCGTTGCATAGCGTCTACCTGCCGGCCTACCGCATCGCCCGCACGCCGGTGAGTAATGCCCAGTACGCCCTGTTCGTCAAGGCGGCTGGTTATCATGCACCGCGAAATTGGGAAGAAGGCCGCCCGCCGAAGGGTAAGGAGGCGCACCCGGTGGTGTACGTTAGCTGGGAGGATGCCCTGGCCTATTGCGCCTGGCTGGGGCGCGTCACCGGCAAGCCGATTACCCTGCCCAGCGAGGCGGAATGGGAGAAGGCGGCGTGCGGCGATAAGGACAGGCATGAGTACCCGTGGGGGGATGTCTTCGATAAAACGCGCTGTAACAGCAGAGAATCGAGTATTGGAGGTACCACGCCGGTGGGCATCTTCCTGGAAGGTACCAGCCCGTATGGTGCCCTGGACATGGTTGGCAACGTGTGGGAGTGGACGCGCAGCGTGTACAAGAATTATCCCTACAATCCGTCGGATGGGCGGGAAGATGTGCAGGCTGATGGCCCCCGTGTACAGCGTGGTGGGGCGTTCGACAATGATGTCGGGAGCGCTCGCTGCGCCTTTCGCGACCGGGACTTCCCGTACCTCCACTTCAGGAATGTCGGATTTCGGGCGGGGGTGTCGCTGTTGCCGATGGACTCTGGCGCCTCTGGGGCTCTGGGGCTCTGAAGCGGGGATGGGGCCGGGGAAGGGGCGCCAGCGCCCTTCCCCGGCGCGCGGCGGGCGGTTCAAACCACCGTGACAGGTACACAAATCCCCTCTCCAGGGGATTGGGTCGAAACCCCTGCAGAGGGGTTTCGTGTCTTCGTTGGCGCGGTTTCGAACCGCCGCGCCTTCTCTAGCGGATGACCCGAATGTCGATATTCAGCCCCGCGTCTCTCCAGGCGCGATCGGCGGTCAGCGCGGGAGCGCCGGAGGCGCGCGCCAGCGCCAGGCATGCCCGGTCGCCCAGCGAGAGGCCATAGGGCTGCACCTGGGGGTAGATCAACCCTGCCAGGAACGCCTGGATTTCATCGAAAGGGACTACTTCCAGCCCAAGCAGCGCCAGGCTGTCGCGGATTTCATTTTCGGGCATGCCAAGTGCAGCCAGGCGTGTGACGACTTCTGCCAGGTTGACCGCAGAAATGACCGCCTCGGGCAGCCAATCTTGAACCAGGTCGGCTCCTTTTTCTGCGTTGAGCAGCGCCAGGAGCGCGGATGCATCCAGAACGACCTCACTCATCGGCGGCCTCTTCCCGGCGCGCCTGGATCAAGGCATCTGCCAGCGAAACGCCCTCGGGCACGTACCGGCGGACCGTCTTTTGCGCCAGCGCCACGGCCTGCCGCAATGGGATCAGGCGGATCGAGCCGTTTTCGAGGCGCAGCAGGATTTCATCTCCATCCTGGATTTCTAAAGCTTTGCGCAGCCTGGACGGAATGATAATCCTGCCGCTTTTGTTCATTTGTGTCCTGATTTCCATAATTTGTCAATTCCTTATTTTGATCCAATTATTGTCAATTATACCACCTGTGCAGAAAATGGCGAAAAAGGCGAAATCAACCGAAGCATGTTTGGGCGCGGAGTCGAGGCTTTAGCCGGGTCATTGGCTGGCAAAACCTCCGGCGAAAGCCTCGATTCCACGATACCAGCAGACTCGAAATGGAATTTGCCAACCGTATCAGTGTTATAATGGCTATGCAACCTCGATTGTAGCTCCCTGAATAGTTGCCCGGGTGCAATGCACGAAGGACACGTGCAATGCACCGGCCACACAAAATTGCCGACCGGATGTACGACAAGACTACGAAACTACCAGGCTATTCGACTAAATAAGTCAACCTGCCGGGCGCGGCCGGCAGCCTGGATCGATGAAAAATGGTGTCAGCGTTCATCCGCGTCCCATTTTTCATAATAGTGAGGCTGTGAAAGATGGCCGACCTACCCGATGATTTTCCTAAACGCCGGCTCAAGATCGATATGGGTGAGCTGGCGGCTGCATTCAACCAGTGGGGGATGGAGTTATCCCGTTTCCTCGACCTGGAGACCGGCGAAATCCTGCTCATCCAGGGCGAAGAGATGCGCTTTCTTGAGGGATTGTACGAGGAATATGACGAGGCTTTGCAGGCCGGCCAGGATATGAGTGAAATGATCGAAGCCCTGGAGGGCGTTCCGGATTGGCAGAAGGAAGTTCTGCGGGACGCCGACCGGGTGGAAGCTGGCTTTGGCAAGCGCTATATCTGTGTGCCGGAAGCCGACTCGTCAGAGGGGTATGGCGACATGCAAGCATTCATCTGGACGGTGCAGAACCCTCGCTTGCAAAACCAACTGGAAAGGGCCATCAGCGGGCGAGGCGCCTTTCGCCGTTTCAAGGATGTCCTGCTGGATTATCCGGCGGAACGCGAACGCTGGTTCGCGTTTCAGGAAGCGCGCCTGCGGGAGCGCGTGCTGGATTGGCTGGATGCGGAAGGCATCGAGCTGGTCGAGTAGATTAAAAATGACGGTCAAGAGCCTGTTCATTTCGTTCAACACCCGCGGCAACGCCGACTTGGTCGACATCACCGGCCAAGTGACCGCCTGCCTGGGCGAGGCGGGTTTGAAAGACGGCATCCTGACGATCTTTTGCCCGTCTTCGACCAGCGCCCTGACCACGATCGAGTACGAACCCGGCGTGGTGAGCGATTTGAAGCGCCTGTTCGATGAAATTATCCCATCGGACAGGCCCTACCAGCACGACCGGGCCTGGGGGGATGGCAACGGCCACAGCCACGTGCGCGCCTCGCTGTTGAAGCCGTCTTTGACGATCCCCTTCGTGAGCGGGCGCCTGACGTTGGGCACCTGGCAGCAGATCGTCTACGTGGATTTCGATAACCGTTCGCGCCGCCGCGAACTCGTCGTCCAGGTGATGGGGGAATAATCAGGATACCTGTACTGCTACAATCAGGAAGTTTGTCGCTACCCATCTTGCCTATCCTGGTGTAATCTTCAACCACCCGGTGATCAGGAATATTTCCGGTCGGCTGAAAGCAGGGCGCAGCGATCATTGTGATCGAAAGCTGTCTGCACTTTCCGGCTCATGTAAAATCAGTGGGCGCTTCCTGATCACTCGTTGACCGGTTACTTATCTCTCAAGTGATGGAAGGCAGGATCAAAACATGCGACTTTACGTAGACAGCGCAAAGTGTTCAGGGTGCCGGGCGTGCCTGGTGGCCTGCTCACTCAATCTCTTCAAAGAAAGCAATCCTAAAAAAGCTGCTCTCAACCTGATTGCTCATTTTCCCGACCCGGGAACGTACGAGATGAAGGTCTGCACGCAATGCGGCGATTGCGCCGCAGTCTGCCCTAACCAGGCGATCAAGCTCAACGAACGCGGCGCGTACTACGTCGATTTTGCCGAGTGCGACCTGTGCGAGGCGTGCGTCGCCGAGTGCGCCGAGTCGGTCATGTACGTGCGCGTCGAACTGGCTAAAGCTGCCTGGAAGTGTGACCTGTGCGGCGACTGCGTGGCGGTTTGCGGCACCAGCGCCTTGTGGATTGCCAACTAGGAGATCGAGATGAACGGTTATGGTGGAAGTATTCTGCGTGTCGACCTGGCTGCGGGCCAAATCACCCGGCAGCCCACGCCGCCCGATCTGGCGCGTGATTTTATTGGCGGGCGTGGTTTTGGCGCTTTTTTTCTGTACAAAGAGGTTCCCCAGGGCGCCGATCCGCTCGGCCCCAAAAACAAACTGATCATCTCATCAGGCCCCTTTTCTGGCATGCTGATCCCCGGCGCGGGGAAGTGCGATTGGACGACGCGCTCCCCCTTGACCGGCGGGTATGCGGATGCCTCGATGGGCGGGCATTTCACGGCGGAGATGAAGTATGCCGGCCTGGATACGATGATCCTGGAAGGGATCAGCCCGAAGCCGGTCTATTTGTTGATCGAGGATGGCAAGACCCGGTTGTGCGATGCGGCGCACCTGTGGGGCAAGGGCGCTATCGAAGCAGAAAAAGAGCTGAAGGAGAAATACGGCGAAGAGTACCAGGTTGCCGCCATCGGCCCCGGCGGTGAGAACCTGGTTTTATATGCCTGCATCAGCCATGACTACGGTCGCCAGGCCGGGCGGGGTGGAGTAGGCGCAGTGATGGGCGCCAAGAAAGTTAAGGCCATTGTGGTGCACGGCACCCGTTCCGTTCCGGTGGCCGACCTGGAGGGCTACCGCAAGGCGGGCATGGCCTTGTATAAAGCCTGCAAAGACGCCGATGGATTGGCCGAGTGGACGCGTTATGGCACTACGGTGGTCACCAGTTGGTGCGACGAAGTCGGAGCGCTGCCTACCTATAACTTTGCCGCCGGATCGTTCGAGGGCGGTCCCCATATCTATGGCCAGACGATGCGCAAGGAAATTGTCGTCACCGATAAAGGTTGTTTTGGCTGCCCCTGCCCGTGTGGCAAATATAGCAACATGAAGCGCTACAGCACCCAGGTGGAAGGCCCCGAATATGAGACAATCGGTATGCTCGGCTCTAACCTGGGGATAGCCGACATCCAGGCCGTGGCCGAGGCCAACCGCCTGTGCGATGACCTGGGCATCGACTCGATCAGCGCCGGCGGCTGCATTGCCTGGGCGATGGAGTGCTACGAAAAGGGCCTGCTGACTCACGCCGATACGGATGGACTGGAACTCAAGTTCGGCAATATCGAAGCTACCTTCGACGCCATCAAGAAGATCGCCGTTCGGGATGGCAAACTCGGCATGTTGTTGGCCGAGGGTGTCAAGCGGGCGGCGCAGAAAATCGGCCGGGGCAGCGAAAAGTTTGCCATTCACGTCAAGGGGATGGAGCAATCGGCTTATGCCACTCATAACGCCACTGCCATGTTGCTGGCCTACATGACCTGTGACGTGGGCGGCCACCACAACCGCTCCTGGGCGATCACCTATGATCTTCAGGTGGGGCGCGACCGCGTGGTGCCCGAGAAGGTGGCGCGTATCATCTGGCTGCAGAACTTCCGCCCGATGTTCGACGTATTGGGTAGCTGCCGTTTGCAGTGGGTCGAACTGGGCATCGACCGTAACCTTTACCTGCCGGCGCTCGAAGCCATTACCGGCGTCCATCGCACCTGGGATGACCTGGAGGCGGTGGGCGAGCGCATCTGGAATTTGACCCGCCTGTATTGGGCGCGCGAAATCGGTGGCTTTGGCCGGCAGTGGGACCTGCCAGCGCCGCGCTTCTACGAAGAACCGCCTGCCTCGGGCGCTACCGCCGGCCAGATTACCCGCTACGAGGATGTCCAGCGTTTGCTCGACATGTATTACGAGCAGCGCGGCTGGGACGTGAATGGTTTGCCTACCACCGCTACCCTGGATAAATTGGGCATGACGGCCCTGGTCGTCTGATGCGATCACCGTTCGGTTAGCTTGCGCCGCGGCGCAAGCTAACCGAACGGTGTAAATCTTACGGACTGTGCAAATTGTTGATTACCTGATCGGATGACCTGGGCGACGGAGCTCTTAGATTGCCCGATTGCCCGGGTGCCTGATTCCCACTCACTCATCGACCGGTTGCTGATTTCTCCGATATGGCTGTAACCATCCGTCCCCTGGGCATGCTGAAGGATTATATTGACGGGCAGAACGAACGTACCGTCGAAGCCGGGTGCACCGTGCGCCAGGCGATGCTCGAGCTTGCCATTCCGCCGGAGGTGGTGGCGCTTGTGCTGGTGGACGGCGAGCCGCAGGCCAAGGATTATCTCCTCCAGGATGGCGAGGTGGTCAAGCTGGTCGCCGTGATCGGTGGGGGCTAAAATCTAAAACGCCTGAAGTACAATTATGCGCTCAACAGAATAACAACGCGCTGGATTGCCAGCAAAACCAGCGCAACCGCAAAAATTCGGGTAAGCGTGTGGCTCTTGACGCGTTTGGCGGTGAAGGTTCCCCCGAGGTATGCACCGGCCATGGCCGTGATGCTGGTCAAGCCAATCATCACCCAGTCGAACTGCGCCTCCCCCAGGTGAGCGATGAAGGCTGAGAACGAAGGCAGGGTGACGATCACGCTGTTGGTCGCTGCGGCGATCCTGGCCGTATACCCGAGCATGACCAGAGTTGGCATGAGCAGGAAACCCGGCCCCACGCCAAGAAATCCCGCAAAGACGCCGATGGATGCACTCAACAGGCCGCCTTTAACTCGCGTGCGATCAGTGATCTCCGCTTTCTGAGAATCGTTTTGTTTAGGGGGGAAAGCCATGCGATAGGCGAGAAACAACAACACGCCGACGTAAATCCACCACACGATATTGGTCGGTACAAAGCGCAGGAGCCACACACCAAGCGGCGCTACCAGCGTGGTGATAGCCAGTAGCGGAATGGCAGTACGCCAATCTACCATTTTTGAACGAGCGAAGGCAAATGCAGTGCTCATGGCGGTGAGGCCGTTCAACAGCAGGCTCCAGGGCATGATGACATGTTTCAGGTCAAACCCGAACAGGCCCAAAACCGGGGTCGAGATGAAGGCCACACCCAACCCAAGCATCCCGGAGATGAATGATAGAACGAAAGTTAAGACAGGGAACAGAAGGTATTCCATAGTTTGCATCCTTTCCGATGAGATCACGTTTTCTGTTTGCGTATGTTGAATCGCGCCATAATTTCACCGCAACATTCGCTCACACAAGCAGTATTAGCGCGGTAGAAAATGTGCTTTCCTTCACGGCGCGCCAGCACCAGGTTTGCGCGCCGCAGTAACGCCAGGTGATGAGAAATCGTGGGCTGTGTCACGGCAAAGTGGGCGACCAATTCGCTCATGCTCATTTCACCCTGTTGCAGCAGAGCCAGGATGCGCTGGCGGTTCTCGTCGGTCATCGCTTTCACGAAATCATTGAAGTCACAGCACGTCACGCTACGCATCCTTGGGCCTCGCCTCAATAGCTATTTCTTGAACAGATTGCCACTTACCTTCAGAGCGCCCGCACCGGGCACTTCGATCATCACCTTTCAACCGCCTTCGAGCAATTCACGCGCTTTTCCCTTGAAATGTATCTTGAGAAAAGACAATGCGTCGTCTGTGTCATCATCCATCAGAATCCGCATCAACTCGATGATGTCTTCATCTTCTAGTACCAGGTTGACCCCTTTTTTCACACCGACCTCCTTGCTTGTTCACAAGCCGGTCATATTCAAATATGCGCTTCTCCAGCCTCTTGCAGCCAGCCGACGATCTCATACTTCTTCGGAAAACGCCCAACACACACCAATTTTTCACTCACGACCAGGCTCGGAAGAATCACAATGGGGGTATATTTTTCCATTTCAGAAAGCTCTTTGACCTCTGTAATGGCGATCTCGGCGTCGGGACGTGTTTTCAGCAGCTCCGCATACGCAGCCAGTATTGTCCGCTTGATGGCATAGCGCTGAGGGCTTTTGTAACTGAGAATCTTAACGTCGATCATTTCTACCCTTCGAGTGCTTTTATCCGACACTGGGCATATAGAAAAGCGCCTCTTTACCCTCAGCCCATTACGGCAAGAAGCTTGACATCGTCTTCTTCCTGGAGGATATAGTCTTTCGATTGCAGAACACCATTGACCGCTACGTCTGCAACGACCTCGGGTTTGATTTGCAATGCAGCCAGTGTTTCACGCACTGTACGCCCTGTATCGACTTTGATTTCGGATTGGTTGTTGAGATAGCTTTTAAGCTGGCCGACTAGCCGGATCATAGCAGGCATCCAGTTCTCTTTTGTCTCTGTTCATTCAGTGAGACTTCTCCTAATTGATAGCCGGAGCTTCGAAGACAATGACTTCTAACCCGGCGCGCATTTCGGAAAATTCTGGTTCAGCAAGTGGAGGGCAATCCCCCAGTTTCTTCTGAGAGGCGGCCAGCTTGAGAGCGAAGGTATAACAGGTTGGCTCGCCGCACTGCCGGCAGTTTGTGTTGGGCAGCAGTTTATAGATAGCCATCGGTGTGGGACGCTGGCGAGTGGTGGCGTCGGGGATAATTTCAGCGCGGCGCTCCCAGGTGCGGTTGACCAGGTCGATCAATCCTTTGAGCTCTTTTTTTGCCTCTTCCCGGTCTTCGACATTGCTGGTAGCGATCTCGAAGGCGTGAAAGGCGACGTTGTGCCCGCTTTTCTTCCAGGTCAGCGCTCTGGCCTGGGGCAGATAGACTGCGCCGCGCAGCGTGGCGTTCAGATAAGGCAAAACATCAGCGATATCCACAGCCAGGAGAGCCTTGGCTGCATAGCGTTCTGCGCCGGGGTCGCAGGGCGGGGTGAAGATTTCCAGATCGTAGGTTTCAATAAGCATTACGACCTCCTTTTTCTTGTTTATTTTGTTTCCATTTCAGCTATTGCCGCTTCCAATTCTTCCAGCTTGAACGGCCCCCCATCGATCAGTGGGTAATCTTGCCGCCAGGTAACCTGCCCCTGGGCGTCTACCAGCACCAGGCATGGAGCGCGGAATACATTGTACTTTGCCTCCAGATCTTTGCGTTCATCCATCCACAGGTGCACGATCTGCAGGTTGCTGCGCCTTTCGGGCGACCAACCGGCCATCTGCTGTTCTGCGTTCTCGGCCAGCTCCATCATGCACTCGCAGGGCTCGTCCACATTGAAAAATAAGATCACGGGCTGGTCGTGCATGGATGCCTGCTGATCGACCAGTGAAAGGAAAGCCGGCAGGTATTTGATTCCCAGGATGACCAGGGTCAAACCCATCACACCCAAACCAATCGCCTTGCGTTTTTGAGTATCCATCTTACGCGATCCACAAGAAATAGAAGCCGACCGCCAGCACGATTACGCCGCTGGCTTTCTCGATCCAGCCAGACCACTGGCCCAGGCTCCGCATTCGCTTCAATGCCCCGGTGAAAGTTCCGGCCAGCACGACCGGGACACCACGCCCCAGGGCATAGACGAACAGCAAGCTGGCTCCATAGGCTACCGCCCCTTCTAGCATGACGTAGGTCAGGATAGCTGCCAATACCGGCGTGGCGCATTGCGAAGCTACCAGGCCTGAGACCAGCCCTAATGCCAGGGCTCCGGGAATACCCTTCAGGCCAATGCGCTCGCGCAGCCCGCCGAAGGCCATCGGCAGGTCGAATTGCAAGACGCCTAACATTTGCAGGCCAATGGCAAAGCAAATGGCGGCTGCCAGGTAGTACCACCCACGCGAACCGCTGCCGATCCAGGATCCGATCAGCGCTGCAACCACACCCAACAGCATAAAGGTGATCGCCAGCCCGAGCGCGAAAGCGAATGAAAGGGCAAATGCTCGCTGGCGTGAAAGATTACGCGTGCCGCCGACGAACCCGACGATGAGCGGGATGGTCGCCAGGTTGCACGGCCCCAGGCTGGTAACCAGCCCGCCCAGGAAAACGATCAAGTAGCCTAACACAGAGATATTTTGGATCGAATTGAGATCGAAGGACATGGTTACTGCGCTCCGGCAAGCGCCATCAAACGCTGGCGCAGCGCCTCGGTTTCCATCACCCCAACATGCGTCTGTTCCTGTCCATCGTGATCGTAGAACACCAGGGTGGGGATGAATTGAAGCCTCACTTTGCGGATGAGCGCCTCATTGTTTGGATCGTAGACGTTGATATCCACCAACGCCACTGAGCTGGAAAACTCAGGGTAAACTTGCTTGACCGTATCGATCATAATGATGCACTGCTCGCAACTATTGGAGTGAAAGAAAGCCAGGGCGGGTTTTCCAGCACTCAACGCACGCTCCAGTTGCGCCTCAGGCAACGTGCTGGAACTGGCTGGCGTTTCAGGTTGGGGCCGGTCTTTGAGCGCCAACACGACTAATGCCAGCAAGATAACGCTGCTAATGATCAGCAATTGCAGCAATTGTGAGGGCTTGCCATGATCTTTATCTGTCATGAACACTCCAGTAAACATTTCCAGAGGCGCGCGGACAGGCGGATACAATCCGTTCGCGGAAATTTGCCAAAACTTTATTGAGCGATAACCTGTGAAGGCAGATGGTGTAAATTTGCCTAAGTTCGCAATATCAGCAGTGTGTTTTATTCAGGTGCTCACTACTTTGGTGCTCTTGAGCCAGCCTTTCAACGTTTCTCGGTCTGGCACATCCCGGACGCTGGCCAGGACGCCGTCAATGACCAATCCGGGCAATTCGTCAACCGGCATAAATTTGCGAATGTAGTGCTCGTCAGCGATCCGCACAACTTGGATTTCGCTCTTTCCCAATTCAACAAGCACTTCGTCGATCAGGGCTTCGAGCTTGATGCAGTTGTAGCAGCCAGTACCCAAGACTTCGATTTTCATGGCTTCCTCCTGAAAATAGGTTTAAGTGTGCATCAATTTCTCCTGTAATGCGTCGGTTTCCACTTATTTGACTGAAAGTCATCTTGCGTGGCCCAAACCTGACAGGTCTTTGCAGGCGCATTGCGATTCGGTCCTACCATTAAGACCTGTCAGGTTTGTGAGCAACTTTTGCGCTGCACGGACTACTCCTCGCAGGTTCTCATATTGGATTTTATACAGCGCCACCCGATTCCTGCGCCATGAGCAAGGCGATGATTTCGCGCGCAATGTCATCGCGCACAGAGCGAAAGTCGCCCATATCGTCGGTCTTGGCCGGGTCGGGAAAACTGTGATGGATGCGTTTTCCCTTCCCAAGCCAGATGGGGCATTCCTCGGCAGCGGAATCGCAAACTGTGACCACCAGATCGAAATCCACGCCGTAAAATTCATCTATCAGCTTCGAACGCCCGGTGTGCTGGATTCCGATTTCGGCCAGCGCCGCAAGCGCTTTGGGATGGATATAGCCGGCCGGTTTCGTTCCCGCGCTCAATGCTTCCCACCGGTCGCCCAACCGCGCTTTGACAATCGCCTCGGCTATCTGTGAGCGGCACGAATTGCCAGTGCAAAGAAAGAGAACTTTGCGTTTCATGCTAACTCAGCGCGTTTGCCAGCCAGGTGGTCACCTCTGCCTGGCTGGGAATGCGCCCATTGCAGACCACTTTTTCATTGACCACCAGGCCAGGGGTGGATAGGATGTTGTATTCCATGATCTGGTTGTAGTCAGTGACTTTGACGAATTCGGCCTGCACCCCCATCGACTCAACAGCCTGGCGGGCAATAGCCTCTACCTTCTTGCAGTTCGGACAACCGGAACCCAAAACCTTGATCGTAAGCATACTTTTTCTCCTTGTCTGTTTATCGAAATCTTTTTGATCCAGGATTATTTTGATTGACCCTGGGGAGTGGGTGATATGCAGCGCCCACTCCCCAGGAACAAAATTTATTCTAAGGCAGGTTTTATCGTGTTCTTTTCATGAAAATTTCAGTCGGTTGTAGACGCCGCGCTTTCAGCAGCGACTCTCTGGTTTCGGCGGCTGACCCCCCACAACACCAGGGACAGCGCGCCCAGAAAAAGCGCCAGGAACAGAAACAACAGCCCCAGGTTGGCCCCATCGACCCAGGCCCCATAGATCAACCCGGCCAGCGTGCTGAACAGCGCTACCCAGAACACGTACACCCACGCCTTCAAGCGACCGATGATCGTGGCCGTGATCAAGATGCTTTGCAGGCTGAGTTCCGGGTCGGCCATCAGGTAAGCCAATAGCGGACCACGGTGCATGCCCAGGCTGAGGAACATGTTGGCAATCGGCACCTCCACCAGGGTAGGGAAGTACATGAAGATGCCGAAGATCACTCCTGCCAGATTGCCCGTCAGCGTGTTTTGCCCGGCCAGCGCCTCGATCCACTCCGGTTTGATGATCACCCGGATCACGCCCACGGTGAACACACCTACGACCAGCAGCGGGAAGATCTGCTTGACGAAGCGCCACGATTCCCAAAGGAAATCACGTTGCTCGTCTTCGCTCAACTGTTTGCGCAGCAGCCAGCCCAGGACAGCCAGCGCCAGCAGCACGCCAAAAAATTTGCCCGTAAACAGGATGTCCAAACCCCCGGCATGCGGTTTCATGCCCAGGGCGGCGGTCAATAATGTCAGGCCAACCAGCCCCAGGGCGATCCACGTCCAGCGGTTGAAGCCATCGTGGATATGCTCTATACCCTTCCAGGAAGTCAAACCGATCAACGCCAACAGCCCAATCAAGATTGCGCCCTGGGCCGTGACGCCTTCTTCTCCTTTCGAGGCATCATACGGGACCAGGCGATATAGAAAATCCTGGAAACGATCCACGCCGGGGATTGGCAGCGTCGCCTGGGCATAAGAATCTGTCAGCAGGCCAACCTTGAGCGTTCCGGAAAGCAGCAGCGCAACTAAAATGAGCAAGAAGGCCAGGGCAGCGCGGCGCATGCCTTTTTGGCCTTGACTGGCAAACAGGGCGTCGGTGGCTTTGTCATGCGCCATATCCGAGCGGCTGAAGATCAACGCCATGATCAGGCCGATGCCGATGCCGAATACCAGTGAGAGGAACAGGCGGGCAAAGGCCAGGTCAGCGCCGATGACCCCGCCGGTATACACCAGCGCCAGGATGTTCGCCGCTGGAGCAAAAAACAAGAAGGTAATGGCTGGCCCTAACCCGGCGCCTTTTTTGTAAATCCCGGCGAAGAGTGGCACAATGGTACAGGAACACACGGCGAGCACCGAGCCGGCCAGCGCGGCCGCGGGATAGGAAACATACTTTGGGGCATTACGCCCTAGAAAACGGGTGACCGATTCCTTGGGAATCAATGCGGTCATTGCCCCGGCGATATAGAAAGCGGGCACCAGGCACAGCAGTACGTGCGCAGCCAGGTAAGCAGCCAGGTTGCCCAGGCCGCCTTGCAAAAGATTCAATAAAGAGTTTGCAATGTTCATTGTGTAACCTTATATTGTTCGCCAGATAGCTTTTATATTTTGTTCACCATATTGGAGAGGACATAATAATTCGATTTATCGAATATAATTTAGCGAAAAGAAAAGGCGGCGCTGCCGCCTTGAAAATGCGCTTGCTTCAGACGGTTGTATCAACCCTTTCCAATGCGGGCACAGATGGCTCATGTCTTATTGCATTCGATCCCGGAGAGCATTTGGGGCAGGGACATGTCGGCCGTTTCTTCACCGGCGCTGCCGGGCTGGTTTTGGCGTCGCCTGGTGGATTACTCAAGGCGTTCATGGCGTCGATCACCGCATATATTTCTGGTTTGCTCACCCGGTAAAAGATATTCCAGCCATCGCGCCGGTCGGTCACCAGCCCGGCGTCGCGAAGGAGCATAAGGTGCTGTGAGATGTAAGCCTGGCGATATCCAAGTGTGGCTTCCATGTGGCAGACGCATTCCTCGTCCTCCCGCAAGATGTCGAGTATTGCTAACCGCACTGGATGCATCAACACTTTGAATAGCTTGGCCTGAGATGCAAATTTGTCCACTTTGAAAGTCCTCGATGAACATATTCAATAAACTGAATTACATTGTAGTCTTTTATCCCTTGTCTGTCAAGATGTGAGCTTGACAAATTCGATAAGTTTTGAAAGGCTGCTGCGGGCATAATCATCTAAATGACCAATCAGGAAGGGCTTATGCGTGAGGTTGCCATCATCGGTATTGGCCAGACTCCAGTACAAGATTGAGGCAGCCTGCGGGTCAGGCGCCGGGGCTGTTCACATGGCTGTCATGGCGATTGCCTCAGGTTTTAAGGATTAGTCGCTCTGGGGGCTTCCCAAAGCCGCACCGTTCCGTCGTCGGAGCCGGAAACGATCAACGTGCCCTGCGGGGAAAAGTCGACGCTGTTCACTGCCTCGCTATGGCCGGTGTAGATCACCACCGGTAAATGCAGAAATTCTGCTTCGGCGAACTGCCATAGCCGTAGCGTGCCGTCGCTGGAGCCAGAGACCAGCCAGCGCCCGTCGGGTGAGAAGGCCAGGGCATTGATTGCCTGGCTGTGGCCTTTCAGTGTCTGCACGGGCGAGCCGTCTGACACGCGCCATACCCGGATCATGCCATCGGCATAACTGGCAGCCAGCAGTCCTCCAGATGGCGAAAACGCCACGCTGATGGCAGCCACCTGGGTGTCTTTGAAAATGTGCAGCCATTCTCCGCTCAACGCACGTAAGCGCACGGTGCCATCCGCCTCGGCCCAGGCGATCGAGTTGCCCTGCGGCGAGAAGGTGACATCGGAAACCGCGGACATGCCTTCATCGATGGTTTGTACCGGAGTGCCGCCAGGCAGGCGCCAGATGCGCACGGTGAAATCTTCGGCGCTGGAAACCAGCAACCTGCCATCCTCCGAGATGCTCAGGCCGGTAATCCAACCGGCATGCCCGGACATTGTGCGCGTCAGCAGGCCGTTGGATACCTGCCAGACGCGCACGCGACCGTCGGTCGAGCCGGTGACCAGGTCGGCGCCGTTGGGGGTGAACACTACCTTGCGCACCGGGAAGGAATGCCCTTGCATGGTGCGCAGCAGCCGGGCTTGCTCGACGATCCACAACCGCAAAGTGTCATCGACCGACCCGGAAGCAAGCAGGCTGCCATCCGGGGAAAAAGTTACACTTGCTACAGGGCCGGCGTGCCCTTCCAGGGTAGCCAGGGGGGTTTGATAGGTCAGCACGGGGGTGGGGGTTTGCAGGCATTCTGCCGGCAGCGTTGGCAAGTCCAGTTGCATGGCAAGCCGGTTGTTGGTTTCATCTACTTCCTGAACCTGGTTGGCAATATCGACTTCGATCTGCGGGGAAAGGTTATCGATAGCAAACCATAAAGCCATCTTTTGCCCGGCGGCCAATCCGTCGGGGACGCGCCGCTGGATTTTATCTACCTGAACGTCGAACGCATCGGTAGCGGCATTGCCCTGGTTCGCCACGACCACTTGCAGGCGCCACGAGGATGCGGGCGTGGCGCAGCGATCCCCGCTTGCCTTGTTGTTCTCCAGGCTGACATCCAGGATGATTAAGTCGGGCTGGTAGACCGACGTTTCCGTTGGAACGGCTGTGACAGCCGGCGTCGGCGTCTTCTGCTGGTTGGGTGGTAACCCACAGCCTGCCAGGCCGGCCAGCAGAAAAACAGCGAGCAGCATGGCTATGATTGAGTGAGTCGGGTTGTCGAACCGTTTTGGTATCATGGCACCCAATCTCTGCTGCTAAGCCTGGCTTTTCGAAGGCAGGCGATGCCGTTAATCACCGAAATGCACTCAGGCAGCTTTACAGGTTGATGCTCTTTTCCCGAGTGTGCATGGCGTTGAACGCGGCAATCGCTACCTCCAGCATTTCCAGGGTGGGTTCGCGAGTCGTCAGGCTTTGTAACGCCAGGTTGGGCTTGACCATCCATAACACGATGGGTGAATCGATATGCCTGGCGGTCCAGCGAATATATTCGTAGGATAGCCCCGCCAGTACGGGTAGCAACAGGATGCGGCTGGCCAGCCGCCAGCCGGCGGGCAGCGGGCCCAGCAGGCTGAAAACGAGCACCGAAAGCAGCACCAGGGTAAGCAGGAAAGCCGTTCCGCAGCGGGTATGCTCCAGCGGGAAGCGGGCTACGTTCTCCGGGGTCAGTTCGGCGCCGGCCTCGAAGGCATTGATCGTTTTGTGCTCTGCGCCGTGATAGGCAAAGACGCGGCGTATGTCGGCCATCTGGCCGACTGCCCAGATATAGCCGACCAACAACGCCAGGCGAACGACGCCTTCCAATACATTACTCCACCAGGCGCTAAGTCCCAGGTAATGTTCGCTCAGTTGCCCTAATCCGGCGGGCAGCAGGAAGAATATCCCGACGCCGAGAGCCAGGGCGATGCCTAGAGTCAGGTATAGCGCTGGCCCCTCCAATTTTTCGTCTTCGCCGGTTTGAGTATTTGCCGAGATGGTCAGCGCCCGCATGCCCAACCCCAATGCGTCCCACAGGCCGATCACGCCGCGCACGAAAGGCACTTTCAATATTTTACTGCGGTAAATACTGGCCAGCGGTTCGGTATGGATCACAATCTGTTGGTCGGGGGCGCGCATGGCGATGGCGACGCTTTGCGTGCCGCGCATCATCACACCTTCGATAACTGCCTGTCCACCATACGTGGGTAACTTTAAATTCTCTTCCATCGATAAACCTGTTCCGTTCTGCATGTCGTCTGGCTGGCTTTGCCGGCCAACGCACCCGGCAAAGCCAGCCAGGAAAAATCATTGCTCCAGCAAGCTGAAAAAGCGAATGATCGCCTCGATACCGCGGTAGAAAGTGGGTAGATGGATCTTTTCATTCGGTGCGTGCGGGTTGTCGTCGGGCAGCCCGAAGCCGGTCAAAACGGATTGGACGCCCAGGATGTCGCACATCTGGGCGACGACGGGCACACTGCCTCCTTCCCGTTTGAACAGCGGCCGTTTGCCCCAGGTGGTCTCCAGTGCCTGGCCCAGCACAGATACGGCGTGGTGGTGGCGATCTGTAATCGAAGCCGGGCCGCCGGCCATCTTGGTCACTTCCCAACGCACCGTGGGCGGGGCGTGCCCTTCCAGGTAGCGGAGCAATTGTTTGTGTACTTCGTCAGGGTGCTGGTTGGGCACCAGGCGCATCGAAATTTTTGCCATGGCCCAGGCCGGCAGCACGGTTTTCGTACCTTCACCGGTGAAACCAGAAAGCAAACCGTTGACTTCCAGGGTGGGACGCCCGCCCACACGTTCGCTGGCTGTGTAGCCTGCTTCACCTCGCAGCGCCGGCGCGCCGCTTTGTTTCAGGTAGAAGGCGTCGTCCAGGGGCAGCCGGCCCAACTCGGCGCGCTCTTCGGCATCCAGGGGGATCACTTGATCGTAATAGCCGGGCAGCGTCACGCGTCCCTCGGCGTCGTGCATACCTGCTATCAGCTCGCACAGTACCTGGGCCGGGTTATGCACCGCCCCGCCAAAAGAACCCGAGTGCAGGTCGTGTTTGGGGCCATACAGGCGAAGCTCGAAGTAAGCCAGCCCGCGCAGGCCGTAGGTGATAGTCGGGTTCTCAGCGCCGATCATTCCGGTGTCCGGGTTGAGCGCAAAATCACAGGCCAGCAAATCTTTGTGCCCGGCGATGAATTTTTCCAGATTGGGCGAACCAATCTCCTCTTCGCCCTCGATGATGAATTTCACATTGACGGGCATGCCGCCGGTTTTGACCAGCGCCTCGACGGCTTTCAGCGCGATCATCACCTGGCCTTTCATATCCGATGCGCCGCGCCCGTACAGGTTCTCGCCGCGCTGTTGTGGAATGAAAGCCGGGCTGCTCCATAGATCCAATGGCTCGGCCGGTTGGACATCGTAATGCCCATAGACAAGCACCGTCGGCTTATCCGGCCCGGCAGTCAGCAAGGCGCCGTAAACGACTGGGTGACCGGCGGTGGGCATAATTTGCACCTGGCTACAGCCGAGGCTGCTCAGTTGCCCTGCAACCCATTCCGCTGCCCGCTGCATGTCCGCTTTGGCGGTTGGGTCGGTAGAAACGGACGGAATGCTGACAAAGGCCGTTAGTTCTTCAAGAAAACGCGTTTGCTGCCCACGGGCATACGCCAGGGCGGTTGCCGTTTGTTCTGAGCTGTTTTTTATTGCCATAAAGACTCTCCTCGATCGATTGATTTACACACTTCAATGATATCTCCCACCTGGATTATACCCTCACTGAGAATTTCTGCCCGCAGGCCGCCGCGATGGACCGGGGCAGGCAGCACATCCTCCCGGGTCAGTTTTGCCAGATGGCTGCATGGTCCGCACAGGCGTATGCCGCGCAGGGTTACTCCACCGACCTTCGTATGTATAGAAACAAGTTTACCCTGGCGCATCGTTCCTGGATTATCCTGCTGAACTACGTTGTAGTGTACCACGACCGGATAAGCTGTGGTTTGCCGACTGATTATATGCGATTTTGCTCGAAATGTGGGGTGAGATGAAAGTTTGCCGTCCGGCCGGTTTCCATGCTAAAATTGCCCCACTCGTAGATGACGTGGATTTGGGTTGTGGGCGCAGGGAATAAGCGCCCATGATCCAGATGGGAATTTTGTGGAGGTTTCATGGCAGACGGTTCTCCCCCGCGTTGGTTGGAATGGGCGCGGGAAATCCAGGCCCTGGCACAAACGGGTTATCATTACGCCGAAAATCATTACCAACGAGAGCGAAACCAGCGCCTGCTGGAGATTGCCGCCGAGATGATCAGCGAGCAGGCCGGGTTGGCGTATGAACCGTTGTTAGGCGTCTTTCGTGCCCAAACCGGTTATGCCACGCCACGCGTGGATGTGCGCGCCGCTATTTTCAAGGATGGCAAATTGCTGTTGGTACGAGAGCGCTCGGATGGCGGCTGGACGATGCCGGGCGGCTGGGCCGATGTGGGCGATGTGCCCTCTCAGGCCGCCGAACGTGAGGCATGGGAGGAGGCCGGTTTACGCGTCAAGGCTTGCAAGCTGGTCGGAGTATATGATAACAACCGCATCGAGCCTTTGACTCTTTTCCATGCCTTCAAACTGGTCTTCCTGTGCGATTTGTTGGGCGGCGAGGCCGGTCCCAGCCTCGAAACCGCGGAGGCGGGCTTCTTTGGCCCTGATGAGATTCCCCAGGTATTGTCAGGCCAACGCACCGGCATTCGTCATATCCAGGATGCTTTCAACGCTTATCAGAATCACGATTGTGCAACCGTGTTCGATTGAAGATCGTTATTTGACCGGAGGCTATTTTATGTAGCCTTGTAGTGTAGGATGTACAACCCCGTACACACTACAGAAAAACTTTAGCCAGGAGGTGGACCACCATGTTAATCACAAATGCGACGTTGATTACCTGGGGAGCGAACAACCAGGTGTTGGAAGACCACGCCTTATTGATTACAGAGAGTCACATTGCTGACCTGGGCCGGCAAGCCGAGATGGTTCAACGTTATCCCCAGGCAGAGCGCCTGGATGCCCGAGGCCAATATGTGATGCCAGGCAACATCTGCGCACATACGCATTTTTACGGCGCCTACGCGCGCGGCATGGCGATCCCTGGCGCGCCACCGGAGAATTTTCTCGAAATTTTGCAAAAGTTGTGGTGGCCGTTGGATCGTTCGTTGACGCCTGCCGATGTGCGTGCCTCGGCGCAGGTCATGCTGGTAGACGCCATTAAACACGGCACGACCACTTTGATCGACCACCATGCATCGCCAAATGCGATTCCCGGCTCGCTGGATATCATTGCTGAAGCGGTCGACCAATCCGGCCTGCGGGCGGTTTTGTGCTACGAGGTGACTGACCGGGACGGCGAGGCCAGGTCCCGCGCCGGGATCGAGGAGAACCTGCGCTTTATCGAACGCTGCCGGCGCGAAAAAGTAGCTGGCGGCCGCGTGGCTGCTACCTTCGGGCTGCATGCCGGCCTGACTCTCTCAGAAGCCACGCTGGATGCCTGCCGGCAGGCTGCCCCGGCTGATGTCGGTTTTCACCTGCACGTAGCTGAGTCGGTGGTTGACGAATACGACAGCCTGTCCAAATCCGGCCTGCGCGTCGTCGACCGGCTGCAGAAACACGGCATGCTCGGCCCGCGCAGTATTGTTGCCCATGCGGTGCACGTCGATGCGCGTGAGGTGGCTCTGCTGGCGGAGAGCGGCACCTGGGTCACCCACCAACCGCGCTCGAACATGAATAACGGCGTGGGAGTGGCGGAGGTGGAAAGCCTGTTGCGCGCCGGGGTGAAGGTCTGCCTGGGAACGGACGGTTTCTCTTCCACCATGTGGGAGGAGTGGAAGACGACCTATTTGCTGCAGAAAGCCTGGCACCGCGACCCTCGGCGTATGTCTGGAACGGATGTGGCCCGCATGGCGATCGACCACAATGCGCAGTTGGCGGGCAGTTTCTTCCCGGCTGCGCCGTTGGGCGTGCTCGCGCCCGGCGCGGTCGCCGACCTGATTTTCGTCGATTACCACCCCCATACTCCGCTCACTGCAGGGAACTTGCCCTGGCAGATTATCTTCGGTTTCCACGAGAGCATGGTCACGACCACCATTGTCGCCGGGCAGGTGCTGATGCGCGATCGCCAGTTGCTTACCCTGGACGAAGCTGAAATCGCTGCCCACGCCCGATCTCTGGCCCCTGCCGTGTGGGAGCGTTACAATCGGCAGTTTGCATAAGCTGACGAAAGATCACAGATCGACTGATTACCTAGCAGTTTGTCGGAGAAGTAGGAAAAAGTGCGGTAAACTGGAGAGATGCC
>CAZQQJ010000064.1:0-34344 GCA_964595435.1 uncultured Anaerolinea sp. | reverse complement strand
TTTTTTCGCCAAAACGTAATCGGTGGCGTAACCAGTCCCGACTCGTCCAACCCTCTCATAGGAGAAATGTTTTATAGCCCAATGTATCGTTGGTCCCCCACACGTCCTGTGCTTGCAATGTTCAATGAAGCTGGAGGAGCAGATTCGGCTTTTAACCTTACTTACGGTGGGTCATTTCTCCTATTTCAGATGGATGGTACACTCTTGGCGAGTCGCCTAAAGGATTTCAATTATACACAGATCCAATGGACGCCGCAGGGTGACCAGATCATCTATTGCAATCAAGCTGGAGGTGTGGTTGTGCTTTCAGAAAATGGGGAGGTCATATTCGAAAGCGAAGACATCCCTCTGACGAACGGGGGACATCTAAAAGCGAACAGAGGCCCCTGGTTATCCCCGGATGGGAAGTATTTAGCAGTGGTAGCGGAAGGGAAAATTTGTGTCAGTCCGTTTTCCAAACCATTCGAGTTCACTTGCCTGGTCGAAGGGCGCGATTTGAGCTGGAGACCCCTTCCCCAGAAATGAGCAAGATCATTCGGGCGAGACATATTTTGGTCGTTTTTTTGACTGGGATTCAGCAGACGGGATCGGCGGTGAGCGGAGGAGAGCGCCAGATCGTCATCACCTATACGTATGACGCGCTCAACAGGCTGACGGCGGCGGATTACAGCGATGGGACATACTTCCATTACGCCTATGATTCAGTCGGCAACCGCCTGTCGCAGACCACGCCGGCCGGCACGACGGATTACACCTACGACGACGCCAACCGGCTGGCCAACACTGCTGGGGTCACGTATACCTGGGACGCCAACGGCAACCTGCTGTGGGATGGAGTATACACCTACACCTACACGACCGCCAACCGGCTGGCTTCGGTGAGCAGCGGCCCGTCGTCGGTGGTCAATTATTCGTACAACGGCCTGGGAGACCGGGTGCGGCAAACCAGCGGCGGGGCAACGACGAACTACGCCATCGACCTGGCCGGCGGGTTGACGCAGGCGCTGGCCGATGGTACAAACGTCTACCTTTATGGAAATGGACGCATCGCGCAATACCAGGGTGCGCAGGCCGGCTACTTCCTGGGCGACGCCCTGGGCAGCGTGCGCCAGTCGGTGGATGGGAACGGGAACGTGACCCTGGTGAAGCGTTACGAACCCTACGGCGAATTGCTGGACGGCGCCGGGAGCGGGGCGACGAGCTACGGGTTTGCCAATGAGTGGACGGATGGTACGGGGTTGGTGTATCTGAGGGCAAGGTATTATGCTCCTTATCTTAACCAATTCATCCAGCCCGACCCAATTGTACCAGATCCGTATACACCAGCGGACTGGAATCGCTATACGTATGCCCGTAATAACCCGATCAATCTTGCAGATCCGAGCGGGATGTCTCCAATTGTTGATTGTTCTCAATGGGCTAATCCAGTTCTTGCTAATCTTTGCAAGGCATCCAATGGCAATGATAATGACAAGGCGACTTTAGATGCAAGAGAACGGCTTTTCGCGGCAATCGTTTATGGAGGTACGCTCAGAGGCGTAATCGGTTCGGGTTGGATAGATCCCAGTGACCTTGGGTATGTATGGGCAGCAGCAATGCTTGCCCATTTCCTAGATGGTAATGGCAGCAAAATGAGTATCATGTTCTCAGCTAGCGATCCGTTCGTCAATGATCCGGGAATCACGAGAGCTACAAGAAATTTCGGTGAACAAGCGAGTAGAGACGAAACTGACTTTATCGTCCCACTGTTACATAGCTTTCTGACGAAGTACGTGCAACCCGATGCTGACCCTAGTGGTAATAGCTTCACCGTAGGGCCAGAGGAACTTGGAGGGAAAGATCATTATTTCAATGATCCATCTAAAGGCCGGGGGCTTGACCCGCGAGCGCGCAGTCGAGGTTTCTGGGCAGCTTTTGGTCATGTGGTGATAGATGGCACTTTTTCTGCAGAGGGTAAATATAGTTGTAGATTGGGTAGATACCTGGTCAATTACTCTGCCCGGTATTTGATAAAGGATCATTATGGATGGTATCCAGGGGTCAGTACTCCATTTCCTTTTGGGCACGGCGGAAGCACTGTTTGGATACCCCATGAGTGGGAGCTTTCCCTGGTCCAGGATGGTAGAGCAGCCGAATATGACTACACAATATCCTGGGTTGAGAAAGATAGCTTGTCGGCGACATCTGATTTTTCTCAGTTTACCCAGGCACACTGGTGGGATTGGTATCGGTAAAATGAGATCTTCAAGTCAAAACCTAAGCCATTGCCGAGGACATGAGACAATGTCTGTTCTAAAGAATCTTCTCCTAAAAACATCTTTTTTCGTGATACTGATTTCAGCATGTAGCGGTCTACGCACATCCAAACCTACCACAACACCGTATGAGGAATTTGTAACTCCTCCTCAAATTACTCTACCTGCCGATGTTAATGGACTGACTGCCGTTCTAAGAAACCAAAATATTGAAGCCCGGATTCAGGCCGCCCGGGCTTTGGCTAACATGGGATCAGCGGCCAAGCCGGCCGTACCCGCCCTCACTCAAAATCTATATCATCCATACTTCGAGGTTCGCAAAACTGTTGCTGAGGCGCTCGGCAAAATTGGGCCAGCGGCCCGCCCATCGGTTCCTATTTTGATAATCACTCTCTTAGAAGATCCATTTGTTCACGCAAGAAGGGCTGCTGCGGAAGCACTGGGAGAAATTGGAGATAAAATAGCAGTACCTGCGCTGGCCGCTGCACTTGCAGACGAAGACCATTTTGTTCAGATCGAGTCGGCTATTTCTTTGGCTTTATTAGCTGGGCAGGAATTTCCAGATTTTAACTCAAAAGGCGGGTATTCGCTTAACCAGGATGGTGAACCGGTTATTGTAGAAGCAGCCAAAGAATGGTGGGAAAATGAGGGTCGATATCAAGATTGGCTAAGTATGGGTAAGTGAAACAAGAGCAAAGCAATATTTGCCAGTAGTACTGCTTTGGCAATCAGCCTGCCTAACATTTGTCGGAGAAATCTCGTTTATATTGTACCTTACCAAAAATATAGTATTGGGATAAACCTAAGCCACCCAAGACGCCGGAAGAAAGCGGTGATATCCCCACCGTTTTCTTCCGTAATCATCTATGGGAATAATGCTGTGATTTCCTCCCTTCTGAGCAGCAAACGCATCTGCGCCGCAATCTCCAGGCGCACTGCCGTGTCCAGATCGGGCTGGGCCAATTGCTCCGCGAATGCCAACAGGCGATCCCGCGCCTCCTCTGGGAGGGGTTCTTGGGTCTTTTCCGGCGCACGAATCAGTTCCAGGCGCTTTTCCACCTGGCTCATCGCCTGGTAGTAATCGTCGGCTACGGTCTGGTTGTGGACGCGGGCGTAGATCATGGTCGTGCCCAGGTCCTTGTGCCCCAGGAACTTCTGGATGGAAGTGACTCGGCAGCCGGCGTTGAGCAGTTGGGTGGCGCAAGTGTGGCGCAAGCGGTGGGGATAGACCTTGACCCCCACACGTTCTCCACAAGCTCTGATCCGGGCGCGCAGAAGGTCCTTGCACAGCGGCTGGTTGCGATACAGGAAAACGTGATCGGTCGGCCCGGGGCCGCGCATTTCCAGGTAGGCTTGAACGGCCTGCACGGTGGCGCCGGTCATGAACACCGTGCGATCTTTCAGCCCTTTGCTCTGGCGGACAGTGAGCCTGCGGTCGTTCAGGGCAAGGTCTTCCAGGCGCAGTTCTTCCACTTCACCCAGGCGCATCCCGCTCTGCCAGAGCAGGTAGAAGCCGGCGCGGTCGAGCAGCGCATCCCGGCGTTGGCGGATATCCCTGGCCTGCGCCACGCGCTGCTCGAGATCATCACGCAGCAGCCGCACCTGTTCGTCGGTGAGGAAGCGAGGCAGGCTGTCGGGCTGCTGCAGAGACGGCAAACGCAGCAGCGCCCGGGGGATGGCGAATCCTTGCTCCTGCAAGAAGAGCAGGAACGAGTGGAAGCAGCGCAAGTCGGCATTGATCCCGGAGACTGCGCAGCCGGCGGCGAGACGCCGATCGATGAAGTCAAGCAGATACTGGCGTTTGATGTCTGCCAGTTCCACGACCGCACGCTGGTTGCACAGGAAGCGCCACAGGCGCAAATGGCTGCTCCAGAAACGACGAATGCCGTCTTGCAGCCGCGCCGGACGCCAGTTGCGCTGCTGCACGTGCTGGTAGCGCTCCAGTTGGTTCACCAGCCAGTCGGGCAATCCGCCGGTATGGCGATCAGGCTCATAAGCCGAGATTTTGACCTCGACCTGGCCGCGTTGGTGGTGAAGGAAGCGGCGGAACCTGAGCAGCGAGTTGCGGCAAATGTCGATCCACTCGGCGCTGAGCTGCTTGGCTTTGAGGAAATCCATCGCTGGCTGCAAGTCAACCTCCAGGTTGAGGGAAGTGTGAGGCTTCAGGTTCAGGCCTAAAACGTGCCCGGCCATCGGCAGGTAGATGGTGCGGATTACGGCTTCGCTGGCGCCGCCGCTCAGCAGCCAATCGTAATACTGTTCCAACAAAGCGATGTTTTCCGGCGGCCACTCAGCAGTGGGGCGCGGACGAGGATAACCGGGCGGCAGATGGCGATAACGACCACCATGCAGCGATCGGTCATATCGTTCGGCCGGTGTGATGGATTTGGGAAGTGTGTTCATTGCCAGCCCTCCAGTTTCTGGCAGGCGGCATAGTAATCGGTCTGTACCTGGCGGTCATTGGCCATGACGTAGTTTTGAGTGGTCTCCAGCCAACGGTGGCCCATGAGCTTTTGTATCGTGGTCACAGGCACATCCGCACTCAGCAAATCGTTGGCGAAGGTGTGGCGTAAGCAATGAGCGGTGATGTGGATGGCAGCCTGTTCGCGGTGGTGCATCAGCCTTTTGTGGATGGCAGTTGTGGATAAGCCTTCGCCCAGGTAGCTGATAAAGACGAAATCGCAAGCGACAGGGGGCCGTTGGTTCAGGTAGAGGATCAGGGCTTGCTCGGCCTGTGAGGAAAGATAGACCGAACGTTCGCGAGAGCCTTTGCCGCGCACCACCAGGCGCGGGTGCGGCTCGTCCAGATAGAGATCGACCAATTGCAGGTGGGCGACTTCAGAGATGCGCAAGCCACAGCGCAGCATGAGCAAGAACATCGCTCGATCGCGCGGCTCGATGATAACCGCGAAGAAAGCGGCCAAAGTCTCTTGCTGTACCGGACGCGGCAGACGCTGCGGCTCGCGCAGATAGTGGCGGCGAGGCAAAACAGGGCAAACCAGATCGGGGTCTTCCTCGGACAAGAAGGTGTAGAATGACACGATAGCCGCCAGGCGGCGGTTGATGGTGGTAGGCTGGTAGCCGCGAGAAGCTTGTTGGCCGACGAAACGGTCGATATCCCAAAGCGTGACTGCGCCGGGCGGGTGGTCACCGACCACGGCGACGAACTGTTGCAGATCGTAGCGGTAATCCCGCCAGGTGCGCGCCTCAGGATTGCGGCGGCGCAGCCAATTGACGAAACGCTCGATTTCGGATAGCATGGGTATACCTCCTGTGGAGTGGAATATCGGACTGGCATCCTCATTCTACTCCCAGGAGGCGGTGAAGCCTATCTGGGATGTTGGAAAGAGATGGTTAAGATAAAATGGTAAATGTCACGGAAACCTCCTGCCTCGAGACGCCCGAAACGTGCCCGGCCAAAACAGTGGGCCCCCTGGCCCAACCGCAACAGGCCTTCCACGGGCCTATCGCCTGGTCGCCTGACAGCCGTTCGATCGTCGTCCCGGATGGATGGAGTGGATTAGACAATAACCTCCAGATCATCGACGTGGTGCGTAACCGCAGGCGAACGCTGGTCGAAGATATCAAAGCGCCTGGAGGGATCGTCTGGCTGCCCAGTGACAGGATCATATATACGCAGGAATCCGATATTTGGATAATCTCCCCGCAGGGAGGAGAACCAAAGCTGCTTGCCAGGTTGGACGATGCTCTGATCGGATGGGTGCTCGTGATGAACCCGATGCAGATCAGTGCCACTTACGTGATTACGGAAGCCGGGATGGACTTGCACCTGCGCCGGCTACCAACTTTGGATGGAGACATATTGAAGCGATTCCAGGCGGGAGAGCAGGTGCAGATTCTAGATGGCCCGGTCGAGGCGCAGGGTTATACCTGGTGGAAAATGCGCAGCGTCGCAGATGGCGTCGAAGGTTGGGCTGTTGAACACCCGGATTGGTATAAACCGGTCAACCCTTGAGTGTAGTTGGGTAACCAGGGGTTCTTTTTGCTCCAGCCGGCCGCACCTTATCAGGCGCCCTATTGGATGAAGCCAAAGGCCCGGCGCAGCAATGATCGCTGCGCCGGGCCTTTTCAAATTAGTTAATCAGAGAGTTTTCTCTGTGCTCTCTGTGTCTCCGTGGTGCCACGCCTTCTCCCTGCCGCCTAATCCCCCAGCGTCGCCACCATCACCGCCTTGATCGTGTGCATGCGGTTCTCGGCCTGGTCGAAGACGATGGAGTGCGCCGATTCGAACACCTCCTCGGTCACTTCCAGCCCGTCCAGCCCGGTCTTCTGGTAGATTTCCTCGCCCACTTTGGTCTGGCGGTTGTGGAAGGAAGGCAGGCAGTGCATGAACTTGACCTGCGGGTTGCCCGATCTCTGGATCACGTCCATGTTCACCTGGTAGGGCTTGAGCAGTTTCACCCGCTCGTCCCACACCTCTTTCGGCTCGCCCATCGAGACCCACACGTCGGTGTGGATGAAATCGGCGCCCTTCACGCCCTCGTCCACGCTTTCGGTCAGCGTCAGGCGGGCGCCGGTTTCGGCGGCGATCCCCTTGCAGGTTTCCACCAGTTCATCTTTGGGCCACAGGCTGCGCGGAGCGCAGATGCGCACGTCCATGCCCATCTTGCAGCCCATCACCATCAGCGAGTTGCCCATGTTGTTGCGCGCGTCGCCCAGGTAGCAGAAAGCGATCTGCCCGGCGGGCTTGTCGCTGTGCTCCAGCATGGTCAGGAAATCGGCCAGCGTCTGCGTGGGGTGGAACTGGTCGGTCAGCCCGTTCCACACCGGCACGCCGGCGTACTGCGCCAGGGTTTCCACCGTGGCCTGGGCGAAGCCGCGGTACTCGATCCCGTCGTACATGCGCCCCAACACCCGGGCGGTGTCCTTCATCGATTCCTTGTGCCCGATCTGCGAGCCTTCCGGCCCCAGGTAGGTGACGTGGGCGCCCTGGTCGTAGGCCGCCACCTCGAAGGCGCAGCGCGTGCGCGTGGAGCTTTTTTCGAAGATCAGGGCGATATTCTTGCCCTTCAGCCTGGGCTGTTCGTAGCCGCCGTATTTGGCCGCTTTCAGGTCGGCGGAGAGCTTGAGCAGGTACTTCAGCTCTTCGGGGGTGAAATCCAGCTCCTTGACGAAACTGCGGTTGCGCAAATTTAATGCCATGCTAATCCTCCAGGGCTGCCACGCCGCAGCACAGCACCAGGTCCTTGGCCGCTTTCACCTCGTCCAGCCGCCCGACCGGTGTCACGTGCGGGGCGCTCTTGAGCAGCTCGGGCTGCGTGTGCGACTCCTCGGCGATCTTGAGCAGCACGTCCACGAAGGCGTCCAGCGTCTGCTTGCTCTCCGTCTCGGTCGGCTCGATCATCAGCGCCTCGTGCACGATCAGCGGGAAGTAGTTGGTCGGCGGGTGCAGGCCGTAATCCATCATGCGCTTGGCCACGTCCAGGGCGTGGATCTCCGGGGCGTCGGTCCACATCCCTTCCAGCACGAACTCGTGCATGCACACCCGGTCGTAGGGCAGGTGGTAGGCGTCTTTGAGCAGCTTCATCAGGTAGTTGGCGTTGAGCACGGCGTATTCCGAGACCGCCCGCAGCCCGTCCGGCCCGTGCATGCGCATGTAGGTGTAAGCGCGCACCATCATGCCGAACTGCCCGTGGAACGACTTCACCCGCCCGATGCTCTTGGGCGGGATGACGAAGCCGTACAGCGGCGGCGTCTCGTCGTCGCCTTCGTCCACCACGTCCACGATCGGCGCCGGCAGGAAGTCCACCAGGTGGGCGGCCACGCCCACCGGGCCGGAGCCGGGCCCGCCGCCGCCGTGCGGCGTGGAGAAAGTCTTGTGCAGGTTGTAGTGCAGCACGTCGATGCCCAGGTCGCCGGGGCGCACGATGCCCAGCAGGGCGTTCATGTTGGCGCCATCGCCGTAGACCAGGCCGCCGGCCTCGTGCACCAGGCGGGTCACCTCCAGCACGTGCTCGTCGAACAGCCCCAGCGTGTTGGGGTTGGTCAGCATCAGCCCGGCCAGGGTGTCGTCGCACTGCGCCTTCAGCGCTTCCAGGTCCACGTTGCCGCGCCCGTCCGAAGGCAGTTGCACCACCTGCAAGCCGCTCATTGCCGAGGTGGCCGGGTTGGTGCCGTGCGCCGAGTCGGGGATCAGGATCTTGGTGCGCTTCGCATCGCCGCGTGAGGTGTGGTAGGCCAGGATGATCAGCACCCCGGTCAGTTCGCCCTGCGCGCCGGCGGCCGGCTGCAGCGTCACGCCGGCAAAGCCGCCGATCTCTTTCAGCCATTCCTGCAGTTCGTACATCATCAGCAGGTTGCCCTGCACCGTCTCGATGGGCTGCAGCGGGTGTGAGGCAGCGAAGCCGCCCAGCCGGGCGGTCTCTTCGTTGACCTTGGGGTTATATTTCATGGTGCACGACCCGAGCGGGTACATGCCCAGGTCGATGCCGTAGTTCATCTTGGAAAGGCGGGTGAAATGCCGCACCACGTCCACTTCCGAAAGCTCCGGCAAGGGCAGCTCGCTGCGCAGCAGGTCCTGCGGCAGCTCGGCCAGCGGTACGTCCGGCGCCGGGAAGCGCACGCCGCGGCGGTTGGTTACAGACAGGTCGCACAACAGCGGCTCAGTCATGGGACACCTCCGACAGCACGTCCACCAGTAAGTCGATTTCGTCACGCGAGTTCATCTCGGTCACTGCCACCAGCATATCGTTCTCCATTCCAGGGTAGTCCTGGCCCAGGTCGTACCCGCCCAGGATGTCGTGATCCAGCAGGTGGGCGTTGATTTCCGCCGCCGGTCCTGGGCAGCGCACCACGAACTCGTTGAAGAACGGCGCCTGCGACCAGAGCGAATAGCCCGGCACCGCGGCGATCTGCGCCGCGGCGTAGTGCGCCTTGTGGTAATTCAATCCGGCCACTTCGCGCAGGCCGTGCTTGCCCAACAGGCTCATGTATACCGTGGCGGCCAGCGCCATCAGGCCCTGGTTGGTGCAGATATTCGAGGTGGCCTTCTCGCGGCGGATGTGCTGCTCGCGGGCGGTCAGGGTGAGCACGTAGGCGCGCTGGCCGCGGTTATCCACCGTCTCGCCTACCAGCCGGCCGGCCATCTTGCGCACGTACTCCTGCTTGGTGGCGAAGATGCCCAGGTACGGCCCGCCGTAGGAAAGCGGGATGCCCAGCGGCTGGCCTTCGCCGGTGACGATATCCGCCCCGAATTCTCCGGGCGGGGTGAACAGGCCCAGCGCCAGCGGGTTGGCCGAAACGGCCAGCAGCGCTCCTTCGGCGTGGGCGGCCTGCGCCAGTTGGCGGTAATCGTACAGCCGCCCGAAGAAATCGGGATACTGCACCACCACCACGGCGGTGTCTTTGTCGATGAACGGCAGCAGCGCCTGCGGGCCGGCCTGCAGGTCCACGCCCTCGTCGCCGACGATCTGCAGCGGGGTGCCCAGGTTATAGGTGCGCACCACCTGGCGGTAGTGCGGGTGCAGTCCCGGCGAGAGCACCACTTTGTTGCGTTTGCCGCGGAAGTTGGCGTGGGCCAGCGTGACGGCTTCGGCCACCGCCGTGGCCCCGTCGTAGTGCGAGGCGTTGGAGACGTCCATCCCGGTCAGCGCGGTGACCAGGCTCTGGTAGTCGAAGATCGCCTGCAGCGTGCCCTGCGAAACTTCCGGCTGGTAGGGGGTGTAGGCGGTGTAGAACTCGCCCCGGCGCAGGATGAAATCCACCGCCGGAGGCGTGTAATGGTTGTACGCGCCGGCGCCCAGGAAGCACACCAGGTCCTGGGCGGTCTCGTTGACGTTGGCGATCTCGCGCATCTCGGCCAGCGCTTCCATTTCGGTCAGCGCCGGCGGCAGGTTCAGTTTCGGGAAGCGGTGCGCCGCCGGCACGTCCTGGAACAAATCCTCCAGGCTCTTGGCGCCGATGGTCGCCAGCATCGCCTCCCGATCTTCGTCGGTATGGGGTATGAACATGGTTTAACCCTTCTCCTCTACGTGTTTCTCATAGGCGGCCGCGTCCAGCAGCGCGTCCAGCTCGGCCGGGTCGCTGATCTCCACCTTGACCATCCACGCCGCGCCGTAGGGGTCGCTGTTGACCTGCTCGGGGGCATCGGGCAGCGCCTCGTTGATCTCTACGATCTTGCCGCCTACCGGCATATACACGTCTGCCGCTGCTTTTACCGATTCCAGCGTGGCGCAGGCATCGCCCTTCTTGACCTGGTCGCCCACGCCCACCACGATCTCGACGAAAACGATGTCTGAGAGCTGGTTCTGGGCAAAATCGGTAATGCCTACTGCGCCTGTCTTGCCTTCTACCTTGATCCACTCGTCATTCGGGGTGTACTTGAAATTAGCCGGGATATTCATGTTTTGTCTCCTTCATACTCTCTCTACTGATTTTGTGCGCCCTGGGCGCCATTTCCACTGAACGAACTTGCATTTCCTGGATAAACCTGATCCCTGGGTGATGGATGACTCAGCAATCAGTTGCCGCTATTCGCTTCGCCCCAAAACAAAACAGAGGCGTACGCGAAAAATCGCCTACGCCTCTGTGGTGGACCTGAGAGATTCGCGCCCGGTGCTGCAACGCTTGCCCCGTCGGTGTTCGCCGCTGCGCGGAAGGTGCGGCGCAGAACGATACTTTCCAGAGGTAACCAGGATTAGAGTCCTTCTACCTGAGAGTTTCATCTGGTTTTTGCCATGCCAGATTTGCCCCTTCGGTGCCCGGGTAATGCCGGCACGGGTCTCTCCTCTATTCCTGCCAGGTTGTAAAATGAATGCCCTGATTTTATGATGTCCTGGGGTAAAAGTCAAGTCTCATCTGCGGATTTCTGCCGGGTTGTTTGCCTGCTTTCAGACCCAATCGCCTGCAGGCCGCAGCCCGCCTGGCGCGGGGTTAAACCCAACTGCGCCGGCGGATGAACGAGGTGATGACCGGGATGGTTACGCGCTCGGTCCGGTACATCTGCAAGCCCCAATAGAACATCAGCAGCCAGGCCACGCTGCCGCAGCCCAGCGTGGGAGCCAGGATCAACCAGATCGCCAGCGCCAGCACGATCCCGGCGGCCAGGGACTGCACGGCGTGGAAGCGCAGCGTGCTCTGCCGCCGCTTGCCTTCGTTCATCAGCACGATGATCGGCACGAACGGCCAGAGCAGGTAGCTCAGGGCCGCCCATAATTTTTCATCCTGGCTGATCGGCAGTGGGTCCTGTACGTGATCCATGTGCGCATCCTCCGCGGGTGTGTGATAGAGTAAACCCCCCAGCCCGCTCCAGGTTACGCTCCCTGGCCGTTTAAATCCCCCAACACAGGATGAACAACACGGTGAAGGTTGTGCTGACCGCCAGTTGGCGCAGGCCGATGCGGGTAGGTTTCACCTTGATGGCCGGGTTGAATATTCCCCACAAAGTTTCTCCCCATTGCAGCGCGTAGGGCGCCGCCAACAGCGGCGGCAGGAAGCCAGACGCCGAAAGCGCGCCTACCAGCAGCAGGTTGAAAGTGGTGTAAGCCAGCGCCCTGCGCCCCATCCGCAAAGCCGTGCGCCGCTCGGGCCGGGCTTCCAGGAGGCGTTGTTCCAGGCGCAGGTAGGCGTAGACAATCGAAGCCGCCGATTGCAGCCAGGCCAGCCCGAACAGGACCCATCCCATTGGGTCGGCGTATCCCCGCCCCACCCAGAAAGCCGCTGCTGCGGCCAGCGCCAGCACGCCGCTGCCCACGATTTCTACGCCGATCTGGCGGCGTTCGGCGCGCCGGCTGACCAGGTACAAATGCCAGGCGAACACCGGGATGCCGGGCAGGGCCAGGTACAGCACGAAACTGTACCCCAGGGCGATCAGCCCGGCCAGCGCCAGCAGCCCGGCCAGGGCGTAGACCGCCGTCCAAAGATAAGCCGGGCGTAGATCGCGCCGCGGGCGGCGCCCGCTATACGCCTTGACCGCCATCGATACCGGCTGGCGCAGCAAAAACGCGGCCAGCGCGGCGATCACCAACAGCAGGCCGGGCCACGACCATGAATGGCCTGCAAATAATCCAATGAGCAGTGGGCTGAACAGGAACACCCACGAGCCATGATCCTGGGGTAAAGCAATGTGACGGGCTGACATAAGCCGTATTATACCCCCTGAATGATAACAACCCCTTTAACACCTGAGGGCGGCAGAAGCCTGCCGCCCCAGGATTAGAGATCGCTCCCCTGACTCTATAATTATGACATGCTCCCCGGCTGTGGTAGTCCCAAGCGATCTAGGGAATAATCATGAGAATTTCTAATCATATTATCCGTCATTTTTAATCTGAAAGCAATACGTAGACCTACGTATATTTCGGTGTTTGCCGCAAGTCGTCCGGATCACTTGATGCTTGTTCCAGTTTGCTCCTCTCCCAGGTCGGCCAGTGCGTGGCTGATCGCGTAACGCACCAGGTCGCTGGGGGTTTGCAGGCCCAGCTTGTGCATTGCCCGGGCGCGGTGGGTTTCCACGGTGCGCCGGCTGATCACCAGTCGCTCGGCGATCTCCGCGCTGCTCAGCCCCACGGCGGCCAGCAGAATGATCTCTCGCTCCCGGCGCGTCAGGGTATCGATCGGATCGTCCACCTGCTCCTGCAGGGTATGGATGTACGCCTCGACGGCTTGCTGGTCGATGGCGAAGCTCAGATAATGCTCTCCTTGCACGGCTCTGCGGATGGCCTCGATCAGCTCGCGCGACACGGCGCCTTTCAGCACGTACCCGCTGGCGCCGTTTTGGAAGGCCTCCGCCACGTAAGCCGGCTTGTCGTACATCGATAGGATCACAACCCGTGCCCTGGGACACTGCTCCCGGACCTGGCGGGTAATTTCCAGCCCGCTCAATCCCGGCATGATCAGGTCGAGCACGACCACGTCGGGGTTCATCGCCTCGATTTTTGGCAAAAGCCCGAACCCATCACCGGCCTCGCCGATGATCTTGAAATCGGGCTCGTTTAGCAGGATGGCGCGCAGCCCTTCGCGCACCATGGTGTGGTCATCGACCAGGTAAAGACGGATCGACATCTACCGGCTCCTTGTTTCTATCCTGGCGGGAAATGTAGGGTCTGGTGTGTTCATCTTGCGCTTCCTCGAGTTGATCTTCAGTCGAACAGGGAAATTCGGCGGTTACGCAGACGCCGCCTCCGGGATGGGTCTCGATTTCCAGCCACCCGCCGCACAGTTCGGCGCGTTCTTGCATGCCCGAAAGCCCGCTGGATTTACCGCTGGCCTGGGCAGCCGTCAGGTCGAAGCCCACTCCATCGTCCTCCACCTGCACGCCCAATATCTCGGAACTGGCCCACAGCCGGACGTTGGCCTGTTCCACCTGCGCGTGGCGGGCCACGTTGGTGAGCGCCTCCTGGATGATGCGGAAAGCCGCCGTTTCGATCCGCGGCGGGTAGCGCTGGTGTACGCCGCTGTGGCTGAATTGGATCTTGACTTTCATCTTATCGCTGTATCGCTCGAAATAGGTGAGCAAGGCCGGCAGCAGGCCCAGGTCGTCCAGCATCGGAGGCCGCAGATCGAGCGACATCTGTCGCACCTGGAACAGCAATTGCTCGATGGTTTCGCGCGCTCGCTGCACTTCGCTGCCGAACGGGGCCCCGCGCTCGCTTTTTTCGATGCGATCCAGGTTCATATTCAGCGCAGTCAACATCTGTCCAATCTCGTCGTGCAGCTCGCAGGCCAGCCGCCGCCGCTCTGCCTCCTGCGCCTCCACGAGCTGGTGTGAAAGCAATCGCAGGCGTTGCCGGCTGTCAGAGACCTGTGCAAACAGGCGGGCATTGGTGATCGCCAGGCTGGCCTGGTCGGCCAGCCCGCGCAGCAGGCGCAGCTCGTCCAGGTTCGGTAAACGGACCGCGTCCTGCGAGGCAACCGCCAGGCTTCCGACCAACTCGCTTCCTTCGTAGAGCACCAGCACGATCAGGGTGTGCACCCTGGCCTGCTTGTAGATCTCATAATTCGGATCTTCCGGGTTGGTCGTCATATCAGGGATCACGATTTCAGTGCCAAACATCTGTACAAAATCTTCGTAAATATGGCGCGGCGTTGGAAGCATTTGTTTCTGTAGTTCGATATCATTCCCGGCGGCGGCGGCGATAACCATCGAGTTGCTCGGTTCATCATACAGGCTCACCGAGCTGATCGAATAATCCAACGCCTGGATTGCTTCCTCGCAAATGGTTTGCAGCACTGCTCGCAAGTCCAGGCTGGCGTTCAACCGGCGGGCGATGTGCAGCAGCGCCTCGGCGCGGGCAATCTGGTTGCGCAGTTCCTGGTTGGCCCGGTCCAATTCGGTCGTGCGTTCGGCAACGCGCACTTCCAATGCGTGGCGAGAGCTCTCCAGCGCATGTTGTGTGCGCTTCAGATCGGTGATGTCGTGCGTGATGGTGACCACCATCTGGATATTGTCGTGCTCGTCGTATACGGCCTGGTCTTTCACCACCGCCCAGCGTTCTTCGCCGCTTCCCGGTCGCTGGTAGCGCACCGTAACCGGTGGGTTGGCAAAGCCGTGCAGCAGGCGCTGCCCCGGGGTCAGGTGTTGAGGGATCAGCCGCCCGGTTTCGTCGCGAATATCCAACCGGCGAGCGGTATCCGGGCTGTTGAGGTAATCATCCAGCGAGTCGAACCCAATTCGCCGCGCTGCGGCTTCGTTGGCGTAAATGAGCTGGCTTTGCGCGTCGATGGCGGTAATGCCATCCGCCACCCCGCTTAAGATGAATTTCAACTGGTCGCGTGATTGGCGCAACTCGACTTGGACCTTGTGCATGGCAGTGATGTCGAACGCCGCGCACGCCGCGCCAATAATTTCATCCTGGCTGTCGCGCAGCGGAGTCAAGGACGCCTGGAACCGGTAGTCTCCGATTTGGAATTCGCTGTTGTGCACGGGTGCGCCTGCCAGGACTTGCTGCAGCATGGTCACCATTCCGCTATTTTTCTCGAGGAAATCGAAAATGTCCCGGCCGATCAAATCTGTTGCGCTATAGCCCATGCGCGGCAAAGCCAGGCCGTCCGCCAGGGTGATTTTGCCTTGCGCGTTGATGGCCAGCACAGCCAGTGGGGCGGTGTTGACGACCATCCGCAAGATCGCCTCATTTTTGCTGGCTGTCTCAGCAGCTTGTTTGAGATCGGTGATATTTCGCGCCAGGACGGCGATTTGTTGGACCTGGCCGTTGGCGTCCAGGATCGGGTAAACCACGTGGTCGAAAGTCCCGTTGAGCCCTTCGTCCTGGAAACGCACCGCCTGGCCCGTCTGGATCACCTCGTCGAAGGCCTTTTTGTGTTGCGCTGCCATGAACGGCGGCATCATTTCCAAAATATCCAGCCCTACCATCTCCTGCGGCGTCTTGCCGAAAGTGTTCGCCAGGGTCTCATTTGCGATCAGCACGTGCGCCTGGGTGTCGATCAACAAAGCGATGTCGGTAGGGCCGTTCAGCAGCGCCTGGATGGTATTGTAGCTTTGCTTTAACTCTTGCTGTGCAGCGACGTGCTCGCTGACATCGCGTGCCAGCACGGCGATCTGGATCACGTTGCCTTTCGAGTCGAAAACCGGGTAGATCACGCTGTCCAGCCAACGGTCCACCCCGTAGTCGGTGAAGCGCAGTGGAGCGCCGCTTTGCACCACCTGGGCAAACTGTTCGATGCGCCGTGCGGCCAGCTCTGGCGAAGGCAGCAGTTCGTACATCGTCTTGCCGGCGATCTCCTCGGAGCGTTTTCCGGACAATCGCTCCAGCGTTTGATTGATCATTAACAGCTTGCCATCCGGTTCGGCCAACAAAGCGATATCGGTCGGCCCGTTCATCAGCGCCTGGATCGTATGATAGTTTTGCCGTAACTTCTCTTCCGCGGCGATGCGTTCGCTGATATCGCGACCTACTACCGCTACCTGGATGACCTCTCCCTGCTTATCGAAAATAGGGTAGGCTGAGTTATCGTACCACCCGTTAACCCCCCGGTCGACGAAGCGCACGGGCTGGCCGGTTTCGAAAACCTGGCGAATATTCGCCCAACGCGCTTCGGCCAGCGCCGGTGGTAAGATATCCCGCATATTTTTCCCGGTGATCTCGTGCGCGGGCCGGTTCAGGCTGTGCGCCAGGGTTTCGTTCGCCAGCAGGATCCTCCCTTCCGGGTCTAAAAGTAACACCACGTCCAGCGGCGCATTGATCAATACCTGGATGGTGCGGTAGCTTTGTTGCAGTTCCAATTCGGCTTTCTTGTAGTCGTTGATGTCGCGCGCCAGGATGGCGACCTGTGTTACTGCCCCTTGTCCATCGAAAACCGGATAAACTAAATGATCGTACCAGTTGCCTGTTCTTTGGTCCACGAAGCGCATCGTCTCACCGGTCTCGAAGACTTGAAGCACTTTCACCCAACGCTCTTCGGCCAGGGCCGGCGGCAGAAAGTCTGTGAATTTTTTGCCGATGAGCGCCTCCACCGGCTGGTTTACACTGCGCGCTGCCGTATCGTTTGCCACCAAAATGGTGGCGTCCTTATCGAGCAATAAGGCGCTATCGGCCGGCGCGTCGAGCATTCCTCGCAACGTTCGTTCGCGTTGGCGCAGCTCATCCGCCAGCCGTTTTTCCTCGGTGATATCCCGGTTGCGGACGCGCCAGCCCAGCAAATGCCCGTTGGGGTCATAAACCGGAAAGCGGGAATGACAGATCCATCGCACGGCTCCATCGCGCCGGATAATCCGAAATTTCACCTCACTCTGTTGCTCATGGGAAACAATTGGCTGGCGATGGTGGCTGGTAAAGAGGGCGAGATCGGCGGGGTGCAAGATTTGTTTTTCCACCAGGTGGGGTTCTGCCAGGAATGCTTCTGGCGAGTAACCGGTGATCTGCTCGCAGGCCGCCGAAATGAACCGGTATTTTCCATCCACGCCCACCAACATTTCCCATTCGTCGGTAGCGTCGGCCATCGCCAGCGTTGCTACGTCGGGTTCGTGCGGCCCGGTCGAGTTGTTATGGGCGTGCTGGATGGCCTGCGGCAGGCGATCCAGGCTGGCCGGGTTTAGATAGTCGCTCAACCCGGCTTTCATCCCTTGCACGGCGATTTCTTCGTTCCCCTGCGCGGTAACCATGATCACCGCTATCCCTGCCCAGCGTTGGCGCAATTGTTCCATCAAGCGAAAACCATCCGTCCAGCTCAAGCGGTAAGGGACCAATGCCAGGGCGAACGGCGCTTCGGCCAGCGCTTGCTCGAAGCTGGATGGTGCCTCTGCCACGCACCATTGCGCCTGGGGAAATTCTCCCTCCAGCTTCGCCAGATCGGGTGTGATTTCTTCTGCGCAGTCACTCCTGACAACCAGTATCTTCATGCGCGCCTCCATGCCTATTATATTTGAACATGGTTAAAAACACGAGTGGCCTTGTAGTGTTTGTATCATTATTTACGACACATCCCGACCTTAATGTGTTCTTAAACGGATGCCCCATCCCTCTTGTAAACCTTTAGAGACGGGGCTTGACAATCCGTAAAAATATTGTAAAGTAATAGGTAAATGTGGGGGGTGACGAAGCGGAAAGGTTGTCTTTACGGCTGGGTGACGGGCGTGCCTGAAATAGGGGGGCTTACATCCCTCTTTAGTTGGGCGGCCCCCCAACTGCACATTTCTGCCTGGCACGCTTTCGAGGGCTGTTCACGGAGGGTATAAGTTGTGTTTGACCATATCCTGGTTCCGATGGACGGTTCGCCGTTGGCAGAGTGCGTGCTGCCTCATGTCGTTGCCATGGCTACGGCTTTTCAATCTCGTGTGACTCTGATGCAGGTGTTGAGCCTTTCCGAATCCGCCGGGCAGTTTGTTGATCCTCTGGACTGGCAAATCGGTAAAGTGCAGGCGCGTAATTACCTGGAAGAGCAAAATCATCAGTTGCAACAGGCGGGTCTGCAAACCAGTTTTACGCTGTTGGATGGCCAGGCCGCCAGCAGTATTATCGAATATGCACGTGGCAATGGCGTAAACTTGATCATATTGAGCAGCCACGGCCGCAGCGGCTTGAGTATTTGGAATGTCAGCGGGGTAGTACATAAAATCATCCAGCGCGCCCATTTACCGTCGATGATTATTCGCGCCTATCATTCCCACGACGAACCGTCAAGCGCCCCCCATTACCGGACCATCCTCGTTCCGCTCGATTTTTCTCAGCGGGCAGAATGCGCCTTGCCCGTTGCCGCTCGCCTGGCGCGTCACTTCTCGGCGCGCCTGGTGGCCGCGCATGTCGTCGTCCGTCCCGAAATGCCCCGCTGTACTGCTCCTACCGCCGAAGACCTCGAACTGGCTGCCCGCCTCGTCGAACGCAATCGGGTGGAGGCTGAGAAGTATCTCCGCCAGTTGGATGGCCGTTACGCCTCGCAAGATATACACATCGAGACGCGCTTGTTGGTGCGTGACAACGCTGCCTCCGCCTTGCACAAGCTGGTGGAACAGGAGCATGCTGATCTGGTCGTGATGAGCGCTCACGGGTACTCGGGCGAGACATACTGGCCACATGGGAATGTGGTGGAGAAATTTATCTTGTACGGATCCACACCGTTGCTGATCTATCAGGATTTTAGCCCGGAGGAGCTGCGTCCATCAGAAGCTGAGACAGTCGTCGCGCGTATCAAGGGACGTTAAGCATGGCCGTTGACCCGTCCGGTGATGTGGTTGTGGAAGCTGACGTGCGGGAATTTCGCGCCGCGCGCGACCGGCGCCAGGCGGCTCTGGCCGCTGTCACATTAGAGGAGCGAGCGCGCCTGTTTGCTCAAACACATACCCTGGCGCAGGGTGGCGTCAATGGCTTTGATTTTCGCAAGCGCCTGGATGGAATGGAGACGCTGCTGAACCAGGGGTACCAGCACTATGTTCAGGCATCCGATGTGCGGTTGAAATCCTCTTACGTCGCCGAGTGGCTGTTGGATAATTTCTACCTGGTTGTGCAGACTCTGCGCCAGATACGCGAAGATATGCCGACTGGCTATTACCGCCGCTTGCCCCGCGTCCATTCGCTCGTCTTTGGCCAGGCGCCGCGCATCTATGCCTTCGTGCAAATTTTTTTGACCAGTTGCCAGGGGCAGGTAGATATCGACAGCCTGGATCGTTTCGTACGCGCCTACCAGGAGGTCAGCCCACTTGATCTTGGAGAATTGTGGGCGTTGCCCACCATGTTGCGTTATGGGATTTTGCACTGCCTCACCTGCGCTGTGGTCCGCTCTGCTGGCATACAGGCGCCGCCGCGGATGCAAGAATTTATCTCGCAAGGTGTCCCATGCGTCTGGGGTGATGAGGCCACCGTATCGTTTGCCTTCCTCAGTTTGCGCGCCGCTTCGGCGATCGAATGGGAGGCGTTCGTCGAGGAGCACAGCCTGGTAAATGATATCCTGCTTCAGGACCCGGCGGGAGCATACGTCCAGATGGATTTCTATACTCGCAACCGCTACCGTCAGGCAGTGGAAGACCTGGCGTCCCGCTCCCGGCAAGAAGAATTGGCAGTTGCCCGCCTGGCGTTGAGCCTGGCACAGGCAGCCGCTGGCCAGATGGATGGACAGCCGGGCGATGTGTCCGACGGAGCCGTACGGTATGCCCATGTGGGTCATTATCTGATCCAGGCCGGCCGTACTGGACTGGAACGACGCCTGGGCTATCGCCCTGCATGGCGCAGCCGGCTGTTACGCCTGGTGTTGCGCCATCCAGCGTTGTTTTACCTGGGGATCATTGCGGCGCTCAGCGCTGTTCTGCTCCTGGCGAGCGGCTGGCCGGTGTTGGCCTGGGGAGGGGCGGCCTGGCAGATGGTCTTATTCGTCCTGGCCGGCCTGGTGCCGGCCGTTTCAGCCGCGGTGGGCCTGGTCAACTGGTGGATCACCCACCTGGTTCCACCCCGCCCGTTGCCCAGGCTGGATTTTACGAAAGGCATTCCGGTAGAATATAAGACCACTGTCGTCGTGCCCTGCCTGCTCAGTAACGCCGCCGAGGTGGATGGGCTGCTGCAGCAAATCGAACTCCATTATCTGGGAAATGCCGACCCGATCTTGCACTTTGTCTTGCTTAGCGACGATCCGGACGCCAGCCAGCAGTATGTGGATGGCGATGGGGCGCTGCTGGAGCAGGCAGAGCGAGGCGTGCGTACGCTCAACCAGCGTTATGGCCATGGGGAGGAAGATGGACCTTTCCTGTTATTTCACCGCCCGCGCCGGTGGAACCCTGGCGAGGCGTGTTGGATGGCCTGGGAGCGCAAGCGCGGCAAGCTGAAAAACTTCAACCAGTTTCTGCTGGACGAGGAGGATCACTTCTCCCATAAGGTAGGCAACCTGATTGCCCTGCAGGGCACGCGCTACGTCATCACCCTGGATGCCGATACGGGACTGCCGCGCGGCTCTGCCGCTCGCCTGGTGGGAACCCTGGCGCACCCGCTCAACCGGGCGCGTTTTGGCCCTCAGGGGCAGGTGGTTGCCGGCTACACCATCCTGCAGCCGCGTCTCCAAACCCGGCCGGCGGCCGTGGACTGCACCCATTTCACGCGCATCTTCGCTGGCGAAAGCGGCCTGGATCCTTATACCCTGGCGGTCTCCGATGTATACCAGGACTTGTTCGGTGAGGGCAGCTATGTCGGCAAGGGCATCTATGACCTGGCAGCGTTCGAGCGCAGCCTGCGTGGGCGTGTCCCGGAAAACGCTCTGTTGAGCCATGATCTGTTCGAAGGTATCCACGGCCGCGCCGGGTTGGTCACCGACATTATCCTGTTCGAGGATTTCCCCTCTCATTATCTGGTGAGTGCTCATCGCAGGCACCGTTGGGTGCGCGGCGACTGGCAACTTCTGCCCTGGCTGGCGTCACGTACCTGGCGGGCAGGCGGGCCAGAGCGTAATGATCTGTCCTTCATCGACCGATGGAAGATCCTGGATAATTTGCGCCGCTCGTTGTTTCCGCCCTCATTGTTAGCCTTGCTCGTTCTTGGCTGGCTGCTCCTCCCGCCGCCGGCTGCTTATTGGGTCGCAATCGCTGTCCTGGCGCGGGCTACCCCGGTAATCACCAGCCTGCTTGCTCATACCACTCGCCAGAGCGATAAATTGGAGCACCATTGGGGCGTCGTCACCAGGAGCGTCACCCAGGTTTCGCTGGCGCTGGTTTTTTTGCCTTATGAGGCGGTGATCAACCTGGATGCGATTGCTTCCACGCTGTTTCGTATGTTCATTTCGCACCAACATTTGCTACAATGGCGCACCATGGCCCACAGCGCGCGCCTTTTCGGGAAATCGCGCCGCCTGGCGCTCATCTGGGCACAGATGCGGATCGCTCCTCTGATGGCGATCGGATTGGAGGTCGTTTTACTGGCTTTTCGGCCTGCGGCAATGGCAGTCGCTGCCCCGTTTCTGTTGGCCTGGTTGCTTTCCCCGCTGATCGCTCATTGGATCAGCCGGCCTCTCGCCCGGAGGCCTGAACCGTTAACCGAAGCGCAGCTACGTATGCTGCGTAGATTATCCTGTCGCACCTGGTTTTTTTTCGAGCATTTCGCTAACCCGGCGGGAAACTGGCTGCCTCCCGACCATTTCCAGGAGAACCCTCGTGGTCAGGTTGTACTTCATACTTCGCCGACCAATATTGGCATGCTGCTGGTCTCTACATTGGCTGCCCACGATCTGGGTTACATCGGCCCGCTGGTGCTTTCGTTGCGCCTGGGGTTTGCGATGCAAGCCATGCAGTCTTTGGAGCGTTACCAGGGGCATTTTCTGAACTGGTATGAGATCAGTACGCTGCGCTCCCTCTCCCCGCGTTACATTTCCACGGTAGATAGCGGCAATCTGGCTGCCTGTCTGGTAGTGGTGGCGCAAGGGTTGGAAGAGATACCCGGCACAGCCCTCCTCCGCCAGGAAACCTGGTCCGGATTTCTGGATGTACTGGATGTATTGGAAGAATGCCTGACCTTGATTGGGTTGCCTGCTCTGACCCAACCTGCTATCGCTTGCCTGGCCCATATCCGGCAGAGCGCCCTGGAGACTTTGTCGTCCCCGGAAGATTGGAGTGATTTGCTGGTACGCCTGCGCGGGCCGCAGATGGCCGAATTGGAGAAGGAACTGGTGGCATTGGTGGAGGGCAATGCCAATCAGATTGCTCCTGCCCTCTTGAGCGGCTTGCGCGGCTGGTCTGAGCGGGTGAACTATCACCTGGAGAGCTTGCGAAAAGAACTATCCATCCTGGCGCCCTGGCTGGAAAATCTGCAGCAGCCGCCAGACGTTGCTGGCTGTCCTCAAGCGGAGAGCCTGCTGCGAGAAGCTTTGCCATCCCTGCGCGCCATGCTGCGCCTGGATATCCCGCTGGGTGATTTCCCCAACGTTTGCCAGCAAGCGGAAAATATCGTACTATGCCTGGCGGAAAATTTGCAATCCCTGGACACCCCACTCCTGGCATGGGGTGACCCGCAGAAAAGCTGCCTGCGCCAGGCGCTCGTCTGGTGCCAACGGCTACGGGCCCATCTGGAGAGCGGGCTGTTGAACGTGCAAGACTTGCTGGCAGATATTCGTGTATTGTGCGCTACAGCCCGGCGTTTGCAGGCGGAGATGGATTTCAGGTTTCTGTTCGAGCCACACCGCCAGATTTTCCATATCGGTTATAACCTGGACACGGAACGGTTGGATGAGCATTATTACGACTTGTTGGCTTCGGAGGCGCGCCTTGCCAGCTATCTGGCCATTGCCTATGATCAAGTCCCCCAAAGCCACTGGCTGCGCCTGTCGCGCCCGGTTACGCGTTTGAAGGGCAAGCTGGCTTTGCTTTCCTGGAGTGGGTCCATGTTTGAATACCTGATGCCGCATCTCTTCATGCAAAGCTACCCACAGACCTTTCTGCACCAGAGCTGTCAGGCAGCGGTGCACAGGCAGGCAGCCTATGGGCGACAAATCCATACGCCCTGGGGGGTTTCGGAAGCAGGCTACTACCATTTCGATGAGCAGCAAAACTACCAATACCGCGCATTTGGCGTGCCGGGGCTGGGTTTCAAGCGCGGCCTGGGCGACGATCGGGTGATTGCCCCATACGCCAGCTTGCTGGCACTGGATTTCGCGCCGCGCAGGGTGGTGGATAACCTGGCTGTGCTGGCGCGCCTGGGCGCCCTGGGCAGCTATGGCTTTTACGAATCGCTGGATTTCACCCCGTCCAGGCTGGGCGCCGGCGATGATTACCAGGTCGTGCGTTCCTATTATGCCCACCATCAGGGCATGATCCTGGCCGCGCTGGATAATTTTCTGTGCCGGGGGGCGATGGTGCGGCGTTTCCACGCCTGCCCGCAAATCCATAACGTCGATTTGCTGCTGCGCGAGTTCGTGCCGCGTGCTGCTCCGGTGGAGAAATTGCACTTCGAAGCGCACAGGACTTCCCCGGCTCAACCACTGCATTCCCCAGACGATCTACGGCCCTGGAATCCCGATCTGAACGCGCCTGTGCCGCAGGTGCAGTTGCTCTCCAACGGCCATTTCAGCACGTTGATCACGCAGCACGGCGGTGGCTATTGCACCTGGGATGGCATAGCACTGACCCGCTGGCGCGCCGATCCTACCCTGGACCATTGGGGTTCGTGGATTTATATCCAGGACGTAGATCGCCGCCGGGTGTGGTCGGCGACACAGCAGCCTTACGGTATTTTGCCAGATGCCTATCAGGTATCTTTTTACCACCACAAGGTAACCTTCCAACGTCACGATCACGGGATTACCACCCACCTGGAGGTGGTAGTGCCCCCGGATGACGATCTCGAGATTCGCCTGCTGACTTTATCCAATCGATCCGAAATCCCCCGGCGTTTGCGCATCCTGAGTTATAGTGAAGTCGTCATGGCTGCCCAGGCGGATGACCGGCGCCATCCGGCGTTTAACAAACTGTACATCGAGAACGTGGCTGTGGGTGATGTCGGCGAGGCAGGTTCCGGTCTCGACCCATCATCCACCATTATCTGCCGCCGCCGCCCTCGCTCTGCTGCCGAGCGGGCATTTTATCTCGGCCATTGCCTGGTCTATGGCGACATCGCTGGTGATTGCTTTGTCGTTCATTCGCGGGCCGATTTCCTGGGACGTAATCGCGACAGTCGCTCGCCGCGTGTCCTGCAATGCTCCACTGACGGGCTGTATATCGATGCGGGCACCGGCCTCGACCCAATTTTATCTTGCGGCATCGAATTGGAAATCCCTCCGCGCCGTTCGACCAGCCTGGCCTTTCTCACCGCTGCCGCCGGGACGGGCGAGCGCCTCTCTGTCCTCTTGAAGACCTACCGGGACTGGGCCAGCATCCAACGCAGTTTCGGCCAGGCCAGGTCTTTTACGATCGATGAATTGAAAAAGCTCGGACTGGCTGCCGATACATTGGCGGATGCTCAACGGCTGCTTTCGCTGTTGCTCTACCCTCACCGTATGCTGCGGGCGCCGGCTGATGCGTTGGCTGCGAATCGCCTGGGGCAACCCGGCTTGTGGAAATTTAGTATCTCTGGCGATGATCCCATTGTTTTGGTCCGCGTAAGAAACGAGGAGGATAGCTCTCTCGTACTGGAGCTCTTGAAGGCCCACGCCTATTGGCGCAGCTATGACCTCCAAATCGACCTGGTGTTGCTCAATCTGCACGATACCGGTTATAACAACGAGCTGCATAACTACCTGTATCGCCTCTTGCAAAGCACTGGCGCTGAATTATGGTTGAACCGTCGCGGTGGTGTTTACCTGCTGCGCGCCGAATTGTTATCTGCCGAAGAGCGTATTTTGTTGGAAGTGGCCGCGCGGGCGATCCTGGATAGCAGCCGTGGCTCGTTAGGCCAGCAGCTAAATTTGCCATTCGGTGTTGCTTCGCTCTTGCCGCGTTTTTTGCCCATCTTGCCGGAAGATGAGCGGATCGACACACCCCCTTTGCAGCGGCCGGATAACTTGCTGTTCGATAACGATTGGGGGGGCTTCAGCCCGGATGGCCGCGAATATGTCGTTTATTTGCGGTCCGGCCATCCCACCCCTGCGCCATGGATCAATGTCATCGCTACGCCGCAGATCGGTTTTACCTTATCCGAAACAGGGGGCGGTTACACCTGGGCAAACAACAGCGGCGAGAACCGCCTGACCCCCTGGCGGAATGATCCACTGCTTGACCATCCCGGTGAGGCGTTCTACTTGCGAGATGAGGAGACTGGCCGGTTCTGGTCGCCAACACCTTTGCCTGCCGGGGATGGCGAGCCTTACCTGGTGCGCCACGGGGCGGGTTACACCATCTTCCAGCACAACAGTTATGGTTTTTGCCAGCAATTGAGCTGTTTTGCTCTTCCATCCGCCCCGATTAAAGTGATGCAGCTTAACCTGGAGAATACCACGCCGCGCATCCGTCACGTGACGGTTACCTGCTACGTCGAGTGGGTGCTCGGCCCTGACCGCGAAACAATGCAACAGTATGTGTTCAATGAGTTCGACGTGCCCCACAATGCTTTGTTGGCCCGCAGCGCCTATCATGCTGAGTTTGGCGAAAGCGTGGCTTTCCTGGCTTCCACCCGCGAGCCGACCGGGCTGACCACGGATCGCCAGGAGTTCTTGGGAAGCCTGGGCTGCCTGCGCCAGCCCGGCGCTTTGTTGCGGGTGAGCCTGACCGGACAGGTACAGGCCGGTTGTGATCCGTGCGCCGTCTTGCAAATGGCATTGTGGATTGGACCCGGTGAGACCAAACAGACCACTTTCCTGCTCGGCCAGGCGCCAACGCGCTCTGCTGCCCTGGCGCTGCTCGATGAATACCGCCATATCGATCGTATTGAGCAGGGCTGGCGAGAAGTGAACGAAACCTGGGAGCGCCTGTTGGGAGCAGTGACCGTGCGGACACCCGATCCCGCCCTGGACCTGCTGCTCAATCGCTGGCTTCTTTACCAGGCCCTGTCGTGCCGGGTGTGGGGGCGTTCGGCGCTCTACCAGTCCAGCGGCGCTTTCGGCTTTCGCGACCAGTTACAGGATGTATTGAGCCTGCTGCATGCCGCCCCCGAACTGGCCCGCCAGCACATTTTGGAGGCTGCCCGCCACCAGTTTGAGGCTGGCGACGTCTTGCACTGGTGGCACCCGCCCTCCGGCCGCGGTGTGCGCACGCGTTGTTCAGATGACCTGCTCTGGTTGCCGTATGTTACCGCCTGTTATGTACAGGCGAGTGACGATTGGGGCATCCTGGATGAACTTGTGGATTTCCTGGATGGCGCGCCGTTGGGGGATGGCGAACAGGAGCGTTATGCGTACTACCCTGTGGCTCATTCGGCCGGGGAACGCAGCTTGTTCGAGCATTGCCGCCGTGCTCTGGAAAAGGGCACGACCTGCGGAGCGCATGGCTTACCCCTGATGGGCAGCCACGATTGGAATGATGGCATGAACCGTGTGGGCGTCCAGGGCAAAGGCGAGAGCGTATGGAATGCCTGGTTTCTTTATGACACCCTGATCCGTTTTGCGGCGCTGTGTGAGCATACTGGCCGGTCGCAGCAGGCTGTGCTCTACCGCCAACAGGCTGCTCAGTTGCGCGAAAAGACCGAGCAGTACGCCTGGGATGGCGATTGGTACCTGCGTGCCTTTTACGATGATGGCCAACCGCTTGGCTCAGCCGCCAGTTCGGAGGCGCAGATCGATTCGTTGCCCCAGTCCTGGGCGGTGCTCTCCCGGGCTGCTGACCCCGCTCGCGCCCGCCAGTCGCTCGAGTCAGTTGACCGGCGCCTGGTTCAACGGGATACCCGCCTGGTGCTGCTTTTCACACCGCCTTTTAACCACTCTACCCATAACCCTGGCTATATCATGGGCTATCCGCCTGGCATCCGTGAAAACGGCGGCCAGTATACCCACGCGGCCACCTGGGTGGCCTGGGCCTTTGCCTGTTTGGGGGATGGCGACCGGGCTGCTGAACTTTTTCGTCTGCTCAATCCCATTCTTCGCGCTGTCACACCGCAGGATGTTGCTCGCTACCGCGTCGAGCCATACGTCATTGCCGCTGATATCTACAGCGTGCCGCCCTATGTCGGGCGCGGCGGCTGGACCTGGTACACCGGTTCGGCTGCCTGGATGTATCGCCTGGGTTTGGAAGCCATCCTTGGTTTGCAGCGCGTTGGCGACGGTCTGTTGCTCGATCCCTGCCTGCCCCGCGACTGGTCTGCCTACCAGGTCGATTACCGTTGTGGATCGGCGCTTTACCGCATCCGCGTGGAAAATCCACGCCGGGTCAATCGCGGTGTGCGCCGCCTGTTGGTGGACGGCCAGTTGTTGCCTGATCATCGCCTGCCTCTCTCGCGGCAGGTGGGGGAGCACCAGGTATTGGTCGAGCTAGGCCCGCTTACTCTTTCTGACTAGCCGCGGCGTCACCACCGCCGGCTGCCGGTCAGCCGACCAGGGTGCGCGGGGGGCCATGGTCAACCCTGCCAGTGTCAGCAGCACCTGGTCGTAGTTCACCCGCCAGCCGGCGAAATCCTGCCAGGCCTGCTCGCGATCCGCTCGCAGGGGAATGCCTGCTGCGGCGAGCCGGGCGCAGGCCTCGTCGAACTCCTCGCGCTGGATGCTGATCGGTTCTGTCGGGTAGTGCGGATCGGGATTGTAGGGTATGTGGAAGAAATCGATGATGTGGCGCAGCGCCAGGTAACCAGCGCGCAGGCACAACATTGCCCTGGGGTCCTGGGGGATATCGACAGCCGAGAGGGTCAGCGCGGCTGTATCCAGGACGGCCCCGGCGGCGGTTACCCAGGAATGGTTGGCGGTTGGCGAGCGGAAGAAAACCAGCGACGGCAGCGAGGTGTGGCTTTCGTCTACGTAAGCAAACCATTCTTCCCAGGTTACCCATACCTCGCCGAGTTTATCCAGTCCGTGGATGCGGTTGTAGCGTTGCAGCATCTCCACTGCGGATGGTGGATCGCCGCCGCGAACTTCCAGCAGGGTGACCGCCGCCTCGCGCTGGGCGAAAGCCGCGTACATCGTCGGCAGGTAGGCGATCAGCAATGCTACCAGGATTAACCCGAGTATCGCCTCCGAAAAGGCCAGGGTTGTCGTGGCAAAGCCCTGCGGGACGATAAAGCCCAAGGTGAGCAGCGACGATCCGCTCAACATGAAGGCCGCATCCCACGGGCGGGTTCCCATGGCCCAATACATTCCCGAATAGCCTAAAGCGACCAGCAAATACCAGATGGGCACCAGCGTCATCAGGCCAATCGGCGCGAAGAAGGCCATGATCTGGTCACGGCGCTCATAACTGCGCGCCAGTTTAAGCGGAAGGGCAAAGATGCGGCGTACGCTGAGAAATACGATGCGTGTCAGCGGATCGGGCGCGCTGCGTGGCAGCACGAAGGTCTTCAATGCCGAAAAGAATGTCATCACGACCAGCGTCAGGCCGGCCAGGAATAGGATGCCTCGCAGAATGAAGTCGATCATTCTGTCCCTGCCTGTGGTAGGCTATTTACGGTTCTCTGACCAGCTTCTCTTCCAGGCCGGCGAATAACCCGGCAAGCTGCAAACCGGGCTCTGCTTCGGGCCAGGCCAGGGCGAAGTGTTCCACGCTCATCAGGTCTTTTACCTGCGCCTCGGGCAGCCGCCGGAACAGGTTACCTGGCCCGAACTGTGTGCGGTGGCAGTTCAGCGCTTCCCACTTGGAATTCACCGTTGATCGTACCGGCAGGCGCACGTTGACCCGTTCGTCCGGCCAGCCGGCAGCGGGGTCATCGAACCGGTCGAAATCGCGGGTATCTTCGCCGAGCGCAGCCAGTTGCTGGCGCATCTCAAGAAAGAAAGAGCGGGGAATGGCCGTATAGAACAGGCGTTGTGCCTGCCAGGGTTCGCCCAGCCTGGGGTATTGCCCAGGGTCGGCTGCCGCGTGAAAAGCGGCTACGGTGTGTTGGTGGATGGCGATGTGGTCCGGGTGCCCGTAGCCGCCGTTCGGCTCGAAGGTCACCACCACCTGCGGCCGCAGGCGGCGGATAATTTCCACCAGCCGGGATACCACTTCTTCTGCCGGAGCGTTGATAAACGCCCGCGGATCATCGTTCTCGGGCGTGTCTTGCATGCCCGAGTCTCGGTAACCCAGGAAAATCAATTCCGCGATTCCCATCGTCTCGGCAGCGCAGCGCAGTTCTCCTTCGCGCACGTCGCCCAACGTTTCCGGTGTTGCCAGGCTGGGGTCAGAAATTTCACCCACCTCGCCGCGCGTGGCGCATACCAGGTAAGTGCATATCCCTTCAGCGGCGTAGCGCGCAATCGTGCCGCCAGTGCCAAATGCCTCGTCATCCGGGTGGGCAAAAACCGCCAGTAAAGAAGGTTCCATAAAAAATTACTCCTGTAGTTCTATCACACAATAGAGCCTTGCAGCATGAGCGCTGCAAGGCTCTATTGTAACTTAATGGGTCGAAATAGGCTAGATTGTGATGGCTGGGTTGATCAGACTCAAGCCATTGCCATTTCGGCCTCAGGCACCTGCACGATTTCCAGATCGATGTCAATCTTGATCTCGTCGCCGACCAGCCACCCGCCGGTCTCCAGGGCCACGTTCCAGGTCAGGTTCCAATCCTTGCGGTTGATGCGCGCGCTGGCGGTAAATCCTGCACTGGTCGTCCCCCAGGGGCTCTTTGACATCCCCGAATATTCGACTTCCAGTGTTACGGGGCGGGTGACATCGCCGATCGCCAGGTCGCCGGTCAGCCGCGCGTGGCTTGCATCAACCACGTCGACGCGGGTGCTCTTGAAGCGCAAGTAAGGATATTTCTCGGCGTTCAAAAAATCGGGCGATTTCAGGTGCCCATCGCGCTTGGGATCGCGAGTGCTGATGCTATCTGCCTCGATCTGTATATCCACTTTGGTGTTTTCCGGTGCATCTGGATCGAGATCGACCGTACCTGTAAAACGCTCGAAACGACCGCGCACATTTGAGATCATCATATGGCGCACGGTGAAGTTGATTTCAGAATGAGAAGGGTCAATTTGCCAGGACATGGGTTCCTCCGTAAAAGTATTAGCAATCAGGGTTTCTAACCGATAATCAGGTTGTGCTTGTTTGATCATCATAGTCATAGTATATGCGGAGGGTGTTACCACAGCGTCAGCGTCACCGTAAACAGGAGCGTAAACAAAGCTGTAATGCGTTATACTTTATTCACAATGCTTACGCTGTATTTGCTTGGCGCCCCGCAAATCACCCTTGACGGCCTGGAATTGCACCTGGCGCGGCGCAAGAGTCGCGCCATCTTGTATTACCTGGCAGCTCAGGCCGAGGCGGTTACCCGTGAAGGGTTGTTATCCCTGTTTTGGCCCGACCTGCCTCGCCCGGCGGCCCGGCAAACGCTTCGCACCACACTGCATGGCCTGAAACAGGTCTTGGGTGAGGCGATTCTGGTGCAGGGGGAGCGCCTGGCTCTGGACGAAAATGTCTGGGTGGATGTAAACGAATTTACCGGCCAGCTTGGCGGCCCAAATTTGTCCGAGGAACAGCTTACTGCCGCTCTGGCATTGTACCGCGGCGAGTTTCTTCAAGATTTCAGCCTGCCTGAAACTCAGGCGTTCGAAGACTGGTTGTTGGTCGAACGCCAGCGTTATTTCCGTCTGGCGGTCCGCGGCCTGGAGGCGTTATCTGCTGCACAGCAGGCTCGCCAGGATTACCATGCAGCCCTGGACAGCCTGGAACGTGCCCTCGCTTTTGACCCTTTACAAGAAGATTTGCAGCGCGAGGCCATACGCCTGCATTATCTGGCCGGTGATCGCCCTGCTGCCATCCGGCGTTATGATGAACTGCGCCGTTTGCTGGATGAACAGATGGGCGTGCCGCCGATGGTTGAAACACGCGCCCTGTACGATGCAATCTTGAACGATCGCCTGGCATCTTCCCCGGCGGTCGTTCGCCTGGCGCCAACTGCGAATCGCTCGCTGGCACGTTCCCCAGAGCGTCACGCGCAGGTGGCGGCCCGCCCGGCGCGTGCCGGCGATCTGCCCTTCGCTGGCCGCCAGGCAGAGCTTGTCGCTTTGCAGGCAGCCCGGCCGGGGCCACGGTTGGTTCTCGTCGAAGGTGAGCCGGGCATCGGTAAGACGCGCCTGGTGGAGGAACACCTGGGCGCATCGGGGCATCTGCCGCTGGTGGGGCGCGGGCGCGAGCTGGAGCAAAGCTTGCCTTACCATCCTTTCATCGAAGCTCTGCGCGGCCTGCTGGCTTTGCCCGGCTGGCCGGAATGGCATGCTGCTTTGCGCATCCATCTGCCCGCCCTGTGGTGGGGCGAAATCAGCCGCCTGCTGCCCGAATTGGGCGGGACGGGCGGCGACTTGCCGGCGGCTCCGCGGCCAGCCGAAGAGTCGCGCCTGTGGGAGGGGGTGCGCCAATTTCTCGCTTCCCTTGCCTCCATTGTACATCCCCAACCCATTGCCGTATTTCTCGATGATCTGCATTGGGTCGATACCGCCTCGCTCAACCTGCTGGGCTACCTGGTGCGCCAGCCATTGCCGCACGATGCGATCTGGATTTCTGCCAGCCGCCCGCCAGTTGCCCGTTCGCCGCTGGCGACATTTCTCCAGGCGTTGACTCGCGAGGACCGTCTGCAGCGCCTGGCTCTCGCTCGCCTGGGTCGCGAGGATGTTGAACTCCTGGCCCGCCAGTTAGCCTCGACGGGCGCTCAACCGCTGGCTGAATGGTTGTGGTATTCCTCCGAAGGCAACCCTTTCGTTCTGTCCGAACTGGCGCGCCATGCCCGGCAGAACGGCCTGTTGCAAGCGGGTTCGTTCAGCACAGAAGCTTTGTCTGCCGGGCCGGTGGTGCCACAAACCGTTTATAGCCTGATCCAGGCGCGCCTGTACGGCCTGTCAGACGCGGCCCGCCGTGTGCTGGACGCTGCCGTGGCCCAGGGGCGAGAGTTTGAGTTTTCTGTGGTCATGCGCGCGGCCGGACTTTCTGAGGGAGCCGCGTTGGATGCTCTGGACGAACTGCTGGCTGCCGGGCTGGTCCGTCCCACGCAGGATGCTGCGCCTGGTTGCTATGCCTTCGATCATCCTTTGACCCTGGAAGTTGCCCACCGCGAGGTAGGCGAGCTGCGCCACCGCCGGCTGCATCGCCTCATTGCGGAGGCCCTGGAGGGCCTGTACCCGGATCGCCTGGAAACGCTGGCCGGGCAATTAGCCTGGCACTTTGCCGAAGGCGATGCGCTGCTTCGCGCTGCTCCTTACGCTCGCCAGGCCGGGGAACAGGCCGCCCGCCTGGCGGCATGGAATGAAGCCATTGCCTTCTATGGCCTGGCGCTGAAGGGTCTGTCCGGCGCGCCGCGGCTGCCCGTGCTGGTCGCACTGGCCGATGCCCAGGTGAAGGCAGGGCATTTTCCCCAGGCGTCTGAAATTTTGCGCGGCGCGTTGGCCGAGGCGCAGGCGCTTGCTGACCCTGGCAGCTACCTCCAGATCATCCAACTGGCGCTGGCCCGTTCACTCATGCCGCAGGCGCGTTTTACCGAAGTGATCGAAGTCGCGCAGGGCGTGTGTGGTTCTGGCGACCCGAACAGCGTTATTACCGCCGAATTGCTCTGGGGTACGGCCCTTGCGTCGGAAGGGGCCGACCTGGAGGCGGCTGCGGATCATCTGAACACGGCTGCCGAGCTATGGAACGAACACCCTGCCGGCGACCTCGCCACTTTGGCGCAAATTCGCTTCGAAATGGGGAACGTGGCTGCCCAACAAGGCGACTTACCTCGGGCGGTGGCCAGTTACCACCTGGCGTTAGAAGCCGCTTCTGCCGCCCAATCCGATTTTGCCATTGACCAGCGTGTCCTTGCGTTGAACAACCTGGCTTATCACCTGCATCTGATGGGGGACCCCTCTGCGATTGAATACGCCCGCGCTGGCCTGGCTTTGGCTGAGGAGAAGGGAATCATGGGGATGCAGACTTACCTGTATTCCACCCTGGGTGAGATTGCCCTGGCGGCGGGTGATTTGCAGAGCGCTGAGCGCTTCTTCTCTCGAGGCCTTTCCCTGGCTGAGCGCTTTTCTGTGGCCGAGCGGGCGGCTGGTTTGACCGCCAACCTGGGCCTCCTGGCTGCACAGCGCGGCGAAACATCCCTGGCTCTGTACCGGCTCTCCACGGCCCTCGGTCAGGTCGATGCTCTGGGCACCCGCCACCTGGCTGCTCAAGTGCGCATCTGGTTGGCGCCGTTGCTGCCAGAGGCCGAGGCCCGCCAGCGGTTAGGCGAGGCAAGAGAGATTGCGGAACACAGCGGGAGAAAAGGACTGTTAGCGCAGATCGATCAGCTCGAAAAGCGATAAAGCTTACACGGCCGGAGCTTCTTTCTGCCCTCACTCGACCGGGGCCTGGCTGTCCCACCATTTCGACAGGTGGCGGCCAGGGTAGGGCGGCTGGTCCACATAGTGCGAGACATCGTTGAACAGCGTCAGGCGCACACGCACCGGGTCCTTGAAATCCAGGATGTTCAAACAAGCTGGCGACTGGTCTAAACGATCCCGGTAGCCGCGTACGTCGAAGCCGAGCAGGCTGGTGATAAGCAGCCGGATGGTCGCCTTATGAGAAACGATGGCCGCATTTTTGCCATTGTGGGCCAGGACGATCTGGCGCACCACTGGCAGGGCGCGCGCCAGCGCGCTTAACCCAGCTTCACCGCCTTCCGGGGCAAAGGTGAACGGATCTTCCTCCCAGGCAGCGTATTCCGCTGGGAAAGCCATCTCGACATCCGAGCGCCTCAAGCCTTCCCACCGGCCATGACTGATCTCACGCAGCTCGCTCATTTGGATGGGCTTTAGAGCGTGCGGCGCGCCGACAATCGTGGCTGTCTCTACCGTCCGCTGCATGGGGCTGCAGTAGATGGCGCTCAGGTCATCGTCAGCCAGGCGTAACGCCAGCCGTTCGGCCTGCCAGCGCCCTTCGGGTGAAAGCTCCACGTCCGTAGAGCCAGCAAAACGGTCTTCGGCGCTCAGCGTAGTCGCGCCGTGGCGGATTAAGTACAGGCGAGTGGTCGGCATGTCTTAACGATGGCCTCCTGCTCAGTGATTTCCGGTATTTATCGACGATTCTACCTGGATTGGAGTATATTGTATAGACTGATCTGGCGAGGCGAAGCTCAACGCCTGCCGAGTGTAACGCAAAAGTGTCGGTGACTTCAGTTCTGAGACCGAAGGATGGCAA
>CAZQQJ010000063.1:0-35718 GCA_964595435.1 uncultured Anaerolinea sp. | reverse complement strand
GCCACGGCTAGCCGGAAAGATCATTTTGTGTGGCCCACGAAGTGCGAGTAGCTTTCATGATCGAAACCAACGTTTGTGCGGCCACATCAGAGAGGCCGCACAAACGCAAAGCAAACTTATTCGCAGACACCTTCGGTGACATAACGCGTCAGTTCGCTGACGCTCAATTGGCCAATGCCCAATCTTTCCACCGTACGCCCGCGCCGCCAGTAATCGGTGCGGTGAATGATGCACGCCAGGCGGATAATGGAATCCATACCTCGCACCGAGACGCCATAGTGCTGTCCCAATGAAGCGATTGGCACCAGGCTCATCGGCACATCCTCGAAGATATAACGGTGGTTCATCGTGCTGGGAGCCTTGATGCCGTAGTAGCCCGGCTGGTTGTGGATCGCCTCGTGCAGATCTTCACCGACGGTGTTATACGCCATTTCCAGCCATTCCATCGCCGTCCGGGCACGCAGACCCAGCGAGGAAGCCACCGTCACCCGTTCACGATCCAATACTTCCAGGACGCGCGCCACCGAAGGCGTAACGCCATCGATGTAGAACTGGTAATCGCCGTGGGTGGCTTCGATCCACCCGGCATTGAGCAGAGTCAGCGCCGGGTGGAAGATAGCGCCCATGTTATTTAGCCCGGTGTGCAGCACGTTTTTACCGTCGATGAACTGTGGATAGGCCGGATGGATGGAATCCAGCACGACCTCCGTGCACACCGCCGGGAGCGCGGCCAATGGGACCGCTTCTTTCACGCGGAAAATGCGCGCCTGGGCCGGGCCATCCGAACGGCTGGCGTAGATAAACGTCTCCGCCTCAGCTACAACGACATTGGATCGGCAGCCCTCATCGCGCAGCGTCTTGACAAACTCGATCGCTCCACAAGTGCGGCCAGGATGCAAAACTACGATCTGCCCATCCTTCAAATGGGGCGCCGTGGCACGAGCGATATCGACATGGGCCGACGACGGCACCACCACCATCACCACTTGCGCACTCGCCAGGGCCTCCCCAATATCGGAAGTCACCAGGGCCAGCTTGCCAAATCCGTGCGGGCCGCTATCATAACTCTCCAGGTCGATCCCACCGCGAGCTTTTATGGCAGCGATATGATCAAACGTGCGGTTGTACAAATTCACCTTAAAGCCCATCAAGGCCAGGTGAGCGGCCATGGCTTTCCCACCATGGCCAGCGCCAATCACAACATAGTTTTCGGGTGCCGTCATACAGAAATTCTCCATTCTATTTCAAGAATTCTTTCAACCGGTGGATCTCGTTCACCGGCCTTCCTTGCCCATCTACCGCCAGGCACTTGCCATCGATGATTTGTGTGCGAACCTGGCCTGGTGCAAAGGGGTTATTGCGCAGGTGAGGCGCATCCAGGATGCCCACCTGCACAGCTCTGCTCAACGTAGGCGGATCGATCAGCGGGTCATCTACACCGGGACCAGCCAGCGAACGGATCGCTTCCAGAGTGAGCCCGGCTTCAGCAACCAGTTCTCTCCGCCGCGCCTCCACCTGGGGATCGGCAGCCATATCTGGGGCGCCGCGCAAGGCATTCTCGATCGCCCGCCGGGCCAGGCCGCAGGCCTCGATCACATCCTCTGGTGTAGCTGCATGGTGCGCCTCCGTGTGCCCGACCACATGCACGATGTGTGGCCTGACTGCCATTTGCAAATAAACGCTGGCAGCCAGGTGAGCGCGTGCGGCGACCGGGTCCGGCGGGTAGCTCAACAAACCCGTACGCGTCTGGCGCCAGATACGAAAATAATCTGGTTCGCTTCGGGCAAGCGGGGCGATCAGATCCAGCACGGCCAGCATACGCGCCAGGTCCATGGCGTCGGAAAGCCCCGGCGGGCTGTTGAACATCAGTTGGGCAATATAATCGCGTACGCCAAACGCTCGGGCATTATAGGCTGACAGGTAAGCCGAGACGACAAATACGACGTCGGGCGCGTCGCGCATGCCCCAGTGGTGTGGTTCGTTCAGTTCGACCGGGATGCCGCGCTGCCCATACCAGGCCATGACCTGCTGGTGCTCACGGATCGAGCCTTCCAGATCCCACGGGCCGCGCCCATCCATGCGGTTGAACCAGAACAGCGGAATGGCACACCAGGCAATATGAATCGTTGCGACGTACATTTCCGCCAGGCGAATGAAGTCATCTGTACCGGAATAGGTACGCAGCAGAGGATAATTACCGCCCCGGCTGGCAGCGAACAGCGCCCGGTAACCCTCCGCGCTGCGCACCGGCACGCCGCCCGCCCCGGTACGGCGTGGATCCTGCCGTTCGGGGTGGAAAAAGTTTTCCTGAGCGTCTTGATCGATGCCAAGAGAGATCACGTCCAGTGCACGGGCCGCAGCAATCTGCTCGATCCCTCGCCGCGTGGCATCCATGGACGGCAAACCGAAATGGTGGCGCAGCAGGGGGAAAGGCGCTTTCCAGAGGATGCGCTCGGCGGTTGTTTGAGGGTAGTCATCCTCGCTCGAACCGCCGGCTGGCTGTCCCTTGAGGTAGGCCAGGACAGTTTCGGCGCTCTCACTGCCGTCGAAAGTGCGCTCGAAAAAACCCAGGGCGTGGGCGCGCTCAGCCACCGGCGGCGTGCCGCCGAAAGCAAAACGCACCCCGGCGGCGTGCAGGTCGGCAGCAGCCTCGGCAAATTCACCCAGCAAGCGCTCGCCCGTCTCAGGAGTCAGGCGATACGAGACGCCTACCAGATCGGCCTTCTCGCGCTGGACGGCTGCCAGCATCTGTTCAATTGAAACTGCCGGTCCGAGGAACACAGTCCGCCAACCGGCTGCCTCGGCCAGGCGCAAGAAATTCATCACTCCGGCAACGTGCACACATTCGCCTAACGCACCCGCAACAATTGTTTTCGTCATACATATCCTTCTCCTTACATAACGCAGTAAGGCGCTTTCGAAAACTTCTACTTATCGCTTTGCTCCGATAAAACCGTCTGATGCAAAAACGAACGGAAAGGATTGTTGCGCCGCTTCACCATAATCACAGTCACTTCCGCCTGCCGTGCGACCTGAGCCGGGATATTACCCATGAAGAGATTCTTCAACAAAGGCTCACGCGTGGCGCCAATGACGATCAGGTCATAACCTGGCGAGCCATCATGCGGCGCAGCGGTGCTCAGAATTGTCTCTACAATATCATCTCCAGCTACCATACGCTTTTCCAAATATTCATATTCAATACCTTCCAGCGACTCGCGGAAGGCCTGCTCGGCCCGCGCCTGGGCGTTTTCGCCAATGTCTTTACGCGCAACGTATAACAGAGTAACCTGGGCCGGGCCATTCGTGGCCGCCTCCGCCATACAGACAGCCATCTTCACCGCCCGCCTGCTGTTCGGGCCGCCAGCTACCGGCACCAATACGGAGCGCAGCGGGCGGCGCTGGCGATAACGCACAACGGCAATATCGGCTGGCGGATCGCGCACAATGGGATCGATGACCGAACCGAACAATCGCCCGGCGGTGTTTGTATAACCAGGCCAACCCAATACTACCAGATCGGAGGCATTCTCTTCAACAGTTTTGCGCATCGCGTCGGCCACGTTACGTCCCAAGCGCAGGATCGTATGCACAGGGACATCATACGGCTTGGCCTGGTGGATAACCTCTACCAACAAGGGGCTTCTCTCTTTCAAAAATAACCGCCCCTCTCCCAGGGTGATCTGCGGGGGTACCTGCACCACGTGCAACGCCAACACTTCCCCCTGGTTAGCATGCGCCAGGATTGCACCGATCTGCCCCAACACGCGCGATTGCTCTGGCGAAGCCACAGGTACCAGCACCGAATAATCGAGGGACACCAACACCTGCTCCATCAGAATCTCTTTCGGCTTCTCCATTGATTCGATCTTTGAGAAATATGTATAGTAAGCCAGCAGACCAACCAGAATCCACCCCAGTGCCGTATACCAGGCCAAAGGGCTATATCTGAACAAAACGACCGCCAGAGCGCCCTGGGTGAGCAGGCCAGCAAGCGGCACAAACGGGAACCAGGGAATCTGATAGCCCCGAGGCAGGTTGGGCATCTTGTGACGGAGCAACATCACCGCTACATTGACTTGAAAGAACAACAATAAAAACATAATATCTGCTGCTGTTGCCACACCTTCGATGGGCAATGACCAGGCCATCAAGATCATCAACCCTCCCGAGGCGATTACTGCCAGATATGGAGTCTGGCGACGGGGGTGAATTCGGGCGAAGAAAGCCGGCAGGTTGTGATCACGGCCCATAGCAAAAGATACACGTGAAGATGAATAGGTAGTGGCATTCAATGCTGACATGGTCGATACCAGGCCGCTGAACAACAGGATGATCCTACCAGTGCCATAGGGAAAAACCTGCTCGGCCACCTCTACCACAGCAATTTCTTTACGCTCACCCAGATAGGTATAGGCTTTCATCCCTGCCGGTGGATTAACCGCCCCAATTGCGGCGATGCCGACAAAAATGTAAATGATGACCGCAATAGCGATCGCAACAAAGATCGCTCGCGGGATATCGCGCTGCGGATTGCGAACTTCTTCGCCCGATTGGGCGATGATCTCATATCCTTCGAAAGCGATGAAGGTCAATCCCATCGCCATAAAGACCCCCACCCAACCATTGGGCATGAAATCACCGGTAAAACGCGCCTGCCAGTCCTGGACATGAGACATTGCCAGCAGGCCAAACAGAACCAACAGCCCCAGGATAACGATCTTGGTCATGGTGATAATATTGCCCACTGCGCCCGTTTCCGAGGCACCCCGGTAATTGATCCCCGTGAAAATCACGATGACAAAAGTCATCAAAACCAGTGTGATCTGGTGGAGCGTCAGGCCCATATCCGGCATGCCCGCCATCAGCCACAACTCTGCGGCAAACCGGCCAAAACCCAAAGCGTATAGGCTGCCTGCTACCACATGGGCAAACCAGCTCATCCATCCCGCCAAAAAGCCCTGTGCGCCTCCCATGGCTTCCTTGACCCACAAATAGCCGCCGCCGGCCTCAGGGAAGGCCGAGCCAAGCTCGGCATAAGCCATCGCGGTCAAAGTGGTAATCAAGCCGTTCAGTATAAAAGCCAGTACCAGGGCCGGCCCGGCCACCCCGGCAGCGATACCGGTCAAAACAAAGATACCTGCGCCGATCATTCCGCCAACCCCAATCATGGTGATGGTGAACAGGCCCAGGTTACGGCTGAGCGTAATTTCCGCAGGAATAGATGAATGGTTGTTTTGTTTGTTCATGTTGTGTGATGAGATGTTCCATATGCTATCTGTTAGAACGCGCGACGATTTACGACACGCAAAGAGAAGTTCGAAAGCTCTCGGGCTTTTCAACGCGCCAGATATGGATAAAACAAGGCGTATAAAACACTGGTGACGGCCAGAGTAGCCAGCATCACCGGCAGGCCGCGCCTGTTCCACAGTGTAGATGTGATCGGGGCATGGGTGCGCTCGGAGACGGAAGCTACCACAACATTGGCTGTCGAACCGATGATGGTGCCATTGCCACCCAGCCCGGCTCCAAAAGCCAGTGCCCACCACAGCGGTTGCGTGTTCACCCCGGCTTCTCCCAGGCCCTGAATAACCGGAATCAGGGCGATGGTAATCGGGATATTGTCTACCAACGCCGACAGACAGGCGACGACCCACATCAGTGCCAAACCGAATAACACAGGATGTGCCCCCCCGAACTGCGCGACAATATCAGCCAGGGCATCCAGCAAACCCGCGCCATCCAACCCGCCTACCATTACAAAGAGGGCAACAAAAAACAGCAACACGCTCCACTCGACGCGCTGCAACATCTCCCGTAAGGGAGGTTGCACCCACGCCATCGCCATCGAGGCGGCAGCCAGGGCAATAAAGGCCGGGCTGACCCCTAGACGCCGATCGGTCAGGAACATCAGGATAGCCAGACCCAATACAATCACCACGCGCTCTGCTGTTTTTCGATCTGTCAGGGCTTCGGCAGGGTTCAAATCCAACAAAACATCGGCGTTTGGCGATATACCAACCAGATCCTGGCGAAACAGATAACGCAACAACACCAGCGCAACGAGCCAGACAATCAACACCACCGGCAAGGCATGGGTCAAAAAATCGTCGAATGAAAAACCGGCTGCCGAGGCAATCAGCACATTTGGGGGATCGCCTACCAGAGTACCCACGCCACCCGTATTGGAAAGCAAGGCTTCGGCTACCAGCAGCGGCGTCGGATTGATGCCCAAAATTTCACTGATCAAGATTGTAACCGGGGCGATCAGAACAACAGTCGTCACGTTGTCCAAAAACAGCGACAGAACGGTTGTCACTGTGCCAAGCAAAACCAACAAGCGCACTGGATTGCCACGGGAAAGGCGCGCTGCCCATATCGCGAGCGACTGGAAAAAGCCGGTCGGTTCGAGCAACGCCACCAAGACCATCATTCCAAAGAGCAACCCCAGTGTTTCAAAATCGATCGTATCGGCGGCCATTTCCTCGGTATAAAAGCCCAACGCCACACCGGCTGCTACCATAGCTCCTGCCCCCAGCATAGCTGCAATGGCGCGATTCATTTTCTCTGTCAGGATCAGGTACAGGGTAACGACAAAAATCGAGGCCGAAACAATACCTGCCATCATGGGCTCTGTCCCTCACCAGAAAGGCGCCATCCTGCCAGCAAAGCCGTACCGATATCTACTCGCGAGGCAATTCCGACCAAACGATTTTGGCTGTCTACAATAGGCAGATCAAGCATGTTGTACTTGTGCAGCAGCGAAAAAGCGCGCAGCAAACCACTGGTCTCTTCAACAGCAATCGGAGGCTGCATAATCTCCCGCACCTTTCGTTTCATATCTGCAGCGGATGGCTGGCGGGATTCGACAGCGCCGAAATCGCGCAAAAAGTTAAAGGTTTCGACAAGGTGGACAAAATCCGGCATCACCAAGGAGAGCACGTCCCGCAGTTGGAGCAATCCCACCAAACGGTTCTCTTCTACAACCACCGGCAAGCTGCCAATGTGCTGCTCGACCAGTATCGCCGCTGCCTGGCCAATCGTGGCATCGCCAAACACAGAGATTACTTTCCGTTTCATACATTCTCGTATTTGCATAATATATGATTTCTCCAGAAGTCAACCCAGGACATAGAGCAGCAACATCGTCCCTACATACATTCCCAATAACGCCAGGCCATCCCAATTGATACGATACGGCGTGCGCGGCGAGGCGCGGTAGATCAGGCTGATGATGACCACAGCGGTCATCAGAATGCACATCACCGCCGCCAGGGCATTGGCTTGCGACATGGCAGCCCACAGGTTGCTGCGCCCATCGGCGATATCGTAGAAAGACAGGATCAAGACGTTAAACAGATTACTGCCCAACACATTGGCAATTGCCAGATCGATCGCGCCAAAACGTACCGCGGCCAGGCTGGAAGCTACTTCGGGCAGAGACGTGCTGGTAGCCAGGAACAGATTCCCCACAAAGCTGCGTGACAGGCCAGTCTGCGCCGACATGCGATCGCCAATAGAGGATAACCAGATGCCCAGGGCGACCACGACCAGGGTGCTCAGAAGAAAGCCGGCCCAGGCTCGGGTGGAGCTAACATGAGCATAATCCCCGGCCCGGGCTTCCTGGTCCAGGAATTCACCCAAGCGCTTTTGCTCCAGGCGTGAGATCAAGCGAGCGCCCAACCCGTACAGGAAAAAGAGCGATATGCTGACTGAGCTGACGCCCCAGATCCCTATACCGCTGAATTCCGGACCCAATAAAATCGCTGCCGAAACGACGCCCAATAGCAACACACCAAGGCCGGCAGATAAAATGTGATAATCCCGCGCCTGGGAAAGGACCGGGCCCGGCTGGTAAACCAGATCCATCATGGCGATCAGAGCAATATTGAACAGGCAACTGCCCAGGACCGCCCCAGCAGCCAGGTTGGGCGCATCCAGCCAGGTGATGGCAGAGACGCCCGACACCAGCTCCGGTAAAGAGGTTACACCAGCCAGCAGAATGGCGCCCGCCCAGGCGCGACCCAGGCCAGTTTTATCTGCCAGCACGTCGCTATAGTGCGCCAGTCGAGAAGCGATGACAATGACAAGAGTTGCGCAAAGCACGAATTCGATCCAAATCATAGCGGGTCCTCCAAAACGTTTTGGGCATTTCCATTAAACCTAAAAACTGGTCAAAAGTCAATAGCTTGCATCAAGGCCGGATGATCAGGAAGTCTATCTTCACCCAGCCGGTGCGCCCCAGGCTATCCTGTACCTCGACCCACTGAACATCGTCTACGACGGCCCGGCGGTAAAGGATCAACACACCTGCTCCCTCCGGCAACGCGCCCCGCAAGGGTTTGCCGCCCGGGGCATCGCGCAGAAATACGCCTAAACCGCCTGTATTGGCGATATAAGCCAGCACCGGTGTGGCAGTGAACGTTGGGGTTGCCGTAGGGGTATCCGATGGCGTGTACGTAATCGTCGGCGTCGCGGTAAAAGTGGCGGTAGGCGTCGCGGTAGGCCGGTCGGTGGGCGTCATGGTCGGGGTAGCGGTTGGACCGGGTGTAGGCGTCGAGGTCAGCGTCGGAGGTATGAGCGGATCGAGTTTGACCTCGGGAATGGTGATCAATTGCAGAGCTACCGGCCGCTGCAAGCGGGTGGCAATCGCTTCCTGCATCTTCACGATCTGCGAATAGCCAGGTTGCCGCGAGGTGCGCGCCGTCACCAACAATCGCAAAACGTCATCGCGGGTATCCACGTCAATCGACACCAGTTGCGGATCGGGCAGGTTTTGGATTTCTGCTTCGACCGCCTGGCGCACCTGCCGGGACAATTCCGCCGAGCGGACGATGCGTAACGACAGCAGGACGAGCGGGATCGTCACGATCAAGACCAGGACCGCAGCAATATACAGGCTGCGCGGGATGCGACCATGGTTGGTTTCCAAATGCAGCGGGCGAAAACCCAGGGCGACGAAAACCACAATCCCGGCAAACGAGATCGCCGCAAAGTTGGTCAGGAACAGCAGCATCGCCCCCAGGGCAATCGGTGGATCTTTTAGCGAGATGCCAATTCCCACCGTACACAAGGGTGGCATCAACGCAGTGGCAATTGCCACTCCCGGCAAAGCCGCCGAAAGATGCGGTTGGGCCAGAGCATAAGCTGCAGCCGCCCCGCCGGCCAGGGCAATCCCGAGGTCGAAAGGTGAGGGGCGAGTGCGCGCCAGCACTTCAGAGGGGATTTCTACCAGCGAGCCAAAGGGCAGCGCCTGGGCGAGCCACCCCAACAACGCCGAAAGAGCAATTGCCATCAACGCGCCTTCGCCAAGTGCCACCGCTGATCTGCGCATCATCCGCCCCTCGCCAGCCACCGAAGCCAACGATAGCGCCAGGATGGGAGACATCAACGGTGCAATCAACATCGCGCCGATGATCACCGCCACCGAGTCGACCACCAGGCCGGTAGTGGCAATGCTACAGGAAAGGAAGACCAGCAAGAAAAAATCGAACCCCGGTGAAGAGGCAAGATCAAGCTGATCCATTACCTCCTGCCGGCGTTCAGGGGTCAAAAAGTGCAGTCTACGCTTCATGCATCATCTTTTCGGGCACACAACTGAAATACTTCCTGGCGCGCAGCACCTTCAGCCACCACTGCCAGCACATCTCCGGCTTTCAAGATCGTATCGCCATGCGGGATCAGCACCAGACGGCCGCGCCGCAGCGTGGCGATGATACAGTCATGCGGCCAGGGAATGTCCTTCATTAGCCTGAACTCACACCGCGAACCAGACTCCACCACCACTTCGATCACATCGACCGATTCCGGGCTGACCGCATCCAGGCGCACCTGTTGGGTGCGGTGGCGCAGCGCGGCCCGGCGCGCCAGGGCTATTTCATAGGAACGAATGACATCGGCGCGGCGCAGCACACCCAATAGATGTCGCGGGTCATCGCGCGCGACGACGGGCAGACGGCCCAAATCACGCTGGCTCATCCGGCGAAGGGCTGCACCGATCGCTTCATCCGGATAAACCACTACGAGCTGACGTGTGCACGCATCGCCCACTGTCTTGAGCTTTTTGTCCCCGGTCAGCGCTCGATCCAGATCTTGCACGGTGAAAATGCCTACCAGGCTGCCTTTTTCATCGGTGACCGGCAGTCCGTGCCGGCGAGTGCGTGCAAATAAATCCGAGGCTTCTTTCAGAGAGGTAGACTCCTGTAAAGTGAGTAAATCGGGCTCCATCACCTCGGCCACAGTGATTGCCTGTAAGACTTCCACGTCCCGCCCGCGATTGAGGCGGATACCCTTACGCGCCAGCCCCAAGGTGTACACCGAGTCGCGCTGGAAAACCTGGGCAATCAGCAGGCTGACGGCTACGGCAAACATCAGTGGCAGAATGATACGATAATCATGCGTCATCTCGAAAAGCAACAGGATAGCCGTCAACGGGGAATGTACCGCGCCAGCCAGCACTGCGGCCATTCCTACCATGGCAAAGGCCGGCTCGGCAATATTCAAACCCGGGAAAAGACGCCCGGCCAGCAGGCCATATGCGCCGCCCAACGTGGCGCCAATGAAAAGGGAGGGCGCAAAAACTCCACCCATAAAGCCCCCGCCGATGCTGACCGGTGTAAGCACCATCTTGGCTGCCAGCAGGGCCAATAGCAAACCGGCCGATACCACCTGGCCGCCCAAAATTTGTTCGATGGTCCCATAACCGACGCCGAAGATTTGCGGTAAAAACAACCCGACGGTCCCCACCGCCAACCCCGCCAGGGCGGGCTTCAACCAGCGTGGCAGGCGCAAGATGCGAAACAGGTCTTGCATAGCATACAGCAAACGCACATACCCGGCAGCAACCGGTCCGGCCAGCAAGCCCAACACCAGATAAAACGGCAATTCCCAAACCGAATTAAACGCATAAGCCGGGACGCGGAAAGCCGGCTGGGCGCCCGAGACCGCCTGGGTAAACACAGAAGAGACTACCGAAGCGACCACAATCATGCCCAGGCCGCTGCCGCCTACTTCACCCAGCACAATCTCCAGGGCAAAGAAAACCCCTGCGATGGGCGCATTGAACGCGGCAGCGATAGCCGCTGCCGCTCCGGAGGCTACCAGCGTGCGCATACGCTCATCTGACATGTGCAAATATTGGCCGAGCAGAGAGCCAAGATTGGCTCCAATTTGCACCGAGGGATCCTCCGGACCTACCGAAGCGCCGCTGCCAATGGATAACGCCGAAGCTACCGACTTGGCGGGTATGCGCCTGTAACGCAGCCGCCCACCGGAGAGCGCCACCGATTCCATGATCCCGGCTACGCCGTGATGCCGCTCTTCACCGACCCCAAAGTGGGTGATCAGCCCTACCATCAGCCCGCCCAACACGGGGATCAACACTACCGTCCAACTACCGAACGGGGTTTTTAGCCACACAGCGAGTTTTTCAAAAGCTACGGTTTGCACCAGATTGATCAATTGCTTGAACAGCCACACCCCCACCCCGGTCCCCACTCCCAAAACCAACGCAGCAGCGCTGAGCAAGACCGGTTCGGAAGTCAACCATCTATCATACAGGTGGCGAATTTTGAGACGGTTTTGATCCATCAACTTATGTATTTCCATGTCTTCCAATATAGAACAAGCAATTCTACTATCGATAACCCAGAGAAGATAACCTATCCGGTCGTCGAAGGACGGATCAAGAGCCTGGGGCGAAGCCGCACCTGGGGAGTATCCAGCAGCTTGCCGTCGATCAAATCTAACAACATCTGCACCAATTTGCGAGCAATCTCGTAGACCGGCTGGTTGAGCGTGGTGAGCGGCGGCTCGCTGTGCGCCGCATCCTCAACGCCATCGAAACCGGTCACCGCCAGCTCGTGGCCAAAACGCAGACCGCGTTCGTGGGCGGCGTGCAGCACACCAAATGCGGTCAGATCGTTAATACAGACAATTGCGGTGGGCGGATCAGGCAGAGCCAACAACTGCCGGGCAACCTGATAACCTCCCGCAGGCGTCAAATCGGCTTCCAACTCCAGCGAAGGATCCGGTGTAATGCCCATTCGTTCTAATCCTTGCCGGTAGCCGGCAAGACGATCCGCCTGAATTTTGAGCTGCGGCGAAGCGCCGATATAAGCAATCCGCCGATGCCCCAGGCCAGTCAGATGCGCCATCAACTCGGCCATGCCAGATTGTGTATCGACTACGATACACGCCGCGGGGATAGGATCCAGGGAACGTTCCATACTGACAAAATGTACGTCTTGCTGCGCCAGATACTGCGCTCGCCAATCGTATAGACGCATGCGGTTCAACACAAAGCCATCTACTTTGCGACCTTGCACCCATCGTTGGTAAAGTAAGCGCTCTCTTTCACTTCCGGGCGGAGCAGTGGACACCAACAAATCGTAATCGCTCTCAGCCAGGGCGTCGCCCAGTCCCGCAATAAACTCGGAGAAGAAGGGGTCAGCGAATTGGGGTTGGCTGGCGGGCAGGATATATCCGATGGTGTCCGAGCGCTTGCGGCGCAACTGGCGCGCCGCCCGGTTGGGAGCGTAACCCATCTCTTGTGCGGTACGGATAACGAGCTGGCGCGTATCTTCGGCCACGTCGTCGTAGCCGTCCAGAGCGCGGGACACTGTGGTAATCGAGAGATTGAGCCGCCTGGCAACATCGCGAATGGTTATCATATCAAATCGGTTCCCAAAACGTTTTGGTAATTATAACACAAACAGAGCGGGGTTGTCCAAAAAGGTATCTTTTGGACAACCCCGCCCGTATAATGGTCATAGACCCTAAAGGTCTCTGAGACCTTTAGGGTCTCCTTCAGTCGTACAAGAGGGTTTAAGCTTTACGCCATCGCCTGCACCTGCGGTAGGGTTTTCATCGCCGCCTGCACCGCTTCGGCAGGATATTCGTAATCTTGCAGCTTGCCGCTGTAATACGCCTGGTAAGAAGCCAGGTCGAAATTGCCGTGGCCCGACAGATTGAACAGGATGACGCGCTTCTCGCCTTTCGCCTTGGCATCCAAAGCTTCGTCGATCGCAGCCCGGATGGCATGGGCGCTCTCGGGGGCGGGAATGATCGCCTCGGTGCGAGCAAATTGCACAGCAGCCTCGAAGGTGGCCAATTGCGGTACAGCAATGGCCTGGATCAACCCGGCGTCATACAAAGCGCAGAGGCTGGGCGCCATGCCATGATAGCGCAAACCGCCGGCGTGGATCGGCGGCGGGACGAAATCGTGACCCAGGGTGTGCATTTTGACAATCGGCGCCATGGCAGCCGTATCGCCGTAGTCGAAGGCGTACACGCCTTTGGTCAAAGAAGGCGTGGCAGTCGGCTCAACCGCCACCAGGCGCGTCTGGCGGCCAGAACGCAGATTCTCGCGCAAGAAAGGATAGGCGATGCCGCTGAAGTTCGATCCACCGCCCACGCATCCCAACACCACGTCCGGATATTCACCCGCCATATCCATTTGCTTGAGAGCTTCTTCACCGATGATCGACTGGTGCAACAGCACGTGGTTGAGCACCGAGCCCAGGCCATATTTCTTCTTTCCGCCCGAAACGGCAGCGACTTCCACTGCTTCGGAAATGGCGATGCCTAACGAACCCGGGCTGTCAGGATCCTTGGCCAGCAAGGCGCGGCCGAAATTAGTGGTATCGCTGGGGCTGGCAAAGACCTGCGCACCGTAGGTTTCCATCACCAGGCGGCGATACGGTTTCTGGTCATACGAAACCCTGACCATATAGACTTCCAGATTCATATCGAAAAAGTTACACGCCAGGGCCAGGGCCGAACCCCACTGACCGGCGCCGGTTTCGGTGGTCATTGCCTTGACGCCTTCGGCCTTATTGTAGAAGGCCTGGGCGATGGCAGTATTCGGTTTATGGCTGCCCACCGGTGAGACGCCTTCGTGTTTATAGTAGATATGCGCCGGCGTGCCAAGGGCTTTTTCCAACCGGCGGGCGCGAATCAACGGCGTGGGGCGGTACAGCTTGTAGATTTCGCGCACTTCTTCGGGAATCTCAATATATCGTTCGGTGCTGACTTCCTGCATAATCAACCCCATCGGGAAGAGCACATTCAGGAAGTCAGGTGTGACTGGCTCCATCGTCTGCGGGTTCAAGACTGGCGCCGGGGACACAGGGCTGTCAGCGTTGATGTTGTACCAGAACTTGGGCAAATCAGCTTCGCTGAGCATAAAACGGGTTTGGGTAGATTCTTTTGTGGACATGGTTTACTCCTTCTTGGTTCGTTTCTGAATTGACAAACTGATCGGTTGGAAACCTGACGAGCGCAAAAAACAAAAACGCGCCCGCCCCGCCTGGGGACGAACGCGTGGTCCGTGGTGCCACCCCGGTTAGGTTGGCCTGTACATATTCCCGATGACGGTGTCACCGGAAAAACAAAACCCTGTCGATGATGCGACAGGGAAAAGTGGCCAGCCTCACTCGTTGCGAGTACGGTGCTGATGCCTCAGCACGTATACCCTTTGCCCTGATAACGGTGGCAACTCCGGCTCAGGCTACTTTGCAGCAGGGCTGCAGTTTGCCTTGCAACTCTGAGGTCCATTCGACGCTGGCGTACAGGCGGGCTTTCACCAGTTCCCGCTCTCTGGGCTGCCGTTTCAGCGCGTACTCGTCCTCTTCACAGTATTTATAGGGTCAAGTTGGGTGGATTATAAGCAAAACAGGCGATTTGTCAAGGGCGGAAAAGTTAAACCGTGGCGAATTTCATCACAGGTCACGCAACCGGCGGTGAAGTGCGCCGCACCAGCAGATGGTAGGTGAAGGGGTAATCATTGTATGCATCTGCCGGGTGAGCGACGCGGTGTGTTTCCGACCAGTCGCGTGGGTTATATTCCGGAAAAAACACGTCGCAATTGATGCGGACATGGACACGGGTAAGATGCATCCGGTCCGCCAGCGAGAGCGCCTGGGCAAAGACCTCGCCGCCTCCGCCGATGAACGCCTCAACCTCGCCGCCTGCCTCGGCCAACGCCAGCGCAGCAGAAAGCGACCCGGCCACCTGGCATCCCACAGGCCGGTATTCCTGGTTACGCGTAATCACAATCATCTTACGGCCTGGCAAAGGGCGGCCGATCGACTCATACGTTTTGCGCCCTATGATGAGGGGATGGCCCAGGGTGAGCGCCTTAAAACGCTGCAAGTCATCACGCAGATGCCAGGGCAGTTTCCCTGCCCGCCCAATACCTCGCCCTTCATCCAGGGCTACAATCAGAGCAATTTGCATTATATTTTGATAATTTCCCGGGCGCGGCGGATATCCTGGTGGATTTGTTCCACCAACGCCTGGGCATCGGGAAAGCGCCGTTCATCGCGCAGGTGGGCAAGAAAAGCAAGTGAAACCTGCTGCCCATAGAGGTCACCTGAAAAGTCCAGCAAATGCGCCTCCAGGCGCGGCAACCCCGGCTGCTGGTCAAACGTAGGACGCATGCCAATATTTGCCACGGCCCGCCAGGCTTTCCCATCCAACACCGCAGTGCAGGCGTAGACTCCTACCTTTGGCAACAGGCGCCCTTCCCATATATTCAGATTGGCAGTGGGGATGCCAATGGTACGGCCACGGCCATCGCCAGTAACGACTTCCCCATCTACGGTGTATGAGCGCCCCAACAAACGCTGCACCGTACGCAGGTCACCTTCGGCCAGGGCAGAACGAATACGGCTGGAAGAAACCACCTGCCCTTCCAGGCGTATGGGGCGCATCACATTTACGACAAAGCCAAGCTCTTTGCCCAGGCGCCTCAAAGCCGGCAGATCCCCTTCACGCCCGCGCCCCAGGGCGAAATCTTGCCCGATATACAGGTGGCGCATACCCAGGCGGCCAACCAACCGCTCGACAAATTCACGCGCCGATTGAGCAGCAAGCTGACGGTCGAACAATTGGGTAATCACCACATCCACGCCCAACCCGGCTAACAATTCAGCCCGTTCAGCAGGCGTGGTCAGATAAAAGGGACCACTGCGCCCGCGCAACACCGTCGCCGGGTGGGGGTGAAAAGTGAGCACCGCGGCCGGCGCCCCGGCCGCATGTGCCCCTGCCACCAGCTTCCGCAGGATAGCCCGGTGCCCCCTGTGCACACCATCGAACGAGCCAATCGTCAGCCAGGTGCCATCCAGGCAGGCATCATCCAGCGAAGCAAAATGCTGCATTTACGACTGGAAGAACACTTTACGCGGTTGCCATTCCTGTGTCGCAGCATCCACTTCCAGCAACGCCACCAGATCGCCTTGCTGGCTGACGCCGCGCGCCAGGCCGGACTGGTCAGGTTCAGCCGGGATGCGATGCCCATGGCGAATCAATTCCACCTGATCAGCATCCAGTTCGACCATGGGCCAGTCGGCCAGCGCCTCAGCAGCCGGGATCAAATAGCGATACCAGTTGCCCGCATCGAAGGCTTCCTGCAGGCGACGCAGAGGCACTGCATCGCGCAGGGTAAATCGCCCGCTCTTGGTGCGGCGTAAACCGATCAGGTGAGCACCAGAGCCAAGCGCCTTACCCAGATCGTTCGCCAGGGAGCGCACATACGTTCCCGAAGAACAGTACACATCGATCACCGCCTCCGGTGGGGCCCACTCCAAAACGTCCAGGCTGTATACTTTGATCATCCTGGGCGCCAGGTCCACATCTTCGCCCTCGCGCGCCATCTCGTAAGCCTTGCGACCCTGAACTTTGACTGCCGAATAAGGCGGCGGTACCTGCTCGATCTCGCCTACAAAGCGCTGTAGTACTTCATTAAAGTACTCTTCGCTAATTTGATCCACCGGGACAGTGGGAGCACCGGTCACTACACCTTCCGCGTCATATGTATCCGTCGATGCGCCCAGGCGGATGGTAGCCTGATAACGCTTATCTGAGGCAGAGACATATTCGCTCAGGCGTACCGCTGGTCCAATCAAAATGACCAGCACGCCTGAAGCCCGCGGATCCAACGTGCCGGTATGCCCGGCGCGGCGAATACCCGTCCCCCGGCGAATGACCTGCACAACATCGTGTGAAGTCATGCCTATCGGCTTGTCCACCACCAGAACGCCGGACACAACGTTCTTGACGTCCTCGTTATCTCCTTTGTTTTTGCTGCCTTCTTCCCGGCGGGAAGAGCGATAATAGTCGCTGTTGTTGTACACGATAACCTCCATTCAACTCAGTAAAGGGCGAGTCTGCTCCAGGATCATTGTCTGCACATCAGACAGGCTGCCCTGAATTTCTGCTCCTGCGGCGGCAGCATGCCCCCCACCGCCGAATCGCATTGCAATTTGCGATACATCCAAACCTGGCCGGGCGCGCCAGCTCACTTTGACCCGGTTGTTTGCCTGTTCCAGGAAAATAACCGCTATTTCTACGCCATCCACCGTCCCAAGGATATTGATCAGGTCGGCATCGTCTCGGCCCGGATAATTCACCGCATCACGATCGGCCAGGGTCAGCGCCGTCCAGATCAGGCCATCCTGCCATTTGGCACGGGAAAGCCCGGCTCCCCAGAGGCGGATTGCCTCATAGGATTTGTCCACCAGGGCGCGACGATAAAGCACAGGCAGATCCGCGCCATTTTCCATCAGGCTGGCCGCCAGGTGCATCACCCGCGGGGTCATATTGGGAGTACGGAAACCAATCGTGTCGGTGACCAGCCCGGTGAGCAAAGCCTCCGCCACCGGCGTATTGAGGGGCAAACGAAAGACTGGCAACAGATCATAAATCATTTCGGCGGTCGCTACAGCCTTGATATCCACCATGTTGAATCGAGCGAATTGCACATTGGTCATATGGTGATCGATATTGATATCCGGCTGCCCACGACCATTGAGTGCCGAGCCAGTACGCTCCAGGTCCGAACAATCCACCACACAAACCAGATCAAAGGCGCCTTCCGGCTGCCTACGCACCCGCCCGGCGCCTTCCAGGTGCCGGCAACTGGCGGGCACACCATCTTCCGAAACCATCTGCACCTGTTTGCCGGCTGCCTCCAGCGCCAGGCCCAACCCGAGCAGCGAGCCAATGGCATCACCATCCGGGCGGATGTGCGAAATAACCAGCACCCGTTGGGCCTGCCAAACGCTGGTGGCAGCATCCGTTAAAACGCCTTCAGCAAACACCGTCCTCATCCTCGGCCACAGCTTCATCCGCCGGCGGCAAAGCATCTCCTGCCGCATCATCATGCAGAGAAGCGATTAAGCGCTCAATACGCTCAGCACGTTCAAAAGTGGGATCCCAATGGAAACGCAAGCGAGGAAAAACGCGCAGTTCGATGCGCTGCGATAATTCCCGCCGCAAATATCCCTGGGCATGCTCCAGGCCATCTTTGATCTCCTGCCAGCGGGCGCTGCCCTCCAGCGCCGAAACATATATCTCGGCATAGGCCAGTTCGCGATCTAAAGTAACATCAGTGATCGATATACCTGCCAGGCGCGGGTCAGAGATCTCCAGGATTAACATCTCAGAGAGTTCCTCGCGAATACGATCTGCGATCTTTTGGGAACGTAATTTAGATACCACGCTATCCTCAAACTCAACCGGTCCTATCAGGCCACGGCAACCTTTTCAACCACAAAACATTCAAGCCGATCCCCGACCTGGACATCATCAAAACCTTTAATGCCAATGCCACACTCGAAACCCGTCCTGACCTCACGTACATCTTCTTGCAGGTGTTTCAAAGAACTGATCGGGCCTTCGTGAATCCCTTCGCCGTTACGCAACACACGAATACGCGCATTACGACGAATTTCACCATCTGCCACCCGGCATCCGGCAATATTGCCTACCTTTGAGATGTGAAACACTGCTCTCACATCGGCGTGCCCGATGACGGTTTCCTTCTCTTCGGGCTCCAGCATGCCTTTCAACGCCTTCTCGATATCTTCTGTCAGGCGATAAATAATATCATAATTTCGGATCGAAACGCCCTCAGCTTCCGCGAGACGGCGCGCAGCCGAATCGGCCTGTACGCTGAAGCCGATCACAATGGCGTGCGAGGCCGCCGCAAGCATCACGTCGTTCTCGCCGATGTTGCCGGTCTCGGCGTGCAAAATGTTGATCTTGATATCCCCTTTGCTCATCTCATTGAGCGAGGAGACAATCGGCTCCAGAGAGCCTTGCACGTCTGCCTTGATGATCAGGCGTAGTTCGCGAATTTCACCGGCCTGGAAGCGGTCGAACAACTGCTCCAGAGTAACCGCGACCCGGCTGGCCGAAGCGGCCTGCTGGTGGGCTTGCTGGCGTTCATAGACAATCTCGCGTGCTTCACGATCCGATTCAACCACCTGGAACAGGTCGCCCGCCTGGGGCACATCGTTCAGACCCATCACCGAAACCGGGGTGGAAGGGCCTGCCTTGTGCAGCTTGCGACCGCGGTAATCGAACATCGCCCGCAGACGCCCGTAACTCGTTCCAACCACCACAACATCGCCTACCTTCAGGGAACCATTTTGCACCAGTAAAGTCGCCAACACCCCTTTAGCCCGATCGCGCTCGGCTTCGATCACCGTGCCGATCACTTTGCCCTTGGGGTTGGCTTTGATATCCATGCTATCCGCTACCAGCAAAATCGCTTCCAGCAAATCTTCCAGTCCGATTCTGCGCTTGGCCGATATGGGGACGACGATGGTATCTCCATCCCAATCGTCCGGCACCAGGCCAACTTCAGCGAGCTGCTGCTTCACCCGGTCGCGATCTGCGTTGGGTTTATCGATCTTGTTCATCGCCACGATGATCGGCACGCGCGCCGCTTTGGCATGCGCAATCGCTTCTTTGGTCTGAGGCATCACGCCATCATCCGCAGCGATCACCAGCACAACGATGTCTGCGCCCTGGGCGCCGCGCGCCCGCATTGCAGTAAAGGCAGCGTGGCCGGGGGTATCCAGGAAAGTGATGGTGCGTCCTTTCAACTCCACCTGATAGGCGCCGATGTGTTGTGTGATGCCGCCAGCTTCCCCCTCGGCTACATTGGTATGGCGAATTGCGTCTAACAAAGTTGTCTTTCCGTGATCGACATGTCCCAGTATGGTCACTACCGGATAGCGCGGGATCAATTCACGAGGGTCTTCGGCTGCAATTGTCCGCCGCCAGAGCGGTATTTCTCCCTTATCTTCTTCCACCTCTGCGGGTGTTTCCAGAGTCGCCTCGTAGCCCATCTCTGAAGCTACAACGGCGGCAGTATCGAAGTCGATCTGCTGGTTGATATTTGCCATCACCCCATTGGCCATCAAGCTCTTAATGATCTCAATCGGACTGGCATTGATCAGCTTCGACAAATCCCGGACGGTGATCGTCGAGGGAAGTTCAATTGTCGTACTGCGACGCCCGTTATCGCTCATAGGACACCTCCTGTGTCAAAACAATGGTCCGCGTGCCCTAACGAGCGCAACAGGTCAAGCTGAATCTGTTACACGTTCATGGCAGGCCGGATAACATCGAACGTGACGCCACCTGACTGGCGACGCCGCTCGCCACACACTATCGAACAGAGCTGGAGGGAGCTCAACCGGTTCCAAACGGCTGGGGTCCCAATGCACCTATGCAACATTGTGCACTTCCTCTTGCACCGGTGCATCTTCAGGAAGAGATGCCATAAAAACAATCAATCCCTTGCGATCTTCGTCAGTCAACTCCGTCTTCAGTGCATGCGCCAGCGCGCCTTTCAAGCCGCGTTCCCAACAGGTGCGCCGGTCGTGCAAATAAGCGCCACGACCAGCCAGCTTGCCCGTTGGATCGACCTGCACCCTTTCACCCACACGCACAATCCGAATCAACGCGCGCTTGGAGAGGGTCTCGTGACAGCCCACACAGGTTCGTTGGGGCACATGTTTTCTGCGAACAGTCTTTTTCTTCGTCACTTAATCTCTCTGTCTCAGGACAGATCAGTAACTCCAATTGTCGTCCCATTCCGCGCCACTGCGCTTGCGCTTTTTCTTCACAACCATCGCGTCGCGGTCCGGGTCGTACTCCATTTCCACAAATTTTTTCTTCTTCTTGTGCTTCTTGTGTGCATCGGTCTCGTCTTCAGATTCTTCCTCTTCTGGAACAACTTCGCCAAGAACCTCAGGACGCAAGGCAAAGAGTTGATCGAATGTATCCGGCTCCTCTTCTTCAGAAACGGCCGGCTCCGGCTGAACCAAAACTTCGGTAACAGCTTCCGCTTCTGCGACCGGCGCAGCTTCGGGGGCAGGGGCGGCTGCCTCAGCCATAACGACTTCCACTTCTTCAGGCGCTTCCACCTGAACAGCTTCTGGTGCGGCTTCTACGGCCGCCTCGACTGGCTGAATTGCTTCGACCTGCGGGGCAACTTCAGGCAGAATCGCTTCCGCCTCGGCTGCCTGAACCATCGCAGGCTGCGCCTCCACAGGTTCTTCAACGGCAGGGGCAACTTCTTCAACCGCCGCTTCTTCCTCGGACTGGGGAGTTTCTTCGACCGGGGCGTATTGCGCGGCCAGGCCATCCAGGGATGCTTGCAATTCGGCCATCGCTTTTGGCCCCATACCGCTCAGCTTCCACAAGGAGTCCGGGTCCAGGCGCATTTGCAACATCAAATCGCCTACCGTCTGGTAACCGGTTTCGCTGATTACGGTATACAGGCGGTCCGAAACATCGAATTTCTCCAGGGGGATTTCGAACAAGGCAGACGGCACGTTGGCTCGCAGAATACGCTGGCGTTCCTCTTCGGCGCGCACCTCGTCTTTGCGCTGGCGCAACACACCGCGTTCAACACGATCCACGAACTGCGTCAACACCTGGTATTCCTCAGGAGTGACCGGGCGGCCCTCAGCCTTCTTTGCCAGAACGTTCTCAATCTGCGGGACAATATCCGCCTCATGGCGAACGATCTCGGCATATTCAGGATCGGTTTGCAGCTTGCTCAGGGCATCCGAAGCAGCCTCAGGCAAGCTCTTAATATCGATCCGCCAGGCAGTCAGCTTGGCCGCCAGGCGGGCATTTTGCCCATCACGGCCGATCGCCAGGCTAAGCTGGTCTTCAGGGACGACTACTGTGGCCGTCTTGGCGCCGCGCGACTGCTCATTTAGATACACGCCAGCCACACGCGCCGGGCTGAGCGCCTTGGCGATGTATACAGCCGGGTCGGGGCTCCACTCGATCACATCGATCTTTTCGTCGTTCAGTTCGCGCACAATCGCCTGGATACGCACGCCGCGGATACCCACGCAGGCGCCCACCGGATCGACGCCGGTTTGCAGCGCCGCCACGGCTACCTTGGAGCGCTGTCCTGGCTCGCGAGCAATCGAGCGAATCTCCACCATGCCGTGGTAAATTTCCGGGACTTCATTTTCCAGCAGGCGGCGAAGGAAGTTGCGATGAGCGCGCGAAAGCACAATCTGCGGACCGCGCGGCGAGGTTTTCACCTCCAACAACAGGGCCCGTACCCGGTCGTGAACACGGAAACGCTCGCCAGGGATCATCTGTGTGCGCGGCATATTCCCTTCGGCCTTCATTTCCATCCCCAGAGTAACGCCCTGGGCATTAACCGCCTGGATAATGCCGCTGATAATCTCGCCAGACTGCTTGCTGAAGTAGTTGAACTGAGCATCACGTTCGGCTTCGCGAATACGCTGCTGAATCACCTGGCGCGCGGTCTGCGCCGCAACTCGCCCAAAATTGCGCGGCGTCGACTCGACGATGACCATATTGCCCAGCTCGGCGTCTTGATCGAATTTTTTCGCTTCTCTCAACGAGACTTCGGTGCGCTCATCAGCGACCGTTTCGACGACCTCCTTTTCAGCATAGATGGTCACTTTGCCCGTTTCAGGGTCGATCACTGCATCCACATGCTGTGCATTGGAGGCATTGACATGACGGCGATAAGCCGACGCCAGGGCAGCCTGCAGCGCATCGACAACCACATCTTTGGGCAGTCCCTTCTCTTCCAAAACCTCGTTGAATGCCAAAACAAATTCGTTCTTCATTATCTTTCTTTCTCCACCTGGAGCGTCCTGCCGTACAGGGTGTTACACGCAGAAAAGTGGGGGGCGCCCACTTTTCTGCGAAGCCAATAGCGAAACCGCTAACGGTACTGACCACATTCTAGCACAGAAATAAATGGAACGCAAGACGGCAAGTGATGAATCTCACAGATTCTTAAACATCGGCTCGCTGATTGGATACGGAAAATAAACCCTTCTCCATGCGCCAGGCCGGTTCGTGAACCTCGCGGCGGTGGCCCTGGTCGTCCAGATAAGACCAGCGCCCCGGCTCATGGGTAACAATCCGGTAACCATGTTGCTGGTAAAAACGCTGCGCGTCCAGGTTTTTCAGGCCCACATTCAACGTTGCCAGGCTAAAACCGCGGGTGCCCAGATCATCTTCGACCCTTTGCAAAACGCCTCCGCCAATGCCAAGACGCTGGTATGCAGGCTGGATGCGAAATCCATACAGATAAGCGCGGGTTTCACCATCGGCCAGTTCCTTGCGGTTGCTGTTGAGCTGCACGAAAACCTGCCCAATCACGCCCACCTGGCGCATCTCGACCACCCACATCAGGGTCTTGCCCTGGCAGGCGCTCTGGTAAATATCCCAGTACAGGCGACGAAAATGGCGGTATTCACCGTTCCATTCCAGGGCGGGCAGATCATCCTGACGCGCCAGGCGAAATTCCACACGCGATCTCCAGGCAAGGTCCATTACCCTTTCTCCTCCTGGACAAGTAATTCGGCCAACAAGTTCTGTTCTTCCTGCGGTGAATGAATCATCCCATCCAGCCAGGCGCTGCGCAATTTCGACAGAACCTGGCGATACAGCGGGCCAGGGGGGATACCTGAAGCCCTCAAGATATGGCCATCGGTATGCGGCTGGAGGTGCTGCCATTCGGACACAAAGCGATACAGCAGGCTGCGCAAATGGGCGTCGGAAGTGGCCAGGTAGAGCGCATAACGCGCCTGGGGCGGCGCATCCTCCAGCCGCGCGGTGATCTCGCTGGGCAAGAGCGCCGGCAAATGCAACCTCTCAGCCCACAACGCACAGGCTGCCTGGATCACTTTTGCCATATACACCGGCAGCTTAAGGCGACGCACCACACTGTCCGCCTGCTCCGGCGGAAGGCTGATCAACCACAATGTATAGGCCAGTTCCTGGCGCAGCAGGGTGGCATCATCCGACAGGCCCCACTCGGCTTCAGGCCGGTGCAAATCAAGCGCCTCGATGCGAGCATACACCCATTCATCCCACGGCAACGCCGGATGGATAGCGCCAAGCAGCCCCAACTCGTGCAGGCGGGTGATGATCTGGGGGGCGAAGCTGGTCGCCAGGATGTGGTTCAGTTCGTGGCGGATGCGGTCACCAGACAGGCGCTCGACCAGCGGGCGCGCCTCCAGCAGAAGCTGCATGGTGCGCTCTTCGATACAGAAAGCAAAGCGCTGCTCGAAACGTATCGCCCGCAGAATGCGCGTCGGATCATCGACAAACGACAGCGAATGCAACACGCGCACCAGGCCAGCGTGCAGGTCCCCCAACCCGCCCCAGTAATCGTGCAACTCGCCGTAATGGCGCCCATCCAGGCGCAGCGCCAGGGTGTTGATGGTGAAATCGCGGCGGTGCAAATCGAGCTTGATGCTGCCGCGCTCCACAGTGGGCAACGCGGTAGGGTGCGTATAGAACTCGGTACGCGCCGAGACCAGGTCCACCGCCGACAAACCGCTGACGCTCAACTGGCAAGGCGCCTCACCGCTCCTGTCATCCAGGTGCCACTTCGCCGTGCTAAAACGAGAGTGTCCCGTAACGCGCCCGCCATAGCGCCCGACCAAAGCCCGGGCCAGGGCAATGGCATCACCCTCCACCACCAGGTCGAAATCCAGGCTGGGCCGCTCCAGAAGGAGATCGCGTACGAAGCCGCCCACAATGTAAAGGGCGGTGCGCTGTTCGTGCGCCACGGCAGCGATAGCCTGCAACAGCGCCAGGCGATCGGCGGGCAGCGCCGCCTCCAACCGCGTCGCCAGGCTCAACTCTCCCGGAACGCGAGCGCTGGGCGCCAGGCTCTTCAACAGGTCGGTACGCGTGACGATACCGATGATGGCTTTGCTATCGGGATCAATCACCGGGATCTGCCCCCAGCCGGTCTCAGTCACCAGGCGCTGCACGTGCTCGATCGAGTCTTCAGGGGAAACGGTGTAGCTGCCGGCTTCCATGACCCTGGAAACCGGGTAATTGAGTTTATGCGAAATGGTGCGATCCACCGCCCGCCGGGTAAGCAGACCCACCACCTGGCCATCCTGCACCACCGGGTAGCCCTCGTAACCATACAGGCGCATCCGGCGGTGAGCCTCTTCTACCGGCGTATCCGGCGAAAGCACCTGCGGGCGGCGTGACATGATCTGCGCCACGGTGATCGCCGGGCGCACGTAATCGGGCAGGATGGCAAACAATTCAGCGTACACGCTTTGCAGGTCGCGCCCGCGGATCAGGCCGGCAGCGGCGCGCTCGTGCCCGCCCCCACCAAACAGGCTCGCCACCCGGGCCACATCGATGTGGTCGGTGGTAGAGCGGGCGATGAACTGCACCCCGCCGCGGGTGGTGACCAGCACGAAAATCGCATCCGGATCGAGCAGGTCGCGCAACTTGTGGGTAATCGAAGACAGTTCCTCGTCCATCTGGCTGGCGTGGCCAGTGGTAATCACCACGGTATGGCCGTTGACGTGCAGCGTCTCGGCAGACGCTCGCAGGCGAGCGTACAACGCCTGCTGCGACTTGGACAACGGGTGATTGAGAAAATCGGTAGCGATGCGCAGGCTGGCGCCCTGCGAAAGCAAATAAGCTGCGGCGTGCAGATCGCGCGGGGTGGTGCGCGCATAGGTCAGCGAGCCAGTATCTTCATAAATACCCAACAGCATCAGCGTGGCGTAGGCCGGGTTCAGCGACCCGTTGACTTCGCGCAGCGCCTCCACCAGAAGCGTAGTCGTGGCGCCGATCTCATGCGTGGCCACCGTCCAGTTGGCAGGCAGATTCTCACGCGGCGGGTGGTGGTCGATCACCTCCACGCGCGTTTCGGCGGACATGCCGCGCACACTGACCAGCGATTGCGTATCCACCAGGTAGACTTTCTCCACCGCCTCGTTGGGCAAATCGCGCGGGTCGATGAACGGCAGTTCGGCCCCATACAGCGCCAGGAAAGCGCGCACATTGCGGTTCATTCGCCGGGGCAGCACTGGGATGGCAATGTCATATAGCAGGCTGGCGCCCAACAACGAGCCCAGAGCGTCGAAGTCGGCCTGTTCGTGAGTCAGGATAATCTGCATGGCGCTATTATAAAGGATATTGGCTGCGCGGGACGCTGCCAATATCCTTTATAATGCAGTGATGAAAGGAGCCACCAACATGACCGATCCCTTCGATTTCTATGCCCGACCAGGGTTGATGACTGACCCACGTGAACAGGCTGGCCTGTTCGATGATCTACCGGCCGATATTCCAGCGCTATGCGAAGTGGTACAGGGTCTGCTGATCCACGTCTTTTGGGCAGAACGCTATGGCCGCAAGTTATCCGAAGACGCCCAACACACGCTTAACGTCCGCCCGGTGGATGCCAAGCTGGCTTTGATGCGCCAGGCGAGCGATCTCCCCCTGAGCCGGGCGCGCCCGATCGAACAACGGCAGGTGGGCAACTGCCGCGATTTCTCGACGCTGCTGTGCGCCATGTTGCGCCACCAGGGCGTACCCGCCCGGGCGCGCTGCGGGTTTGGCAGGTATTTCCTCCCCGGCCACTACGAAGACCACTGGGTGTGCGAATATTGGAATGCCGGCGAAGGACGATGGATGATGGTGGACGCGCAGCTCGACGCGCTGCAGCGCCAGGCGCTGGGGATCGCGTTCGACCCGTGCGACGTGCCCGCCGACCAGTTCTGGACGGGCGGAAAGGCCTGGCAGGTTTGCCGCGCCGGGCAAGCGAACCCGGACGACTTCGGCATTTTCGACATGCACGGGCTGTGGTTTATCCGCGGCGATCTGCTGCGCGACCTGGCCGCGCTGAACAAGATCGAACTGCTGCCGTGGGACGGCTGGGGGTTGGCCGACCAGGACGAGGCAACCCTGGACGCCAGCGACCTGCGCCTGTTGGACCGCGTGGCGGCGCTGAGCCTGGCGGGAAATGAGCAGTTTGCGGAAATGCGCGGGCTGTACGAAGAGGATGAGCGCCTGCGCGTGCCGCCGGTGATCCGCAGTTATGGAGCGGGAGGGGTTCAGGAGGAAAAGCTGAATATCCCGGCTTAAACCAGATCAAACCCAAACATCCTGCTCAGCAATCCACTAACCATTTTGACCAGGAGTAGCAAAATACTGGTTACATATGTCATATTACCGTTATGTAACCAGTATTTTGATTTGTTACATAATCAAATCGTTATGTAATTTCACTTTCATTGCACAATCTCAACAATCGATGGAGCAATGTAAAGTCGATTCCGCTTACGCTTCGTATTTTCACGCACGATATCTAAAGCTTCCAGACGGCGCAAGATTTGCATTGCCGCCTGATGGGAGACCTGGCAGCGTTCGACAATCCGATTAGCGTTAAGAACTGGTGATTCGAAAAGCAAATCTACTACACTCAAAGTTAATCCAGTCGCACGCTCGTGCTGTAACTGTGTACGCCAAGCCAGTTGCAGATCCTGAATACGTTTTACCCGCTCAATCGTATCCAGTGCCTGCTCAGTGACAGCGTGCAAGAAGAAGTTAAGCCACTCGCGCCAATTCCCCTTTTGGCTGACTCCCATCAATAACTCGTAATAACCCTGTCGATGGTGTTCAAAATAAGCGCTTAAATACAAGAGCGGCAAAGGCAGCAAATTCCAGGCAACCAACAACAAGGAAAGCAACAAGCGCCCCATCCGTCCGTTTCCATCAACAAATGGATGAATAGCCTCAAACTGGTAATGGATGAATGCCAGACGTACCAGCGGTGGGTAAATATCGACTGTATGCCAGTATCTTTCCAGGTCAGCCAAGGCAATCTGCATCTCAGTTACAGGTGGTGGTATAAAAATTGCCTCATTCAAAACGCGCCCGCCGATCCAATTCTGACGCGCCCGAAACTCACCTGGTGTGGCATGTTCGCCACGTACTTTATGCATCAGGTGAGCATGAATTTCCTTCACCAATCGTAGACTAATCGGCAAATCAACCAGACGATTCAAACCGTATTCAAGGGCATATACGTAGTTGAGCACTTCCTGAATATCCGCCTCAGAGGAGGCGGGGCGTTCAAAGCCTGGCAGAGGCATCTGGCCAGCCTCATAAAAATATAAATCAGTGATATCGGAACGCGTGCCTTCGATACGTGATGATAGCACTGCTTCGCGACGTATAAATGGTGCGACGAATAGATCGGGATTAGGTAAATTTCGACCCATCCCAGCCAACCTGCTCAGAGCACGGTCGGCTTCCGAAAGTAAGCCAGCGATCTCCCAATCCGCAGGGACGATTGGAGGAAGCGGATTAGGAACAAAAGCCAGGTAGGCCGCTTCTCCTAGCCCCACTCGGATCAAACGCCCAGCAGATGAGTTCTCAAAATCGCGTGGATCCACTTTGCATCCTGCCTAGGATATCACGGCAAAACCAAACCCCTTCAGCCTCAAATCCCCCGCCGGCAGCGGCTGCCCGTTGAGCAAATCGGTAAAGGTGTAGCCCATGCCGTGGATGCGCAGCAGGTTGGCCGGGATCACCTGTTCGGCTTCCGAGAAATTGGCAAAGATCAGCGCCCGCTGGCCACCGCCGGAGCGCGCATAGGCCAGCAGGTGGTCGTTGCCCGTCTCGATGACTTCGCTGGCGCCGGCGCCGAAGACCGGGTAGCGCTGGCGCAGATCGATCAGGCGGCGCAGCCCCTGGTAAACGCGCCCTTCCGGCGTGGTCTCATCCTGGCGCAGGGCAAAGCGCCCCCAATTCGTAGCCGGGCGATGCACCCAGCGCGAGTCGCCGGCTTTGGCCGGATCGCTGCGGAAGGAATAGTCGTTGAGCGTGGCCCACTCGTCCCCCAGGTAGATCAATGGGATGCCGCCCACGGTAAGGATTACACCGTGAATTAGCAAGATACGCTGGATGGCCAGATCCACTTCGGCGGCAGTCTCCTCGCGCAGGGCTTTCTCCAGGCCAGACAGCGAGGCGCAGGTACCGGAGATGCGGCAATCGCCGGTCTTGGGATTCTCCTGGAAAGGCAGGCCGCGGGCAAAACTGCCCGGGAAGCGCCCGGTAAAGAAGGCATTGAGGAACTGGCGGTGCGGGCCGCCGTGGATATTCAGTTGGAGGGCGTCTTCATCGGAAAAGGTCCAGCCGATGTCGTCGTGGCAACGCACGTAATTGACCCAGGCGCAGCCGGGAGGCAGCTTGAAGCGCTGGCGCAGCGCCTGGCGCAACAGGCGCACCTCACGGGTGGCCAGCGAGTTCCACAACAGCGCCATCAGCAGCGGGTTGTAGGAAAGCTGGCATTCGCCCGGGTCGATATAGCGCACCACTTCGTCGGGATGGACGATCGCCTCGGACTTGAACAACAAGGCCGGCGCAGCGATGCGCGCCACGGCGTTGAACGCCTGGATCAGCAGGTGCGCCTCGGGCAGGTTTTCACAGTTCGTGCCCAACTGTTTCCAGATGAAGGCCACCGCGTCCAGGCGCAGCACCTCCACGCCCACATTGGCCAGGAAGAGCATCTCTTGCGCCATGCGGTTGAACACAGCCGGGTTGGCGTAGTTCAAATCCCACTGGTAAGAGTGGAACGTCGTCCACACCCAGCGGCCCATCTCGGGGAAATAGGTGAACGCACCGGGATGCTCGTCGGGAAAGATTTCGCGCAGGTCTTTCTCGTACGCATCCGGCGTTTTGCGGTCCGTGAAAGTACGGTAATAATCCAGGTGGTCGAGATCGCCGGCCCGGGCGCGCTGCGCCCACTCGTGCTCGCCGGAGGTGTGGTTGAACACCAGGTCAAGCACCAGGCTGATCCCATTCTGCCTCAGCTCACCTGCCAGGGCAGCCAGTTCATCGATGTTCCCCAGGGCCGGATTTACCTGGCGGTAAGAACTGACCGCGTAGCCGCCGTCGTTTTCGGGCTGCGGTGCGGCAAACAGCGGCATGAGGTGCAAATAGGTCAATCCCAATTCTTTGAAATAGGGGATCTTCTGGCGAAGGCCCTCTAAATTCCCGGCGAACAGATCGACGTAACACACTCCTCCCAACATGCGCTCCGATTGGAACCAGCCCGGATCGGCCTCGCGCGCTGCATCCAGCGCCTTCAACGCCGCCGGGCGATCGATCCAGGATTGGGCCAGGGCTGCCAATATATCTTCCAGGTGGTAGAAGAAATCATACTGCTGTCCGTACAGGCGCAGCAACAAGCCAAACAGTCGCGGGAAATGCGCCTCCAGGCGCGCCTGGAAAAGTTCCCACTCCTGCGGCGTACGAGCGATGAAAGCGGCATAACGGGCCTGCAAGCGCGGCAGCAACCGTCCCAGGCAGGTGCGTACCTGCCGCTCAAACTGCGGGTCGACGTTGATAGGTGCGGCGAACAAATCACTCCTCCACGCCGTTGTGGGCAATCACATCGTGATACCAGGCAAAACTGCGCTTGGGGACGCGCTGCCCGTTGGAGCAATCTACACGCACCAGGCCAAAGCGCGGCGCATACCCGGCAGCCCACTCGAAATTATCCAATAAGCTCCATGCGAAATAGCCCTTCACATCAACTCCAGCCTGGATGGCGTCATAAATCGCCAGGATGTGGGCGCGCAGATAATCGATACGCAAGCGGTCATCCACCTCGCCATCCGGGGCAGGCGTCTCAGAAACCGCGCAACCGTTCTCCGTCACAAAGATGCGCACATCGCCGTATTTTTCCTTAAACTCTACCAGGAAGGCCGTCAACCCTGGCGGATAGATACCCCACCCCATCTCGGTGTAGCCCAATTCCGGCAAAGTGCGATGCACCGCCCGGCATTTGAGGTGACCGCCGTACGGATCGTAGCCAACGACCATCCCGCGGTAGTAATTAATTCCCAGGAAATCCAGCGGCTGGTGGATCAACTCCAGATCGCCGTCCAGCGGCTGCGGCGCCATTGTCCCCAGCCAGGACATCAAGGCCGGCGGGTAACTGCCTTTGAAAAGCGGGCCAGCAAACAGGTCTACGTAATGCCCGGTATATCTGCGGCAGGCGGCGCGATCGTATTCGGACTCGCTGGCCGGTGAGGTATGCTCCACATCCAAAACGATGCCAATCTCGCCGCGATACCCGCCTGCACGAAAAACCTGCACGGCGCGAGCGTGCGCAAGCAGCTCATGATGGGCCACCAGGTAAGCCAGGCTGGTATCCGCCAGCCCAGGCGCAAACACGCCGAAGGCATGGCCGAGAAAAGCGGATACCCAGGGCTCGTTGAAGGTCACCCACCGGTCGACGCGGTCGCTCAAGCAGTCGAACATCAGGCGAGCGTATTCGTGAAACCACTCCGCCGTCTGGCGGTTGGCCCACCCGCCTGCATCCTGAATAGCCTGGGGCAAATCCCAGTGATACAGGCAGGCAGTAGGGCTGATTCCGGCGCGCAACAACTCGTCCACCAGGCGGTCGTAAAAATCCAATCCTTGCGGATTGGCGCGACCATGGCCGGCGGGCAGGACACGCGACCAGGAAATCGAAAAACGGTAGGATTTCAGTCCCAGCGCCTGCATCAAGGCCACATCCTGCGCCATACGGTGATAATGATCGCAGGCTACGTCGCCAGTGTCGCCATTGCAAATGGTGAAAGGACGGTGGGTGAAGCGATCCCAGATGCTTTCACCCTTACCGTCCGTATCCCAGGCGCCTTCGATCTGGTAGGCCGAGGTGGCGGCTCCCCAGACAAAATCTTGCGGGAAGGCGTAGAACGTCATATGGCAGCTAACCCTTTACCGAGCCGGCCAGCAAACCGCGTACGAAGTAGCGCTGCAGCATGAAGAAGACCGTCAGCGGCAAGATCATGCTGATAAACGCCCCGGAGGTGAGCAGGTGCCAGTCCTGGCCCTTCTCGCCAACGATGGCGGCCAAGGCCATAGTAACCACGCGGTTCTTATCGCCCAGGAAGACCAGGGCCACCAGGTAGTCGTTCCACACCCACAGGAACTGGAAGATAGAAAAAGCAGCCAGGGCGGGCACGGAAAGCGGCAGGATCAGCTTGGTGAAGATCGTAAAGTTCGACGCGCCATCGATGAAAGCCGATTCGAGCAGGTCACGCGGCAGGGTGCTGATATAGTTGAACAGCAGGTAGACGGCGAGCGGCAGGCCAAACCCGGTATGCGCCAGCCAGATGGCCAGGAAGGTGCCATTCAGGTTTAGTTTCGTATAGTCCTGCAAAACAGGCACCAGAGCAATTTGCAGCGGCACCACCAGCATGGCAACCACCATGACAAACAACACCTTACGCCCGGGGAAATTCAGCCAGGCAAAACCATAGGCAGCAAAGGCAGCAATCAGGATGGGGATGATCGTAGCCGGGATGGTAACCGCCAGCGAGTTGAGGAACGCCCCGCCCAGGTTATTGCCCTTACGGACGATCTCCTGCCCCTGTCCATCCTTGTAACGGATTTCCTTACCGGAGAGCACGTTCTTGTAATTATCCAACGTCAAATTGGCGCCGAAGCCCTTCCACTCCTCACCAAAGACCTCGACCAGCCGGGTGCGCTTGTTGCCATACCAGACCAGCTTGCGCCCGTCGGGTAAGACCACGCCATTGCGCAACTCATCAAAGGTAGCCGTAATCCCTTCGATCTGGATCGGGCCGTTGACATCCACCGAAGGATCGAGCTTGATCTCACCCGTCCTGGCAAATTCTTTGTGCGGGAAGACCGTCCACCAGCCCGAAACGAAGATATCCTGCGAATTGCGGAAGGAAGTGATCAGGATCCCCAGGGTCGGGATCAGCCAGATCAGGCAGATAAGGATCAACGCGCCGTTGACCAGTATGCTGGAGACAACACGTTGCTGTTTGAAGCTCTGCGTTTTGGCGGCCATCAGAACGCCCTCCTTTCGCGGAACTGGCGCAGGTTATAGATCATGACCGGGATAACCGCCAACAACAGCACGATGGCGATGGCCGAGGCGCGGCCCGTATTGTTGTAGGTGAAGCGTTGCAGGTAAAACTCGTTGGCGATCACGTTGGTGCCGTTGTTTCCGCCGGTCATCACGCGCACGATATCGAACAGTTTCAGGCTGAAGATGACGACCGTGGTCGTCACCGTCAGCAGCGTGCCCTGGATGGACGGGATGATGATATTGAAGAAAACCTGGATTTCGTTGGCGCCATCCACACGCGATGCCTCTAACAATTCGGCGGGGATGCCCTTGATCGCCGAAGAGATGATCACCATGGCATAGCCGGTTTGCAACCAGATCATGATGATGATCAGTAAGAAATTGTTCCACGGCGGCAGCAGCAGCCAGGGCTGCGGCGTTCCTCCCAGGGCAATCACAATGGCGTTCAACAGGCCAATCTCCTGGATGCCCGCTCCTTCGCCCTTGTAGGTGTAGACGAACTTCCAGATCACGCCAGCGCCGACGAAAGAGATGGCCATCGGCATGAAAATGATCGCCTTGTAGATCGATTCGAAGCGGGTTCGGTCCGCCAGGACGGCGATCAACAGGCCCAGGCCCACCGAGAAAAACGTGCCGAAGATCATCCACAACAGGTTGTTGCGGAAAGTCTCCAGCATGATGCGGTCGGTAAAGGCGAAGATATAGTTCTCCAGACCGACAAAACCCTGGCCGATATCATTTTGGAAGCTAAGCACCAGGCTGCGCAGGGTAGGGATCGCCAGGTACCAGGCCAGAATGGCAACTGCCGGGCCAACGAAAACAAATGGCTGCAGGCGCTGCGTCCACGACGGCGGCAGTTTTTCCACCAGCCAGTTCGACACCCAAAACAGCGCGGCTACCCCACCCACGCCCCATACGATGGCCACCGCTACGATCACGATCTGCGGCGCTTCGCTGTCCCGCAGGAATAGAAACCCTTGCCAAAGGACAATGAACGTAAAGATGGGGACGAACAGCGAAATCAGGACGCGGCCAAGCGTGGCAATAAGCGTCGATCCAACCCCTCCACCAGGGTCTATTTGAGCGGTTTTTTGCATACCAACCTCCTTTCACCTTATTTCAGGTATCAGGGATCAGGCGCTCAGGCGCTCAGGATGCGTGAACGCCATTTTCCATAGCCCGCAGCGAGCGAGCAGGTTTTTATGCTTTTGTGCTGCCCGCCAGGCAGGCAGCGCAAAGGGGCAGAAAATCAAAACAAGGAGCAGGATGAGCCACTTACGTTCTCGGGGCGGTCATCCTGCTCCTTTTCCATCTCTAGTCTGACTCTACAAAATCACCCAGATTCAGGCGATCTGTAAATAAAGGCCTACTTCGGCCAGGAGGCGTCAATTTCCTTGAGCGCCGTATCCAGGTCAACGTTACCGCTGACGTAGTCGGTCATGTACTTCCAGAAGGTGCCAGCACCGACCGCACCCGGCATCAGGTCTGAGCCGTCGAAGCGCACGGAGGAAGCGTTCTGGATGATCTCAGCCACCTTGCGGGTCACCGGGTCGCCATACCAGTCCAGGCTCGAGTCTTTGTGCGGCGAGATTGCGCCGCCGGCCTCGACCCAACCCTTGAGCGATTCGCCCATGGAGAAGTACTGGATCACAGCGCGCACTTCGGGGCGGTCATTGAACATGGCGTAGATGTCGCCAGCGACCAACACCGGCTTGCCGTACTGCGGGTCGATTGGAGGCAGGTAGAAGAAGTCGTAATCCGTGCCAGCAGCCAGACCTTCGGGGAAGAAGGTGGTGATGAAGTTGCCCTGGCGGTGCAGCCAGCATTTCGGCGGCTTCTCGAACATCGGCTTGGGGGCGTCGCCGAAGAAGGTGGTCGGGATGGACTTGCGCCCACCGTAGACATACTTGTCTTCGAACCAGATCTTGGTGACGTAATCGACTGCAGTGCGTACTTCGGGTGAGTCGAACTTCAGCTCGTTGGTCAGCCACTTATCGTAGTTTTCCAGCGAGGTGGTGCGCAGCATGGCCTCTTCGATCCAGTCGGTCATCGCCCAGCCGGTGGCTGCGCCGGACTCGATGCCGATGCACCACGGGGTATCGCCATCGCTGGCGATTTGCTCGGTCAGGGCCATCAGGTCTTCCCAGGTCTCAGGAACCGCATAGCCAGCGGCGTCGAACTCAGCCTTCGGGTACCATACCAGGCTCTTGCCGTTGACGCGCGCCCAAATGCCGGCCGTGATCGGGCCATCCGGGCTTTGCATGGTGCCCATGTCCAGCCAGGACTGCAGGTAGTTCTGCTTCAGCCATTCAGGGTTGATCACCTTGCCCAGATCCATCACCTGGCCCTTCTTGACCATGGTGTTCAGCAGGCCAGGCTGCGGGAAGTCGACGATATCGGGAGCATCGCCGCCGTCCACGCGGATGGTGATGGAAGCCTCGAATTCCTTGGAACCTTCGTACTGAATATCGATGCCGGTCTTCTCTTCGAAGGGCTTGATCGACTCATCGAAGACCACCGCGTCGTTGTCGGTAAACGGACCAGCCATGGTCACTACTGTGCCCTTGTACTTGCCGTCCATGGCGTCAGCCAGTTCCTGGCCGACGAAGGCGTAATCCGTGGCCGCCGGTTCTGCAGGTTTTTCAGGCGCGGCCCCAGCGACCGGGGCAGTGGCCATCTTGCCAGCGATGATGTCAGCCTTTACTGTCTCCAGCTCGGCCTTCAGGTCATCC
>CAZQQJ010000062.1:0-36835 GCA_964595435.1 uncultured Anaerolinea sp. | reverse complement strand
ATTAGAACTTATCAAAAAGTGGTGCTCATGACCACGATTAAATGTTGTGATACCAGTAATATCGTGCGAGATGTAAAGTCGCCAATCCCGATATCCGGGGAGAGAATATGCTCTTTCCGTATGCTCTAATATAAATCACCACGAGGATACATGATGGATGATCTACCTGACTATCTGACGATCCCTGCAGCCGATCTAGCCCGAACCAGCAGGGTCCGTTTAGAGATTTTGCCAGACCTTCAGGGGCTCTTTCAGCATTTTGCTCGCTCCATTGCCGATGAGATCAAGGAGAACAACCGCCAGGATAAGCTGACTCGCTTGATCTTACCGGTTGGGCCGCTGGGGCAATTTCCAATTCTGGCAGAAATCAGCAATCGCGAGCGTATTTCCTGGAAGAATGTATTCACGTTTAACATGGATGAATACTGCGACTGGCAGGGGCGCACCATCCCTACCAACCACCCGTTGAGCTTCCGGGGATATATCCAGCAAAACTTATTTGATTGCCTGGATGCCGAAATCCGCATACCGGAGGACCATATTCATTTCCCTGATCCCCTGCATTTGGATTGGATCAGCGAGCGGATTCAGGCGATGGGAGGAATCGACACATGCTATGGCGGCATCGGCTACCATGGGCATGTTGCCTTCAATGAGGCACCCATTTCACGATGGTTCAAATTATCCCCAGACGAGTTCCGCAATTCCCTTACGCGTGTGTTACCGTTGGAACCCGAGACCATCGTCATGAACAGCATTCGCTCCACCGGAGGAAACCCAGCCGCGATGCCGCCCATGGCTGTGACCCTGGGCATGAAGGATATATTCAATGCCCGGCGCATCCGGCTATACTGCCAGGGTGGCGCGTGGCAGCGTACTGTCTTGCGGATCGCGGTCCTGGGAGATGAGATGGTGGAATACCCGGTTACGCTTCTGCAGAAACATCCAGACATCGCTATCTTTACCGACGAAAATACCGCCGTGCCGCCCATTCCGCAAGCAAATGCCTAAAGGCTGACTATATGCTGAAAGGTAAACTCCTGATTGGGCAGTCGGGTGGCCCTACCCCTGTGATCAACGCCAGCCTTGTGGGTGTGATCCTGGCTGCGCAAAAGCACCCTGAGTTCAATGGCATCTACGGCATGGTACACGGCATCGAAGGAATGCTTAAGGATGAGTTGGTCGATCTAAAGCGGGAAGCACAGCAGACTTTAGAAGCCCTCGTGCATACCCCGGCTTCTGCTCTGGGTTCCTGTCGCCATAAAATTAAGGACGCCGAGTACGAACGCATTCTGGAAGTTTGTAAAGCCCACAACATTCGTCACTTTGTGTATATTGGTGGAAATGATTCAATGGATACCTGTCAGCGAATCGCTGACCTGGCAAGCTTATCCGGTTACGAGATGCAAGTAATGGGGGTGCCGAAAACCATCGATAACGACCTGGCTGTCACCGATCATTGCCCGGGATACGGCAGCGCGGCTCGCTTTATGGCGCTGGCGACGCGGGATACTGGCCTGGATTTAGAATCGATGGCAACGTTTGAAGATGTGGTTATCCTGGAAGCGATGGGCCGCAACGCCGGTTGGTTGGCCGCTGCTTCGGCTCTGGCGAAAAACTCATCGGATGAGGCGCCTCATTTAGTTTACGTACCAGAACTGGCTTTTGATGAGAACGCCTTCCTGGACGCAGTCACCAACACGCACGCTCGTCTCAACCGGGTCCTTGTCGTAGTGTGTGAAGGCGTGCGCGAGGCATCTGGGGAATTTGTTGGGTCGCACAAATTGAATAAGACGAAAGATGCTTTTGGGCACACCTTAAATACGTTTACGACCGGGGTCGCTGCTTACCTGGCTGAACTGGTGCGCGAGCGGCTGCACCTGCGCACCCGATTTTTGCGCCCGGTCTTGATTGGGCGCACGATGAGCGCCTGCGTTTCGGAAATCGATCGCCAGGAGGCATATCAGGTTGGACAGGAGGCGGTGCGCCAGTTAGTTGACGATCAATCAGGATTGATGGTCACCTTGAAACGCATCTCTACATCCCCCTACCTGTGCGAGCCAGGCACCATTTCATTAGAGCACGTGGCTAATGCTGAGAAGCTGATGCCGTGGGAGTATCTTGATGCCTCAGGCACGCTGCCGAATGAGAGATTCAAGGAGTATGCACTACCATTGATCGGAGAAGCGTTGCAGCCAATAGCCAGGTTGGAGAAATATCGCATCCCGCGACGAGCTTGAGCGGATTGAAACCTGGAAGAACCTCTGCGTGTTTCCGCGGTGATCATATTGCTTTTTGCAGTTGACTCAGCTTTGGTTGAGCCGGAAGGAAATTGATATGACAAATGGTATGTATTCAGTTCAGAATTATGTATTCGATCTACAATACTTCTTTCCAATGCGTATCTTTGAAAGAATCACCGAGATCCGGGTAAATTCTCCGGAGGTGATCGAACAGCAAGCCAAAGGCCGCAAGCAGCGTAAAAAACTCACCCTGGACGGCAAACTTACCATCCTGGCAGCCGATCATCCCGGGCGGGGGGTGACGGCGTTGGGCGCAGACCCATTGCGGATGGGCAACCGTTACGAATACCTGGGGCGGATCATGCGCGTGCTCACCGCAACCGATTTTGACGGCTTCATGAGCACACCGGACATGATCGAAGATCTGCTCATCATCGATTATCTGATACAGGAAAGCGGCGGGGCTTCCTTCCTGGATGAAAAAGTCCTGGTGGGTTGTATGCAGCGGGGCGGTATCGCCGGCGTAGTTGGCGAAATCGATGATCGCTTTGGCTCTTATACGGCGGAGTCCATTAAGAGATTCGGGCTAGACGGGGGGAAGTTAATGTTCCGTTTTGTGCCTGATGATGAACGTACGCTGTGGACAATTGACTATTGCACCCGGGCGATTAACGAATTGAACCGTTATGAGTTGGTTCCTTTTGTGGAGCCACTGCGCATGGATTATCGCGATGGAAAGTGGATCAGCAAAAATACCGCCGAGGAATTGATTAAGCTGGTAGGTGTCATCGGGGCTATGGGTGATTCTTCGCGACATACCTGGATGAAGCTGCCTTATTGTGATGGTTATGATCAGGTGACCCTGGCGACGACCCAGCCAATCTTGATACTGGGCGGCTCATCGAACGAGAACCCTACCAAGACCTACTACGATTTTGCCGCCGGCATGACCACGCGTTCGAATGTGCGTGGAGCGCTGGTAGGGCGGAATGTCAGTTTCCCGGGGCCCGAAGATCCAGCAGCAGTGGCAAGCGCGATTCACGCCATTGTACACGCAGGAATCTCTGGAGGCCAAGCGATCGAGATGACGATGGCCCAGCGCGGGGTGAATATGAATTACTTGCGCGATACTGTACTGTAACGCTGGTCGCTGGAGCTGATCGGAAAGGCATCATACTTGACAATTTTAATCATTGGCGGCACAGGTCAAATCATTCGGACAATTTCTCGCCTGTTTCTGGATGCGGGTGAAAAGCTGACACTCTACCATTTTAGGCAAATTTTGTACAGCCTGGAGCCAATCAAAGCAGATACCGATGATTTTCGAATATCTTTGCCACCGCGTCCACGATGTCTTGCAGATCGCTTTCATCCCCCAGAAGCAGGGATTGAGTCAACCAACAGGCCTCCTGGCAGAGCTGCTCGCTGGCTGGGCAGCACACCTGCTTATAGTCTGGATACTGCGCTTCAGCAAGAGTAAATGGTCCGAAAGCGTAGTTTACAAAAACCGGCTGCTTGTAAAGCGGACGTTCGTAACCGGAGGAACACGGTATGCCTTCTGCCGCCAACGCATCAATCAATTTCTGGCGCGGCAGACCTCCGAAAGCTGCCGCGTTATAGCGGAAGATATACAGGTGATAGCCATGACGTGTTTCCCCATGGCCGCGCGCCAGCGGCTGTATGCCTGGAATATTTGCCAGTGCCTTATTTAGACGCAATCCATTGGCCTCACGTTGCTGAACCTGCTGCTCCAGGCGGTTGAACTGTGCCGTCAGAAGGGCAGCCTGAAATTCATTCATGCGGTAGTTGCCGTCGAGCAGGTGATGTTCGTACCAGGCGCTTTCAGGCAACCGACCGCAGGTATGCAGGGACCTGCAAATGCGTTCGAAGTGCTCGTCGGAGGTCAGGATAATGCCACCCTCGCCGCTGGTGAGGTTTTTGGAAGCCTGGAAGGAGAAGGTTGACATTTCTCCGATAGACCCAAGCCGTTTGCCTTTGTATTCGGAGCCATGAGCATGTGCGGCGTCTTCAATCACCATCAGTCTGTGGCGTTTTGCAAGGCCCATGATTTCATCCATAGCGGCGGCCTGGCCGGCGAAGTGCACCGGGATAATCGCCCGCGTGCGTGGGGTTATGGCGGCTTCGATGGCGGCTGGATCTATACAAGCGGTTTCCGGGTCAATATCCGCGAAAATGGGAACGGCATTCACTTCAACCACCGAACTGACCGTAGAAAAGAAGGTGATGGGCGGTACGATGACCTCATCTCCAGGCTGGATACCGGCGGCATGCAGTGCGATGCGAATGGCTACAGAACCGTTGGCAACCCCAACCCCATAGCATGCCCCCTGATAGACGGCGAACTGCCGTTCAAACGCTTCCGTAAGATGGCCCTGGTGTCGGCCCCATTTACCACTGTGCAGGACATCCAGGAGGGCCTGTTCATCGGACCGGTCAACCGTGGGCCAGGCAGGAAATGGCCTGGATCGGACCGGTTTTCCACCCAGTATTGCAAGTGAGAAAGTTTTGCCCATGATGCACATCCTATTGTAGAAACAGCGAATTGTCAAGAAATAAATATCCTGTTGAGCCTGACAAAAGCCGGCCTGAAAAACAATACCAGGGAAAGGAGTCCTTATGACCAATTATTACGCCATCCGTGCTGAAGAATTTTCACAACATCGTCCATATAAATTCAACCTGCTCGGGACGCATGCTGATTTATGCAACCTGTTTGCCCGAGAGGTGGTGGACCTGATCAAAACCAACGCAGCCAAAGGTGAGATGACTAAGTTAATTCTTCCAGTTGGCCCGTTGGATTACCGGGCTTTTGCGGAGCTATGCAATCGCGAACGGGTAAGTTGCGAGTCGCTGGTGATCTTCTCGATGGATGAATATGCCAACGCCGACGGCACCGCTGTTTCGATCGAACATCCCCTCAGCTTTCGGGCGTTTTACCAGAAGAATTTATTGGATCTGCTCGATCCCAAAAACAAGCTGCCACCCGACCAGTTGATTCTCCCCGATCCTGCCAATTTGGATATTGTCCGGGACAAGCTGGCTCACTACACTCCCGTCGATGTCTGTTATGGCGGCTTTGGAATCAATGGACACTTTGCCTTCAACAGCCCGCCGCTGGAGGAAACCGACCTGGAGACATTCCGCAATACCACGATCCGCATCGTCCAGCCGCGCGAAGGGGATGTAGCCCAGATGGCCATAGGCGGCACCGCTGGTAACCTGGAAATCATCCCGCCAAAAGCGGCCACCTTGGGGATGAAAGAGCTACTCAGCGCCCGGCATATGCACCTGACCTTCATGCGTTCGTGGCACGCGGGTGTGCTGCGCCGGGGTCTTTTTGGCCCGATTACACCTTCTTTCCCGGGTTCACTGATCCAACTCCATCCTAGTGTAACCGTTTCGGTGACCGAAATAGCTGCCCAGTTGCCCCTCTTTAGCATCCTGCAGAGTCCGGGGAAATAAAAGACCCCACATCGATTGTCTGGCCTATGAAGATGTAAAATTCGACAACGTTTTTACGTCATTTCCGCAAGATGGGAGGCGGCTCGATCTTAAACCGTAGCTATCGAATCATTTTCCATCATCAGATGCACCGCAGCAGTCTTGAATGTCTTTGGTAAAGCCAGAATGTGGGGGGTCGGGCCAGTATATTTTTGCGCGTCTGCCAGAGCCTCGTCAAAAGTTGCCCGAGTTTTCATCCCCATGGCCCTGGCGTAGCCAGGTTCGTGGGCTCCAACGATGTAAACTGCCGCAGCTTCCATTTCAGCAATGTGACCGCAAGAGATCATCGAGAAGGCATGGTATGGGTGGTAGGCATAACGGTACCGGTAGCGGCGTATGTATTCTTCTTTCTGACAGAAATACTCCCCAAATTTCTCCAGGTCCGGGAGCATATTATGGTAATGGGTCTGGTATAGCTCGTAAATCTCCCGGTACGAAGCGAATTCTTCGTCATTAAAATAACCGTTGCAAACTGAAGCGCAAATGATAACAAAGCGATCACTCAGAACACGGCGGTGCCGGATTATGTTCGCCGCAGTAGCTTGCAGAATCAAGATCGGGTTTGTTCCATGCCCATTTCCGTAATGAAACTCCTGCGGCATGCCAAAAACCATAATGTCGAATTTTTGCTTTGCCCAGGGGATATAAGTGCGCCGGTTAGCGATTTCCCATGAGCGCGGCTGGACTTCCTGACCATAGCCAGAGAAAACCGCTATCTGCCGCATGGCCGTATCCAGGACGGCATCGCACATGAAAAATTTGTGGCCCATCTGCTTTTCCATATGCTGGCCAATGGCATTGAATTTGTGATGCATGAGGCTATGTGGTGAGACGGGAATGAAATCGGGGCGATGCATCACGGCTGGGATGTGATGCGCCGCAATGGAACGCCAGTGGGTGATCCCGGTAGCGGGCATCTTGTAGCCTCCGCTGTAGCCACCGTAGGGGTTACCAAGGACATGTCCAATCAGAATCGGCAGATCCGATTCAAAGACTTTGCGGTTCATGATCACCGGGTCACCCAGTTCATCATACCCCAAATCAACCAGGTTGTCCCAATCTTCGGAGTCATGGTTGATGATCTGGCGCGTTGGGGCAAAGTGATCGTACACCTCATCGCCTAATATTCGTCGGATCTCTGCAGGCGTATTTTTGCGATGCAGACCATTGGAACAGATCAGCGTGATATTTTCTTTTCCTACCCCCGCCTTCAGGCATTCTTCGATCAGAATCGGAATGGCTGTTTTACGGTGGGAGCCTTCTTGAAATCCGCCTTTTACTTTATCTGGGAAACTGATGGTTACCTTCGCACCCGGGCCTATCAACTCATGAATGGGCGGCATGCCCAGAGGAGTCTGAATGGATTGACGGGTTGCTGCTTCAGCGTCTTTTAGATAAGGAGGATCTGCAACAGTTTCTCCAGGGATATAGATTTCAGCTGTATCTGGCAATGTGACGTTCAGTGTTCCTTGACCATATTCGAGCAGTACGGTCTGCATGTTTAGTTCCTCTCGGCTGCCAGAAACCGGTCAATGATCTGGCGTAAATCCTGGACATCAAAACCGATCTGGCCAGTAAAACGGGTCAGGGCAACAAGGCCACCGCCAATGGTGGAAACGCCGGCGATCGCGGCCGCATTTTCTTCTTTCAAGCCACCACCATAAATTACCACGGGATCGATGCGGTTGTTCTCCATCGCGATCTGCTTGATCCTGCTGGAGGTAAAAGAAATATACTCGGCATCCGGAGGGACCTTGCCTGGTCCGATAGCCCAAATAGGCTCGTACCCGATCACCAGGTGCCTGCTGTTCAATATTTCTTGATCAATCTGCAGGTTTGCAACTAGCTGTTTCTCGAGAACATCCTGGGCGCGTTGTTTTTGATCATTGAGACTGCCTTCACCCCGCTCTGCGGCTGTCTCTCCAACGCACAGAAGCACGTTCAACCCGGCTTTGAAAGCACATTGGATTTCATCACAGATCAAGCGGTTAACGGCTTGCTGAGCCCGGGTATACAGATCCGTATCAGAATAGAGGCCAGGCTCAAAGGCTTCGATCACCTGAAGTTTCGCCCGCCGTTCCTCAGAATGCCCAATGATGCTCCAGGTGCAGCCGAGAGCAGCCGCTGCTTTAGCGGGCAGGCTGCTGGTAAAAGCTCCGAAATTTTGACCAGTCTCAATATCCCTCCAATGCACCCCCTGGCAACCTATCGCGATCGTACCAGGTTCTGTAGGGAAATGTGAAGCTAAAACTCGTTGAGCCGTAGCAATAAGCCCCTCGGGCAGCAAGTAGACCAGATGGCTTCCGGGTAATTTCCCAAGCCCGAGATCGATACTCTTCTGTATCACATCGGCAATCCACACTTGTGGATCGCTGACAGGACATATCCCGCCCAGAAATTGGGGGACTTCGAACCTCTTCAGATTGACAAAGATATCAGCCATTTTCGTCGCTCCTGTAGTTACTGGTGGCAAGCTTCAATTATTAAGAGGCATCAAGGTGCGATACGATGAAATTGAAATGAATGCTCCGGCGAGTAGTAGTGTATCACGATCTTTCTATCGCTGTAATATTTTTCCCCAGGCAGTGTCCCTCATTTTCCTTGGTGGACTTCTTCCAACAAAGCAAGCAAGGGCTTGATCTTTGACAACTGATCCAGAAAATGAGCTGGCACTCGATAAGAGAGCAGTTCTGTGACTGGCAGATGCGGACATCCTTACCTACCGCATCGCAAGGCTGGGCGCCGGCACGCTCTTTGCAAGCCAGGCGCAAAGCCTCAGCCGGACAAGACAGACGAGTGTTCTCACCCCGACGTAGCGCTCGTTCAAATTTATCGCATTCTGCGATCAACGTATCACCAGAGGCAAAAAGTCATCTCACCTTTATAGGCATATCGCAGGCTGAAATTCTCAGAATCGTCATAATAGCTGATATGAGGCTTGTCGTCGACCAGGACAAGCGATATATATCCCCCCCACAGAGCCGATGCTGTTATCTATCCACGTTTTTTGCCAAGCGCTGCCGTGATACCAGGCATACTTCAGGTTATCGCAAGTGGAACAGGCGTTGTCATAACATTGGCAATAGCTGATGTGCGGCCGGTCGGCAGAATCGAGGGCCAGAGAATTATACGCCCCCACAGGCTCCTGATTATCCAGTGTCTCAATGACCCACCCGGCGGCTGTTTTAGAGGCATATTTCAGTGTATCGTTGGTGAAGTCATAACAGATGTAGACCACGCAAAATGATGGTAAGAACCCGCGTCCATCCGCGTCAGTCCGCGTCCCATCCAAAAAGAATCTAATCAATTTGCCCGGCAAGGAAACCCATCGATGCCACGGATGCTACTTTTTCTAAACAATTAACAAGAGGCAGGAATTGACGTTAACCTGGTGCAGTACGCATACCCTTGTTTGTCCAATCGCCTTGCGGCGGGGGAGAGCATACAAGAGGCTTTATGAAAGTGACACAAATGACCATGTTTAGGGAACCCAAAGCGAAAAACTAGCACTGGTCAAGTTTGACGCGACACCACTGGACCAGGAAGGGCTGTGGGTGATCCTGCTCAACACCCGTAACGAGATGGTGGAGATCGACAGGGTCTACAAGAGGTCAGTGAACCCGCCGCAGATCGAGGCGGCAGAGCTATTCAAGAAGGCCATCAAAAGGACAACGGTGCATATCATCACTGTCCACAAACACCACAGCGGGGGGCCACCCCAAGCCCGGACGACGTGATCCTGATCTGCACGGTCGTCCAGGCGGGGAAACTGCTGGACATTGAAGTGCTGGACCACCTGATCATCGGCAAAAACCAGTGGGGTTCGATGAAAGGACGCGGCCTGGGGCTTGGAACATGAACCGTTTCGCAAGACTCGACCTGATATACGTCCATTTTTTCTGACATCTTACACGGTCAAAGGTTAGAACTGAAAAATCATATCATTGCAGTTAGCACATTGCTTCTCTGATTCCTCCTATTATTCCTACGGTTTTAAGCGAAAAACCCCACATCCGAAGATGTAGGGGTCGTTTGACGTGCTAACCGCCATATATGGTGCCCCCGGAGCGATTCGAACGCTCAACCGTCTGATCCGAAGATAGACGGGCCTACGTCTTGCTGGTGTCTAACCAGTCATATATGCCTAAATAGCGTGTTTTTAAGCATTTCCCCCCATATATGGGGGGTGTGTTTTGACAAATCTGTCCAATTTTTTCGCTGTTTCCAACGTGATTCCTACGGTTATTCCTACGGTCTGAATACGATGTCCATCTTTTGGGCAGCTTCTTTTTGTAGAGTCGGTATCAGGTGACTATAAGTGTCCAGGGTTAGCTGGATCGAACTGTGTCCCAGGGCTTCCTGCACGATTTTGGGGTTCGTTCCTGAAAGAAGCTGGATCGACGCGTAAGAATGTCTCAGTGAATGGAATTTTACTCTCGGCAACCCTGCTTTGGCAAGGGAGTCGTGAAAATGGTGAAGCAGGTTTCTCGGAGAAATTGGAGTGCCATTGGATGTTTTGAAAATAAGACCTTCCACCGGCAGCGCCTTCAGACCTTCGGCCACAAAGGATGGCATAGCCACCGACCTTTGGGCCTTAGCGGTCTTCGGCTCGCCCAGCGACAGCTTACCACGAATATAGACTACGGTCTGCCGCACCGAGATGATGCCTTTTTCAATGTCTATATCTCTTGCTTCCAGACCCAAAATTTCACCTTCACGTAAACCGCACCCGATCGCGATCAGGTAAATAGGGTAAAATCGGTGGCCCTCGACTGCCTTCAGAAATACTTTGATCTGGTCTACTGATAAAGTTTCAGGTGCTTTCTTTATTGGGGCTGGCGGGGTAACTGAACTCGTGGGGTTTTTAACCAATAGCTCCCATTTTACCGCCTGGTTGAAAGCACGCCGGAGGACAGCATGAATATATTGGACAGTGCGTTTTGACAATCCCTCATCAAGTTTGGTGGAGTACAGTGTCTGTAAGTGACTTGGGCGCACATCTTTCAATTTTAAGTTCCCCAGTGATGGGAGGATGTGTTTGCTGGTCAAATATCTGTATGAGTCAATCGACTTGGGTTTGAGCGTCCTATCGACTACATCGCTCAAGAACCTGTTAAAAAACTGCTCAACAGTTATCTGATCATCTACGATTAAAATCCCATTTCTAACTGCGTTGCGTTGCTCCAGAAGCCAATCTTTGACGATCTGCTGGCGTTTGGAGCGTTTGCGTTTCTTTCTCCCATCAGGCAATACAATTTCTGCGACCCAGCAATTCTCCGGTTCGTTAAAAAAGATAGAACCTTCACCTGATGAACGACGCTTAGGCACAGCTCACCTCATTTTCTCAGCACAATTACGGAAGAAGCTGTCAAAGTTTTTCATCCAGTCCATGCATCTCAGTTGCTTGAATAAATCGCACAAATATTCTAACATCTAATCGTGCATGAGAAGATTAAAAAATAACAGCAGGGCTTATTAGAGATGGAAAGTTGCCCTGTTGTTTCAGGCTATCTGTATTTGACGGGCAAGCACAACGGAAGCCAAAACACCCATGAAGCTACAACGTCTTTACCTCCATCCGATTGCCTCTTTCCGTATCCGCTTGCCCTAGAACCAGCCAAACCGGCGCGCAACCTGGCACGAGGCCTTGTAGAGCCAGCCCGCAAACCTTACGTAGACCGGCCTGTTGATAATCGCCCGTTCCACCCGCCTCAATATCACCAACTCATCATTCGTCATACTCTCTCTCCTGATCGAAATGCGATGTAGGCAACAATGTCCTTGATGAACGAAGGTTCGATCTTTCCGGCCTTCATCTTCTCGATAACGCTCAACAAGATTTCGCTCAACTCCGGATAGGCTCCCAGAAGAGCGACGATTTGGGCCTGATAGTCGTCGCTGACGTAGGTGTCCAGGATAATCGACGGGCTGACGCCGATCCATGCGCACACCTTGACCAGCGTATCGATGTCCACGCTTTCCCCGGCCAGAATCCTGCTGACGGTGGTCGGGGCGACGCCGATCTCGCGCGCCGCCTGGCGCTCGGAGATCTCTTTGGCTCGAATTCGGTTTTTCAGTAGCACGGGCAACATGATGACTGTTTTCTCCTGTCAGGGGATTATCCCACATATTGGACATTCGTCAACGTGATTTTTCGATGCGTTAGTTATTGGATGTATCTATGATAGAATTTGCAATCAGTTGTCTAATATATAGAACAGAGATGATGCGCTGCATGGAACTCGCCCGGCATATCCCACCGCCCGACCAGCTCGTACTGCTGACCGGCGAAGGAGGCGATCCGACGTCGGATTTGATCGCAGCCGGATCGTCCCTGCAAAACCCAATCGCCTGGCTGCAACTGCACTGCGCCTGGCAGGTGGGGAATGCAAAACAGTGTCTTGCCGATACATAAAGTTGATTGGAGAAAACCCCATGACCGATGAAACGCTGTCGCTCTCAATCCGCAAGCCCAACAACCACAAGGACATCGTGCAGATGTCTCGAGAGCTGGAAGCAAAGGTCGAAAACGAAGTGAGAAACCGGCTGGAGCTGGAGGCATACCCGGCGACCAGCCGGATGGCCGTCGTCGAAGTCGAAAAGCTCAAGCTGCTCCTGCAGATCGAGAAGGTGCCCTGGTGGGCGAAGATGGAAGTGGCCGTCCGGGTTGACCGCACCTGGACGGCGCATCCCGGACGCTATGCAACGGTCAAAGAGCTGATCGTCTCCGAAACCTCCATGTCGTACTCGGAATACTGCGACTTGGTCACGTTTCACAACGTGGTCATCCCGTACCTGGAATCCCTGCGGCTCGATCCGTACCAGTTCGTCGCCAGCCACACGGCCTCCAACATCCGGGAGATGGTCCCCTATCTGCGGGCACTGGCCACCGGCGAGCCGTCCGAGCGCGAGAACGTCAATGCGGTGATCGAGAAGCTTGCCAACAAGGCAAGAGAAATCCTCCCGCAGGGCCACGACGAAGGCGATGTCCGCCGGGCGGTGCTGAACGAGATCCTGGAAAACGCCACCGGCACCACCCAAAACCTGCGCAAGACCCTGCGGGCCGAAGAAACCCCGGAAGTCGTGTTCTACCGGATGCGCAGGAACGGCACCTCCTACCTGGTGGCGGAAGTCACCAACGACCAGGTGAATATGCTGCTGAGAACCATCGGCAGGCACATCGAGATCGTTCCGGTTGAAATGCCGGAGGGGAAAAGAGTGCCGGTCATCCGCAATCTGTTGGAGGAAGTTCATGGATGATTTCAACGCATACGAGCAGGCTTTGATCGGCACGATCCTCTGCGACCCGGCCGCCTACGATGCGGCGGCCGATGTTGTCCCAGGGGATATGCTGTCCCCGCAGCACAGGCTGATCTGGTCGAAAGCCGCCGACCTTGCCCGGCGGGGCGGGCTGGGGATGCAGTCGCTGTGCATTGCGCTCGGCGACGACCTGAACAGCGTCGGGTTCGGCGACGTGCGCGGCAGGGACTACATTGGTTATCTCATGTCGATGGGGGACAGCGCCACCGTTGACGAGTTCGCCCGGCAGGTGAAGAACGCCTCCGACCTGCGCCGGATCATCGAAATCTCCTCCCTGGTGATGGCCAAAGCCAGGAGCGGGGGAGACGCCGCCGAGATCATCGACTACTACACCAAAGAAGCGTTAGCCATGCGCCGCCAGAAGCGGGAGCCGGTGTTCCTTGGATCGCTCACCGGCGATTACAACAACCGGTCGGCCAGGATCAGGAGCGGGGAAGCGGTGCCGTTTTGGGAGCCGCCGCTCCTGGCCCTGAAGAACCTGATCAAGTACATGGAAGACGTGGACTTCGCCCTGCTGGTGGGAAGCCCGGCGACCGGGAAATCGTCGCTCTTGAGATACCTGGGTCTGGAAACGGCCATGCGCGGCTCGTGGGTGCTGACCCTGCCCTTCGAGAACAGCGCCGAAGAGTATCACTCCTGGGCCATTTCGCAGATCGCCCGCATCGACCATTACCACGTCGTCGATCCCCGCCTGCAGGAGCCGGGAGAAGCGGAGGAGATTGAGGAAGCCGCCGCCAACCTGGAAACCTACCCCTATCTGATCCAGGAGATGGGCATCGCCGGGATCAACGACGTCATCGCCGCCATCCGCAGGACGAAGCTGAAGCACGACCTGGGCCTGGTATTGATCGACGGGCTGTACCTGATCCACTCGGACAAGGAGCAGTACGCGGCGATCAGCAAGCACACGCAGATGCTGCGCAGCCTGGCGCAGGAGATCCACGTGCCGATCATCGCCACGACGCAGTTCAACCGGGGGGTGAAGCACAAGAAGGAGCCGGAGCAGGAAGACGTGCTGTTCGCCGGAGAGAACCCGGCGCGCAAGATGTGGGCGATCCGCAGGCAGGAGATGTCGCCCATCGAAGCGGGGCGCTTCCCGCTCAACCGGGACAAGAAGGGCAAGGTGATGCTGAGTGACAGCCTGCGCTCGGTGGTGGTCAGGGTCAAGGTGCTGAAGAACACCGGCGGCAGCGGGGGAACCACCGAGCCAATCGCCTGGCACAAGCCCTGGAACGTCTACGAGACTTTGGAGCCGAACTGGAACAGCAGCGAGCCGGATGAAGCAGGGGGTGCCGTCGAGCCGGGTTCATCCTTCCGGCCGGCCCCAAAGCCGGAGAGAGAGCCGAAGAAACCAAGATGGTAGTCTACCGGGAGTACGAGAAGATCGAGAGCTTCCCGTTCTTCCTGGTACGCAAAGACGAGGCTCTGTTGTTCTGCGCCGGTATCCACATCCGGGGCAGGACGATAGAGCCTCTGTACCTGATACGCATCTGGCGAACGCCCGGCTATCTGCACGTCCAATTCAAGGGAAAGCTCATCGTCCTTTCCAGATACGGAGTGAAAGTTGCCAACGAACTACTATGAAGCGGTGGGGATGACCGCCCACCGCATCTACACCCGCTACTACCGGGCCGTGCGAGAACTCAACAAAGCCAACCAGAGAAAGGCATACCACCCGCTGCCGGAAGAAGATTACAAGAAGATCGCAAACGAGTACGTGCAGGCGTGGCGGGCGCTGTTTGCCGAAATGAAAGGGATCATCGATGAAAATATACTGTAGCGCCGAAGCGACGAAAGTGATGGAGCATACCGGGTGCCTGGAATGCGCCCTGGGTGGTAAGCAGGAGTGCGGGATGACCTACCCGGTGCTCAAGGCGATCTTCACGACCGAGAGCGAGAACGGCTACCGCAACGGGGAAATCCACGTCAGCGATGTCAACGGCTGCCTGCTCAAAGCCTACTACACCAAGACCGAGCCGCAGCCCTTCCTGCCCAACGAGCGCCTGGTGCTGATGATCGGGATTGCCGTCCATGATTACATCCAGAAGAAGATGGACGGGGACGTGCATTACCAGTCGGAGTTCCCCGTCCATGACATCGTAGATGGGCGCATCGACCTGGTGGGCCGCAACGAGATTGTGGACTTGAAAACTACAAGGTGGCTGATTCCAGACCGCCTCCCCTACGGCAACCACGCATCCCAGGTCAACCTGTATGCCGTGATGTACAACCGCCTGCTCGAGCAGCTGCACCGGGTCCGCGCCAAGACGGACCGTCAGAAAGCGGACGAAGAGTACGGCGAGAACGCGGTCAAGAAGGTTGGCATCCAGTACATCGACGTATCCGGGCCAACTCAATGCCGCAAGTGCCAAAGAGCCTACCGGCGGGTGAACGGCCAACTGGTTTGCCCGTCGTGTGGGGGGATCAGCACCAACGGGCATCTTGGGGCGCACTTCCTTCAAGTGGAGATGGAACCCGAAGACCGGGTGCTGGAAGACCTGGAACTGCGCGCCGAAATCCTGCGCACGGCGCTGGCTGGCGGCGTTCCGCCGGAGCCGGAGCCGTCCGTCTTGTGCAGGTACTGCCCGTTCGCGCAGTGCCCGGAGTATGAGAAATGAAAACAACCGAATTTGGCGTAAGCATATCAAAGAAAGTGGACGTCGGTTTTGCGCCGTACATGGCTTACCTGGCGAGCCTGAACGGGCGCGGCCCGGCCTTCGGCACCCGTGAGAACAGCACGGTTGAGCTGACCCTGTGGGCGAAGGCGCAGCTCGGCGAAGAAGAAGACCTGGGCGCTGAAGTCGACAGCCTGGCCCGCACCCTGGAAGCGATGATCGACCGGCAGCTTCAGGGGATGGGCGTCCAGCCGTCGGGGCCGGAAGACGTATTCATCGAGAAGAAGGTCGCGGTAGCGGAGGGAGAATGGTAGAGCGAGATCACTGGCTGTTGATCAGCCGGCCGGGGGACGGGAAGTCCACCTTTGCGAGCAAGATGTCGCCGGAGTACCTGGTGTTCGACTTCGACGGCAGGTGGTCGGAGCAGGAGCGAACCGCCTGCGGGAAGTCGCACATCATCTCGTCGGGCGATGTGATCGAAGTGTGCCAGGAAGCCCACCGCCGGTTGCCCGATCTGCGCGGCAAGGTGGGGACGGTGGTGGTGGACAGCGGCACGTCGGTCATGGATTACGTCCAGGCGGTCGGCCGCCTGAAGGCCGTGGACGGCAAGGGCAGCCTGAACGACGCTCACCGGCTCAAAGCGGACACCATGCGCGCCCTGCGGGGAGCGGTGGCGAGCTACCACTGCAATTCTCTCTGGATCTTCCACCTGGAAGACGGGCTGATGAACGGCAAAGCGCAGGTGCGCTCGACGATCAGCAAGACCGAGATCGAGCGGCTGAAGCTGGCGCTCAATGCGATCCTGTCCATTGTCCGGCAGGGAAGCAAGCGCGGCATCAAGATCGAATGGTGCCGCTACAACCAGGGAACCAGACCGGATGGGGCCGCTTCCGGGCAGGTGGTTTGGGACACGGAAGGCTACTGGATAGGCGTCCCGCAGCGGTTGAGCGTTCTCCTGCGGAACTTCAAAGGCACGGAAGGCTACAACGGGAACGCCTACAGCCGGGAGTGGCTGTTTAGCTTCCTGGCATCCAAGGGCAAGAGCTTCCCGTCGGTGGATGCGATGGCGCAGGAACTGGGCATCGAGACGGACCCGCTGTGGTTCGACCGGGCAGGTTGGAACGTGTTTGTGGAGAAGGCTTTGGCATAACGAAACCGCCAGCCTGGGAGACCGGGCTGGCAGAAAGGTCGATCGATGTCGCGAAACACAACCTACATCCGTGCAGCACTCAAGACGATGGAACCCAAAGAGCGAACGGTCGCTCATGTTCTGGACTGTTACTACGATTTGTCGCCGCAGGGACGGCAAGAACTTGAAATGTGGATCGACGCCGTTTGCGCCGAGATGAAAAGGCGCAGCAAAACAGGGCAGTTTGGGCCGATGCATGCCCTGGAGCTTCTGGGCAGGGCGATGGAACGAGGGCTGATGTGATCTTGCCCGAATACCAGGATGTTGTGAACAAAATCCAGTCGTTTTTCTATAACCTTAACCGATGTGCTCTTTCCCTGTGCCGAGAAGAAGGTCAAGATAGACAAGCAGGAAGGTATTGTAAACACTTTGCGACTGGGTGAGATGCAAAGACGGCGCTGCTTTCCGGGAATGGGATGCTGCCTTGTTTTTAGGGTGCGCAATATCAAGGGGAGCGGGCGCAGCGGAAACCAACACTCTCACGGCTATAATCAGGCCGGGCTGAACTCCGAAATGCAGTCATCATATAGGAGTCAATTGCCAGCCATGAGCCACCTCTCCATACACGTTCGTCCCCGAAAGTAGGCCCTTGCGGATTCTCAGAGGGGGAAATACTATAGTAGTCAGATTGATACCAGTCTGAAATCCATTCCCATACATTCCCTGCCATATCCATAATTCCATATGAGCTGGCCCCTGCAGGATGACTGCCAACAGCCATTGTATCTCCTGTGCAACCTTTTAAATTTGCTAGCTCGCAGTTGGGATTTGCATTTCCCCATGGGTAAATGCGATTGTTCGTCCCACGTGCTGCCTTCTCCCATTCAGCTTCGGTGGGCAACCTGGCTCCACGCCATTGACATAAAGAATTGGCCTGATGCCAGTCTACCCAGATCACCGGATATTGCGAAAAACTTGGGGCATTATAATAACTGGTGTGAGTTTTTGACGATAGTTGTTGTGGTTGCGAACATGCTCCAGAATCCACACATTGGCGGTACAAGGCATTGGTAACCTCGTAAACATCGATGTAGAAATCATCCAGGTACACTGTATGTACTGGACGCTCATCACTGTCCCCACTCTCGCTGCCCATCTGGAACTCACCCGCTGGGATCAATGCCATCTCGCCCCCCTGCGAATCAGTAATGCGCTGTGGCAAGCCAGATGGAGTAGGGATAAGGTGAGGAGTCTGTGATCGAGTCGGGTCAGGTTTGATACTGAGTGATTCGCCGGTAGGCGTAAAAGATGACGGAATGATTTCCTGACTGGTTTGGGTCGCTTGTTTCTCCACTGTGTTGGTCGCTACTTCATCAACCAACGCCTGGGTGGTTACCGTGTCATAGGCATTACCTCCATTGGTTCCTAACAAGCCACCTACCAGCAGCGCTCCAGCCACGATAATTCCCACGACCAATACTATCCCTGCCCCAATCCACCTCCATAGCTTATGGTTCAATGTAGGGGGCGAAGGGTGAGAAGCCAGTGCTGCCTTGAAGTCGGCCGCGCTGCCGAAACGCCCAGATCGGTTGAGTTGCATGGCACGTTCAACCGCCGCATTGACCCTTGGTGAAACAAGCGGATTGAAGTGCTGCAGTGGCGCCAAAGCTGGGACTACCCCAGACATGATATCTACGCTAGCTGGTGGAGACTGTCCGCTCAGCAGGTGATAGAGTGTTGCTCCCAGAGCGTATACGTCGCTGCGAGCATCGGTGGAACCTATACCGTACTGTTCGGGGGGCGAGTAACCTGGTGTGTATGCCTGCGCCCCAACGGTGGTCTTCAAATTCGGGTCGAAGACTTTGGCAATACCGAAATCGACCAGCATCGCCTGACCATTGGGTCGGATCTTGATATTGGCGGGTTTAATGTCTCGGTGAATAATCGGGGGATTCCGAGAGTGCAGGTAGCTCAAGGCATCGCACACCTGACTAACCCACTCAAGTACCTGCGTTTCAGGCAACGGCCCACCAACGCGCCGGAGCATCTCTGCCAGATCTTCACCATCAACGAAATCCATCACCAGGTATTGCCCCTGTTCTGGGATAATAAAATGGTCAATAACGCGTGGCAGATTCGGGTGAGATAATTTGTCCAGGATCTGAGCTTCGAGCTTGAACTGTCGTTGTGCTTCTAAGGATGTATCGAGGTTTTCTTTGACTGCACGATATGCTTCCAGGTTGACATCCCACGCCTGATAGACGGCCCCAAAGCCGCCCTGTCCGAGCAATTTGACGATGCGGTAGCGATTGTTCAAAACCTGCCCTGGAGAGAGAGCCATAGATTTGTCCTTATCGGTAGCTATCGATCAGCCAACCATACTGCCATGACCAGGCGATTACCGTGAAGAGGTAGCTGTCATCGACGACGCGCCGATCCTTATAGTGATATCGCAGTTTGCTGAAAATGACTGCGCTGGAAGGGCCCTGTTTTTCGCGGATTTCCAATTGTAGAATTTCCATCTCTTCTACGGTATCCCACCAATTCACATAAGGGCCATAACCAGTGGAATTGTATTTGTTCTTGAAATCATCTGAAAGGATCGACCAGGCCTGGTCGTAATTGCGCTGGTTGATGGCATTATAGTACACCCGGATGATCTGCTCGGGCGAGATTTGTGAAACAACCGGCGTTGGACTGGGGCGCCGGGTGGGCAGCGCGGTAAGCGTTGGCGGGGGCGCTGGTGAGAATGTAGGCCATACGAAGGTCGGCGATGGGACAGCAGTCGGTATGCTGGTCGGCGGGATGGTCGGTGCGATGGCTTTGCTGGAGCGAGGCGTCTCGCTGACAACCCCGGTAGCTAACATGCTTACGAAGGTTTCCTGATTTTGGAGTGAGGTCTGTTCGGCCAGCCGCCATCGGTAGAAAAAGAATGCTCCGATCCCGCAAAGAATAACCAACGCGAACAACACCAGGAAGCCGGCGATGAACAGGCTGCTCCCGGTGTGTGGAGGTACCTGCGCCGTAGGCGGCGCCGAGACCGGTGGGTTGACCCGGGTAACCGGTACCGGGGGAAACGCCGCGCTGCTGGTTATCGAAGCCGGCCGCGTCACATACTCGATTTTTTCTCCCGCCGAGGCGGCGGTGAGCGCGGCTTTGAATTCTGCAACGTTCTGCCAGCGTAACAGCCGATTGGGCTGCATGGCGCGGTCGATCGCGACACTGGTTTGAAGCGTTACCTGAGGGTTGAGCAGGTGAACGGATGGCGGAGCCGGTTCCATGCTGCTCAGAATATTTACACTGTCGGGGGGTAATTGCCCGGTTAGCAGGTGATAGCACGTCGCTCCCAGGGCGTAAACATCGCTCTGTGCGTCCGTGGAACCACGCCCATACTGCTCCGGCGGCGAGTAACCCGGTGTTACCGCCCGAGCTCCTCCGGTTGTGCTCTGGAGTTCATCAAGGATCTTGGCAATGCCAAAATCCACCAACATCGCTTTCCCTTCCGGAGTAATCTTGATATTGGCCGGCTTGATATCTCTATGAATAATCGGCGGTTTCTGACTGTGAAGATACTCCAGAGCATCACACACCTGGACAGCCCATTCCAGTACCTGCGCTTCGAGCAGCGGCCTGCCGGATTGTTGCAACATTGTCCGCAGGTCTTCGCCCTCAATATAATCCATTACCAGGTACATGCCTTGCCCGGCAATGACAAAGAAATCATGCACACGCGGCAGGTTGGCGTGACGCAGCTTGAACAGCAGTTTGGCCTCCAGCTGGAACTGTTTTTGGGCAGCAGGCGAAGTCTCGAAACTCTCTTTGAGCGCCACAGGCTCATCCAGGTTCGTGTCCCAGGCGCGGTACACTGCCCCGAAGCCGCCCTGACCGAGCAGCTTGACGATGCGATAACGGTTGTTGATGAGTTGTCCTGAGGTAAGAGGCATATTCCCACCTTGAGTTTGAATAGCGATTTACATATTCATGGAAATTTACTCCTTAGTATACAAGAAGGGTATCTTAAAATCAACGGACAAAACCTTCTAAATCGGGTTTTTAACAAGAAAATGTCGGACAGCCTATTTCCTCACCTATCCCAATCCAAGGCGCCATGTAGCAAACACTTAGGCTGGGGTTATATCGCCGTTGGCAAGGGGGCTAAAACCGATCTTGACGCGATGTAATCGGACGTGCCCACAGGGGCAACAGATACTTGAAATATGGATTGACGCGGTCTGCGCCGAGGTGAAGAAAAGAAGCAATGCAGTGTAATTTGGGCCGATGCATTCTCTGGAGTTTCTGGCAAAGCGATGGAACGAGGGTTGATGTGATTTTCCAACTGGTTCGCTTCAGCGGCGCTGTCTCTGCAGCATAACTTTGATTGCGGAGGAGACGCTGTTCGTCTCACAACCCATCGGACATATCACAAACAAGGGGGGGCTGTTCGCCGGATTGGCAAGAAAATGGGGTATGATTCCAGATATGCTGGCCATCTATCACAAGCCCCATGCAAGCCGCACTCGAGAAGCAGAATTCTTCCACTCTTTCCATTTCCCTGGGGCCAGGATGGTCGAAGAAAATTTCCTCGTCGATCCTGCCTATCTGGATTTGCTGGTCGATACCGGCAGGCTCATTCGCGGTCTCCAACGGGACACAAAACTGCCTGCTGCAAGGCGCCAGCGGTGCATCGACATCCTGAAGAATTGCCCGCCTCAGATCAAAGTAGCATCAGACCCGGCGCGGGTATCGTTCGACGTGGTCGTGGCAGCAGACGGCGTCCCTTATTACTGGGAATTCCACGAAGAACAGCATCGCCGCCTGACCGTTGACCGTCCCAAGAAAATCTTTGCGCCCGATGGCGCACCGGTTGAAGTCCCTCGCTTCTTACAGCGCCTGGTGCGCGATGTATGGCGGGCGCAGCATTTCCGGCCCTATACGATTGTCTGGAGCGACTGGTTTGCCAGATTGTCTCCTCCGTACCAAACCGGCCTGGAACCCGGCTTCCGTGAATTTCACCTGGCCGGCGCCTTTGCATTTCAAGGACTGTTGGATGAAAAATGAATTTATCGAACACTGATCTCAACCTACGGCGCGGCATCGACTACATCGGTGTAGGAGTCGGTGCGCTGATCCTTGATGAGCAGGGAAGATTATTCCTGTCGCGGCGCGGCCCCAAAGCGAAAAACGAGCGCGGCCTGTGGGAATTCCCTGGCGGATCGATGGAATTTGGCGAGACACTGGCCGAAGCCCTGAAACGAGAGATGCGCGAAGAGTATGGCATCCAGATCGTTGTGGGCGAGCTGCTGGATGTCGTCGATCACATCCTGCCTGAAGAAGGGCAGCATTGGGTATCGCCGACTTTCATCTGCACGGTGGCTTCCGGCGTTCCAACCATCCTGGAGCCGGAGAAATGCTCCGAGATCGGTTGGTTTCTGCCGGATCAAGCACCGGAAAACTTGACTCAGGTTACCCGTTCCAACCTGGATCATTACCGGGAGAAGCTGCAAAGTAAAATCGCCTGCCGCTAACGCCTTCGCCTGCGTGGAGTAGCATCACGTGGCAAAGCAGGTTTTTCGGGCTTACGCGGGCAACCGTCGGGATGGCGCATCCGGTCAGCCACTTATGTCGAGAGCGGCACACTCAATTCCTCTGAAAACAGCCGTTTCGGAGAAAGCTCCAGAAAGAACTTGACGTGTTCTTCGCCGTCATCGGTCTGCACCAGCGAAGCGCTTGTGGCTGCCAATCGTCTCCCGACGACGTCCCGGCGCTCTTCATCGAAATCGGCCACGCTCAAGGGTTCCCCGCAGCAAAAACACAACAATGGCACGGCATGGCCATCCTGGAAAACGTACCAGATGGTCTTGCCTTCCTGGATGACATCAACGACTTTCTGCGCGCCGATGCAGGCATCGAAGTATTCCGCAATACACACCTGTTCGCCGTTGACCTCGACCATCGGCGCATGGTGTTGCTTGCAAAATTCGATGGACAATTTTTTCTTCTTCAGATTCCTTTGGGCACCTTGTCCGGTTCGCCAGGAGCAGGCAGCGTGGATGGTTGTTCAGGCTCTCTTGCCCACGGTTCATCCAGATATTTGCCCACCACGCGACGAACTTCATCATCGGGGTCGCTGTGAGCCATCTGGTGCAGTTTTGCGACGATCTGAGCCGATACGTCGCGCCTGGCATCCAGGTATGCGTTCAAGATCAGGTCAGCGGAAGTCCAGCGTACTTCTGCATTTCGGTCTAGCAGACCTGCCGCCACAGCTTCGTAAGCTTCGGGCAGGTTATGCCACCGGGCAAGGCGCGCCAGCCCCCACATGGCCAACAACCTGCGTTGGGGGCCAAAAGAGTCGCCGCGGCGCGAGAAGCACAGCATCTCTAAGAGAAACGGCAGAGATTTCGGGCTGGCCGAATTGCCCACCAGGCGCAGCAAGACCTCCTGCAGGTGGCTCTGGCCGGGGCCGCCTTTTTCCAACACCAGACGGCACAGGGCTTCGATCTCGGGTAGATCGCCAGGGTGTGCGGGGATGTCATGGCTGTACTCGTGGAAAGGGCGCAGCACAGCATATACCTGTTCGATATCCCGGCGAGGATTTTCAATCACCGGGCGCACGTCGAGTAGAGCCACATGGAAGTCTTGCTGGATCTGCACCAGGCGTTGTCCCAGGCGCGCTCGCTCAGCAGGTATCTGTTCAGGGGAAGGATCGTAAAGATTCCAAATATCGTACCTCACTGATCTACCTCAACCAATCAGAATTGGCTATTGATTGAGCAGCGGGCCTTTCCTTGCTCATCTCAACCAGGAAGAACCGGCTTGTCTGGCGCCATCTACAGCTTGCAGCAAACCGCGCCCGAGCGGCGTGAGCCAGAACACATCTGGCTCCTGGAAGGTGAGTGTGCCGACGATTTTGTCTCGGAATTTGACCTCCACCGCCTCGAAGCGCAGCAGGATGCGCATGACGATATTGTAAATGCCGCTGCGCATAAAGTCGTCCGCGTTGGGCAGATCCGGCTTCGACCACCGGTATCCTGTGCGCTGCATGATCTGGCCGGCAAAGGCATCGTAGGATGCTGGCTGCCCTTCAGTCTGCACCAACAGGTGTTCTATTACGACCGTGGAGAATCCTCGCGGCAGCCTTTCGCCCATTCCTATCACGGGATAAGCCACCAGCCAGTTGACCTTCCACCACCAAGTAGCGAGCATGTACCATGCCTGCACTGGATACAGGTTATCGAGAAACTTTTTGCCCTGCAAGGTGACCTGCAAGCGCTGCGCCGGGCCGCCGCCCATCAAGCCGCCTACATCAGCCAGGATATGCAAAAAGTACAGCGGCCAGACATCGCTTTCACTGCGCAGCCGGTAGGTATGTTCGCCAACGGTTTCATCCAACGCCGGGGGATGCACAAATTGGGCAGTCACCTGGCGCACTGCCTTGAGCGGCAGATTGCCGGTGCTCTGCGTCCCGCTAACCCGGTGATCGCGGAGATAGGTCAGCAGGGTGATCATGTCCCGGCGCACCGGAAGCGCCTCGATCTGGGCCATCTGTTCGGGCTTCATCTGGCTCAGCCAGGAATCGATAAATGGATAGGATCCGGGAGCGTTCATCGTCTCTTGTGACACTTTTATACCATTAGCTGCTCACTATTGGGGTATTTTGATCTTCTGCCGCACAATCTCTGCTTGCAGAGATTCCCTTTGCGCAGGATTCGCCAGGCGTATCGCGGAAGCATACGCCTGGTCGGCAAAAGAGTGCCAGCTATCCCGCCGGATCAAAGGCGCTGCCGCAGCAGCGAAGGATTGCGGATCAGACACGGCCGCCAGCGATTCCAGGTAAGCGGCAGTGAATTCTTTGGCGTTACCAGGAATCATCCAACTGCCAATCTCATCGCCGAACACGATCTCACTGCCGTTTTCCATCCTGTCGATCAGGGCAAACAGGATCCCAAAACAGGCGATCGCCTGGGCATGGTTGCCTTGCCGGGTCAGTTGAGTGCTTGCTTCCAGCAGTTCACCCAAACGGTGAAACCACTCATTCGTTTCATCTGGGACATAGCTCCAGTTCTTGGAATTCATAGCGAATGGTTTGTAGTAACGTTTCGCCAGAGAGGAACGCTGGAAATCTTCGATCTCTGCCATTAATTCATCTCCCCTCAACTCTGCAGGAGGTGGTTTGGGAATGTACTGCCCAAACAACGCCTGGCGCTCGTGACGATCCAGTTGATCGTAGACCCTCCGCAAGATATCCAGAAGCACAGCCGGCGGCTGAGTAGCCAGAACATCGAACAGGGCGGTTTTGTCGATAGGCTTCATAGCTTGCTCTCTTTTCCAGCAGGTTTGACCTCAAGGCGATTTCGACACGACCGGCAGGTATTGGTCAAAGACCCGCTCAACCACAGTCAACGTTACAGGTACCTGAAACGGGGCAATGCCAGATGGGCTGGTGGCCTGGATGGTGATCGTCCCTGGATAAGTCCCTATCCCCAGGCCGGCGATGTCCACGCTGACCTGGATCGTCGAGCCGTTGGCTTGCGTTTGCAGCCAGCTTGCATCATCGCCGACCTGCCAGGTAACCGGTGCGCAGCCCAGGGTTTGCACGTTGACCGTTCGCACGGGAGGCGGGTTGCCGATCAAACCGGCCAGGAAGCTGAGCGAGGCGGGCGCGGCAGCAATCCCTTTCTGGATCAGGTTGGCTTCCTGGGTGGCCGAGAACTGGCCCGAGCCGTTGGTATAGCGCAGCCAGATGCCCTGCCCCCGGTAGTTGCCGCCAGGCACCTGCCATTGCATCGTTGAAGCCACTGCCTGGGGCGCAGTGAAGATGGTCAGAGCGTCCACGTACACGTCAGCAGCGCCGCTCCGCCAGAACTGGAAGGTCAGAAAGGTCTCGCTGGATGGAAATGTGAACGCCACCGGGAATTCCTGGTACTGGTTGGCAGCCTGGAAATCGGTGCCTTTCAGGCTGACCGTGCTGCCGCCGGTGACCGAGAAACGTGCCGCCTCGCTCGATAACGTGTTATTCGAGACCTTCAGGCGCACGTAGGCCATCAGCGGGGTATCCTTGATGAACTCGGTCGTCCACACCCAGGCCGAGGATTCGCCATCGCCGTCGAACATGCGATAGGCCGTGCCGCCCCAGGCCGCGGCATCACTGACCTGCCCGCCATTGCCCCACAGCCTGCCGAATGTCTCATAGGTATTGTCCACGCGCCATCCCAGGCTGAATTGCACCTGGGGCAGGCCGGCCGTATCCAGGTCGTAGAGGGTGATGGCGCTGCGCGTGGTGCTCATCTGGGACTGGCCCAACTCGGCCAATGGGACGGCGCTGCCCAGGTAGATCGTATCGCTGACCGTCACGGTGCGCTGTAAGGTATCCCGCGTTTTGACGAACACCGATCGCCAGCCCTGCCCGGCATCCAGCGTCCAGGTCTTTTCGCTCTGATAGGGCATCCAGCTTGCTCCGCTGAAGCAGATGTTGTTGCTCACCATCATTTCGCTCGCCGGCCCCATCTCGGAGAAACCGCCGCCCGTCGCCCGGTCGTAGATGTACAGACTGACCTGAGTGGAGGTCGTGTTGATCGCTTCGTTCTGGATGATCACCGGCGGGTAGACCGGGTCCTGGCCGAAATCCTGGGTGACGTAACCGCGCCCATCGCTCTGGCGCAGATAATATCCCAGCCCAACCTCACGAGAGCCTGGATCGAGCAGGTTGGCGCGGTGTCCCGAACTATTCATCCAGCCGTCGATGGCCTGCTGCGGGGTTACGTAGCCGCAAAAGGCGTTTTCCGCCCCGCTGTTGCCTTTGTAACCGAAAAAGTGCGTCCGGTAGTCCGGCCAGTTTCCCTGGGTATCCTGGTGCCCGCAATACGGCTGCGGGCGGTTCTCGACCGAATCCCACGAAAACCAGCGCGCCGCCTCGGTCAATTGATTGTTCCAGCGCAAGGGCGGGACGCCATTCGCCCGGCGGGCCAGGTTTCCCAGATATACCGTCTGCGCCTCTTCGTACACCCGCTCTGGGGGCTGGGCAAGCTGTACCTGTTTCGCCTGCGCGTTCCACGCTGCCAGCGAAGAAGCGATCAGGATAATCAAGATCAGTACGCGTTTGCTTAAAAACATATTCGCCCCTTTCTCTAATTCACCCTTTCGTTCCCTACAACTCCCAACCTCCGCGATGTGCGGTGCGGCTATGGCAGCTTCCGTCACCGGTCGGCAGGTCGGAGGAGTTGAATTTGGTAGGCATACTCCATTCGCCGCATGTGTTTCGCCGGATTATTCACTTTGCTGCTACATCTGGCTGATTGCCTGTTCCAATCTCTCCACCACCGTCATCTGCGGCGAACCATCTCCCGGCTCTCGATCACGTGCAATACGCTCTGCATCCAGCAATGGGATACCTGTCGGGATAGGGGAGATAGTATCTGTGCTTGACATACCTGCGGCATTCAAGCCTGTCTGCCACCGATCCCTTAGGGCAATGAGCAAACCCTTCTCCCCTCTATCAAGACAAAAATCAATGATGGGCTTGACTGGTGTACCCAATTTTCCTCCCATCAGGACTTCATCCAATAAAATACGATTATGTCGTAATGCATAAATCAAGGCTAACAAAAAATTATTGACAGTTGTATCAAAGCCAACACCCCACTCAGGGATGGTTCCATCCCAAGCAGTATGGCCCTGCGTCAGGTGCAAAGAAGCTAGATGATCATTATATTCGAACTTTCTGGCTAACTCCATGGCCTCATCAAAAGCTTTGACGGTTCTTGGGAGCTCACCTTGCATAGCACCGATTCGAGCGATTCCCGCTAAAGCGCCACATTCAAAGTATTTGCGACCTGGATATCTTAAGCTATTCTGATATTCAGACATCGCTGTTTCAAGATCTCCCTTAACCTCGTATGCAAGTCCTAACCAGGATAAACACTCTCCGAAAGAATAGAAATACCGAGCATTTTCTATGAGTTGCTTTGCATGTAAAAGAGTTTCTAGCGCTAACCCAAGCTTTTTCTGCTTTATATAAGCCACCCCTTTCCACCTCAAAGCTGTAGTGGTTTCCAGCTCAGGAATATTTAGAGTTCGTTCTACTTTATCGTACTCCAGAAATGAAGCGGTAGCATCCTGGAATTTTCCCTGGAGAGCTTGGATCAAGCCTAGATCACGTAGCTGTCCAAGTATATCTACTTCGCCTAATTGACGGAAAATTTTCAGACCTTCTAAAGTCACTTCCTCGGCTTCCGCATAACGACCAGCAAATGCTAAAGCTGGGGACCAACCCCATAGCAATTCAGAATACAGAGATGAGTTCTTGTAAGAGCGAACGATTATCTCTAATCCCTGCTTGCGTACAGATAACATTCCTTTCCAATCCCCCATGATAGCTTTCAGGGTTTTCTCCAGCAAATATGATTGGGCAGCTCCATATTCATCCCCATTTTCCTGACAATAATTTCTGAGAGTCAAAATATTCTCAAAAGCTTTATCCCAATCTCCATAAATCGCATATACATCACTCAACGATCTGAAATTTTGAGCAAGCTTTGCGTCTAATTGCGGAGCTTTGTCCAGGCTTGCGCTGATCAATTTAATGGCCTTCTCCTTTCCCCCAGCCTTAACAGCATTTTCTCGATTAGCGGCAATTCTTCCCAAATCACATAACGCATAAGAAATTAGTTTATCCTCGGCAGCCGAGTTATCACAGACTTCCTGATAAATCTGTTGCGCATCTGTTCGGCGCCATTCCAGATAAGCTAATTGACCATTGTAATATGTACGCCACAATCGGACATTCTCATCACTTAACTGGTAGGTGTTTATATCATTGATCAATGCGCGCAATCGGTTGATAAGTCTATGATGAACCAATCCAGATGCAATCTGTTGAAAAAGGATAAGCCCTTGTGGTTCGTAAGCATATATCTCGTGATAAAGTTTTTCCAACTCCAATCTTTCGATTTCGTCTCTTCCGGCCTTGGACAATTTTTCCTCAAAGTATATTACTGCTCGCTTATGCAATTGATAATGCTTGTCAGGATCATCTACTTGGAGAGAACGGTCAATAAATTCTCTCACGCTGTCATGCAAGCGTAATACTGGCTGGGAACCTTCTTTACTAGATTTGACAAAAGGAAAACGACGTAATTCATTGTAGGCATCATCTACATTTTCCTGGCCTGTTACAGCACGCAGAATTGGCTTGTTGAAATAACGTACAACTGCTGCAGCTTCTAACACTGGTGTTATCTCACTGGGGACCCCCTCACGCAAACGACGTACTAATTCACCTATTGTTTCTGCTTCTACTTCTCCAAAATCATGGACGCGATATTTCACCCACAATCGCACGGCTGTAGTTACTGCCATCGGCAAACCGCGCGCGAAACCTATGATCTTTTCAACTTGAATGGGATCAGGGACCCCGCCGACCTGTGTAGCATAATAACGGTTCACTAACTGACGCATGATCTTTTCATTCATCGGCTCGAGAGGGTAGATTTCTGTTTGAGACAGCCAACCTGGCCAACCGAGGTCCCAATTAAGCATTTCACGCCCTGCGATCACCAGCAAGACAGAAGGAGATACACGTTTTGCGAACTCGCGCATCCAGTCATCCAAAGCGGATAACTGTTCGAAAGTGTCCAGCATGATTACCAAACGTTGTTTTTTCGCTGCTTGATTAATATCCTCAATTAAATCCTCGGTCAGCTTCTTAGATGGATCTAAGAATAAATCAATTTCGGGCTTGGATAAGAAGCTGCGCATCCAATCCACCAGGGCTTCGGTTCCCATACCACCAATCACTCCACCCAATGCGCCACCTATAGCTGTGCCAATGCCTGGTATAACTGAACCGACCAATGTACCAGCAGCTATCCCACCTGCAGTTTCGGCAGTTTTTGAAGCTGCTTTTCCAGCGATATCCAACAATTTGCTGCCTGTTGTTTTGCGTATTTTCTCATCTACCTTTGCCTGGATTTCCCGATAATCTTTAAGTGTATCTGCAAAGTTGCTCAATTTCACCTTGTCGGATTGCAAATCCTCAGCCCAGCGTATTAACACTTCGACATTTGCTTTGTTTTCGTCTCCAGATGCAAGTCCAACGGGAACGTTGGCGCGCTTACAATAAAGCCGAAACATGCGGAGTAAAGATGACTTCCCTACACCACCTACGCCATGTATGGACAGGATCCGCTTGTCGAGTTTGTCCGAAACAATCGATTGCATAAAATGCGCACGCAGACTTTCAACATCAGTAAAATAGGCTTCAAGCCCTTCGGGATCTATCACAGACTGATCGTTCATAACCTTTTCTCCAAACAAGAACTATGTCCCAATAGATGGATTTACAATTGTAGAGCTTGTTCCAGCATCTCTACCACGGTTGTCTGCGGCGCTCCATCGCCCGGTTCACGCTGTCGTGCTATGCGTTCAGCATCCAACAGTGGAATATTCTGTGGTATACGTGGGATGTCATCCGGTCCAACTGTATATGTGTCGTTGATGCCGGTTTGCCACCAATCGCGCAGAGCAATCAGCATTTGGCGACCTTCTTCGCCGCGCTCCAGGCAGCGGGATATGATTGGCTCTGGCATACGATAACGAGATTCTTCTGCGCCTGATAAAACACAATCAAGGCGGAATCGATTATAGTGCATGGCAAAAATCAAACTACGCTGGTAAAAACGCAGTGCAGATCCATACCTATTTTCCCATTTCGAACTCTTACTATCCCAAACGACATGGCCCTGGATTAAGTATAGTTCTGCAAGGTGACGATCGTATTGATGGATTTGTCCAAGTTCTTCGATCTCTTTAGCTAATTTTTCAACTTGTTCAATATCGCCCAGCCTATAACTGACATTCAATAATCCCATCAGACCGAGACACTCAAAGGATCGACTATTAACGGCACGAGCTGTGGCCAGGCAAAGGTTATAGTAGCGAGCGGCCTCAAGTAAATTTCTCTGGGCGAGGTATAAATCACCTAAATCCAGATTCCCGGCCAGATCGGCATCAACCTGTTTGTTATGATCTCGAAACACCTTGATGCCTTTTAGAAAACTCTCGCGGGCTTTGTCAGGGTCATCATAAGCAAGCCAGACATGTCCGATACCAGAATAAATATCATATGCAGTCCAGTCGCTGTGCAAGGTTGCCCCTTGGAGCAACTCTTGATAAGTTTCCATTGCGATGTCCAGACGTCCTTGCTTTTTATAAATGCCCCCCTGCCTCATTCGACAGGCAACTGCTCGATGATCGTCCCAGGTTTTAAAGATAGAGAGGGCGCGCCTGGCAGCATCTAAGGTGGCTTCAAAACACCCGATTGTTTGGTAACAAGTTGCCAACTCATCCAATGTCCAGGCTGCATTCCATAAGTCGCTGGATTTTTCAAAGATCTCTAATGCTTTTTCTTTGAAAGCAATTGCTTTTGAAAAATCACCTTCGATCAGATAGGTTTGGCCAATTCGTTCCTGGATAAATGCCACGTCGCGCAGATAACCAAGTTTTTCGCTTAGATGCATACTTTGCAGGAATGCATTTCGGGCTTCATCAGCTTGCCAACGATTTAGATGATTCCAGCCGATTTGCGCCAAAGCCTCTGCCATCCCGCGTTGATCGTCATGTTCACCAAAGACCTGGATCGCTTGCTGGATAAAATCCAAACTTTCATCCAGATCATCGGTCTGCCAGCACAGATCTAGTAGAATCCAACCTTGCGAGATCTGATCTCCATCCAAAGCACAGACGTCAAGCGCTTCCAGTAAATATTGCCGTCTCTCCTCTTTCGGTTTACCTTGATAAGCAAGGGGGCTTGTGAGAGCACGTAGAACCCGGACTCTCAAAGAGTTATCCAGCCGCTCATCTAAAAGGTGTTTGTAAATTCTTTCTTGTTCGCGCCAACTCACCGAAATAAACCCTTGCAAAAGTTGAAGCCTTTGCTTGTGGGACGCTTCTTTCAATTCGTGATTTTGAGCCTCTTTCAATATTTTCCCCTTGAGTTCAAGTGCCCACTGTTGGTCAGCTTGATCGAACAAATTCTCTATCAAAGCAATGCCTTCGCTCTCCGATGTTTCTAATTGATGATAGACCATTTCGATTATCGCTTCATCCCGCTCTCTTCCCATCTTTCCGGGTAATTGATCCTGGAAATAGCGAAAAGCAAGCTGGTGCAGTTCTTTATATTTAGCAGGTTCATGGATGAGCATATTCTCGTTCAGGATTTCGCGCACTGCATCGTGCAATGCCATACCTTCAAGACGAGAACGCACAAAGGGGAACCGGCGCATCTCAGCATAGAGGCTATCAACTTTTTCCTGTTTTGTCATTGCACGTAGTAAGTCTTTATTAAACCAGCGCAGGATCGCTGCCACATCCAGTATAGGGCACAACTCGTTGGGCATGCCTTCATTAAGCCGATCAACTAAATCAGCCACGACTTCGGATTTGACTGCCAGGAAGTCCTCTACTCCATACTCCACCCACAACCGCACAGCACTGTTTACCACCATCGGCAGGCCACGGGCAAACTTCACGATCGCTTCCACCTGTATGGGATCCGGATCGCCGCCGCGGATGAAGGCATAGTAACGCCGCACCAGGTCGCGCATGTTGTCTTCGGTCATCGGAGCGAGTTCCTGCGCTTTTGCATAGGCCAGCCACTCTGGCCAGGCGCGGCCCCAGTTCGGCATACCCCGGCCGGCAATGACCAGCAGCACATTGGGATGGAGAGTGCGCGCCAGTTCGCGCACCCATTCGTCCAGGACGGTCATCTGTTCGAAGGTATCCAGCATCAACACCAGGCGCTGCTTTGCCGCGGCTTTGGCTACACCGGCCAGGAAATCTTCTGTCAGCCGCCCGGTCGGATCGAGATACAGGTCAATTTCCGGTTTGCTCAAGAAGCCGCGCAGCCAATCGAACAACGCCTCGGCGCCGACGCCGCCCAGGGCGCTGGCCACCGGCCCCACCACCGGGATCAGGCTGGCGGCGGCTTCCACGGCTGCTTTCGACGCTGCCTTGCCCACCGAATCGATCGCTTTGCCGCGCATATCCCCGGCTTTGCGCGCCTGCTCTTCGACTTTGGCCTGGACCACCCGGTATTGTCGATAGGTTTCGGAGAATCCCCTGAGCCTGGCGCCATCCGCTTTCAGGTCTTCTACCCAGAGCGCCAGCACGTCCACGGCCGATTTCGCTTCGTCCCCGGAAGCCAGGCCGACCGGCGCCACCGCTTTCTTGCAGTGCAGGCGGAACATGCGCAGCAGCGACGATTTGCCCACCCCGCCCACGCCGTGGATCACCAGCAGACGCCTATCCAGCTTCTCGGTCGCCAGCGCGGCTTTAAAGGCGTTCTGCAGGTCTTCGACGTTGGTGAAGTAGGCCTGTAAATCTTTGTCCTGGCTCAAGGGTTCAGACATGGGATTTCTCCATAACAACCGGTTGATGAAAATACCCGAATTATTTTCGTTACAATGGCATAGCTCCGGTCAACTTGCGTCTCAGACAAGATCGTATTTCTTTTCGAATTCGGCCAACCAGGGGAAGCCTTCTGTACGCTTGAATGACTCGACCACCTCTCGAATAGAGATGGCATGTACTCGTTCGCGTATCTCATCGGGCACAAATGTTTCGAGAAAGGGCATCAGACCGCGCTGGACAGGCAAACCTTCGCTGTAGAAAGATGGATTGCGCCTGTCGTACAACAGGACAAAATCGCCGCCCGATTCGAGCGCAAAGAGCAGCTCGCGAAAGAACTGGTAATACAAGGCCAGCGGGCAGATCGGGCTGGCCTCTGCCGGGCCCAAAAGAAAACCGTGTTTCTCCAGCAGGACCCAATAGAGCCGCCCGATATGGTGTAGATAGCAAAGACTGAAATTCCTGGCCGGGTTGCGGCCGTCGCAGTCGCCGCCTTGAAAAACAGAGCAGCCGCCAAACTCACGTTCGACGAGCTTGGCCTCGATATACAGTGAACGAGCGTTATCCTGCCCCTTGATTACCAGGTCAATGGAAGTCGGCTGGCCGGCATCCTCGTTGAACACTTTCCGGTTTTCAACTTCAAAGACCGCGGCAACTTCTTCCGGCGGCCAGGGAATCCTCCCGGCTTCTAACGCCTGTTTGAAAGGCGCTAAATTCCCCCGGAGGACCAGCGGCCCAACCAGGTTGAACAACATGGCCTGGCTGCTCAAGCCGTGATGGAGGTACTTGTGGAGCGGAAAACGCTCTCTCTTATCGCTGCGGCGCTGTTGCTCCGCCTGGATATACTGAGCAACTTCTGGCAGGATGATATTTTGTGGCCAATCCTGCCAGCGTTCGAGCAGGTAGGGCATGCGGTGGTTAACCGCATACCCCCTTTCCGCGAACCACTTTGCATTCGATTGGCGAAGTTTTTCCTCGAATGCTTCGCGGCGAGGATAGGACCAGGTCTGTGCATTACGCCGGCTGCTATTGACCATATTTCACCCTTTCCATTTCAGAGTTTAATTCTTACATGTTCCTTTCACTTATCGAAGGGAACTTATCATGACTATCTTATCGGCTAACTCGGCCAGGAGAAACTTCGTCTGCCGCTTTCTTTTTTGCCTGTTCCAAAGCCATTGCCAGCGCAGCAGGCAGTTCAACGTGCAGGAATTCGATTTCTTCGGGCACGCGTCCGTTTGCTTTTTCCTTCAGGCAGAGATCATACATATCTTTTTCTGTCAGAACAATCAGTCTTTTCTCGGCTTTTGCCATCAACAAGAAGAGCATATCTGCCCGAAGTTTTTGGAGCTTGGCAGCCGGATTTTTGCCGCCAGCGGTGATGCCGCTGCTGGTGGAGATGTTTGCCACAATTCTTCCATCAGCACTTACCGCGTCGAATTGGAACTCCCCTCCAGGTTTGAGGCGCAGACCTTTTTGCTGAAACGATTGTTTGAACTGCCCGGGAAGCCATTCACTTCGTATCCAGTCTTCTGCTATCAGTTGTATTCGTGTATCGGCCATGAAGAGATACCCGCTATACACTACAAACCATTCGCGCGAATTAAATCATCCAGATCATGTTGCATCAACTCAGCTAACCGCTTGCTGGGCGTTTCCTCGATTTTTCGCACAAGTTCCAGGGCCTGTTCATGCCATTTTTTCTGGCGATGGGGACAGGAAGATTCATCATGCCAGTGACCGCGTCCGGCAGTCGCCTCTGCCCAATCAGTCGGCCTAGCCAGGCCGCTTTCTATATGGTACAGGCTGTCGCAAAACTTCTACATTTGTCCAGCCATATTCTTCTACCCCAAATAGGTATACCGTTTCAATCGACATAGGATACATTGATAAAATTTCTGATTCTAGGCTATTTATCATTACCTATGTGGAGCATCTGTTGGCTCTTTTTCATTTTTGCTTGGCTTTTGAGGTTTTCCAAAGTTTTGCCAAATCACATCAAATTCAGAGCTAAATTCCGTGATTAATTTGATTCCACGATTAGTTACCTTCTGCACAGAAAAGCCAGCACCGGCTTCTGCGCCTGGATGTACCTTTAGAGGTTTATACAGGCCGAAAAAGAGCACCTTATGATCCACTATCATGAAATGATTTATTGAATCGAATGGATAGAAAGCTATTTCTAAATTCTTTATTCGTTTGGCTTGTTGCAGTTTTTCAAAACTACTAATTGCTATAAGCTGCTCATTCTTACATTTCTCCTTTTCAATTTTTGTGCTTGGAAAATTCATCGTTCGAAAATCCTCCATATCGCGCAGAAGAATTCGCATTCGGTTTACAGTCAATCCGCTTAGCTTAAATTGATCATGATACCAATTCCCTATATGAGCGAAAATATCAATAGAGTCAATCTCATTTTTTCCAATAAACATTCCTTGTAATGCAGGTATAAAGCTGTCAGTAGACACTAAATCACTTAGACCACTATTCGCAATATTGCCAACGAGTTCTTTATATTGATTCCATACTTCGATATTCTCCTGAAAAGTATCATCGATCATGGTCTCTAGTCTTTCATTTGAGTGGCGGTTTTCGATTATTGCCAAAAGCAAAACGGCCAAAGTCGCCAATACTATTTCTAACAGCGCAAATTCAGTATCGACGCCAAAAATATCAGCCATGAGAACTACAACGATAATTACCAAAGTTAAATAGAGCTCAATATTCTTTCTTTGTCTTATATCCGACCAAATATCTAAGAAAAATGTTTTCATCTTTGTCAACCTAACTTTCTTATCATTGTTTTAGTGAGGGTTTTGTTCTGAGCATCATCATTTCACTTCACCTTCCTCCATTCCACACCCTTCCCCTTATGCTCCTCCCGCGCGTGATTCTCGCGATCAAACCCCATCACCATCTTCCCGCACCCCTCGCACTGATACAACCCAAAGTCCGTGAATGACGGCTGCTCCGCCGCTGCCTTCATTTCCTTGGCCGGTTTCTCCTTCACTGCCCTGGGCTTTTTCTCCTGGGCCGGCGGCGCATAAACATCTTTCACTAGCGTAGGCGCTTCCAGCGCCGCCGGCTTTTCAATCTTTGCCGGTGTCTGAATTTTTGCTGCCGGCTGTACTTTTGCCGCTTCCACACCCTCCAGCCGATCCCACGCCTCCAGCACCAGCCGCCGCGTGCGATACTCCCCGAACTGCCTGATCTCCTTCTCCTTCAGCACCCGGAACGTCTCGCCGGGGAAATCCGGCCCGTACACATCCTGTGGATCAAGAATGTAGCGCAGCTCGTCGCGCCTCAGGCCGTAAAGTTTGGCGTAATAGGCATCCAACTCGGCGCGCAGCAGGGCGCGACGCTCCTCATCCCAGCGAAAGGGTTCGCCATGGTAGCCCATATCTTCGGCGAAGGGTTTCAGATCGTAGGCAGTGTAAACAAGTTCAAGCACACGCAAAACAATGAATTTGACATCAGCATCAGTGTAAGCAGCAGGTTGTAGTACAGGAAGTTGTTTAACCAAGAAGAAATTCATATGGGCACCAGCAACTTTTGGTAGTGTCCCTCATTCCCAGTGATGAGATAGTCAAGAAGTGAACGATTAG
>CAZQQJ010000061.1:0-36959 GCA_964595435.1 uncultured Anaerolinea sp. | reverse complement strand
ATTACGCACTGGTTACGTTTCAGCGTAACCAGTCAACTGACTCGTCGAACCCTCTAATAGAGCATAGGCAGTACTTTCTCGGATATGGGTACGGGGCGAAATTTATTCGATTGTCGAGGTAAATATGTCTGATTACTCTATGCGATCTAATGTTTTTGTTTACGGTCGCCCATTGAAGCCAGATGAATTTCTTGGACGTGAGGCAGAGCTTGGCTCAGTCATTAATCGATTGCATAAGTCCGAGTCGACTGCCGTGGTTGGCGAGCCGCATATTGGTAAAACATCATTTCTAAGTAAGTTGGCTGATTTGATAACTAAAGATGAGAGCTACAGGCAACGTCTGTTTGTGTCAAACATAGATTTGCAGCCCATCGCTCGTACTTGCACTCCTGTTAAGTTTTGGAATGATGCTCTCGATCCGTTGCGGAAATATCGTGACGATAAAGATTTGGCCAAGCTCTATAGAAAAACCCGCGAATCCAAATATGATCGGACTGAACTTGAGGATCTCTTAGCGTATTTAGCTAGTAAAGAATACCTGATGGTGTTGTTACTTGATGAATTTGACTGCTTATTGGCTTACCCTAATTCTATGGATGAGAGTTTTTTTGCCTTGTTGCGCTCCTTAGCTACAAGAACTGGCGGGCTGGTTCTTGTAATAACCAGTCGTCTTTCTTTAGCTGAGATGAACAAGTTGGGAAGAAATTTATTGAAATATGGCTCACCGCTCTTCAACCATTTTATTGAAGTGCGATTGCGTCCTTTTGATGACGACTTGGCTATTGCACTATTCAAGAGAGCTGGTGATAAGCTATCTCAAAATGATCAACGCTTTATTAGTCGTGTAACAGGTCGCAACCCTTTTCTTCTCCAAGCAATGGCTGGAACATTGCTAGAGGTTAAGGATGGCGAAAGACGACATGCACAGGCAGCTGAATTATTTTATGAGCGGATAGCTACACCTCATTTTGCAGAGCTCTGGTCTACTCTTGATGAGAAGACTCATACAGCGGCAGTAATTATCTGTTTGTTAGAGTTGCATGGATATGCTTTTGGACAAGATTTCGCTTACGGTGAGATTGAGCGGATTGTACACCTAGGGGTTGAACTTAGAAAACTAGAGAGATTAGGGCTTGCCGAACAGGTAAGTAAAGGTTGGCAATTCGATTTATCTCACCTGTTGATTTGGCGCGGTGAACGTTGGACGGTCAGCTCTCAGGCCTTTGTCTGGTGGGTGAGGGACAATATTATTTCCGAGATTCGTGATATACCTGTTTATGATGAATGGCTGAGAAAAAAACACTATAGTTATTTATTAACTCAAGAGCAGTGGGATTGGTTGAGAAATTTATTGAAGAATATTCCGGCAGATATAGTAAATGGTATTGGTGGGATAGCCCGCAAGTTGATAGAAGAGATAATGGAAATTAAGAAATGAACCACGCGGAAAACCCTTATGTTGCTGGAAATCCTATCCGTGGGGATAAAGGTTTTTTTGGTCGACAGGATACATTGGATTGGGTAAGACGTGAGTTGCAAAAGCCGAATACCAATTCTCTAGTATTATTCGGTCAGAGAAGAATAGGAAAGACGTCCCTTCTTTTACAACTTGAACGTATAATAAAAACCGAGAACTTTTTACCAGTTTACTTTGAGTTGCATGATCAAACTTCGCGATCCCTGAATATTGTTTTAACGAATTTAGCTAGGTCAATTAGGAAAACTGTCAGATTTGAATTGCCAATCCCGACTGTTCGAGATGATCCTGGAGACTTTTTTCAGAATAAGTTTTTAAAGTCATTATATGATCATTTGGAAAAGAATTGCCGCCCAGTTGTTCTATTTGACGAATTTGATGTGTTGGATCAGCCTATTGATAACCGGTCATCTACACAGCCTACTGCTGGAACAGAGCTTTTTCCGCTGCTATGTCGCTTAATAGCTGAAGATACTCGGCTGGCTTTCGTTTTCGCTGTCGGAAGAAGAACTGAGGATCTAACATTAGATTTTAAATCAACTTTCAAGGCGTCTTCATCGCACGAAATCTGGGTATTGGACCAAGCAGATGCTGAAAAATTAGTGAGGCAAGCCGAAGAGAATAATACGCTTCGCTTTACTGATGATGCTGTAACGCGAATATTGAGCCTGACTCACTGCCATCCATATCTAACCCAATTGCTTTGTCAACGCATCTGGGATCGGGCTCATACAAATAACTCATCAATAATACCGGTTGTTGATAGCTTACAGGTGGATGCATCTATACCGGATGCTTTAGCAGCAGGTCAAGGTGGTATAGGTTGGTTGTGGGAAGGATTAAGCCCGGCCGAGATGGTTTATGCTTCAGCTCTGGTAGAGATTGCGGACGAAGGGAAGATTATTTCCGAAGAGGATGTTGTCAAGGTTTTATCTAACCATAATACTTGGCGTCTCTTTACCAGTGAAGTTGAGGCGGCGCCTACTACCTTAGTCAAACGGCGTATCCTAGAACGCGTCGATGATAAGCGAAAATATCGTTTTGCAATTGAGTTATTGAGACGTTGGATTCGCGAGAACAAACCTTTGCTCGATGTCCAAAACGAATTGGATAAGATAGATCCGATAGCTGACACCTGGTTCAAGCATGGTGAAGGTTTCTTTAATCAAGGCAAATATAATGATGCTGTGAGATATCTTTCCCAAGCTGTTCAGAAAAACCCAATGCACTTTTATGCACAACTCAAGCTAGGTGAGGCATATATCAAGTGTGGTGAGGAGGAAAAGGCTATAGTTCCATTGCAAAAAGCCTATGAATTAGACCGTAACCGAGCTCATTTGTTATTTTTGCGCACTCTGAAAACCCTGGCTAAAAAATTATATACGAAAGCAGAATACGACGAAGCACTTAAAGCTTGTGTTAAGGTATTGGAATTATCACCAAATGATGGCGAAATGCAAGATCTCTCGAAAAGCATTTATGAAAAAAGAGGTGATTCAGCTCTAGAGAAGACTGCATATTTGGAGGCTCTAGAATGTTATCAAAAGGCAGAAAATAAAGAAAAAAGTGAACAGGCGAAAAAGCTACATCAATCAAAAATTATAAAGACACGTGAACGAGAAGCGAAAAAACTTGAGAAGGATAGAAGGTGGACAGACGCTAAATATATCTATGGAAAGCTTGTGAGTGAGGCATTAGATGATGCATCTCGCCAGGGTTGGCAAGAGAGATACCAATTTTGTGAAAAGGAAGAAAAATTAGCTCATCTGTATGCAGAATCGGTTAAGGCATTGGAGGAGGGCGATCGAAATAAGGCCAAGAGGAAACTGACCGAAATATTAATAAAAAACCCTGATTATGAAAATGATGGGGTATTTGTAGCAAGCCGCTTGAATATGCTGGTTGCTCAAACAAATGTCGATTATAGTCGTATCCTGAAAAAGGTATCAATTATAGCGATTGTTTTTAGCATAGTTATATTTCTATTTGGCCTGGGTGTTAAGCTAACTGTTGATAATATTAGGAATTATATCCCGGCGAGTGCGACTTCGCGTTATCTTGATGAATTACAAGCTAAATCCCGAGGTGAAGCTACACAACATGCTCTCTTAACGACCACTTCAATGTCTCAGAAAGTTGCTACGATCCAGGCTTTCGGCACTTCTACATCTCAACAATTAGCTACAATGCAAGTTTATGGTACTTCTACATCTCAAAAATTAGCCACCATTCAAGTCTTGGGTACTCCTACTGCGATACAAAGTACGATCTCTGCAATAATGCCTTATTTGGCGACGGCAGATGCATCAACACCTGTTTTTGGACCTTTTAGTGCGAATCTCTCACATCAGGAAGGCACATATTATATAAGTCCAGCTAATACCGATATTCGAGACTTTGTTTCTGAGATATCATTTTATAGCCCCTATTCACGTGTCAGAGGAGACTGGGATTTTGGTATTATATTTCGCCAGACTGTAACATACAAAATCTTTAGCAAGGAGTCCAAGTATTTTGTACTTATCATAAGATCCAATGGTGAGTGGTATTTAAACGCTATTAAAGAAAAAGAGAAAATAAATAAGACCGTAGCGAAAGGACAAGTTTCTAATCTTAATCTTGATGTTGATGCTCCGAACCATTTAAGGCTCGTTGTTGTTGGCAGATTTGGTTATTTCTTAGTTAACAATGCATTTGTATCTGACTTCGATCTATCGGACATATCTGAACCTGGAGACGTTCTTGCTGTTGCGGGTTTTTCCGATCATATTAGTGGTGAGGTTACACACTTTGAAAATTTTACAGTAAAACGTATTCCATAAGAAGGACATAAGTGCCCTGCGGTTTAGAATTTGAAGGCTTGGAACTTATGTTATCCACACTTTGAAACTACTTGGTTTTTGTTATAAACCTACTTGTTCAAGTAGGTCGGCTAGAAAGAAGAAAGATGGAAAAATGACTCAGGGAATAACAAACATTAGTTTAGGGGGCGTCAATTGCTACCTGTTAAAAGCAGGGGACGGTTTCATCCTGGTCGACACAGGGATAACCGGCCGGCGCGCTACCCTGGAGCAAGCGTTGGAAAGCGCTGGCTGCAAGCCGGGTAATTTGAAGCTGGTGGTCCTGACTCACGGCGATGTGGACCATGCCGGAAATTGTGTTTATCTGCGCCAGAAATACGCCATGCCCATTGCCATGCAGGCCGGTGATGTAGCGATGGTCGAACATGGCGACATGGGCCGGAGCCGTAAGGCCAAACCAGACCGTATGTCAGCCTTGGGGCGTGTCGTCATGTTGCTGAGCCAGGTGATGGTTTTTTTCGGTGGGGTGGATCAACTCGAAACCTTCCAGCCGGATATCCTGCTCGAAGATGGACAGGATCTTTCCGGCTATGGCTGCCAGGCGAAGATTGTTCACCTGCCGGGGCACTCCCCGGGTTCGATCGGCATCCTCACCGCAGATGGCGACCTGGTCTGTGGCGACTTTCTGATGAACATGACCCGTCCGGCGCTGCATTTCATGATCGATGACCTGGCGGCGGCAAAAGCCAGCCTGGAGAAACTGAACGGGTTGGGGGTGAAGATGGTTTATCCTGGCCACGGCAAGCCGTTTGCCATGCAGCGGCTGGTGGTGTAGAGGTATATTGTCGGCGTCCCTGATACATGTGAACCTGGCAGGTTTTTGAGATCTGCCAGGTTTTTTGATTCTCGCTTGCATTTGCCGCGGCGGTATGGTAGAATAGTTCCATAATAAAGAATATTATTTCATATTATGAAACGATATTCACGCTGATTGGAGATCTCACGCTGTGATCAACTCGATTCTCAAGGCCCTGGATATCCTGGATTTATTCAGCGCTGCCGAACCCCGCCTGAGCCTGGGGGAGATCAGCCGGCGGTTGGATATGCCCAAGAGCACGGTTCATCACTTGCTGGCCACGCTGGTGGCGCGCGGTTTTATCGAACGGGTGGATAACGACCAGTATGCGCTCGGCACGGCGGTGATCCACCTGGCACAATCGGCGCGGGTGAACGTGGAACTGCGCGACCGGGCCGCGCCGTTGTTGCGCCAGTTGGCCGATACCTGCCACGAATCGACCTATCTCACCGTGCGAGATGGCGATGACCTGCTGTATATTTACGCCATCGAATCGCCCCGCCGCCTGCTGGCGCGCACTGCGGTTGGGGAGTATGTCCCCATGCACTGCACCTCGAACGGAAAAGCTATCCTGGCCCATCTGGACCCGGCCGAGGTGGTGGCCATTGCCGGGCGGCGCGGCCTGGCCGTTTTTACCCGCAACACCATCACACAACTGCCCGATTTGCTGCAAGACCTGGAGCGTGTGCGCCAGCGCGGCTACGCCCTGGACGCTGAAGAGCACGAATTGAAAACATATTGTGTGGGGGTGGCCATCTTCGATGGCAGCCAGCGCGTCATCGGCGCCTGTTCGGTTTCCGGGAATGACCCGCAGATCATCGACCATCGGCTTGCAGAGATTGCCTCCCAGGTTCGTTACACTGCCCAGGAAATTTCGCGGCGCATGGGTTTCGTCCCCGGCGCAGCTTCGCAAATCATCGATCATCTCACGCCTGAGGGACAGAATTTATGAGCAACGGCAATCCATTTCGGGGCGTAATTTGCCCGATTCTCACACCCTTCGATAGCCAGGGGCGTATCGATTTCACCGCGCTGCGCCGGCTGGTGGATTTTCTGGTAGAGCATGGCGTAGACGGCCTGCTGCCCGGCGGCACGACCGGTGAGGGGATGCTGCTCAACAGTGAAGAACGTAAGCAACTGGTCGAGGTGGTGGTCGATCAGGCCGCCGGTCGTGTGAAGGTGCTGGCCCACACCGGTAGTATCACCACCGCTGAGACGGTGGAACTGAGCCGCCATGCCCGGGCAAGCGGCGCAGACGGCGTATCGGTGATTACCCCCTACTTTTATTTCATCGACGAGCAGGCGCTTTTTGCCCATTACCTGGCTGTAGCGAACGCTGTGCCCGACCTGCCGTTGTCGTTGTATTGTTATCCGGGCAATGCCAGGCACGAAATTTCGCCCGGCTTGCTGCGGCGTTTGTGCGCTGCCGCCCCGAACATTGTGGCCATCAAATCCAGCAGCCCGGATTTGATCCGCTTCCAGGAATATGTTCAGGCCAGCGGGGAGGGGTTCAACCCGCTATGCGGCGTGGATGCACTGGCCTTGCCAGCCTTGTCGATTGGCGCAAAAGGACAGGTTTCAGGTAATGCTAACGTGTTCCCCGAAATATTCCGTCGTCTGTACGATGCCTATGCGGCCGGCGACATGGCGGAATGCCGCCAGCAGCAGGCGACCATCAATCGCATCCGGGCCATCTTCCACGACAACCTGGCCTGGTTCAAGGCGGCCATGGATTTGCGTGGCATCCCGGTTGGCCCGCCGCGCCCGCCGCTGCGGGATTTGACGCCCCACGAGCGGGCTGAGTTGGAAGCCGGCCTCAACCGATCAGGACTTTTATAAATTGAAAGGATCGTCTATGTTGTTTGTTTCAGACGCCAGGCGTGCCGTTCAGGATTATTACCAGATGCTTGCTCCGGATACGCAGCAGCTTTTGGATCAGGCAGTCGAGCGCATCGTCCAGGCCAAGCACAAGGGCGGCAAGGTGGTAGTGATCACCGGCAGTGGCCCTAACCTGCACGAAGGGGTTACTACCTTGATCGCCGAATTGATCGACAAGGGCATCGTGGATGGAGTTTCAACCAGCTCAGCAGTGATTGCCCACGAGCTGGCGGGCACGTTGGACCGGGTTCACCGCGTGGATGGGGTGCAGCTCGGTGTATCGCGCCGCGTCCTGCCGAAGGGTGATATCTTCGAAATTACTGTGATGGAAGATGAGCGCTATGCCGCTCTGCGCCAGGAAATGGACCTGGATGAAGACCTGATCCGCCGCGGGTTGGAAGCTGAAGGCAGTACGATCGTTAAAGCGGCCGGGAACATGGCCTATCCGATGGGGCTGCGCACCGAGCGCCTGGCGCGCGAGATCCTGGCGATGGCCAAAGCCGCCGGGCTGCCGTTCGAGACGGTGGCCGGCTGGGGGGCTGACTCTTGCACGATGATCGGAGCAGGGGCGCGCAAGGGCCTGCCGGTGCTGGTCAGTGTGCCGCAGTTGATCGGCGGCGGTGGGGTGGGCCTGGCTATCGGTGATAGTATCTCCATCACCGAGCGCTGTATGCGCATGGCCACCATGCTGGATTCGGCCAGCGTCATCATCGAGTCAGCGATTGCTCTCACCCAGGAGATCCACGACGGGCCGTTCGAGACTTATACCGGGCATGGTATCTGGGCAGATTGGGATGGTTACCCCACCACGCGTTTGGAGAACAAGACCCTGGTGCGCATCGACCTGGACCCTAACCTGAAGCGCGCCTGGGATCTGCAGCGTGAAAGCGCTGCCGTGCAAAACGCCATCGACCAGGGCCTGCCCAAGACCAAGCTGACCGGTATACCTTTCCGCATGGAGATGTCGGGTTTCGCCCGGCTGGAAAGCAGCCTGCCGCTGGTGGGCGATATTGGTGTGGTCTGGCCGGTGATTGCCTGGAAAGTCGCCTCAGCGCTGGATGTCGAGCTGGAGTTTCTCAGCCACCCGCAGCAGACGCCGGCCGGGCAGGAAATGCGCCAATGGATCGTGGAAAATATCCGCCCCTTTGACCGGGCGGCGATGATGGGAACAAGCCGTACATTGAGGAGATTTTCATGAAGATCGCAGGCATTATCCCGGCCCGTTACGGGTCTACCCGGCTGGAAGGTAAGCCGCTCAAAGACATTTGTGGCAAGCCGATGATCCAATACGTTTACCAGGCGGCACAGCAGGCGCAGTTGTTGGGGCGAGTGATTGTGGCCACCGACGACGAGCGCATCTTCCAGGCGGTGCATGCCTTCGGTGGTGAGGCGCAGATTACCTCTGCCAGCCATTCCACCGGCACGGACCGGATCGCTGAAGTGGCGCGCAACATCGATGCCGACATCCTGGTCAATATCCAGGGCGACGAGCCGCTGCTGGATGCGCGCATGATCGACGAGGCCATCTGCCCTCTGTTGGACGATCCAACCTTGAAGGCCGCCACCCTGTGCCGCCCAATCCACAGTGAAGAAGACCTGTACAGTCCGCACGTGGTGAAGGCGGTTTTCGATTTGAACGGGAATGCCCTGTATTTTTCGCGTTCGTTGATCCCTTATCCGCGTAAGGTCGAGGGACACCGCGCTTATGAGCACATCGGGATTTACGTATATCGCAAAGACTTTTTGATGCACTACGTGACTCTGCCGCAGACGCCGTTGGAAAAGAGCGAGTCTCTGGAGCAACTGCGCATCCTGGAAAACGGGGTGCGGCTCAAGGTGGTGATCACGGGTTACGAATACAACGGTCTGAGTGTGGATACGCCCGAAGACCTGGAGCGGGTGCGAGCGATCATTGCCATACGAGGGGCATCCGCATGATTGTTGCAGAATTGGAGCAGATCACTAAGCAGGCAGCGCTGACCCCCGCGCTGATCACAGCATTCGACTACCTGAAAACGCTGGACCTGAACCGTTTGGAGGAAGGTCGTTATGTGGTGGATGGCGATCAGGTCTTTGCTATTGTGGCGTTTTATACCACCCGCAATGTTGAGAGCCAGGTAGATGTGGAAGGACACTGCAAGTACATCGATCTGCAATTCGTAGCCGCCGGGCAAGAGATGATCGGCTGGGCGCCGGCAACGCAGGCGCAGCCACGCTCGCCATACGACGCCGGCAAGGATGCCTGGACATGCAGCTTGCCGGCCGGGGCATTGGCCTGGATGAAGGTGTCCGCCGGCCAGGTGGCCGTGCTGTATCCCAGCGATGCGCACGCTCCCCAGTACGCTGCCGGGGAACCTTTACCGGTGAAGAAAGTCGTGGTTAAAGTGGCCGTACCTTAACAACTGAACAGGCTATTCACCCAAAACTTGAATTACGTAGGTGCGTTCCTGTGGCCCATCCAGTTCGACGAAATAGATCGTCTGGCGCGAGCCCGAAACAATTTTCCCATCTAAGATGGGGAAGAAGGCCTGAAAGCCCAGCAGAGCGCCGCGCAGATGGGACGGCGCGTTGATCGCCATCTGCCCGTCCGACGGCAGGTAGCGGGCGTGGCGGTAGGTTAGCTCTTCCGGCACAAGGCGCTGGATGGTGTCGGCGATGTCGATTTCCAGGTCTGGCAATCCTTCGTTGACGGTGAGAGCCGTGGTGGTGTGCAGGCTGAGGATGAAAACGGTGCCGGATTGTACGCCCGAGTCGGCCACGACCTGATGAATCTTTTCGGTGATGTTGATCAGCTCGGTTTCTTCATGAGTCTGGATGGTGATGCGCTGCAGCAGGGATTTCATGTTTTTTTCTCCATTTTCAGTAAACGCCGGGCGTTGCCATGCAAGACGGCCTGTTCGGTAGCAGCGCTCAAGCCCAGGGCGCTCACCCCGCGCACGCAGCGGCGCATGTCCACTCGCGGATAATTGGTGCCAAAGACGATCTTGGTCACCAGGCTGCGTTCGATGGTGTCCAGCCCGACATGATCCACCAGGGCGCGGCGCATTGCGTCGCGAGGCGTGCCGCTGTACAGGATGGCGGTATCCAGGTAGACGTTGGGATACTTGACTGCCAGCATCAGGGCTTCATCCAACCAGGGCCAGCCGAAATGGGCCAGGACGAAGTTCACGCCAGGGAAAGCCTGCACGGCTTCTTCTACCAGGTAGGGCCGGGCCAGGCCGGCCAGCCCGGAAGGCGCCCAACTCATCCCGCAGTGCAGCAGCACAGGAATTTGCAACTCGCTGCACACCTGGAAGACCGGAAATACTGTGTTACGGTCAGCCAGGTCGAAGCGCTGCAAGGAAGGGTCGAGCTTCAGGCCGCGCAGCCCCAACTGGCGGACGGCGCGCTCCAGCCTGTGGGGTGCATCCGGCAGATTGGGGTCCACCGAGGCAAAACCGATAAAACGCGGCTGTTTTTCCACCAGCGCGGCGATTTGCTCGTTGGTGGTGATGCAGCAGCCATGGGCCGTGGTGGCGTCGATGGGTAGCAACACGGCTTGCTCTACGCCAGCCGCATCCATTTCCAGCAGGAAGCCTTCCAGCGGCTGGGCCGGAAAGTGGAAGCCAAACACGTCGTGTATGTTGCGTGCCAGAACCGGGTCGCTGTCGGCCAGCTCCCGGATCATGACAGGGTGGGTATGGAAATCGATCATGGTGTTTTCATGTGGCGGTCAGTCTCCCGCCTGCTCCTGAATTTTGATCAAAGGTCGAGTTCGGGCACGAAGGGATAGATCTGGTGGGCTACCGCGGCGACTTCGCCGAGGCTTGGAAAGCGATCTGCCGCCCGGGAGATATACAGCGAGGAAGCCGAATTTCCGAAGGCCAGGCAGGCCTGCACAGGCCATCCATGGCGCAAGCCGAATAGAAAACCGGCGTTAAAGACATCCCCGGCTCCTACCGCGTCGTACACCTCCACAGGCCGGGCAGCCACCTGGCAGGTTTGCGAGCCAAAGCGGGCATAGCTGCCTTCGGCACCGCACTTGATCGCCACCCACTGTGGGCCAAGCTGCTGCAAGGCCAGGGCAGCGTCTTCCACGGTCTTCTGGCCGGTAATGGCGCGGGCTTCGTCCAGGTTGGGCAGGTACAGCGAGACATGGCGCAGCATTTCACGCATCCCGGCCTGGGTCCCGGCGGGCCAGTTCTGCGGATCCCAGCCGGTATCGAGCATGGTCAGCTTTCCTTCGTTGGTAGCTTTAGCCAGCAGGCGAGCGCAGGCGCTGAAGGTAAGGTTGGTGAGCATGAACGTACCCACCAGGCAGACGATCCCCGCTGCGTGAGCCTTGTCCCAGTGGGCCAGGGCGTCTGCCTCGGAATAAACGGCCAGGCAGCCCTGCTCGGAAACGAAGGCCCGCTCACCATCCGGGCGGACAATGGCAACAGTGATGCCGGTCTGCCCGCCGAGAGTCAGGTCGACCCCCGCAGTGTCCACTCCGCTGGCCTGCAGGTCGTGCAGCACCTGTCGGCCGTAGACATCTTCGCCCAGGTTGCCTACTACGGCGACGGGCACCCCCAGCCCGCGCAGGGCAAAGGCCAGGTAGCCGGTCTGTCCGGAAGAGGCCAGCACGTAACTTTTGCCGAACACTTCCTGGCCCCATTCGGGCAGGTGGGGCACGTTACGGATGATCAGATCGACGTTCAGGTTGCCGATCACGCAGATCGATGAGTCCTTCAAAGAATTTGTGGTCAACGATGATGTGGAAATCATAAATGCTCCTAGCGATCAAAGGTTTACCGGATGTGGGAAAAGCCAGGAACCCGGTGGGTCGCACAACTGGCTCAGGCGCTGCAAGCCCTGTACCAGATCCGTTTCTTCCTGGGCGGTCAGGGGACGCTGCGGCGAGCGCATTCCTCCCGCGTCGATGCCGCGAAAGCGAAGGGCGGCCTTGAAATATGCCAGGCCAATGCCCACGCCGATATCCAACAGGCCGCCCAACAGCCGGTTCAGGTTGGATTGCAAGATGCGCGCCGCAGGCAGGTTGCCGGCTTTGAAGGCGTGGTAAAGGGCCACCATCATTTCGGGGAAGGCAGAGGATTTGCCGGTGACACAGCCATCGGCGCCCAAAGCCAGGGCGGCCAACGCCACCGAATCGTCGCCGCTGAGCAGGGTGAAATCTTCACCCACCGCCTGGCGGTATTCTTGCAGGCGGATCTGGTCGGAATCGGAGTGCTTCAGCCCCTGGATGTTCGGGCAATCCCGGCTTAGCCTGGCCACCAGCTCGGGCGGGAGGTCGTTGTGAGCGAAAGACGGCAGGTAGTAAAGAAAGACAGGTAAATCGGGCACTGCGTTCGCCACAGCACGGAAATGTTCTGCCAACGCCTGGGCGTCGTAGGTATAGAAATAGGGTGTGATCACCCCCACGCCATCCACCCCGCTGGCAGCCGCGTGGCGGGCAAGCTCGATGGTTTCAGCAGTGGAGCTGCAGCCGGCATGCACCAGCACCGGGATTTCACCGGCCACGATGCTGACCGCCATCTCGGCTACTGCCTTGCGTTCGGGCAGGGTCAGCACCATCCCTTCGCCAGTGGTGCCGCACACAAATAGCCCGTTGATCTGGCGGTCCATCAGAAAGCGATAATAGCGGGCGAAGACCGCCCGGTCGGCCAGGGCGCTGCCATCCTTGCTGAGCGGAGTGACCGCCGCAGTAATGATACCGGATCGTTTCAAAGTGTCATCCTCCTGATTTGTGAACACTTGACTCACTCGTGTTTAGATTGTATAATAAACGAAAGTAAAAGTCAATAATATTTGTTCATTTGTGTTCATTTGAGTAAAGATGATGTTGCGAGCAGAACGGCAAGCCAAAATTTTGCAGATGATCCGAGAAAGAGGGTATATCCAGAACGATGAGCTGGCCAGCTTGCTGGATGTGACCCAGGCCACGATCCGCCGCGATCTGAAATCGCTGAACGAGCAGAGGCTGATTCGCCAGGATCATGGTGGAGCATACAGTATCGATGCCTTGGATGGTTCGGTCGAACCGCTTTACGAGACCAAGGTCTACGTAAACCGGGAGGCAAAGCGCCTGATCGGCGCGGCGGCCGCGGCCCTGATCGGCGATGACGACACGGTAATGCTCGATTCGGGTACCACCAACGCCGAGATCGCCCAAAGCCTGCTGGGCACCTCGCTGCACAACCTGACCGTGGTTACCTGTGACCTGATCGTTGCCAAACTGTTGTGCCCCGAACCGAATATCAACGTGCTGTTATTGGGCGGTATGCTGCGCAAATCTTTTTACTCAGCTTACGGGCCATACACGGAAAGCGTCCTGCGCAATATTCACGCCAATAAGTTTTTCCTGGGCATCGACGCCGCCAGCATCTCGCACGGCGTTTCCAATATTGTCCTGGAAGAGGTACCTGTCAAGCAGTTGATGATCCAGAACAGCGACCAGGTGATCATGGTGGCGGATGGCTCCAAGTTTGGCAAGAACGCGCCCTATAAAATCTGCTCCTGGGACGCGGTGGACCAGATCATCACCGACGATTGTGTTCCACCAGAGTATATGGAACTCTTCGCAGCCCATTCGATTGGCGTCCAGGCCGTCAAGATCACTCCGGGAGCGTGTGAGTGACTCTGTCTTGCGGATAGTTCTTGCTCCCCTACCATGCCGGATCAACAGGAGATATAGATGATGCAGAGTTTTGTTTCCTTCCTCCCTACTCGTATTCTTTTTGGCAATGGTAAATTTGCCGTCCTGGGTGAAGAAGCTGCCAGGTTGGGTAAGCGCGCCTTGATCGTCACCTACCCGCCGCCAACGCTGGGCGAGTGCGTGGCGCAGGCGGTCGAAATGTTGCAGCGGAACGGCGTGAGCACCGCCGTGTTCGCTGAAGTGGAGAGCAACCCATCCCACGCCCTGGTCAACCGGGGTGGCGAAATTGCCCGCCAGGAAGGTTGCGATCTGGTGATTGGCCTGGGTGGTGGCAGCGCCATCGACGCCGCCAAAGGGATTGCGGTGACGGCAACTGAAGAACAGGATATCTGGAAGATCTTCGAAGGTGCCCCGATCACCCGCCCGACTCTGCCCGTGGTTGCTGTGCCCACCACCGCTGGCACTGGCTCGGAGGCGACCTTTTTTACCGTGATCAGCCACCGAGAGCTGCACCGCAAAGAAGGCTTTGCTCGCCCACAATTTTACCCAACGCTATCGATTGTGGACCCGCTGCTTACCCTCGATCTGCCCCCTGAAATCACCGCCGCTACCGGGATGGACGCCCTCTCGCACGCCATCGAAGCCTGTTATTGCCAGATGTCCACGCCGGTGGTAGATGCCCTGGCTGCCTCGGCCATCCGTCTGGTAGCGCAGAACCTGCGCCGGGCGGTGTATGACAGTAAAGACTTGAATGCCCGTTATAACATGATGCTGGCCAATACCCTGGCTGGCATGGCCATCACCCAATCGGATAGCTGCCTGGCGCACGTGATCGGTGAGGCGGTGGGTGGGGTGTACAACACCGGTCATGGGGTCAGCGTGGCAGTCTGCCTGCCGGCCACCATGGAATATAACTGCGTCGCCAACCTGGAAAAGTTTGCAGACATCGCTCGCTGGATGGGGGAGAATACCACCGGCCTGACCTTGCGCCAGGCCGCGATGAAAGCCCCCGGCGCGGTGCGCGATCTGCTTCATGACCTGGGTATGCCCAAGGGGTTGGCGGCTTTGGGTGTGGGTGACCTTGACGAAGTGGAGGCCCTGGTCAACCGGCCGGGAATGGATGCTTCCAGCCCGCGCCCGGCAGACCGGATGGCTTTCGACCGCTTACTCAGGGCCTGCATGTCGCCGCAGATGTCTTATTGGGCGCTCGGTGGCCATTAGACCAGCAATTTACGACCACGGCAAAAGACTGTAAAACGGCTTGAACGATATTCAGGAGGCAGAAAAGGCAATGAAAGCGGCAGTAATTTACTCACCTGGCAATGTCCAGGTAATCGAACGGGATATTCCTGAGCCCCAGCCAGGGGATGTATTAATCCGCATCAAAGCTTGTGGCGTATGCGGGACCGACCATTCCCTGTTCGTTGGCGGTTTCCCCGCCAGCTTCCCGGTGATCATTGGGCATGAATTCGCCGGAGATGTGGTTGCCCTGGGTGCCGGTGTAACTACCCTGCAGGTGGGCGACCGTGTTACGGCGGACCCGAACCGGGTATGCCATAAGTGCGATTATTGCCGGATGGGCAAAGAGCATCTCTGTGCAAACCGGCTGTCTATGGGTGTTGAGATCGACGGCGCAGATGCGGAATATTGCGTCATAGCTGAAAGCAATGTCTATCGCATCCCCGATGATGTTACCTACGAGCAGGCGGCCTTTTGTGAGCCGTTAGCCTGCGCTGTGCATGGGATGGACCTGGCCCGGATCAACCACGGCGATACGGTTGTTATCTTAGGCGCGGGAGGAATGGGAAACCTGCTCACCCAAATCGCCGCGCTGCGTGGTGCGGTCAATATTATCGTCAGCGAACCAATCAAGAAACGCCAGGACCTGGCTCTCGAAAACGGCGCCACCCATGTGATCGACCCTGCAACCGAGGACGTCGACGCAGCCCTACGCAAGATTCGCCGCATCGGCGCAGACGTTGTTGTTGAAGCAGCCGGGAATTTGAGCCTGCAAGCGCAATCAATCTACTATGCGCGGAAAGGAGGGACGATTGTCTGGTTTGGATGCAGCCCGATGGATAAGACTGTGCCGGTGAATTCCTATGATGTGAACGATCGCGAGCTGACGATACTGGGATCCTTCAATAACCAGTTTGCCACCGCACGCGCTGTAGAACTCCTGGCCAGCCGGAAAGTTCGCGTAGATAACCTGGTTTCCCATCGACTGCCCCTGGCAGACTACCTGGATGTCTTCAAGCTTTTCGGTGGGGCAGATACGCTGAAACTGATGGTGCTGATGGAGCAATAGAGCGAGGAGCGCGTAGCGCTATTCTCATCGCAGGGGAACAAAGGAGGTGTAATCGAGGAGAAGATGAATGTGAGTGGTGCAAGACCGTTACGCCGTAACCGTCAAGTCAAGTTCTACTTACCTGCAGGAGGATCACACAAATGTACAACAAGAAAGTCAAATTGTTCAACGTTCTGGTTGGTCTGCTGATCGCGACCATGCTGCTCGCCGCCTGTGCACCCGCCGCACCGGCCGAAGCACCCAAGCCAGCCGCTACCGAAGCACCCAAACCAGCCGCTACCGAAGCGCCTGCTCCAGCAGCCACTGAAGCGCCCAAGCCAGCCGCTACCGAAGCGCCTGCTCCAGCAGCCACTGAAGCAGCGCCTGAGCCGATCACGATCCAATTCTGGAGCGGCCTGGGTTCGCCGGATAACGTCCCCATGGCGCAGATGGTGAAGGAGTTCAATGAGACCAACCCGTATGGCATCACCATCGAAGAGACCGAGTTGGACTGGGGCACGCTTTACAGCAAGATCGTGTTGGATTCCAAAGCCGGTAACCCTCCGGATGTCTCAACCATGCACCAGACCAACATCCTGCAGAATGTCTCATTGGGCATCCTGCAGCCGGTAGACGACCTGGCCAAGCAGTACGAGCTGACCGGCGACGATTTCGTCGAGACTGCCTGGCAGGGCACCCAGGTGGATGGCAAACGCTACGCCATTCCGCTGGACCTGCACCCCCTGGGTCTTTATTACAATGTCAAGGCCTTCGAGGAAGCCGGGCTGGATCCCAATAAGCCGCCGACCAACAAGGCTGAACTGCTGGATTATGCCAAGAAGCTGACCGTTGACAAAAATGGCGATGGCACACCGGATCAATACGGGCTGGCCATGGGCTACAGCGGCGGCGTCCCGTTCCGCACCTGGATGTCCCTGGTATGGCAGAATAAAGGCCAGGATATTCTCAACGGAGACCGCACCAAAGCGGCTTTCAACACCCCGCAGGCAATCGATGCTCTGCAGTTCCTGCACGACCTGGTTTACGTCGAGAAGGTCACCCCGCAGGGCGAACAGGACCCGGATGACGACTTCATGAAGGGTAACGTGGCCATGGTGATCTCTGGACCGTGGGCTATGGGCGATTACAACAAGATCGAGGGCTTGCAATACAAGACCACCATGATCCCGGTGATCTACGACCAGCCCGGCGCCTGGGGCAACTCGCATACCTTTGTCTTCCCGGCCAACGTGGACCCCCAAAAGACCGAAGCCGCGATGAAGTTCGTCAAGTGGATGTCGGATCACAACTTCGAGTGGTCGAAGAACTCCGGTCACCAGCCGGTGCGTAAGAGCATCCTCGCCTCGGAGGAGTTCAAGAAACTGGAGAACTGGCAGGCATTCGCCAACACGCTGCCTTACGCGCATTACTATCCCACAATCATCAAGCAGGCTGAGGTGTTCGGGCGCGAACCTACTTCCCCGTTTGTGATCATGATGGAATCGGTCATGCTGGATGAGAAGGCAAATGTAGCGGAAGCAATCGCCACCGCCGAGGAAGCGGTGAACGATCTCCTGGCACAACCATAAAGTTGGTAACGATAAGCTGGCGTGGCGCGACATACTCGTTAAGCCGCGTACTTCGCCAGCCAGATCGTCTTTTTAGATGGCATATCGTGCCCCCTGCCGATTTGTATAAGCCGGCAGGGGGCAGGCAGGAGGAAGTGTCTTGGGCAATCAACGATTTCGTTCGCGCGGTGCATTCTGGTTCATCGCCCCCTATTTCTTGCTGTTTTTCTTTTTCTTCTTCTTGCCGGCGCTTACCATTCTGCCGATGAGTTTTACCCGCTGGAGTATTGTAGATCAGCCTACCTTTGTTGGATTGGAAAATTATATCCGCCTGTTCGAAGACAAGTTTTTCTGGAAAGCGGTTTATAACACGTTCTATTACACCATCCTGGTAACTATCGAATTGACCGGGCTGGGGTTGCTGCTGGCGCTCTTGCTGAACCAACCCTTGAAGGGCCGCGCTGTCGGCAGGGTGTTCGTGATTATGCCCTACGTGATCTCCAGCGCAGTGGCTGGCACAGTCTGGAAATGGATGTACAACCAGAATTTCGGCATCATCAACAGCTATCTGCGCCAGTTTGGATTGGACCCTTTGCCTTTTCTCACCAGTCCCCAACAGGCGATGCCGGCGCTGATTTTTATGAACGCCTGGTGGTCGGTGGGTTTCAATACCATCATTTTCCTGGCCGCCTTGCAAGGCATCCCGGAGGAGCTCTTCCAGGCTGCCCAGGTGGATGGCGCCAACGCCTGGCAGGTATTTCGCCACATCACGCTTCCACTGTTGCGCCCGATCATCCTGTATGTGACCGTGTTGTGCGCGGCGAATTCGTTCCAGATGTTTGACGAATCGTATGTGATGACCCAGGGCGGGCCGGTCGGGTCGACCGTGACCCTGGTGTACAAGACTTACCTGACCGCCTTTGAAGCGTTTCGCTTCGGAGACGCGGCAGCGCTTTCGGTGATCACCATGGCGTTTATCTTGTTAATGACCACCCTTCAATTTAGATTCTCAGGAAGGGAGGCGTTCGAATGAGGCTCAAAACCACGCGTGCCTTCCTTTATCTGATTTTGACCCTGGTCATCATCTGCTATGCGATCCCGCTGGCGGTCATTGTGACCACCTCGCTGAAGACCGATACGCAGGCCATGACCAAAGATTTCCACTGGCTGCCGATCCCGCCGACCCTGGAGCAGTACAAAATTGTGCTGGACCGTTTCCCCTTCGAGCGCTGGATCAAGAACAGTATCATCGTCACCGTTGGCACTGTGCTGCTGGTGCTGGCGGTCAGCTTGCCGGCGGGTTACGCCTTCGCTCGCCTCGATTTCAAAGGGAAGAAAATATTCTTCGGCCTCAGTTTGCTGACCATCATGCTGCCTTTCTTTGCCTATATCCCGCAGCTTTACCTGATGTTCTACTACCTTAAGCTGATTAATACTTATCTCGCCCTGGTGATCCCTCTTTCCACCAGCGGGATCAGCATCTTCCTGTTCCGCCAGTTCATCGTTCAACTCCCTACCGAGCTGGATGACGCCGCGCTGATCGACGGGTGTAACAACTGGCAGATTTTCACGCGCATTATCCTGCCGCTCACCCGCCCGGCGGTGGTCAGTGTGATCATCTTCACCGCCATCCGCAGTTGGAACGCGCTGATGTGGCCGTTGATCGCCGCCAGCAATGACAAGGTGAAGACTTTGCCGGTCGGGTTGGCGGTGAATATCTTTGCTGCTACTGGCGGCGTGGTGCGTTCCCAGCCCTACGGAGTCATCATGGCCGCTGCGCTGATTTCGATCTTATTGCCGGTGTTGTTATTCCTCTTCTTGCAGCGTTATTTCGTTCAAGGGATTGCTACCACCGGTTTGAAATAAAACGCTCCTCTCCTGGAAAGTGAATCATGGAAGCGACTTTTGTCTTTGATGGCTCGGCCCGTTTTCCTGCCAGCCACGCCGGTGCGATCTGTGAGTTGACGGATGGCGATCTATTGGCGGCCTGGTATGCTGGCTCGCGCGAGAGTGCCCCGGACTCAGTTATTTTGGGTAGCCGCCTGCCGGCCGGCGCAAAAACCTGGCAGCCTGCGGCAGTTTGGGTAGATGTAGCCAACCGCGCCGCCGGCAACCCGCGCCTGTTCCTCGGCCCGGATGGGACGGTATGGCTGATTGCGCCGGTGAATTATGGGCACTGGTGCGATGGCGGCACGCGCCTTTTTCTCAAGCGCAGCTACGACCTGGGGCAGACCTGGACCGACCTGGAGATCTTCCGCGCCCGGCGGCGCATCCTGGGCAAGAACAAGCCGTTGTTCGTTGCGCCGGACATCTGGATTTTGCCGGTGGAATACGAAGGCATCGGTGATATCTGCTTCATGCGTTCGACGGATAAGGGCAAGAAGTGGCAGGCGATCGATGTGCCGCACTGCGGCGCCTACCTGGACCAGCCCAGCGTGGTGCAACTGGGTAACGGCGAACTGCTGGCCTATAACCGCTCGTGGGAGGGCCTGATCTACGAAACCCGCTCGCCAGACCTGGGCCTGACCTGGAGCGTGCCGAAGCCGACTGCTTTGCTGAACCCCAATAGCGGGATCGATTTGCTGCGCACCCAGGCTGGTAACCTGGTGGTGGCTTACAACCCGGTGGCATTAGGCCCACAGGGCAACCTGGTCACGGCTCGCTCTCACCAGGAAGGCATCGCCATGCGTTTCAGGCACTCTGCTCTGCAGAAAGCCGGCGACCTGGAATTGGGCCGTATGATCGATAAAAAATCGATTGATATTGAGCAATATCCCAACGGATTGCCCACCTGGGGCCCGCGTACCCCGCTGTGCCTGGCCGTTTCGCAAGACGAAGGGCAAACCTGGGAAGACCGGGTCACTCTGGAGGATGAGCCAGGTGAATTCAGTTACCCGTCGATCATTCAGAGCGCGGATGGCGCCATCCACGTGATTTATACGCATAATCGCACACGGATGAAATACGTTCGCCTGGAAGAGAAGGAACTGCTTTAATCGTGATTTTCTTTGAGTGTGGGCAACGCCCGGCGCTGCCCGCGCTCAAGGATGACACCCTAAGAAACCACACTACTTGAGGATGAATATGGATCTAGAAAAACTCGTCGAAAATGCCGTCAACAGTGCATTGTTCACCGCCCCCGTATTAGGGCCGCACCTGGAAAGATTCTTGAACGATCATGGCGCGCGCATCCGCGCCCTGGCGAAGAAGGCGCTGGATGAAAACGTCCAGCAAATTTATTGGGTGGGGTGCGGAAACTCGTGGGTCAATATGTACGGCGGCAAGTATGTCCTGGATAAATATACGAAAATCCCGACCGAAATTTTCACCGCCTACGATTTTGTCTGGCGTGACCCGGCCCGGCTGAACGAAAAAGCCTGGGTGTTCGTATCCTCCTACTCCGGAGCGACCGAAGATACTGTGGTGGCGCTGCGCCATGCCAACCTGCGCAAGGCGCACACGATCGCCCTGGTCAACAAGGCAGACAGCCTGATGGGGCGCGAAGCCAGTGAGGTGATTCCCTACGAATCCAAAGCCCTTTATGTCTTGCCGATGGCCGCGGCGTTCCTCTTCGCCCTGGAAATCGCCCGTTTGCAGGGCGCTGCAGAGGCGGAAGAGATCATCGCCAGCCTGTACCGGTTGCCCACATTGTTAAGCCAGCAGTATATTGATGAAAAAGAGCCGACCCGCAAGTTGGCCGAGGCGTTTCTCGATGAACATTTGATTTATACGCTGGGCAGCGGCCCGCTCTATGGGCTGGCATATAAGTTCGGCCTGACCGTTTTCATGGAAAACATGCGCGTCAACGGATCTTTCATGGATGCCACCGAGTTCCGCCACGGTCCGGTGGAAATGTTCGATCGTGAAAAACCGGCTATGGTCATCTTGATGGGTACGGACGAATCGCGCCCGGTGGTTGAGCGAGTGCGGGCGGTATGCGAGGCCAACGGCGCCCGCTTGCTGGTCTTTGACAGCGCCAAATACGAGGGCGTGCACCCGCTGCTTTCGCCGTTCGTGCTGATGATCCCATTGCAGTGGTTCGCAGTCTGGTCAACACTGATGCGTGGGATCACCGACCTGGACGAGCGGGTGATCATGGGGCGCGGTATCCTGGGCAAGGGCCAGGGGGTCACCTGGCCGTAAGATTGGCTGAATCAGCGGGCGGCCCAGCGGGCAGCCCGCTGATTTTCGTCATTGCTCGTCGATAACAGGCTTCTCCACCGGCGCCGGGGGCAGTGGTTCCGCCGGCGTTTCAGGTTTCTTCTCTTCCCGGGTCAGCACGTGGACCAATACCAACGCCAGGCCAAAGAACAGCGGCACCAGGCCGGCCAGCATCCACGGGCCGAAGCCAAACGGGAAGCCCATGCCATTGCCAATGAAGCCCAACGGCCACAGGCCGAGGGTGAGGGCTACGCCCAGGGCGGTGATGATCACGCCCCACACCAATGCGGCTTTGCCGCCGTTGCGCTCCCTGGGCGGCTTGACCAGCCCTTTTTCGGCCAGCGCCAGCGTTTCACGGTAGGTCAGGTAGCGCATCAGCAGGATGAAGCCGAACAGCACGACGAAGAAGCCCAACATGCCGCTGCAGATAATGAAAGTTTCCATGGTAAATCTCCTTGTTTTGAAAGTGATGGGTTGCTGAGTAATGAGCACTCGGTGATGGGTAATGAGGCGCAGGGTAACCCGTGATTGGTAACCAGTTACGGATTACTCGGCACCTGTACTTTACTGTGAAGTATTTTCCTCCAACCGGATGGTAATGTTGCCATTCTGAGTGGTAGCGGTGATTAATGGTCCGCCGTCATAGGCTTTGCCCTTCCAGTGTTTTCCGTCCGGTTTACCCTGGATGCTGTAGGCATTCGGGTCGCCGCCGGCGTCGATGTCCACCGTTCCGAATTGGGTTTGCAGGTCAAAGTCGAAGACCGTCCCGGCAGGAAACTCCATCTGGATGTCGCCGAAATCGGTGATCGCCTGGTGCGGCCCTTTGCCCAGCGTGCCTTGCAGGTGCAACTGGCCGTTCTTGCTTTTCAGGTCGAAGGTCACCTCGTTCGCGTGTGTGACGTTGATGTCGCCGAAGTCGCTGTGCGCTTTGACCTGTCCCTGAGCGCCATCGATCTCGATCTTGCCGTTCAGCGTAGTGGCCTGGTATGACTCGGCCTCTACATCGTTGATATGGATGTCACCGAAATCAGTGCTTGCGGTCAGCGCGCCGGATGCTTTCACCCCTTGCAGGGTGATCTGTCCGTTTTGGGATTGCAGATCCAGCGCCCGAGTCTTGCCGCTTAGCCAGGAAAGATCGCCGAAGTTGCTGGAGATGCGGCTGTCGCCGGAGATATCTACCTTCTCCAACTCCACCTTGCCGTTCTGGGTGGTGGTTTCCAGCTTGCTGGCAGCAGCGTTCTCCAGGTGGATGTCGCCGAAAGCGGTTTGCAGGGTGATTGGCTCTTTGCCGGCGTCCACCGAAACGGCTTCCACCCGGCCATTTTGCGTCTCCACCACCAGGCCACCTTCCAGGTCCCTGGCACTTACATCACCGAAGCTGGAGTGCAGCTCGGCGCCCAGCCGGGTGCCTCGCAGGGAAATGCCCCCGAGCTGCGTGGTCGCTTTCACCCGGGTGCGCGGCGGTACGTTGATCCTGAAGGTGATTTCAGCAGGGCGACCGATCTGGTTGCGGCACACCTGCTCGGGGTTCTTGATGCCCACTTTTACAGTATCGCCATCCTGGGTCAGGTCCAGTTCGATCTGTGCCAGCCTGGCCTCGGCGTCGGCCTGGTTTGCGCCCCAGGCCTTCTTGTGGGCAGTGACAGTGATTTGCTCGCCCTCCTGGCTGCTGACCTCGATCTCGCCACAATCGTTGGTCACCACCAGTGCTGCCGGGTCGGGGGCGCTGAAATCGTAGCTCTCTTCTGCCTCGGCAGGGGTATCCAACACGCGCAGCCCGTCGAGGTACAGGGTCAGTCCGTCGGCCCGGCGAACGGTGAGCACCGCGATGCCAACCATACAGGCGCACAGGGCCACCAGGACGAGGATAATTGGAATAGCGATAAGCCATTTGCGTTGCATAGGGTAAATCTCCTTGGTGATCAGCAATCCGTAGTCGGCAACAGCCTTCAGCTTTGAGCAATCCGTGGTCAGTGATGTTAGAATTGGTTATCGATTGGCCATCGACGATGATCGTCGTTGGCTGAAAGCTGGCCGTGGTTCTAAAGGATTAGACAGGTCAGCCGCAAAAAAGTTTCAGGCTTTTCTGCTTTTACGGGATTAAAGCTTAACCGGGTGTGCCTTAACGTCCTCAGCGGTTTTCCGTCCAGAGCCTCGAATTCTGGCGAACCGCGCCGGCCGCTGAAACCCGATCGCTGAAAGCTAATCGCTGAGCGCTGATATTCTTGAAACTTTTTTGCGCAAAACAGGTCTAATATTCAGTCATGACTGCGGATGAAACCCACCTGGTGCAACGTGCCCGGGCCGGCGATAGCCAGGCCTTCGGGGATCTGGTGCTGGCGCACCAGGCCTTTGCCTATAACCTGGCACTGCGCGCCCTGGGCGACCCGGATGATGCGCAGGATCTGGCCCAGGAAGCCTTCCTGCGCGCCTGGCAGGGGCTGGCCGGTTTCCGTGGGGCAGCCAGTTTTCGCACCTGGTTGTATCGCATTGTGATGAACCTGTGCTATAACCGCGCCCCGCAGCTCAAGCGGGAAATGGCGCAGATCTCGTTGGATGTGACGGAGGAATCTGTTGCTGAGAGCACCGTAGCCAGGATTGCCGATCCTGGCTACACCACCACCGGTCCCGATTACAGTCGCGTCGATCCCGAGTCGGCTGTGGAAGCGGGCGAAGTGCGCGCCTTCTTGCACTGCCAGATCGATGCACTGCCATCGTCGTATCGCCTGTTGGTGTTGCTACGTTACCAGCAGGAGCTATCTTATGAGGAAATTGCCGAAGTGATGGGTATGCCGCTTGGCTCGGTGAAAACCGGGCTGTTCCGGGCGCACGCTCGCCTCAAAGCGGCTTTGCTTACCGTCGATGGATTAGAGAGACCTGACAGGCCTGGCCGGAAATCGAGTGTTGGAGAGGAGGCGAAGAGACCTGTCGGGTCCGACGTTGTAGAGTTTGGAGCCGACCTTGCCCGAGAGGAGGTTCTTTATGGATGAATTGGATATTGCCGTCGTCGATGCGCTGCGCACTGCGCCGTTAGTCTCTCCGCCGCCGAGCCTGTTCCAGGCGGTGATGGACCAGGTGTCCGTTGTCCGCTATCCAGCGCCAGGCGCCAGGGAGCAGGTGCCCGGTGGTGCCGGGCCGTTGTCCAACGCCAGCCGCCGGTCGCCCGCTGCCCGCCGCCCATCTTCCGTCCCGCCCCCCTCCTTCCGTGTTTCCTGGCTGGACCTGGCCCTCAGCCTGTTCGGCGCAGGGGTGATTGGGGCAGCCTGGTTGGCCTGGTCGTCGGTTTCGCCGCAGTGGGCGGCCTACTGGCGCATGTACGCTCTGTGGAGTGTGCAGCGCGCCTGGTACACCGAGCGGGATGTGATGGTCTGGCTGGTCTTCGCGCTGGCGGCACTATGCGCCGGGCTGCTGGCGGCAGGTTTGAGCTGCGCGCGCCTGGGAATTTGCTCGCAGCGAGTATAATAGGGGTATGGACATCTATACTCTCACTGACATTCCCTTTGAATTGAACTCTTCTGCCTTGATGAAGGCGGCCCGCCTGCGCGAGAGTAGTTCGTATGCCGCCGAGTTTGTCGCGTTATGCGAGAAAGCTCGGGCAATGGGCCGCCCCAAGGCGGTCTATCGCCTGGCCTATATCGACGGGCGGGATGGCGACCGCGTGACGTTGGACGGGGTGACCTTTACCAGCCGTATGCTGGCTCTGAACCTGGCCTCCGTGGAACGTGCTTTTGTCTTTGTGGTCACCTGTGGTACGGAACTGGAAGATATGCCAGAGATCAAAGGCGACCTGCTGAAAAATTTCTGGTGGGACGCCATCAAGGAAGATGTACTGCGCAGCGCCTTCGACTACCTGGGAGATTACCTGGCGCGCCTTCACCGCCTGGAAAAGACCGCCGTCATGCATCCCGGCTCGGCGGAGGCGGAAGTGTGGCCCATTGAGCAGCAGCGTGAGCTGTTCGGCCTGTTGGGTGATGGCCCGGCAAGCATCGGCGTGCGTTTGAGCGACACCTACCTGATGTACCCGGTCAAGACGGTTTCCGGGGTGCTGTTTGCCACGCAGACCGATTTCAAGAGCTGCCAGGTATGCCAGCGGGAGGGCTGCCGCAGCCGCCAGGCGCCGTTCGACGCCGCGTTATGGGAAGCGTTGCGGCAAGATTGAGCCTGGCTACGAGCCGATATGCGGTACAGATGGGTAATCTACAAAATGCCGCTTCACAGGTTCGAGGGTAGCCCCGGGGGTTTGTAAGATAAGAATAAATTCGGCGGGCAGGTCGAATGGGTTGCGCCACAGGTGTGGCAGGCCGGCTTCGAAGACCAGGAAATCTCCTGCCTCAACGTAATAGCTCTGCCCGTCGATCAAATATTCCAGTTTTCCTTTCAAACAATACACGACCTCGTGGCCGGAGTGTATGACTTGCCGTTCTCCACTGCTGGTATTGGGTGCCAGGCGGATCAAAAACGGCTCCACTTCTTGTCCATTGATCCTGCTGCCGACACTTTCGATGCACACGCCCTGGCTGTCGATGCATGAACGCTGCATCGCCTTGACGTGCAGGATGCTTTGGACGGTGTCTTCCTCGAAAAAATAACTCATGCGCACGTTCAGCGCTCTGGCCAGGCTTTGCAAAGTGGCCACGCTGGGTGAAATTTCGTCGCGCTCGATCAGGCTGACCGAGTTTGCAGATATCCCTGCCATCTCAGCTAAGGCACGCTGTGATATTTTTCTTTCAATACGTAAGATGCGTAGCTTATCTCCTGGTGTGAGTGTTTTGCCCATTTGTTTGCCTGCCCAAAATTTTCTCCGGATGGATTTTTATTGGAGTGCTGAGTAATTGGTCGATTTCTGATCAGGACTGCTGACGACTATGCATAGCCGCGGAGTACAAGTAGCTTTTATCATACCAAAATAGCACAAAACACACAATGTATTGTGTTAATTCTCGTTTGAGTACAGTATGTTCAAAGGTGTTGTACTAAAAATTAGAGTTATCTGGATGATAAATAAAATAAGGTTTATTATACACAATATATAGTATCAAAATGACAAAAAAGTGAATTAAGTAACTAATATATTTGTCATTTGTGTGTTAGAATGGTGCGAGTTTTGACAGCATCTCAAGGAGGCGCATTGATGAGACAGAAGAATCTTTTTATTGGGATGATGGCGGCCGGGGTTTTGCTGGTAGCTGTTGCTGGCTTGTGGCTGGCATCCGCTTCGCCGGCGAATGCTCAATGTGGCTCGCAGGCTTCATCGTGTAAGAATTGCCACGAAGTGCAAGGCAAAATGCCGGTCAATGGCGATGGCACGGGCTGGCACCAATCCCATGCTTTCGGCGATTTTTGTTACATCTGCCACGCCGGGAATAACCAGGCGCAGGGTGAAGCCGAGGCGCATGCCGGGATGGTGGCGCCGCTTTCGGATGTGGAAGCGGCGTGCATGCAGTGTCACCCGGCGGATTTGCAAGAGCGCGCCCAGGTATACGCGACGGCGCTGGGTGTGGAGATCGGCCAGGGCGGCGCGCCTGCCCCTGCCTCCGCGCCTGTCCCGGCCTCCGCGTCCGGCCTGGCCAGCGATCCCCCGGCGAATGCCGCTGCCGCGCCAGTCAGCGCCGCAGTGCTGGCCAGCCCGCCGGTTTCGGCGGGGCTGGCGGTGGATGATCCCAACCTGGTGGATTATGCCCGCCGTTATGAGGAAATTGTGCTGGGAAAGCGGCCGGTCAATTGGGGCAATACCATCCTGACGGCGCTGATCGGCCTGGTGGTAATTGGCGGAGGCGCATTTGTGGTCGTTAATGAAAGGCGGATCAAGGTCCCGGCGGGCGGCGCTCGCAAAGTGGAGGGCGAGTATCCGGAGGATGTGATGGAGATGCTGCCATACATATCCGGGCTCAACGTGCATAGCCGGAAATCACTTATGAACATCCTCGAAGACCCGGCCAGGAGCCAGAAAGTGCTGGGGTTGATCGAGGCCGTGGTCCTGGATGGGAAAGACAAGGACGGAGCGAAATGAAAGCCGTGCTCAGCTACATTCGTAAGGATACCTGGTCGCCCTACGCGGCGGGGGTTTTGCTCGGCGTGGTGGGCATTCTGGCTGTGGCCCTCAGCGATACCCTGCTGGGCGCCTCCGGGGCGTTTGAAAACCTAGCCGGGATGATCGGCAAAGCGGTCTCCCCGGCGCTGTTCGATAATTTGTATTTCAACTTCATCATGCCGCCCGGCATTACCTATGGCGTGATGATGCTGGTGGGCTTGTTCTTTGGCGGGTTGCTCGGCGCGGCCACCAGCGGCACGCTGAAATGGGGCAAGAAAGACGCCGCCAACAGCGACACGCAGTGGAAGCGCATCTTCGGCCCGCAGGTCTGGAAGCGCTGGGCGCTGGCTTTTGCCGGCGCTATCATCCTGGAGTATGCCGCCGGGATCGCCGGAGGATGCACCAGTGGGCTGGCCATCTCGGGCGGCATGCTGCTGGCCCCGGCGGCCTTCCTGTTTATTGCTGGCATGTTTGCCTCCGGCATTCTCACCGCGTTGATCGTCTACCGCAGGAGGTATTAGCATGGCGAATCTGGTGATTGCTCTGTTCCTGGGCGTCTTCTTCGGTTTTGCGCTGAATAAAGCCGGGCTGACCCAATACAACAAAATCGTCAACGTATTCCGCTTCACGGATATGGCGGTGCTCAAATTTATGATGACCGCCCTGGTGGTTTCGATGAGCGGGCTGTATGCGCTGCGCGGCCTGGGCTGGGTCGCTTTTCCCAACATCCCGGCCACCTACATCGCCGGCAACCTGATCGGTGGGCTGATTTTCGGTATTGGCATGGCGCTCACCGGTTACTGACCGGGCACCTGCGCCGCTGGTAGCGGCGAAGGCAAGCTGGATTATCTCATTCCGGGGATGTTGGGCTTTCTGGCCGGCGCGGTGATCTACGGCCTGACCTACCAGCAGATCTTCCCGGTTATTTCCAAGATCGCCAACTATGGCAACGTGGTGTTGCCCGACCTGTGGAAGGTCGATCCTTTCCGGTTCATTTTGTTCTTTGCGCTGCTCTCGTTGTTGCTGTTTTACCTGATCGACCGGGCCGGTTTGCAGCGCAAGGAAAAAGAGCCGACAGCTTAATCGGAGTCCAACCATGACCCAAACATTGTCACGACGTGACTTTCTTAAAATCGGCGGGGCGGCGGGCGCCGGGCTGGCCGTAGGCAGTATCATTCCTCCCCGCGTAGCGCAAGCCGCACGCCAAGCTGGCCTGCTGGATGCCCGGGGCGACGGCTATGTGGCCAGCATGTGCGAAATGTGCGTGTGGCGTTGCGGCCTGCTGGCTAAAGTTCGTGATGGACGCGTGGTGAAACTGGATGGCAACCCGCAGCACCCGCATTCCAGGGGCAGGCTGTGCACCCGCGGCCAATCGGGACTGATGAATACCTACGATCCCGATCGTGTGCTCACGCCGCTCATCCGTGTCGGCCAGCGCGGCGAAGGTAAATTCCGCAAGGCGAGCTGGGACGAGGCCCTGGATCTGACCGCCAAAAAACTGCTGGCGATCAAAGAGCAGTACGGCCCGGAGGCGATGGTCTTCTCCTCCACCCACAACCTGAGCCAGGTGCAGTTCGAGAACCTGCTCTATGCTTTTGGCTCGCCCAACTACGGCACGCAGCGCAGCCTGTGCTTCAACGCCATGATCGCCGCCTTTTTGTTCACCTATGGCATCGAGGAGCCGGCGCGCCGCTACGAAGATGTCCAATTCATCCTGATGGTCGGGCGTAACCTGATGGAGGCGATCTCCACCTCGGAAACCGCTGAGCTGGCTGAGGCGCTGGACCGCGGCGCAAAGCTGGTTTACCTGGATCCGCGGTATACCAAGACCGCCGCCAAAGCCAGCGAATGGATCCCCATTCGCCCCGGCACGGACTCGGCTTTCTTGCTGGCTATGGTCCATGTCATTGTGATGAACGACCTGGCCGATTGCGATTTTGTCAAGAAGTATACGGTCGGTTGTGATGGCATCCAGGACGCCATGCGCAATTACACGCCCGAATGGGCCGAGGGGATCACCGGCGTGCCTGCGGCGACCATCGAACGCATTGCGCGCGAATACGCCGCCGCCAAACATAATGCCCTGGCCCACCCGGGCTGGCGCACCTCCAACTTTGTCAACTCCTTCCAGACCGAGCGCGCCATCGCCACGCTGAACGCCTTGAGCGGCAATGTCTTGACCGCAGGCGGGTGCCTGACTGCCGATGTTGCCGCAGAGGGCGCCGGGTTGGGCACGCCTCCCCAGCCCCCTTACCCGCGAGTCTCTGCGCTGCGATTAGACGGGGCGGGGTGGAAATACCCGCTCGTGCCGCTGAAGCTGGGCGTATTCCAGGAACTGCGCGATGCTATCCTGAGCGGCCAACCTTACCAGGCGCGCGGCTGGTTTATTTCCAGGCAGAACCCCATCCTGGCCTTGCCCGATCGCGCCCGGACTTTAGAAGCCTTTGGCAAGATGGATTTCATCGTCACGGTGGATATCATTTTGAACGACACCGCCTGGTTCTCGGATGTCGTGCTTCCCGAGGCCTCTTACCTGGAACGTTACGACCCGCTGCTGCCGGTGGATGGCAGGGTGTTCATCCGCCAGCCGGTGATCGAGCCGCAGGGCGAAGCCAAATCGGCGCTGTGGATTTATAAACAATTGGGCGAACGGTTGGGGTTAGGCGATTATTTCCAGTACAGCGATGAAGAAGACTATTTGCGCCAGCAGCTTGCTCCGTTGGGCGCCAGCCTGGAGGACCTGAAAACCAAAGGTTTCGTCGAAATGCCAGCGGAGAAGAAAGAGTCCGAGATTGTTTTCAACACGCCTTCCGGGAAGATCGAAATTTATTCCGAAACCCTGGCCAAAGCCGGTTTTTCGCCCTGGCCTGCCTGGGAAGAGCCGCCGCGCCCCGAGCCCGGCCAGTTCTACCTGCTAACCGGCAAGGTGGCGCAGGCCACTCAGTTTGGCACACAGAACAACCAATTGCTGCACAAATATTCCGACGAGCCGCGCCTGTGGATGAATGCAGATGTTGCCGCCGAGCGCGGCCTGGTGGATGGCGATTGGCTGGAAGTGACCAGCCAGGTGGGCAAGGTGCATATTCGCCTGCGCGCCACGCAGACCATTCGCCCCGATTGCGTGTATATGACGCCGGGTTACGGGCATCTATCCAAAGGGCTGACCACTGCTTTCGGCGTTGGGGCCAGCGACTCTGTGTTGCACGTTACCTACACAGACCCCATCTCCGGCGGACAGGCGCTGAGCCAGACTTTTGTATCGGTAAAGAAAGCGGATGGCGCGCTGCCTGTCGATCAGCGCAAGCCGCTCTATCTGGGAGAGTAGCATGATCGCAAAGCAAAAATATGGTTTTTTGATCGATGCCTCGCGCTGCATTGATTGCCGGGCCTGCCTGGTGGCTTGCAGTGTGGAAAATAACGTTCCGATGAAGAATACGCGCATCTGGATTAAAGATACCGGCGTGATCGGGCAATATCCAGCTCTGCAGCGCTACACTGCTCCATACCATTGCATGCACTGTGTCGACCCGTCTTGTGTGTCAGCCTGTACGGTGGGCGCTTTGCAGAAAAACGAAGATGGGATCATTGTCTATGATGCAGACCGCTGTATCGGTTGCCGCTACTGCATGTACGCCTGCCCGTTTGAAGTCCCCAATTTCCAGTGGGACCAGCGCCTGGCCTTGATCGTTAAATGCGATTTGTGTATCTCCCGTCTGGAAGACGGGCAGCAGCAGCCCGCCTGTGCGGCGACGTGCCCCACCCGGGCGATCCAATTCGGAAGGCGGGATGAAATGCTGGTCCTGGCTCATGAGCGTATCGAGAAAGAACCCGGGCGTTACATTAACCACGTTTATGGTGAGCACGAGAACGGCGGAACGGCCACTTTCTATATCTCCCCGGTGCCCTTCGAGCAGCTTGGCCTGCCGACCACGCAGCAGACCGAATCGCCGGCGCACTTCAATCGCCTGGTGACGCACGGAACCCCGGCTGTGGCGGCGAGCGTGGCCATCGGCATGACCGGGATTTACCTGGCAATTAAACGCCAGGCTAAAGATAATGCCGCGGCGCATGACGAACATGCCGCCGTGCAACACGCCGGCGAGGAAGGAGCGACCAGCAATGATTAACAAAATAATTGCCGAATTGCAGCGCTTGCCGCGCTATGCTTATCTCCTGGCCATGCTGACCGCCTTCGGTTTAGGCGCCGGTTTTTACCGGCTGTACGCCGGGCTGGGCGCCACCACCAACATGAGCAAGGTCTTTCCCTGGGGCGTCTGGATCAGTTTCGACCTGACCACTGTGGCCCTTTCCGGCGGCGCCTTCACCCTGGCTGCATTGGTGTATATCTTCCACATGCACGATCTGCATGCGGCTACCCGCCCGACGGTGTTGTTTGGCCTGCTGGGATACAGCTCCGTGCTGGTCATCCTGTTCTTTGACCTGGGCCGCTGGGATCGCTTCTGGCACTTTCTCGTCTACCCCAATATCAACTCGGCGCTGTTCGAGGTGAGCTGGTGCATCGCCATCTATTCCACCATTCTGATTTATGAGTTCAGCCCGGTTATCGTCGAGCGCTTCGGAAACAATAAATTGCTCGATTGGATCAAGAGACTGACCGTGCCCATGGTCATCGCCGGCATCACGCTATCCTCGATGCACCAGTCCTCGCTGGGGACGCTGTTCATCGTCATGTCGCCCCGCCTGCACCCGCTTTGGCATTCCATGCTCCTGCCTGTGTTTTTCCTGATATCCTCCATACCCGCGGGCATCTCTCTGATTATCGTTGGCTCCATTGTCAGCGAATACCTGTTCGGCCACTCGCTCAGCCAGAGGGTGATTGAGAAGCTGGGCTGGTTAATGCCCTGGGCATTGGGCTTCTATCTTGCGCTCAAATTAGGTGAATTACTGGTGACCGAAGAACTGGGGCTGCTGTTTACCAGCGGGATTTACAGTGCGCTTTTCTGGATAGAACTGGTTGTAGGCTGTATCATTCCCATTGCCCTGTTCTCGATCAAGTCGGTGCGCTGGAGCCGCACTGGCTCGCTGGTTGGCGCGCTGTTTGTCGCCGCCGGGATCGTGCTAAATCGCTTCGATGCCACCTGGTTTGCCCTCAAGCCATTGGATGGCGTGACCTATATGCCCTCCTGTCTGGAACTGGCCCTGCTCGTGGGCGTCGCTTCTGGTGTGCTGCTGGTTTTCACCGTCATCTCCACCTACTTCCCCGTGTTTATCGAAACACTTAGCACAAAGCGTCCTGGCCAGGTTGCGCGCCCACAGGCGCGGCCTGCCCATACACGCGTTGTTTGATTTCGGCGACAGCCCTCATGAAGTAAATTTCACCGCCAAGTATGAAAATCTGCTTTCGGGTCAGTATCTTTCGTGTGTAAATTGTGGGCTCGCCCGCAATTGACACACGAAGAAATACTACCACAGGTGTGAGAGTCCCATGGATCAAGACGTTGTTTTGGAAATGCAGGCGCAGTTATGCATGGCCCTGGCCAACGCTGTACGGCTGAAGATCATTCGCGAACTCAAACAAGGTCCCATGCCGGTGAATGCGATTGCCGGGTGCGTCGGGCTGAACAAATCTACCGTCTCGCGCCACCTGGCGATCTTGCGAGCCGCGGGCGTGGTCACCGCGCAGCGCAAAGGAACGGAAGTGTATTACGAAAACGCCAGCCCCAAGATTATCGAGGTGTGCGAATCGCTGCGCGCGGTCCTGGCCGAACAAAGCTCGCACCAGTTGGAAATTTTGAGCTTGATCCAGGAGTAGCCGCCCCCATGTCCAAAAATACAACCCGCCGTAGAGATGATCCGCCGTCGCCGGCGCAGTTTCACCAGGATGTCGCCGCTCCTTGTTCCTCACCGGACGCTCTGGCAGGCGACGACCTGCATATCGGGGCGCGCCTGCGCGTCATTCGTAAAGCGCGCGGCTTGACCATCCGCAGCCTGGCTGAACGTTGCCAGTTGAGTGCAAACACACTCAGCCTGATCGAAAACGAGCGCACTTCTCCGGGCGTACATACGCTATACCAACTGGCGCGCGGGCTGGGGGTGTCGATCCATGCCTTTCTGGAGAGCGAAGCGCCGGAGCAAAGTGCCGTGTACCAGAGGCAGGGCGAGCGCAGGGTAACGCGCTTCGCCAATGGAACCCTCGAAAATCTGGGCCAGGGACTGCCGCACCTGGGCGCCGAGCCGGTGCTGGTTACGCTGGAGCCTCGCTCGAACGAGGCCCATTGTGAAGCGATCAGTCATGCGGGTCGTGAATTTGTATATTGCCTGGAAGGGTGCGTAACCTGTATGATTGCTGGCAGGGCCTACGAGCTTTGTACAGGAGATAGCCTGCTTTTTAACGCGCTGGCTCCTCACTGTTGGATCAACGCCCAGGCGAAGCCCTCCCGCCTGTTGGTGCTGTTTTGCCCGATGGATGTCCACGATCGGCTGGCTGAACAGCATTTAGAGTAGGACTGTTGGACGGTTTGCACATTGCTGCTATTTCCTCCGGTCGCCGCTCTCCTGCACCGGAGGAGTGCTTTTGCTTTCCTCGGGCTTCTCGCTCAACGTAATCGCCATCCCTTGCACCTGGCGGTGCAGATCGGCCAGATGTAGGCGAGTGTTGAGATCGGTGGCGCGCTCCTCCGCAGCCTGGATATCCTCCAGCAGCGTCTGCATGTTGTAGCCCACGATGTTGCGCAGGTCGCTGTTGGACGAACTGTCGAACATCTGGCTTTGTAAAGTGGAAAGATACTGACGCTGTAACGCACGACGGCTGGCGTCGATCTTCGGCGTGGTGACGTGCATCTCCTCGAACAGCCCGTATTGCACATCTGCCAGGTATTCGGCCAACGGATAGGCCTCCTTCGGGTCGAGCAGCTCGCCTTCCAACAGGCGCATATAGCGCCCCGGATTAAGCAGGTCGGTGAGCAGTGCGCTCTGATAATTTTGCACCATAAGCAATCCGCTGGCCGGAGTAATGCGATCCAGAATAGCGGGCGACGCGAAAACCAGCGGGGTGCGCAGGTTTTTCATCACGAACGACACCGCCTCTTTTTGCTTTTTCTTGGGGACGCGCTTGAATTGCACATCGCCGCGCCCGGCCAGGGTGCGCATCTCTTCCACGCCGCCGATTTGTTTTACCACCCCTGAGAGCCATTCATAACGTGTCTCCAGGATGCGCCGATAGATTTTTTCCAACCTGGAAAAATCCTCGCCCTTGCGAGTGGTGGCTTCGATCAGGCGAGGCATCAGCCGCTCCAGGTTTTTGATGCCCAGAGCGGTGGCTTCGACTCGCTCGGCGCCCAGGTTTTCAGTCAGTACGTTGGGGTCCACCAGCGAGGCCAGGTCTTCGCCGCCGAACAGCAGGAAGGGGTCTGTCATCTGGCGGGCTGCCCATTCGTCCAGGGTGGGCAGTTCTTCTTCTGGCGAGTCGGCCCCGGGTATCGGGCGATAGCCCCACTCGATGGCAAACAGATCGTATGGCCCGATCCTGGGCACGAAGTGGGTTACGTCATCGCCGGGCTGGGCAATGTAGTTGAAGCGGCCATAGGACATGATCGATGGAGCGGTGCCATACCGGGCGGTGAATTGCGGGTTGCGCAGTTGCTCCACAGTGAAGACCTGGCTGGCGCGGTAGTTGTGGCGCAGACCCAGGCCGTGGCCCACTTCGTGGGAGGTGACATAGCGCAGCGCCTTGCCCAGGATTTCATCGGGCAGCGGCAGGCTGCGCACGCGTGAGTCGACTGCCCCGGTTTGCACGAAATACTTCTGCTCCAGCACATCCAGGATATCGGCATAGATTTGCACGTGGGCGGAAAGGATTTCGCCTGAGCGAGGATCAACTGTGCTGGGTCCCAGGGCGTTGGCCACCGGTTGCGCCACCCAACGGATGACCGAATAGCGCGTGTCGGCGGGGTCCCAGGTGGGGTCCTCCTCTGCGCTGGGCGCATCCCGGGCCAGGATGGCGTTTTTGAACCCGGCCGACTCGAAGGCGACCTGCCAATCTTCGATCCCCTGCTTGATGTAGGGTCTCCAGCGTTCGGGTACCTCACGGCTGATGTAGAAGACAATCGGCGTGACCGGCTCGGATAATTTGGCGCTGGGGTCTTTTTTCTCCAGGCGGAAACGGGTGATCAATTCACGGGTGACCATATCCGGGTCGCGCTCGCCGGAATAATCTTCGTAATAAGTAGTGAAGTAACCCACGCGGGGGTCGGCGTAGCGCCCGAGGGCGGGTTTTTCAGGCAGCAGGGTGATGTTATGGCGCACCAGCGCCGAGACGCTCATTCTGTACGATGGGACGTCTTCCGAAAAGCCGCCCAGCGAAAAGGTGAGCAGCGTGCTGATGCCGATGTTATTCGGGTAAGCATCGATGCGTTTGATAAAGCTGCGTTTGGGGTCAGACCTGGCGCCAAGCATGGCGCCGACGCTGAAATCATCCAGGTCATCGCTCAAGTATTTGCTCACTTCGATCACCGGCGCCCCCGCAGGGCTTTCCACGATTACCGGGAAGACAAACAACACGGCGGGCAAGGCCGACTGGGCAACAGATAGGTTTTCGGCTGTCTTTTGATCAGGCCCGGCGCGCTTGGATACCGTCGATGAGCGTTCGTATACGATAATCTGATCACCTTGCCGTTCGAAGGTGACCATCTTTTCGTTGACTACGCCCAATCCGCTCGCATAAACGGCAGGAGCCTCGCTCAACTCGCTATACCAGAAGAAGTCCCTGCCGAGCAGGTCAGGAGGTATCTCCATATACCATAGATCTTTGACCTGGTGGATGGTAAAGACCCCGGTTTGTGTTTTGGCGTTGACCAACAGCCGTTCGTACCGGGCGAAGGTGTCGTCCATGTGGATGGGTTGCGAGTCGCCGCCTACCAGGGCCAGGCCGATGAGTACAAGTAAAAGCAGGATGTTTCGCAGGTATCGCATCTTTTCTCCCGCACGGATTATACAGTCCAGGGCTTGTTTTGTGGGAAGCGAATCTCAGCCTGGCGCGGCCCATTTTGCCAGATCTGCGAGTCCGAATGGCAGGTAGATTAATTTGTCGGGTCACGATATAATTAACAGCGAGATTGCCGGCGATAGGGTTGAAACCGAGGTGCGATAAAGCCAGGTGGCCGCCTGACAGATGCCGTTTATTGGCGTCAGGGGGGCGAGCATGTTAACCTGTCGGTGGCAGTTTTCCGTCATCTTGTTTTTTGGATAAAGGACTCGACTGTTGTATTTTGATGTCAAAGGTGTAAACTTAGCGGACAATCATCCAT
>CAZQQJ010000060.1:0-37646 GCA_964595435.1 uncultured Anaerolinea sp. | reverse complement strand
CCTTAGTTTACCTTATTTCCTACCTCTAGTTACCGATACTTTTGCGTTACACTCACGCCTGCCGCGGCCCGCCCCTGCCTCAGGTATAATGATTGTTTCTGGATGCCTTCAAACCAAATCTTCAACGAGGAAAGCAAAAAATGTCAAAACAGGAAACGCTTGAACGTGTCAAATCATTGGGCTTGCTGGCGGTCATCCGCGGCCCTTCGCCGGAACTGACTGTCCAGATGGTGCAGGCGCTGGTTGCTGGTGGGGTGAAAGGAATCGAAATCACTTATTCGACCCCCAACGCGGAAGAAGTAGTCGCCGGGTTGAAACGCCAATACGGCGAGGACATCTTATTGGGTATGGGCACCTTGACCAGGGTCGAACAGGTGGCCTCCGCCAGGGCTGCCGGAGCCAGCTTCCTGGTCAGCCCTATTTGTACGCCCGAATTGGTCCAGGCCATGTCTGCTTCCGGGTTGGCGAGCATGGCCGGCGCCCTGACGCCGACCGAGGTTTTTCAGGCTTATTCGCTGGGTTGCGACGTGGTCAAGATTTTTCCCGGTTCGCTCACCGGCCCATCCTATATCAAAGCCTTGAAAGGCCCTTTCCCCTATATCCCTATGATGCCTACCGGCGGGGTGAGCGATTCAAACGTAAAAGACTGGTTCGCCGCCGGGGTAGTCGCTGTAGGCGCGGGCAGCGAGTTGTGCCCGCCCAACCTGGCGCGAGAAGGAAAATTTGACGAGATCGCCCGCCGCGCTGCCAGCTTTGTCGCGGTCGTTCAGGAAGCACGCGCTTCTCTCAAATAGACAGGGGCGTAACCCAAACCGGAATACCCACGTCGGAGAACGTTGGGTATCGTCTCTCATGTAAGCAATTACTCGCAAACCTTCCGCAGGTTCTGAATCTGCGGGAGGTTTGACCGCACGGAATACGTCAGTTTATCGCACCCGCTTACCATCTGTCTTGCATAAGCGTGTTTCCCGATGCAAATTCATCGAACCCGGGGGCGCCTGAATTCCGCTCGCTGAAACTAGAAACTCATCTCCTCCGAAGGGGTTATTCAAACATGATCGTTTTTGATGGCTCTCATATGCCAGAATATTCATGGACGGGCTAGCGTGGCCCTCAATAACCTGGCGCTGGAACGCTTTCAAACGGACCGAAATTGCTGATTATCGATCACAGACCACTTGAGAGGTGTTTATGATTTCTGATATGGACTCCTGCATCGTTGACCTACGACAGCGCAAACAAATTTCTGCCGGTACCCCCAAAGATATTGAAGCACAGCACAACAAAAACCGTCTCACCGCCCGTGAGCGTATCCAATTGCTCTTCGACCCCGGTTCATTTGAGGAAATTGACGCTCTGGCCCTGCCTCGTCAGGAAACCTACCTGGGCGGCAAGCGCTCTCGTTACGGCGATGGAGTGATTACCGGCTTCGGCCTGGTCAATGGCCGCCACGCCGTGGTTGCCTCGCAAGATGCCGCCGTGATGGGCGGCTCTCTGGGCGAGATGCATGCCAATAAGATCGTCAAAGCGATGCACATGGCCCTCAAATATGGTTGTCCGTTCATCGCGATCAACGACTCCGGCGGGGCGCGCATCCAGGAGGGTGTGGACAGCCTGGCCGGTTATGCGCGCATCTTCGACGCCAATTGCGAGGCTTCCGGCGTCATCCCGCAGATTTCCGTCATTATGGGACCTTGCGCCGGCGGGGCGGTGTACTCGCCGGCCTTGACCGATTTCATTTTCATGACGGAAAACAGCTACATGTTCATCACCGGTCCGGACGTGGTCAAAGCAGTCATGCAAGAAGAAGTCAGCCAGGAGGAATTGGGCGGCGGCATGGTCCATAGCGTTCGCAGCGGGGTGGCTCATTTCCTGTCTGCGGATGACCGCTCCTGCCTGGCTTCAGTGCGTGAACTGCTTACCTACTTGCCTGCCAATAACCAGAACGACCCGCCCTATGTACGCCCATCCGATGACCCGCAGCGCCGTTGCCCCGAACTGGAGCAGATTGTGCCCGTGGCCGCCCACAAGCCCTACGACGTGCGCCAGGTGATCTCCAGCCTGGTGGATGACGGCCGCTTTCTGGAAGTACGCGCCTTGTGGGCGCAGAATCTGGTGGTTGGCTTTGCCCGCTTGAACGGCTGGGTGGTGGGTATCGTCGCCAACCAACCGATGGTGCTGGCTGGCTGCATCGATATTGACGCCTCGGTCAAAGCCGCCCATTTTATCCGCATTTGCGACGCCTACAACATCCCCATCCTGACCCTTCAAGATGTGCCTGGTTTTCTGCCTGGCAAAGACCAGGAATATGGCGGCATCATCCGCAACGGTGCGCGTATGATCTACGCTTACAGCGAGGCTACAGTGCCCAAGCTGATGGTCATTCTACGCAAGAGCTATGGCGGCGCCTATTGCGTGATGAGCAGCAAGGGCTTGCGAGGTGATCTGCTCTATGCCTGGCCCAACGCTGAGATTGCTGTCATGGGCGCCGAAGGTGCGGTCAATATTCTCTTTCGTTCTGAACTAAAGGCCACTGATGACCCGGCCGGGCGGCGCGCTGATCTGGTCGCTGATTACGAGCGACAGTTCAACAACCCGTACGTTGCTGCTGCTCGCGGCTTGATCGATGATGTCATCGAGCCACGCGATACCCGTCGCGTCCTGATCCGTGCCCTCGAACTGACTCTTTCCAAGCGCGAGCGCCATGCTCCCAAAAAACATGGTATCTCGCCGATGTGAGCAGAAAATGCCAGTTTTCGGGCGCCAAACGTCAAGGTAAACCATCATGTTTAAGAAAGTGCTGATTGCCAATCGTGGTGAAATTGCAGTGCGCATCCTGCGCACCTGCCGTGACCTGGGTGTGGCTACCCTGTCGCTGTATCACCCCGCCGACCGCAGCTCGCTGCACGTCCGCCTGGCGGATGAGAGCCTCTGCCTGGAAACACCGCCTGGCTTCCAGGACGGCGAAGCCATCTTGCAAATTGCACGCCAATGCCACGCCGATGCCATTCACCCAGGATATGGTTTTCTGGCTGAGCGCGAAGACTTTATCTACGCCTGCCAGGATGCGGGGATTACCTTCATCGGTCCGCCGGCTGCTGTGGTGGGTGCTCTACGCCAAAAAGTGGATGCGTTGCGCCGCGCCAGGGCCGCCGGCTTCCCGGTCGTGCCTCATTCCTGTATCTTGTTTACCGATTTTGATCCTGCCGACCTGCGTTTGGAGGCTGAAAGCCTGGGCTATCCCCTGGTGATCAAATCCTGCCGAGGCGGCCGCGGGCGCGGCGAGCGCCTGGTTTGGGATGCCGCCCGCCTGGAAAAGGCCGTGCGTGCCGCGCAAAGTGAAGCACAGACTGTCTATGGCGACCCGTGCGTTTACCTGGAAAAAGCCATCTTGCCTGCCCACCAGATCGGTGTACAGGTCGTCGGTGACCGCTTTGGCAACCTTATTCACCTGGGTGACAGGGAGGGTTCCCTGCGTTACGGCAATCAGAAGCTGATCGAGGAGACCCCCTCGCCTTTTCTGAACGATGAACAGCGCCAGGCGTTGTGCCAGGCCGCTCTTGACCTGGCGCGTCTCTTCCGTGTCGAGAACGTCGTCACGGTTGAATTCCTGGTGGATAGCGATGGGCAATTCTATTTCACCGAGCTCAAACCGCGCATCCAGATTGAACACCCGCTGAGTGAAATCGTCGCCCGTATCGACCTGGTGCGGCTGCAGATGCGCCTGGCGTCTGGCGAGCCGCTTGGTCTGCAGCAGGATGACATTCATCTCTCTGGTTGGGCGATCCAATGCCGTCTCAGCGCCGAAGACCCCTGGCAGGGGTATCTGCCCAGCCCGGGAGCCTTGCAAACCGTGCGCCTGCCTTCTGGCCCGGATATCCGCGTGGATACTTACGTTTATGGCGGTTGCGATATCCCTGATGAGTACGACCCTTTGCTTGCCAAGGTGATTGCCTGGGGGCCGGATCGATCCACGAGCATCGCTCGCCTGCGCCAGGCGCTGCGTGAGTGCCAGTTTGGTGGTGTGCCGACCAACCTGCCCCTTTTGCAGCGTATTGTCGAGCAGCCTTATTTCACGACCGGCAGTTATACGACCGAGTTCCTGTTCAGCGCCCTGGATGAACAACCTGCTTTGGATGAAACCCGCGCCCGGGATCTGGCTGCCGTTGCCGCGGTGATCTACCTGTGCCAACAGCAGATGTTCTGCCCGGCTGTGCCCGATCGCTGGCTCGACGGCTGGCATCGTGATAGCCGCCGCCTGCCTCAGTAATTTTGGTTTTTTTGTGCGCAGTGTGCAACAGCACTCACACAACGTGGCTAATCTGCTCGCGCCATGCGGCCACGCAAAAATGGTGAATCCCTCCTGATTACTGAGTGACCGGTTAGGCGTCACTCAACAAAGAGGAAAAACAGTGAGCAAATTGTCTATTACAATCGATGGTTATACTTGCGAGGTCGAATTGGTCGCCCCGCTGGATGGCCGGCCCCAGGCCACGCTCCTGGTCGATGGCCAACCTGTGCAGGTGAATATTCCTGGTGCAGATGCTGGAGCCGCCTCGGCTGAGTGGTTCATCGTCGATGAACGTCCTTACGAAGTCAACTACGATCAAGACCTGAAATGGCTGCGATCACCTTTAGGCATCCATTCCCTGGAGGTACAGGACCTGGAGATATCCATCGTCCGCCCTGCCACGGGCGATGGGCGTATCAAAGCGCCCATCCCCGGCCATATTACGCAGGTGATGGCTGCCGTTGGTGAAGATGTGAGCTTGGGTCAACCTTTGTTGGTCCTCGAAGCCATGAAAATGGAAAACGAGATTCGCGCTCCTCGTTCCGGCCGTCTCAAGACCCTTAACGTTCTTCCCGGCCAGCGTGTGACCTTGCATGAAGTTTTGGCGGAGATCGAATAAGGTTTATAATGGGTAGCGGTAGACAAGGTCTATCGCTACCCATTATAAAAATCAGGAGTTCATCATGGATTTTCGCCCGCTAGCTGCCCGCCATGCTCTGGGATATGTGCAGGATGGCATGCTGCTCGGCCTGGGTTCGGGAACCACCGCGGCCTGCTTCATCGATGCGCTGGGAGAAAAACTGCGTGCCGGTGAATTGCGCAGCATCCTGGGCGTGCCCACCTCACAGGCCAGCGCGGCGCGCGCCCATTCCTGGGGCATTCCACTCACGACACTTGCCGAGCACGAGCAGTTGGATATGGTTGTTGATGGAGCCGATGAAGTTGATCCTCAACTGAACTTAATCAAAGGGTTGGGGCGCGCTCTGTTACGGGAAAAAATTGTTGAAATTCACACTCGCCGCCTGGTGATCGTTGTCGACGAAGGCAAGCTTACCCCCCGTCTTGGGCGAGGACCGTTGCCCCTGGAGATTCTACCTTTCGAGTGGCAGGTGCACGTCCGCTGGCTGAATAGCCTCGGCTGTCGCGCCGAATTGCGCCGCGAGGCAGATGGCTCGCCTGTGGTCACTGACAATGGGACCTACCAGGCGTTGTGCCATTTCGCAGACGGTATTCAAGACCCGTATGCCCTGGCCGAAACGTTTGCCCGGCGCCCGGGTATTGTAGAACATGGCCTGTTCCTTGGGATGGCCAGCCAGGTGGTGGTGGCTGGCGCCGATGGCGTCCGTGTCCTGGAGGCTCGATGAGACCGGTCAAGCTTGCCCCCTCCATCCTTTCGGCGGATTTTGCCCGCCTGGGCGACCAGGTAAGCCAGGCAATTGCCGCCTCCGCCGAATATATTCACGTGGATGTCATGGACGGCCATTTTGTGCCCAACATGACGGTTGGCCCTTTGGTGGTGTCTGCCTTGAAGCCGCTGACTGCTGCGGCCGGGGTGATCCTCGATGTACACCTGATGATCGACCATCCCGAGCGCCTGATCCCCGATTTCGCTCACGCTGGAGCCGATAACATTACCGTCCATGTTGAAACTTGCCCGCATTTGCACCGTACCGTGCAGCAGATCAAAGAACTGGGCGTACGGGCTGGCGTGACTCTCAACCCCGCCACGCCTCTGTCATCTCTCGAAGAAATTTTGCCGGATGTAGACCTGGTGCTGGTTATGTCGGTCAGTCCCGGTTTTGGCGGCCAGAGTTATATCCCCTCCAGCACAGACCGCCTGGCCCGTTTGCGCCGTACGCTCGACGAACATGGCCTGGCGCACGTCGAGTTGGAAGTGGATGGCGGTGTCAATCACAGCACCATTCCTCAGGTTGTGCAGGCTGGCGCTACCGTACTGGTGGCTGGCTCGGCTATCTTCAACGGCCAGGCGACGATCGCGGCCAATATGGCCGAACTGCGCGCCGCGGTCGCCTCCCTGGATCCGGCAAGCGTGAACCTGGCCCATTGACCCGGCGCTCTGTTGATTGGCCCCTTACCAATCTGTAATCTGAAATACGTCATTTGCACGATTGCGCAAAGCCTTGAGATCGATATAATAGCTTCATCCATCTGGACTAGAAAACTCATCTCCTAAAGAAATGGAATACGACTTCGCATGAAGAGTTGTGCCTCTAAATTAAATATCGTCAAATTTTTGCTTATCGTTGTTCTTTCCCTTGTTTCTCTTACCGCTTGTTCGGTTGGTGGCTCGAAACAACCGGATGCCGGCGCTCCGTCCGCAGAGTTAGAAGCTCGCCAGGGCGCCCTTGCTGCACAGCAAGAGCTTCCCAAGCTTGCCAGATCGGATCAGTCGAACGCCCCTAAAGATTTGCCTCAGCCCACCGCCCCGCAAGATGCTCCTGCTGGCCAACCCCCTGTCGCGATTGTGGTGCCTGCGCAGGAAACTGCCCCTGTCGAAGCCATTCCGGCCCAGCCCGCGGCCGCCGGCCTCGACCCGCTTCAGCCTCAAGCCCCACAGCCAGTTGCCCCACAACCGGTTGATGCCCCCGCCGTAGACCCCTCCATCGCCATCGGGCCACAGAAGGGCCTGCGCGCCCCCGATTTCACCATGCAAACCCTGGACGGCCAGTCAGTGCGTCTGTCCGATCTGCTCGGCCGGCCGGTCGTTATCAGTTATTGGGCTACCTGGTGTGTTCCCTGCAAGCAGGAATTGCCCATTTTGCAGCAGATCCAACAGGAGTATCAGGCGCAGGGGCTGGTCGTTCTCAGCGTTAACGCTACCGACCAGGATGACCTGGCTGAGGTGCAGACCCTGGTTGGCGAGATGGGGATGACTTTCCCGGTGTTGCTCGACCAGGGTAAGCAGTTTGCCGATACATACCAGGCGCTGTTCTTCCCCACGACCTTCTACATCGACGCCGCTGGTGTCATCCGCGATGTCAAGCTGGGCGACTCCAGCGAAGCCGATCTGCGGGAAAAAGTCCAGAACCTGGTGGCCGGTGGCCTATAGATTATCAAGGTACAGGTAATGCCTGGTTATGCATGCTCGCACTTACATCCTCGTTATTGCCCATCCCGGGCACTTTCGTGAGAGCCTGGCTGCACTCTTAAAGACGATCCCGCAGTGTAGATTGTTCCTGGCCGACAGCGCATTTCGCCTCAATCCCGGCCCCCAACGGCCAGCCTCGCCGCAGGTTGCGTTGCTCGAGTTGAGCGCCCTCGGTCCGTCCCCGGCAGAATTTCTGGCCGGGCTGCGCAAGCGTTGGCCGGGGATACGTTGTATCCTGCTGGTGGATAGCGCCCGTTCCACAGTTGCCGCGCGCGCCCTGGGCGCTGACCTGGCGCTCACCCAGGATGTTTCGGCGGGCGATCTCTTGCGCGCTGTGCAGCAGGTTGGTACGGTCAGGGGGAGGCCTGGAAAACCCCAAGCAGGAATGACAGCGGTAGCGGGCGATTAAATATCAAAGGTCCGTAGCCTATGTCCCCATCCCACCCAATTCGCGTTGCCATTGTCGGTTGCGGGCGGATTGCCGCCCTGCATCAACTCGGTTACCGTGGGCGGGACGACGCCCGCATCGTTGCGGTGTGCGACCCCAATTTCAAGCACGCCCGCCTGGCTGCGCAGCAGTGGGGTGTGGAGAGGATCTATCGTGACTACGCTCGTTTGCTCGCTGACCCGGATATTGACCTGGTTGAGCTTCTCGTCCCGCACCAACTGCACGCCCTGATGACTGTGCAGGCTTGCCTGGCTGGCAAGCACGTTTCGGTGCAAAAACCTATGGCGATGAATGCCCTGGAAGCGGACCAGATGATGATGGCTGCTGAGAGAGCCGGCGTTACATTGCGCGTGTACGAGAACTTCATCTTCTACCCACCCAATGTCGTTGCCAGGCAGATGATCCAGGCCGGTGAAATCGGCGAGCCGCAGATGATCCGCGCCCACGTGGGTACCGGCAAGAGCGAAACGCAATGGAAGGTGCCGCTTAGCGCCTGGTTGTGGCGTTTTCGTGCCGAGAAGGCCAGCGGCGGCGTGTTGGTCTTTGACCATGGTTACCACCTGTTTTCGTTGATCTACAATTTGATGGGCCCGGTCGAGCGGGTGTCTGCCTGGATCGATGAAAGCCCGGCGATGGGCGGTGTGCCGCGCTCTGTAGCGCGTGTCGACGCCCCGGCTACGATCATGTTCCAGTTCAAGGCGCCGCGCCGTTACGGCGTGTTGGATTTTGCCCATACCCCGCAGATGGTCATGGATTCGATCTACTATTCTGACGACGATCGTATCGAAGTGATCGGTGATAAAGGTATTCTTTTCATCAATCGCTGCACTGCCCGCACCGTTGACCTGCCTCCGTTGATGCTCTTCCGCGATGGCAAAACCCAACCGGTTCCGGTGGATCGTTTTGAGTGGCACGATAGTTTCATCGACTGCACCCACCATCTGCTCAATGCGCTGAAAACCGGCGCCCCGCCAGTGCTGGATGGCTCGACCGGCAAGTCCGTGTTGCAGTTCACGCTGGCGGCTATTCTTTCCGCTCGACAGCACCGTGAAGTGCGCCCCGATGAAGTTTAAGAAGGATACCTTACTTGTGAAACCAACAAAGCGAATTCTAAACCTGTCCGTGCTATTCGCCCTGCTCCTATCGGCGTGCGGCGGCAGCGCCCCCGCCACCGCACAACCGGCTGCCCAGGCCACTGAACCGCCCACGGCGGTCGCCAGCCCTACCCGGGCGCCCACCCTTGCGCCTAAACTTCCGCCGACTGCGCCGCCAGTTCTTCCCACGACTCCACCAAAAGCGAATTTACAGGGCGTCGAATGGCAAATGCAATCCTACCGCGACGCCCAGGGTGAGGAGAAACAGCTTCTATCTGGCAGCCAGGTCACTGCCCGGTTTATGGAGGATGGCAGACTGGGCGGTTCTGCCGGCTGCAACCGCTACAACACCACTTACCAGGTCAATGGTGATGCTCTTCAGATTACCCCGATTGCTTCCACGCTGATGGCCTGCCCTGAACCGGCCGGTGTGATGGTCCAGGAGACTGCCTACCTGGCCGCCTTACAAAGCGCCGTTGCGTATCGCACCGCAGAGTCTACCCTGGAACTGCTCGACGCGGATGGGCAGGTGGTGGTGACTTATCAGATGTCAGGTGCCGTGTTGCAGCAACCCTCTGTGCTGCCTACTGCCTCTCCTTCTGCCGTCGCTGCCCAGCCGCCCGCCTTTGCCGTGCAGCCTCCTGCCTCTGGAGCGCCGGTGCCCGCATCGCTGACCGTGAACGGCCTGCAGAATGCGACCTTCCCCAGCGACTTTGTCACGGCCGGTTCACTTACCTTATTCAATGGTGAATACCGGGAGCCGGCTGCGCCTGGATCGGCCGCTGAGACGGTCGTAAAATTGGGCGAATGGCTGGCGTATGGCGAGCTGGCGGATGGTACCTTTGTCGCTGCGGTCATCCTGCTCACCAACAGCGGCGGCAGCGGCACCTTCTTCCAGCTTCACCTGGTGCGTGATGCCAGCGGCCAGGCCGTTTCCCTGGCTTCCGCTTTGTTAGGCGACCGGGTGAAAATCAACTCGCTCAAATTCGATGGAGATAAGATCGTTGTCGATATGGTCGTTCAGGGACCGCAGGATGCCATGTGCTGCCCGACAAAGCCAGTCGTCGAGACCTATACATACCAGGATGGCCAGTTGGTGAAGACCTCCAGCCAGTCCGCTGCAGGCCCGAACGTGGCCGGTGTGGTCTGGCAGTGGGTAGAAGTCCAGGGGATGGATGATGATTTGCTCAAGGTGCCCAACCCGGCTCAATATACCCTCGAATTGAAGCTGGATGGCGCGCTTGCCGTCAAAGCCGACTGCAACACGGGCAGCGGCAGCTACACCAGCAGCGATACCCAACTGGACATCGATATCCAGGTGATCACCATGGCAGCGTGTGCGCCCGAGTCCTTATCCAACAAGTACGTGAAATACCTGAACGAAGTCGTATCCTATGTGATAAAGGACGGCAGTCTTTTCCTGGCCTTGCCGATGGATGGGGGAATCCTCAAGTTCGAGCCGGCTGGATAGCCCGATGCAAAGAGCGACCCACGGAAGCGGGTCGCTCTTTGTACTACGTTCATAGAATGGGGTTAAGTTTTCAAGACCTTATCCAACGCTTCAGTCACCCATTGATTCAAGCTAAGCCTTTCCTGAGCAGCTCTTTCGGCAATACGCATATGCATTTCTGGGCTGATGCGCACATTGAAGCGGCCCGAATAAGGTTTTTGCGGAGGAATACCATCCTGTTCACACATCTCCAGATAGAAATCGATCGACTCTTGGAAAGACTGCTCCAACTCTTCAGGCGTCCGGCCTTGAAAGGTGATCACATCGCGCAGGCCGATCACCTCGCCGGTAAAAATCTTGCCTGCGGAGTCGTACTCGACAATGCCTGTATAGTTCTTGTATCTTACCATCGTTGACACTCCTCAACTCGCCACACCCGCTTCGACCAGGAAACGCCGGATGCGCTTCAAATCGGAGGGGTAAATTTCATTGCCTGGATGCGGTCGATGAAAAACTGCATATCGTCCGTTCAAGCGGATGCCAACCATCGAACCACCTTTCTCGGTGCTCTCTGCGCCTAAAGCCGATAGCAGTATGATGAAATCATCCCATAGAATATCCTTGCGATCGGGTTTCTGGAAAATGGCATCCAGTGTTTTGCGGTGACGCTTATGCACGCGGAAATAGTACCATAAAACAGTACTAATATCAAGACTGATAAAGTACTACCCCACATACAATCATTGAAATCTACCGCGTTGCATATGACGTGGCAGCCTGATGATCGTAAAGCCTGGTATTGGATGGATAACGGCCGGTCAACTCCCCGATATCTGTACCGTCACTGTATCCCCGGTCTGCATCAAGGTAATGGTTACCGTCTGTTCGCCCTGGGTGTAGCTTAGATTCACGATTGGGCCGATATTGGTCTCGCCCGCCGCGCTCCAACCCAGGGCGGGCATCTCGGCTGCGTAGAATGCTTTGACCTCGTTGATGCTTTTGTTCGTCTGGTACATCAGCTCGCCTGCATCTTCGATGATCACCTGCGCATCATCCACCTTCGGATATCTGGCCTCGCCGCCCGGCTGTGGCTCGTCGCTGCCGGGGGCTGGTTCACCGCTGTTCGCTCCCTGACAGGCCGCCGGTGGCGCGATAGAGGCTTCCCCATCCGCTGCCGGCACCAGCTCGATCACGCGCTGGGATTTCATTTCGCTGCCCGGGGCGAAGAAGAATTCGTCAGGAGAGGCCTTTTTGCTGTCGTTTAGCTCGAAGCGTACGATGAAGCCGCCTTGCTGCGCAAGATACAGGCTGCCCTCGCCGCTGAAGCGCAGCGTGGTGGTCGAGGTGACCGTCGAGCTCCCATCGATGGTGATATCGGTCAATGCCATCTCGGCGCCGGGCTTCAGGTTTTCGCTGGTCAGCGCATAACGATCCACGGGCATGCCGTTCAAATCCACTCCTTGTTCCGCGCGCTGCGCCTGGCCGGTGAGCACCGTCGCCAGCCGCGCCATTGGGCTGGGCGGTGGGCTGCCTGCTGTAGACACGACGCAATCGCTGCCGGGCACCGCGGTATACAGCTTCCCGTCGATGGCTGCCGTTTCCTGCATCAGGTCGCCGAACATGCTGCTGGTCAGGTACCACGCCTCGGATGGCTGGCCCTGGAAGCGCGTCACCCGTTCCATCTCGATGGTAGTCGGTTTGCCGCTGCCGTCCAACCCTTCGATCTTGTCGTTGAGCCGGTCGGTATAATTGCTGAGCAGCGACTGGTACAGCGCCGGGGTGCTCAGGTCGAGCACCTCCGGGCCGGGTTGGGCTGGCGGCAGGGTGGCCGCGGGCGCCGGCGCGGTCGGGCTGGGCTCTGCCATCGTGGGCGTCGCCGCCGGTTGGGTTGGGGCAGGCGGCTGCGTGGGCTGCACAAGTTTTTGAGTGGGCGGCGCTGCCTGCGTGGCCGGAGCGCCCACTGTGGACGTGGCGATGGCATTTTGCGCGTTGTTGACCAGCGCGCATGACATCTGGAACAGCATTACTGTCACGAGGGCGATGGATAATTGGAGCTGTGATTTCATCCTGGATATCCTCCTGTGCATGTTGAAAAGCTCGTTGTTTGACCGATGCTCATCTTTTTTGATGGGACGCGGACGGACGCGGATGATCGCCGATTCGGACCATCATTTTGCGTGGCCCACATCTGTGTGTAGAGCTTATCCATTTCTGCGTAGGCGGCGGCGTGTAACACCGCATCCTCTCCGTCAGAACGATCTTTAGTGCGACAAATTATACCATTATTATCTAAAAACGAAAACAGGGACGGATTGCCCGTCCCTGTTTTCATGGCGCAATCGTGTGGGCGATGCGCTGCCCGCACGATTGGAAAAGACCTATCTCCGGTAAGCCGGCACGTAGAACGGCCGCTTGACGATCTTTGCCTTCACCGGTTTATTGCGGATCATAATGTCGATCTCGACGCCGATTGTCGCCATCTCGGCGGGCACATAGGCCATCCCCAGGTATTTGTCCAGCGTGGGGGCGAACATCCCGCTGGTGACGTGGCCGATCTCCTTGCCGTCTTTCTGTACCGGGTAGTGCTCGCGCGCTACACCTCGCTCCACCATCTCGAAGCCCACCAGCACGTGCTGCGGCCCTTCCAGTTTCTCCTTGAGCAGTGCATCGCGCCCGATGAAATGCTTGTCCAGGCTCAGGGCAAAGCCCAGTCGCGCCGCTACCGGCGAAATTTCGGCGTTGATCTCGTGCCCGTAGAGCGGCATGCAGGCTTCGAAACGCAGGCTGTCGCGGGCGGCCAGGCCGATGGGCTTCACCCCTTCCGGCTCGCCTTCTTTCAGAATGCCTGTCCATGCCTTTACCACCTGGTCGGCCGGCAGGAATATTTCGAAGCCATCTTCGCCGGTGTAGCCGGTGCGTCCCAGCAGAACGGGGATATCACCCAGCAGCTTGGTCTGCACCGCGGTGAAGCGCTTCGTCTTGGTCAGGTCGGCTTCGACCAGCCGGTTCAAGATTTCCAGCGCTTTAGGCCCCTGGAATGCCAGCATATAGGTTTCGTCAGAGATATCCTTGACGCTGACGTTGAACTTGCCCGCGTGCGCCTTCAGCCAGGCCACATCTTTGTGCCGGTTAGATGCGTTGATCGCCAGGAAGAAATAGACGCCATATTCTGGATCGGGCAGCTTATATACGAACAAATCGTCCACGCAGCCGCCGTCCTTATAGCAGAAAATGGCATAGTGTGCGTCCAGCATCTTCATCTGCGTGATGTCATAGGTCACCATGTGATTGACGAATGCCTCTGCATCCGGGCCGCGCACCTCGGCCTGCCCCATGTGGTCGATGTCGAACAATCCTGCTACCTGTCGGGTTGCATGGTGCTCCTGCAGTGGCCCGCTGGGGTATTGCACTGGCATCTCCCATCCCGCGAACGGCACCATCCGCCCTCCATGGTCGACGTGCCATTGATTGAGATTTGTCTTTTTCAGTTCTTCGCTCATAACATACTCCTTGGATTTCTTGTATTGTACTTAGATGAGCAGTGTGTAACACTGCCGGTATCACACAGGAAAATGGTTATGCTCCCAACGTAAAATACACCGTGGCCCCCTTTTCCACGGCTCCTTCTGCCCACATTTCACCGCCATGTCGCCGGGCGATGCGCTGCGCGATCGGCAGCCCAATTCCCAGCCCATCGAACTCGTGGGTGCCGTGCAACCGCTGGAAGGGAATGAATAGCTTGTTCTGATAAGCCATGTTAAACCCTGCTCCATCATCGCGCACGAAGAAGGCTGACCCCGTTGGATGGCAGGCTCGCTGGATCGCTTCACAATCTTCGGGGAGCGGTTGGATGCCAACCTCGATGCGGGCCGTGGGGTGTTTTGAGGTGAACTTCCAGGCATTGTCCAGCAGATTTTCCATGAGGGTGCGCATCATCTTGCGATCTGCCTCAGCTTGCATGTCCGGGGCAATGACGAATTTTACCTGGCGTTCAGGTTGTGAGTGGTGTAACCGGGCGGCAATCTCCTCTGCCAGTGCGCTCAAGTTGACCGTCTCAGGCTGCAGTGGAGATCGCAAGGCACGCGAATAATACAGCAACCGGTCGATCAGCGCCGCTGCCTGCAAACTGGCGTCGTGGATATATTGCAGGTAGGCACGGCCAATCTCGTCCAGCACCAGGGCATATTCTTCGATCAACATCTGGCTGTAGCCATCGATGCCGCGCAGCGGAGCGCGCAGATCGTGGGAGATGAAATGCGCCAGGTCCTCCAGCTCCCGATTTGCAGCCGATAGTAACTCAGTCCGTTCTTGCACCTGGGCCTCCAGCTCGCTGACCCTGCGTTGCAGAGCTTCGATGTCTTCGTTCATCCCGCCTCCATCCAAAACAGCCAGTTCAATATGCTCATCGTCAGCCAGGCCAGCAGCGCGCCGGCAAAAATCACTGCTACCAGTCGGGTTAGCAAAGGTATGACGCGGCGGAATGAATACAGAATCATCGCTATTCCCCCAGCGATCACGGTAGCGGCAATCGAAACATAAATGCCGTTGATGTTGGGGTAGAGACTCATCTCTTGTTGCCGCGCCCACGGGAACAGCGCGATCACCCCAAACACCAATGCCAACAGCACGCCCCACACAAAGCAGCCATTAAATCCCCATTGTTGCTCCGGTTTTTCAGGAGCGGCGGAGCCACTGTTTGCCATCCGCACCTCCCCGGTCAGAACCATAATGCGTCGACGCGCTCGTTCTCTGGCCGCGTAGACGCATCGCTGATCTTGCCTGATCCCTTATTGCTGAGTGTCCAATCACTTATTTCCAGTATACAAAGGTTTCCCCCGAATGGCAATAGACAAAATACACTATCTCTGTGGAGAGGTATCACTCATATGCCAGCACCTCGCGGATCGTCAGCCGCGCCGCGCTACGCGCCGGCAGGATGCTGGCGAAGAGTGACAGCACCAGCACCACCCCCAACCAGATGATGAATCCGGTGGACGTGATGGACACCGTGGACGGGTTGCCGAACAGTGCAATCGCTACGCTATCTACCAGGAGTTTGCTCATCGGGAAAGCCAGCAGCACCGCGAAAATCCAGCTCAATAATCCGATGATCATGCCTTCTACGATCACCAGTTTCATCAGGATGCGGTTGGTCGCCCCGATGGCGCGCATAATGCCGATCTCTCGCGTCCGCTCCATGATATTCAAGCTCATCGTTCCGGCCAGGCCGATGCTGCCCACCAGCGCCGTCAGTGAGGCCAGGAAGAGCAAGAAGTTGGTCAGGGCGGCAAAACCCTGCGCCGAGTTGCGCGACAGATAGCTGCCTGTGCTGATGTCCGCCACCTGGATGCCCTTTACCTCCAGTTCTTTCTCGATGGCTTTGCCCAGTTGCTCTTGCTGGTCATCATTCATATCAGGCCCGGCTACTACCCGGAATGCGGTTGTCTGGGATGGCAGATGGATAAGCTGTGAAAGGTATTCGTAGTTCGTATAGGCTATATAACCTGAACTGCGCCCTGCCAGTTGGAAAAATCCGACAACAACCCAGTCGGTCTCTTTCCCGTTGACTTGTAGGCGAAGCGTATCCCCCGCCTTCAGGTTGGGAAAGTCGAGTTGAAAGCGCTCGTTGAGCGCGATGGCGTTCTGGTCGCCGGGTTCTAACCAGCGTCCTTGCAATATCACTGGCTGGACCAGCTTGCTGCCCGCTGGAGGCGCCATGATCTGGACGTTTTCGCCAACGCTGCCATCTGCGTGAATGAGTTCGCTGCGCGCCCCGCCCCATCCTTCCACCTGTGTTATCCCGGGCACTTGCATCAACACCTGGCGAATTTCGTCGATGCGCCGCGGCTGGGCCAGCGTCAGGTTGACATCTGCCAGGAAATACCGGCTGATCTGGTCAACATAGCCGTTCATCGAAACTTGCACGTTGAATGTGGCGATAAAGATCGCCCCGCCCATCGAGAGGGTAATCAAGGTTAAAGCCAGGCGTCCTTTGCGCCGGAAGGTGTTGCGGATCGAAATCAGCATCGGGCGGGACAGGCGGCGTAGGCGCGTGATCTTCTGGTCGAGCCAGCCGCGCGCTGGAGCCTGGCTCTGGCGGATTCCGCTCAACGCTTCTTGCACGCTGATGCGTGAGCCCTGCAGGATCGGCATCAATGCGGCGAGTTGCGGAACGGCCAGGGCGATCACAATTTGCAAGACCACCGGCCAGGCCACGAAGCGTGGCCCGCGAAAGACCATGTTCACCGTACCGGTCAGCGGGGCGATGCGCTCGAACGCGGTGCGCTGCGAGAGCGGGATGGAAATCAGCGCGGCCAATGCCCCGAAGACGAATATCAGCCCCATGTACAATACCACGATCTGGTATCGTTGTGAGCCGATGGTTTTCAAAATGCCAATTTGTTGTACTTGCTGGTTCAGGATGGCCTGCAAAGTATTGGTGATCAGGAATCCGCTCAGGAAAACCACGAATAACCCCAGCAGTAACAACACTGCCGAAAGAGCATCTACAAACTGGCTGTTGGGATGTTTATAGCGGCTGCGCTCGGCGATACTGGTAACGCTGCTTCCTACCCGTTCGATCTCGGCGCGCAGCCGGCCGCTCACCTGGCGGATATTCTCCTCGTCGCCCGCGTCGCCCTGCACGGTAACGTGCAGCACGTTGTAATAGCGCGGCTGCGTCAGCCCCAGCCACTCCACTGTATCCTGGTTGATATAACCCTGCACCGGCGCCAGGAAAAACCCGGGCCCGCCGGAAAATGCTCCAACCGTCTGGTCGCTGACCACCCCCACCAGTTTGAGCTGGCGCGATTTTCCGCCTGGCAGTTCGACCGTTACGTAGTCGCCCACCTTGGCGTTTGTGTCGCCGGCCTTGTATTTCTCGATGACGATCTCCCGGTCGTCCGGCGGCCATTTGCCTTGCACCAGGCGCAATTGGTCGATTTGCCGTTCTGCGCCGTCTTGGCGCGCTTGCAGGTCGATGGCAATCCACTCGCCCGGGCTGGCTTCCAGCCGCCCGCCGAACAGGCGCACTCCTGCAATCTGGTCTACCCCTTCCACTTTTTGCAGGTGATCGACCATATCCTGGTTGAAGAGCGACATGACCACGTGGATATTTGCCGGGTTGGCTGCGACATAACCATCCCGCATGTCTGCAGAAACCACCGCCTTGATGGTAGCAATCACTCCAACGGCGAGCAGCCCTACCGCGATCGAGGCGATCACCAGCAGGGAACGTGCCCGGTTGCCCCACAGGTCGGCAAAGATTTTGTGTAGGCGTGGACGGTTCATTCCGCGTGTTGCTCCGTATGCAGCGTATCGTGCACCAATTCACCATCCACGATGGTCAACGAACGGGAAGTGCGTTTTGCCAGGCTGCTGTCATGCGTGACCATCACGATTGTCTTGCCGTTCTGCACCAGCTCGCTGAATACCTCAAAGACCGCGTCTGCGGTGCGTGAATCCAGGTTGCCGGTTGGCTCGTCGGCGATCAAGATCGGCGGGTCGTTGGCCAGGGCCCGGGCGATGGCCGCGCTCTGCTGCTGTCCGCCGGAAATTGCTGCTGGTAGCTGGTGCGCATAGTCTTCCAGACCGACCAGCCGCAATAGTTCCATTGCCCGTTCTTCGCGCTCTGCCATCGAATACATGCTGCAAAAATCCATCGGCAGCATCACGTTTTCGAGCAGGGAAAGCATCGGTAAGAGTTGGAAGAACTGGAAGACGATCCCCAGGTTGCGCCCTCGCCACGCCGACATCTGGCTTTCGTTCAGGGATTGGATGCAGGTCTTGCCAATGCACACGGTGCCAGACGTCGGGCGGTCTATCCCCGTGATCATGTTGACCAGTGTAGACTTACCACTGCCCGATTTTCCCACCACGCTCACGAACTCTCCGCTGTAGAAACAGGTGCTCACGCCTTTCAGCGCAGGAAAATCGCCTGCCGGGGTCTTGAAAATTTTTACAATTTGGTTCATCTCGATCAGCGGCTCGCCAGGGTGGCCGCCGGGCAACCGTCCTATGGTTTTCTCTTGTGGCAAGGGGTTCTGCTTACCTGGTTTCATTGCGTATGCACCTGTTCGTCCGCGATTTCACCATCCGCAATGGTCAGCACACGTGACACGCGTTGCGCCAGGTGAGGGTCGTGCGTAACCATCAGGATGGTCTTCCCTTGCTGGATCAACTCTACAAAAATTTGAAAGATATTTTCGGCATTGGCCGAATCCAACCGCCCGGTGGGTTCGTCGGCCACCAGCAGGGATGGGTCGTTCGCCAGCGCCCGGGCAATCGCCACGCGTTGTTGCTGCCCGCCGGAGATTTCCGAAGGCAGTTTGTGGATGTGATCTTCCAGCCCCACCAGGCTTAGAAGCTGCGCCGCCCGTTGTGGGCTTTTCTTCTTATGGAACAGCCCGCACACGTCCATTGGCAGCATCACGTTGTCCAGCAGCGAAAGGGTGGGCATCAAATGGAATGACTGGTAGATAATGCCCAGGTTGCGCCCCCGCCATATCGCCAGGCGATCTTCGCTCATCTGATGGATCGCCGCGCCATTGACCCAGATTTCCCCGCTCGTAGCATGATCTACCCCGGTCAGTACATTCACCAGGGTGGTCTTCCCCGCTCCCGATTTTCCAATGATCCCCACGAACTCGCCGGGAGATACCTCCAGGTTAATATCTCTGAGCGCCGGAAAATCACCCGAGGCTGTCTTATACGCCTTGCTCACCTCGCGTAGTGAGATTAATGACTTTGCTTGTGAAGTATCCGTAGCCATGATAATCGACACTGTACAAAAATTAACAGTGTCGATTATAATAGGCTATCTTGAATTGTCAACCCCTTTGATGATTTCTTTATGACTCTGGAGGGTAAATGCTGTGCCTGTACTCTCCAACGAAAAATTTGCCAGGTGAAACCGCTATGGAAGAAAGAAGAATCGACCGCAGGGTAACTCGCACTCAATCTGCGTTGCGCAAAGCGTTGCTCGAATTGATCCAGGAGAAGGATTACGATTCGATTACGGTTGAAGAGATCACTGCCCGCGCCGATCTGGCCCGAACCACATTCTACCTGCACTATCGCGACAAAGAAGAGCTGCTGCTGGATTATTTCGATGAATTGATTGGCGAACGTATCCAGGAGTTTGCCCAGATTCCCCTGTCTATTTTAGCGCACCCACCAGGTGACGCCAAAAAATCCAGCATATCGGTGCGCCCCATCGCTGTGGTTTTCCACCACGCCGCCGAGAATGCCGCCTTGTATCGCCTTGTGCTGAATGGCCAGGGCATGCTGCGCGTAGCCGAGCAACTGCGCCATACGATCAACCAGACAGCGAACGATATGTTGCTCACGAAAGTGGAGCAAGAAGGTTTGAAATTGGAAATGCCGGTCAATTTACTGGTGCAGTGCTTCGTCGGCGCCTTCCTGGCCGGCCTGGCCTGGTGGTTGGAGCAGGATATGCCCTGTCCTCCGGAAGAAATGGCCCGTCGCATCCGCTTACTTCTTTTCCCTGGTATTCGCGCCGTTTTGGGCTTTTAAGGAGAAACTTTTTATTGCCTGTTGCGTTAAGTTATAGAGTGATCGGTTGCTATGTTTAGAAACCATAAATCTCCCCGCCTCAAACGTCCCGCTGGCGTTACCATCATCGTTCTCCTGTTCATCCTCCAGGCGTTCAGCCTGTTGATCTATGATACGCTGACGCTGCTGCAAATCGGTGTTCTAGGCTCGCCGCAGCCGTGGGAGGCTTTCGTTGCTGCCCTGGATAGCGGGAGTGGTCTTTGGTTGCTCTTCAAGGCGCTATCTATTTCGCTGCTTTTTGGCCTGACCGTGGTGGTAATCATTGGTCTCTACCACCTGCGTCCCTGGGCGTGGACCCTGGCGATGCTCATTCTTGGGGTGCGCCTGGCGATTGGCATCATCGATTATTTCTCTGGCCGGCCCTTTTTCCCGAATATGTTCTTACAGGTGTTGGCCGTGTTGCTGCTCAACCAGGAACCCATCCGCATCGCTTTTGGCGAAAGAGTGGCGGTGCACGAAGAATCGCTGGCTGCCGTAGAGGACGCTGCCAATGGCCATTTCTGATCTCACCGATTACGATTTGCTCTGCCGGTACGAGCCAGTGCTCCGTTTCACCCGCGGCGAGATTTACTTTCCCACCGATATTGAGCGCTACGTCCAGGCGTGCAGCCTGTGGGTCAGCCATGCGGACGGGCACGAAGAGCGCCTGCTTGCCGAAGGCGAAGTAAATTTGCGTAACCTGGCCGAGCAGCGCCACCTTGAGCCGGGCGTTGTGCAATATCTCAAATTTGTCGATGACCTGTCCCTCTCGGACATCACCCGCCAGGTGATCAAAGGCCAGCGCCTGGCCGCGCGCGCCCTGGACCGTGGCTGGGAGCCGGGCCAGGGCCGCCTGGCCCGGGTAGGCTACCTCTCCCGGCTGGTGGATGCCCTGTTTACGCTTACCCTGCTGGCGCGCGGTAAAGTGCCTGGCGCTACGGCCGCGGTAGCCGAACGGGAGTCGCGCCGTATCCAGGAAGATGCTGAGAAATATGTCTATTATGCCCGGGTCATTCGCGATGGCGGTTGGATCGGCCTGCAATATTGGTATTTCTATCACTACGATGACTGGCGCACCGGTTTCAACGGCGTCAACGACCATGAAGCGGATTGGGAGACCATCCTCGTCTTCCTCTACACAAAACCGGATGGCGAGATCATCCCGCGCTGGGTGGTATATTCCTGCCATGATTTCTACGGCGATGACCTGCGCCGCCGCTGGGACGACGACCAGGAGCTTGAACGCATCGGTGACCATCCGGTGGCGTATATCGGCGCTGGCTCGCACGCTGCTTACTACCGTCCAGGTGAATATCTGATCAGCTCGCCGATCCCCTTGTTTGCCCGTCTGAACCCGCTGTTGGATGGCCTGCAGAAATTCTGGGACCGCCTTCTGCGCCGCCAGAACCGCGCCCAACGCCGCCGCCATAACCTCCTGGCCATCCCTTTCGTTGAATATGCCCGCGGCGACGGCGCCAGTATCGGCCCAGGTCAATCGCAGGAATGGCAGGCTGTGCTGCTGAACCCGCCCCAGCCCTGGCTTTTGGATTATCGCGGTTTGTGGGGGTTGTATGCCCGCGACCCCACGGGCGGCGAGAACGCGCCTGCCGGCCCGATGTACAATCGAGATGGTACGCCGCGCAGCGCCTGGTACGATCCCCTGGCCTATGCCGGCCTGGCTGCTGTCCCGCCCCCGCCGGTCGAACAGGATTTGCTCGAACGCCGTTACCAGGCTCTGTCCACTCGCCAGAACGAATTGGAGCGCCAGGTGGCCGAAAAACTGGAAGCTTTGCACGCTCAGTCGGTTGAACTCAGGGCCATGCGCAGCTACCCCAACCTGCGCACCGAAGCGGAGCGGCGCAGCGAAGCGCTCAAAGATTTAGAAAATGAGATTAAATCCATGCGGCGTGAGCGCAGCCAGAACGAATCCGTCCTGGACGCCCTGGCTTTGCGCATCGCCAACCTTCAGGCCGGACAGGAAGATCCGCCGCAGGCGCACATCAAAGTGTTACAAAGGCCTTTCAGCCCGCGAGAATTGCGCTTCGATCGCCTGGCCGAGTGGTGGGCTGCAGTGAGTATCGGTTTGCTTTTGGTCGCCTTCGTGCTGATCGTCACGCTGTCTCCTGGCCATATCCCGTTGGGCGTCCTGCTGGTGCTCACCGTTTTTCTCCTGGTCGAGGCGGTCTTTCGCGATCACTTCAAGCAGACCATCGCCTGGTTGACGACCATCCTGGCCGTCTTTGCCGGATTGTTGATGATCTACACTTTTTATTGGCAAATCATCATTGGCACGTTATTGCTGGGCGGAATTTACCTTACCTGGCAGAACTTGCGTGAAGCCGCGGTGTTAAAGCGAAAGAAGGTCAAGCCCCGCCCTGAATAAATCATTCCTTCGGTTTGCTGGTTCTTCAAACCTGGCGGGCTGGAAGGATCATCCAACTGATCTGAACAGGAGCATCCATATGAAACTCGTCATCCGTATCCTCATCAACGCTGCTGCTCTGGCAGTGGCAGCTTACTTGCTGCCAAACTTGCAACTGACCACCAGCCTGCCTGGCTTGATTGTAGCCGCCATCGTCTTTGGCCTGGTCAACGCGTTCATTCGCCCCATCGTCACGTTGCTCACCCTGCCGTTCACCTGCCTGACGTTGGGATTATTCCTCCTGATCGTCAATGCTCTGATGCTGATGCTCACCACCTGGCTGGTAAACGGTTTCGAGCTGCAAGGCGGCTTCTTCGGCAACCTGTGGACGGCCTTGCTGGGCAGCATCATCGTCAGTATCGTCAGCGGCCTGCTCAGTTGGTTCGTGTCGGACGACGATTGATGCCGACGACGATAGCAGACATCTATCAAGCGGCAGAGCGCATTCGCCCGTATGCGCATCGCACGCCCGTGCTGACCTGCCAGAGCCTGGATCAGCAGGTGGGCGCGCAGGTTTTTCTCAAGTGCGAAAACCTGCAGAAAGTCGGCGCGTTCAAGTTCCGCGGGGCGTGTAATGCCGTCCTTTCCCTCTCACCTGAAGAGGCCGCACGCGGCGTGGCGGCCCATTCTTCGGGCAACCACGCCCAGGCGTTGGCCCTGGCCGCCCGGTTGCGCGGCATTCCCGCCTACATCGTCATGCCGGAGAGCGCCCCGCGGGTGAAAAAAGCGGCTGTAGCCGGTTACGGCGGGAAAATCACCTACTGTAAACCTACCCTCGAAGCGCGTGAAGCGGCCCAGGCGCAGGTTATCGCCCAGACCGGCGCTACGGTTGTGCACCCCTACAACAACCCGCAGGTGATTGCCGGGCAAGGCACCGCTGCCCTGGAGTTGCTGCAGGAAGTCCCCGACCTGGATGTGATCCTGGCCCCGGTGGGCGGCGGCGGGCTGTTGAGCGGTACGGCCATCGCCGCCACAGAACTTTCGCCCCGGGTGCGCGTCATTGCCGCCGAACCGGAGCAGGCCGACGATGCCTTTCGCTCGCTGGCCGCTGGCAAAATCCTGCCGGCGCTGCCCCCGCATACCATTGCCGACGGCCTGTTGACCTCGCTCGGCGACCTGACTTTCCCCATCATCCAGCAGCGCGTCGAGCAAATCGTCACGGTAAGCGAAGCGGGCATTATCGCCGCCATGCAGTTCGTCTGGGAGCGCGTCAAAATCATCATCGAGCCTTCGGCGGCAGTGCCGGTGGGCCTGCTGTGGGAGCGCAAGATCGACCTGACCGGCCTGCGCGTGGGCGTTATCCTTTCCGGCGGGAACGTCGATTTAGGAAAGCTGCCCTGGCAGACTTAGCAGGATTATCTCCGTCGCCGCAACCTGACCAGCCATACGTATAACGGTCAGGCGTATTTTGTTCGAACATGTGCCGGAGTGCGAGGTGCGCGTCTTTGGCTCGCGCGTCAAAGGCCCGGCAAAACGCCACTCCGACCTCGACCTGGCTGTCGTGGGCCAGGGCAGGCTGGAGCGCAGCCGGTTGGACCGCCTGGCAGAGGCCTTTTCAGAATCCGATCTGCCTTTCCGGGTGGATGTGTTGGATTGGCATGAGATCTCCGAAGAGTTTTGCCAGGTGATCGCCTCGCGTTATGAGATCATATTCCCAACAAGATGCGCAATTTGTTGATCGTAAATCGCTTGCGCAGATAGTGGCTGTAATCTAAGCCCAGGCGCACTTCGTCCTCGCTGAAGCCCAACGCTTCAGCCGTGAGCGGGCAGCCCGCCGCCTGGAGCCAGGCCAGCAACTGGCCGGGTTCGGGCGCCTTTCGGGCGATGGCCTGCACCTCGTCCCAGCGCGCTACAATCCGCCGCTTGAGGTCGTCCAGCTTTTCTTCGGATAGGAAAATGAAGTCTTTTTGGTCCTGGATGATTTCATCGGCGGCCGGGCCAAATGCACTGCGGATGGCCCGGATTTGCGCCTCGGCCGGGCCAAACGAGCCATCGGCCAGCCTCCTGGCTGCCTCTGCACGGTCGATCCCCAGGATTTGTGCGTACCACCGGGCGGTCATCAGCGAAGCGACGCCTACCTTCGCGCCGTGGAAAATCGCCGGGCGGCGCTCGCGCAACAGCTTCAGTTCCCACAGGTGTGAGACGTAATGCTCCGCGCCCGACGCCGGGCTGGTGTTTCCGAAATCCAGCATACAAAAACCGGATTCGATCAGGCCCTCCATCAATGGGATGATCCCTTCCTCCAGCCCCTGGCTGACCTGGCTGGCAAAGTGGGCGCATCGTAGCGCCGCCTGGCGCGAGCGCTCGGCGATTGTCTCGTCGAAGCGTTCGTCCCACAGGAGGTGCCCCAGTTCCCAATCGGTGACTGAGAGCAGCTTGGCCAGCAAATCTGCGAAGCCCGCCGCGCTGAGCAGCCGCGGCGCGGCGCACAGCGTGGGCAGGTCGGCGAACACGGCAACCGGCGGCTGGCAAAGGATGGTCTTTTTCAACCCCTCGATCACCAGCGGGGCGCCGATCGAAGTAAAGCCGTCCACCGACGCGGCGGTGGGCAGCGAGATAAACGAAGTTTTGGTCTTGAAACTGGCGAAGCGGGTGATGTCGGTCAGGGTGCCCGATCCAACGGCCAGGAAGACGCGCTCCTGGCGATCGGCTTTCAGAAGGGCCTGGATCAGATAGTGCTCATCGGCGATGATTTCTTCCCCGCTCAGGCAGGCCGTGATCACGTCGAAACCCTGCCTGCTTAAAGCCTCTTCCACGGCCCTACCCAATACCGGGTAAGTGTTTTGGTCGCAGACCAGCAGAAATTTGTCGAAGCCTTGCTCCCGGCAGTATTCGACCAGCTTTGTGGAAGTGTCTTTGCCAATGTAAACGGGTATATTCCTGGGCATGTGCTTTTTCCTCTCTGTGCCTGCCCCAGACCCTGGGGGTCTCTGAGACCCTCAGGGTCTGGGACAGATAAACTATTCCACCACTGCAAGCAAATCCGTCAGGCTTTCGATGACGAAATCCGGCGGATTTGACATTTGGGCGACGTCTTCTCGTTGAGTCACGCCCGTCAAAGTCACTGCGGTGGCAAAATGGGCCTTTTGCCCCATGCGGATGTCGGTCTCCAGGCGGTCGCCGACCATCATACAGTGTTCGGGAGACAACCCCATGCGCTGCATGGCAACCTCCATCATCAGGGTGGATGGCTTGCCGGCCAGCAACTCGACTTTCCGCCCGCTGATATGTTCCAATGCGGCAAGGGTTGCTCCCGCGTCCGGGATCGCTCCCCCCGGCATGGGGCAGACTTTGTCGCTGTTGGTGGCAAAAAAGCGCGCCCCTTTCAGCAGCGCCTGGTACGCCGTGTTGATTTTGCGGTAATCGAGCGTGCGGTCGAAAGCAATCACGACCGCGTCGATCCCCCGGGGGTCGATGACCAGCTTCGCATCCTGGTCGGAAAGCTCGTCCAAAACGTTCAGATGGTGGCTGCGCAGCTCGTCGCGCAAGCTTTGTTCGCCTACCACGTACAGCCTCAACTGCGGTTCGTACTTCGCTAAGTGATACCCCAAAACATAAGCCGAGGTAATCACCTCGTCGTGCGTGGTGGGTATGCCCAGATGGGTGAGCTTGAGAGCGTATTTGCTGCCCGGCTCCAGGGGTTTGTTGCTGACGAACAGAGTCTTCTTGCCCCGCCGGCGAAGCTCCAAAATGGCCTCTACGGCCCCGGGCAGGGCGTTTTCACCCAGGTATACGGTGCCGTCCAGGTCGAAAACAAAACCATCGATTCTTCGTTTCATCTGCACACTTGATGTTCACTTGACTGAAGGTCGTTTTATGTTGCCAAATGGATGGCGCGATGCCCTGCATTGCATCATCCATGTTTAACCATAGAATCTTTCGCCTGTCAAATCAGTTTTAAAAGCTGCTCGCAAACCTGACAGGTCTCAATGATAAGCCCGAATCATGGAGCGTCTGTAAAGACCTGTCAGGTTTGGGCCGCATAAAACGGCTTTCAGCCAAATAAAGAGATCCGTGGAGGCGATTGTCCCGTAAATCGCCCGATTTGAGTATAATGTCCTTCTGTTTGTGACTCCCTTGCAAAGCGTTGGAGATGGTTATGGAAATCCCCGAAAACGAAATTCTTACCGTCGATGTCGGCGCCCGGCTGAAACAGTTGCGCAGCGAACGCAATAAATCGATGCGCGCCCTGGCGCGTGCCAGCGGCCTTTCCACGAACGCCCTGAGCATGATCGAGCGCGGGCGCACTTCGCCCTCGGTCAGCACGCTGTATAAGCTTGCCGAGGCCCTGGAAGTGCCGATCACCGCCTTCTTCCGCCTGGAAGCGCCTCGCCAGGATATCGTCTTCCGCCGCGCAGCCGAACGCAAACGGGTTGCCATCCCCGATGGCCTGTGGGAAGGTCTGGGGGGTGAGGCATTCACCGGGCGCGTCGAGCCTTTTATGATGACCCTCCAGCCGGGCGCCAGCAGCGGCTCCTTTGGCATGTTGCACTCCGGCAGCGAATTCGTCCTGTGCCTGAACGGCCAGGTCGAGTACGAAGTGGAAGAATCGATATTCGTCCTCCATCCTGGCGATAGCCTGATCTTTGCTGCCCAATATCGCCACTGCTGGCGCAACTCGGGTTCGTCGCCTGCTTCCCTGGTGATCGTGCTTTCCTGTTTCGAGCAAGGGGAGCGCCCCAGTGAGTTCCATCTTTCCAGCGGGCGGAAGGCAGACATCCCCGTCGACAATTACCTGATCGAAGAAGCCGAAGAGATGGACGTAGATGACGCAATTGAGCACATTTAACCTTCCCCGTTTTACGCCAGGCGTGCTATAATTGCGTTTCAAGTAAGGATAACCTGGTATGCACCCATCGTTTCCCTCCCGGTATCGCTTGAATTTCGTCGACGCCAATGTGGATGCCGATAATAATCAGCCGCGCCGGGCGGTGGAGCACGGGTGCATGGGTCGCTAAGCCCATCTTCTGCCCATCTATCGCCCGACGCAGGCCGCGTAGGGCGATTTTTTATGATAGAGAATGGAGGTCATTATGTATAAAACTCATACCTGTGGCGAGTTGCGTCCTGCGCACGTTGGTCAGCAAGTTACCCTGGCCGGTTGGGTGCACCGCCGCCGCGATCATGGCGGCGTTACCTTTATCGATCTGCGTGACCGCTTTGGCCTGGTCCAGGTGGTTTCGGATGCCGGCACGCCGGAAGCGACGCGGGATATGCTCGGGGCGTTGCGCTCCGAATGGGTGGTGCAAATCGTCGGCCAGGTGCGCCGCCGCCTGCCCAGCGCCGAAAACCCCAACATGCCCACCGGCAAGATCGAGGTGCTCGTGCAGCAGGTGCGCGTGCTCAACCAGGCAAAGACCACTCCAATCCTGATCAACAAGGACGAAGAAGCCGACGAAAATACCCGCCTGCGCTACCGTTATCTCGATTTGCGCCGCGAGCGTATGCGCCACAACCTGGAACTGCGCCACCGGGTGGTCAAGTTCATCCGCGACTACCTGGATGCGCGCGGTTTCATCGAGGTGGAGACGCCGATCCTGTTCAAGACCACCCCCGAAGGCGCCCGCGACTACCTGGTGCCGTCGCGCGTCCACGCCGGGCAGTTCTACGCCCTGCCGCAATCCCCGCAGCAGTTGAAACAGTTGCTCATGGTGGCCGGCGTGGAGCGCTATTTCCAGATCGCACGCTGTTTTCGCGACGAAGACCAGCGCGGCGACCGCCAGCCCGAATTCACCCAGCTCGACCTGGAAATGTCCTTCGTCGAGCGTGAAGACATCATGCAGTTGATCGAAGGCATGTTCACCCGCATGGTGGCCGACCTGCTGCCGCAGAAGCGCCTGTTGCTCAGCCCCTGGCCGCGTATCACCTACAAAGAATCAATGGAGCGCTTCGGCAAAGACAACCCCGACCTGCGCTATGGCATGGAATTGACTTGCCTCTCCGACCTGGCCAGCGGCAGCGGCTTCAAGGTCTTCGATGGCGCCCTGGCCGAGGGCGGAGAGGTGCGCGGCATCACCGTCAAAGGCTGCGCCGATTACACCCGCAAGCAGTTGGAAGAGCTGACCGAGTTCGTCAAGAAATATGGCGCTAAGGGACTGCTCTATCACGCCCTGCCCAAGGAAGGCGAGGCGCGCTCCTCCTTCGCCCGCTTCGTTTCCCCCGAAACCTTGCAGGCCATCCAGCAGCGCATGGGCGCCGAGCCGGGCGACCTGCTGCTCATCGTCGCCGACCGCCCGGCGGTGGTCTTCGAGGCATTGGGGCGCCTGCGCGTTTTGCTCGCCGAGCGCCTGGGCCTGGCCGACCCGAACGTGCTGGCCTTTTGCTGGGTGGTCGACTTCCCCTTCGTCAACTGGAGCGAGGAAGAGCAGCGCTGGGACCCCAGCCACCACCTGTTTACCGCTCCGATGGTCGAGGACATCCCCCTGTTGGATAGCAGCCCCGGCAAGGCTCGCGGCCAGCAGTACGACCTGGTGCTGAATAATTACGAAGTCGGCGGCGGCTCGATCCGTATCCACGACCGCGCTTTGCAGGAAAAGGTGTTCAGCCTGATCGGCCTGGATCCCGAAGTGGCGCAGCAGCGTTTCGGCCACATGCTGGAGGCCTTCGAATACGGCACCCCGCCGCACGGCGGCATCGCCCCGGGCATCGACCGCATCTGCATGATCCTGGCCGGCGAGCCGAACATCCGCGAAGTGATCGCCTTCCCCAAGAACCAGATGGCCCGCGACGTGATGGCCGATGCCCCCTCACCGGTCGAGCTGCAGCAGCTCAAGGACCTGCACATCCAGGTGGATTTGCCGCCGGAAAGTTGAGCGCAAGCGCCTGGGCGCCTGCGCGCCCAAGCGCCTGATTGACCAGGTGCCCAAGCGCCTAAGCACCTGATTACTCATCACTCACCCCTCATCGCCCCATTACCGATCGAAAGGAGAAACCCCTATGCCCCCAATCATCCGCGTAGAAAAAATTGCCGCTTATGACGGCCAGCAAGTGACCATCCAGGGCTGGGTGTACAATCGTACCGACAAAGGCAAGCTGACCTTCCTGCTGGTGCGGGATGGTTCTGGCTTTGTGCAATGCGTGGCCTTCAAGAACGACCTGCCCGCCGAACTTTTCGAACAAATTGCCCGCCTGCCGCAGGAGACCTCCGTGGTCATCACCGGCAAAGTGCGCGCCGACCAGCGCGCCCCGGGTATTCCCGGCGGCTTCGAGCTAGGCATCACCGGCTTGCAGGTGGTGCAACTTGCCGGCGAGGATTACCCCATGGCGCTCAAAGAGCATGGCGCCGATTTTGCCCTGGATCACCGCCACCTGTGGATCCGCATGCCCAGCCAGTGGGCCATCCTGCGCGTGCGCGCCACGGTCATCGCCGCCATCCGCGAGTGGCTGGACACCAACGGCTACATCAACATGGACACCCCCATCCTGACCCCGGCAGCCTGCGAGGGTACTACCACCCTGTTCGAAACGCCCTATTTCGACGAAGGCTTTGCTTACCTGTCGCAGAGCGGCCAGCTTTACAACGAGGCCGACATCTTCGCTTTCGGCAAGGTGTACTGCTTCGGCCCCACCTTCCGCGCCGAGAAATCCAAGACCCGCCGCCACCTGACCGAGTTCTGGATGGTCGAGCCGGAGGTGGCCTTCTGCGACCTGGACCAGTTGATGGAGATCGAAGAGCAGTTCATCACCCACATCGTGCAGCGCGTGCTGCGCGAGCGCGGCCCCGAGCTGAAGTCGTTGGGCCGCGACACGACGCTGCTGGAAGGGATCGCCCCGCCCTTCCCGCGCATCTCCTACGACGAGGCGGTCAAGACCATCCAGCAGATCCAGGCCGAAACGGACGACCCCGAAAAGAAAGAGCTGCTCGAGATCACCTGGGGTATGGATTTCGGCTCGCCCCACGAGACCGAGCTGACCAGCCGCTTCAGCAAGCCGGTCTTCGTCTACGGCTACCCCACGGAAGTCAAAGCCTTCTACATGGAACCCTGGCCGGGCCGTCCCGAAGTGTGCAAGAGCGTCGATCTGCTTGCTCCCGAAGGCTACGGCGAGATCATCGGCGGCAGCGAGCGCATCTCCAGCTACGAGCTGCTGCTGGAGCGCATCCACCAGCACGACCTGCCCGAGGAAGCCTTCCAGTGGTACCTGGACCTGCGCCGCTACGGCAGCGCCCCGCACTCCGGCTTCGGCCTGGGCGTGGAGCGCATCGTGTCGTGGATCACCGGCATCGCCCATATCCGCGAGACGATCGCTTATCCGCGCACGATCAAGCGCGTCTATCCATAAGAAAAATGTCGAAGAGTGAGCTGGCCGCTCTTTACGCCGCCAGCTCATTTTTCATTTGCAGCACGCCAACCGGCTGGTTTCGGTCAGCGGGCCGCAGTCGGCTTTCAGCTTCGAGTATAATGGCCAGGGAGACCGCGTGGCGCAAACCGTGAACAGCGTGACGACGCACTACACCCTGGACCTGGCCGGCGGGCTGACGCAGGTGCTGGCCGATGGGGAGCACACCTACCTGTACGGCGCCGGGCGCATCGCCCAGTACCGCGCCACGGCCACGGCGTATTTCCTGGGCGACGCGTTGGGCAGCGTGCGCCAGTTGGCCGATGGGAATGGGGAGGTGGCGCTGGCGAAGAGCTACCAGCCGTTCGGCGAAACGCTGTCCAGTGCGGGGGATGGAGAGAGTGCGTTTGCGTTCACGGGGGAGGCGGTGGATAGCACGGGGTTGGTGTATCTGCGGGCAAGGTATCTCGATCCGGCGCAGGGCAGATTCATTAGCCGGGATACCTGGGATGGGGATGATTTAACGCCCATCTCATACAACCGTTGGTTATACGGTTTCGGAAATCCCATTAATTTTTCCGATCCAAGTGGAAATAACCCGTTGGTTGCAGCACTTGTTCCTGCAATTGTTGGTTTTGGTGCTACTGTTCTTGGGGCAGCAGCTGCGGGTGGAATTTATGGTTTATGTACTTATGAACGAGCAATTGCCGGTGATTGTGGTTGCGAGATCCAACAACAAGCTTTGTCTATGAGTAGGTGGGAGTATGCAGGGGCAAACGCTCTTGCTGGAGGGCTTATTGGCGCTGCCGCTATAGCCATGGGGACCGCGGCATACGCATCACCTTTAGGTGCTGTAGTTGTGGGAGGCATAGGTGTCACTGTTTCACTTGTGGATTTAAAAGACACAGTTAATATTATAAGAAATGAGGCAGGCCTTACTTGGTGTACTGTTACTCGATTATTGTTGGATGTTGCTGGAACGGTTGCCGGAATGGCCTCAGGCAGCGCTGGGATCAGGGGAATAGTTCGAGCATGGAGGGCAAATGGAAGTTTGCTATGGTGGGTGAATAATGACCTACTACCTCCTCTCGAAGGTGGCAGCGGACTAAGAAATGTCAGGATGTACACTTCGTCCGATTTTCAAAAGGTACAAGAGTTTTGGCCTAAGGCGGCAAGGTATAATAGAGACAATGGTCGTTATTCTTTTGGCCCTACTTGGGAAGCAGCCGCACGATCTAATCCGGATAAACTTTATCTCTATGAGGTCAATGGTGAGATAAGAGGGATGATGCTGGCGGATAAGAATGGCCGTTTGGGGTATTATCTAAAAATGTTGGAAGGTATGGGAGGAGGAGCTGGTACTAACCTGTTTAAGTTTGCGGCTGAAGAAGCCGTTAGCAGAGGAGAAAGCTTATACTTGGAACCTGCGGAACAAGCGACAGGGTTTTATGATAAATTCCCAGGATATAATATTGACGCTGAGAGGGGTACATGGACATGGTCTGTAGATGCCCTTAAGGCCATCTTGAGGCGTTGAAAAGGAGGTTGTATGGCTTACGTCGAGATATATCACCGAGGCGCGCTGCTGGCGAAGGAATATTTTTTGAATCAGTTCATTTTTGCTCTTAGAAGCAGCATTGGAGATGTGATCTGGGAAACAGATATTTCTCCGAAACGAGGGTCAGGTGATATAAAGATTTGGGTTAAGTACACAAAGCCTGACCCTTTAATAGCTTATGTATTAGAAGATTGGCAGTTAATTATCGATGGGCAAGAGCTGGAACAAAAATTCTACGATGAAGTCACGGATCTCAAAGGGAAAAATGTAGAGCTGGCTTATAAAGACTATCGTATCCGCTTTGAATTTATTTAGAACCCGTCGCGTTTTCCTCAAAGCCGAAATATGCTTATGGATTTTGAGGAATATGAGGAAATCGTTGTTTCACCTTGATGAACGCTCTTCGACGGGCCGAGCACTCTGGAGATCGACCGGCGGGAGTTTCCTCTGCAGGAGCCATCGACAGTGCCTGAACTTTGTGGGTGGATGAGGTGCAGCAGGCCAGCTTCACGGCCATCGACAACGACACCCGCCGCGTAGATAAGGCGGGTGTGGGCGCAGTGGCGGAGATCGATAGCGGAACGCGCGGCACGTACTACTTCGACGCCTTCGAGGCGCGCCGGGAGAGCTACATTGGCCCGGCCAACGGCGCTCCGCAACCGCCGCCCTTCCCGGAGAAGACCGATGCCCTGTTTACGGACAACTTCGAGAGTGGCAACTTGTCGGCCTGGTCGGGCAGCGCTCTCGACGGCGGCGATATGGGTGTCACAACCCAGGCAGCCATCACGGGCACGTATGGTTTGCAGGCAGTGATCGATGATAACAACTCACTCTATGTGGTCGATTGGCGGCCCTACGAAGAGACGCGCTACCGGGCGCGCTTCTACTTCGACCCCAACTCGATCACGATGGCCAGCGGCAACGCCCACTACCTGTTCTACGCGCTCAACCGCGACGACGGGATCGTGGCGCGCCTCGAGTTGCAATACGCTTCGAGCACTTACCAGGTGCGCGCTGCGGCGGTCAACGATGCCAGTGCGTGGAACACGACAGCCTGGACGACGATCAGCGATGCGCCGCACTACCTGGAGTTCGACTGGCAGGCTGCCAGCGCAGCCGGGGCCAACGACGGCGCGCTGATCTTCTGGGTGGATGGAACGCAGGCCGGCGCCTTTACGGCCATCGACAACGACACCCGCCGGGTGGACAAGGTGAGGTTGGGGGCGGTGGCGGAGATCGACAACGGCACCCGCGGCACGTACTATTTCGACGCCTTCGAGTCGCGCCGGGAGACGTACATCGGGCAGGCCAGCCTGCTCTCACCCGGGAGGGTCGTCGTGGCAGAACGGCGGGCGGCCGGCAAGGTATTGGCTGCGCCGCTGCCGGCGGGCCGGCCTCCAACGCAGCCGGAGACAGCGTCCCGGGCCGGCATCCCCGGGCTGCCTCTGCTGGAACCTCTGCCCGGTGCGCCGGCGATCCCGCTGGCGACCTTGGGACAGGCGGTGACGATGACGATCGCCTACGCCTACGACCCGCTCTACCGCCTGGCGCGCGCCGATTACGGCGACGGTACCTACTTCGCCTACACGTACGATGCGGTAGGCAACCGCCTGGCGGAAGGCACAGCCGGGGGGACGGTGAATGCCTCCGTCTACGACGCCGCCAACCGCCTGGTGAGCCGGGACGGCGTGCCCTACACCTGGGACGCCAACGGCAACCTGCTCTCGGATGGGGTGAACACGTACACGTACAATCATGCCAACCGGCTGGTTTCGGTCAGCGGGCCGCAGTCGGCTTTCAGCTTCGAGTATAATGGCCAGGGAGACCGCGTGGCGCAAACCGTGAACAACCTGACGACGCACTACACCCTGGACCTGGCTGGCGGGCTGACCCAGGTGCTGGCGGATGGGCCGCACACCTACCTGTACGGCGCCGGGCGCATCGCCCAGTACAGCGCCACGGCTACCGAGTATTTCCTGGGCGACGCGTTGGGCAGCGTGCGCCAGTTGGCAGATGGGAATGGGGAGGTGGCGCTGGCGAAGAGCTACCAGCCGTTCGGCGAAACGCTGTCCAGTGCGGGGGATGGAGAGAGTGCGTTTGCGTTCACGGGGGAGGCGGTGGATAGCACGGGGTTGGTCTATCTGCGGGCGAGGTATCTCGACCCGGCGCAGGGACGGTTTATCAGCCGGGATACGTGGGAGGGGGATGATTCAACGCCCATCTCATACAACCGCTGGTTATATGGTTTCGGAAATCCTATTAAATTTGGAGACCCAAGTGGTTATCTGCCTCTGACTATACTTGATAGAGATCCGACCAAGGGTCAACAAGGTAATAAAGATGTTTGGGCAAATTCTTGGAATGACAATGAAAGAGCCGCAGTTGAAAGATCCGCTTTTGACGTTGGTACAGCTTTGGCAAGGACAATCAACGAAAATGTAAATTTACTTGAGGAGGCACTCCATAGAGATTTAGATGAGTGTGATAGCTCATCTCCTTGGCCCTTTATTTCTCCAAACCAGGCATTTCTTTTGGTTTATCATGGGCCTGTAACTTTTATGCAAAAACCCAAATGGCAGGGTAGTGTAACAAATCGTGGCTATTTTGCTACAACTCAAAGCGGGAATCTGGTGTGGGTTTGGAAAGACTATACAGAAAATTATGCTGTAACGCATCCGGGATGGATCGTTCACGAATTAGGACATGCTTTTGAGCAAGTTTTGTCTCCTCAACATCCTTGGGATTCACCGGGCAATACGGGACTGCCAGCAGATTTGATTAAGCGAAGGCTTGATCCTGAAACTGACCCCTATAATGAAGACCCCTTTGCAGGATTTAAAGGTGGATTTGAATCATGGACATATAGTAAAGAAATAACTCGAAGTGAGATCTTTGCTGATATGTTTCTAGGATGGGTCTACAAAACTTGGGCTAGAAACAGATCAGGTAAACTAACTCCAATGGCTCGACAAAGATCGAATCACATGAACAACCATATGGACGATTTGATCCTGAAGGCCATGAGGATGAGATGAGGTTAGAATGAAACCGATCATCCGAAACTTGATTTCCCTGTTTTTTGGAATCGCTATTCTCCTGATCCTGAATAGCTGCGCGTCCATTAGGCCATCGAACGGGCGAAATGTTGCAGTACCAAACCTTGCTCCTATCTTCACACCAACATTACACGCTATAAGGCAAGTCCCAACCGAGACAAACACCGCTGTTCCAAGCACAGCTACGCTCTCTCCATTGCCTCCTGTAACACTGACGCCGCCCCCAACATATACACCCGCTTTGTCTCCGACTTGGACAGTTGCTCCCACGCTCTCTCGGCAAGAGGCTCGGGCTTTAGTGCAAGATTTGCTAGAAAACAATGGCGGGTGCCGATTGCCCTGTTGGTGGGGCATCGTCCCTGGGCAGACGGATTGGAACACAGCCAGGCATTTCCTGGAAACATTTGTCACGAATATCGAGCAGGGTGGTGAAGGACAAATGATGAAAAATGGTGTTCCAGTATACGTTACGAATTATGGAATTAGCTACGAAGGCGACATTAAAGGTGGCTTTCTGATTGATATTGAAGGGGAAATCGTTGCAGGATTCGAAACTGGGTGGGATAGGACCCAAAAAAGATATCATCTGCAGCGATTATTGACAGACTATGGGCCGCCAGACGAAATATTTGTCGGGGCGCAGCGTTATAGCTCCACTGGCGATCCTCCCCCGTTTTATATTCTCCTGAACTACAAGGATGAGAATTTCCTGGCGAATTATGAAATGGACAGAAAACTTATAGGTGAGAAGCTAGCCGGATGTCCACAACTCATCAATCCGGTCCTTTGGTTATGGTCACCCGATGAAAAATGGACACCAGATGAAATATACGGAGTAGTGTATGGTGATACTATTCCTGGTGCTCCAAAACACCCCCTTTTGTCGTTGAAGGAAGCTACGGGAATGGATATTGTGACCTTTACAGCTATCTTCAAAGACCCCGCCAGCAAAGACTGCATCGAAACGCCGGCTGAATTGTGGCCTTAGCCTGTTGGCGATATTGGGCCAGTCTCCCCCAACCGAAGGCCATCCATCCAGTGGGTGGCCTTCGGTCGCTGTTCGCTGACAACTTCGAGAGCGGAGATTTCTCCACCTGGAGCGTGGCGACGACCGACGGCGACCTGAGCGTCACAACCCAGGTGGCGATCAGCGGCACATATGGCATGGAGGCCGTCATCGACGACAATACCTCGATCTATGTGACCGATTGGCACCCGTACGAAGAGACGCGCTACCGGGCGCGTTTCTACTTCGACCCCAATTCGATCACGATGACCAACGCCAACGCCCACTACCTGTTCTACGCGCTCAACCGCGACGACGTGGTGGCGGCGCGGCTCGAGCTGCAGTACGCTTCGAGCCGTTACCAGGTGCGCGCTGCGGCGGTCAACGATGCCAGTACGTGGAGCACGACAGCCTGGACGACGATCAGCGATGCGCCGCACTGCCTGGAGATCGACTGGCAGGCTGCCAGCGCAGCCGGGGCCAACGACGGCGCGCTGATCTTCTGGGTGGATGGAACGCAGGCCGGCGCCTTTACGGCCATCGACAACGACACCCGCCGGGTGGACAAGGTGAGGTTGGGGGCGGTGGCGGAGATCGACAACGGCACCCGCGGCACGTACTATTTCGACGCCTTCGAGTCGCGCCGGGAGACGTACATCGGGCAGGCCAGCCTGCTCTCACCCGGGAGGGTCGTCGTGGCAGAACGGCGGGCGGCCGGCAAGGTATTGGCTGCGCCGCTGCCGGCGGGCCGGCCTCCAACGCAGCCGGAGACAGCGTCCCGGGCCGGCATCCCCGGGCTGCCTCTGCTGGAACCTCTGCCCGGTGCGCCGGCGATCCCGCTGGCGACCTTGGGACAGGCGGTGACGATGACGATCGCCTACGCCTACGACCCGCTCTACCGCCTGGCGCGCGCCGATTACGGCGACGGTACCTACTTCGCCTACACGTACGATGCGGTAGGCAACCGCCTGGCGGAAGGCACAGCCGGGGGGACGGTGAATGCCTCCGTCTACGACGCCGCCAACCGCCTGGTGAGCCGGGACGGCGTGCCCTACACCTGGGACGCCAACGGCAACCTGCTCTCGGATGGGGTGAACACGTACACCTACGATCACGCCAACCGGCTGGCGGCGGCCAGCGGGCCGCAGTCGGCTTTCAGCTTCGAGTATAATGGCCAGGGAGACCGCGTGGCGCAAACCGTGAACAGCGTGACGACGCACTACACCCTGGACCTGGCCGGCGGGCTGACGCAGGTGCTGGCGGATGGGACGAACGTCTACCTGTATGGGGATGGACGCATCGCACAGTATCACGCCGGCGGCGTGGAATACTTCCTGGGCGACGCGTTGGGCAGCGTGCGCCAGTTGGCAGATGGGAATGGGG
>CAZQQJ010000059.1:0-42837 GCA_964595435.1 uncultured Anaerolinea sp. | reverse complement strand
TGCCATCCTTCGGTCTCAGAACTGAAGTCACCGACACTTTTGCGTTACACTCAAATTTCGGACTTGACAATGCAAAGTGTGGGGGTATAATTATCGCTTAGTTGTTTGGACAAACAAACCGATTGGGCAACATAGCGCATGGCCCGCGTGCGAGATTGGCGCGGGTGACGAGGTGGAGGTTCCTTGCCGCGAGGTGAGGTTAAGGCGGGCGATTGATTCGCCTGGCTGAAAATCGAGAGATCAGCGGATGCCTCCTGGGGCCACCATGCCCCAACATGTGCCCCTCAATGAAGCGTTGTGGAAACCGGTGTGGGTAACCCACCGACAGAGCATAACGCAGTGGTGACCCTTCAGCTTTGGTTGAATGGGCCTGGAGATGTGATGGGGCGCTCTGGTTATCTCTGCCTGTCTGTGTACAGGTGGATTTACCGGTGAGCACGCCTTGCGTGCTTTTTGTTTTTAACGGATGTTTTGTGGATATTGGGTAAAAAGTTATTTGGGATTGGCGGTCAGCCGCTTAGGAAATTCGGAGATTTGGTCTGAGGAGTGATCATGTCTGTACAATATAGCCGTTACCATATTCAAATCAGCCCGGCGCCTGCTCCAGCGAACGGATACCCGGCGCAGTTCCACCTGGATGAAGGCGATGCATATGTCAAATATGGGCACATGGTGTTCATGGGGCAGGCGCAGCGCGGCGATCCGTACTGGACGGCGGAGATCATTACTCAGACCTGGTATCAGGCAGAGACGGGGCGTATCCCGATTTCGGGCGCCGGTTATGGTGGCAAGTTTGCCGGGCAGGGGTTCGATGGTATCTGGCTGGATATGAGTGAAATCGTCCGCCCGACGCGCGACGGTATTCACGGGCGCGAGTCGATTTCGACGCAGGTGGATTTAGGCGGCGGCCTGGCGTCGTTGAGTTTCGATGCAGATGGGCGGTTGATCGACGTGCTGCCGCCAGCTTTGAATCTGCCGATACCGGTGTTATTGGGACCGTTGGCGATACCATTACCGGGACGAGGGGCGTTAAAGGCATTAGCCCAGGCGGCTTCCCGGCTGGGCACATTGGCGGTAGTGTACGCTGAGGAATATGATGATGATCTGGCCGAATGGTCTGAGTGTTTGGCGCCGCGCCTTTCGGCAGGGATGATGGATAGCTTGCCAGATCGTTGGGCTTTTCGTTATCTGGAGATCGAGGAAGACGACCCTGGTAAAGCCCTGGCGGCGTTTGAACAGGCGCGGCGGCTTTGGCCGGATGTGGTCATCGCGATACGCCTCGCACTCTCGCCTGATGCGGGGGAGATTGCATCCAGGTGGGTACAGGCGGGCGTGGGCGTGATTCACCTGTATGCCGATGATATCGGGCAAGATACCGCGGGACGCTCGTTGCCGGATGCGCTGCGCGAAGTGCACACGCGATTGATAGATCTCGCCCTGCGTGACCGGGTCAGCCTGGTCGTAAGCGGCGGGATCGCCGCGGCAGAGCATGTGGCCAAGGCCGTGGCCTGCGGAGCAGACCTGGCCGGGGTAGATTTTGCCTTGCAGGTGGCCTGGGGCTGTGCCCTGTGGGCCGATAAAGGTAAATGCCTGGTGGAAAGTAGCGAGCTTGATCCGGCGTGGGGCGCACAGCGAGTGGTTAATCTGCTCAATGCGTGGCGCGACCAGATGTTAGAGGCCTTGGGGGCGATGGGAATGCGCGAGATCCGCCGCTTGCGTGGCGAGGTCGGACGTACCATCTGGTATAAAAACGAGGAGGTATCCTTCCACGATGGATTGGGTGGCAGCGCGCCAATTTCCGCTTACCGGCGGTTGCCGCAGACCGGCGCAGGCGAAGGGGATTTCCGCTGGCCGGCAGCGTTGCTGTTTGCTACACAGCATCAGGCGCGCACCGGACAGCGCCCGACGGGCGAGTTGGAATACCGGGTGGGAGCTTCAGAAGGCGGGTTTGACCGTCTGGCGTTTGCTTTCGAGATGGAGCGTGACCCGCATGATGCGCCGTGGGCGGACCCGGCGGATTTCGATTTGAACTTGCCGCTCAACCGGCGTGATGCTGAGCGACCAGCGCTCACCCTGCCTATGCCGTGGTATGGGGCGGGCATGTCGTATGGCAGTATTGGCTTGCCCGTGATGATGGCCCGTGTAAGGGCTGCTCAATTTCTGAGCACGTTCATTTCAACCGGCGAAGGTGGTTATCCTGACGAGCTGGAAGCTTACGCTGCTCACATCATCACCCAGGTGGCAACCGGATTATTTGGGGTAAGCGAAGCCACGATTCAGCGTGCTCCAATCGTTGAGATCAAATATGCCCAGGGGGCCAAGCCCGGCCTGGGTGGCCATTTGTTGGGCAACAAAAATACCTCTTCGGTAGCACGCCTGCGCGAGGCGGTGGAAGGCACCTCTCTATTCTCGCCATTTCCTTTCCACAGCGTATATTCAGTCGAGGATCACAAGAAGCACGTCGACTGGCTGAAACAAGTCAACCCGCGAGCATTGATCAGTGTGAAAGTCTCGACGCCGACGGATGTGGATATGGTGGCGGTGGGTTCCTATTACGCCGGTGCGCATATCATACATCTGGACGGGGCCTATGGTGGCACAGGCGCGGCGCCGGAGATTGCCAAGAAAAATATTGCCATGCCGATCGAATATGCCATTCCCAAGGTCCATCGTTTTCTAGCGGCCGAAGGTATCCGGGACGAAGTGACATTGATGGCCTCCGGGGGGCTGCGCACGGCGTGGGACGTGGCCAAGGCGATTGCCCTGGGCGCGGATGGAGCGATCCTGGGAACAGCGGAGCTGGTGGCATTGGGCTGTATCCGCATTGCACAATGCGAAAAAGGGCTGGGCTGTCCGTTTGGGATTACCACCACGGACCCCGAGCGCGCCAACCTGATCGATGCAGATGTCGGTTTCAGGCAAATTGTAAATTTGTATACTTCCTGGTTATGGCAGTTGGCAGGCATTTTGCAAATACTGGGAATGCGTTCCGTTGGCGAGCTGCGCGGCAGAAGTGATTTGCTGGTTTATCTGGCGTAAATAGTGCGCAAGAATCGGGTGGCAGGCAGGTGCTTCATTTCGTAAAATAGCCTTAACCCTTGGTTCTGGAGATGAGATATGTCAAGCACAGTTTACGATTACGGACAATTGGCGGAAGATTACCGGCGGGTAGAGCAGGCGCTGGCTTACCTGGCAGCGCACTATCACGAGCAGCCCGCTTTGGAAGAAATCGCAGCCGGCGTGGGATTGAGTGAATATCACTTTCAACGAGTGTTTACACGCTGGGTGGGAATCAGCCCGAAGCGTTTTTTGCAATTTCTCACCAAGGAACACGCCCGCGCTTTGTTGGACCATTCGGCCTCAGTGCTCGATGCAGCGTATCAGAGCGGGCTTTCTGGGCCGAGCAGGCTGCATGATCTCTTCGTGAAATGCGAGGCGGTAACCCCGGGTGAATATAAACTTCATGGCGAAGGGTTGGATATCGTCTATGGATTTCACCCCAGCCCATTTGGAGAGTGCATGGTCGCGCTGACCGAGCGGGGCATTTGCGGAATGGCGTTTATCTCACAGGGTAACCGGCAGGATCCATTGGATGACTTGCGCCGGCGTTGGTCGAAGGCTCGACTGGTGGAAGACACCCCACGCACTTCTCCATTGGTGGATCAAATTTTCCCACTGGCATGGGGCGTAGACGTAGCTCCATTGCATTTATATCTGAATGGCACCAATTTTCAGATCAAAGTGTGGGAAGCCTTACTGCGTATTCCACCGGGGAGCCTGGTTACTTATGAAGAGATCGCCGCTTATCTGGGAAAGCCCGGCGCGGCGCGCGCCGTGGGGCGGGCGGTGGCCACAAACCCGATTTCATTCCTGATCCCATGTCACCGGGTGATTCGGAAGATGGGTGTGTTGGGCGGTTATCGTTGGGGATTGCCCCGCAAAGCTGCGATGCTGGGGTGGGAGATGGCGCACGTATGAAGACGCGTATCTGGACGGCCATGCTGGCAGTTTATATTGTGTGGGGCTCAACTTATCTGGCGATTCGCTTTGCCGTAGAAAGTATGCCGCCCTTGTTGATGGCCGCGACACGCTTTCTGGTGGCTGGAGTGATCTTATATACCTGGGCGCGCTTACGCGGCGCGCCGGCTCCGCAAGTGAAGCACTGGCGACCAACGGCGGTGATCGGTTTATTCCTGTTGCTGGGCGGCAACGGCCTGGTCGTGATGGCCGAACTGCGTGTCCCCTCGGGGATTACTGCGCTCATTATTGGGGCCACTCCGTTGTGGTTGGTGTTAGTGGATGCATTGCGCCCGGGTGGGCATCGACCTGCCTGGCGGACACTGGTCGGAGTGTTCATTGGGCTGGTAGGGATTATGTTGCTGATCAATCCCGCCAGCTTGCGAGGCATGGGACAGGGAGTGGATCTGGCGGGGGCCGGGATGCTGCTGGTAGCCGCGCTATTATGGGCCACTGGCTCGATTTATGGTCGTGAACACCAGGCGCAGCTTCCACAGCCGCCCATGTTGGCGACCAGTATGGAGATGTTGGTGGGTGGTGTGGCCTTGCTGGTGATGGGCACATTGAGCGGCGAGTGGGCGCAATTGGACCTGGCTGCGATCACGCCTCGTTCCATGCTTGGATTGGGTTATTTGATCTTATTTGGATCGCTGGTGGGTTTCGCCTCGTACACCTGGCTGTTAGGTGTTGCACCGACGCCGCTGGTGGCAACGTATGCATATGTCAACCCGCTGGTGGCAGTGGTGCTGGGAAGTTTGTTGGCCCAGGAATTGCTAACGCCGCGCATCTTGGTGGCAGCGGTAATTATTATCAGTGCAGTCGTGTTGATTAACACGACGCAGTTTTCGACGCAAACACCGGTGAAGGAGTCACTTAAACCGGCCAGACTAACAAAATAAACCTTGCTGTTTGGAGGTTGTCAATGAAGGACACATTTTCTACTGCAATTCTTGCTTCGCGTAAGCCATTGATGGCGCACCTGCCAGAACTCAAGCGCACGGATGGCGCAGCCGAGGGCGGCTGTGGTGTGCTTGGTTTTGCTGCTAATCTTCCCGTTGCAGGCCGGCATGTGCTGGCAGCGTCGCGACAGATGCACAATCGCGGCAACGGCAAGGGCGGTGGCATCGCCATGGTTGGCCTGGATCCGGCCCAGGTGGGAGTCGATGCAGTTACGCTGCGCAGGCATTATTTGCTGCAGATCGCCTTGCTCGATCCGCAGGTACGCGATGAGATAGAGGCGCAGTTTATTACCCCATTCTTCGATATCGCGCAATCGTATGCGCTGGCGCATGTGGAGGATTATCGCCAGGTGGAAGGACTGGAGATCCGCCCGCCGGATGTACACCGCTATTTCGTGCGTGTCCGCCGAGACGTACTGGCTGATTTTGCCGCGCGCAATGGAATGGATAAACTGCCTGAGCGTGCCGTGGAGGATGAGTTCGTCTATCAGAATTCTTTCCATATCAACCGGCAGTATTACGCCAGCCTGGGCGAAAAGCGAGCTTTTGTGCTCAGCCATGGGCGTAACCTTTCGGTATTAAAAATTGTGGGTTATGCCGAGCAAGTGGTGGATTATTACAACTTAAAGGATCAAACGGCGCACGTGTGGATCGCGCACCAGCGGTATCCTACCAAGGGGCGCGTCTGGCACCCGGGTGGCGCGCACCCGTTCATCGGCTTGAACGAGGCATTGGTGCACAACGGCGACTTTGCCAATTACCACGCGGTGAGTGAGTACTTGCGCCAGCGCAATATTGGCCAGCTTTTCCTCACCGACACCGAAGTGAGCGTGCAGTTATTCGATCTGTGGGATCGTGTGTATGGTTATCCGCTGGAAATTACCCTGGAGGCCATGGCGCCAACCTCTGAGCATGATTTTGCCATGTTGCCTGCCGAGAAACAACCGCTCTACCAGGCCGTTCAGCGGACACATATCCACGGCTCGCCAGATGGTCCGTGGTTCTTCATCGTTGCTCGCTCGATAGGTAGTGGAAGCGAGGAGCGCTACGAACTGTTGGGTATTACCGACACGAGTATGTTACGCCCCCAGGTATTTGCCCTATACGAAAACAGGGGTAGTGAGCTGGGTGGCGCGCCGGTGCAAATTGGCCTGGTTGCTTCGGAACGCCAGGCGATCAATGCCTGCCTGCGTTCGCTGGCCGCGGAGGATGAACGCTTTCAGCCTACCGCGGATCGTTATTGGGCAGCACGAGGCGGGTCGCACACCGATGGTGGGGCATTTCGTTTTACGGTGACTTTTCAGGAGGGGCAAAGCGGTTTGGGCCAGATGGCGTGTACCAATAAGTTTGGCATGCCGTTGCACCTGGATGCCCGGCGTCAACATCTGGATCCGGCACAGGTGGACCCGCAGCACGTGGCGGAAAAGCGACGCAAGGATTGGCCGACCCATGTCCAGCTTGCTTTTGACGATGGAGGGATTCCTACATTGTGGAAGTGGTTTAAGCCGCAGATGAGCGAACTGACCTGGAATGACCTGGCGTGGAGCCTGGATTGGTTGGGCGAATTTTCCGGCCGAGGAGACGATGAATGGTGCTTTTCCCTGGATTTGCTGAATTTGCTGCGCGACCGGCGCTACGAAACCGGCGATAAAAAGCGCGCTTCGCTGTTGCGTTTGGTGGATGGGGCATTGGATCGCTTGTTCGATGGCGCGCCTCGATTAGACCAGGCTAGAGAGTGCATCCTGGAAGATATCAAGCGGGTAAACTGGGAAACGCGCCATACACTAATCGATAGCAGGATACGGCCTTCCGAAAATGGAATGCTGGTATTCGATGCCCAAAGCTTTCCGCCGGAAGGGGCTGAGTGCGCCGCGCGTTGGATCGTGAAAGCCGTCGAACGAGGCTGGCGGCGAATCATCGCTTACCACTGGCGTGGCGGACGCTTTGCCGGTAGTGGCATGGGACCGGATCGTGCTGGAGTGCGTCTGGATCTTTACGGCGACGTAGGTGACTACGCGGCATCGGGGCTGGATGGCGCGGAAATCTACTTGCATGGCGACGGGCAGGATCAGTTAGGACAAATTATGAAAAATGGGCGGCTGGTCATACACGGGGATGTGGGGCAAACCTTCTTGTATGGCGCTAAAGGGGGGGATATTTTTGTGATGGGTTCGGCTGCAGGGCGCCCTTTGATTAATGCGGTGGGTAAGCCGCGTGCCGTCATCAATGGCACCTGCCTGGATTACCTGGCAGAGTCATTTATGGCTGGCGATCCGCTGAATGGTGGGGGCTTTGTGATCTTGAACGGTGTGGCTTTCGATGAGGCGGGGTGTTTGTATGAATTGGATAGCCCGTACCCGGGTGGCAATTTATTCTCGCTGGCTTCGGGTGGGGCGATCTATGTACGCGACCCGCGCGGCCAGGTAGAAAATGAGCAATTGAATGGGGGATCTTTTGTTGACTTAAGCGCAGCGGACTGGGATTTGATTGAACCTTACCTGCGTGAAAACGAACGCCTCTTTGGGATCTCCGTCGATGATTTGTTATGTGTGGACGGGCAGCGGCGCGCCCCCGGCGATGTTTACCGGAAGGTAGCTGTGCGGGATGCGGGCATATTGGCGGATTGCGACCAGAGGTAAGCCTGGAATGCCTTGCCCTGATACGTTTCAAGCGTAGGGCTTATTGAGAATAGCCTGGATCTTGCCTTCTTTCCAGGCTTCCATGAAGGCAAGCACAAAACGCGGGTCGTAGCTCTCCCCGCCCAGTCGGACGATTTCTTCATAAGCTTTCTCAGGGGTGCGAGCCAGCGCGTAAGGGTGGTGGCTGATCATTGCAATAAACGAATCGACGACTGCCAGCAGGCGCGCTCCTTCGGGGATGGCATTGCCGGACAGTCCATCAGGGTAACCGGTGCCGTTCCAGCGTTCGTGGTGGTGGCGGACGATGGGGGCACATTCGGCCAGGTAGTCGACATCTTTGATCATCTCTGCCCCCGTCACCGGGTGACGACGGATTTCCTCCCATTCCGAGGCGGCAAGTGGCTCGGATTTGAACAGAATGGCCGCCGGGACGGTGATTTTGCCGATATCGTGCAGGGTGCAGGCCAGGCGTAACTGGTCAATGCGGTGTTGACTCCAACCGAGATGTTGTGCAATGGCCAGGCAACAGTCTGTGATGCGCTCAATATGCCACTGCGAGTCGGGGTTGCGGTGCTCGATGGCGTTGGCCAGGGCGACCAGACTATCCTGGTAAGCCTGTTGGACGCGCACCATTTGAGCCTGGTTGAAGCGGCTGAGGCGCGTCCGGATGATGGAGACGAGGTCTTCACGGTGGATGGGCTTGGTCAGGTAATCATCTGCGCCGGATGCGCGCCCTTCAAGCAAGTCGGATGGCGCGTCGCGAGCAGTCAGGAAGATAAAGGGGATGAGCATTCCTTCCGGGCGGGCGCGCACCGCGTGGTAGAACTCAAAACCGTTCATCACAGGCATGGTTACGTCCGAAATGATGAGATTGGGCTGGACGACACCGAATACGTCCAACGCCTCCTGGCCATTACGAGCAGTGATAACGGAATAGCCTTCTTCACTCAATATCTCTTCCATGCCAGTGCGCAACAGGTCGAAATCCTCGACGATAAGAATGACTTCGTTTGGCATATTGGCTCCATTAATAGATAGGACCTTGGATTACCTTGTATCTGCCGCGGGTAAACTGGCAAGCGGGCGCGCTGCTCTCACTGCACGCAATACGGCCTGGGCAAATACCTCGGCAGCAAAGGCGCCGACGATATTGACATCCATCCGGCGCTGGCCGGTGGAAAGGGCAAAGATCGTATCGCCATCCAGCATGGTATGTGCTGGCCTCACTGTACGGGCGAGGCCATCCTGCGCCATTTGGGCCATTTTATTCGCCTGTTCTTTGTCCAGGCGGGCATTGGTAGCCACAACACCGATCACGGTGTTGGTTCCCTGGGAGCGACCAAAAGCAAGCGATTGGTTGGCAGCTATGCCGCGTAGCACGTGCAGGGTATCGGCAAAATATTCGCCCGTGCCGGTGTGTTGGTCGCCCCGGTACAGGCTGCGCGCACCGGCAATAATTTGTCCACTGGCGGGGTCGATCACATCGCCAAAAGCATTGACTGCGACAATAGCTCCGACCACGATGCCAGGGATAATTTCCAGGCTGGCGCAGCCAATTCCAGATTTCATGGCCTGTCCCATGCCCAGGGCTTTGCCTACGGTAGCCCCGGTTCCGGCGCCCACGTTGCCTTCGGCAGGGGGGCGTCGGGACGCATTGAGGCAGGCCTGGTAACCCATGGCTGCATCGGGGCGGATGTCGGAGCGGCCAAAGCTCAAGTCGAATAGAACGGCTGCGGGAACGATCGGGACGCGTGCCACGTGCACGTCGAAGCCTGCGCCGCGCTCTTCCAGATAACGAACGACTCCGCTGGCAGAATCCAGGCCAAAGGCAGATCCGCCGGAAAGCACGATGGCGTGAACTTGCTGTACCAGGTGCATCGGGTAGAGAGCATCGGTTTCACGCGTGCCGGGTGCCCCGCCTCGCTGATCAACGCCGCCTGTGGCACCTTTTTCGCATAAAATAACCGTGCAGCCGGTCAGGGCTTCATCGTTCTGAGCGTGGCCGACGCTCAGGCCGGGGACATCGGTGATCGTATTTTTCAGTCGCATAAGCACACACCCATAGAGACGCGATATTTCGGTAATGTCATCAACTGCTGGCGAATAGAGGCGCGTTGTCGGACTGCTGGATGAACCGGGTGAGAATTTCAACTGCCTCGGGGATACGGGAAAGATCGACACGGCCCAGGTTATCCGCTGGTCCGTGGAAGCCGCGATCGGCCAGGGTTTTATCGTATGTGCCCAGGGTGCTGGCGGGGATGGCAACCCGCAGGAATGATCCGCCGTCGCTGTTGATCGGACCGACGCGGCGTGGTGGAGCACCGGTAATGGCCTCAACGGCCCTGGCAATGGCCTGGTTGATTTCGGCCGAACAGGGCCAGAGCTTGACCGAGAGACCGTCCTGTTCCCAGATGACATATTCGCCGTTTTGGGCCATCACTTCCAGATTCAGGGCGCCGGCGGGCAAAGGCCAGTCGCGCTGGCGGACATAAGCCTGTGAGCCTTGCATATTCACTTCTTCACCGTCGAAGAACAGCAAGGTAACGCGGGTACTGTCCAGGCGGAGTGCACCGCTCTGAATACGTTCGGCCAGACTGAGCAAGATCGCGCAGGCCGACCCATTGTCGACTGCTCCCTGGCTGGCGCCACCCAGTCGAGCGCGCAGGCTGCCCAGGGTCAGGTTCAAACCCAACCCCCACGCCAGGATAACCAGGAACAGGCTGAACAGCAAGGCGATGGGATAGGTGAGGCTGGCCCAGGGTGAGGCAACCAGCCACAAGGCGCGATCCAACGGTCCGAGTAGTCCGACCAGGGCGGTGGCCGCGATGCCTGCTGGCAGCATGCGTACAAAGAACATGCGCTGGCGGTGATCGAGCAACTCAGTCTTCGTATCATAGTGAGCAGAAAGAATAATCTCTTGCCGAGGCTGCTTGGGTGAGAATTCGATGATAAAATTCTGGCCGCGGGTTCCACCTGGCCAGGTGATCATTGGAATCCCGAGAACCAGGTCGGGCAGGCCGCCCAACAGACCGAGCAGAGCGATGAGAGTGGTGGGCCAGCCCCAGCGCAATGCGATGGCCAGCGCCAACAGGGTACGGGTGAGGATCATCCAGGTACCGGTGCACAACCAGAAATAGGGATAAAGGCGAAATTCGTGCAGGCGAAAGGGGATACGTCGCTGTTCCAGCCAGTCTTGCAATGCCTGGCGCACCTGACGTTCAGCGATGCTGCCGCTGGGCCGTGGTGTGGAGAAGATGTGCATCAGGGAGATAGGATCGGTCATGTAAGCAAAAGACCCTCATCGAAGGCGAATAACGCAGGCATACCGCCGGTATGCAGGAAGATCAAAGGTTGGTCTGGTTGAAGGGTATATGGCCCTATTTTACCTTGTTCTGCCAGGTCGAGCAGGCCCGCAAAAGCCTTGGCGGTATAAACCGGGTCTAGCAGCAGCCCTTCCAGCCGGGCCAGGCGGCGCAAGGCCGCGTTGCCCGCAGCGGATGGAACGCCATAACGAACGCCGGCATAAAGCTCTTCGACCAATGGCACCTGCTGGGCAGTGAAAGAGCGCGGTTGGCCCAGGCAGGCGCAAATTCTACCGGCAAGGTGAGCGATAGACGCAGGAAAGCCTTTCCACAACTTGCCTACGTCGACGCCAAGCGGCCGTACTTGCGAACCAGCCAGAGCCAACCCGGCCATCAACCCGGCCAACGTACCACCTGAACCGGCAGCCAGCACCAGGCAGGCATTCCCGATGCCCAGGTCACGGGCCTGTTGGTCGATCTCCAGGGCAGCGTCGGCATAGCCCAGGCAGCCGGTGACGCTGTGTCCGCCAACCGGTATGAAGTAATGGCGACCTACCCACAAGCGGGCGACCCACCTCACCAGTCGAATGGTGCTCTCCAGGCTCATCCCACCACTGTTGCCCAGGGGGATGAAGTGCATTTTCGCCCCCAGGATCTGGTTGAGCAGCAGGTTGCCGGTGAGTTGTTTCGGGCGCTGCTCGAAATAAAACAGGTGTGTTTCCATTCCCAGGCGGTTGGCGGCTGCAACCGTCAGGCGGGCGTGGTTGGATTGCAGACCGCCAAAGGTGACCACCCTGTGTTCGCCGCGCACCTGTGCTTCTGCCAGCAGGTATTCCAGTTTGCGGGTCTTGTTTCCGCCCAGGCCAGGGCCGATAAGGTCGTCGCGTTTGACGAAGATCGGGCGGCGCAGCTCGGCGCTCAAGCGAGGCAGAGGCTCCAGAGGGGTAGGGTATTCGGCAAGGGCGATGCGCGAGATGGATGTCATAGAAGCCAGTGGCCGGTCGCCTGTCGTCGTTGATCCTTTACCGGTCATCGCCAGTCATCGCTGGGTAGCCACCAGGTGTTTTGCCAGGCGCTTGCCCAGGCCAATAATGGTGAGCACTGTCGGACGGTCCAGGGCTTCGGGGAAGGTGCTGGCATCGCATACGTACAATCCGGGGATTTCGGTTTGCAGATTGCTGTCCAGCATGTCGCCGATCCGCACTGTTCCAGAAGGGTGAGTCCCACGCAAAGGGGTCATGAAGATCGTATCCGGGTCGGCGCCAGCCTCGCGCAAAATGGCGTGGCAAACCTCTTCGGCCATTTTTAGACGGGGGAGGTCGTCTCCGGTAAGCGGTTTGCTGATCTCGCCATCCGGAAAGACGCCGCCTGAGACGGTGTCTTTAAGCTTGATCATGACGCCCAGGATATTGTTCCATTTCGGCCAGTAGAGCGGGTAGCGCGGTCCCTTCAGCGTCGTGATGATCGGATAGAGCAGCCACGGATCGATGAGTGTGCTCAGCATATAACCGGCTTCCGGGTTTTCCCACGACCAGGTCATGGGGGGCTCGTTGCCGGTGCCGTGTTCTTTGATGAAGCCGTAGACCATAACCGTGACATCCATGGTCATGCCCTGGCCAGCGCGCGACAGGCCAGATTTTTGCAGGATGCGCGGCGTGCCGATGCCCCCGGCAGCCAGCACAACCGTGTTCGCTCGAACGGTAAAGGGTTGGCCCGCCAGACTGCCTTCGACGCCGGCGGCGTTGCCGTCTTCGACCAGCACCCGGTCGACGCGGGCGCGGGTGCGAAGTTCTGCCCCGGCCTCAATAGCTTCGTCGACCCACTCGGCGGCGCTCCATTTAGCGCCACAACGACAACCGAGCATGCACTTCGCGCCGCAATCGAATTTTCTGGTGCGGGCGGGTTTCATAAATTTGGGCTGCGGCTGCCAGTCGTAGCCTAATGCCCGGGCGGCCTGGGCAATACGAGTGGATGCCGCGCCGCGTAGCTCGGCAGGGAGGGGCGCGATTTCCAATTCCTGGATTGCCTGGCTGACTTCCTGGTCGATGTCGACTCCGTATTTGTCCTTCAGCCAGGCAGGCGGCGGCGCCGCACAGCCGCAATACATGCTGGTAGCGCCGCCCACCATCAGAGGGCGGACGATGTTCAGCCCTTCCTGGGTGAAGAGCAGGCTGGCGCGATCGGAATACAGCAGGGCGCCCAAATAAGTTCCATAATAACTGCGCGGGCGGTGATCGATGCCGCGCTCGAGCAGCAGGACTTCTTTGCCCTGGCGGGCCAGTTCACGGGCCAGGGTGGCGCCGCCTGGGCCGGAGCCGGCGACAAGAATATCGCATTGCAAAGAGATCATCGCGGACATTGGGGCTCCTGGATTATGGATCGGTTCAGGTGTCTGGCGTAGCAGCGGTGACGAATGGGACAGGTATGGGCGCACAACGGACGGCCTGGCAGTTCTACCTGTCGGTGAAAAGGTTGACAAATATCTGAAGATATTATAATGGACGATGGTTCGGCTGTGGGGGGTGCAGAAAGAATGAGATGAGAAAAATCAGCAGAATCTGGATGTTGGTGCTTTGAATGGGATGTGCTATACTTGCCCGCATGCCCCGCTATACGAACCGTTATCTGGCTGGCGCGATTTTCTTGTTGATGTTGGTTTCGATTGTCAACGTGGCGGACAAGGAACTGCTGGCGCCAGTAGTGGACGCGGTAAAAGCCGATCTGTCATTGAGCGATACACAGATTGGGGCGACGCGCTCGGCGGTATTCCTGGCCGCGTTGTTGGGCCAGCTTTTCTGGGGGCCACTTTCTGATCGTTGGGTGCGCAAAAATATTATCGTCATCGGTACCCTGGTGTGGAGTGGGGTGACCTGGCTGACGGCCTACGTGATCAATTTCCCGCAACTGCTGGCTGCCCGGGCAAGCATGAGTTTTGCCGAGGGCTGTTTCAACCCTTCAGCTTATGCCTTGCTGACCGACTCAGTTCCTCGTCGACGACAAGGGCTGCTGTTGGGGTTAATGGGGGTGACATACCCGTTGGGCACCGCTGCGGCATTGGTCGTAGCGAGCGCCATCGGTACCCGGCATTGGCGGCAACCTTTTATGATTTACGGGTTGATCGGACTTGGGTTGGGAATGGTGGTGCTCGCCTATATCCGGGAGCCGGAACGGGGGGCCAGCGAAGAGGCGGTCGAGGCGGCAAGTGGCCATTATGCCGGGCGCTTTTCGTTGGATGAATTTCTAAAGCTGCTCAGAATACGCAGCCTGTTATTGGGATTTGGGCTGGATACCTGCCAGGCAGTGATCAACTGGGGTTTTGCTTTTTGGGCGCCAACCTACCTGACGCGCTATCACATTGCTGCCAATTCCGAGCAGGCCGCCCTGGCGCTGTTGCCTGCCATCCTGGGTTTTGTGGGTGGGGCGGTGGTGGGTGGGATCGCCATCGACCGGCTGCGCCGTCGTACGCCGCTCGCTCCGGTCTGGGTAAGCCTGGTGGCGATGGTTGGCGGGCTGCTGATGGCGCTGCTGGTTTTCAATGTTTACCAGTTGGGGCCGTTGATGGTGGCAGCTTTTAGCCTGGGTGTGGTGACCTATATGGTACAGCCGTCTGCCACGGCTATCCTGTTCAGTGTGGTCCCGCCGGAGACGAAAGCAACGACGATTTCGGCGAGTAATGTGATCCTCAACCTGGCAGTTGCCGTGGTGTCTTTCCTTACTGGGATAATTAGCGACACAGCCGGCCTGCGCCTGGCATTTGGGGGGTCTGTACTGGTGGCTTATGGGATAGGGATTGGTGTGTGCCTTGCCCTGCTTCGTACGTACAAACAGGACGTGATGCGCCGGGACGCGATGGTAGAGGAACAAGTCGTCGTGTAAACGACAGGAGATATGAGCCAGATTCCGGGTGCTGTTGGCGGGAACATTGGATGTGTGAAAATTCGTACGCAAAAGCGGTTGACAAGCTTTGTCTTTCAGGTATAATTCCTTTCCGCGTGGCCCGTTAGCTCAATTCGGCAGAGCAGTTGACTCTTAATCAATTGGTTCCGCGTTCGAGTCGCGGACGGGTCACCAAGGGCTATTTGGTTGTTAACGTACGGAGATTTAGGGAACGTTATACAGCCTGATAGCATGTACCGCCTCACGTTCCAGCGTGGGGCGGTTTACTTTATCTCTCACAGCTAAAATGTTAAATATAACCCATTAATTCGCATAATTCAGGGTGGATTTAAGACGATAAATAAGATAAAATAACTCATTAAATATCCTCCTGCGCCAGGCTCAAATGCCTGCCTGGAAAGCAGGGTCAGAGCAAACCATGGAGGTCCTGATGAGTCATAACCCCCGGCCGCACTTGCTGTTTGCCCCTCCCAGGCTGCATCGCGCCGCACATGGCGAGGAGCGCAAAGTCACCTGGTTGGAATTGTTTTATGATCTGGTGTATGTGGCTACCCTAATCCAACTTGGCAACTTGTTGAGCGAGGATATCAGCGTAGGCGGGGTTATGCGCTTTATCATTTTGTTTGTGCCAATCTGGTGGGCGTGGACGGGGATTACATTCTACATGAACCGTTTCGTGGTGGATGATGTGTGGCACCGTTCGTTGATCTATTTGCAGATCGCGGCCATTGCTTTCCTGGGTATCAGTCTGGAGGGCGCCTTTGGCGGGTTAACCACCCAGTTTGCCCTGTCTTATGCAGCGATCCGCCTGGTGCAGGTGGTGCTGTATGTGCGCACCTGGCGTTACGAACCGGGAACGCGCCCGCTAACCCGGCGATACGTGGCCGGGTATCTGATCGGCATTGCCCTCTGGCTGGTTTCGGCATTCCTGCCGATGCCCTATCCGGTTGTGTTCTGGCTGGTGGCGCTGGCTGTCGAAATTGGCAACGCCTTCACGCCGCGCACGCGAGCACTGGTCTCGCTGTTGCCCCCTGATTCGGCGCATATGCGCGAGCGTTATGGCATTTTTGTGATGATTGTTTTGGGCGAGTCGTTCATCAAGACGATCACCAATGCATCGGGTATTCACATCACAATTGAGATTGTGGCCTTTAGCCTGCTGAACATCTTCGTGGTTTTTGGCTTGTGGTGGCTCTATTTCGATGACATCGAGGCCTCGCGAATCAAGGCGAGAAGTTTTGCGCCTTACGCCTGGATCTATGCCCATTTACCGCTTGCCCTGGGAATAACTGCTTTCGGGGTCGCCTCAAAAAAAGTGTTTCAGAGCGTGGAGCATGCATCTGTTGTCAAGTTGGAATACGGGGTCTTGTTCTGCGGGGCGCTGATTTTGTATGCCCTGGCTGTCGCCCTGTTAGAGGCGACGACGGAACAGCCAGGTGGAGCAGAGAATAATCGCCAGCGGGTGGCATGGCGCCTGGGTGTAGCGCTTGTACTGGCAGTATTGTTGCCTCTGGCAGGCGCAATGAATGCGCTGGTTTTTATTGCGGTCGTTGCCGCGGTCTTTCTGGCAGTGATCGTCGCGGATGAGTGGCGATATATTTGGGAGCGGCTGCACCACACGGGTGAAAGACTCTCAGAAGATGCCTAGATCCAAGGCCACCTGCGTTGGTGTTTCTTTCCATTTATTTTCCTCTTGCATGGTAATTTGCAGCGAAGGGGTAGTCTTAATAGTTTATTTACCTTTCTCTTATTCGTTAAAGTGATATAATCACCAAATTATATGATAAATATCCTAAATATCCAATTCTCTGGTTTGGGAATTTTGTGGAGATATTTATGCGCCGTGCTATTCTTTTTTTGGCATTATTCCTGGCAATTTTATTTAACATCGAACGATTGGATTTTGGCCGGGCCAACTTGATCGATATTTCTTCAGTCGTGTATATTTTGGCTTTATCAGCGGTGACATCGATTCTGGTTGTGCGGCCGCTCGCTCGCCTCCCTTTGTATACACTGGTGGCAATCTGGATGGGGGTCTTTTTTATTACTCGCCTGGGAGTAGCTTTTTTCCAGGAACGGCCCGTTTGGGGCGGCGTTTATACCTACCTGACAATCACTGAATTCTGTTTGTTGATGATCACAGTCGTTTTAGCGTACAATGTCACAACCTATCTGGGGGATTTTGAAGAAGCGGTTCGAAATATTACCCTGGCTGATCTTCGCAACCGCGTTCAGCATCGAAGTGAAGCGCTCGATGAAATCACCAAAGAATTTGTACGCAGTCGACGCCAGAATTACCCGGTCAGTGTAATGGTCGTGGAGCCTGATCCGAGCAGTGTTAAGGTTACTCTCAATCGTTCTGTACTTGAGATCCAACAAGCGATGATGACGCGTTATGTGCTGACCAGTTTGATGCGCATCGTTTCTGGTTTGACCCGCCGGACCGATCTGATCATTGATCAGGCAATCGATGTGGAGAGTTTTGTCGTTTTCAGCCCCGATACCAATAATGAGCAGGCCTATCTGCTTGCCGATCGGGTGCGAGCCGATATCCACAACAAGCTTGGGGTACAGGTGTGCTGTGGTTTAGCTACTTTCCCCGACGAGGCGCTCACTTTCGACGAACTGATCGAGTGTGCCCATGCCAAGATCCAGTGCGAAAAAGATCTTGCGATCCTGGAACATCGAGAACCACGAACAGCCTTATGATCACAGACATCTCTTCTGCCTCAGATATTCATTCAGAGCTGGGTTGGATAACATCGATCGATCCACAAAAGGCCCTTTTTCGTGGGCGAGCTTACCTGGTAGCCAAACGGATTATGGATTTGGTACTGGTTCTGTTAGCAATGCCTCTATTACTTCCATTGATGGGGTTAATCGCGATACTGATTAAGATTGATTCGCCCGGAGCACCGGCTATCTTTACCCAGACACGCACGGGTAAAGGAGGGGTACCCTTCAAAATGTATAAATTCCGTACGATGGTACCCAATGCCGAGGAAATGAAGAAACAATTGATGCACTTAAATGAGTTGCAGTGGCCCGATTTTAAGATTACCAACGATCCTCGCATTACCCGCGTGGGCAGAATCCTGCGGAAGACCAGTATGGATGAATTTCCGCAGTTCTTTAATGTCCTCAAGGGAGATATGAGCCTGGTTGGCCCGCGGCCTACTTCTTTTTCTGCCAGGACCTACAAGCTATGGCAGACTGAACGCCTGGATGTTCAACCCGGGCTGACCGGCTTATGGCAGATTATCGGGCGTGCATCGACCGAGTTCGATGACCGTCTGCGATTAGATATTGCTTACATCAATCATCGTTGCCTGTGGTTAGATATCCAGATTTTGTTCCGTACCTATGTGGCGGTTTTAGCACAACGTGGTGCTCATTAATTGCTGATTTTCACTCAGCATGTGTGGGTGCATGAGTAAGCAGTGAGTTGAATAATTGGTTTGCGGTCTGGATGATTTTGGGACGTAATAGCTTTTATCAATAGACGTTGGAGTAAAGGGAACTGAACCATGGAGATTCGTTTGTATTATCAGATGTTGCAGCGGGGATGGTGGCTGGTTGTATTGGCCGCCTTGGTGGCAGTGGCAGTATCTTTGGGAGTTTCATATCTGGCCGTGCCCCAATATCAAGCTACGGCGCGTTTCATCATAAGCCCGAATGCTTCGCTTACTACCGGTCGTGATGTGGTCAACAGCCTCGATACGTTAGACCGGCGCTCGATTGTGTCTACGTATGCCGAGGTGATGAACAGCAATCGGGTTTTTGAGGATACGCTGGCCTCTTTGAAACTGCAGCCTGTCGACCTGAAAGATTACACCTACAATGCTGTGGTATTGCCCGAATCGAGCGTCCTGGAGTTGAATGTCTCTGGACCGAACCCAAAGGTGACGGCAGACCTGGCCAATGCAATCGGTTATCAGGCGATTAATTTTACGCGCCGGTTGAACCAGGTATACGATGTTGCCTTCCTGGATGAAGCTATTCCTCCGTTGGAGCCTTTTAGCCCGCAGCCATTGCGTGATGCGGCATTGGCGCTCGTTCTGGGTGCAGTCGTAGGCGGAGTATTGGCGATCTTGCGCGAGCAGATCCGTACCCCAATCGAAGCGCTACGCCGCCGCAACATCATCGATGCTGCCTCATCGGCCTACAGCCGGCGCTACTTTCAACGCAGTCTTGAAGAGGCCCAGGCGCGAAGCATGACGGGGAATATTGGCCTCGGTCTGATCCAGCTCGATGGCCTGAGTGGTCTGATCGAAACCCTTCCGCCCATTCTTTCACAACAGGTACTTTTTGAAGTTACGCGCAAACTGCGCAACGAGTTGCGAGGCAATGATATCGTAGGGCGTTGGGGTGACGTTGAGTTTGCGGTAATGTTGCCTTCTACGCCAATCGCCGCTGCGGAACGCACGATGGACCGGGTACGGCAGGCGCTTTCTGAGCCGATCTATATCGGACAGTCCAACGATTCGGTGTGCCTGGAGCCTTATGTAGCGATGGCTGTCAGCCAACCCCAGGAGACGGTCTCCTCGCTGATCGGACGGGCAGAAGATGATCTTGCCCTGGCGCGGCGCAGGCACCTGGTCGAAATCAGCAAAGCAACTGCATAGCGACTGGATTTTGTGACTGCGATGAACATGGATCAATCCTTTGGTAGGGCCGAGGCAGAGCAACTGAGCCCACCCATGCTGGTGAGTTGGTTGGCGGTATTGTTTGCCATCCTGGCGTTGGTTGCCGGAGGGGTGATTGCTGTTGCCATCCATCAGATCGGCGTCCTGGCTTTGCTGGCAATTCCTGTGGCCTTGATCTTTGCTGCGGCTATTGTACAGCCAGAGTTGGGTCTCCTGGCTTTGGTTTTTATCACCACGACCCAGCTTTCCAATGTAGCCATTAAGTTTCACGGCTTGCCTTCCCTGGCGCAGCCTCTCGCTGGCTTGCTCATGTTGGTCATCCTGATCCGTTTCGCGCTGTATGGCGAGCGTCCGCTAGGATGGACGCGGGTCGGATCGATCCTGGTAGGATTCGGCCTGATCTGGATGCTCTCGCTGTTCCACGCTGGAGATTATGAATCTGCCCGCCAGTCTTTTGTCGGTTTCATCAAAGATGTCCTGGGAGGTGTAATTGTTGTCTTTTTGATCCAGCGCCGATCATCGCTGCGCCGGGTAATTTGGGCATTTGTCGCTGCGGGTATTTTCATGGGCTCGATCAGCGTTTTTCAATACCTGACTGGTAGTTTTAACAATCTATTCCTGGGTTTTGGAGGATGGGAGAGCCAATACTCCGGGGCTATCAGCCGTAATCGCCTGACTGGCCCGTATAGCAATCCAAATGCCTATGCCCAGGTTTTAGCTGTAATCGTGCCTCTGGCTCTGGATCGCGTATGGCAGGAGCGCCGCCTGGCGCTTCGCCTGCTGGCAGGATGGGCCGCCGTTGCTTGCTCCTTAACGATTTTCTTCACCTACTCGCGTGGCGGCTTTCTTACTTTACTCTTCACCCTGGGCGTCTTGCTGGTTCAACGCCGGCCCAGGTTATTGCCCCTGATTCTGACGGCTGTGCTGGCTTTTGGCCTGTTAATGGTTTTCTTGCCAGGCACATATACCGAACGGATTAACACCCTCACGCAGTTAGCGCCTTCGCAGGCCGACCAGGTTTCTGACCCGTCGTTCCGTGGCCGGATGAGCGAGAATACCGCGGCCTGGCGCATGTTCCGTGATAACCCTCTGCTTGGCGTTGGATTGGGTAACTTTAAGGTCAATTACCAGGATTACTCGCGGGAGATCGGCCTGGATCCGCGCCGTGATCAGCGCTCCCCTGCCAGCCTATATATGGAGTTCCTCTCGGAGCAAGGTCTCGTGGGCACGGTGTTGTTCTTTTTCCTGATCTTTCTGGTTTTTCGCGGTCTGCTCATCGCAAAACGCCAGTTCCACTCCATCGGTATGGATGATGAAGCCTATTTGACCTCGGCGCTGTTTGCCGGATTGTCGGCTTATATGTTTGCCTCCATTTTCAAAAACAGCGCCTATGCCAATGTCTTTTGGATCTTAATCGGCGTCGCCCTGGCAACCATTCAAGTCGCTCAGGCTGGCGCAAATGCGGTGGAAGATGAGATTCAGGAAGGACGTGGATGAGCGTTAGCGCGCGCTTGCCCGATTTCTCCCGGTCAGCGATTCATGGCGCTGCCTGGCGTTATCTGACCTTTTTCAGCGGAAAGCTGATGGTTTTCTTCAGCACCGTAATATTGGCACGCCTGCTGACCAAAGATGATTTCGGCGTCGTTGCTTACGCGGTGACCACGATCGCATTTCTGGATGTGATGAGCGACCTGGGCATAGGTCCGGCGCTGATCTATCACGCTGAAGACAGGCGCGTTGCTGCGACCGCTTTTTGGTTGGGCCTGCTCATTGGTCTGGTTCTTTTTGCCATAACCTGGCTCCTGGCGCCGTTGGTGGGCACCTATTTTCGTGACCCGCGAGCCGTACCGGTCACACGCATTTTAGCTCTTACGTACCCGATCAGCGCGCTGGGTAGTACGCATGATGCCGTCTTGCGTAAGACACTCGCTTTTGGGCGAGGCTTTGTCCCGGATTTTTTACAGGCCATGACCAAAGGCCTGGCTTCGATAGGGTTTGCTCTGCTCGGATTTGGAGTTTGGAGCTTGATCTTAGGCCAACTCAGCGGCGCATTGGTTGCGGTGATTGCTCTCTGGTTGATTACCCCCTGGCGCCCATCGCTTACTTTTGATCCACATATCGCCCGATCGTTGCTTGGATACGGAGTGAACATCGTTGGGGTTGACCTACTCGCCATTTTGTTGTTAAACGTCGACTATTTATTGGTCGGTCGCTACCTGGGTGCTGCAGCGCTTGGCGTATATACCCTGGCTTTTCGTCTGCCCGATCTGTTGATTTTACAATTTGCACGCATTTTGAGCACGGTATTGTTCCCCATTTATACTCGAATACGCGAGGCGTCTGGCAGCTTTGCCCGGGGCTTTTTCTTAACCACGAGGTATGTCTCGCTTCTTACGATGCCTCTTGGGGTGGGACTGGCACTGGTAGCTCAACCCTTTACCCTGGTCTTTTTCACAGACAAATGGGTTGATGCCATACCGGTGATCCGCGCCATTTCCATTTATGCCATGTTGCTTTCGCTTGCCTATAACGCCGGCAGCGCCTACAAGGCGCAGGGGCGCCCACAAGTGCTTACCTGGCTAGGGTTGGCGCGCCTGGCGTTGCTTTTGCCGGCTTTGTTTTGGGCAGTTGCGATAGCAGGCTCGATTGTTGCCACAGGGTGGATGCAGGCAGCAGTGGCGTTGGTCAGCGGTGTGCTAAATCTGTATATCGCCGCACGTTTGCTTGGGCTTTCGGTGCGCGAGCTGGCAATTGCACTGCGACCAGCAGCCATGAGCGTGGTGTTGATGGCGACCGCCGTTCTCGCCGTATTATATGTCAGCCGGGATGCTGCCCCCTGGTCACAGTTGGTTTTCAGTGTCGCTGCTGGCGGCCTGGTTTATGGCGCGGCGCTATGGTTTTTACAGAACGATGTCGTCCTGGATGCGCAGCGCAAACTACGTGCTGCAGTGAGCCGAGGATAAAGATGCGCGTTGCTCAAATGATCGACTCGCTCAATTGGGGAGGCGCCCAGAAGATGCAAATTTTTCTGGTGCAATCTCTGAGACCGTTGGGAATCGACCTGACGGTTATTAGCTTCCGCCAGCATTCTAATTCGATTGTTCCGGCAGAACTTGAGGCGGCTGGGGCGCGGGTGGTTACTTTTCCGTTCTCGCGCTTGTTCAGCCCGGCATCCTTTGTGCAACTGGTTGGGTTTCTTCGGCAGGAGCGCTTTGACCTCGTGCATGCGTACCTGACATATTCGAATATCATTGGCCCACTTGCCGGGCGATTGAGTGGTACGCCCGTGATCGCTTCACTACGTTCGGCGGGTGTTGACCCCCGTTATTTCCGCCCCCGCCGCACCCGGTTGGAAACGTTCGTTTTGCGTCATGTGGCGCAAAAGGTAACCGCCAATGGTTATGCGGTGGCCGATGTTGGGCGTAAGCGATTGGGTGATACTCACATCGATGTGATCCCAAATGCAGTCGAATTGATCCCACCGCTATCTGCAGAGCGCCGCCAGACTCTCAGGGCGCAGCTTACCGGTGATGCCGGGCGGCCTTTGATCCTGTCAGTCGGACGATTGGCGCTCCCCAAGGGTTTCCATGACCTGCTGGAAGCATTCGCCAATCTGCACGCCAATTTTCCATCTGCTGCTCTGGCTATCGCAGGCGAAGGAAAATTGGCTGAAGAGTTGCAGTCCCTGGTTATTCGCCTGGGTCTGAAAGGCCATGTATTCATGCTTGGCTTGCGGAATGATATCCCTGAATTGCTGGGAGCCGCAGATTTTTATGTCAATAGCTCTCACTGGGAGGGCATGCCGGTTTCCGTTTTGGAAGCGATGGCAGCCGGGCTACCAGTCGTGGCTACTGCGGTAGGCGATACACCCCAGGTGGTGGCGCCTGGAACCGGTCTGCTGGTGCCGCCGGCTAACCCACAGGAACTGTCTGCTGCGATGTCCAGTCTGCTTGCTTCTTCTGAGCTACGTCGCAGCTTAGGTATGGCAGCAAGAGAACACATTCAACGCAATTACAGCCGAGATATCTGGAGGAAAAACTTGCTCACCCTGTATGCTCAGGTCGTCCCCGATGCTTCCGAATATCTGGCTACTTTAGATGGATTGGCCCAGGCGGCTTGACGGGGCCAGACGGTATATCGTGATGGATGGCGTGGTAATGTTGGTTAATGAATTCCCACCTCTGCCAACCGGCGGGGCTGAACGTCAGGCGGAACGTCTGGCGACCTATCTGGCGCAACACGGTTGGCCGGTGTGGGTCATCACTCGTGGTGCGGCAGGTCTGGCTGCCAGCGAAATACGTTCTGGATACCAGATCATGCGTCCTCGGCCGTTTGGCCCTGGCAAAATGCGCACGATAACTTTTATTATCGGAGCATTGTTGGTTCTTTGGCGGTTGCGTTCCAGTTATCGCATTTTGCACGCGCATCTGGCGTTTGGCCCGGCTTTTGCGGCTGTTGTCGCCGGCCGGTTATTGGGTAAGCTTGTGTTGGTCAAGTTAGGTAACAGCGGTGAATTTGGGGATCTGAAAGTATCGCAGCGCACTTTGCGTGGAAGGCTGCGCCTGGCAGTGTTTCGTCACTGGGCAGATGCGGTCATCGTGCTGGACCAGGCCATGTATGACGAAGCCCTGGCAGCAGGCTTTGACCCTCGGCGACTCCACCGGATGAACAATGGGATCGATGCCCGGTCATTTAGCCCACCCGCTTCACGTTCTGCCGCCAGGGAAAAGCTTGGCCTGGCAGACAAGGTGCTCGTTGTTTACGTAGGCCGTTTGGCCGCCCAAAAGGCGCTGCCCACGTTATTGGATGGCGTGTCGTATGCCGCTTCGCATTGCAATATGGAAAATGCTTTGCACGTGCTGCTTGTCGGTGACGGCCCTGAACGTTCTCCCCTGGAAAAGCAAGTGCAGGTTTTGGGATTGGAGAAGCAGGTTACTTTTACTGGCAATCAGGAGGATGTTCACCCATATCTTGAAGCTGCCGATATGTTTGTACTGCCTTCCGGTGCCGAAGGGATCTCCAATGCATTGCTTGAGGCGATGTCGTCTGGCATAGCTTGCCTGGCTACGCCGGTAGGAGACAGCGCAGAGATGCTGGACCATGGCCAATGCGGCGTGCTTCTCCCCGCAAATGATGCAATCGCCTGGGGAAAAGCGCTGGCTGAATTGGGCAATGACGCCGGGCGTCGAGAACAGTTAGGCATGGCGGCGCGCCAGAGAATTCTCAATCAATACGATTTTTCAGTAGTTGGCGCTCAATATGAGGCGTTGTATCGCGCCCTTGCTGGTGCTGCTGTTGTCGCGGCGACTCGAAAGCGAATGGTGTAACGGTGGTTGGCGTGCATGTTTTGCAACTGATCGATGGCCTGAACGTCGGTGGAGCCGAGACCCTGCTGCATGAACTGGTGCCGGGCCTTTTGCAGCGTGGCTATCGTGTCAGTGTAGGGTACAGCACCCCTGGGCCGCTAGTCGCAGATCTGAGGGCCCTGGATGTTCGCCTGACACGACTGCCACGCCTGGGGCGTGTTGACCCGTTTTTGGTTTATCGGATGGCGCGCCTGATGCACCTCGATCCGCCGCAGATCGTCCACACCCATCTCTTTAAGAGCGATTTTCATGGCCGCCTGGCAGCTCGCCTGGCGGGTGTGCCTGTGGTTGTTTCTACGTTACATAACAGCGATCCATGGGCACGGCGACCTTTATTGGGCGCGATGTATGGTGCTACCTCTCGCTTTGCTGATCGCCTGATTGCAGTTTCCGAAGATGTGCGCCAGTATCATCTTGCTTATACCGGTGTGCCCCCTGAGAAGATTTCTACAATCGAAAATGGCGTCGATGTGCGTCGCTTTGTTGGGCTGGATGGAGCCGGCAAAGCTGTGCGCAATGAATTTGGTATCGATCCTGATGCCGTGCTCTTTGGCGCGATTGGACGCTTGAAGCCACAGAAGGATCATGCTACATTCCTAAAAGCCGCGGTGGATATCCTTCGCCAGATGCCTTCGGCGCGTTTCCTGGTGGTCGGGGATGGCCCATTGCGCGCCGCGTTGGTTGAACAAGCCCGCGGCCTGAGCCTGGAGCCGGCAGTGGCGTTTACTGGCTTGCGATCAGATATCCCGGCTGTTCTGGCGGCTCTGGATGTGTTGGTTTTTTCTTCGCTTTGGGAAGGTTTACCGGTCACATTGCTGGAAGGCATGGCTGCATCGAGGCCGGTGGTTGGCACGAATATCGAAGGTATTCAAGGGGTGGTGCATCCAGATGTAACTGCTCTTCTGGTTCCACCTGGCGACCCGAAAGCACTGGCGATGGCCTGCTTGCGTCTAGGATGCGACCCTGCCCTGGCCCGCCAGATGGGCGAGGCCGGCCGGTCACGCGTCGCCAGTCATTATAGCCTGGAAGCGATGATTGATCGTATCACGCGCCTGTATACCGAACTGCTACAGGCCCATCATCTGGGCCGCCTGGCCCCGGCGAGATCGAAAGATTCGGGTGGTGCTGGATGAGCCAGCCGTTGCACGTGTTACAGGTGACCAAATCCACAGGCGGAGTGGCGGAATATGTACGCTGGCTTGTGAATGGGCTCGACCGGAGCCAATTTTCGCAGACGGTGATCTGTCTCTCGGAAAACGGCCCGCAGTTTGCCGCTGAGCTTGCCCAACTCCAGGGTGTTACTGCCTTCAGCCTGTCGATGAACCGGTATCAGATTGATCCATTTTCAGATAGCCAGGTCGCCTTTCAGTTGGCTAAAATCATTCGCCGCGGGCACTTCGATGTAGTTCATGCGCATGCGTCGAAACCGGGTTTCCTGGCTCGCCTGGCAGCCGCGGGAAGTAGCGTGCCGGTAATCTACTCACCGCACTGTTTTTCGTTTCATGCTGGCACGGGGCGTCTGCAAGCTAATTTGCTCGCCGCTGTGGAACGCCTGGCGGCGCGTTACCTGACTGCCCGGATCATGACCGTCGCTGACGGCGAGCAGGCCCTTGCCCGCCAATATGGTGTTGGTCAGCCAGGCCAATATGTAACGATACACAGTGGAATTGACTTGACTTCCTACGACCGGCGCGTTGAGCGCACCGCACAGAAGGCGGCCCTGGGTGTGCCTGAAAGTGCTCTCTTGGTAGGCGCTGTGGGGCGGTTAAGCCGGCAAAAGTCCCCGCAAGATTTTGTTCGAATGGCGGCCATGCTTCATTCTCGACTGCCAGATGTCCATTTCGTCTGGATTGGCTCGGGGCCGCTTCAAGAATCAATGCGCCGTCTCAGGAGTGACCTGGGGTTGGATGGTGTTTTGCACTTTACCGGCCAGCATTCAGATGTGCCAGCTTTGCTTCCAGCCCTGGATTGTTTCGTATTGCCTTCCTTGTGGGAGGGATTTCCCATTGTATTGCTTGAGGCGATGGCGGCTGGTGTACCAGCTGTAGCAACCCATATCCCTGGAAACGATGAGGCGATCCGCTCAGGTGAAGATGGATGGTTGGTCCCGCCCCAAGACCCAACTGCTATGGCCCGGGCCGTCGAGAATATATTGTGCAACCCCCAGCAAGCAAACGCATTTCGTCTCAGTGGTCGCCGCCGTGTCGAACGCGTATTCACGCGACAGGCGATGTTAGATAGCGTCGCGCGTTTGTATACCCAGGTAGCCCTGGAGCGACGGGCTGCCCAACTGAAACCTGCTGTGAAGGGAGATCACTTGTGAACAGCAAGGTAAGGGTTGCCGGCGCCCTGGTGGGCGATATCGAGCGCATGCAAGATATGCGTATCAAATATGGCGGTTTCTTCGATGCCCTGGCGCGGCGTTTTGAGTTGGTAGAGGTCTATAATGCTGCTTTGCGTGGCCCTGAACGATACCTGAATGCTTTGCAGACCTTCACTCCCTCCATGCGCCATTGGAAGGAACATTTCTTCAAGAATGTCCCGGCGTTTCGGGCCCGTTCGCAGCGGGCGGCCTCACACTTCCGCAAATTGCATGGCAGCGTCGATGTCGTTTTACAGCTTGGGGCATTGTTCGACTCTACCTGGGGTGAGGGGAGCCTGCCGGTCGTAATTTATACGGATAATACCACCCGTATATCGACTCGTCGCCCCGACGCCGGGAGAGCGCCGCTGAAGTCAGCCGAGCTTCTACGCTGGTTAGAATATGAAGGTCAACTCTATCACCGTGCCGCTCACGTGTGCGTGCGAGCGGGCCTGGTACGCCATTCATTGCTCACGGATTATGGTATGCCTGATGAGCGGGTAACGGTTGTTGGTGGTGGGGTCAACTTTGCTTCGTTACCGTCACCGGTGAAACGCGAGCCCGCGGCCGTCCCGACGGTGTTATTCATCGGTCAGGATTTTTATCGTAAAGGCGGCGACCTGGTATTACGTGCTTTTGCTCAGGCTCGCGCTCGCATACCTGATGCACAGCTCTTGCTGGTTACAGGTGAAGCGATTCCCCCGGATTTACCCCTGGAAGGTGTGCATGTGCTGCCTCCAACCTGGCAACGTGATGTTATTACAGACCTGTACCGTCAGGCAGATGTCTTTGTTTTGCCATCGCGTTTGGAAACCTGGGGAGATGTTCTTCTTGAAGCCATGGCTTTTGGTCTACCGTGTATTGGTGTGAGGGGCCAGGCAATGGAAGAGATTATCTGTCATGGTGAAACCGGCTGGCTTGTTTTTCCTGAGCAGGCCGATGATTTAGGTGATGCGCTGACCCAATTGCTGTCTCAGCCGGGACTTTCTCGCCAGATGGGCGAGGCTGCCCGGTTGCATGTAGCCAGCGAGTTCACCTGGGAGCGTGTGGTCGAGCGGATCGCTCCGTTTATCAGTGCTGCCGCTCGCCAGACCACTACAGGGATTTGTCAGAATTCTAGTTGATGTTGATGAAGAAGGAAGTCGATATGAGTAAACGATTTTTTGCACTTGTGTTTTGTGTCAGTCTTTTGGTGAGCGTGTTTGTTCCAGTTTCGGCGCAAACAGTGACCCCGACACCTGAGCAGGCAACTGCTGTACCGGCAGAAGCAACGCTTACCCCGGTTTCTACCCCGGGCCTGACGGCATCTTTTTCCGAAGCAGATGTGATCACATTTGAGCAAGTGGGTAAGAGTGAGACCATTCTGACTGGTCCATACGACACAACCACTTTGTTATTTGGTGTGCCGGCAGATTGGAACTTGACCGGGGGAGCGTCGCTCGATTTGTTCATGACAGTCGTGTTTAATACCAACGCCCTGGGGTCGGTCAACTCTGGCTTTATGTACGGCGGAACGTTCTATGTGCGCCTGAATGGTGTTACGGTGGGTATTCTGACCCTTAACCAGGTTGGCGACGTTCACGAGCATCTGGTAATACCCGAGACGGCGTTGCATTCACGGCGCAGTGATGGGCGAATGGAACTGACGTTTCTCCTCGATAGCGGGTTGACCTGCCAGGTTAACCAGCAGATGAACGTAATTGTCCAGCCCATCTCACGTTTCATTTTGCCTCATACAACGGTAACGCCAGATACCAGTTTGGTTAATTTCCCGCGCCCAATCTACCAGGATTCGATTTATCCGGATACGGCTCTGGTGGTCGTTCCTGAGAAGGCGACTGCTGGCGAATTACAAAGTGCCCTTACGGTAGCGGCGGGCCTGGGTAATCTGACGAGCAGCGCCCTGACCATGACGCTGACAACGGTCAATGAGCTTACCCCGGAGCAACAGGCCACGCAACACTTGATCCTGGTGGGAAATGCAGCTTCATTGCCCATGTTGAATGAATTGAACCTGCCCATGCCCGCCAGTGGCAGCCAATTTCAAGGCAGCAACCCGGATGATGGTGTGGTCCAGATGGTTAACTCGCCCTGGAATCCAGCGAAAGCTGTCCTGTTGGTATCTGGAAACAACGATGCTGGCACGATCAAGGCTGCGCAGGCGGTCAGTACAGGCATATTACGCTCCAATAGTGCCCCGAACCTGGCTTTGATCGAACAGGTCGATCCGCAACCGGTTCCGGTTTCCTTGCCCGTGGATCAGAAATTTTCCGACATGGGATACGACCGGCAAGTTCTTGAGCGTCTGGGCATCAATACCGCAACTTATAATTTTTATATCCCGCCAGGCCAGACGCTTGCCCAGGATTCATACCTGGAACTGGTTTATGGCCATTCGGCTTTGCTGGATTACGACCGCTCGGGAGTAGTGGTGTTACTCAATGACCAGCCGATTGGCAGCGCGCGTTTCAGTGATGCTACTGCTGCTCAGTCTATCAATCAGGTGCAGATCACTATTCCGTCATCAGTCGTTGTGCCTGGCCGTAATCGCCTGGATGTGCGTGCCACATTGGTGTTGCGCGACAATTGTATTGGCCCCGAACTGAACGGGCAATGGCTAACCATCTGGCCTGAGTCGCGGCTTCACTTGCCACTGAGTCCGGCCCAGGCCAGCCCGGAATTGGGTTTTGATCTAAGCGCTTACCCGCTGCCATTTGTCTTGCATCCCACCCTGGGCAGCACGGCTTTCGTTCTCCAACGCGATGATCCCAAGGCCTGGCGCACAGCATTACGAATAGCCAGGTACCTGGGAGACCGTACCAATGGGCCTCTGACCACATTGGCTGCCTTTTTTGGCGATGATGTACCCGCGGCTGAACGGGCAAAATATAACTTTTTGGTAATTGGTCGCCCCAGCCAGATGCCTGTTGTGAAGGAGATCAATGCATCTTTGCCAGCGCCCTTCGGAGAAGGCGGCGATATCGCATCAGAGAACAATTTGCAGGTAAAGTACCGCGTCCCATCCGATTCTCCGATCGGTTATGTGCAGATGCTGCCTTCCCCGTGGAATCCTGATCTTGTGGTTATCGCTGCCCTCGGCAACGATGTGCAAGGAGTCGCCTGGGCATCTTCAGCCCTGGTGGATGCGCCAGTACGTTCCCTCCTGGCAGGAAACTTTGCAGTAATTAACGGTCGCCAGGTGATATCGACCGATACGCGCCTGAAATCACTTCCGGCTGAGACGGCGCCAGGCGAGGTGCCAGGTGTGGCTGTGGTACAGCCCAGCCTCGACCTGACTCTGCCGGTTGCCAGCCGTCCGGCCTGGATCTTGCCAGCGTTGGTCGTTTCCGCCGCTTTGGCGGTATTGATTCTGCTTGTTGTAGCTACCAGCAGTTGGGCCCGAAACCGTGCACGCCATAGCAGGGGCGGGTGATCCGATGGATTGAGTTTTCGGAGGGTGTGCGTGACAGCGCACACCCTCCGAAAGAAATTTATTTCCTGACGACGATTTCCGCTTCGTGGGTTTTGGGGTTTACCATAACACTCCCGTTGGTAAAATCACGTTTCCAGACGTCACCATCAAGATACCGTTGGCCGAGAGGTCTTCCAAGTTCCAGAGCGTAATTTTCATAGGTCCATGCTTCTCGATAGAATTGGCTGTTCGCATAGCGAAAAGCAGCACGACCATGGTTGATCAAAAGGTAGGAGGTAAAGGCAAATTGTTGTAACTTTTCATCTTTGCGTTTTCCCTGGCTGACCAGGATGATGAATTTGCCCGACGCTTGAGTCTGTTCGGCCAGGTTCATTTGCTTTTCCCAGGTACGCACTGAACGATAGCCATCCGGCCAATCGATAGACCAGCCCTCGTGCATCGCCCCATCCAGGTGGGACAGGTAGGTAACCCAATCGGCTTCATCCTTACGCGCCACCAGATTGGCAAAAAGCAGTTTCCCGTTGGGCTGAAAGTATCGAGTATATAAGTATTCCAGGAATCCTTGCACAGCTTTTTGGTAGCTGGGCTCATCAGCGTAAGCGGCTGGCAATTCGTTGCGCTGTTCACGGAATGCCAGCGTGACTTCGACGTTATCCAGGAATACCCCGTCCCAACCCGCATCTGCCTGGCTGGAACGCGCCCGTTCCAGGAAAAAGGCCCGCCAGCCGGGGCTGCCGGGATCCATCATAACAAAATTTTCGTTTCCGTAAGGATTGACGATCCGTTGCCCGTTCTTGTCCAATAGAAACCAGTCGGGATGTTCCTGGCTGATGCGGCAGAAATCACCCGGTTGATAAGCTACCTGGTTGCGCCACGGCTGGCGAGTGCAGTCGCCGGGATCATGGATTACCTCAAAGCGAAGATATTGCAGGATGGGGTGCTTGGCGCCCAGCGCAAGCAATTGATCTCGTTCGGGCTCATCTCCTTTGGTAAGGATAAAAATACTGAATAAACGGGCGATCTGAGCCAGCTCGATATTCTCCGGCGGTTTGTAGAACCATGCCAGGCGTATATCGTAGGGCGGCAGGGCAGTTTGAGTTGGCAAGGGGGATGGAGATGAAGTAGGGATTGTGGCTGTTGTTGGCGTTGGTGTGGGGGAGACGGCAGTGGGTGAAACACATGCCGTCAGGACAAGTACTACCAGCACGATCCAGCCAAATGTGAGTGTATGTTTCGGTATTTGCATTGCACCATTAATGACTGTGAAATATACGAATAACTGGTCTGGCTTAGCGTGTCGTATGATACCATGAAATCGATGGTTCACCGGGCGGGCCATTACGTACCTCGACCGGGCAGGGGCGCCCTTCAACCGAACTGGAAAAGCTGATAGAATTAAAAGACCTGAAATCATAATCATTGGCAAACAGGCAGGTGAAAATGGGTGAGCGGTTACCTGATGAGCGTCTTGGCAAAAGTCGGCGGAGGTGGATGGAGTGGTTGGCCTCGCCTCATAGATTTTGGTTTCTGGCTGGACTTTCTGCACTGTTGGTGGTTTTTTCAATACTGGGAGGCGTATATCTGTTTGGGCGTTTAGAGCGAGGCGCCGGTCAAGAAATCGACGAGCCGCCGCGCTCGCTCGACGACTTGGCGGTGCAGTATCCGGAACTGGCAGGGATTTTGCAGGATGGGGCGCTGGATTCGATCTATAAAGCATTTTTGATCGCCTATCAAGACGGTGGAGAGGCTGCGGCCCTGGATTTAGCTCGCCAGCGGGGAATGCTCAATAGCCGGGATGAGTTGGTGTTCACGCTGGAATTGGATACAGATGCTACCTCCGATCTGGCAAATGAGTTGCAGGTACGTGGAGTGCGGGTAACGGCCATGAGCGGGCGGTGGATGGACATCGCCGTGCCGTGGGGTCTGATTGTACAGGCGGCGGAGGCGGGTGAACCAGATGCCTGGCTGGCGCAGATTACGGGATTGGAACATGTGATTCACCTGCGTTTGCCTGCCCCGGGAGCGCAAGATTCACAAGGTCTTGTCGAGACAGAAGCACTGGCGACCATTGGGGCAGATGCCTGGCATGCCGCAGGCTGGAGCGGCAAAGGGGTGAAAGTAGGGATTATCGACTCTGGATTTGGGAGATATACAGAGTTTCTGGGTTCGGAATTGCCCGATCAGGTGATGGCCAGGTCTTTTGTCGATGGGATGGATCAAATAGACCAGACGGATGTGGTACACGGCACGGCTTGCGCGGAGATCATCCATGATCTTGCCCCAGGGGCAGAACTGTACCTGGCAGCGGCTAATTCGCAGACAGAGACGATGTTAGCCGCAGACTGGTTGAAGAGCCAGGGGGTGCGGTTGGTTTCGATGTCAAAGACCTGGTTTGCCGGGTCCATGGACGGCAACAGTGACCTGGATCAATTCTTCGATAAACTGTCGCAGGAAGGTATTTTATGGGTGATAGCGGCAGGCAATTTCGGAGATGGGCATTACATGGGGACGTTTGTCGATGATGACGATGATGGTTATCACGAATTTGCCCCAGGCGATGAACTGATGGAGCTCTACCCGAAGGGCACGGTGACACTGGCTCTCAATTGGGATGCCTGGGAAGATGGGGATCAGGATTACGACCTGTATGTAATGGATGCAGATGGAAATGTCCTCGCCAGTTCTGAGAACATCCAGGATAGCCCCGACGACGGCGCTTACGAACTGATTGGCTACGAATTTACGGATGAGGGGCCATATACAATTGCGTTCTACGCCAAAAAGATCACCCGACCAGGGAAATTTAATTTCTTCGTTAAGAATGGGGACATTGAATATTTGATGCCGGAATCCAGCGTCACACTGCCCGCAGATTCGGCAAACGTGATGGGGGTGGGAGCAGTATATTGGGAAACCGATGAGTTAGAAGGATATAGCGGGCGCGGGCCAACGCTGGATGGGCGGATCAAGCCGGATATTGCTGCTCCCAGTGTCGTGAGCATTGCGGTCAGTGAGAATCCTTTCAACGGCACTTCTGCAGCAGCGCCTCACGTGGCCGGGGCGGCTGCGCTGGTTTGGGAAGCATTCCCTTACTTGACCCAGGAGCAGGTGAGAATGGTGCTGCAAAAGCGGGTTGTGGATTTGGGCCCAAATGGCCTCGATGACGAGTATGGTTATGGGCGTTTATGGCTTGGGAATCCTGATGAGGTTTTCGATATACCCGAGCCAGAGGAAACGCCGCAGGTCGAGCCAACCGCGATCCGTGTGCGGCAGGTCACACCAACCCAAACGCGGCAGCCAATCGCTGTGAAGGAACCTGCCAGGCCCAGCCAGTCGAGGTGGGTTGTAGCAGGGTTGGGGTTGGCATGTATGGCGCTGGCAGGCGCGATAGGTCTGGGTGGTTTCGGCTTGTTAGCAGTGACCCTATATTTAAACCGCTCGCGCAGCAGGCCGGGAGCGGAAGCAGCCCAGGCGCACTGCGCGAAGTGTGGCAAGCCGCTGCGCCCAGGCAGTAACTTCTGCCCGTATTGCGGGCAGCGGCGAAGATAGCATGAAGAGTGTAGCTATTTCCCTACAAATTGAAGGCTTACCTTCAGTGTGTAAGGAAGCTCGTCGTTGGTGGCGGCCCCAACGCGCGTGACCTCGATGATGTAATCGTTGCTGGCAGGTAATTGGCCAGACCATTTGGGCGCATTACCGTTTTCGCTAAATATAGTCGTGCTGTTGCTGGTAATATTCAGGGTTGCCTGCCCCCGCAGGCAATTCAATGATACCGATAGTGTCTGGCCAGCTGTTCCTTTGACCACATACGTATTGGAGGGGCCGAAGGATGCTTTTCCATACACCGTTGTGGTGGAGTTGAACGGAGCGAATGGGATACCCCCCGTTGCCGGTGGTACTGTCACAGGCACAGCAGGCTGCTCAGGCCGGCTGGCTCCCGGCAGGCTGACCTGAATGGTATAGGACGTTGCGCCGCTGCCCTGGTTGCTGATGCCGATGTAATAATCCTGGGTGGAAGGAAGCGCGCCGCTCCACTCGGTTGCGCCGGCGTGATCGGAGATCAGCACTGTGCCATCCGCACCCCACACTGCCAGCGCGGGTTGCCCGCTGACCACCAACAGTTGCACACTCAGCGTTTGTCCTGCCGTTCCTCCAATCACCAATTGTTTGATACCATTGGCTGGCAGTCTGCCGCTGCCCATGCCGCTGCTGTCGCCGGCTGGGAATTTGATCCGCTCGGCGCCCTGGGTTTGCGCGGCGGGTTGCGGTTGGGGCTGTGCACCGGGCTGTGGCAAAATGGGTGCTTGAGTGGGAACCGGCTGGGGTTCGATAGGCTGTGTGGTTGGTGCTTCCGTCGCATTGGCCTGCGCGGGCGGCGGCTGGGTGGGGAAAATGGTGGTTTGCGAAGGCGGTTGCGCAGTCGCTGGCTGAGTTTCGCTGCTGAGCTGCGGTATCAGCCCGGTGGGCAGGATGGAACAGGCCACGACTGAGAACACCAGCCCAATGACAATTAACGGGATACGATAGCGTGCCATAACCTTTTTCTCCTCTCTGATTGAATGATCAGGCACTCAGACGCTCAAGGATTGAGTCATCAACTCTTGCGATCACCGGTTTTACGCAGCCTGCAGCAGGCGGGCAGCTTGATGTTATGCAATGATCGATCTGTCAATACCCTGAGCGATCAGGTGATCTGCTTGTACCGTTGTATTGTAATCCAAAACCGGGAGATTGTCGCCTGGATTGACCGCGTCCAATGGTGATGCAGGTTTCATAGGGAATAAAGACTGCCAGGCGCTGGCAATCCAGCATAGCCCGGCAGTCAAAGATGTTGTCCATCGAGCATCTGCCGCTCTGGACCGGTAGAGCGGCAGATGCAAATGTAGCCTGGGTGCCTCGGGGTGTGTCCGGTGGATAACAGCGAACACACCTCGGAGAAAACTATGGATGCTGGCGGCCACCAGCCATCGAGAGTTGCGTGGTCACGCTGAAGCCCTGGCGGCGCATTTCCTCGACATAGGGAACCGCCGGCACGAAGTTTTCCACGCCGCCTGCGCCCAGTGGGAGCTGGCGGCGGGCGGCCATGGCCAGTACGATGGCCGCGGTCCAGCCGGTGGATCGCTCCATGGCAGTAAAGCCGGTCTGTTCATCGTAGTAGTCGATCAACTCGACGAGCGCCTCGGCGGGGGCGCCGTCTTTTTCGCCCAGGGCTTTGACGCGTACGATCACCAGGTCCTTATCTTCGGGATAAACGACCTTTGGCTCATAGAGAGCGTGGAATACATCGCGCGGCGCAACATGGACGTCGCCGACCTGGATGGGATTCAGATCCCATAGGCCGAGGTCCCAAAAGGCGCGCAGTTGATTGAAGTGGCCTGGATAGCGCAGGGTCAGGTTTTGTAGTGTGCGCAGGCGGCCTTCGAAGGTCCAGGGCATGGTGCTGGTGCCGCCCCCGGTGACAAATGCCTCCAGGTCGCCAATCGGTTCAGGAAAATGAACCGTTTCGACTTCGGTCATTGGCTCGACTTCGGTGATCTTGCCACCCCGCAGGAAGATGCCTGGCTCAGCATATTCGTTGGTCAGGCCGGCGACGTGGAAGGTGAGCAGATAGTTGAAGGGGGGCCGGGGGTTTTGAGGGATGCCGCCGTCCCACATATACACATCTACAGCTTTGTCGAGCATTCCTGTGGCGTAGACAATCAGGGTGGTGCCCACACCGGGCACCTGGCCGCAATCGGGCACGATGGTGATGCCCGCCTCACGCGCCTGTGCATCAAAGCCGTGCTGTTGGCGGACGATATCCGTGTTGCCGCCCAGGTCGACCATGTGCGCTTTGGCCTGGATGGCGGCCTGGGTCAACCCCAGATTGTAATAGTAAGGCACGCCGCTCAAAAAGCCATCCACACCTTTGAGCAAATCGACGACCGAATTCAGATTGGTCACATCGACGGTAGCTGATTCTGCAACCGGTTTGCCCAGTAAATCGTTCAAACGCCGTGCGGCGCGCTGTGCGGCCATGGCATCCCGGTCGGCCATGATCAGGCGACTTCCATCTCCCCAACGAGCCAGGTTATAGGCTGCGGCGGTGCCTTGCCGGCCGGCTCCGAGTATAGCATACGTGTACGACATGGTTTTATTCTCCTGTGAAAACTTAAAATAGGGGTTAAATCTTAATGGGCCTCAAGTGTTGTGCCATTACCGAGAATCACTTCTCGTTTACTGCCTGGGTTTCAGCAGTTATGTAGCGATTGCCTGGGCTGTTAATCTGGCCAGCACCAGCAAGCCTTGCCCTTCAGTGGTCATGCAGGAGAATCATGTTCCACCAAAGTGGATGGGATGCCTGGGTGTGAGTGCCTGAAGCCATAGCCATTCTCCTTGTAGTCGATAAGACGTATTCGCAGATTGCGGCGACTTGCGGTATTATACACGACGATAGGTTGTCTCGACCGGTTGCACACCACAGATCAGGAGTGTTGGCAGATGGATAACGAACTCGATCAATTACATCAAGAGATTCTGGCGCTATATCACGCCGAACATGAAGCCCTGGGCGAGGAGGGGACCCTGGAATTATTGGAGCGAGGCCACGAGTGGAACCTGACGCCGGTGCTTGATGCCGGTGGCGTACTGGTTTTCCCACACGTTGGTGTGGCCGACTGTGGCCATCAGATTGCCGCAGTGATACATGCCTGCCTGGACAGCGGCGCGGAACGGGTGTTGGTGGTCCGTGTATTGCATTCATTTACTGACGAAATGGAACATGCCCGCCGGCGGGTGGCAGCCGGGGATGACCCGGCGCAGTTCGCTTGTTGGGGCATCCAAGGTCCGGGTCTGCCTGGTCGCCAGGAATGGCAGAGCGATCATGTGTTGATGAGCTTTCGCCATCTGTGGCAGGCAGAGACGGAGCGGCGTAGGGTGCGCGGCCCGCAGGTGATCGAGCGCTATCCCTACCTGGCAGGCGGACACCCTGAGAGATTGCCTGGTATCGATGAAGTGGCCCGACTGGCGGAAAACGCCGTGATCGTTTCTACGGCAGATGCCTTCCATCATGGGATTGGCTACGGCGATTCACCGGAAAATTCTTTTTTCCCGGAACAGGGCGGGCTGGAATTGGCGCGGCGCACGATCGAAGAAGGTATGGATATCCTGGGGTACGGGGATTACTGGGGCTATAACCAGCACTGTGTGCGGGCGAAGAGTGATGCGCGTGACGCCGGGCAGGTGTTCCGCTATTTGCGCGGTCCGATGACTGGGCGGATCGTCGATCTGACTTATTCGGATGCGGCTGATCTGTACCATTCGCCGCCGCCTACCTGGGTGGCAGCAGCGCTGATGAACTGGACTCCGTAAATAAAACATGCGGTCCACAACGCGGGCCGCATGTTTTATTGGAAGATCCTTCTCTGCGCACTGATTGGCAAATTACGGGTCGCCAGCGTAACCTACCATTTATTGTACGCCTCGCTCATCTTGCGATACTCGATGAAAGGTTCGTTGATGATTTTGGCATACAAGGCGATCTGGCAGGACTCTTCCAGAGTCGAAGACCAGTGGAAGGCCTCGTCCAGGGTTTGGCCAATGGCAAAGCTGCCGTGGCCGCGCAGCATGATGATTTTGTAGGACTGCAGGGTGGTGGCGACGTTTTTGGCCATTTCCGGGGTGCCCGAGGCGAACTCTTCCCAGATCACCGGCACTTTTTTCAGCAGGTAAGATGCCTCGTTGTCGATCGGCACGATTTCTTCACGCGACAGCGAGAAGGCGATGGCCGTACGCGGGTGGCAATGCACCACGGCCAGGGCAGGCGTGTTCTTGTAAATGGCGCGGTGAACGATCAGCTCAGAGGATGCCAGGGCTACGCCGCTGTCGTTCCTCTCCAGGCCGGTCTCGATCAGGTCGTGGGGTTTCAGCCGGCCCAGTTGGGCGCCGCGTCGTTTGATGATAATGCGGTCACCCAGGCGCATGCTCAGATTGCCACCATGAGATGAGATCATGTTGGCAGTGTACAGGTCGCGCCCGACCTCGCGAAATTGCTCGTAAATTCGTTCGTCAATCATGCTACCAACTCCAATTGGCTCAATCCTAATTCGGCCAGCTTTTTCGGTTTTGGGATGCCATTTTCATCCCAGCCCCGTCCCCGATAATATTCTTTGAGCATCGGCTCCAACTTATTGACCCAACCTTTGCTTGGGCCAGAGGCCACCGGCTCATTAAGCAGGCGCGGCGGCAAAGTGTCATCCGTTTTACTGAACCCCTCGCGCAGGTTGTAGAGGCGTTCCAGGTTCCAGACGCGCTCGCCGACGCGGATCAGGTCACCGGTAGCATACGGTACGCCGGTGACGGCAGTCAGCGTGCGGGCAAAGTATTCTTCGCTTACGCCCATGTTGGTGAATTTGCAGATCACCAGCGAGTCAATGGCCGCCGACGAGTTCTGGTGCAGGATGACGAAGCTGGATTTGCCCTGCACCTGGAAGCGGTCGATCAGCTTGGGCAGGCCGAGCACTTCCAGGCCGAGCATGTTGCCGCGCATGTGGCAGGCACCGCGGTTGGAGGTAGCGTAGAGCAGGCCCTGACCCTGCATGCCGCGCGGGTCATAAGCCGGCATTTCCAGACCCTTGACGCTCATCGAAAGCTCAGGATGCCCGTAGCGAGTCGCCAGGCGCAGGCTGCCTTCAGCCAGTTGGTCGCCAAGCTCCCGGCGGGCGCCGATGGCTTCCAGGGTGGGGGCAAGCAAGTCGGCGCGCCCGAAGCGCAGCTCAGAATCGATCAGGCCGCGCTCAGCCAGTTCCATGGCGCAGGCGATGGTGGCGCCGGCGGAGATTGTATCGATGCCCAGGTCGTTGCAGATGGCGTTGGCTTCGATGATAGCGGCCAGGTCGTCGATACCGCAGGATGCGCCGAAGGCCCAGGTAGTTTCGTATTCGGGCCCTTCGCCCTCCACTTTATCCGTCTTGCTGATGCGCGTGCAACCGATTGGGCAGGCCCAGCAGGCGGCGTTTTTTACCAGGTAGTTATCGGCAAGCGCCTCGCCCGAGATGTTCTCTGCGCCTTCGAACTGCGACTCCTGGAAGTTGCGCGTTGGCAGGGCGCCGACCGTGTTGACGATGTTCATCACCACCGCTGTACCAAACTCTGGCAGCGCCTGGCTGGTGAGCGGGCTGGCGCGCAGTAGCTTGCGGCTCTCATAGAGCATGAATTTGAAGCGATCCTGGTCGACGATTTCCGGACGATACTTCCCTTCGACTACGATGGCCTTCAGATTCTTGCTGCCCATTACTGCTCCCGGCCCGCCGCGCGCCAGCGAACGCTGGCCATCGTTCATGATGGCGGCAAAGAGCACCAGGTTTTCGCCGCCCGGGCCGATGCATAGCACGTTGCGGCGGTTATCGTTCTGGCCGAGGGTCTTGGTCACCTGGCTTACACGCATACCCCACAAATGCCCGGCGTCGTGCAGTGCAACGCTATCGGATTTGATTTCGATATACACGGGTTTTTCGGCTCGACCGTGCACGATCAAAGCGTCATAGCCGGCTTTTTTGAACTGCATGCCCCAATAACCGCCGGAGTTGGCGTCCAGGATGGTCCCCGTTTGCGGGCTTTTTGTGCTGACCGAGAAGCGGTTGCTGGTCTGGTAGCCAGTGGCAGTGAGCGGCCCGGCGGTGAAGATGAGCACATTTTCAGGGGAAAGTGGGTCGACCCCGGGTCCGACAGTATCCCACAGGAGGCGAGCGCCCAGCCCGCGCCCGCCGAGAAACAGGCGGGCTATTTCCATATCCAGTGGCAGGGTGCGGATTGCGCCACTGGTCAAATCAATTTCCAGTATTTTGCCGGTCCAACCTTCCATAGTGATTGTTGTGATACCTCCGTAGTAAGTGATTGGTTGATAAGTAGTGGGTCAATGTGTAATCAGGTGCTTAGGTATATGGAGAGCGCCTGAGTTAGACGAACAGGTCAACGCCTGGAAAGGACGTGGGTTTCGTAGGCTTTGACGGCGTCCATGAAGTGTACACCAACCGGAACGCCCTTACTCAGGCAATAATAATCCCAGACCGGGCCGAAGGGCAGGCCTTTCAGTTCTTCCAACAAGGCCAGGCGCCGCGTATAGTCACCAGATTTTTCTAGAGAACGCAGCGTGTCGATGGGTTCCAGCAGGGCCAGAAGCAGGGCGCGCAGGGTGTTGCGCGAGCCAATGACCCAGGCGGCGATGCGATTGATACTGGCATCGAAGTAATCCAGGCCGATATGTACCCGCTTCAGATATTCGCCGCGCACCAGTTCCTGGGCGATGGCTTGCAGATCGTCCGAGAAGGTGACCACGTGGTCGCTGTCCCAACGGACTCCGCGGCTGACGTGCAGCAAGATTTCATCCAGGTAAGTGAGCGTGGATGACAATTTATCGGCGATGGTTTCGGTGGGATGGAAGTGGCCCGAATCCAGGCAGAGCAGAATGCGCCGGGTGATGGCATATCCCAGGTAGAACTCCATCGAGCCGGTAACGTAGCTTTCGGAACCGATGCCGAATAGCTTAGGCTCGACCGAATCGAGGTTGAAGCGTGGGTCGATCTTTTCGGCGAAAATTTCATCGAGCGACTGCTTGAGCAGCAGGCGGGGCGTGGCGCGGTCGACAGGTGAATCTTTGTAGCCGTCCGGGATCCAGATGTTGGTGACGCACGGCGTGCCAAGCTGTTGGCCGAAACGAGCGCCGATCTCCCGGCAGGCGATGCAGTGCGCCACCCAGAACTTGCGCACGCCTTCGTCGTAGCTGGATAGGGTAAAACCGCTCTCGGCCATCGGATGGGAAAAGCAGGTGGGGTTGAAATCCAGGCCATGTCGGTTGGTTTTGGCCCAATCCAACCAGGCAGTGAAGTGTTCGGGTTGTAGCGCGTCACGCTCGACGTGTTCCCCACCGGTCTCGGCGTAGATGGCGTGCAGATTCAGGCGGTGCGTGCCGGGGATCAGACTGTAAGCCAGGTCGAGATCCTTGCGTAACTCGTCGGCCGTGCGCGCTTTGCCGGGGTAGTTGCCGGTAGCGGCCAGTCCGCCGCCCAGCTCGCCGCCAGGGGACTCGAAGCCGCCCACGTCGTCGCCCTGCCAGCAGTGAAGCGAAATGGCAATTTTTTCAAGTACGGCAAGCGCGTTGTCAGTATCCACGCCGAAGGTGCCATAATGTTCTTTGGCAAGGCTATACGCGGATCGAAGCTGGGTTTCAGTTGGCATGTTGGCTCCTGTTCTTTTACCACAAAGTATACATGGCTGGCGGTGAAAAAACAATAAAACGCTGTGCGTTCTGTGTGCTTTGCAGTGATACTCTCAGAAAATATTCTGCTTGATATTGAAGGTTGCACAAATAGCACGGATTTCGTCTGTACTCAAGCCTTCGGCCATCTCTCCTGTGGAAAGATTGATGTATTCGTATTTCGCGGCGGTTTCGGCGTATTCCACGCGGTCGGCAGCGCGCTTTATGGAAACATCCGAACGTGCCATCACACCATGCTTGGCCCAGATAACGATGCGATGTTTGCGTAGCGCCTCAACATTGCCTGCCATCAACTCGGGTGAACCTGGAACACGGAAGGGAATAAATCCGATACCTTCGGGCAGATTGATAATGGTTTCTGGCTGCCAGCGCAGAAGGTGTGCGTTCAGGTATTGCTCGTTCTGGTAGAGAGGAACATGGCTCAGATAAGTCAGATGCACCGGCTGGGCGTGGATAACGGCATGAAAGTTTGTGTTTGTGGCGCAAATCTGGTCATGATGCACGGCAAGGTGCGAATTGAACTCACTGGTGACGCGCTCAAAACGGCGGTGGTAGGATGTGTAAAGTTTACCAGTGCGCCCGCCCTCGTGTACTACAATGCAGGCGATGCTTGCAGTCGGCTCATCGATGATCTCGCGCAAACGGCGTCCGGAACCGCTGACCAGGAAAGTTGCCCCTGCCAGTTCGGGAACTTGCAAGGGCAGTTCTATATCAGCTATCATCGGGAAACGAGAACGCGGCTCTATTGGCCAGCGCAGGCAAATGGAGACGTTGCCTGCTGCACCTTCGCTGGCTTCGATTTCAGCCAGGTGACGCCCGGCTTCACCCATCATGGTGAGCAGATCATCGAGTTCGGGATAGGGGGGATCGATCATGGTACCTCATTTTCAATTTAATCCAGGTGGAAATAATCGGTAGTGTCCCTCATTCCCAGTGATGAACATCTTCAAGCAAGGCGAATA
>CAZQQJ010000058.1:0-42972 GCA_964595435.1 uncultured Anaerolinea sp. | reverse complement strand
GGCATCTCTCCAGTTTACCGCACTTTTTCCTACTTCTCCGACAAACTGCTAGGTATAGTTTTTTATCATCGTGGTGACTTTCAAGCAGCGCGGGAGTTGTTGGAGACTGATCGGGTGTTCTGCCGAGACTCTTTTATGCCAGATAGCTTGGCTAATGCTGACATTTATTTGAGCTGGATTTACCATCGATTGGAGTTGTTCGATGAAGCAAAGCAAATGGTTGAAGAAGCTTTGCAAATTGCCGATGAGCATAACTTGAGGCCCATAAAAATCCTTGTATGGCGCTGCCAGGCTGAGTATGCCTTGCCTCTGGTCAAAGAGAAGTTGCTCCTCCAGGCGCTTGCACTGGCAGAACAGCTTCACCGTCCATTGGATCAGGTTGGCAGTCTGCTCTCTTTAGGCGCTTTGCTTAAAGGCAAACGAGGTGCAGAACTGTGGCATCAAGGTATTCGGATTTTGGAGAACATTGGAGCTTCGGCCTGGCTGGAAGGCTGTTCAATAGATCATCCCCCTCAGATTGTTCTGGCTGCCTGAATTATTCTTTACAGGTTTGGTCCGTTTGCTCATGTCACTGCTATCAACCTGTCTGGATAATCGATGAATAACCTATCTATCTCCAGGTAATCGTCACTACATATCGCTGGTCTCGTTGATCGCCCAGACGTACGCCGATATATAGCGGAAGTGCGTTCTGTTGATGAAGGCTGGCGTGACCACGTGGAGTTGTCCAACATATTCGAGTATCTGGGGGCGAAAGCCGGCGGGCGATAGAAGCGAACCAGCCCAAACTGGCTCAGGAAGAAGAACAGGCACGCCTTGCTACCCGGTGGCTGTAGTCACTTCGGAATATAACTGGCGAAAATGACGATTTTGCGAGTTGTAGAATGGGTTAGATTATAAACTGACCGTTGCAATAAACTACTTCGTTGTCGAGCCGGATCTCTGAATCCTGGCGTAGATCGCAAATCATGTCCCAGTGAATAGCGCTTTTGTTGTGGCTGCCCGTCTCGGGATAGCCCGCGCCAAGCGCCATGTGGAAGCTGCCGCCGATTTTTTCATCCAACAGGATATTCCGGGTAAACTGATCGACCTGGTAATTGGTGCCAATGGCAAACTCACCTACGTAGCGGGCGCCGGGGTCGCTATCCAGGTTGCGCAGGAGAAGATCCTGATTCTTCTCTGCGGTTGCTTTGATCACCTTGCCATCCTCGAAAGTCAGCTCAACCCCGGACACAATTTGTCCCTGGTAGACAGCAGGATAAGTGAACCGCACCCAACCGTTGACGGAATTTTCTACCGGGCCGGTGTAGATTTCGCCATCCGGTAAGTTGTGCTGGCCGCTGGCATTGACGAACTTGCGATTTTTAATCGAGAGGCGCAGGTCTACGTTGGGGCCGCGCAGCTCGACCAGGTCGTGCCCTTCGATGCGGTCGATATATTGTTGCTGTTGGGCATGGATCTTGCGCCAGATGGCTACGGGGTCGGTGGTTTGTGAATCGATGTGGCAGGTGCGGAAAAAGAAGTCCTGGTAGGCGTCGAAACCCATCTCGGCTTCCATGGCGTAGGCCTGGGTGGGGAACTGGGTGCTCATCCAGCGCAGCGCGCCGGTGGCGCCGCGCTGCATTTGCGCAGCTAACAGGGTAGACAGGCTTTTGTAGCGGCGAGAAAGCCGTTCGGGATGGACCTGGGTCAGGGCGCGGGTATTGGCTTCGCTGCGAATTTTGATCAGCACTTCGAACTGCTCGAAGGCGAGCTTGTGGAAGGCAGGGACGAAGTCGAGTTGTTCATCGTGAGCGTGGGCGAACAAGAGCTCGTCTTGGTCGGGGATATCCAGCAGGACGTGAGGGTATCCGCCGCGTTCCAGGATCTGCCCGAATAGCGCACGAACGATAGACAGCGCTTCGGTAGTGGCGGTGATGGCGACGCGGTCGCCGGGTTTGACCTGGACGGAGTAATCGACCAACAGTTGAGCGAATTTTTGGACGCGCGTATCGGTCACGACGGCCTCCAGTAGATGGCAGCAACAAATGGTTAACGTTATGTTAAAGCGGCTTATTATAACATGGTTCATAAATCTGCGCTATAATGGCGCGCATGAAACAACTTTTGCAAAATATGCGCAGTGGAGAAACGGATATTCACGAAGTTCCGGTGCCTGTTCCGCAAGCAGGTGAGGTGTCGGTTTGCAACGCAGCCTCGCTGGTTTCGGCGGGCACCGAGCGGATGGTGGTGGAATTTGCCGAGAAGTCGCTGATTGGCAAGGCGCGCTCGCGGCCGGACCTGGTACGCCAGGTGTTGGATAAGGCGCGCCGTGAGGGCCTGTTGACTACCCTGGAGGCGACTTTTAGCCGCCTGGACCAGCCGATGCCGCTGGGATATTCTTCAGCCGGCGTGATCGCGGCGTTAGGCGAAGGCGTGCAGGGCTTTCATGTTGGACAGCGGGTGGCATGCGCGGGGGGCGGGTACGCCGTGCACGCCGAGTATGTGTGTGTGCCGCGTAATTTGTTGGCGGCTTTGCCCGATCAAGTCGATTTCGAAGCGGGGGCCTTCACCACTCTGGGGGCAATTGCTCTGCACGGTTTCCGATTGAGCGGGGTGCAGTTAGGCGAGCGAGTGGCGGTGATTGGGCTTGGATTGTTAGGGTTGTTGGCTGTGGAGATTGCCCAGGCGGCCGGTTGCAATGTGTTCGGAGTGGATTTGCTGCCCGAGCGGGTGGCATTGGCCCGCAAGCTGGGCGCCCAGGCAGTGGTGTTGGACCAGGCGCAGGAAGCGGCAGGGAGTTTCTCGCACGGGCGCGGCTGCGATACGGTGTTGATCTGTGCGGATAGCACCTCCTCAGCGCCGGTGGAGCTGGCCGGCGTCATCGCTCGTGATCGCGCCAGGGTGGTGGCAGTCGGCGCGGTGGGCCTGCAAATTCCGCGCAAGATTTATTACGAGAAAGAACTGACCTTTTTGAATTCGCGCTCATATGGCCCGGGAAGATATGATCCGGCCTACGAAGAAGGCGGCCATGATTACCCGATCGGTTATGTGCGCTGGAGCGAGGGCCGTAACCTGGAGGCAATCGTCGATTTGTTGGCCTGCGGGCGCATGGACGTTCACCCGTTGATCACGCATCGTTTCCCGATCGAACAGGCGTCGCAGGCGTATGAGTTGATTACCGGCAAGCAGAAGGAGCCGTTTTTGGGGGTGTTGCTGACTTACCCTGAAAGGGATGTGCCAGAAGTCGGGTATGAGGGATCAAGCGCCAGGCAGCCGGCGTCTGGAGAACCTTCTTTTCAGCCGGTTCCACAACGCTCTGCCGGGCCGGTGGGAGTGGGGATGCTGGGGGCAGGAAATTTTGCCACCGCAGTGATGCTGCCGGCTTTGAAGAGCAACCCGGAAGTGCGCCTGGTGGGGATCGTTTCGGCTTCCGGGATGAGCGCCGAGCACGCCGCCCGCCGCTTTGGTTTCGATTACGCGACCGGTGAGGTGGAACGCATTTTGCAGGATCCGCGGGTAGAAGCCCTGGCAATCCTGACGCGGCACAACCTGCACGTCCGCCAGGTGCTGGCCGGGCTGGCAGCAGGCAAGCACGTATTTTGCGAGAAGCCACTGGCGCTGCTGCCTGAAGAAGCAGACGAGATCGAAAAGAAGCTGGGCGAGGCAGGACAAAAAGCGCCGCTGCTGATGGTCGGCTTCAATCGCCGTTTTGCACCGTTAGCGGTGCGCATGAAGGCCTTTTTGGACCGGCGCCAGGAGCCGTTGGCGGCGCATTACCGGGTGAATGCCGGGTATATCCCGCTCAGCCATTGGACCCACGACCTGGCGCAGGGCGGCGGGCGAATCGTGGGCGAGGGTTGTCACTTCATCGATTTCTTGACCTTCCTCGTCGGCGCGCCGCCGGTTCAAGTTGCTGCGCTGGGATTGCCGGATGGCGGTCGCTATCGTGAAGATAACCTGGTAATGACTTTCACTTTTCCAGATGGTTCGTTGGGCACAGTCAGCTATCTCGCCAATGGCGACAAGGCCTTTCCTAAGGAACGGGTCGAAGTTTTCAGCGGCGGGCGCGTGGCCGTGCTGGACGATTATCGTTCGCTGGAACTGGTTACGGGTGGGCGCCGCCAGAGTTTTCACTCACGGCTGCGCCAGGATAAAGGCCACCGCTCTGAGTGGCGAGTATTTGCGGCTGCCATCCAGGCGGGTGGCCCGCCGCCGATCCCCTATGAACAGTTGTTCGGTGTGACTCGCGCAGCTTTTGCTGCGGTGGATGCGTTGCGCAGCAAAAGAACCGTTGTCATCCAAGGCCCGGTACCTGCGGCTGGTTGATTCATTGCGAATATCCCTTACACAGCGAGGCAATTTTCCCGCAATTTTGCGAAATGGAGTACTGCCCCAGGTTGCCTGGAACAGCCCCCAGGAGGAACGATGGCTGAAATTGAGATTGGTAATCTGGTTATTGCCGGTCAAAGGGGCGAGCCTGTGCCGAACCGTTTCTTCCGGCAGGCTGGAGCTGCGAATGAGCTGGCGGTGATTTTGCCAGGATTGAACTACACCTGTGACATGCCGCTGTTATATTATCCGACGCGTTTGTTGATGGAGCGAGGCGCGGATGTTTTGCAGCTTCATGCTGACTATACAGCTCCTGCATTCCAATCTCGTTCGCGCCTGGAACAGGTGGCGCAGCTAGGCCAGGAGGCCCGGGAAGCGATCAAGGCCGGTTGGGCGCAACGGGCTTACTCTCGCCTGGTGTTGATCGGTAAATCGATCGGCACATTGGGGCTGGCTTACCTGGTAACCCAGGCGAGTTATGCCAGCGCCACGACAATCTGGTTGACGCCGTTGCTGCGCCAGCCCTGGTTGGTGCAATCTGCAATGCAGTGCAGCGGCCCGGCGTTGTTCGTCGCGGGAGGCGGAGATGCCACCTATGATCCGGTGGCCTTAAACATGATCCAGGATGCAAATCATGCTCAGGCGTTGATCCTCGAGCAGGCCAATCATAGCCTGGAAATTCCGGGCGATCCGTCCGGTTCGATCCGTTTGATGGGCAAGATTATCGATGTAATGGGTCGTTTTCTTTCCGGAGATCCAGAACGATCCGAGTGACGTTCTCTCTGATCGAGCGAACTGGAGATACCCGGTCACAGTGTTCTACCGGGTGTTGGGTCAGGTTTTGCCGGGATGTTCACCGATCAAGCTTTTGTAAAACAAAGCCCGAAGCAGCCGGTTCGCTGCTTCGAGCTTTGTTTTGTGCGAAGGACGACGATCAATAGATCAGGCGATTCAGCCAGTATTCCTTAAAGAAAACAGAATACTCCTTCACGGGATAGGGTATATATTTCCACATGCTTGGCTCGCCAATGGCACAACGCGTGGGCAGCTCACCGCAAGGTAACAGAGTCAGCCGCATATTGCGGCCAGCCATCAATGTGTTCGGCACTGTAGGGTCGCACTTGAAACCATATACCGGATCATAGGTTTGCTTATAGTAAACGTACATACGGTAGGTATCTTTGGCAATGGTGAAAGTTTTGGTAACCGGATGGAACTTGTCCCCTTTGGGAACTGTCAGATAATAGAATTCACCTTGCACAACATCGGCTTTGTTACAGCATACCTTGGGGATTGCCTGGAGCTGAATGTTCGCTTCTCGCTCTGATTTGTTGACGACTGTGAGCCGGATCAGATCAGTTGGTTCTTCAGACCCCGCAATCAACAGGAGGGCAAGTAAGGGGAGAAGCCATATGATCTTTTTCATATTCGAATTCCTTCCAGATACAGAGTTGCTATCTATTATGTGCTTACGATTCGCGGGTCGTTTCGTTTCAGTTTTCATAAATATATCACGATTCTGAGACATTGGGCGAAGATGCGCCGCCGCGGACGCCTCCGCCTGGATTTTGAACGAACGTTCGTTCATATTCTCGCGCCAGAATGAAGATTTGTCAAATTAAAGAATCCTGTTGCTAATTGTGCTATCATCAAGGATATGCAAACAGCCATCAAGCCTGAACCCCCAGAAATGTCCCGCCAGGCCAGGGCACTGCAGGCATTGATCGAACTTGGCCCCAGGCAGGCAGGGCTATTTCTACTTTACCAGATCGGCTTGCGTAGCGGGTATTTCCGCTGGATGAGCGGTGAACGCCAGGCAGCGCGGGCACGGCAACCTGTCAGGACAGAGATGCTTCGGGCGATTTGGAATCTGCCCGAACGCCAGCAGTTGGCCGATTTGTATAGCAAGCAAGAACAGGAACAGCTCTTTGCTGAAGCGGACGAGATTTCGATTGGGCAGGTGCGCCTGTTCGGCGGGCGGCCGGTACCACTGCAATTGGAAACGCGGGGAAAGCCAGCGCACTGGACTGCGTACGAAGGCAACCCCACGGCCCGGACCGAGGCGCTGCAGAACGTAGAGGATATCAAATGGGTCTGGGAGCCAGGGCGTTTTACCTGGGCTTACACGTTAGGGCGGGCTTATTCCTTAAGCAGCGAGGAGCGTTATGCAGCAGCGTTCTGGCGATATGCCGAGGCTTTCCTGCAAGCCAATCCACCTTACCGGGGTTTACACTGGACCTCAGCGCAAGAAGTGGCGCTGCGCCTGATTGCTTTTACCTTTGCGTTGCAGGTCTTCGAGCCATCCGCCGAGTCGACTGCCGGGCGCAGACTGAGGTTGGCGCAGGCGATTGCGGTTCATGCCGCGCGTATTCCAGCGACTTTGCTCTATGCGCGCGCCCAGAACAATAACCACTTGCTGACCGAAGCCGCCGGGCTGTTTACGGCTGGCTGCGCGCTGGCGGCACACCCCCAGGCGTCGCGCTGGCGCAGACTGGGTTGGGGCTGGTTCCAACGTGGTCTCCAGGCGCAAATTGCCCCGGATGGCGCTTACAGCCAGCACAGCGCCAACTACCACCGCCTGATGCTGCAGGTTGCTACCTGGATGGCTCATTTAGCTGAACATGAGGGGATGGCGTTTTCGGCGCAGAGCCGGCAATGCCTGGCAGCAGCAACGTCCTGGCTGCTGGCGTTGATTGACCCCGAAAACGGGCGTGTACCCAACCTGGGGCCGAACGATGGCGCTTATATTTTCCCGCTGACTGCCCACCCTTTCGACGATTATCGCCCGGCGCTGCAAGCCGCCGGGGCTGCCTTTCTGGGCGAACGCCCTTTTCCCACGCGTGGGCTGGACGAGATCGGGTTGTGGCTATTCGGTAAAGCGGCCAATCTTTCCCGGCCAGCAAAACGAGGCGACGTTCAGCATCCTTCTGCTTCACTTCATTCCATCCACGCTGACCGGCGTTTGCCTGCGCCCCAATCCCCTACCCCGCACGTACTGCGTGCGCCGGATGGCGACTCGTGGGCCTATTTGCGTGTGGCACATTTCAATGGCCGCCCGGGGCACGCCGACCAGTTACACCTGGACCTGTGGTGGCGCGGGCTCAATATAGCCCAGGATGCCGGCACTTATCTGTACAACGCTGCTCCGCCCTGGGATAACGCCCTGGCGCACAGTACGGTACATAACACAGTGACGGTGGATGGGCTGGACCAGATGACGCCGGCAGGGCGTTTCCTGTTCTTACGCTGGGCGCAGGCGCAGGTGGTGAGCGGCGAGCGGGCGGCGGAGGGGAGCTGGCGAAGCCTGGTTGCCCGTCATAACGGTTACCGCCGCCTGGGGCTCTGGCATCGCCGGTCTGTCACAGTGGATGAGGGCGGCGAATGGCTGGTGGAAGATAACCTGATTCCCCTGGCTGCCCCAGCGGCTCAGGTGCATGTGGCGTGCCTGCATTGGCTGCTGCCGGATTGGGATTGGCAGATCGAGGTGCCGCAAAACAGCGATCTGGCGCAGGTGTGCATCCTCCAGGTGCAATCCCCTGGAGGTCTAATTTCGTTGAAAATTGCTGCCGCCGGCCGGGCTGGCGCAGCGGAGCGTTGGGTACAACTCGTCCGGGCAGGTGAATTGATCTACGGCGAAGGCCAGGTTTCACCTGCCTGGGGCTGGAGTTCTGCCACGTATGGTGATAAAATCGCAGCGCTTTCTTTGAGAGTATATCTGCACGGCGTTTTGCCGCTATCTTTTACCAGCCGGTGGGCCTTCCCACATTGAACGGCAGTTTGCCATTTTGTGGCGCCACATAAGCAAAACGACCCTCGAGACCTTATGCACATTTTGCTGATTCACCAGGCTTTCGTCGCGTTGGATGAGGCGGGCGGCACCCGGCATCACGAGCTGGCGCGCTGCCTGGCGCGGCGTGGCCACCAGGTTACGGTGATCGCCAGCCGGGTCAGCTATCTGACGGGGAAAACAGAGGGGACTCTGGATGCCGAGGAAGAAATGGATGGCGGTGGCAGGGTAAGGATTTTGCGAGCTTATACCTACTCGGCGCTGCACCGCAGTTTTGTGCACCGCGTGTTCAGTTTTTTTAGCTTTATGCTTTCTTCGTTCTGGATAGGGTTGGGGGTACGGCACGTCGACCTGGTATGGGGCACTTCGCCGCCCATTTTTCAGGGCGTCACGGCATGGGCGCTGGCGAGTCTGAAGGGGAAACCTTTCCTCTTTGAGGTGCGCGACCTGTGGCCGGCGTTTGCCATCCAGGTAGGGGTATTGCGGAACCGCCTGTTGATCCGGCTCTCGGAGTGGCTGGAACGTTTCCTGTATCGCCGCGCAGGCCGGGTGATGGTCAATTCGCCGGGCTTCATCGATCACGTGCGCCAGCGCGGGGCACGGCGGGTGGAACTGGTGCCCAACGGCGCGGACGCAGGCATGTTCGACCCTGATGCCAGCGGGATGGATTTTCGCCGGGCGCACGGGCTGGAGGGCAGGTTCCTGGTTTTGTACGCGGGAGCGCATGGCATGTCGAACGACCTGGGAGTGGTGTTGCAGGCTGCACAGCGTCTGAGCGACCGCTCAGAGATTGCCGTGGCGCTGGTGGGAGATGGCAAAGAGCGTCCCAGGCTGATGGAGGATGCCGCAGCGATGGGGTTGGCAAACGTACATTTCATCCCGCCCTTGCCCAAGGCGGAGATGGCCGAGGCGTTGGCGGCAGCAGATGCCTGCCTGGCGATCTTGAAGCCAATCCCACTGTATGGCACAGTGTATCCGAACAAGGTGTTCGATTATATGGCGGCTGGCCGGCCGGTGATCCTGGCGATCGATGGTGTCATCCGGGAGGTGGTAGAACAGGCGCAGGGCGGGGTCTTCGTACCGCCGGGAGATGCGGCGGCTCTGTCGGAAGCGATCTGCCGGCTGGCGGATGATCCTGAAGAGGGAAGGACGATGGGAGCGAATGGGCGCCGCTACGTAGAGGCGCACTTCGACCGTCCGGTCCTGGCGGAGAGGCTGGCGGAACTGGTGGAAGAGATGGGGAGGAAGTGATTCTTTGATTTTGCTGCAATTACCTGTTTGCAGGGGGAGAGCGGCAGGGCGTCTCACCAAGTCGAGTATAATAAACACAACTCACTGACATCTGTATGATCCAGCCGGATGGAGGTATTGGATTGGTAGAATCGTGCGCAATTATTTCTCCCGCTCAATTGAAAAGTTTATATCCTGTACAGCAGGCACCCAAGATCGACACGCCGGAAGATTCGCCTCTGATGCGTTTGCTCATTTCAGCCAATCAAGAGCAGCTAAGCAACGCTTTTACTGAGCGCCAGTGCGAACCGGGCGAGATTGTTTTTCAGGAAGGCGAGCCGGCAGATGCCATGTTTCTGATTGGGTCGGGCCAGGTGGTGGTTTTCAGGGGCAGCCTGGATCAACCGGTTATCCTGGCTTATCGCTGTGCTGGTGAGATCATCGGGGAAATGGCCTTGTTGGATGACCGGCCGCGCTCGGCTACAGTGATTGCCCTGGAACCCTTGCGCTTGTTGAGCATCGACCGCCGGTGTTTCGAGCAATTGCTGGTAGAAGTTCCTTCGGTAGGGCGTCACATCATGGGAATTCTGAGCTCGCGTTTGCGCCGGCTGTCGGAAGGCCATGGACATGCCGAGCAAAGTGAAAAAAGCCCTACCCGGCAAGTAAGTGTTGCACAGGAAAAGCAAACGCAGACATTGCGCATCGAATTGAACGGCGCGCTCCAGCAGAAACAGGTGTCAGAGATTACCGAGAGTGAATATTTCATTCTCCTTCAAAGCAAAGCAAAAGATTTGCGCGATATGATCAACGGAGCGGACGAGTAATCAAGTCCGATCTTTTCAACCGGGAGCTGGCATGGCTAAAATTGTCTCAATTCACTCATTTCGTGGGGGGACTGGCAAATCGAATATCACTGCTAATCTGGCAGTATTAGCTGCGCTGAGCGGCAAACGTGTTGGCGTAATCGACACGGATATCCAATCGCCTGGGATTCATGTGCTGTTTGGCCTGAAGGGTGAAGAGATCAAACACTCGTTAAACGATTACCTGTGGCATAACATCGACATTGAACAAATTCCGCTCGATCTTACGCAAAGTGTGGGTGAAACTATTCGAGGAAAATTATTCCTGATCCCTTCCAGCATCAAGCCGGGAGAAATTTCGCACGTTCTGCGCGAAGGTTACGATGCTCAAAAACTCATCCAGGGGCTGCGCAAGCTGGTCGATCTGCTTGATCTGGATTTGTTGCTGATTGATACACATCCAGGTTTAAATGAAGAAACATTGCTTTCCCTGGTGATTTCGCATACCCTGGTAGTAGTGATGCGCCCGGACAGGCAGGATTACGAGGGCACCGGCGTAACCATCGCTGTAGCGCGCAAGTTGAACGTGCCGCGCATGATGATCTTGATCAACAAGATTCCATCGTCATTTGACATCGACATGACGCAGAAAGAAGTTGAGGCTGCATACGACTGCCCGGTTGTAGCTGCTCTTCCCCACAGCGATGAGATGATGGCGTTGGCCAGTTCGGGCATTTTCTCCTTAGTTTACCCGGATCACCCGCTGACCGCGTTGTATCACCGGGCCAGCCAGCAGCTCTAGTCTCCGCGCCAAAATCCGTCCCACTCGCATGGAAGAACGCTCTTTTAGTATCCTGGACTTACTGGATTTGCCGGAAGATGAGCGCAATGTGCTGTTGTACATTGCGCGTCACGGCGCAATCGAGGCTGCCGATCTGGCGCAAGCGCTGGATCAATCCCCTGAACAGGCGCAGCGTATCATCCAGGACCTCCTGGCCAAAGGCCGGCTGCAAATTACCGCGGACAAGCACATCGATGTTGCCCTGGGGGTGGTGAAAAGCCGCTCTACCCTGCCGCCAGAAATTTGGGCGCCCCTGGTGTCCAGCGACCGCTTATATTCCGAGCAAGAGATCAGCGCGTTGCGGATTGCGGTGCCTATGCTCCAGTTTGCACGGGCGCGCCTGACCCAATTCAACGATCATGGCCCCAATCATGTGTTGCGGGTCAAATCATTTGCCAACCAGTTGAGTTATGTCCTGGGATTAAGCCCCGCTGAACGGCAACTGCTGTGTGCCGGGGCGCTTTTTCACGATATCGGCAATGTAATGGATCGTGAGCGGCACCACGAGATCAGCCAGGAAACCGTCGAAAAACTGGTCACGCTGGGCAAATTGCCTTATCTCCCTAAAGAAGCGGAAATTATCGGCCTATTGTGCTTATGGCATCGCCGGGCTTATGAACCGCAGCGGGTGGATACGCTGCGCGACGACACAATCCGGACCGGTCTGATGGCTTCTATTTTGCGCGTGGCGGATGCGATGGACCTCGACTATCGCCGCTCGGATTACGGGCGCAAGTTCCGCGAGGTGCTCAATTTCTTCTATCCGGTCGGAGGACGTGAACATTGGGAGCCAGCGGAGCGCATCCTGGGCATTCGCATCCGTTGCCGGGCAGGGATCACCTTGCAAGTATTCACCCTGGGTGACGACGAGAATAATAAGCTCATTGGGATGCTGCGCAAAGACCTGGATGGCACACCTTTAGACTGGCAGATCACGGTCACCGATGTTGGGCAAGAAACAGCTCCCACCTGGTCCCAACAACGCGGGCGGGCGTTGCTGGTTTTTCCGTTCAATGCTCACAGCCTGGTGATGGCCGCCTTGAGCCGCAAGCACCTGGCCTCTGCCGGGTATACGGTCGAATGCTTGTGTTATCCCGATACGATGGGAGGCCCGGGCTGGCTATGGAGTGAAACCCTGAACCGGATTGCACCACAGGATTTCGCTCAACTGGTTGTGATCGGAGACCGGCCGGATACCACCCTGCAAACGCAACGCGAGGCAACCCTGGCGCAATTTCGCGCGGCCGGAGCGCAGGTCACTTTGTTGAACCGTTACGAGAGCAACTGGGCCAGGCTGCCGGAAGCCTTAGAACTGGGTGTTGAGACGATTTTGGGCAGCGATTGGGCTTATTTTTGGGGCGACTATCCCAGCCAGCAGGATATGATCTGGGGGCGCATCGCTGCTCTGTGCACGCGTGATCCTACCCTGGGAGTGGTGGGTATCAAGCCTCAGCACCAGAAGCTGGCTTATGGGCTGCTCATCGCCATCTTCGATGCCTCTCAAAAAGCTGCCCTGGATACCCGGGGGTGGCAAGAGCTGGCGGAACCGATTATGGAACGTATCGCCAACGATGATCAGGCATATTTCCTGGCGCAATCAGAGCAGGGTGGGCAAGATTATTTTCGGACCAGTGCGCCCGTTCGCCTGGAAGGCAGGGTACTGGTGTTCGAAGGATCGCCTGCCCGGGTTCCGGCGGCTAATTTTTGGGCATTGGAACGAGCCATCGAGGATCGTGGCCGGGCGCTGGCGCGCGATATCCAATTCAATGTGCCCTATGCGATTGCCACCTGGCCGTTGAATGATCAGGAGGTAGAGCTTCTGGCAATCAGCCACTGGCGAGAAGAGGATGCCATCCCCATCCGGTTGTTGTACCCAACAGATTTGGGCCCACGCCCGTATGGCAATGAAGGCGCAATCCAGGTGCGTTTGCCTGCCGAAACCGCGGCCGCGGTCGTCCAGGCGCTGGTAGAAGCCGGCAATAGAGAAATGGATAAACCGTGACCGAATCCACCGAGTTCATTTCTGCCGAACAGTTGTTGGGCGGCCTGCCCGCCCGGCGGGCCAGTACGTTGCTATTTGCTATTGAAAGCCGCACTGCCGGGCTGGTGGCGCAGGCCCGCCAGATCGCCGAACCTTATCTGCGCCCCCAGGCGGCTGCCGAGCAAGAACAAGAATTCCTGGCTGCGCTGGCCGAGGGGCGCGACCAGCGCCAGGCCATCCGTATCCAGGAAATGGAACGCCACGCGCCGGAATGGGCTGTCCTGGTTCCGGACGACGCCAGCGCCCGCGCCGCGATCTTGCAATTGATGGGTCAAAAATACCCGTTTGCTCGCCAGGAGGTGCCCAAACTGCGTAAAGCCCTGGGCGCTGATACGCAGCCCGTCCGGTCCGCTTTCGAGCGCCTTTACGGCACATCCCTGGACAGCATTTATACGATTCAGGGCACCTTTACAAACCGCCTGCGCTGGATGTGGATGCAGCTTTCTGCCAGGTTAGAAGCTCTACCGCCCTTCTGGCTGGCCTTTTTCCTGACCACCAGCAACGCAGCGGGCTTGTTGGCGCTACCCATTGCTCTGGCGCCCATGGGCTTCGACCGTGCTCTGGCGATCACCCTGTTCTTCGGTCTGGTGAGCTTGCTGACCACTCTGGCCCTGGCGGAAGTGGTCGCCCGCAGCGGTATTTCTCGCTTCGGCCTGGGCTACCTGGGGCAGTTGGCTCAAGAATATTTGGGCCGGCAGGCATCATTTCTGGTGACGGCTTTCTCAGCAGTCAACAGCTTTCTGGTCTTAATGGTTTTCTTTCTGGGTTTTTCCAGTGCGCTCGAAAGCGCCTCGCACTTGCCGGCAGAAATCTGGGTGGGCGTTCTGCTGGCCGTGTGCCTGTATTTCCTATCGCGCCGCTCGCTGAATACTACGGTGGCGGCTACCCTGTTGTGCGTTTTTTTGAACCTGTTCGCACTGATAGCCATTCCACTTATCTGTCTGCCCTATTTTCGCGCCACGAACCTGGCTGCATCGATGAGTGTTCGGGGCCAACCGTTCACATGGACATCGGCGGGGATTGTAATGGGTATTCTTTTTTCTACGTTCTTGCCCCATTTTTTAGTGGTGACTTATGGGCCGGTTGTGTTAAAGCGTGACCCTGGCGGACGGGCCTGGATTTGGGGCACCGCGGCTTCGTTGGGTGCGTTTATTCTGATTGCTTGTCTGTGGCTGGTGGTTACCAACGGTGTGCTCTCACCCGAAGTTTTGGCCAGCGCTCCTGGTACAGTTTTGTCTCCCCTGGCCGACCGCGTTGGTCTGGCAGCGAGTGTATTGGGATCCATTGTGGTGATCTTCAGCCTGGGGCTGACAGCCATCCAGATCGCTTTGACGTTGTACTATGTGGTCATCGAGCGACTGCCCAAAAGCGGCCCGTCTGTTCTCTCCCGTTTGAGCGAGAAGAGTCGTTTCTTGCTGGCAGTCAGCCCGATCATACCGGCTTTTCTCCTGGTGGAGTGGATTTTGTTCACTGGTTCAAGCTCCTTTGCCGGCCTGATGAGCATCCAGGGTGCGCTGGCGTTGCCCTTTCTGACGGGCGTGCTGCCCGTGGGACTGTTAGCGGCTACCCGAAGCAAGAGTGATTTCGTCCCCTCGATTGTTCCCTCCTGGCTGGGGCACCCGGTTTTGCTGTGGCTGTTATACTTGCTTTTTGTCGGCAGCATCTTTGCCCATGGATTGCTGATTTGGCAAGATTTTCTGCCACGTATTTCCGCGGTGATCTGTGGGCTGTTCATCCTGGGGGTGACTGTAAGCGTCTGGCGACAGAATCTTTTCTCCACACGGGCTGTATTTGAGTTGCGCCACGATGAAAGCCTGGCAGGCATGAACAGCCTGACGCTTACTACTGCCGGGCGAGCCTTGCCGGCTGAAATTTGCTTGACTTACGATGGCGACGAAAAAAGGCTGCAGACCGCCCAGGCAGAAATTCCCCTGTACGCCCGGTTGCGACTGCTCAATTTCCGCTTGCCGGCCAGCCAGGCGCGCCAGATCAAAGTCTGGGCGCACCACATCACCCCTGAGGGCCGGTCTGAAGGAATGCCGGTCAAGGTTCAGATGTGTACAGAAGAGCGGTCGCAGGAATTTGAACTCACCACAGCCAATGGCATCTTGATCGTTGAAATCCCATCCCAAAATTGCCAGTTCGGGGTTCGTTTGCCGTGAAGAGCGTTTTGCGGTTATTCTTACTTTGACAAACACAACCTTCCATGCTACAATCCTACCTGACTGTTAGGAGGTTTGATCCCGGCCGGTATGGGCCGGTCCGAAGCATGAGACGGAAATGGTGTTGCGTTGCGCCCTGGCCGGCAAACCCCTGGCAGGGCGTTTTATTTTTGATATATCCTCTGGGCCGGCCTGGTCATACAAGTTGCCGGGCGGCCCGGTTAAGTAAGTAAGGTAGAAAGATGAGTAATAGAAAACTGAGAATTCTCCCCCTTGGGGGGCTTGGGGAAGTTGGCAAGAACATGATAGTTTACGAGTGGGGAGAGAATATCCTGATCGTAGACGCAGGTTTGATGTTCCCCAACAATGACATGCTGGGGATTGATTACATTATCCCCGACTTTCAATATTTATTGGACAAGACTGAGTGGATACGCGGCGTGGTCATCACCCACGGTCACGAAGATCATACCGGGGCGATTTCGCATTTGATGGAAAAGATCAACGCGCCGATCTATGCTACACCGCTGACGCGTGGCCTGGTGGAAGCCAAGTTGACGCGTGGCGGGCTGGTTAATAAAGTGCGCCTGAATACGGTACAAGCCGGCGACAGCACCTGGATCGGGCCGTTCATGGTCGAATTCATCCACATGTGCCATTCGATTCCAGATGGAGTTGGGCTGGGCATCACCACCAATGCCGGGCTTGTGGTTCATTCAGGAGATTATAAATTCGACCATACGCCGGTGGATGGCTGGCCGACGGATTATGCCAAGCTGGCTGAGTTATCCAACCGGGGTGTGCTGGCTTTGCTGGCCGATTCGACCAATGCCGATCGTCCTGGCTGGACGCCTTCTGAGAAAGTGATCGACGCGGCTTTCCGAGACGTGTTTCGCAACGCACAGGGGCGGATCATCGTGGCCAGCTTTGCTTCGCTGATCTCACGTATGCAGCAGGTGGGCAACGCTGCTCTGGAACACCACCGCAAGATGGCCTTCGTGGGGGCAAGCATGGTGGACAATGCCCGCATCGCGCGCAAGCTGGGCTACCTCGACTTGCCCGATGATCTGGTCGTGCCAGTGGAGCAGGCGTTGAAAATGAACCCTAAAGATGTGGTGCTGATGTCGACCGGTACGCAGGGTGAGCCCACCTCGATTATTGGGAGGCTGTCGGTGGCAGCCAATAGCCAGTTCGACCTGATACCCGGTGACACTGTGGTGCTCTCATCGCATCCGATCCCAGGCAATGAGGAAAGCGTTTTCAGGACGATCAACCGGTTGTTCCGCCGCGGCGCAAACGTGATTTACGAGAACATCGCTCCGGTGCACGTTTCTGGCCATGCCAGCCAGGAGGAGATGAAGCTGTTGCTGCACCTGGTAAAGCCGAAGTATTTTATCCCCATTCACGGTGAATTGCGCCACCTGCACCAGCATGCGAACATTGCCCGCCAAATAGGTTTGCCAGACACGAATGTGGCCGTGATCGAAAATGGGCGCATCCTCGAGTTCGAGGACGGCGAGATGCACGTCGGCGAGCGACTGCCCGGTGGTTATGTCTTTGTGGATGGCGCCGGCGTCGGTGACATCGGCCCTGGCGAAGTGCGTGAGCGCGAAGCCCTGGCCCGAGACGGAGTGGTGCTGGTCAGCCTGGTCATGGACCGCAATACATCTGCTTTGTTGGAGGAGCCGGAGATCATCACGCGAGGTTTTATCCACAGCCGTGCCGGCGACGACCTGATGGATGCGGCGCGAAGGATGATCAAGGAGACGGTGCGCAACAACGGAAATGGAAACCTGCAACAGGACTTGCAGGAGACGATCAAATCTTTCCTGTACAATCGGACCAAACGCCGCCCAATGGTCTTTGTGACAGTCAGTCGTTCCTGATCTCTGGAGATAACTTTTAGCAGGGTGTGCGATGCAAAGCGTCGCACACCCTGCTGGGTTAAGCAATCAATCTTTCCACCCCTGTTTTCCAACCAGAGGCACGAAAGCCACCGGGATGATGGTTTCGCTCACGAAGCTGTTCTGCTGCCGTCGCCAGCGTTCGAGAAATTGGGCGCCGCGGCTGCCGACTGGCAGAACCAGCCGCCCGCCCTGTTCGAGCTGTTCCAGCAAGGCCTGGGGCGCTTTGGGCGCCGCGGCAGTAACTACAATTGCTGCGTAGGGGGCAAATTCAGGCAAGCCTAACGAGCCGTCGCCGACGTGTACGTGTACCTGGCCCAGGTTCAGGTCTTCCAGGATGCGAGTAGCGTAATGCGCCAGGTTGGCGTGGCGCTCGATCGTATGAACTTCGCTTGCCAGGTGGGCCAATACCGCTGCCTGGTAGCCGGAACCGGTTCCAACTTCGAGCACTTTTTCGTTTCCCTTGAGATCCAGCAATTCGCTCATCAAGGCCACAATATAGGGCTGGGAGATGGTCTGCCCACTGCCAATTGGCAGCGGGCCATCAGCGTAGGCCAGATGGCGATATTCAGGCTGGACGAAGCAGTGCCGGGGCACCTGGCGCATCGCTTCCAGGACGCGGGGGTCGTATACGCCGCGGCGGACGATCTGATCTTCAACCATCGCCTCTCGCTCGGAGGCAAGGAAAGCGTCATCCATGAAAGGCCTTCGCCAGCATTTGCCAGAATTCGTCCCGCTGGCCAGGAACGAAGGGCAGGTAAAGCCCCAGGCGGTCGGCAAGCTCTGCATAACGCTCTGCTAATGCGCCGGGTAAATCAACCGGCGGGACAACCACAGCAAAGGTGCGCAAGATTTCGTCGCTGATCAGGGCGGGCATCTCCATCCATTTGCCCAGGCGAGCCAGTTCCGATAACTGCCCGGCAACTTCGCCCCAACCGTGCAAGTCCATTACAGCACGATAGGATGGCGTCGAAGCGTAGAAGGCGATCTGTGAACGTACGAACAGATCATCCTCCGCTGAAGTGATGGCGAAAGCTGTAACCGAGATCTTAATCGCAGAACGTTCGCGTCCCGACCTGGCCAGGCCTTGCTGGATGGCGGGTAGAAGGATTTCGCCCAGGTAGCGCGGCGTGTGAAAGGGATGCACCAGGAAGCCCTGGGCCGTTTCGCCGGCCAGGCGCGCCAGGCCAGCGTTGACGCCAGCGATGTAGATGGGAATATTGGGGTGGCGGATTGGGCCCGGGTTGAAGAAGGGCGACATCAGCTTGAGCTGGTAATATTCACCGCGGAAATTGAGCGGCGCGCCGGTTTGCCAGGTATTCCAGAAGGCGCGCACGGCGTCGATTTGTTCGCGCAACTTGCCTACTACCGAATCGGGCCAGGGCATGCCAAAGCGCCGCTCGATGTGCGCTTTGACCTGTGTGCCCAGGCCCAAGATGAAGCGCCCCTGGGATGCCTGCGCCAGGTCCCAGGCAGTGTAAGCCAGGGTAGCCGGGCTGCGGGCGAAGGCGATCGCTACTGCAGTGCCATAGTTCAGGCGCTGGGTGTGCTCGGCGGCCAGCGTGCCGGGCAAAAATGGATCGTGCATGGTCTCGGTCCCCCACAAAGCGTTGAAACCAGTAGCTTCGGCGGCGCGGGCGATTTCGGGCACAGAGACGAGCGGGACCGGAGGTAAGGATGCGTCGAGAATCATGTTTGCCTCATCAGTCAATGCGTAATTCGTCACTGAGTAATCGGTTTTGCACAATACCTGGCAGATTTCTCGACGCGCTCCTGGGCTGGGAATGTTGTTCTGTGAAAAACTGTCAGGCGTTAACTCCTGAGCACACAGGCGTCCAGGCGCCTATGCCAGCAAATAAGCCATAATCCATTGGGTGGTCCCAACCAGGGCATCCATGTGGGTGCGTTCGTAATTGTGTGAGGCATCCACGCCTGGCCCGATCAGCGCAACAGCCACATCGCCACCGGCGCGCCAGTAAGCAGTGCCATCGGATGCATAATTTGGATAAATATCGACTTTATAAGGGATCTCATTTTCTTCGGCAAGCCGGCGCAGGCGTTGGCTCATGTCGTGATGGTAGGGGCCACCCGTGTCTTTGACACATAGGGAAGCGTGGAACTCGTCTGAAGATTGGCCTTCGCCAATAGCGGCCATATCTACCGCAAGCAGCTCGACCACTTCAGGCGGAATACCCGCCGCCGCGCCGTGGCCGACTTCCTCGTAATTGCTGATGTGCAGATAAGCGGTATGGAGCGGCTGGAGGCCAGCTTCGTGCAGCGCTTTGACCGCGGCTGCAATGCAGGCGACGCAGGCTTTGTCGTCCAGGAAGCGCGAGCGCACAAAGCCGGCGTTGATTTCGACGCGCGGATCGAAAGCAACAAAATCACCTACCTGGATACCCAGCAGCCGGGTCTCGCTATCTGAATTGGTCAGCGCGTCCAGGCGCACTTCCATGTTTTCTTCGTTCCGCTCCAGTTCGAGGGTTTCTTTTCCGTAGACATGGGTGGATGCTTTGGAAATGAGCAGCGACCCGCGTATTGCCTGGCCGCGCTGCGTGAAGACTGTGCAGCTCTCGGTTTCAACCGCCTGCCATACCAGCCCGCCGATCCGGCTGAGGCGCAACCGCCCGTTCGATTTGATCTCCTTCACCATAGCTCCCAGCGTGTCGGCGTGGGCGGTGAGGGCGCGCGGCGCCTGCGCCTGCTGGCCTGGCCAGTGGGCAACCAGGGCGCCTTTGCGCGTCAGGGAAAGGTGCAGATCAGGGAAAGCAGACAGTGCCTGGCGGGTATATTCGATCGCCTGGTGGGCGTAGCCGGTTGGGCTGGGGGTGTTTAGCAGTCCAACCAGGAAGTTGAGTAGATAATCTTGATCAATTGTGGGTAAGGACATAGGTGCTCCAGTCAAGAAACAGATCATAGACTCGGAAGGATGGGTCAGGTGGATAACGGTAGATTTTCAAAAGCAGCAATGGCCTGCCGCCAGGTGTCTGGAACAGCAATGGTATGCCCGGCGCGATAGTCATAGGTTACCAACACTGTCGAGCCGCTGGCAAATTCCTGGGGATCCCCGGCGCTTTGCAGGGTGTATTCCATCGACAGGCTCTTATTTCCCAGGCGGGTAACGCATACGCCTACCTGGACCTTCTGGCCAAAGAGTAGCGGGGCGAGGAAAGTGACGTGCGCATCGGCCAGGATGATGCCAATATCGATAAAAGAATTGTGATTGTCCCACAGGCCCAGGTGGGCGATGTAAGCGATGCGCGCTTGCTCAAAATAGGTAAGATATTTGGCGTTATTGACGTGACCCTGTGGATCCAGGTCTCCGTAGCGGACCTCGATGGGGTGGTAAAAGTGGAAATCGCGCATATTGTGATTATACCGTAGATCGTTTGAAGTGATTCATCGGCTACTGTTCTGCCTGTCTATTTGTCTGCGGTATAATGGGCGCATGGAAAGCAACCAAACCGAAAATCAATACCCTGAAATGCCTGCCTCAGAGCAGGAGGAAGATTATTTAGCGGATACCAAACCTCGCCGGGTTAAGCCGGCCCAGCCCCCTGAAGGTGAAGAGAGCCTCGTTACGCCGACCGAGCCCATCCTGGCGAGTGAGACCCAACCTGCACCTGTTGTAGATGTGGTGCCTGTCGTGCCTGCTGTGCCGGATGCCCCGGCAGGCAGCAAACCCGTCGCGCGCCCGGTAAGTAGTAAGAAGAAAGGTGTGGCTGGCAAGCCGGGGCGCAAATCGCGCCCCAAAGTCGATCTTTCCTGGATGCTGTGGCCCATCGTGGGTGTAGCGGCCCTGTTCATCATTGCACTCCTTAGCGCCTTTGGCGGATATGCTTCTGGGATCGAGATGCGCCGCGATGCGGCAAGCACTTTGATGGCCGGACAGGCAGACCAACAGTTCCAACTTGGTTTGCAGGATATGGAACAGGGCAATTACTTCCGAGCGCGACAGCGTTTCGAATATGTCATCCAGCTCAACCCCGATTACCCTGGCGCGACCGAAAAACTGGCTGAGGCTTTGATGTTTCTGAACGCTACGGCTACGCCAACTTTACAGCCCACGGCCACGCTTACCCCGACCCCGGACGTGCGTGATCAGGAACAGCTTTTCAATCAGGCGCAGCAGGCTGTTTTGAGCAGCCAGTGGGATCAGGCCATCGAATCGTTGTTGGCGCTGCGGGGTAAGGACCCAACTTACCGTACGGTCGAAATTGATGGCATGCTTTTCCTGGCGCTGCGCAATCGTGGCAAAGATAATATTGTCAAAGCCAACCTGGAAAGCGGCATCTATGATCTGAAATTAGCCAGCGAATTTGGACCGCTGGATGCTGAAGTGCAGGGTCTGTTGAGCTGGTCGGAGTTATATATTACGGGCGCCAGCTTCTGGGACCTGGACTGGGAGCAAGCGGTAAATTATTTCCAGCAGGTGGCACCGCAGATGCCTAACCTGGTAGATGGTTCTGGGATGACGGCCAGCGAGCGCCTGCGAGTGGCGCTATTTGAGTACGGTAATACCCTGGTGCGCCAGGGCAAACCCTGCAAGGCGTACCAGGTGTACCAACAGTCGTTAGCCATATCACCCGCCGCTGACGTCACCCAGGCTCTGAACCAGGTCGCTGCGGGGTGCCAGGTCGACGTGCCGACTCCCGAAAGTCCGTAACATTGCCTGTAAACCTTGATGTTCCTGGTAGCAAGAATTTGCCAGGTTTGAGCCACATCCAATAACTTTCAGCAGGTGTTGTTAGCCGATGGAAATACCTACCTGGGCGCTGACTCTGGCTTATGGGCTGCACATGGTCGCCACTGTCGTGTGGATTGGTGGGCTGGCGGCCCTGGCGTTGTTCGTCTTGCCGGCAGGGCGCAAATCGTTGGATGGCGCGGCCTATGCGGGCTTTCTGGCCAGCTTGCAGCGGCGTTTTGATCCCCTGGCATGGTTCAGCCTGGCTGTCCTGGCTGGCACGGGAATGTTCCAGATGAGCGCCAGCCCGAATTACCAGGGGTTCCTGGCCATCGAAAACCGTTGGGCGGTAGCCATCCTGACCAAGCATGTGTTGTTTCTCGGCATGGCAGGTGTTTCAGCTTATTTGAGCTGGGGGCTGCTTCCAGCGTTGCGCCGAATGGCAATGTTGCAGGCCCGGGCCGATCCGGAACAGGTGCACCGTTTGCAACAGCAAGAGCGGCTGTTATTGCAGGTGAATTTAATCCTGGGGTTCCTGGTGTTGGCGCTGACGGCTATTGCACGTGCGGCTTGATCGTGGGATCAGCTAACGTTTTGGGATGTCCGCTCGAACTGGCCCATAGACGCGGGTGCGACAGGCCAGACGGTAACCTTGCTGGCGATCGGCCTCGCTCATCGCTTCGGCTTCGTCGGGAGTCAGCGGTGAAACATTCCCTTCCAGAACCGCCACAAGACATTCGCCACACCAACCCTGGCCGTTGCATACGGATGGCGGTTGCAGGCCGGCGCGCCGGGCGGCTTCGAGCAGGTCGGTGCCTGGGGAAACCACAGCGCTTTTGCCCAGTGATTCGAAGCGTACAAGAAATAATGCGGGCACAGGTATTTTCGGCGGGTTTAGAGTGACCGGCGGAGGCGAGCCCACCATACTTTCGAGTTCATTTTTGATCGGAGATCACCATCCAATTCCCAACCGGCAACATGTTCTCACCAACAGTCAGCAGGGACAGGTGCAACGGAAAGTAACACGCCTCGAAGGGGGCGTTCCTGGGGGCGTTTGGAGGTAACATAGAAGTGCATCCTTGGCTGTGAAAATGAGGCTGTTACAATCGGGAAATATCGTAATCCGTACATTGTCTTGTGCAACTTGAGGGCACCCGATGACGTAAGAGATGATAAACGAGTTAGTAAAATGGCGCAAGGTATGAACAATCGCCATGCTTTCAGCCTCTATTACCAGGCGGTGAGCGGCATGGTAAAATCAACGAGATAATACAGGTCAGAAAGGAATGAGTGATAATGAAAGGTGATAGTGCACGTTCGGTTGTTTTGAGGATTGTGGGGATTCTGTTTCTGGTTTTTATCGCGATGATCGTCCTATGGGCCCTGCTTGGGCAATTTGCCTATATATTTGCCAAAGTCGACCCGGATGAGATTGGGCTGAAACTACGTGGAGGGCGAATTGTTGAAGTGGTGCCGCCAGGCGTTTACAGCGACTTTGGTCTATTTGTCGATCTGCAAAAATACAAGACGCAGGCTTACCAGTTCACGGCAGCGGACCCGGAAGTTATTACACAGGATAACCAGCGCATCGGCATCACGGTCAGCGGCAGCGTGCTACGCTCTACATTAGCGAACGCTACACCTGAAGAGATCATCGGGTACTGGACCCAGTACCGCTCGATTTATACATCGGACCAGGCCTTGCAGCGTGTGGCGGAGGACCTTTCCTTTCAGGCCATGAAGGTATGTGTGGGTGACCGCCCGTTCAGCGAATCGATCCTGGGTTCTAATCGTGACGATCTGCGCAATTGCGTCGATGATGAACTCAACAAGTTGATGGAACTGTATGGCCTGTCGGTTGCCAATGTGACGGTACCGAACGTGACTCTCTCTGATGAGGTCAAAGGGCTACTGGACGCGATCACCAAGAGCCGGCTGGAGACCGAAAAAGCCCGCCAGGATAAGTTGAAGGCAGAGTCGGAAGGCGCTGCGCGCCAGGCCGAGCAGGAGGCCAAGATCCGCGTTGAGCAGGCCATCGCTCAGGAAACCGCCAGGCAGCAAACAGCGCTGGCCAAGCTGGAAGTCGACCGGCTCAATGCAGTGCGAGCCAGGATCGAGGCTGAAAAGTCCAACGATTTGCTGTCAGCCCAGAAGGACCTGGAGATTAACAAAGCGTTGGCGAATGCGGCTCTAGAAAAAGCACGTGCCGATTTATCGCGCGAATATGCCCAGGCCTCTTTGTTCTCCTCGAGTTCGAATTACCTCTACTACCAGCTTGCCCTGGCCAACGCCAGCGCCCTTAGCAAGAATGATAAGCTGATCTTTTTGCAGCCAGGCATGCTGCCCAACCTGGTGTTCGGCGGCGGCGCGGTGCCGACGATCCCGATTACTCAAAATTCGATCACTTCAACTGATGTGCTGAGTGGCACCTGGTGGACGGTTCCCCCTGCAAATCCGTGAGTGAGCGGTCTCGCGGCGAGCAGCCATCGCTGCACCGGGGACCCGGTTGCAGCATGCTGCTCGCCGTGTTGTTTACTGTGTTTGTCCTGACGCTGGCCTGCCAGGTGATCCCCACCCCGCCGCCGCTCAAGGCCACGCCGCGCAGTTGGATTACCGAACCTGCGGGGACATTATCGCCGTCATTGACCGGCAGCGGGCCCCCTGCCTCTCCGGCAGAAAAAACGACCCGCGTTCCCACGGCTGCCCCAGGTGATCTGCCATCTTTCCCTTACCAGCCCGACCGGCCGTTTGCAGTCGTCACGCCAATGGTGTGGGAACCTTCTGCCCTGAAACCTGGGGGAGAGGTAAATTTGCCCGTAGCATTGGAGCAGACTGCCAACCGTGCAGTAACAGATGGGTTGACCATGCGGCAGCGGACGTTTTTGGCCCAGAATGGTTTTGTCATTCTACACAGCCAGGAAGCGCAATTTGGCGAAATTCGCCAGCAGGTGGCGGATCGTTATGGGCAGCCTTATTACCTGGCCGGCGATACAGCATATCATGCGTTCTATTGGACGCTGGGCAAGTTGTTGCAGGCCCTGGAACGCGAAGAACTACACCATCGCATGCAGGTTATGCTCCAGGCAACCCTGCAGCAAACCCTGTCGTATTTACCGACAGTACAGGGAGGGCCATTGGAAGCCGACACCCGGCTCGCGGCAGCCTACCTGGGTGTAGCGCTCAAATTGTTCGATCCACAGCTTGCCCTTGATCCAACTATCGAAGCGCCGGTCATGGCGCAGGTCGAGCAGATTATGTCGGCTGCTGGCGAAAAAGAGTCGGTCTTGATACCGGGATACCAGGATGATTTCGAGACGTACCGGCCTGATGGGCATTATTCTGGTGACCAGGCTTTGGAGGCCTACTATCGGGGTATGACCTGGTTGAGCCGGGCTGTTTTTTCTTTAGGAGAGCGTTTTCCGGGTGATACGCCGTCGCGCGCTCCGTTGATTCTAACCCTGGCGTTGCGCCAGGCTACCACTGAAAATGGGCCGGCCGATCAGGAATGGGCGCAGGTCTACGAGGCGTTAAGCTTTTTCAGCGGACCTGGCCAGGATGGCGATCCCGCGGTTTATGCCGCTTTGATGGACCGTGTTTATGGGCCTGGTGCAACGGTGGTTAGCCTGTCGGATGATAACAACTGGGCAATGTTCCGCCGGTTCGCAGGTGAATTACCGCGGCAGCAGGTCCACCCGGCGATTGCCTGGGGGGTTGAGAGCGGTTCGGCAGCGATCAAGGGCTGGAGATGGATGGATGTGGGTTTCCGCATAGACCAGTTTATCATTCACAGCCTGATTTACCCGGCGGTAGGAACACAGGAGACACCTCGCTCGCTGCCCAGTGGGCTGGATGTAATGGCTGTGTTGGGCTCACAAACTGCCAGGCAAGCCATGGAAAGCGCGGGCGAGACCCGTTATGTAAATTATGTTGAGCAAACGGGACGTTTGCAGGAAAGGATTGCTCAACAAAACCCGGTTGCATGGTCGAGCACTGCCCATAGCGCCTGGCTGTACGTTTTTCAGGCACAATTGGCTGAGAAAGACGAAACTTATCCGGCTCCTATGCGGACCGCGTCCTGGGCGATTAAAGATTTGAACAGTGCCCTGGGAAGCTGGGCAGAACTGCAGCGCGATCCATCTGCCACACCCGGCGAGGCGCGATCTGTACCCGGCGATGGGCGACCTGTCTCGGCACCAGCGCCGGCTTACGTCGAACCGTCCCCACAAGTTTTTTATCGCCTTTCACATCTGGCAAACGTTGCCGCGACTGGCCTGATCCAACGTGATATGCAGGGAATGTTTTCAACACAACCCGGCGCGGACGGATTGAAAGAGCGGATTGTGCAAACGTTTGACCTGGGTGATCGCCTGGCGCGCCTGGGTGATATTGCAGCCAGAGAATTATCTGGGATTGCACCGAGTGATGTCGAAAGGGAGATAATTCTGGCGCCATTGGGGCCGGCAGATGAGCAAGATGGGGCGCCGGCATCTATGGCAGCGATTACAGCTCTGGCTGGCGCCCAGGGACGCGCCCTGCAGGTGGGCAATGGTAACGTAGATCGTATTTATGTTGTCGTTCCCATAGATGGCCAGTTGTACATTGCCCAGGGTGGGGTATTTTCGTATTACGAATTCCCCCAGTCATTCTCGCGCCCGCTCTCAAAAGTCGAATGGCGCCAGATTCTGGTCGACACACCGCCTGAGCTGCCTGCCTGGACAACTCAACTGTATTTGCCCGACGGCAACCCGGTAGATGTACTGGCTTTTCGTGTGGGAGATACTTACCGGACGACGCCAGCCGCAGGGAAACTTAACGTGCGGCAAGAGCCGCAACGTTTTTCCGAAATCGCTTACACGCTTCGCCCTGGCGAGTATTTGCAGATCGCCGATGGCCCGTTCTTATCCGGCGGCGATCGCTGGTGGAAAATCCGCGCCGGCTGGTTGTCGGGACAGCCTGTGGATGGCTGGGTGATGGAAAACCAGAAATGGTTTGAGCGCGCCTGGGGACAGTGATAGAATCCGTCCGTATGAGGAGAAACGATGTTACGATCCGTTTACTTGAATGATGCGGGAAAACTGCAGACCAACCTGGACCAAATGGAGATTGCCTTTGCCCGGCAGGATCTAAAGGGGGTACTGTGGGTCGATCTGGATGGTACGGACCAAGATGCCCAGGATAGCGCTGAAAAACTGCTGGATAAAACTTTTCATTTTCACCCCCTGGCCATCGATGATGCATTGCAAGAATCGCATGTGCCCAAGGTGGACAATTGGGGTGAATATCTATACATTGTCCTGCATACGCTCACCTTCGACCCACAAGATGGCGGGCATGTCGATACCTTCGAGCTGGATATTTTCCTGGGGGCGAACTATCTGGTTACCTATCATGAGAAGCCGGTCGAAGTGATCAACCGGGTCTGGGCATCCGTCAGCCGCGATCCGCGGGAGATGAAAGGAGGGGTCGATCATTTGCTATACCGGCTGGCAGATGAAGTGGTCGCCAGCTATATGCCGGTTGTCGACCAACTGGATGCCGGGATCGATCGAATCGAAGAAGAGATTTTTGACCGGATCAAACCCGATACGCTGGAGCGATTGTTTGGCATCAAGCGCTCTGTGCTCTACTTGCGGCGGATTATTGCCCCGCAACGCGAGGTGTTGAACAGGCTGGCGCGTGACGATTATGAATTGATCGATGAGCGCGACCGCATCTACTTCCGCGATGTGTACGATCACCTGGTGCGCCAGTACGAGATCATCGAGGGAATGGTCGATCTGGTCGGCGGTACGCTGGACACTTATCTTTCGGTAGTTAACAATCGTATGAATGAAGTGATGAAAACGCTGACGATCATCACCACATTGTTTATGCCGTTATCCTTCGTGGCAGGCTTCTTTGGAATGAATTTCTTTCTGCCGGAGGTGCCCATCTCGGAGTGGATGGAGCGACCGGTTTTTTTGCTGGTCTGTGTAGCAATGGTTCTGATGCCTGCCAGCATGTTCTGGTGGATGAGGCGGCGAGGCTGGATGGGATAATAAGTATTTGTCCGACAGGTAGATTCATGGATCTACTCAACCCGGTGAGGAGGAGATGACATGTCGAAAGAATTGAGCGCCAGCGCCCGCAAAGTACAGGAGGCTTTGCGGGCTTTAGGAATGGACCTTCAGGTTGTCGAGCTGCCCGACTCGACGCGTACTGCCGTAGAAGCGGCCCAGGCGGTGGGCTGCGAGGTGGGCCAAATTGTTAAGTCGCTGGTATTCAAGGCCAGGCGCAGCCAGCGCCCAATCCTGGTGGTCGCCAGTGGGCAGAACCGGGTGGACGAACGGCGCATCGAAGCGTTGATTGGCGAGCCGTTGGGTAAGGCGGACGCCGATTTCGTGCGCCAGCGCACTGGCTTTGTCATCGGCGGCGTACCGCCGGTGGGACACCAGGAAAAGCTGGAAACCTTTGTAGATGAAGATTTGCTGCAATATGCAGAAATCTGGGCGGCGGCGGGCACGCCAAACGCCGTGTTTCATCTCTCCCCGGCTGATCTGGTTAAAATGACCGGTGGACAGGTTGTGACGGTGAAACCGGAGGCGCACCATGCGGTTTGAGATCGGCATCGAAAATAATGTAGAAGGCCGTTCAATTGCCTGGGTGCTGGGCCACCCGGGATGCTTTGCTTATGCAGCGAACGGTGAACTGGCGCTGGCGGCCGCGCCGCAGGCGATCAGCAACTATGCAGCCTGGATTGCCAGCCGGGACGAGGAACGCAACTGGGTCGATACCAGCCAGGTCGAACTCTACCTGGCTGAGGCCTGGAGAACGTACATTGTTAATGAAAATTTCGACCTGGCGGAGCAGGGCTATGAGGTGAACGCATGGTTTCGCCATGACTGGAAGCCGCTAAGCATTGAAGACGTGCAGCGAGCAGCCAAATTGCTGGTGTGGAGCCGGGCTGACCTGCTCGATGCTGTGCAGGGCCTGAGCCAGGCAGAGCTGGATGCACAGTACCCTGGCGAACGCTGGAGTATCGCCGGCATTCTCAAGCATGTCAGTGGAGCGGAGTGGTGGTATCTGGAGCGGCTGGGACTGGCATTTCCTCGCGAGAAATTGCCCAAAGAGCCCTTTGAGCGCCTGGAGAAGACGCGCGCCCAACTGCTGCATTTACTGCCCACCCTGGTTGGTTCGCTTCAGGTCATCGGTGTGGATGGCGAATTCTGGAGCCCGCGTAAGTTGTTGCGCCGCGCTGTGTGGCATGAGCGCGATCATACCGAGCACATTGGCAAGCTGATCAGGAAGAACTATGTCGGATAGTGCGCGCGACCTGCTGGTTCGGGGGATTGCCGCAGCCAAGGCTGGAGAGCGGCGGGAGGCCGTTCGTTACCTGGAATGGGCTTTGAACCAGGACGCGACGGCTGAACAACGCATCCAGGCCTGGTACTGGTTGAGTGAATGCAGCGAGGATGTTGGACAAAAGCGTTACTATTTGCAGCAGGTGCTCAGCGCCGACCCTAATTACCAGCCGGCGCGACGTGGGCTGGCTATTTTGGATGGGCGGTTGAAACCAGATGCGATCGTCGATCCGAATCGGTTGCCCGGGGTGCAGCTTCAGGCCGGCGCAGACGCCCGGCGTTTCGTGTGCCCGACCTGTGGGGGCAGGTTGACTTACGCGCCGGATGGCAAATCGTTGACCTGCGAGTCTTGCGAGGTGCAGCAGCGCTGGTTGCCAACCCAATTCAGCGACGCGAGTACAGGCGCAGATGGGTCGCAGGATTTTACTGTGGCGATGGCTACATTGAGCGGCCATGCACTGCCCTCCCTGGAACGCCCGGTGACCTGCCAGTCGTGCGGCGCTCCCTTTACTCTGGATGCAGACGACTTGAGCGCTGCCTGCCCTTACTGCGCCACTGTGTATGTGATTGAGAAGTCTTCCAACGGCGCGGTATACGGCGTTCAGGCGCTGATTCCATTTGGGGTCAGCCGCCAGCAGGCGTTAGATGCTTTACACACCTGGCTGCTTTCTTTGAGGGTAGCCGGCCGGGTGCAGGTGACCGGATTGCGAGGGGGGTATTTACCGGCCTGGCTGTTTTGGATTGGCCTGCCAACCGCCGTACAGCAGCCGTTTGCCGGCCCGGGGGATTTCGCCGCGGCAGGCGAATTGATCGTCGTTCCGGCCTGCCGTGGCCTGCCGAAAGCCTGGGAGGCGGCTTTTGGCGCTTTCGATTGGAGCCAGCTCACAGCCTTCGACCCGGCCTTCCTGGCAAACTGGCAGGCTGAGACGTACCAGGTGTCTTTATCGGATGCTTCACTGGCGGCTCGGTTCGCGGCAAGAAACCGGATACACCAGGCAGGTTGGAGTGGGCGGGCAATATCTTCATTGGACCTGCAAATTTTTGCTTTCCGGCTCGCTTTGTTGCCCTTCTGGCGGGCAACTTACCGGCAGGAAAGCGCCGAAAACGACGTGCTGATCAATGGCCAGAGTGGGCAGATATGGGATTGATCGATCCGCGGATCGAACGTATCGCAGGCGTCCTTCAAACCGTGCTGTTCGATCTGGATGGCACGCTGCGTGCCAACCGGCCATCCTATGTACAGGCGTTTTACGATTGTGCAGTACGCCTGGGAGCCGAGGATGGGCGCGAAAAGCGCCGCCAGGCCGCCCGTTGGGCGCATTACTACTGGGCCAATTCACCTGAGGTCAAACAAGACCAGGATGAATATGGAGTGGATAGCGATTCGTTCTGGCTGAATTACGCCTGGCGCAGCCTGCTGGCCTTCGGTTGCTCACAGGAATGCTCCCACCAGCTTGCCCCCCAGGTAAACGACTATATGCGAAACGAGCATCGTCCTGAAAATTGGGTGCCACCGGATGTGCCGGAAACGCTGCAGGCGTTGAAAGAAGACGGTTATCTGCTTGGCTTGCTTTCTAATCGTCGCAAGCCTTGCCAGGAATTCCTGGCGGGCATCGGGCTGCTGGAATATTTCGACGTCGTGCTGGTGGCAGGTGAAGTGGGGGCAGAGAAACCCGATCCATTGATTTTCACCGAGGCGCTGCAGCGCCTCGACAGCCGGGCAGCACAGGCGCTCTATGTCGGCGATAATTACTATGCCGATGTGGTTGGTGCGCAGCGCGCGGGGATCTTGCCGGTATTGCTCGATCCCGAAGCAATTTTCCCTGAGGCAGATTGCCCGGTGATCAACGAGATCCGAGATTTGCAGGATTGGCTGATCCAGGCTGGTGAGTGACCCAATCTGGCAATGAGTGGCCTGGGGGACTGCGAAACGCGCCGCTTAAAATATTGCGCTCAATAATGCTCCAGCCAATGAGGCAAGGCCGTTGACGACGTCGTTGTCCATCCAGAGCCAGCCCCGCTGGTGCGTTGTGGGCGTACCGCAAATGTGCACAGGGTGGCGCTCCGTTTCTTTCTGGCAGGTCCGGCAATAGTAGATCGATTGGACTGTCGCACCAAGAAGGGAGTCGAAGAACGAACCTCCTGCGCCGGCCAGAGTCACAATGAGGATCGTTTGCCACCATATTCCATTGGCAGGCGCCGCCCAGGGAGAGAGTAGAGCGGCCAGGCAGGCAATCAACGCGGCGCCGCCCAGGGCCGCCAGGCTGCCCATCAGGCTGATGGCCCCTGACGCTCCACGTTCGACTGGTTGGAATGTGGTGATCAAACGAGGCGGAGTCGAGTTGAGGACGCCCAATTCTGTCGCCCAGGTGTCGGCGTTTACCGCGGCCATGGCGCCAGCGAATGCCAGCCAGGGCCATGCCTGATCGGGAAACAGAGCATGGCCTATGGCCAGCAATGCGCCCAGCCCACCGTTGGCGGCTACCTGCGCCCAATCGCGTTGGCTGCCTTTGGAGAACTTCTCGCTGAGGGAAGCCTTGCGCCTGGCAAAGGCACGTGACAGGCCGCTGGATGAGACGAAGAAAGCCAGTAAAAGCACTGCCCAGGGCAGGCCGCCCAATCCAAAAACCAGTCCGCCGGTGATGGCTGCGGCCCATGCCCCACTTTGGCTCAGAGCCTTTGCCTTCCAGGCCAGGGTAGCAATGATTGCCCCAAAAATCAGTCCAGTGATCAGTTGCATAAGTGCGTTCTCTTGAAGTGGGATAGGAAGAAAAATGTGGATAAATGTGGGATTTCTGTGGATAAGTGTGGGATTGGTGTGGATAAGTTGAACACTTCACCCAGATCTTAGAATGAAGAACACTGCCATCAAGAAAAGAACCGGCAGCAATACGCCGCTGCCCCATAACAGGTAAGAGATTGGCTGGCTATCCTCGCGGCGGTAAAAGAACAGGCCCAGGAAGAAATCTACCAAAAAGAAGAAGTTATTCAAGGCGGACAGCAAGAGCAGGCGAACTGCCGGGACGGCGTCACCGGGCTGTCCATTCACCCGAAACCCCAGGTATACCTGGGAGCGGGTCGGGATTGCCAGGCTAACCCAGGCCAGTAGCGCCAGGCTGAGCACGGCTCCAGCCAACAATTGCGAGCGCGCCAGCCGGGAGGCCCACACACGGCTGAGGAGGAATGTGGGATACACCGAGCGAGACGGGAGTGGCGCCAGGGAACCCATTTCTGTGCAGCGCTGGAAAGCCAATAAAAACCCTTCCGAGTCGGCTGGCGATATAGCGAAACCACGCCCTGGCGTAGCAATCAAAATGATGTGCTGGCTGCTGGAAGCCAGGAATTCTACTTCTTCCCCACCGGATAATCGCCGCCGCCCCAGGATGGCACCCGGCCAGCGCAGCCTGGGCAGAGGAAGATGGGTAGCCAGCTCGGTAATGGGATGGACCCATAAGATATCTTCGATCGGGATTTCCTCGACACGCAGCCCCCAGCGCAAGCGAATTCCATCTCGCTCGAGTGTATATGCGGCGTTTTGCAGCGCGTAGAGGCGGTAGGCCAGCGCCGGCACGACCACGACTGCGATCAGGCCGGGCAATAGAAAGAGCAGGAAAACCGGCCCGATGGACGCACGCGCTGCTAACCCCAGCCCGGCTATGCCGGCTGCGCTCACTGCCAGGATGGCCGCCAGGTGGAAAACTACCCCCCAGCGCCGGTGGGGTTGGAAGACAAATACATCGCTCATGGATCGTTCACAGCCAGACGATATGGGATACCGGACGGGCAAATTGTATCACCTTGATGACAAAACTGCGGGCAGTGCCCGCAGTTTTGTCATCAAGGTGATCTGTTGATCGCCAAACGGCAGTTTTGTGACGAATTAGCGGATTTCGAAGACCATGTTGACTTCAACGGTGAGCAACATCTGGCCTGCCTGGATCGGTACAGAAGCCGCCTCGGCTGCCATCGGCGCGGCTGCGCGCATATCGTACATGGGCTGAGGCCCGCCGCTGGTGTATTCACTGATCGTCTGCACGGCTCCCAGGGTGACGCCCGCCGCGCTGGAGAGTTCTTCGGCCTTCACCTGGGCGTCGCGTACAGCAGATTTGCGCGCCTCCGACAATGCCTGGGTTTTATCCGCGACGTCGAATTGAATACCACTGACGGTATTGGCGCCAGCCTTGACGGCTGCATCCAACACATCGCCAACTTTTGTAATATCCCGCACGGTGACAAAGACCGAATTATCGACGATATATTTGATCTTCCCGGTGGGTTTACCTTCCTGATCATACTCTTGCTGCGGATAGATACTGAAGTTGGTCGTCTGGATGTCCTTCTCAGCAATGTTCTGCGCTTTTAATGCGCTGATTACCTGCTGAGCTTGCGTGTTGTTCGCTGCCACCGCTTCGGAAGCGCTGTAATTTTCGGTATGCACCCCGATGGTCACGTAGGCGATGTCTGGGGTCAGATAGACTTTGCCGCTGCCCGAGACGCTCAAGGTGCGCGTTACCTCTTGCTTGTCGCCAGCAGGTGCCGCAGCCGGGGTCTCTGACTGAGCGCGTGCTACGCTGGCGCAGCCGCTTAGCAACACAGCCAGGATCAGAATGGTCGTCAATATATAAACTTTGGTACGCATCGGTACTCCTCCTGAAAAATTAGTGTTTCAATAGAGATCGTCTGGTAACCTGTTTTACGCCAGACCTCGTGGTTATAGACGCTTACCGGCTCCAGTTAGTTCCTGATCGACGATGGCTCGAAATTTTCCGGCACGCATACGCACCCAAGAACGCCAGACTCATATGCATTTCTAACGCGATGCTCCCAGTTCCTAATCGCCTGGGTGATATAATGTCTATACTATTCTTTCGAGGATATCTTACCGGCTTTTTTGCAGAAGGATGCAACTATGATGCGATTTGACCGCTTTACTGAGCGTGCCCAGGAAGCAGCGCAGCGGGCTGCTGAAATTATTCAGCGTTACGGGCACAACCAGATCGATACAGAGCATATCCTGCTGGCTTTGATCGAACAGCCGCAGGGTGTCATTCCCCAGATTCTGGACCATTTGAAAGTAGATACCAGTGCGCTGACAGAGCGCCTGGATTATATTCTGCGCACCAGCCCGAAAGCCAATATCTTTGGCGGCGGGGCGGGGCAGATCTTCATTACGCCGCGGGTCAAGCGGATTATCGACCTGGCGAATGAAGAAGCCAACCGGCTTAAGGACGAATACATTTCTACGGAACACATTTTTTTGGCGGTCTTGAGCGAACGCAGCACGCCTGCCGCCCGTTTGCTGGAAGGGGCTGGCGTGACACGCGATCGTGTGTACGAGGCGATCCAGCAAATTCGTGGCGGGCAGCGCGTCACCGACCCGCAGGCGGAAACGCGTTACCGCACCCTGGATCGTTTTTCGCGCGATCTGACCCAGATGGCGCGTGAAGGCAAACTCGACCCGGTGATCGGGCGCGATACCGAAATCCTGCGCGTCATCCAGATCTTGTGCCGGCGCACCAAGAATAACCCGGTGCTGATCGGCGAGGCAGGGGTGGGCAAGACGGCCATTGTGGAAGGGCTGGCACAAAAAATCGCGACCAACGATGTGCCAGAGATCCTGTCTGGCAAGCGGGTGGTGGCGCTTGACCTGGGAGCCATGATTGCAGGTTCGCGTTTTCGCGGCGAGTTCGAGGAGCGTTTGAAAGCTGCCCTGGAGGAAATCCAGCGCGCCCAGGGCGAGGTGATCCTGTTTATCGATGAATTGCACACCGTGGTAGGCGCCGGCGCGGCGCAGGGCGCGATGGATGCTTCCAACATGCTCAAGCCGGCACTGGCGCGCGGTGAATTGCAGTGCGTGGGCGCCACGACCCTGGACGAATATCATAAGCACATCGAAAAAGATGCGGCCCTGGAACGCCGTTTTGCGCCAGTCTACGTAGAAGAGCCGAGCGTCGATGAAACCATCCAGATGCTGCAGGGGCTGCGCGACCGTTATGAGGCGCACCACAAGGTACGTTTTTCCGACCAGGCGCTGGTCGATGCGGCGCGGCTTTCCTCCCGCTATGTTACTGAGCGCCATCTGCCCGATAAAGCAATCGACCTGATCGACGAAGCGGCTGCCAAGCTGCGCGTGGCGCTATATTCTTTGCCGCCTGACCTCAAGGCGATGAAAACCGATATCGACCGCCTGGCTGCAGAAGAAGAGCAGGCTGGCCAGGAACGCGACTACGAACGCGCTGCGCAGAAAAAAGCGGAGCGCTTGCGCCTGGAGAGTGAGTTCAACGATTTGCGCGACCGGTGGGAGGCCGAGCACCAGCTCGACGAACTGGTTGACTCGACGGATATCGCCGAAGTCGTAGCGCAGTGGACGGGCATCCCGGTTACTCAAATGATGGAGACCGAAACGGAAAAGCTGCTGCACATGGAAGATCGCCTGCGTGAGCGCATTATCGGCCAGGATGAGGCCATCCGGGCGATCTCGGATGCTATCCGCCGGGCGCGCTCCGGGCTGCAAGACCCGCGCCGCCCAATTGGCTCATTCATCTTCATTGGCCCTTCGGGCGTAGGCAAAACCGAGCTGGCCAAGGCCCTGGCCTGGTTTATGTTCGACGACGAAGAAGCCCTGGTGCGTATCGATATGAGCGAGTATCGCGAAGAGCATACCGTCTCGCGATTGTTTGGCGCTCCGCCAGGATACGTCGGTTACGAGGAAGGCGGGCAGCTTACCGAAGCAGTGCGCCGCCGCCCCTACCGGGTGATCCTGTTCGACGAGATCGAGAAAGCCCACAAAGAAGTGTGGAACGCTCTGCTGCAGATCCTGGACGATGGTCATTTGACCGATGGGCAGGGCCATATGGTCAACTTCCGCAACTGTGTCTTGATCATGACCAGCAACCTGGGCACCGAATTCGTACACCGTTCTGGCAGCATCGGTTTCCTGATGAACCCTGGCGATGCCGCCGAGCGCCAGGAGCAGGAAAAGATTACCAAAGCGCTGCGGGGCACTTTCCGCCCCGAGTTCCTCAATCGCATCGATGAGATCATCACCTTCTCGCCGCTCAGCCTGGAACAGATGGGCTTCATCGTCGATTTGCAGATGAAGGAAGTCGCAGAACGCATGAAGGAGCGCGGCCTGAATGTCGAAATGACCCCGCCTGCGCGACTGTGGCTTGCCAAAGAAGGTTTCGACTCGAATTTTGGCGCCCGCCCCTTGCGCCGTGCGCTGCAGAAATACGTAGAAAGCCCACTTTCGGTAAGCCTGCTGGGCGGCACGTATACGGAAGGCGACACCATCCTGGTCGATGTGGATGAAGAAACGAATAAGCTGGTTTTTCGTTCGGTGAGCCAGGGCATCCCGGCGACGGAACTGTTTGAGACCAAGAGCGCCGAGTAAGTTTGAGCGCTGCTACGAGAACCGCTGAAGAGCAATGGCAGGTATGTCAATGTTCTTCAGCAGTTTGTTATGCCAGCCAGTAGCCTGGGATCTTGTGCAATCATGTGTGATATAATGTGGATAATTATCCACATTATATTATTGAGTAATACCATGAAAACAGTTCAGATGACGATCGACGATGGGTTATTGGAAAAAGTAGACCGCGCCTCTCAATCGCTTGGCCTGCCACGCTCGGCTTTTATTCGCCAGGCGCTGGAGGCAGCCCTGCGAGATTTGAAAATTGCTCAATTGGAGCGGCAACACGTCGCGGGTTATCAGCGCAAGCCGCCAGTGGAGGGCGAGTTCGATGTTTGGGAGGCCGAACAAGCTTGGGGTGGATAGTGAAACGTGGAGAAGTGCGCTGGTATGAGTTCGATCCGCCGGACAAGCGCCGCCCGGTTTTGATCCTGACGCGCGATTCGGTGATACCCTATCTAAACGAGGTTACGGTTGCGCCAGTTACCAGCACCATACGGGGAATCCCCTCAGAACTCGTGTTGGGCATCGCCGATGGTATGCTGCAGGACTGCGCAGTGAACTTCGACCACCTGCAAACCGTCCCCAAGCGCAAAATTGGGCGCCTGATCGGCACATTAGCAGAACAGAAGTTGACTCAAATCGGACCGGCAATCTGTTTTGCCCTGGGCCTCGATGAATATCTGGACGTGGAATAATTCATTCCTCCGTGAACTGCCCGCCGGTGATTTCTCGGTTGACCAGGGCGTAATCCGAAGAAAAGATCAGCTCGACTTCCACGCGCTGGAAGCAGTGCCCCTGACCCATCAACACCTTGCGGCTGAAGTAGTACATCCCGCCGCCTTCCTCGTATTCGGCGCTCAAATCGTTGCGCAGGTCGACGCGCGCCCGGATAACCTCGCCGCAGCGGTTGCATTTTACCGCGATCCAGTAAGCGTCCCGGTCGGTTTTCGGCGAGCCGGCAAATGCTCCAAATAGTTTTTTGAGAAAAGCCATGTTGACTCCTATCCCGTGGCAGGTACGCACCCGAACAGCCCGCAGGACATTATAGCACGATGTCTATGCGTTACCATTGGCGGCTGCGATACGGTTCAGCCACTCGATTTTAATGTTTCCGATATAAAAGCGATACAAATGCGCTATATCTCTTGAATCGCGCCCAGCAAATACCGTATAATCAAAATAGCCCTTTCCCCACATTACCTGCCCGTGGGCTTGCAGCATTCCAGGGGGCTTCCAAAACGCACCGATTCTGTTTCATTAATTTGCATTCCACTACCATTGCCGCTTCTCTGCTGTGACCAACTAGGGGTCATTTATTTCGTACAGGAGAGTTCGCATTGGAACACGAAATCTCTTTCGGCCAGTTGGTGCGCGAACACCGCCTGATGATCGGCCTGTCGCAGGCCGAGCTGGCCGGGCGGGTGGGCTGCGCCACGATCACCGTGCGCAAGATCGAATCCGACGACTTACGCCCATCCATCCAGATCGCCGAGCGCCTGGCCATGGCACTGGATATTCCCCTGGAAGAACGCGCCGCCTTTGTGCGCCTGGCGCGCAGCGCCATGCTCAAAACCCCCTCGCCGCCGCCCACTCCTACGCCTCCACCAGCCCCGGCCGAGATCGGCCTGGAAGACCTGAGCGGGCGCGCCGTGCACGGCTACGAACTGGGCGAACGCATCGGTACCGGCGGCTTCGGTGTGGTCTACCGCGCCGTCCAACCGGTGGTCGAGCGTGAAGTGGCGGTCAAGATTATCCTGCCGCAGTACGCCAACCACCCAGAATTTATTCGCCGTTTCGAGGCCGAAGCGCGGCTGGTGGCGCGCCTGGAGCACCCGCATATTGTCCCACTGTACGACTACTGGCGCGAGCCGGACGCGGCTTACCTGGTGATGCGCCTGCTGCGCGGCGGCAGCCTGCGTGATTTGCTCAAAGCCGGGCCGCTGCCGCCGGATGTCTGCCTGTACATCCTCGACCAGATCGGATCGGCGCTGCACGCCGCCCACCGCTTCGGTGTCATCCACCGTGACTTGAAGCCCGCTAACATTTTGCTGGACGAGGATCGCAACGCTTACCTGGCCGATTTCGGCATCGCCAAGAACCTGGGCGACCCGGAACTGGAAGACCAGACGCGCGCCGGGGCGCTGGTGGGTTCGCCGGCCTACGCCTCGCCGGAGCAAATCCGCAGCGAGGGGGTGCGCCCGCAATCCGATATCTACTGCCTGGGCGTGCTGTTGTTCGAAATGCTCAGCGGGCAGGCGCCCTACCACGGCCCTACCCCGATCGACTACATTACACAGCACTTGAGCCAGCCCTTACCGCCCATTCATCAGGTCAACCCGGCTCTGCCATCCACCCTGGACGCCGTGCTGCGCCGCGCCGCGGCCAAAGAATCCGCCCGGCGTTACCCGGACGTGGTCGCCATGCTGGCGGAGGTGCATGCCGCTCTGGGCGGCGTGGTGAGCCTGGGAGGCGCCCCGGCCCTGCTGGAAACCGGCGACACGGGCGAGATGCAGAACCCCTACAAGGGCCTGCGCGCCTTCAGCGAGGCCGACGCAGATGACTTCTTCGGGCGGGATGTGATGATCCGCGACCTGCTGGGACGCATGGGCGAGGAGAGCGACCTGGCATCCTTCCTGGCCGTGGTCGGGCCCAGCGGCAGCGGCAAATCTTCGCTGGTCAAGGCCGGCCTGATCCCCGCTCTGCGCCGCGGCGGGCTGCCCGGCTCGGAGAACTGGTTCATCACCCAAATGACGCCCGGCGCCCACCCGCTGGAAGAATTAGAAGCCGCCCTGCTGCGCGTGGCGGTCAACCCGCCGGCCAGCCTGCTGGAGCAACTGGGCGAGAACGAGCGCGGTCTGCTGCGCGCCGTGCGGCGCATCCTGCCGGACGACGAGGTCACCGAGCTGGTGCTGGTGATCGACCAGTTCGAAGAATTGTTCACCCTGGTGGAAGACGAAAAAGGGCGCGCCCATTTCCTGCAATCCCTGGTGGCGGCGGTGCTCGACTCGCGCAGCCGCCTGCGCGTGGTGATTACCTTGCGGGCCGATTTCACCGACCGCCCCCTGCAGTACGTCGATTTCGGCGAGCTGGTGCGCCAGCGCACAGAGTTCGTCCTGCCGCTGACTCCAGATGATCTGGAGCAGGCGATCACTGGCCCGGCGCGCCGCGCCGGACTGGCGCCGGAGGCCGGGCTGGTCAACCGCATCGTGCGCGAAGTGGGCGACCAGCCGGGGGCGCTGCCGCTGCTGCAATACGCCCTGACCGAATTGTTCGAGCGCCGCCAGGGGCGCAAGCTGACCCTGGAAGCTTATGAGAAGAGCGGCGGTGTGACCGGCGCGCTGGCCCGCCGCGCCGAGGAGATTTACTCCGGCCTGGGCGAGGCCGAGCGCCGCGCCGCCCGCCAGCTTTTCTTGCGTCTGGTAACGCTGGGTGAGGGGGTGGAAGACACCCGTCGCCGCGTGCTGCGCGCCGAAGTAGAAGCCCTGATAGGGCTAGAGGCGCAAGGCGACGGGCACAGCGGGCGCGCCGCCCTGGATGCGGTGATCGAAATCTACGGGCGCTACCGTCTGCTGACCTTCGACCATGACCCGCTGACCCGTGGGCCGACGCTGGAAGTAGCGCACGAGGCGCTGCTGCGCGAGTGGCCGCGGCTGAGGGGCTGGTTGGACGAGAGCCGCGCCGACCTGCGCATGCAGCGCGCCCTGGCAGCGGGTTGCGCCGAATGGCAGGCCGCCGGGCGCGACCCCAGCTTTTTGCTGCGCGGGGCGCGCCTGGCGCAGTTCGAAGCCTGGCAGCAGGGGAGCGGGGTGGCCCTGACCGGGGACGAGAACGAATACCTTCAGGCGGGACTGGCGCAGCGCGCTGCCGAACAAAGCGCCGAGGCCGAGCGCCAGCAGCGTGAGGCGCGCCTGGTGCGGGCACGCCAGGCGCTGGCGCGGGCGCTGACCGTTGCCCTGGCGCTCGGCCTGTTGGTCGCCATCGGGCTGTCGGTCTATGCCTTCGGCCAGCGCCGGGCAGCCATCGAGCAGCGCCAGGCGGCGCAGGTGCAGGCCGCCACGCTGCTGGCCGCCCAGGCGGAGAGCGACCTGCAGGACGGCTATTACGACCGGGCGGTGCTGCTTGGCCTGGAGGCGCTGGAGAATTACCCCTATGTGCCGCAGGCCGAGCGCGCCCTGGGGCGGGCGGTTTCGTATAACCGCGCCTTGCAGCAGTGTACTGGCTTCAACAGCGCGGCGACCAGCGTGGCCTGGTCGCCGGATGGGAAGCGCCTGGCAGCTACCAGTAGCAAGAATCAGGTGCGCGTCTGGGATGCAGCTACCTGCCAGGAGCTGCTGGTCATTGACCTGCCGGATGGCATCACCGGCAACCTCTACGACATGGGCCTGACAGTGCGCTGGTCGCCGGACGGGAAGCGCCTGCTGGCCCTGACCGGCGACCGCTATATGCTGGGCAGCCAGGACTACGACCTGCTGACCTACAATGCCACCTCTGGGGAGCAGCTCGCCGCGGTCGAGATCGTCAACCAGACCGAACCAGAGTGGGGCAATCTAGGGACTGCAATACCCCTGTTTCCTATCGGCGCAGGCCTGGATTTTGCCCTTGCTAGCAGGCGCTTAGCTAGCCTGGGAGGGGACAACACAGCCCTGGTGTGGGATACTGCCTTGCAAGAGCCGGAGTTGGTCCTGTCTGGTCATGAAAACGATGTCAACAGCGTGGCCTGGTCGCCGGATGGGAAACAATTGCTTACCGCCAGCCTGGACGGTACAGCGCGCACCTGGGATGGGGAGAGCGGCAAGGAACTGCTACTCTTGAAAACCCATGAAGGAGCTCTACAAACAGCCACATGGTCGCCGGACGGGAGGCACCTGGTCACCGGCGGCGAAAATGGACAGGCATGTATCTGGGATGTATCTAGTGGCGATCAGGTGCGCTGCATGGATACTGGCGGTGGCAGCCTTTGGACGCTGTCATGGACTCCGGATGGGGAACGTCTGGCCACCGGGAGTGAAGATGGAGTTTTACGTTTGTGGGAAGTTGAGAGCGGCTTTTTACTGGAGACGTTACGTGGCCACACTGGTCGTCTAACCCACCTGGCTTTTGCCCCAGACGGGGAACGCCTGGTGAGCGCTGGAGAGGATGGCCTGGTGCGGATGTGGAACGCTGCCTCCAGTACCGCCTTGCTACCACTGCCTTACCAGAGTGAGAATAGTAACTTCGAATTCACCCATAATGGGCGTTACCTGGCGCTTGACAGTGGAAACGCGGTGATTACAGATGGCGAGCCCTCAAAGCTGGCCATCTGGGATCTATCGACTGGTCAGCCGGTCATCAAAAACCTCACCCAGGGCTATAGCAATTTCTGGACCATGATCAAGTACTCGCCGGACGAGCGGATGCTCCTGGCATTTGGTCCAGATGGTCCCTTCCCTGATGGATTGTCCGGTATGTCCGTTGTATATGCCTTTGATGCCTGGGGCGGCGAACTGCGCCAGAAATTTACCGCTACGGTGGTCGACCCGTTTTATGACTTGTTTCGAGCCGAGGCTTGGTCGCCGGATGGCTCACAGATCGCCACAGGCACCTTCGACGGCGAAATCTTGATCTGGGATTTCCAGAGCGCTCGGCCGGTTGCCCGCATGGAACACATCAACGCTGAACGCAAGGCGAAAGAACCAAACTATGACAATAGCATCGGTTGGCTGGAATGGTCGCCGGATGGCACAAGGCTGGCTGCGGCCGGCGGCGACAGCGAAACCTCCATCTGGGATATGCAGGAATATAAACTGTTGTTCAAATTGGTCGGGCATGAGCCGCCAGTATTTACAAACTACGTTGGTTGGTCGCCAGATGGAACCCGGTTGTTAACTGTCGCAGGGAATCCTGATGTGGGGGCGCGCGACAATACCGCTCGTATCTGGGATGCCGCCACCGGGGAGCAATTGTTGGTGCTGCGCGGCCATACAGCCTCAATTGGTTCGGCTGATTGGTCTCCTGACGGTAGGCGTGTTGCCACGGCCGGCGCAGACAGTACAACCCGTATCTGGGACGCGACCAGTGGCGCTGAATTGCTCTCTCTTTCCACGCCATCGGAATATTATGCCTTCGTGAAGTGGTCTCCTGATGGACGATATTTGGTAACCGGCCCATCCAAATCGCCGCCAGCGGTCTGGCGCGTCTGGCAGACCAAAGAAGAGCTGCTCGCCGACGCCCATAAGATCGTCTTCCGACAACTTACCCCCGCTGAACGCCAGCAGTTCGGCTTGCCACCAGCGGCCGGCGCGCCGGGAATGCCACCCGCCGGGACCGGCACCCCCTCCGGGCGGCGCTGGTTGCCCTTTGCCTGGCTCGGCTTGGCCGGGCTGGCCCTGGCGCTCGTTTGCTGGCGGATGTGCTGAGACTTCAGCGATTCGGTAAAATGTCAAGGATGAAAGATGAGAAAGAACAGATGGACGGGT
>CAZQQJ010000057.1:0-45476 GCA_964595435.1 uncultured Anaerolinea sp. | reverse complement strand
TGCGGGAAACACGCTCTCCAGGCGTGCGCGCTAGGCCAGACTACGCGACCTCTCCATACGCCGACGCTATAGCGTTGGCGAAGCAGGATTATATCATAAAATCGGGCCTGGAAAGAATTTTATCCTTCCTCCTAATTGGGGAACATCATTTCAAAGATTTCCGGCGCGTAGCGGGCTACCATCTCCGAAGAGATGCCGTTTTCATGGCAGATTTCGGCGTACAGGTCAGCGCTGGGGCGTTTGCGGCGCGCCTGGGTCTCTACGTTCAACTCCCACAGGCCGAAGCGTTGCGTCCAGCCGCGTTCCCATTCGAAGTTGTCTACCAACGACCAGTGAAAGTAACCCTTGATTGGGAAGTTAAAATTCACTGCCCGCCATACCTGATGCAGGTGTTCGATCAGGTAGCGCGGGCGCAAGACATCCTGCGAATCCTCCACGCCGTTTTCGGTGACAATGATCGGCGCGCCGAATTGTTGCCCCCATTTGAGCGCCTGGAACATGCCGGATGGGAGATTGGCGATGAATTTCGTCTCGCTCAGCGGCGCGTCCTCAGGATAAGCGCGGTCGGCGAACAACTCGCCGGCTTTTCGCAGGCTGAAAGAAACCAGGTCGCCGGTGTAATAGTTGATCCCCAGGTAATCCTGGGTGCCTTTGGCCTGCGACAGGCCTTTCGACCAACCGGGAAAGCGCAGCACGCCATGCGCAAAGGCATAAGGGAAGAAATCGTTGAACAGGCGCGAGGGGAGCCCTGCCGCCAGGCGATCGAGCGGCGACCAGGAACGTTTCGGCCACATCAGGCGCACGTGAATGGCCACCCCGGCCCGGGCCGTTGGCTGGATTTCGTGGATGGCGTGATAAGCGGCAGCGTGGGCGCGGGCCAGGTTGATCATTACCTTCGATGTAGCATCCAGGCTCTTCTTGCCCGGCGGGAAATCGCCCCACAGGTAAGCCGAAACGGCCAATACGTTTGGCTCGTTGATCGTCACCCATAGAGTGACATATTCCTGCAAAGCGTCGACCACTTTGCGCACAAAGGGGACGAAGTAGTCAACGGCTTTTTCGTTTTCCCAGCCCCCCATCTCGCTCAGCCACAACGGGTCGCTGAAATGGTGCAGGGTAACCAGCGGGGTCATGCCACGGTTGACCAGGTTGCGCGCCATCTCCCGGTAACGATCCAGCGAAGCCTCATCCCATTTGTCGGGCGTGGGCTGGATGCGGCTCCACTCGACCGAAAAGCGGTGGGCGTTCTGGCCGGTTTCGGCAGCGCGCTCGAAGTCATCCCGCCAGCGCCCGCCCCACCAGTCGCAGGCTGCGCCGGATTTATGTCCCTGGCGGATGCGCCCGGGCTGCTGTTCCCAGGCCCACCAGTTGTTGTTGGTATTGTTGCCCTCGACCTGATGCGAGGCCGTAGCGGTTCCCCACAGGAAGCCGCGCGGAAAGTGGAAAGTTGCCTGTGCCATATCGATGTCCTGTGCGATAAAATATCCCCAATTGTAGCCCGGAGTGGCGATCCTGGCAAATGATTGAAATGGAATGTTTTTGATGGAAAATTCTGCCCAACCGAAAGATCTGTGGCGTATTTTTGCTTATATCGAGCAAAACCGGCAGGCGTTTATCGACCGGCTGATCGATTATTTGCGCATGCCGAGCATCAGCGCGCATGGCGAGGGGATCGGCGAAGTGGCGCAATACCTGGCCGGCTGGCTGCGGCGGATGGGGTTCGAATCAAATCTCGAAATGACGCCGGGCTGGCCGGTAGTGCTTGGCCGGCGGATGGACGCGCCCGGTAAGCCGACCGTGTTGCTATACGGCCACTATGATGTCCAACCGCCCGATCCACTGGATGCATGGGTCTCGCCGCCGTTCGAGCCGGCCATTCGGGATGGGCGATTATATGCCCGCGGCGTGGGCGATAATAAAGGCCAGCACGCAGCGCAGTTGTTTGCCCTGGAAGCTTTACTGGCTTGCTACGGCAAACTGCCTTGTAACGTGATCTTCTTGCTGGAAGGTGAAGAAGAAGTTGGCAGCCCCAATATGCCGGCTTTCATCGAGCAGCACAGAGGCGACTTGAACGCCGACCTGGTGATCATATCGGACGGCCCGGTGCACGTCAGCGGGCGCTCGACGCTCGAATTTGGGGTGCGGGGGGTGGTGTCTTTCGAACTGCGCGCCCGGGGTGCAAACCAGGATTTGCATTCCGGCAACTGGGGCGGGGTTGTTCCCAATCCGTTATGGACGCTGGTGCATCTGTTGGGCACCATGAAGAACGCCCAGGGGGAAATCACCATCGATGGATTTTATGAGAACGTACAGCCAGCCAGCGACCTGGAAATTGCCGCGCTTGCCAGCCTGCCCGTTGACGTCGAAGCCGTCCAGCGGGACTTGGGATTGGCGCGCCTGGATGCCCCTTACGAGCGGTCATTCTATGAGCGGTTGGCCTGCTGGCCGACGCTGACCATCAACGGGCTGCATGGCGGTTACGGCGGGGCGGAGTCGAAAACGGTGCTGCCGTACGAAGCGGTGGCGAAGTGCGATATCCGCCTGGTGGAAGCGCAGAGCGCCGAAGAGATTTTTGCCAAAGTCGAGGCGCATGTGAAGCGGTTTGCGCCGGAGGTGACCTTGATCCGGCAGGGAGGCATGGACCCGTCCAAGACGCCGCTCGACTCGCCGTTCGTTGAGCCGATTCGCCGGGCGATCATCGCCGCGCAGGGCGAGCCGCCTCTGCTTGTCCCGGCGATGGGCGGCAGCCTGCCCAACTACGTATTCACCAGGACGCTGGGGCTGCACACCTTTGTGGTGCCATACGCCAACGCCGACGAAGCCAACCACGCCCCTAACGAAAACATGGAAGTCGAGCGTATCATCATGGGGATCAAGACCGGGGCGGCAATACTGGTGCACCTGGCAGGGTGACCCTGGCTTTTGGCAGCCTTGTAGTGCGGGCAAAACGCAGCATTGCCCGCACTACAAGGGAACGACTTTTCCAGGAGAAGATCATGGAGATCACTATTCGCGGGTCTTGCAGCCGTAAGCCCAGTATACAGGTCGATATGATAGAATCGTAAATACATGGCCGGAAAAGCGACTGTCACAGAGCGACGTAAATACAGCGTTTTGGATGTCAAGGCTGCCAAAAAGGTGGCTGCTTTCTGGTTGGAACGCGCCCGGCTGGAAAATGCAATTTCTTTCGGCCTCCCGGAGGTGGACGATCGTTATCATGTCTGGCGCGTGCCACTGGTTACGAAGACTGCCAATGAAGCTGTTGGCGAAGTAGTCATTGACGCTTTTACGTCTTTGATTCTGGAAGATAAGTCGACGGCCCCGGCGGTACTCGAGGCGCGTTTACTGGGGCGCAACCAGGAGCATAAAGGAAAGCCCAAGAAAGCCAACGGTTCTTATATGCTGTCCTCCTTGCGCAATACCATCGCAATGGGTGATAGCGAGGAAATTCTGCCCGAGTTACCAGCCGGCAGCGTCAACCTGGTTTTCACCTCGCCGCCCTATTACAACGCCCGCCCCGAATATACGGACTACATCACTTACGAAGAATACTTGCTTAAAATCCGTAAGGTTATCCAGAATGCGCACCGGGTGTTGGCAGAAGGCTGTTTCTTTGTGATGAACGTTTCTCCTGTGCTAATCCGGCGGTCCAGCCGGAATGAAGCATCCCGTCGTATTGCAGTACCATTCGATATGCACAGGTTATTCATTGAAGAAGGCTACGATTTTATCGACGATATTATTTGGGAAAAGCCGGAAGGCGCTGGCTGGGCGACGGGGCGCGGCCGGCGTTTTGCCGCCGACCGTAACCCGTTGCAGTACAAACCGGTGCCTGTGACAGAATATATTTTGGTGTATCGTAAACATACCGATAAATTGATCGATTGGAATATTCGCGCTCATCCCGATAAAAAACTGGTCGAAGAGTCGAAAATTGGTGATGATTATGAGCGCACAAACATCTGGCGTATCAAACCGGCTCACGATCCACGCCACCCGGCGATTTTCCCTGTCGAACTGGCAGAGAAAGTCATCGCGTATTATTCTTTCAAAGGGGACGTTGTTCTGGATCCATTTGCCGGGATTGGCACGGTGGGCAGGGCGGCGGTTAAATTGGGGCGGCGTTTTGTACTCATCGAGCAAAACCCGGAGTATATTCCTGTGATATGCGAGGAAGCCAAATCCTGGTTGGGCAAGGATGCCAGGCAGATCCATACGATCAATTGCTTACCCATTGATGTTGATAACAGGTTATTCTAAGGGACGCAGTGACAAAAAAGAAGCTTACCATCCATCAATTATCCGAATTGATGTCGCCATCTGCGCTAGATTTGCTCTCTGCCAGTGGCAGCCAACTTGTACAGCAAATTGGCCTGGATGTTATACGTGGCGTGGTGCTGGATATTTTAGTTGGTAAAAATCTGCGCGACTCCACGGAAGCGCTGACACGCCGTCGCATTGCAACGTTGAACCTGGCAACAGTCGATTTATTCCTGAAAGGCTCGGCTCTTTCAGATGATTTCACTACTCAATTACCCGATATAGCAGTAGAAATTCTTTCCAAGAAAAAGCTGCCAAAGGCAGAACGCTGGCTGGCGCAATGGATACTTGGTCTTACGGACAAGGCTTTCCAAAATGTGCTGCGGGATAACCCAAAGGCTATTGCTGAATACCGTGATCGTTATATCACTATCTGTAATGAGGTGATCATGGCGCATACACAGGATCGGGGTGCACTGACTGGGGAATTATCCTTGCAGGATAACCTTAAAGCTCAGGTCAATTGGTTGTGGATAGCTTATCTCCTGAACACCATCGGGGCTCAAACACTGGCTATACGTGGCTCCGAAAAATCTGCCTATGGAAAGTTGTTTGAGAAACTGGTGTTGGGTTCCTTGCTTCATATCCTCGGCTTCAGACATGTTGTTCCTCCGCCAGGTGAATATGAGCGGGTCTTTTGGCTCTCTTCACGCGGGGAAAGACGTGAAAGCGATGCAACACTACTTTATCAGGCCGGTAAAGGCGTCCGGTTTGACATTGGTTTCATTGGTCGTGGTAATCCTGAGATTTCGCTCGATAAGGTAACGCGTTTCGAACGGGAGATTTCATTGGGTCGTTCGACATTTTATATGGCAACGATCATTTTAGTTGACCGGATTGGAGCCAACAGCCGCATCGAACGTATGGCTGAACAAGTTCAAGGGACCATTGTCCAGATGAGCGCTGGATACTGGCCCAAGCAGGTCGCGCAGGTATTATATGGGGTCTTGGGTTATAGACATGAATTGATCCAGATGAGTGACGACCAGATAGAGGCTTATCTTGCAAATGTGATGCAGTCCGTACCGCTCGAGGAATTTATAGGTTTAACTGATTCCTTTAAGCAAAATGTTGTGAGAGAAGAAAATGCGTTATATGACTTCGTTGAGGATAACGGGTCACTTATGTGATGGGTTTTAAGTTCTGATCCTCTGTGCGATGTGAGTGTCTTGTGTCCGTTGGTAAAGGAATTTCACGCGAGGAGGCAGACCGATGAGTGAAGTCTATATCATCTCAGCCGTGCGCACCCCGGTGGGGGTGGGCAAAGCGCAGGGTGCGCTGGCGCCGGTAGCGCCGGTGGATTTGACCGCCCTGGTTTTGAGCGAGGTCATCCGGCGGGTGGGGGTCGATTCGGCCTGGGTAGAAGACGTGGTGTGGGGCTGCGTGACGCCGGTCGGCGACCAGGGAGCGAACCTGGCCCGGCTGGGGGTACTGATGGCCGGTTTCCCGGCCAAAGTGCCGGCGGTAACGCTCAACCGCATGTGCGGCTCCAGCCAGCAGGCGGTGCACTTCGCTGCCCAGGCGATCCTGGCCGGCGACATGGATCTGGTCATCGCCGGGGGGACGGAAATGATGTCGCACCAACCCTTGGGCGCCGATTACCCGGCGCAGTGGCCGGCGAATATGCCCTATACCCTGGTACACCAGGGGGTGAGCGCCGAGATGATGGCGGAAAAGTGGCAGTTGGGCCGCGAGGAACTGGACGATTTTGCCTGCCAGAGCCACCTGCGCGCCATGCACGCTATTCAAAGCGGTTTCTTTGCCGACCAGATTTTGCCGGTGGAGCGGCCGGACGGGCGGCTGGTCGCGGTGGACGAGGGTGTGCGTATGCCTCCTGACCGGGAAAAGATGCGCAGCCTGCGCCCCGTCTTCAAGGAAGATGGAGTGGTCACCGCGGGCAATGCCAGCCAGATCAGCGATGGCGCGGCGGCGCTGCTGCTGGCTTCGCCTAAAGCCGTGGGGCGCTACAATCTCTCCCCCCGGGCGCGCCTGGTGGCACGTACCGCAGTTGCCTCTGATCCGATGTTGATGTTGGATGCCCCCATCCCGGCTACCCGCCAGGTTTTGAAGCGCGCCGGCCTGGAACTGGACGAGATTGATGTGATCGAGATCAACGAGGCGTTCGCCTCGGTGGTGTTGGCCTGGGCCAAAGAGTTAGGTGTGGAAGATTTCCGGAGGGTCAATCCCAATGGCGGGGCAATTGCCCTGGGACACCCGTTGGGGGCGACCGGGGCTGTGTTGATGACCAGGCTGGTTCACGAACTGGAACGCAGCGGCGGGCGATATGGCTTGCAGACCATGTGCATCGGTCACGGGCAGGCCACGGCGACGGTGATCGAACGGCTATGAGGCATCAGGTCTACCTGGCTTTGGGGACGAACCTGGGCGACCGGGCGGCCAACCTGTGCGCGGCGATTTCTGCTTTGGCGCCACAGGTGAAGGTACAGGCCGTCTCACGGGTTTATGAGACGCCCCCCTGGGGGGTGCTCGACCAACCGGCTTTTCTCAACCAGGTCCTGGCCGGCGAAACGCCCCTGGCGCCGCAGGAATTGCTCCAGCACTTGAAGGAACTGGAGGAAAGGCTGGGGCGCCAGCCAGGTGTCCGTTACGGGCCGCGCTTGATCGACCTGGATATCTTGTTTTATGACGACCTGGTGCTGCACGTTCCTGGACTGGACATTCCACACCCTCGCCTGGTGGAACGCGCTTTTGTGCTCGTGCCCCTGGCCGATCTGGCTCCGGATTTGCGCCACCCAGGTTCAGGTCGCACGATCCGAGATATTCTCCAACAGGTGGACGCCCATGGTATAGTCGTCTATCAGCAAACTTGACCGGTTTGTTTTCGGTCTGCCCGGGGCATTTCGCCTGGCATGGGTAGGCCGGTACAACTTTCGGAGGAAGTGATCGTAGCATCCACAAAACTTACCGAATAGGGTAAAATTCCTGGCGCGACACACACTATCCTGGACCGGCTGCATCGTAAGTTGCGTTTCCGGTCTACCTTCTCACTTCCTCCCCAGATGACGAAACGCAAGGAGTTTTTCTGATGTCAAGTCCTCTAAAACCCTTCAAATATATCCCTGCTCCAGATGCAGGCTTCACCGTGCAGCGCCGTCCCGATGGAGGTATGTACATTACATTTGACAAGGTAACGCATACCACCCTGGAAGAATGGCGTCGCTTCGCTACGGCTCACCTGGAAGAATCGGATCGCCTGACGACTAATCTATACGACTTGCGCCAGATTCCTGAATTGTCCGAAGAAGCCATCCGCTATGCGGTGGAGGTGAACAGCGATCCCTCGGTGCGCAATATTCGCCTGGCAGTTGTGGTCGCTACGGAGGCCATGCGGCAGGCGTTGAAAGAGATCGATGCACTTTCTACCGGTTACGGGGTGGAGATGGGCGTCTTTACGGATATCCAGGAGGCGGAGCAGTGGTTGAGCCGCCCACTGACTCTGGTTGCTTGACGATTCAGAGATGATGAAGTCGAGCAGTTTAGTTCTCAACAACCGTACATTCGTCTGGGGAGCCCGTACCTATGTCATGGGTATTGTGAATATCACCGAGGATAGTTTCTCGGGAGATGGCATCCTGCAGCGAACTGCCCCGACAGAGCCTGTTGGTCCAACTGAAGATGTTACGGATCGTATGGTCGCTGCCGCACTGGGGCAAGTGCGGCGCTTTGCTGCGGTGGGCGTCGATCTGGTGGATGTGGGCGGCGAGAGCACCCGGCCAGGTTCGCTGCCGGTAAGCGCCGAAGAGGAACTGGCGCGGGTGCTGCCGGTGATCCGCGCCCTGGCGGCAGAGTTTGACCTGCCTGTCTCGATCGATACTTACAAAGCGCAGGTGGCCGAAGCGGCGCTGCAGGCTGGGGCGGTAATGATCAATGACGTGTGGGGGCTGCACGCTGATCCTGACCTGGCGGCCGTGGCGGCGGAGTATGATGTGCCGCTGATTCTGATGCATAATCGCAGCTCGTGGGCGCACGCTGAGATCAAGGAACGCCTGGGCGGGCGGTATATCGGCATGCAGTATGAGAATTTGCTGGAAGATATACGGCGCGAACTGATGGAGAGTGTGGCCCTGGCGCGCGCTGCTGGCGTTCCCGACGCACATATTATCCTGGATCCCGGGATCGGTTTCGGTAAAACGGTTGAGCAAAACCTGGAGTTGATCGACCGCCTGGGTGATATCCGCTCACTGGGCTATCCGGTGCTGCTTGGCCCATCGCGTAAGTCGTTCATCGGTTATACCCTGGATCTGCCACCCGATCAGCGTGTCGAGGGTACCGCTGCTGCGGTGGCGGTGGGCATCGCCCGCGGCGCAGATATCGTGCGTGTACATGATGTCAGCTATATGGTGCGCGTGGCCAAAGTGGCCGATGCCATCGTACGGCGGTCGTGACTTCCTTGTTGCAAAACTCGGTCCGTAAGCCTGATCGCGGGCAGTATTCGCTTTGCTGAGAAAGGAAATTTTATGACATCAGACTACTTTGGCTCTCGCCATTCCTTGAAGACCTCTTCCGGTGTTTACACTTTCTATCGCCTGGACAGCCTGGAAAAGGCCGGGCTGGTGAATCTGTCCCGACTGCCATTTTCGATCCGTATCATGCTCGAGTCGGTATTGCGCCAATGCAACGAGCAAGAGATCACGCGCCAGGATGTGATTAACCTGGCCGGCTGGCAGCCACGTCCTGCCCAACGCCCGGCGCTGCCTTTCGCGCCGGCGCGAGTGATTATGCAGGACTTTACCGGCGTGCCGGCCGTCGTCGACCTGGCAACGATGCGCGGAGCAGTGGCCCGATTAGGCGGCGACCCGAAGAAGATTAACCCGCTGGTGCCGGTTGACTTGGTGATCGACCATTCGGTGCAGGTGGATTTCTTTGCCTTGCCGGATTCCCTGGCGCGCAATGCCGATCTGGAGTTCCAGCGCAACCGCGAACGCTATGAGTTCCTGCGTTGGGGACAGAGAGCCTTTGATAACTTCCGCGTTGTGCCTCCGGCCACCGGCATCGTCCACCAGGTCAACCTGGAATACCTGGCCCAGGTGGTGGTGGTCAAAACGCATGATGGGGAGGCGTTGGTTTTCCCCGATACCGTGGTGGGCACCGATTCGCATACCACGATGATCAATGGCCTGGGCGTGGTCGGCTGGGGCGTGGGCGGCATCGAGGCTGAGGCGGCCATGCTCGGCCAGCCCATCGACCTGGTAACGCCCGATGTGATCGGGTTCAAGTTATACGGCGAACTGCGCGAGGGGATTACCGCCACGGACCTGACCCTGACCATTACCCAGATGCTGCGCAAGAAGGGCGTGGTGGAGAAGTTTGTCGAGTTTTACGGCCCTGGCCTGGACAGCATGGCCCTGACCGACCGGGCGACGATTGCCAATATGGCGCCGGAGTATGGCGCGACGATCGGCTTTTTCCCGGTGGACGATGAAACACTGCGCTATCTGCGTCTGACTGGCCGGCCGGCGGAGTTGATCGAACGGGTGGAGCGTTATTGCAAGGAGCAGGGCCTGTTCCGTACGGCTGGGACGCCCGACCCCGAGTTCACCGATACGCTGGAGCTCGACCTTGGCAGTGTGGAAGCCAGCCTGGCCGGGCCAAAGCGTCCCCAGGATCGCCTCCCGCTCGGCGACGTGAAACGCTCCTTCCAGGTAGCTTTATCTGCTCCGGTAAAGGAGCGCGGTTACGAATTAACCCCCACCCAATTATCCAGCAAATCTGTATTGGAAGGCGCGAGCGGCGTAGAAATGTCGCACGGCGCGGTGGTGATTGCAGCGATTACCTCCTGCACCAATACATCCAACCCTTCGGTGTTGGTTGCCGCCGGCCTGGTGGCTAAGAAGGCCCTGGAGCGCGGCCTGAAGGTCAAGCCATATGTCAAGACCAGCCTGGCGCCGGGTTCCCGCGTCGTCACCGAGTATCTCGGGCGGGCCGGTTTGCTCGAGCCGCTGGCGGAACTGGGTTTCAACGTCGTGGGCTATGGCTGTACCACCTGTATCGGTAATTCGGGCCCGCTGCCCGTGGATGTGGTCAAGGCGATCACCGGCGGAGACCTGGTGGCGGCGGCGGTGCTTTCCGGAAACCGCAACTTTGAGGGCCGGGTACATCCTTATGTGCGCGCCAATTACCTGGCCTCGCCTCCGCTGGTCGTGGCTTATGCCCTGGCGGGGACGGTGAATAAAGATTTGACCGGCGAGCCGCTGAGTGAGGACCGCGATGGCAATCCGGTTTACCTGCGTGAGATCTGGCCTACCAACCGGGAAGTACAGGAGCTGGTGGCGCAGTCCATCCGGCCGGAGATGTTTGTCGAAAAATATGGGGACGTGTTTACCGGAAACCCGACCTGGAATGCCATCCAGTCTGGAGATAGCGAACTGTACCAATGGGACGCCAGCTCGACCTATATCCAGGAGCCGCCTTTCTTCGCCGGGCTGACGCGCCAGCCGCCGGGCATCCAGCCCATCCAGGAGGCGCGTGCCTTGTTGGTGTTAGGCGATTCGATCACCACCGACCATATTTCTCCGGCGGGCTCGATTTCACCGGAAAGCCCGGCGGGCAAGTTCCTGGTTGCCAACGGCGTTGCTCCGCGCGATTTCAATTCTTACGGTTCGCGGCGCGGCAATGACCGGGTGATGACGCGCGGCACGTTTGCCAACATCCGCTTGAAAAACCGCCTGGTGCCCGGGGTCGAGGGCGGCGTCACCGTCCATCTGCCCGACGGCGAGCAAATGAGCGTTTATGATGCAACGATGAAATACCGCGCCGAGGGCGTATCCCTGGTCGTGCTGGCAGGCAAGGAATACGGCACGGGTTCCAGCCGCGACTGGGCGGCCAAGGGCACGTTGTTGCTGGGGATCAGAGCGGTGCTGGCCGAATCGTTCGAGCGTATCCACCGCTCGAATTTGATCGGTATGGGCGTGCTGCCGCTGGTCTTCCAACCGGGCGAGAATGTCGACAGCCTGGGCCTGACCGGCCGGGAAACGTTTACCATCCAGGGACTGAGCGATGACATGGCTCCGAAGAGCGAAGTGACCGTGGTTGCCCGCAAGGAAGATGGCGGCCAGATCGCCTTCAAAACGATTGCCCGCCTGGATACGCCAGTGGAGGTCAATTATTATCGGAACGGCGGTATCCTGCACACGGTGCTGCGCAGCATGTTGTAACGGCGAGTTTTGCTGAGATAGATGCTTGTCCAGGTAATGGGTGATCGGTCGATGAGTCATGTGGTTTACTTGCTGGCTTTGCGCGGTTTACAGGATGCGGATAGCTTTTGTTGCGTATAGTTTACTGACGAGTGGACGGCCTGGCTGCCCATTCGACTCTCTGGAAGGGGAAATGCTCGATGTCTGGAGGCTGCCTGGTGCCAATACCTGCTCGATTGGTTAGAGATGGGCGGTGGTTATCTTTCGCCTGGATGGCACTTCTAACAGCGTTCCTGGCAGGTTGCAGCGGGGGCAATCCAGTTCATCTGACCGCGTCGATCTCTCCGCTGCCCAGCCTGGCAACCGCGACCGATGCGCGGACGGCAACACAGCCGATCAACGACAGACTCGCTCGTGTTGTGACACAAACAGAGGCGCGTGCTGTCACGGCGGCGCCTCTTCACATAGCGACCGTATTACCCTCGCCAGTGATGGATTTTCCCGTTGGCAGGCTGGCGATCTTGCACAGCGGCGAGGGCGGAGATTTATATCTGCTGACCGCGCAGAGCCATGACAAGGTTGGTTATTACGATTCGGAGATGGGCGGCAAATGTCCTTACCAGAAAGCTTTTTCGAGTGACGGACAATGGCTGGCTTATGTCGCGGAAGGCGACCTGGTGATTGGGCAATGGCAGGGGGCCAGTTTTGCACAAGTCGTGCGCTCAGAAGATCTGGCGGCCAATTCTCCGCCGGCGCAAGGCGGCCGGATCGAACCGGCTGGCCTGAACTGGGTGCCGGGCCAGGCGCAATTGTTGTTCACTACGGTCGAAGCCGGCGAGGTATTCCCATCGGCGCGCCTGGATTTATATCGCTATGACGCCGAAACCGGTAGGTTGCAGCGCTTGTTGCGCAATGGCCAGGGCGGAAGCATTTACCCCGATCCCACTGGCAAGCAAGTGGCGCTGGTCAACGACAATCGGATCCATTTATTGGATTTAGAGACTGGCGTTTTAAAGACAGTTCTGGAATACCCTCGTATTCTAACGCACACGGAGTATTATTACACCCCGGTGGTCGATTGGGCGCCGGATGGGAGCTTTTTCCAGACGACAGTGCCGCCGCAGGATCCGGTGGTGAAGCCCGGCGCCCCGACCGCCGTCTGGCGGGTGGAGGCGGCGACGGGCAAAGCCGAAAAACTGGGCGAGATATTCGCTGGTTTCCAGGCGCGGCGGGCTTATTTTTCGCCGGATGGCTCGCGCCTGGCTTACCAGTATCTGGATACGCTCGACGGTCCGGGGAAAATCTACGTGGCGCAGGCAGATGGCAGCAATGCGCATCTGATATTGAACGGTATGTACGATCTGGAAGGCTGGACATCGTCGGGAAAGCACCTGGAAATATACGATCGCACCGCACGGCAATCTCTGGGGCTGGCGTTAGATGGCAGCCGGGTGCAGGTCACGCAACATGGCGCCATCTTGATGGATGAACCGCTGATCTATAGACCACTGGACCAGCAACTGGTTTACAACCCGCGATTTTTGAACGATAGCTACCAGATTTGTGCATGGGCGTTGCTGCCTCCAGGTCGGGTGAACGAATCTGGGGTTAAGGCGTTTGTTCCGCCGACAGCGACTGTGAGATCCGTCGCTACAGTACGCCCTTTGCTGGCGACGGATAGGCCGAAGGCCATGCCTTCGCCGAAGGCTACCCCGTTGCCGGGTGTTGGCGAGTATCGTGCGCTGACCCGGCTGCAACGACACGCCGAGGCAGTTAACGCGGTGGTTTACCGGCCCGGTGCAGGGGATGTACTGGCTTCGGCGGGAAAAGACGGCCTGATTCACTTGTGGAACTTGCCGTTGGGCGGTGAGCCAGACAGTCTGGAAAACCCCGGCGGCGGTGTGAACGGCCTGGCGTGGAGCCCGGATGGCGCCTGGTTGGCTTCTGCTGGTGGAGGCAATGCCCCGGCAGTTCGCCTGTGGGACTATCGTACAGGCAGTCCGCTTCGGAAACTGGAAGGGACGGGTGGCCCGTTCTATACGGCAGCTTTTGCGCCAGATGGCAAGCTGCTGGCAGCCGCGGGCAAAGATGGCACCATCTTCGTATGGGAGGCGGCCAGCGGCAGCCTGTTCGTGGCGCTGGAGGGCCACCGGGGCGCCGTGTGGGGATTGGTTTTTTCGGCAGATGGGCAAACGCTTTTCTCGGCCGGCTCGGACCAAACGGTGCGAGCGTGGGATGTCCTGGCAGGACAATTATCCTGGAAGGAAGATGCAGGAAGCCGTGTCTATGCCCTGGCGCTCAGCCATGACGGCCGGTGGATGGCGGCTGGCCTGGAAGAAGGCGGCGTCTGGCGATATGATCTCAAGAACGGGCAGCCATTGCCCGGAATTCCGTTGGAACCGGGCGCGGTCAACAGCCTGGCTTTCCACCCCGCCTACCCGGTGTTGGCGATTGGCACTGACCGTGGACAGGTTATTTTGTTTGATATGAAATTGGACAAGATACTCAATCAGTGGCGCGCCCACCAGGGCTGGGTGCTCGGCCTGGCCTGGTCTCCAGACGGGACGATGCTGGCCTCTGCCGGCGGCGAGGGAGATGCGCAGGTGGTGATCTGGGGCAGACGATAGACGAGAAGCTGTGGGGCGGCCTGATCAGGCCACCCCACAGCAAAGTTCAATGCTACTCTTCGTTCTTGACTTCAGGCTTGTCTTCTTGCTTTTTCTCTTCTTTCTTGCCCCCTTCAGTGATCATTTCGTAGCCCTGGTAGAGCAGGCCGACCTGGGCCAGCAGCAGCCACACCAGGAAGGCGATCAGACCGATGGCGACGCTGCGTACGATATTGGGGATGTCGGCTGAGATGGCATCTAATTGCTGCTGGATCTGGCCAAGCGATTGCTGGTAGCCGCCGATCACCTGGTCGTATTGCGCCACGTTTTGCTGGATCTGGCTGACCGAAGTCGCCATCACTTCCAGGTCGGTCTGGAAGACTTCCACGTTGCTCTGGGTGGTTTTCAGGCTTTTTTCCATGTTAGAAAGCGACTCGGGCAACCCCTCCAGGCTGCCGGCAACCTGGCCCAATGAATCTGCCAGAGGCACTGCCGGATTGTAATCGATCCCTAAACCGATACCAAGGATGTTGATGCTGCTCAATGTAGTCAACACACTATCTATTACCTTGGCGCTTTCCTGAGCAGTTAACAATGAACTTCGCGTAGTTTCAATGGTGTCAGGCATATCTTTGGCCAGCAGGCCGCCGATTTCGTCGATCATCGGGTTGGTGGTTCCGATCGTCTTGGCAGTGGTTTCAATGGTGGCTTGCAGGTTGCCGATGGTATCGACCGAGCTTTTCAACGCTTGCTGGGTGACGACCAGCCCCTGGCCGGTGGTTTCCAGCGTCTGGCTGATCAACTGGATCACGTTTTGTAGGTTGGTGGATAGCGTGGGCTGAACTTGCCAGATCAGGTAGATACCGGCGATGCTGACCACCAGGCCCAGAATGGAGGCGATGATCAAGAGTACTCCAAAGAAACGGCGGATGAAAATCATTTTCGTTCCTCCTGTGCGACATAATTATTGCGGATGTAGTTTTCTAATAGGGATTTTACTATCTTTTCACCGTGTTGTGCAGTTACTGCAACGATGTTATACTTTTTGAGATGAATTTCATGACTTGACTGAAAGTCATCTTGTGTGGCCAAAATCTAACTGGAGGATGTGACTTGAAAACCATTGGCTTGATTGGCGGGATGAGCTGGGAGTCATCCATCGAATATTATCGCTTGATCAACGAAGCCATGCGGGACCGGCTTGGCAGCCTGCACTCGGCCAGGAGCATCATGTACTCGGTCGATTTCGCTGAAATCGAGATCTTGCAGCGCGAAGGGCGCTGGCAGGACGCCACCCGGTTGATGATCGATGCCGCGCAGCGCGTCGAACGGGGTGGAGCGGATTTTGTGGTCATTTGCACGAACACCATGCACAAGATGGCCGGCGAAATGCAAAGCCATTTGCGCATTCCTATCCTGCACATTGCGGATGCCACGGCACACAAAGCGATTGCCCAGGGGATGAGCCGGGTCGGTTTGCTGGGCACGCGGTTCACGATGGAAGAGGATTTCTATAAGGGTCGCCTGGAAGATCAACACCGGCTTCAGGTGGTTATCCCCCAGGCGGAAGACCGGGCCGTTGTTCACCGGGTGATTTACGAAGAACTGGTGGTGGGCGTAATCAGGCCTGAGTCAAAGGCCGAGTACCAACGTATCATCCAAAGCCTGGTCGAGCAAGGCGCTGAAGGGATCATCCTGGGGTGTACCGAAATCGGGCTGCTGGTCAAGGATTCCGACAGCCCGATTCCATTGTTTGATACCACGCGCATCCATGCGTTGGCAGCCGTAGAATATGCACTCCACACATAGGTTCTTCATCCAACACTTGTAACACACCCTGAGTGTTCAATCCCCAGGTGCCTGGGCGCCTGATCACTGATTGGCCCATTACCCATCGCGCATTATTAAGGAGTCCTCTATGCAATATGTAACGTTAGGCAATTTGCATGTCAGCCGTTTTATCCTGGGGAGCAATCCGTTTAGCGGGTTTTCGCACATCAGCCCGGGTATGGACATGGACATGAAGCGCTATTTCACCACGGAAAGGATCAAAGCCACGTTGCGCCAGGCCGAAGCGTTGGGCGTGAATACGCTGATCGCTCGTACAGACCACCACGTGATGCGCGTTTTGCTCGAATATTGGGACGAAGGAAGCACGCTGCAATGGTTCGCTCAAACCTGCCCCGAAGTTGGCGACCACCGCGCGTGTGTCTCGAGGGCGGTTTCCGGCGGCGCGAAGGCGTGCCACATCCATGGCGGAGTGATGGATTTTCTATATGCCCAGGGACGGTTGGATGAGATTCCCCCTGTGATCCAGATGATCCGCGACAAAGGGCTGCTGGCCGGCATTGCCGCGCACAACCCGAAAGTGATCGAGTGGGCTGACGACCATTTGGACGTGGATTACTATATGTGTTCGTACTACAACGCTGCTCACCGCGATCAAAGAGCTGAACACGTACCGGGGATGGAAGAATGGTTTCTGGATGAAGACCGGCAGATCATGGTAGAGTTGATCCAGCGGCTTTCGCGTCCGGCCATCCACTACAAGATCATGGCCGCCGGGCGGAATGCGCCTGCAGATGCATTCGATGTAGTTGCTCGCGCCATGCGCCCCGGGGATATGGTTTGCGTGGGAATTTTTACGCGAGATAACCCGGAGATCTTGGCCCAGGATGTGGCATTGCTCGATCGAGCGCTGGCTGGAAACGGGTGATGATGGCCTGCCACATTCTGGTTACTAACGACGATGGTGTTAGCGCGCCGGGTCTGCTGGCCCTGGCTCAAACGTTGCGCTCGCTGGGTACGGTGAGCGTCCTGGCGCCAGATCACAACTGGTCGGCTTCCGGGCATGTCAAAACATTGCATCGCCCGTTGCGCGTAAAAGAGACGCAACTGGCAGATGGCACTCCGGCATTTGCCTGTGATGGCGCGCCTTCGGACTGCGTCGCCCTGGCAGTCCTGGGTTTGCTCCGGGAGAAAATTGACCTGGTCGTCTCAGGCATCAACTCCAATGCCAATTTGGGGCATGACGTTACCTATTCGGGTACCGTCACGGCGGCGATGGAGGCGGCCATCTGGGGAATGCCGGGGATCGCTGTTTCGTTGGATGTGCCTGAAAACCCAACAGGCGTCCCGGATTATGGGCCAGCAGCGCGCCTGGCCGGCAGGGTAGTGCGGCAGGTTATCGAACACGGTTTGCCCAGGAATGTGCTGCTCAATGTAAATGTGCCATACCTACCCGATGAGCAGATCCAGGGTGTGCGCATCACTCGCCAGGGGCTGCGCGTCTACCGCGATTCGTTGGACAGCCGCAAAGACCCACGCGGTCGCCCCTATTATTGGATTGGCGGCGAAGCCCCTACCGGCTTACCAGAAGAAGGCACTGACATCGGTGCGCTGGCTGCCGGGGCCGTATCCATTACACCTCTCCACCTGGACCTGACATCCTACACGGCGATGGGAGAATTGCAATCCTGGCAGTGGTGAAGTGTGTTATTTGAGCCAGGGGTCATGTGTGTAGCAACGATCTCAGGGTTTGTTTTTGACCTTTGGCGTCTTGGTTGGCGGTACTTCGGGTAATTTGAATTGGAAGCGCCAGGTCAGGTTGTTGACCTGGTGGGGAGAATCGCTGCTGATCACCTCGAACCAGACGTTTCCTGGTTTCAAGGGATATGGTGTGCCTCCGGGAAAGACGATCGAGAGCATATCCTCTGGCTTGTCTCGCCGCCATTCGATGGCGAAAACACGCCCGTCGCGCAGCGCGTAGCCGTCCCCGCGAAGTTTGAGCTGGATGTCATAAATGTCCGTCGAACTCGAGTGGTAGAAGTAGGTCGTTGGAACCAAAAGCACGACGATGTTATCCGCGGCAATTTGCTGGCCGGTCAGGCTGTCGGTCAGCGGCTCGTAAATTTCCTGGCCCTCGGCGCGCCGGTCGGCGTCTTGCCAACGCAGATAACGCCGGTTGGCAGCATCGTAATCCCAAAAATGGTAGGAAGTGGGCGAATAGCGAATTTCCAGACGGTTCGCTGCTCCACCGCCGGCAGTGAGCCAGGTGGTGTTTTCGAAGCGCAGGCCATCCAGATTCTGGCGCCCGTTGCTGATTCCTTTGGCAGTGACATATTCGCTCAGTTGGCTGGTGTTCGTAAAAAGTGTATTGTAGGCGGTAGCCGGTCCGATCCGGCACATGGGTGGGCAGTTATCTGGGTGCTCGATAACCAGGAAAGGGGCGAGGTCCGATTCTTCCAATAGATCGATGACCCGGTCGTCAGCGTAACCAAAAGCAAAGATGCCCTTGTACATGCGCATCAGGTGTTCGTCGAAGGGGCGCGCCGAACGAACCGGCCCTACCCGGCTGGCATCGTGCCCGTAGAAAATACCCACGAAACGGGTCAATTCGTCTTCCAGATAATACTCGTAGATGTGATCGGCGGTCATCAGCCCCCATTGGGGGCGGACACTGCGCGGAAAATTGGTAACCTTGATCACCATTGGTCTGCGCTCCAGCAATGCCGGATCGACTTTCAAACCGGTAAGCGGGTCAATGTCGGCAGGGAAGCCAGTCGGGCCATAGCCAAACCCGGGCAGGTTGGTGGCCAGGACGGTGGGCGTTGTCAAAGGGGTACTGCTGGGCCGTAGCTCAAAGCTGGCTGCAGTTGCCGATGGTGAAGCCGGCCTGGAGGTGCGCACAGGGGCACGCGTAGAAGTAGCGGTAGCGGGGATGGGCGCGGCAGGTTGTTCGCGACTGCACGCAGCCGCGCCGGCCAGCAGACAGACCAGCAGGCAGGTGAGATATCTACGGAATGACATGCTGGAAATGCCAGATGCCGCCCGGCGGCGAGGCAGTGTCGGTGGTGATCTTGGACGATTTGCCGACTACTTCGAACCAGGTGTTACCCGGTTTCAAGGGGAACTGCGTGCCATCCGGGAAGGTCAGGAACAACGCTGCTTCTGTAGATGGACGGTTCCAGGTAACCTGGTAAGCCTGCCCATCCCGAAAGGCATACGCCGGCCCGCTGCCTGAGAGCGTGATATCGATAACCTCGTTCAACCCTGGCTGTGACCCGAAAGCATATTTGTGGATCGCAATCAAGACAACGACGTTATCGGCCGCGATTTGCTGGCCGTTTAGCCGGTCGATGAGCGGCTCGTACGTTTCGCTTTGCAGGTCGTATGCTTCCTGGGTATCCTGGAAACGCAGGTAACGCCCGCTGGCTGGATCGTAACTCCAGTTGTTGTACGCGCTGATCGAGTGGCGCACAAAAAGTTGTTGGCCGCCCTGTCCGTTTGCAGGTGGGATAGCCGCGAAGCTCATCCCGTCCAGGTTCTGGCGTACGTTATCTACCCCCTGTTGTTCGGCGTAAGTCTCCAGGTCGGCGGTGTTGGTCACCAGATAATTATAGGAGTTCGGTTCAACCCGGCACATGGGCGGGCACTTGGCAAGGCCTTCCACCACCAGGCGGGGGGCAAATTCGGCGCCAAATAGCTTGCTGTACGTGCGCTGCTCGGCGCTGCCAAAAGCGAAGATCGTTTTATACATATTTACCAGTTGCAAATCCAGCAGCCGGGCCGAACGGATCGGGCCAACCGTCTCGGCGTTCTGTCCGTAAAAGATGGCGTGAAAGCGCGTCAGCCCGAAATTCTGGTAATAGTCGAAGACGATATCGGCCAGCGATATACCCCAAGGCGGGCGCTGGCCGCGTGGGAACATTTGTATTTTAACAGCCAGGGGACGGCGCTCCAACAACATGAAGTCGGCCATTTTTTGCCCGGTCAGAGGGTTGATATCGGGCGGGAAATTGTTCGGGCCATAAGCAACTGGCGCCGTGGGCGGGACTTCTGTGGCCGTTGCGGTGGGAGGAACAGGCGTATTCGTCGGTGGAACCGGGCTTGGTACCTCGGTGGCGGTAGGCGCGGCCACTGTGTTTACAGGCGTGTTTGCCGGTGTGGTTGGTGATGGGATATCCCCTGTGCAAGCACCTGAAAGCGCGATGATTATCGGCGCCAACAGCAAGATTGAAATGCGAAATGGTAATATGCGTCGAAGCATTTGTTTCTCCACGAAGATAATTCCGGTTATCATACCGCAGATGAAAGACTTTGCCAATTGTTGCTTGCTTTTTTACCGAAAAATCCTATAATTGTTGAGATGGAACAGGTTGAGATAAGGAAGAAGACGCTGCTTTTTACTAGCAAAGGGGCGATTATTATGGCGGCAGGTATTTTACTGGTAGGTTGGCTGTTGAATACACCGCCGGGTTTGTTAGGTAAAGCGGATGCCGTTGGTTATGCAGTTTGCCACCGGATCGATCTGCGTTCATTTCATTTGGGCGAACGGCAGCTTCCGCTGTGCGCACGTTGCTCGGGTATGTTTCTGGGCGCTTTGTTGGGCCTGATTTACCAGGCGATGCGTAGCGGCAGGCGCGCAGGCTTTTCTCCCTGGCAGGTGTGGGTCGTGTTGGGCTTTTTCTTCCTGGCATTCGGTTTCGATGGTGTAAATTCGTATTTGCATTTATTCCCCAACGCCCCCGGATTGTATGAGCCGAAAAACTGGCTACGTCTTCTTACCGGCACTGGCATGGGGCTGACAATCTCCGCAGCCATCTACCCCGCGTTTGTCCAGACCGTGTGGCGCGATTGGGAAAACAAGCCTGTTTTTAATACGTTGCCTGCGCTGGGTCCATTGGTCCTGTTGGCTCTGCTCCTGGATGCCGTTGTGCTTACCGAAAATCCGTTGGTGCTTTATCCGTTGGCTTTGGTAAGCGCAGCAGGAGTAGTCTTTTTGCTCACGCTTGTCTACAGTATGGTGTGGGTAATGATCTTTCGCCTGGAGAACAAGGCGTACCGTCTCGCACATTTGCTCTTGCCCCTGGTGGGTGGCTTCGGTTTGGCTCTGTTGCAAATTATTGTCCTGGATGTGCTCCGCTATGCTTTGACCGGCACCTGGGATGGGTTCCATCTAGGGTAAAATAGAAAGCATTGGAGGTAAGTGAAAGATGGAAGCGCTATTGGGCATTTTTTCGGCTTTTGGGCTATCTGCCAGCGCCGGGTTAAATGCGTATATTCCCCTGCTGGTGATTGCCCTGCTGGCGCGTTACACGAATTTGATCACGCTCAGCCCACCGTGGGATACGCTCTCCAGCCCCTGGGTGATTGGCTTGTTGGCGGTTTTGCTGGCAATCGAGTTCTTTGCAGATAAAGCCCCCGCGGTCAATCACTTGAATGACTTAATCCAGACGATTGTTCGCCCGGCGGCGGGCGCGATTGCCTTTGCCGCCGCCGCGGGAGTGATCGGCGATGTACACCCGGTGCTGGCATTGGCCGCGGGTATCCTGGTTGCCGGGAGCGTCCATACGATCAAGTCTGTGGCGGTACGCCCGGCGATCACTGCCACTACCGGAGGGGCGGGGAATATTCCGGTCAGTATCGCCGAAGACATCCTTTCGACGACCCTGTCTATTCTAGCCGTGGTGATCCCTGTCTTGATTGCTATGGTGGTCATTCTGTTCACCAGTTGGGTAATCTGGTGGCTATGGCGGCGTTCCAATCGCAGGGTTGAGGCAGGTTGATTACCTGCGGCAATTTTTTGATGAGACGCGGATGAACGCGAGTTAAAATTGCTTGTTTGGAGGAGAAAATGAACCAGAATTATGATCAGAATTACGCCTATGAGCCTGTTGACCAACCCTATGATCCGTACGCCGCACCGCCGAAAAAGGACAACAAGAATCGCATCATTCTAGTGATTGTAATTGTTCTGGTCGTTCTATGCTGCTGTTGTGTGGTGGGTGGTCTGCTGATGTACTTTGTTATCGGCGATATGATCACCGACGCCCTGGGGATTACCCGCCAATTGCTTACCGTAAGATTGCTCTAACACTGGTAAGCGCGGCCCAAAGCGGGTTGCCTGCATTCGGGCAGCCCGCTTATGAGGGGTTGGATGCGAATGGAAGTGCCTGGAATATCTGCAAGGCGTCCGTGTTGAAGTTTACTTCGATACGTTCTCCAATGCCTGGCAAATCAACCCCGGATGGAAAGTCGAAAACCAGGTCGCGTCTCCCCGTGGTCATGGTTACCCGGGTCATGCTGCCACGAAATGAAGTTTCTTCGACCTGTCCTACGATCTGAAGCGCGGTGTTATCCATCTTCTCCGATTTACCGAGGTGGGCTACATCGGGCCGCAGTAACACCCACACACTTTTTGTTTCTCTTTTCTGATCAGCTTGCTGGAGCAAGTGGGCAGAAATGAACTCTCCTGGCTGCATAGGAGTGATGTCGCCAATTTCTGTCCTGACAATGACGCCCTGCATCGAATATCGAATCTCTCCTTCGATCAGGTTGTTCATGCCTAAAAAGCGAGCTACAAACATACTCGCCGGGCGCAAATAGATCTCCGATGGTGTCCCAATCTGTTCGACGCGGCCTTCATTGATCACCACCACCCGGTCAGCTATCACGAAGGCTTCTTCCTGATCGTGAGTTACATATAAGGCTGTTTGCCGGCTGGAGCGCAAGATGTACCGCAGGTCGAGCACCAGCCGATCGCGCAGGGTGCGATCCAGAGATCCGAGTGGTTCATCCAGCATCAACAGCCGCGGGCGTGGTGCCAGCGAGCGGGCCAGTGCCACACGCTGTGCTTCGCCTCCTGAAAGCGTATTGACATCGCGCCGGCCGAAACCGGGCATGCCGACCAGCTCCAGCGTCTCGGCGACCCGCTGCTGGATGGCAGCCGCAGGTAATCGTTTCATCTCCAGGCCAAAAGCGATATTCTTGAACACGTTGCGGTGAGGAAAGAGGGCGAAATCCTGAAACATCAGGCCAAAGTCACGCCGCTGGGGTGGGACATGATCCAGCGGTGTACCGTTCCACAAGACCTGGCCGCTATCCGCTTGGATCAGACCGGCGATAATGGATAGTAAAGTGGATTTTCCACAACCGCTTGGCCCTAACAAAGCGACGATCTCGCCCTCCTGGATTTCGAAGGCGATGCCTTGCAAAGCCGGCTTATCTGCAAAGGATTTGTGAATTTCTTGCAAAGCCAACCCGTTCATGCTTTTCAAAACTCCCCGATTTCAGCGACCCGAAAACGTTCGATAGCCAGCACCGCTGCCGCGGTCACCAGCGCCAGGAGTGTGCTCAGAGCCAGCGCCTGGCCGTAATTCAGCGCGCCTGGCTGTGAGATGAAGCGATAGATCATTACCGGGATGGTGGGGTATTCGGGCCTGGCAATGAGAGCCGTAGCGCCAAATTCGCCGATCGAGATTGTGAAGGCGAAGGTGGCAGCTACCAGCAGGGCGCGCCAGACCAGCGGCAAATCGATGTGCCGGAAGACCTGTGCTGGCGAGGCGCCCATGACCGCCGCAGCCTGGTGCAGGCGCGGGCGAATGCTGCGCAAAGACGGGGTCAGGCTGCGAACGACGAAAGGGAAGGCTACCAGGGTGTGTGCCAATGGCACGAGCAGCGGCGAGGCGCGCAGGTCCACGGGCGGGCGGTCCAGGGCGACGATGAAGCCCAATCCCAGGGTAAGCGCGGACGTACCCAGGGGCAGCATCAGGATCGGATCGATCCAGCGATTGAAGCGCGCCTCGGGACGGCGCGCCAGCGCCCAGGCGGCCGGTAATCCGAGGCTCAATGCCAGCACTACGGTCGCCGCGGCGTACCCCAGGGAAATGGTGATTGCCTGGGAAGGAGGCACGTAAAAGAGTGAATTGCGCCGGTTGGTCGACAGTTCGCGATAATAGTCCAATGTCGGACGTACCGTAAACCTGGCATTCACGTCCCGTGGTGTGTCAATCTGGATGAAGGAGCGAGAAGCCAACGCTGCCAGCGGCAGGGTGAGCAGGCCAAGCAATACCAGCAAATAGGTTATTGCCAGCGCCCGGCTCGCCGGGCTTACCAACCTTCGCTGGGTGTACTGGCGCGGCCGCAGGGACATGGGGCGAGAAATACGAGCGGAGAGGCGAGTGTACAGGATCGTCAGTCCCAGCGTGAAAGCCAGTTGCAATACAGCCAGCGCGGCTGCCAGCGGCAGGTTGAACAGGCCGATTGTTTGCTGGTAAATTTCCACCTCCAGAGTGGCGAAGCGCGGCCCTCCCAGTACGAGCACTACGCCAAAGGAAGTGAAATCGAAAATAAAGATTAACAGTGCAGCTACGCTGATGGCAGGCATGAGCAGCGGCAATGTTACCCGGACGAGCGTTTGCCAGCGATTTGCGCCCAGAGTCTGCGCGGCCTGTCCGATACGTGGATCCAGGTGGGCCCAAAAATCCCCTACCACGCGCAGCACAATGGTCGTGTTATAGAAAACGTGGGCAATCAAGATGGCCAACAGTGTATTGACAAACTGGATCGGCGGCTGCGATGTGCCCAGGATTTCCATCAGGGCCAGGTTGATCCAGCCACGCGGCCCGACGATGGCATTGAATGCTGCTGCGACAACGAGCGTGGGCAATACAAAGGAGATACTGGTCAACGCCAGTATCAAGGATTTCCCCGGGAACTCGAAGCGCGCCAGCAGATAGGCGCCGGGGAGCCCAAAAGCGAGGGTGAGCAAGGTGGATAGAGCTGCCTGTGCGAATGTAAACCCGATCACCCAACGTATCGCGGGTGAAGTCAGCGCCTCGATGAAGGGGGCCGCCAGCCAGGATAATTTCTCACCTGCTATCGCGCCATGAGTAAAGCTTACTCTGAGGATGCTTGCCAGTGGGTAAGCATAGAAGATCCCCAGGAAGGCCAGCGGCGGAAGCCAGAGCAGCAGCAGCTCTGTCCTTTCAGCGGATGGAATACGGAACGACGACTTGCTCAACGAAGCATCACCTCCGTCCAGGCTTTGAGCCAGGTATCGCGCTTTTCGGCGATATCCTTGGGATCGATCATGACGGTCTTTTGAGGAATCTGCAAGAATTTGGTAAATGCTTCAGCGAGATGGGCATCGCGATTGACCGGGAAGACGAACATTTGCATGGGCATATCTTCCTGAAAGGCAATAGAAAGCATATAATCTACCCACTTTTCGGCCAGGTCCCGGTTTTGCGTGCCTCTCAAAATGCCGGCAAATTCCACCTGGCTGTAGCAGGTATTATCGCTGACTACCGCTGCGGTAGGCGGCTCATCCAGCGGTTTTTCGGCATAGATCACTTCAAACGCCGGGCTGGAGTTGTAGGAGACGGCCACCGGGCGAGGCCCTTTTCCAGACGAACCGCTGAATTCGGTGTAATAAGCTGTTTCCCAGTCGTTTACCACCAGTGCATCGTTGGCTTTGAGCGCTTTCCAGTAATCCAGATAGCCGGGATCGCCATACACGCCAATCGTAGCCAGCAGGAAAGCCAGGCCCGGCGATGAGGTTGCCGGGTTTTCCACGACCAATACGCCTTTATATTCCGGGCGAGTCAGGTCGTCGAACGATTGGGGCGGCTGAAGGCCCTTTTCGGTGAAGTAGGCCCGGTCATAGTTGAGGCACACATCGCCATAATCGACCGGCAGGGCGCGATTTTGGGGGTCAAGCTTGAATTTGTCGGGGATGTTGGCCAGCAGCGGCGAAGCGTAAGGTTCAAAAATGTCTTCCTGCAATGCCCGGCTGAGGAAAGTGTTATCCACCCCGTAGAAGACGTCTGCCAGGGGGTTATCCTTCGAGAGGATGGCCTTATTCAAAGCGGTGCCGGCGTCACCGCTTTTCAGAAATTGTACTTTGACCTGATTCGCCGCCTCGAATTGTGCGGCCACCGGTTCTGAGATGGCGAAGGAATCGTGTGTCATGACACGCAAGACGCGTGGTTCTGCCTGTGTTGCGACCGGGGAAGGGGGATTTGTCGCTGGTGCACTGCCAGGCGTGCTGCTGGCGCAGGCAGCTACCACCAGCAATACCAATCCAGCCAGCAAGGCCAGCCATAGGGCAGCCAGTTTCCGAGTTGAACGACTTTTCTTGTACATACCAGACACTCCTTGTTATGACTGAAAGTCATTTGGTACGGCCTGTTGTGCGCGGCGAGCAGCGCCGTGCACAACAGGAGATAAACTTATTCGGCATGGGTGATGACATAAGCCAGTAAACCCTCGTGCAAAGATACATGACCGCATTCGCTCAACAGCGCATTGCTGACCCCACGGGTACTGCCAAAGTGCAGGCTTTCGTTATTTAAGGGATACTCAAGGTGCTGCGTGCTTACACCACTGGCTTCTTTTGATAGCGGGATGAGCGAAATTGTGTCACCCTGCCGTCCGTGAATCTGCACCTGCTCACCACTGTGGATAAAGCCGATTTCTTGTTTGTCATCTACCAGGCGGATACGCGCTGGGGCAAAAGCTGCTGGCAGAAGCAGATTCGCCAGGGTATGGTCCCACCGTTCTCCAAGCCCACCCAGGATGATGATCTCACCGGCGCCCTGCTTCAGGGCATAGTCCAGGGCAAGTTCCAGGTCGGTATAGTCTTTTTGGCGAGGAAACTGAATGATTTGCGCCTGGTCAAGTCTCAAGGCAGCCAGGTCGGTATCGCTCAAAGAGTCCAGATCTCCAATTACGACTGCAGGATGGATGCCCAGTTCCAGGCAGTGGCGCGCCCCACCATCTGCAGCGATAATCCAATCATCGGATTGCAGAATGGGGGGATGATTCAGCCGTCCATTGGCGAAGATAATTGTGCGCAAAAAATAATCCTCCTCGTCAAATGTTCCGACGGAGGAGGATGGTGTGCTAAAAGGGGGTGATGGTGCTCAACTGGATCTGGCCTGCGGTGGCCCAACAGCACAAACTTCCTGATTGATCCTGCCATTCCTCCGCCGGTATTACCCGGGTCAGGTTCTCGGGTCGAGGGCTGGGTCGGCCCTCCTCTCAGCCTGGCGGCACCAGGCTCCCCGTGCAAGTTTTGCGCTTGCAAGGAAAAAATTTCCTTTAGAGACAGATATTGCAAAATGGAGTATATCGAACTGGGGTTGAATTGTCAAGGCAGCCCGCGCCAGCGGGCGCACCTGTCTTTAACGTACGCGGCGTTTCCACTCTTCTTTCAATTGCAATTGTCGAGGGCTTGTGCCTGAGCTCAACGAGAGGAAATCTGCCAGCAGCCGGTTGAATTTGTTCGGCTCATCCAACATCGGAAAATGGCCGGATTGATCGAATGAGATTTGATGGGTCGTTTCGGGGAAGCCGCTGTTCGGGTCCTGCGTCCCTGACTCTTCTAATGCCGGGTCGTTCTGCCCGTAGACCAGAAGACAGGGTGTTTCCAAAGCCTGGGAGAGCGCGGCCATGTCGATTCTTTGCAAGTTTGCCAATGAATATTGGATTGCCCGCTGGTCGGCCTTTGGCGCCTCGATGCGCGCCGATTCGCTGTCGCTCGAACGATTCAGCAGCCAATCCGCCAGTTCCTGGGGCGAAGCAGTATACAGGCGCTGATTTATCGCATGGTGGCCATCCGGCAAACTGACGGCCATGACGCGGTCCACCCATTTTTTGTTCCGGTGCGCATACAGCAAAGCTACGATAGCGCCCAAACCGTGGCCGATCATGGCAATTTTACCTATCCCCATTTCTTGCATGAATTGATCGATCAGATTTACCTGTTGTTCCAGTGAATAATATGTGGGAACTTTTGCCGAATCTCCAAAGCCCCATAGATCCAGGGCATAAGTGCGATAGGAAATCGATGCAGCCTGCATGGCCGGAATCCAATATCGCCAGGATCCGACCCAGCCATGAATGAAAATGAGCGGCTTGCCTCGGCCTAGAACTTCATAATGAACAATTTCGTCTTGCAGAATAACGACGCTCATATCACTTCTTGTTCTTAGCCAATATCTCCTTGATCCGCTCGGTCAACTGGTCTGGCGAGAAGGGTTTCAAGATGTACTCGTCAGCCCCGGCCTCCATGCCAGATTTTACCTCGCTCTCCTGGCCTTTTGCCGAAAGGAAGACCACGGGAATATTCTGAGTAATGTCGTGCGACTTGATATGTTTACAGGCTTCATAACCGGTCATGCGCGGCATACGCACGTCCAAAAGGATCAAATCTGGTAAGACTTTCAACGCTGTCTGATAGGCCTCTTCGCCATTCGCAGTAGGTATTACCTCGTGCCCGGCGAACTTCAACGTGAAAGTAATCAAATCGCGAATATCACGCTCATCTTCTGCAATGAGAATCTTTGCCATAGTGCCCTGTTCTCACAACCTCTCTTCCTGTTCCGGCGAGTACACCGGTAATGTGAACGAGAAAGTGCTGCCTTCTCCCGGTATTCCGCTGCTTTCCAGCCAGATTCGCCCGCCGTGCATGTGGATCAAATTCTGGACGATGGACAGCCCCAGGCCCGTTCCGGCCACGCCAAGGTTCAGGGTGCTCTCGCCGCGGAAGAAGCGTTCGAAGACACGCTCTTGATCCTGAGGCGGGATTCCCACCCCGCTGTCTTTAATGTCTATCTGGACAGCGTCACCACTTTGTTGCAGGCGAACGGTAATCCGGCCTCCGGGTAAGTTATATTGATAGGCGTTATCCAGCATGTTGTCCAACACGCGACGTATGCGTTCGCGGTCGGCGTTCACGCGCGGCAGGCCAGGTTGGAATTCTTTGTGTACGGTAACTGCCTTATCGTTGCCCTGGGTCCTACGTTGCAATTCGCTGATCGCCTGGTCGGTTACTTCTTCCAGATTGAGCGGCTGGAGCGAGAGTTTTACGCGCCCCGCTTCGATCTGGCTGATGTCCAACAGATCGTTCACCAGCACAGCCAGGCGTTCTGTGTTTGTCTTGACGACCTGCAAGAAGTGCGTTTGCGTTTCGGTGAGCGAGCCAGCAGCACCCATCAGCAGCACCTCTACATAGCCCTTGATCGAGGTCATCGGCGTGCGCAACTCGTGGCTTACGGTAGCGACGAATTCGGATTTCAAGCGATCTACTTCAACCTGGTGGGTGATATCCTGGAAGATGGAAACCGTTCCTAAGAAGTCGTTGCGCAGGCTTACAGGCGCCAAATGGACTGAAATGACCCGGCCATCTTCCAGCGTATATTGTTCGGCAAAGGTATCACCGGCTGCGTAGGAGGATGGATCTTGCGACCAGGTGGCGATGGTTTGCATCCAGCTTCGCGTGGCACGGCCAAACAGACCTGAAAAGTGTTCCATGGACTTGCCCAGTAAGCTGGATCGCTCTAAACCGAGGATTTTTTCTGCCGACTCGTTGAACAGGGTGATTGTCCGGTTGGCATCGGTTACCAGTACGCCGTCGGCTACGGCTTCTAGGATGGCCTTTGACCGGCTGGTTTCGATTTGCTGGCTGCGAAGCATATTCCCCAGGTCTTCTGCCTGGTCACGAATCAGCCGGTAAAGTTCCGCATTATTGACTGCCACAGCTACCTGGTTGGCAGCGGCTTGCACCAGATCGAGCTGATCCATTGAGAAGTGATCCGTTTCGGGGTGGAAGAGCAGCAAGCAGCCCAACGCTTCCGCCCCGCTCATCAGCGGCACGCCGATGGCGCTCCGGTGTTGCAGAACCGACTTGGCAGCGTCTTCCGGGTAAGCGAGTTGGATCCACCGCTCGTCCTCTAAAACATCGTTGATCAACACCGATTGCCGCTGAGAGATGATCCATCCAGCCAGTCCCTGGTCGACATCCAGGGGAGTAACTGCCTCGAAATGGATTCCATCGCTATGGAAACTCTCACGTCGGGCAATCTTTTCCTGGGCGCTTTCCGACGAATATCCCACCGAGGCCAGGCGATGTAACTTCTTGTCCCCAGGCCGGGCGATCAAAATGGTGATCTGTGCAGCATCCACGTACTCGCTGAGCACCTGCAAAGTACGGTTCAATACCTGTTCCAGGTCCAGGCTGGCGGAAAGTTCTGTAATGATGCGGAGCAGTGTCTCGGCGCGCTGGCGCTCACGGCCCAATTCGGCGGTGCGTAGTTGCACCCGATTCTCCAGATCCTCGGTCAGGCTGAGCGTCTCTTCTAGCAGAAGGGCGTTTTGCAAGGCAATCGCTACCTGGTTGCTGAATGTGCGGGCCAGGTTGATCTCTTCCTCGCTGAAACGATAAGAGTCAGTCTTATGGACCAACAGCGCCCCATGGAAACGGCGGTCGGCTCCATCTTCATCTGATGCGCTGCCGCCAACGATGGGGACGACCAGCAGTGAGTTCGTTTCATGGTAAGCCAGGAAATCGTGCAGCGGCGCCAGGTCGGCTTCCTGGGAGACATTTTCGATGTTGAAAATGCCCTGTGTCTCGCGCAGCCTGTCGAAGATGGGTGCGTTGGGCAATATATATCCAGGATAATAGGGCGATGCGCCTTCGGCGTACGGATATTCGGCGCGTAACACGATCCGGCGTGAGCGGCCAGGTTTTACACCATCAGCCTGCGCTGAATGCCAGTCGCTCCACATTTCTTCCCACATCAACGCTGAGGCCGAATCGCAATTCATAATGACCATAAATTCCTGGACGGCATAATCCAGGATGCGCGCCGCATCCAAAGATCCGCTCAATTCATAGGATAAGCGATTCAATACTGCCAGAGTCTGGGAGCGTTGATCCAATTGTGCGACGCGTTGGACAATTTGTTGGTAAAGCTCGGCGTTTTCGAGCCCCACAGCGGCCTGCCCCGCGAACGTGGTCGCTACCTGGATATCATCCGGAGTATAGGCATTTGCCTCGGCTTTTTCCAGGGCAATGACCCCGATGACCTGGCCGGATGTGATCAGAGGCACCCCCAGCCAGGAAAGATTTTCATATACTGTGGGCGTTTGGTCTGCACCCTGGCCGCCATCGATCGAGAATTCTCCCATTGCCAGCGTCTGGAAACGCGAGTCCAGCCGCACATCCGGGACCCAGATTGGGCGGCCAGTGTGGTTCATCTCGTTCAGCAACCGGCTGTCCTCGATGTCCACCGTCAGGCCGACGCGCTGCTCGCTGTCTGCAAACCCGCGCGCCGCGCGAATCGACATGCGCTTGCTCTCCCCTTTTCCTCCAGCCGTTTGCCGTCCACTATCTGAGGTTTCTCCAGCCAGCCACAGCGTGCCGGTATCGTAAGGCAGGATGGCCTGTAACTGGTCCAACAGCGACAGGACCAACTCCTGCGGTTGCAAACTCGAAGTAATGGTCGTCGCCACGTTCGTCAACGCCTGCAACTGGCTGGAACGTTGTCTGGCGTTCTGGTACAGCCGGGCGTTTTCCAGGGTTAGGGCGGTTTGTTGAGCCAGGGACGTAACCACGGCCAGGTCGTTGCTGGTGAAAGCCGCTGTTGTTTGAATGCTATCGATCACCAGCACTCCCAGCGGTCGGTTACGGGTATCTTGAAGCATTGCTGCCGCAACTGTTTCGGATGATCCTGGTCCGCCGATCGGCACGGTGCCGGCCATGATGGGTACGGCCATGCTCGAAACTGGCAGTCGCCCTGCAGTCGCATCGCGGTAGTGCAGCAGGTTCTCGGGAGACAGGTTGTAATGTCTGGCAAAGTCCAATTCTTCCAGGTTGACTGGCTGCATTTGCTCGAACACCTGTCCCGCCAACCCTTCTCCAACCCGGTATTGCACCTGCATAAGCGATTCGGAATGTGCATAGCCGGTTGCTACTTGGGGAATGAGCAAGCCTTGCCGTGCATCCCAAAGCACGACCATAGCCAACTGTGCAGAAGTCACTGCCTTCATTACGCTATCGATCAAATTGTTCAAAATATTGATCGGATCCAAACCGCCCAGTTGGCGGCTGAAATCCAACAGCAGATTTACCTCTTTCAAGCGGCGAGACGTGTCTTCCAGCAGGCCCAGGTTCTGGATCGCAACGGCTACCTGGCGGGTGAGCAATTCGAACACCTGCCGATCTTCAGGTGTGAATGGTGCGATCTGGGTCCTGCTGACCGCCAGCAGCGCGGCCCGCGGTTTATCCACCCCGTTATTGGAAGATCGCTTTCCTGCCGTACCTTTTCCATCCACAGTATCCAGGATTGGCAGGCACAAGAAGCTCTTGGTATCCAGGGCGCGCAGCAGAGGCGCGTTACTCCATTCATCGTCATCGACCAGGTTAGAAACCAGCGTGACGTCTCCGCTGTGCAGGCAGTGGCGAAGCGGGTTGCGTTGCCCGAGCAGTGCCTTTGGATTGACATCAGCGGGAATTGCTCCGATTGAACTGGTGAGACTTAACCCGCCGGCGGTCGGTTCAGCGATCAATACGATGTCGAAATCCATGCGGGTGAGTGTCTCGTGCCCCAGCGTCGCCAGCACGGCCTCCCGCGAGGACTGCTTGCTGATGATCTCGGCGATATCCAGGCCGGAATTGATGCGGTTAGCCCGCTGGCTCAGGTATTGGATGGCCAGGGTGTGTTCCAGGTCTTTTTGCAGCAGCGCAGGCAGGTGGCTTTGTGCTTTCTCTGCCGACTGGCGGGCGAGATCCAGCTCATTTTGAATAATACCCATCTGCGAGCGCAGCTCGCGCACTTTTGTCTGGTTTTCGATGATCAGCGCTGCCTGGCTGCTGAAAATTTCGAGGGTCTCGATAATCGTCTGGTCAGGGCGTGAACCGTCGCGCGGAGAATCTACGCTGATCAAGCCGAGAGGCTCGCCAGCCGAGTTGATCAAGGGCGCAGCCAGTATGTCATCAGCATTCCACCTGTCTCTGACTGGTTGCTGGGACGATCCTTGAGGCCATTCGCCTTTGAACGTTGATGATCGAGGAAGAGGCTGCTTGGGATAGTAGTAATCAATATCACTCGGTGTTTCGGCGGCATATTCGGACGGGATGAAGTACACGCGCCCGGTAAGGTCAGACGATCTGGCATCGGCGCCGGTAGGATCAGGTTGGGTTATTTGACCGGACAGATGGCCCGTTCGGAATTGGGGTTTGAGCATATCTATCACGCTCTCCCAGGGCACCTGATGCTCACGTAACCTGGCCAGGTCGTTCAGCGGGATGCCTGCGGCTGCCGTTCGCACCAGGTGTTTCATTTGCGCATCATAGACACTGATTAAAACGATGTCAAACGGCGTGGCCGCCTGGATGGCGTAAGCAATAGCCTCTAACGATTGCTCCACAGATTGCTCAGTCTGGAGCGTTTGTGAAACTTCGAGTAACCTGGAAAGCGTCTCCACACGCTGGTTCAGATCGTGGCTGCGCTGTTGTTGTTCCTGATACCGTTGGGCATTTCCCAGGGCGATAGCGGCCTGGATTGCCAGTGCTTCGCCGATCTCACGCTCGGCTTCGCCGAAGTGGTCAGGCTCTTTGGCGTGCAGATGGATCAATCCGGCTACCTGGCCCTGGTAAGCGATTGGCACGATCAGTGCTGAACGCACATCACGATGTGCTGGTTGTATCTCTTGATGTTCAAAATCCAGCATCGCCTGTAGCGATGTATCAACCGTTTTTTGTCCGACAAAGGAAACGGTATCCAGCACTCTGGCATTTGACCAGCCCTGTATGGTGACTGGCGTAGTCTGGAAATCACTGATGATCAACGATTCACCAGTGTGTAACACAGCCTTTTCCAGCAGGTGAAGATCGCTCCCCGGTTCATCCCCGAGGTATAGTAATAGATGAGCATTTTCCGCATCTTCCGAATCCACCGGTCTCTCATCGATGTCGAAAAGCAGAATTGTTCCGCAGTTGGCCTGGGTGGTGCGCAGAGCCTCGTCGTATACTCGCTGCAGGAGGTCGTTCAGTTTGGTGGTCGAATTAAGTTCCCGGCTGATGCGTGTCAACGCAGTAAGTTGTTCGACACGTTGGCGCAGATTCTGGTCGGTTTGTGAATACAACCAGGCCCGTTCGATGGCAACAGCGAGTTGCCCGGCGGCGGTGGCCATGCTTTGAACATCTCCGCGCGAGAAGAAATTCGTGCGCAAGCTGCCGACCATCAATTCGCCGATGCCGCGTTCGCGCATCACCAGGGGTACATTGATCGCAGAGCGCACTTTTAGCTCATCGACAATGGGCCGGTAGAGATGGATGCTTTCGATTTCTTCGCTCAGGTCGCCGGAGATGAATTGCTGCTTGCTGCTCGTGATCGTTTCAGAGAATTCTGGCGCATCGGTTGGGATGCGCCCCAATCGAGCAACTACCTCTGGAGAAATGCCAAACACAGAACCGCGGTGCAGGCGCAACTCGCCGCGACTCTCATCCAGGAGATAGATCGCTGCCACATCCGCCTGCAGCAAGCGCGCCAGATCCAGGATGGAGAATTTAAGAATTTCATCCAACGTCGCGCTGGAACTGGTCAGGCTGGCGATCCGCCGCAATGTCTCGGAACGCTGTGCTCGCTTCCGAGATTGCTGTACCAGGGTAGCATTTTCGATGATCGGAGCGGCCTGGCCAGCAATGATGGACAACAGGCGCAGGTCGTCGCTATCGAAAGGCGTGTTGTCACGTTTATTGGCTGCCTGGATGTATCCCAGCATGTGACCGCCAGAGGTCAGAGGCATCAACACCGTTTGGCGTATACCGGCGGCCAGGGCTAAATTGTGCAGCCCCAATGATTGGATGGTTTCGTCTTTGGGTGCATCGGTAGCCAAAATCGTCTCGGCTGACAGCCAGATGCTTTCAGCGGGGCTATCGGGCGGGATTGTGGCCTGGCACCATTCGACTACGCTGGGCTGCAGTCCCATGAATGGGGATTGCCCTTCGATCACGCGGCGGTTTTCGTCGTAAACCAGGAAACCTAAAATCTCGACATTCAGCAGTGGGGCAATGCTTTCGATCAGCCGGGAATACAGGTCTTGCGGATCACGGATCGCGCTGGCGCTCTGTGCCAGGTCTGCCAGCCCGGCCAGCTCGCGAGAGCGCAGCAGCTCTTGCCGATAGAGCAGGGCGTTGTTAAGTGCAACAGCGGCCTGTCCGGCAAGCAGGCGCAACACTTCCATATCGCTCTCGCTGTAATTTTCTTTTGTCAGCGAGGCTAATTCCAGGGTACCGATGAAATCGCCAGCAATGAGCAGCGGCGCGCCCAGGTAAGATTGGTACGGAAAACGTTGCCGGTCTAACGCAGGCCGGGCAGCGCGGAAAGTGCTGATATCTTTGACCAGGAGAGGTTTTAGCGTGCTGATCAGATGGCCGGAATAACCCTGGTCAGCGCGATACCGCTCGGATGCCTTTTCCAGACGGCGGTCGATCCCGGCCAGGCCCACCAGCCGGTAGGGGGTCAATTCCCTAGCGTCGCTGTTCCAAATGTTGATTTCCAGGAAATCGGAGGGCAGCAAGCGCTCGATGCTTTCTAAAATTGTTTGCAGCGTTGTGTGCAGATCCAGACTGGCTGCCATCGCCTGGCTTAACTCGCTGAATGTGTTGAATGCATTGGACGAGATCTCGCCGAGACGGTAATTGCTGGATGACAGGTCTTCGTCGGTGGCATTCTCATTACGATGACCGCGGGCGCTGCCCAGGCGAGAGCTACCGTTTGTAGCCGACAATTGATCATCGCCAGTTGACGTTGAGGCCGAGTAAACGTCGCCTGTAATGACCAGTTGCGGCCGGCGCAGTGAAACCAAAATGCTGCTTTGGATGTCTGGCCCGCTGCCAATGCTGCCAGGGATGTAATAGGACGTCCCTTCTACAAATCGCCCGTTCAGCGAAAAGCGCGCTTGTCCTTCGCCTGCGCACAGAGTAAGGAAAGCTTCGCTGGGTCTTGTCCGCCGGGCGAGGCTTTCCAGGTTTGGTTCTTCATCCCAGACATTGAACATTTCCCGCGCTTGCTGGTTCAAATAGGCCACTCTGCCGCCGCTTAGAATGAGCAGGATGGCTTCGTTGTGATGTGTGATTTGTGCAGTAATTGGAGGAGCGGCAGGAGCTTTTACAACCGGTTGTAGCCTGGGCATTAAACGCAACATCAGCAGGGTCAGGAAGGTGAACGCCAACCCCAAAAAAACCAACGATACACCCAGTACAGCCGGACTGAACTCAAACATCAGCAAATCAACCCTGACACCTGCTACTTAACCGTTCTTTCGTCTCACCTCGGCGGCCAGTTCGGTGATCTCGCGAATGTCGGCAAATTCATATTGCGAAGGCGAGACATCCCCGATGGATAAAGTCATCAACGGCACACGTTGTTCCTGTCCGTCGCTGCCTCTGGCCAGGATATACTTTTGTTCCCGGTCCATGAAGCTGTAGTGCGACAATATTTCATTGTCGAAGCGTTCCTTCAGCCGTTTGTGGATCTGGGGGGCTGCCGCCTCATTGGTGATTATGATGAAATTATCGCCGCCGGCGTGCCCGATGAAATCGTTCACCGTGCCCAGATCATCGACCACTTCACCGAGCAGCATGGCAGCAAAGCGCAGTACATCATCACCAGCTACGAAGCCGTACACGTCTTTGAAGGAGTCGAAATAACGGATGCGGATATCCATGAAGCTCCACCCTTCCAAACGGATGATCCGCCGGAGTTGCTCCTCGATCAACCGTCCCGAGGGCAGGCCGGACCGCGGATCGGTCAGGCTCTGCTGCTCGGCGCGGGCGATCGCTCGCTGTACGCGCAGCTTCAATTCTTCAATATCGAAGGGCTTGGTAATATAGTCATCTGCTCCCAGTTCCAGGCCTTGCAGCTTGTCGCTGCGCTCATCTTTCTGTGTCAGAAAGATAATGGGCACATGGCTGGTGCGCGTATTCGTGCGCAAGATGCGACATACTTCAAACCCATCGATATCTGGCAGCATAATATCCAGTACGATCAGGTGAGGCAGATTCTGGCGTGTCTTCTCCAGTGCGTCGCCACCACGCAGGGCTGTGTCTACTTCGTAGTTCTGTCCACTGAAGTAGATTTTAAGCATGTTTGAGATATCAGTGTCGTCTTCTACAATTAGTAATCGGGCTTTACCCATCTCGGCCTCCCCAGGAACAGGAGTATTGACGTTCTCCTAGCTATGATTGTATTGCATCTGCTTCGCTTACAATTATCCACATTAACATGATACCACAACACGGCCCCAGTATGGCATAGTTTATTTCATCTCGCTTGGGGCTGCAATAAAATGAGCCTAAATTCGAGCCCTGGCCCGCTGGCGCACCTTATCGATTTGTTCAGGAGAGACAGCCCGTTCGAAGGAACGGAAACCGCTCAGATGGAAGCCGTGGCGACTTGCCATTTCGCTAATCTCTTCAACTCGTTGGCGGGTGATGTTCTTGCCCAGGGTGTAGTCCTCGAAACGACCTTCAAGCGCCAGGGTCATCGTCTCTGCCATGCAAGCGTATGCCTTGCCGGCAGGAAAGCCGAAGTCGAAATGGAAATCTACGTTGCCGGGTACTTCGACCATTCCGCCGTCGATGACCAGGATATCATCCCTCGCCGATGCCACTCGAGCTGCTACATCGCGCGGGCGTGCAACATCACATACGACACTGCCTGGTAGTAAATGTTCCGGCTGGATAATGGAGTGTAATGCGCTGGTGACCGTGATCACCAACATGGCTTTGTTTAATGCCTCCAGTTCGGTGCTGGTATGCAGGCGAGCCCGGGCGGTGGGCGCCAGCGTCTGGCGCAGCGCCTCCAGCGCTTCCGGGCGCCGGCTGATCAGGTATAAATCGGCCACGTCCTTAGCCAGCAGTTCAGCGCAAACCTGGCCAATTGCACCTGTTGCGCCGACGATTGCGGCGGTCGTCGAAGATAATGGTATCTCCATAATTCGAGCGGCCTCGTGCACTGACTCGATGGCTATGGCTACGGTATATGCATCGCCAGTAGTAACGGGGATCTCCAGGTGCCTGGCAATGGTTAGCCCCGAATCGCCAATTACAGAGGTAAATGCTCCCAGACCGAGGATTTTCGCGCCCAGGCGTTCAGCCATCTGGCCGGTTTGTATGATTTTACGATAGACGGTTTTTTCAGGCAGTTCCAGCATGCGCGCCGGGGTCAGCGGGCAGGCGATAAACCAACCTTTGATTTGTTTGCCGGTGCTTTGCGAAACCACCCCTTCGATTTCGGAAATGTAAACGGGTGGGAAAAATGTGGAGATGAAACTTATTTGATTTTCAGTAAACAACTTCCCCCAAAATGGATATTTTCGCCTGACATCACGTTTGACATCAATCGGGTGGATAATGAAGGCAAAGGTGTCCACGAGTTACCATGTTTCAGCGCCTGCTTCTCCCTTGCGCGGATAGAGGCGGGGATGCAGGTTAGCAAAGGCGAGTTTATGATGATCGCTATCTTCGAAATGCACGTCTCGTTCGATGACACGGCGTTCGCGCGAGGCGAACAAGACCACGTCGGACTCGATGGTGCGGGCGGGGAAAACAATCATCCCCGAACCCAGGCGGCAGTTGTGCCCGACGCAGCCGCCCAGTACGGGGCGGTTGGCCAGGCTGAGTTGGCCGTTGCCGTCGACTGCCCGGATCGGCGCGGGTAAGAGGTTGAAATCGGTAAAGGTGGATCCAGCGCCGATGAACGTGTTGCGCCCAACCACGCACATTTGCAAACAGGTGTTTTGCGCCACCATGCTGTTATCCATCAAGGTGGTCATGAATAGTGAGGTACGAAAAGGCAGAAATGCGCCATCTCCGATCACGGAGAGCATTAACTGGCAATCTTGAGAAATATTGACGTTGTCGCCGATAACGCAGTTCTCGATGATCGCGCCAGCGTTAATGGTGACATTGTTGCCGATGGTCGTAGGCCCGTGGATGACCGCTCTTGGGTCGATGACACAGTTGCGCCCAATTTTGACCAGCTCCGAGCACTCTAACACCTGTTTGCCTTCATACATCGCTCGTGCCAGGATGCGCAGCTTGAACATCCATTCTTTGTCCAAACGATCCTCGAAGCGCGCGCCGCGTGTGAACAGGCCGAAGACAACATCGGTGATGAAGATGTGCACCCACGAGTCGATGGCAATAAGACTGCGCCGGGGCACCTGGAAGATCAGGTCACCTTGCTCGAAGGCCATGTAAGTGGGTACGTGGTAATATCCTGCCTCGGTCGATTGCAGGCTCAATACCAGCGGCTCAACTCCTTGCATGGAAGACCAGTCGACCTGGTCACGCTTGATGCCGCCCGGAAAATACCACAAATCAGCCAGGTACAGGTCGTTGTACAGGGTGTAGGACGTGGAGAGGGGCAGGGCATGTTCACGGAAAGACGGGTCGTCCGGAGAAAAGGCAGCCCGGCTGGGCGTCTTGCGTTTTTGCGCCTCGGCCAGGAACCCCTGGATATAGGCTGAGTCGAAATACAGGTTATCGCGATGGACCAGGCAGGGCTCTCGAGTTTCTGGCAATGTATCCCACGGTTTGAGTTCCATCTCCCGGTTGGTATATGGCGCCAGGACATCGCGTTGGTTGAGCCACAGGGGTTTGTTGAGCACGCGCAAATCCCGCGCCGGTTCATTGAACGGGTGTACGTAGCGCTCGTCTTGCAGGATAATCTTCAGAAACTTCACCATAGCTTTTGATCGATCCTGACCGGATGCGGTCGATTCGATAAATAGCACCCGATCAGAATAGCTTAGTTTAATGCAGGCTGCCCCGCGTTATCCAGGAAATCATGCAATATGGTCATGAAATGGGATGGATCGTCCAACATGGGAAAATGGCCCGAGTTGGAGAAGCGCTCGATGCGGCAGTGTTCAATCCCATCGCTCAAAGGCTTCCACTGGTCAGGGTGGACAACGATGTCCTTTTGTCCGTAGACGCCCATCACCGGCACCTTGATTTGAGAGATTTGCGGGCGTAAATCAGTCCTGCGCAGCGAAGCAATGCTCAATAAGAACGATTCGAGGGTCGTGCTGGAAAGGTCACGATCCATCATATCCGGCCAGCGAGGGTCTCGGGTGTAAAACGGCGAGAGAACCCGAAAACCATAGCGTAGCGTCCATAGATTGTGGTAAACAATGTAGGCAACGAAACGCTGCCCAAACATTTTGAGCAAGAGCGAGAGCGACGAACCGATGATTGGCGAACCGATGACGACCACTTTGCGTACTCGCTCAGGGTACTGGATGGCCACCGAGAGGCTCACTGTACCGCCCATGCTGTGGCCTACGAGCGGGGCGCGCTCAATGCCCAGTTGCTCCATGAATTGATCCACCAGGGTAACGAAATCTTGCACGTTATAAGATTCTCGTTTCTTGCCCGATTCGCCAAATCCCCAGAAGTCCAGGGCATAGGTGCGGTAATAGCGTCCCAGGTACGCCATTGTGTCTTGCCACAGGCCCCAGGAGCCCAACCAGCCATGCAGCAAGATCACAGGACGCCCACGCCCATACACTTCATAATGAACGATGCCCTGATCGGTGGTAAACGAAGACACAGTGTACCTTTCGTCCTATTTGTTCACCCAAATTCCACGCGCATTAAGAAAAGACATGTTGCACCTGATCTCTTGCCGGGTGTTTTGCTAAGCGCCCTTTGCCTCCATATCAGCCAGTATGCTGTAAAGCAGTTCAAGCAGCGCGTTCTTGACCGTTTCACGATCTGTAGCAACACAGGGCAGGAGCTTGATCCGGGGATCCAGCCGCAGTGCGATGCGCATGTCTTCCATATCCCAGGCGTCTTCACGGTCTTGTTTGTTGGCAGCTACGACGTAGGGTGTTGGCGCATAAGCACGAAAAGTTTCCAGGATGTTGCGTGCTTCACGGAATGTTTCCGGGCGGGTGCTGTCCACCATGACCACGAACCCCAGCATGCCTTCGGATAAAATCTCCCACATGAAGTCGAAGCGTTTCTGGCCGGGTGTGCCAAACAGGTACAATACCAGATCATCGTCCACCGTGATACGGCCGAAGTCCATTGCCACGGTGGTGGTCTCTTTTACTCGCTCTGCCTCGGCAGAGATCTTGCGTTCTGTTGAGACCACATCAATTTCGCTGACTGAACGGATGAATTCCGTCTTGCCAGCATTGAAGGGGCCGGTTACCACCATCTTTACTGTTTGCATAGGCTGTGGTCCTTATCTATGAGGTAGAAATGCCGAAAGAATCAATCTTGTGAATTTATATGGAACGAATGCGCGTGATCAATTTGTTGATCAAAGATTTCTGTTCTTCTGGAGAAGGTTGTGGCACTGCCAGCCGCGACGGCGTTTGAGCAACCGGCGGGGCAGCAATTACGCCCTCGGGGCGGATCAGTTCGATCAGGCCGGCTTGCAACAATCCATAAACGATGCGCCGGATCTCCATGTCCGTCATCTTGGTGGTACGGGCAATCTGGCGCATGGTATTCTTGGGGTTTATGTAGGAAACAACCCGCCACTCCTCGGCGCTCAAATTGAAGTTGCGGATCGTGGCGCCGGGACGCTCGGTGAACTTGAGCGCCATATCCAGGTTCGGAATTTCATCTTGAAGTTGTTCCCACTCGCGCACGCGCCGTGAGCCTTCGATGATGATGTTTTCCAGGCCGACCCGCACCGTAATTTTGTCGTCCGGTGGCAGCAGATCGTTCTCAAAACGGAAGAAACCTTCCACCCAGGTGAACAGCCGGTTAACGATAGAGATAAAGTGGTTTTGCAGGCTGGAGATAATATCTTGCTGTTCGATGTAATTCGCATTGACCAGCAGCAATCCCAATTCCTTGTCGCTCATCGAGTTGGTGCGTTCCTTGAGGGCACGGTATTGAGCGGCAGTCAATTTGTTGGAGCGATGCAAGATCGTCGCCAGACTGTTATCTTCCTGACCGGTTTGAGCATAGGCCAGCTTCCCTTCACGAAAGCTGACCAGGATTTTCTCACCCGAACCTTCGACAATCAACGTGCCGGTTTTGCGCGCCAGGTTAATCAGGTTGAGTAATTGGGTGACAGTAAAATCGCGTAGATTGCCTTTTAATGCCATACGCAGGCCTCGATCGATACTTGCAGGGGATGTTCGGAAAAACCGTATTATGATTATACTTGCAAGGGGGTAGCACGTCAAACTTAAGCACGGGGTTAACGGCATACAAGTTAGTAAGTTTTGCTTCCAGAATCGTTTGATGAATACCCATTTGAACTTGGCGCTTGAGCTTGACACCAGGCAGGCTTGAGTTTATAATGCCCTTCGCTAAACGCATAGACCCTTCCTCGATAGCTCAATTGGCAGAGCGGGCGGCTGTTAACCGCTAGGTTCCAGGTTCGAGTCCTGGTCGAGGAGCCTTTTGTTTAACAGAGAGCGCAGGCTCGCCCCACGGGCGAGCCTGCGCTCTCTGTTTGGTTTAAGCCCGGGTCCGCCGGGGAAAGAGCGAACAGAGACACCTTTGCGAGTAATGCTTTATTTTTTTCTCTCCAAATACCACGGATTATAAGCGGGTTTGTAATCTTCGATCCCCCAGCCATTCATATCGCTTAGCCACACTAAAGTCCTTGTGGTCTGCACTGCCTGCCCAACGGTACATTTTTTACCATCCCAACCGCACTGTAGCTCGTAGGCAACAAATGCGCCCGCCTCCTTGTCGATCCAGCCAACAAACATGAGCACATGCCCCTTATTCCCAGGTTTACGGTTGTTGATGATATCCCCAGGCGCCAAAGCGTCCTTACCACCGTCAAGCGTTTTCGCATAATTCGCCAGGCGAACGGTATCTGGAACCGCTCGCCCTTCAGCGGTAAGTCCCCAGGCCATGCTGATGAAACCAGAACAATCCGTCCGGTAACCGGTATGGTCGGTTGCCCTGGTGCCGTCAGGCTTTGCGGTAGCATTTTGGTCATAACGAACGTTCTTGTCAACCCACACCTTCGCTCGACTCACATATAATCCGAGCGGTGTTCTGGTAGACCAGACGGGTGTCTTTTTCCGCAAAGTGTAAATTACTAAATTTCCATCATCCTGTAAGACTAAATTCGCTGCGCCTTTACCAGACGTGTTGGATGACCAGACCATGGCGCTGCCAGAGCCAGATAAGACAAGATTGCCATCCCGCCCCATTCTGAGGTGGTTGGCGCCGGTGCCAACGGTATCGCTTGCCCATAAAAGCGTCTGTTGATAATACAAAACCAAATTTCCGTCCGGCTGCAGAGTCAGGGTATACAGCCCATTTGCGGAAACCAGGCTTTGACCGGTTCGTAACGAACCATCTATTCCCAGAATGCTATTGGAAGCGGATGTGAACTGTAGAATGGGCGTTATCCATTCATCCAGCGGCTTATAGACTAAACCGTGGCTGGCGCCCATGTCGAGCACAATTTCATCATAGCGGGCGAGTCCCTTGCCTTCAGAGTAGTCAAACAACCTCTGGCACGAACCCGCATATGCATCTATCGAGTCGCGGATGGTCAATACATTGCCAAGCAGAGAGAAACCATATCGCTCGAAATTTTCGGTGGTTTCCGAATCGCAATTCCCCAGAATGACAAAGTTCACTTCTTTTTTCCCAAGCAAATGAGAGATCGCCAGGGTAATCGCCCCGCCTTTGGAGGCGCCAACGATGGTGATGTTCCTGGCCGGGACGCCCGCCTCCATCAATTTCCTGGCCTGCTGAACGACCCTGTCGGCATATTTCATTCCATCCGCATTTTTCTCTCTTTGCTCGCTGATGACGACAAAGCCGTTACCGGCGAGTTTTTTCAAGATGGCCTCGTACTCATAGGCGCCGTATTCGGGGCTGACGGCGTGAAGGCCCTGGTCTTCGACGATTTTGCCGTGCAGATAAAACAAGTATGGTTTGGATGGGTCGATGGATGCGGGAAATGCATATGCAGAGAGAAATGATGGATCCGCAGGCGCGGTTGCCGCTGGCGGCATTGCGGCTGGTGTTGGTGGCGTGGTTGCAGGCGGCGTCGCAGGCGATACCCGCCCGCATCCGCTCAAGATAAATATTGCGAGGAAGAAAATCAATCTCTTTTTCATCGATGTCTCCATTTTACTCGACTGCACCGGGCTGCCCGCCCCGTTCCGCCCGTTTCTGTGCCCATTTCCATTTCCAGGTTGCATTCTCAGACTCCTGGAGGCCGGCAGGCTGCAAAACCATTCCGCCGCGCCCTGCCCGGCCTGATTTCGCACTCCAGTGTAAGGCACCGCCGCGGCGGGTGTATCGGGCAGGCGGGGGATTTGTGGCCGACGCCGGGTGGCTGATTTTCTTTGGCGAGTGACGCGTCACTGGTACGGTATATTGGGGCACTCTGCACGCAGGGTCTTCTGCCACACCAATGCTCTTGCCGTCTCCCCCCTCATTGTCGAGCCCAAGAACGCTCCGCAACGGGCTGGCGGCGAGCCTCCGGGCGGGTGGCTTCACGGCTGCGGATGGGGCGGCTAATGGCAATTGGTGCGGCGGTTATGGTAAAGGGCGGCAATCAAAAATATTTCCCTTGTCAAGAAACAGATAAAGAAGTAAGATTCAAAATATTGTAGGTATCCACAATTTCCTATACGGTTAAGCGCAATCGTTATACGCCAAACCGTATAGGATGTCAAGTAATATGGGATTGCTCTAATGGTTCTTGAAACTATACGTAACCTAATAGCAGACAAAGAGCCAACCCCAAACAAATACACTATTGCTATTGGGGAATTAATTCGTAAAGCGCGTGAAGAAGCAAATTTAAGTCAAGCCGAACTTGCCCGGACAATTTATCGTCGACAGGCAACCCTATCAGATATGGAAAATGGGAAAGTTGAAGTTAGCTCAGGCACCTTAGCTTTACTTGCAGCAGCTCTTGAAAAACCTATTACCTATTTTTATCCGCCTTTTCTTTATCAGGAGCTTAAACCAGAAAAGTTTACTCCGCTTCAGCAGGAAATCTTGATGCATTTCAACAACATATGGAGCGATCATCTAAGAAAAGTAGCAATTGATCTTGTTAGAGTAATTGCATCGTTTGACCCAATGATAATGGTAAAGGATAATATAATTGTTATTAACGCAATTCTTGAACGAGAAGAAGAATTAGATGCTTTCTTTGAAGAGCGAAAAAAGGGGAAGTGATCTGAAGTTTTATTTTAGATGCAAGGGGAGATTTCTATGAGCTCAGAAGAAAAGCAACCCCATAAAACCTCCTTAGAGGACATCAAGCGAGATTACCTCATAGCAGGTCAAACCATTGGCTTTTCCGAAGGAAGAAGAAGGTTTATTCGCTACTGCCTAGAGACCGAATACATTTTTTTTACTTTGATAAATGAGAATGGCCCTGAACCATTTGATTATCTTAATTACGCTAAACAAGATATCTTAACCAGTGATATACATGGCGCAATAAACAGTATAGAAAATGCTAAAAAAGCTGTCCACTTGGTTGTAGATACATTATTTAACGTTTGGGGATTAGATAAAGCCTATAAAAAGGCAAACTTCCCCATTAAACTGGATATTTTAAGGAACTTAGAAGCTTTTCCGATAAATTTCTTAAACAATCTAAATCAAGAAAGAAATTTAATTGAACATGAATATAAAAGCATCGATCCTAACAAAGCATCTAATCTTATTGAAACTGCTGAAATGTTTTTGATGTTAGCATATCCATATCTAAAACATATATCAGTTAGCGCTCTTGTGGGTCTAGAAAAGCTACTCGCACTTCGTGGGCCACACAAAATGATCTTTCCGGCTAGCCGT
>CAZQQJ010000056.1:0-45989 GCA_964595435.1 uncultured Anaerolinea sp. | reverse complement strand
TTGCCATCCTTCGGTCTCAGAACTGAAGTCACCGACACTTTTGCGTTACACTCGGATCTTTGATCCCGGCTACAGGTGTCAGGCGTCAGGCACGCTCAAAGTCCAACGAGAGCGGGTCCACTTTGCGGAGCAGGAAGAGGCCATAGAGGAACAGCGGCAGAGTGATCAGGATGCTCACCAGCGCTCCGGACGGCGAGATGGGCGGGACGGTCGTTCGCAATCCGCCGCCGACGGCGATTTCGGGCAGCGTGGCGGCCCAATCGACTGCAGCGTGGAGGAACATCACCGGCCAGATTGAATGGTTCCTGAGCATACAGGCGGCAAAAATGACCCCGAAGAACAGGGCAAAAGCGACCTGCACCAGGTTGTTGGCCAGGGGCTTGCGGCCTTGCAGGAAATTGGCCAGGTGGGCCAGACCAAACAAGAGGCTGGAGGTAAGCACGGCCAGGTAAATCCCTTTGCGGCTCCGGCCCCATTTTTGCAGGAGCGTCGTAACCACCACCCCCCGGCAGAGGATTTCCTCGACCCAGCCGGTGGAAAGGGCGGTCAGCAAGTGGAGCAGGATCAACCCGGGTTTGGATGTGTCGATGACCAGGCTGCCTTCGAGCAGTTCCGAGGCATTGAGCAAAGTGAAAACAAGCAATGGCCAGCCAAGCCACAAGGCGCGCCACTGGCGGGGGCGAGTAAACCCGGCAATGTTCAACCAGCCAAAACGGGCCAGCAAGACGAAGAACAGCACACCGGTGAGACCCTGTTCGACAATCAAAGTAATGTAATGGGCCGGCTGGAGGCCGACATAGGGAGCAAACAGATTCTTGAGCGGGATTTCGGTGAGCAGGATCCCCGCCACTGTTACCAGCGCCGAAAACAGGAGCGGTCTTTCAAGGGCAAGGGTTTTTAGTTTTTGCATGATGTTATCCTCGTTTGTGATTTTGTGTATGGCTGCAATGGTATCAAGCCAATGTCGCAAGGGCGTCTCAGGCGCGTCGCAAATATGTCGCAGAATCAAAAAAAGCAGAGGTTGTCCAAAAATACCTTTTGGACAACCTCTGCCGTATATCGTGGATTATTCAGGAGTGATGATCTACGATTCGACGGATAACGCGGCGAAGAAAGTTTGGGCAGACTCACGGGCCAGCGCCCGGCAGTGAACCGAGTCCAGCGGCTGGAATTTTTCCGGCAGAGTGAAGAAGCCCGGCGCCAGCATGGTGAACATCAGCGAAGAGACGACCTGCGCCAGCAAGAAGCGAATCTGGTCGCTATCTCTGGAAGGATATTCGCTCAACGCCCGCGCCACCAGTTTCTCGAACACCCGCGCCATCGCCTGTCTGCCGGGCGAGTCGTAACGCTTCTCCACCACGGCGGCATACAGGTGTGCGGTGGAAATGCCCGGGAAGCGCACCGCCCCGTCCACCAGGTAGAAGAACACCTCCTCAAGGGCGACGTCGAACGGCTTCTGGCAGTCCTCGATGGCGATAAAGACATCCTCCATCATGTGGTTGATGGTCATGTCCAGCGTCTCGGCCAACAGATCATCCTTGGAACGGAAGTAATAGTTGATCGAGGCGATGTTGGTGCCAGCCTCTTCGGCGATCTTGCGCGTGGTCAGCCGGTCGATGCCATATTTCTCGATGCAGGTAATCACCGCTTCCAGGATCAATTGGCGAGGGGGTGTTTTGTCTGTCATGGCAAACCTCCACCCGGTGTTATACCACACATCTGCGCCGAAAGATCCCACAGCCGGCGGGCAGCAGACTCGTCCAGGGCAACCGGGTTGGGCGCTTGCGGCCGGGCGTGTTTCCAATATATATCCATGGCATCCTGGATGGTCTCGTCGGTGAGCAAGTAGACCACGCCGAGCGCCGACTCCTCGGGGGTAATCCCGCCCCGCCTGCGCAAATCCCAGATCCAGCGCGCCAGGCGGGAATTACTCTTCAGGCCGATTTCGGTATTCACCAGCCCGGGGTCGGCGGCAAAGGCTTTCACCCGCGAGCCGCTCCCCAGGCGGCGGTTCAATTCGGCGCTGAACAGCACGTTACACAGCTTGGTCTGCTTGTAGGCGCGCAGCGGAGCATAGTGCTTTAGCAATTGGATGTCATCCCAGTTCAGCCGGGCGCCGTAGTGCGATCCCGAGCTGACCGTCACCACTCGCGCCGCGGGGGCCGATTGCAGCAGCGGAAGCAGCTCCAGGGTCAACAGGAAGGGCGCCAGGTGGTTGACCGCCCACTGCATATCGAAGCCTTCGGGAGTGAGGGTCTGCCAGAAGGGCACCGTCCCGGCGTTGTTGAGCAGCCCGTCCAGCGCACTCAACTGCCAGACGGCCAACTGCGCCCGGATTTGGTCCGCCAAATCGCGCACCTGCGCTTGCAGGGCCAGGTCTGCCAGGCAGTAAACCACCCTGGCTTTCGGGTTGAGAGCGGCCAACTGCTCCTGCGATTGGCGGCAACGTTCGGCCGAGCGCCCCACACCGATCAGGTTAGCGCCGCGCCAGGCCAGGGCTTTGGCCGCCGCCAGCCCGATCCCGGAAGTGGCGCCGGTAACAACAAAGGTTTTTCCAGCAAGAGAAACGGTCATAAAGCATAATCTCCTATCAGGTATATCATACTTCCCTTTCTCAATTCTGTCAATTGTTTTATACAAATGTTTCAAACAGATGATTGACAAAACTGGCATTCGGGGGTATATTTACCAAACTAAAATAAGGAGATGCGCCTATGAAAAACACGTTCTTTATCAGCGGTGCGACCGGCGGGCTGGGCAAGGCCTTTGCGGCCGAATGCGCCAGCCGCGGCTGGGATCTGTTTCTGACCGATCTGCAGCCCGAGCGGCTGGCTGCCCTGGCCAGCGGGCTGGAGCACACCTATCAGATCAACGTGCGCCATCAGGCCTGCGACCTGACCGATCCTGAGGAGCGCGGGGCGTTGTTCGAGGCGCTGCGCGCCCAGGGACTGCACTTTGGCGGACTGATCAACGTGGCCGGGCTGGACCACGAGGGGCTGTTCCTGGATAAAAGCCGCGGCGAAATCCGCACCATCTTGCGCCTGAACATCGAAGCCACGCTCGAAGTGACTCACGCCCTGCTGGAGCTGACCGATCCTACCACCACTTTCCGTATCATCACCGTTTCGAGCCTGGCAGCCTTTTATCCCATGCCGGTCAAGGCAGCCTACGCTGCTTCCAAGCGCTTCCTGCTGGATTTCTTCCTGGCGCTGCGCGATGAATTGCGCCAACGCGGCGCCACCGTCACCGTGCTATGCCCAGCCGGCCTGCCCACCACCCAGGAGTGCATCCAGGCCATCGAAGCCCAGGGACTGATGGGCCAGCTCACCACACAAGACATCGGTAAAGTCGCCGCGCAGACGGTGGAGGCAGCCCTGCGCGGGCAGGCCGTGGTCATTCCCGGGCGGATCAACCAGGTTTTGCAGGTGCTGGGTGGGCTACTGCCGCCGTCCAGCATCGCAACCCTGATCGGCAAGCGCTGGCGGGCGGCGCACCGGCGACGTTTTGGGAACGCCGCAGCAGCCAGGGCCTGACCGCACCAAAATCAACCTGCCGGGTGCGCCCGGCAGGCAGTATCAGGACAAGAGTCGAAGCGGCAGGCGCCCCGTTCAGAAAGAGCTATCTTCAACCCACTCTACAAAGTAAGCGGTTGGAGCAATCTTTCTGAAATCACACCGGGATCTGTATCCTCTCTGGCAGAGGCTCTACCTCCACCGATTCGACCGGCATGGCGAGGTGATGATGGAACGAATGTAGATATATACTATCGAATTATACCATTTTCATCCAAAAACATTAGAAAAAAACCTGTGAACAAAAAATGCCCTTGTCAATTATCATTACTTAATATATACTAATAACTATCTTATTTATCATCTTTCGGTCAGCATTCTGAACAACCAATCTGCCGTGAGTTGGGAAAGCAAAGCCATGCGGCTATGACCAGACAGCCGCTACACCACCGGAAAGGCCAACTCAGAGAGTTGTAGCAACGCTCTGTTTACGCCCCACGGTGGTATTTTTTATAACCATGACAAGGAGGTGAGAAACAAAGAGATATCCACATTGGCAACATTTCGGATAAGCCCGGATGGAAAATCTTATTTTATTCAGAGGAGAAACGGTGATGCGTAAGAAGCTTGTTTATTTTGTGTTGATCCTGGCGTTGGCCTTCACTCAGACAACTGTGGCTTTTTCTCAGGATAACGGCCAGCCATCCGTCCAGAAGGGGGCAAAATCCTATATTGTCATTCTGGAAGAACGCCCGATTATCGCTTATGCTGGCGGGGTTAACGGCATCGCGGCCACCAGGCCTGGTGCAGGAGAAAAGGTGAACGCCAATAACGCCAATGTACGCAAGTACGAACGATTATTGGAAGGGAACCATGCCGAGTCGCTCAAAAAAGCCGGTGTAAGCGCCGATGCAAAGGTGCACGATTACACCTTCGCTTTGAATGGCTATTCTGCCATCCTGACCGAGGCGCAAGCCGAAGCGATCAAATTACAAAAAGGCGTCGTCATGGTGCTCGAGGACCAGATGCGCTATAAGCAGACAGACAGCAGCCCCGACTTTTTGGGCCTGACCGCCAGAGGCGGCGCCTACGCCAGTGGGGTGACCGGCGAAGGCGTGGTGGTTGGTATCATCGACACGGGCATCTGGCCCGAGCACCCATCCTTTGCCGATGACGGCAGTTACGCTCCGCCCGACACGGGGCCATTGCCCTGTGAGTTTGGCAACACCGCCTGGAATCCGAACGATGCCCCCTTCACCTGCAACAACAAGCTGATCGGCGCTCGCCAGATGCTGGGCACCTATCGCGCTTTGATCGGCGCAGACCCGGACGAGTTCGATTCGGCCCGAGACGACGACGGGCACGGTACGCACACAGCTTCCACCGCGGCAGGCAACGCAGGCGTGAATGCCAGCATGTACGGCCTGCCCGTGGCGACTATTTCGGGCATCGCCCCGCGCGCCCATGTCATCGCCTATAAGGGGCTTGGCAATCTGGGCGGCTTCACCTCAGACCTGGCTGCAGCAATCGATCAGGCCGTCGCCGACGGCGTGGACGTAATCAACTACTCGATCGGCGGCGGCGCGGGAGGCCCTGGCGCGGATGAACTCGCCTTCCTCTTTGCAGCGGATGCGGGTGTCTTCGTTGCCACTTCGGCCGGCAACTCAGGGCCGGGCGCCGCGACAGTCGGCAACCCGGCAACCATGCCCTGGGTGACTTCGGTTGGCGCCAGCACCCAGAGCCGCTTCTTCGAAGGCACCATCACGCTGGGCAACGGCCGGAAATATACCGGGGCATCGCTCACTCCCGAGTTGGGCTGGACCCCGCTGGTGGACGCCGCCAGCGCCGGCGACGAGTTGTGCACGCCCACCTACCTGGGGGGCGGCCTGAATCCGGCGGTCGTCTCCGGCAAGATCGTACTCTGCCGGCGGGGCACCGTCGGCCGGGTGGACAAGAGCCTGGCTGTATTCGAGGCAGGCGGACTTGGCATGATTCTGTATAACAATGACAATACAGACAACCTGTTCACCGACACGCACTGGGTATCGTCGGTACATATTGACAACAGCCCTGGCCTGAAGATCAAAACCTACATCGCTACTTCTAACAACCCCCGGGCCAAGATCGAAAACCGGGAGGATGGCCATTTCTGCGATGACCCCAACCCAGATCGTTTGAGCAGCTTTGGCCCTGGCGGCAGCCGTGGGGGCCACCGCGAGCGCTGCGGTCCCATCACCAGCAAGTGGCTCAAAGCGCCGACCATGACGATCTTCTCCTCGCGCGGCCCCAATCCGGTCGCCCCGGATATCATCAAGCCTGACGTTACGGCGCCCGGCATCCAGATTCTAGCAGGCAATTCCCCCTTCCCGGATCCAGGCGCCTACCCTGGCGAGTTGTTCCAGGCCATCGCCGGAACCTCCATGTCCAGCCCGCACGTCGCCGGCGTCTTCGCCCTGCTCAAGCAGGCGCACCCTGAATGGAGCGCGGCAGCGGCCAAGTCCGCCATGATGACCACGTCTTACCAGAGCGTACGGGACAACGACCGGATGAGCAAGGCCGATCCCTTTGACATGGGCGCCGGTCACATCAATCCTGGCGGCCGGTGGAGCAAAGGCTCTATTACCCAACCCGGACTGATCTACGAAGCCGGTTTCTTCGAATACCTGGGCTTCCTGTGCGATACGTTCCCGAGCGTTTTCACCAATCCGGCAAGCACCTGCGGCTTCCTGGAATCGATCGGCGTTCCCACCAAAGCCTATAACCTGAACTACCCATCGATTGGCGTAGCCGAGGTTGCCGGCAGCCAGACCGTCATCCGCACGGTCACGAGCGTCGCCAGCGGCCCGGTGACCTTCAATGCGCTGGTGAAAGCGCCAGCCGGCTACAATGTCACAGTCACCCCGAACCAACTCACCCTGAACCCAGGGGACTCGGCGACTTTCGAGGTGACTTTCACCAACGACGGCAGCGGTCCCGTCGGTGAATGGCGTTTCGGTTCGCTCACCTGGCTGGGCGGCGGGTATAAAGTCTACAGCCCGCTGGCGGTGAAAGCCGCCCTGTTCGACGCTCCGGGAGAAATTTCCGGGAGTGGCGCTACCGGCTCGACCAGCTTCAACGTAGGGTTTGGATATAGCGGGGCCTACACCGCCGGCGATCACGGGTTGGTGCAAGCCACAGTCACTGCGGACAATGTGCTGCAGGATGCCGATCAGACCTTTGCTCCGGGCGACGTGGTCGGCGGCGGCGCGAACCTGCACCAGTTCAACTTATCCGGCGCGGCCTTCTTTCGCATCGCCATCCCGCCGGAAGGCGCCGAGGCAAATGCAGACCTGGATGTCTTCATATTCGATCCGAACGGCAACCTGGCTGCTAGCAGCACCACAGGTGGCACCGATGAGTTGGTCGATATCACACTGCCTATGGATGGCACGTGGAGCGTTTACGTCCACGGCTGGTCGGCGCCTGGCGGCGACTCGGACTACAATATGTGGACCTGGGCAGTTCCGCTGGCAACAGGCGGCAGCCTGAGCATCGACTCGGCGCCGGCCTCCGCTACCATCGGCACCATTGGCACCGTCAATATCAGTTGGAGCGGCCTGACATCAGGTTCGCCCGGCGATTGGTACCTGGGAGCAGTCTCGCACACCGGCGCCACCGGGCTGATGGGCCTGACTCTGGTCGATGTCGATAATCGTTAGTAGATAGAGAATTCCGGGGAGCGGTAGCCCCCTCGTGAGGTCGCCGCTCCCCAAACCCAACTTTTCAGATAACTCAAAGTTGGCGAGCACTATTTGTCCGCGCCGGGGGGAATGCTGTTATCGGGTACAGCGGGCGTCAGCCCGGGAATGTCTAGCCGGGGAGGCGGGTTGGGATCTTTATAAACCATTTCACAAAGGAACAGGCCGCGGCTCCCACCCACGTGATAAGCATACCGGCTCCCAGCAACTTGTAGAATAATCCGCGTCCCATCCTGAGGCACCTGTATATACAGCATGCCCGGCTGCGGGCAACCGACGCTGGCATCCGGCCAGACGACCGCCGCCGCCTCTACCAGGCTGATTTGCGCCAGCGGAACAGACAACCTGGCAGCCAGGTCTTGTTTGGCTTTTTCGATCATGCCTTCCAGGCCAGGAGCAGGGGGATGATCTTGAGAGGGGAGTGCCGGCTGAGATGGGGGCATTTGCGTGGCAACTGTATGGGTTGGCGCGGCGGACGCAGCCGGTGGGCTGCTCACCTGCACCGTGGCGCCGGGCCTGGGTGTCCCTGCGGCCGGCAGGTGGAACGTGGCGGGCTGGCTGCATCCTACCAGAAGCAACACCAGACCGAAGATCGCGGCCAAGCTGAACCGGTTGGCTTTCACTCGTTATACCTCCAATTTCCTCATACGTCCAACTTCAACCAGTAAAATGTATCCGTCCGATAGACGCAATTTCCGAAGGATTCGTTCCCGGATCGCTGGCCCCCGGCTACAGAAATGCCATCACGCGATAAGCGCGGCTCTCGAAATCACTCATTTCAACCCGGTAGACCTTCTCCCCCAATACCCGTGCAAACCGGCCATCCTCACAGACAACACAGGCCGGCTCGTCGATTCCCAGGCCCAGAGGCGTTTGCGTCTTTTGCATCACTTCGAGGACTTCGGGCAAGGCGTTCCATTCGCTGAAGTGCACCCCCACGACAAAGCCTCCTGCCAGCCCAAGACCGGGGACGATCTGCAGTTCCGGACTGCCGGTCTCATCGGAAGTCAGTTGACAGATTTCCATGCTGACCAGCGCCCCGGCGGAGACCCCCGCCACGGGAACGCCCTGCTGATAGCGCTGCTGGATGACCTGGCCCAGCGGCGAGGCGGCAAACAGGCGGTGGTAGCTGGGTGTGTGCCCGCCGCCGATGAAGATACCGGTGGCCTGCTGCAGCGCGGCGCGGGCCTCGTCCAGGTCCAGGCGGCCGTCGCCATCAGGTGTGATCGCCGCGATCTGCGTCACGCTGCGCGCCAGCCAGGGTTCAGTGATCTCGGCGCGGTGCCTCTCCCATCCCGCCGCCGTCTGCACCAAGGCAGCGATCCTGGCGCCCGGGCCGCCAGCCGCCTGCACGAATTCATCGGCGTAGCATGCGAAGGATGGGCTGCCGCCCAGCAAGAAGAGTTTTCGAGTCGGGTTCATAACCAATCAATGATCAGGCCAACCCCGCCATAAGCGAGGTCACGGTAAATGCCAGCACCTCGGACGTCATCCGGCGTGAGGTCAGAATGGATGGATCCCAGGTCGCTGAACGAACCAGGCGATTGGGGATGGTCAAACCGGCGATGGTACCTTTGGAAAAGATCTTGTAATGACTGCGGTCCATATTTGCCACTACCTCGCTACAACCGGCCTGACCCCTCAGACTCAACGTCTGGGGCCCTGGCATGAACAACACACTTCTAAGTGTAAACGATACAACCCCGCCTGGCAAGCTCCGCCAAGCAGTCCGGGAAGCGCTCCAGCCGGTTCCAGCGCAGATCGATCTTGCGCAGGTTGGGTAATTGGTCTAAGTCGTCGGGTAAAACCGTTAGCGCATTAGCACGCAGATCGAGAACTTCCAGCGATTGCAGGCGGGAAAAGCTACGGGGGAGGGCAGCCAGCCGATTGAAGCGCAAGTCCAGTTCGACCAGGGCAGCCAGCTCGCCGATAGATTCCGGCAACGCTCCCAGGCGATTGGCCTGCAGGCCGAGCCTGCGCAGCGAAGATAACCCCCCGATCGATTCGGGCAGCGCCGTGATACGGTTTCCGTTGGCGTGAAGTTCGACCAGGCGAACCAGGGTGCCCATCTCTTCCGGAAGGTTGGCCAGCGCATTGTTGTAAACCCGCAGCTCGACCAGGCTCCCCAGGCGACCGATCCAGCCCGGCAGTGTTTCCAGACAGTTATCGGTGAGATTCAGATAGCGCAGCCGGGAAAGCCCGACCAGGGAATCCGGCAGGCTGCTCAGGCGATTATCGCTGGCATATAAAAAGACCAGGTTCACCAATCGCCCCAGGGACTCCGGCAGCGTCTCCAGGCGATTGTGGCCCAGGTCGAGCATTTCCAGGCTTTCCAGGGCGCCTATCTGCCCCGGGAGCGCCGATAGTTGGTTCTGGGATAGGTTCAACGTGCGCAGGCTATGCAACCGGGAGATTTTCCTGGGAATTTCCACCAGTTGGTTATCGTACAGACTGAGCGCGGTAAGCCCGCTCAACTTCAGGAGTTCGGCCGGGAACGCTGCCAGGCCGCAACCATCCAGGTTTGCCTGGCGTAGGGCGGAAAGATCTGACCCGGCGGCAAGCGCTTCAAGCAGCGGTTTACCGTGCAGAGATTGCGGGTGTTGGTGAAGCAGAGGCACACGCTATCCTTCGCCAAGAATCTTGTGATATTCATTGTACTGGCGCACGCACTGCATACCCACCCCTTCGTAAAAGTGGACGGCCCGCAGGTTCTCCGAGTCTACACCCAGGGCGACCTGCCGATGCCCCCGCCGGTAGAAGACAGCGAAAGTATGCTGCAGCAAGGCCGCGCCGAGCCCCTGCTTGCGCCAGCCGGCAGCCACTCCTAACTGGCGCACCCAGCCGTGCTGTGGGTAATCGAAACACAGGCTGGCCCCCACCAGCTCTTCTCCGTGAAAGACCAGGAACCAGAGATCAGGGACAAAGTGATCGGGACGCATCATAAAGCCACGCCATTGCTCGAAGGTCGGGGGGACGCGCCCGGGCCGCTCGAAAGCGGCCTGGATGAAATCATATACCTGCTGGTCATCCTGGCCGGGGAGGATGGTGCGCAAGGTCACCCCCTGCGGCCAGGCAGGATCCGGCGGGGGCGCGTCCAGATCGATCTGCATGCGGAAGTGGTAATGGTGCGGCGCGAAGCCGGCCGCCTCAGCCGCCTGCGTGCCGGCCTGGTTGACGTGGGGAATGATGGTGATCGCCACAGCGCTGCCGGCGGCGGGATGGCCGGCCAGCCTGGCGTGGGCGCGGGTTTCGCAGGCAGCCAGCAAAAAGCCATTCAGGTCGACGCGTTCCGGCACAGGACGGGTAAAGAAACCGAAAAAGAGACGGGTATCGCCGGACACAACCGCGTAGCCTACCAGTTGGCCTTCCGGCGAGTAGACCAGCCAGGCATCCTGCTCCAGGTCGATGTCCGACCATTCATCGAGCAAATCTTCCAGGCTGGAGTCGGGCTCGCCATATTCTTCAATATCGCAAGCCACCATCAAATCCAGGACTGCCTGGGCGTCTTCGAGCGCCGGGTGGCGAAGGGTAAGGTTTTGAGGAAGTTGTTGTTTCATCATGATTGCCTTTCGTAAGTTATTCTGAGGGGCAACGCAAAACGGCCCCACTACTTCAGGAATTTTGCCCGATCACCTTGACGTACTTGACTACTTCGCCTCAAACCGCCAGCGCGTTCAGAACCTCGAACTCACAGGCGATCTCGTCATTTGTAAAGATGAGCGACAGACAGCGTCCTTCCCGATCAGTCTTCCCGGTCAGCCCGGCCACGTAATCCGAGTCGTTCAGAAACTGGGCTGCCAGCAGGGGGGCGCGAAGCAGCGCCCGGCCAAAGAAGGGCAGCAGCACGAGCCGCGCCGCCAGCTCGAACAAAAAGCCGCCTGCCAGTCCCGCTACCAGCCCGGCAGCCGCGCCCACGATGAGCGAGTTGGCGTTCACCGGCCGCCCGTATTCATCCAATCCGGCGAGGCTGGCGCCAAAACTGACCACCACGAACACACCGCCGCCAATCAGCACAAGCCCCAGGAGCAACGGAATCAACCCCGCCAGGAAAACGGCACTCGTGCTGCGGGCGCACCTGGCGCAGTGCGGCACCGGGTATTTCAAAGAGAGCTGCCTCTGCCGCTTCCCTTGCATTACCAGACGGTCAATTGCCAGCAGCGATTCGGTCTGGTGGGCCGCTCCGCAGCACACGCAGCAATCGGGAAAGACCAGCGAGGGCTGGCTATATTGCAGTATGGGGATTTGGATAATCTTCACGATCGTTTGACAATCGAAAGAACTCTTTTAAGTCCAGACAAAGAAAATTCAAGTCGCGCAAATTGTGCCGACACAAGCTACATTGTAGCATAAACCGACGGAGTGAACAAATCCGCCAAGTGCGAATGGCGCCGGGGATCCGCGGACTTGTTCTTAATTGTATAATCTTTTTGTAATAATTCATTGCTAATATTGGTCCAATTCAGCGGAGTTGCGCTGAAGCCTTTAGCGGTACGATGATCAAGAGTTTCAGGAGGTATGCATATGCTAGCCAAAACAAGATCGTTCCTTTGGATGATCGTCATTACACTGGCGCTGGCCATAATCCTGGGCACCGGCGTGAGCAACGCCGATGCTGCACCGCGCCGCCCGCGGCGCACTCCCACCCCCACACCGATTCCCACACCTACCCCGATAGTCTCTCCTTCTCCCACACCACAACCTGGCGGCGGAGGCACGCTTCAGATAGTGGAAAGCCCAAATGTGGGTGATCTCAATAACCGTTTAAACGCTGTGGCTGTGATTTCCGCCAACGACATCTGGGCGGTTGGAGAAACTTACACCCGCAACGGCAGCGAGCGCCAGACGCTGGTCCAGCACTGGGACGGCAGTAGTTGGCAGATCGTGAGCAGCCCGAATGCCGCTTCGAGCAGTAACCGTTTGTTGGGCGTGGCGGCGGTCTCAGCCAGCGATATCTGGGCGGTCGGGCGCTACGACGGGGTCAGCGGGCCGAACTGGAAGCCCTTGATCCTGCATTACGATGGCAACGCCTGGGCGTTTGTTTCCGCCCCCAACACAGGCCAGGGCACGGCGCAGCTCAATTCCGTGACCGCAAGGGCGGCAAACGATGTGTGGGCTGTGGGCAGTTTCAGCAACCCATCCACCAACTGGTGGGACCAGCCGCTGGTGATGCACTGGGATGGAACCGCCTGGAATATCATCCCCAGCCCGCAAATCGGCACCTCATCCGTTTTGCACGGAGTAACGGCCCTTACGCCAGACAACGTATGGGCTGTCGGCTATACATCTGCAGGTGGTTACTCCACCCTGACGCTGCATTGGGACGGCGCTTCCTGGAGTGTAGTGCCATCCAACGCAGGCACATCGACCCGGCTTTTCGCTGTGGCAGCAGTCTCACCCAGCGATATCTGGGCGGTTGGGTCGCGCAACAACGGCACAGCCACCTTGACGCTGCATTGGAACGGCGCCGCCTGGAGCACGGTTCCCAGCCCGAACGGCAGTTACGCCGGCGCGAACCAGCATTTCCTGGTTGGCTTGGCGGTGAGTTCGGCAAACGACGTGTGGGCTGTCGGATCATCGGCTTCCTCCGGCCTGTGCGGTGGATCAGACGCCAGCGATTACCGTACCTACACCCTGGCGCTGCGCTGGAACGGGTCGACTTGGCAACAAGCCCTGACCGCCAACCCCGGGCCTTTTGGCGGGTGCAATACCCCACGCAACGATTTTTACGGGGTAGCCACAGCCAATGGGCATGCCATTGCCGTAGGCGCTTACTATGACCCTACATTGAGCGCCCAGTTCTTCCGGACATTGGCGGAACAGGGACAATAGACGTTATTCGTTTACTGTTTACGTAACCCAAACCTGGCTGGTCAATGATACAATCCTGTATCATTGACCAGCGAAGAAGGCACGCCAGGCTTGCGCGCAACTTATTACGAGTGTGTTATGACCGGGTAAAAGCCAGCATTACAGGAAAAACCCGGTCAATCCCATCAAAAACCTGCTCGTGATCTGCCCCCTCTGCCACGTGAACCTGGACCAGCGACCCTTTTAGCTCTTGCTCGTACTCCTTGACACTGGCCATCGCAGATTCGTCTTCCGAGCCAACCAGCCACAACACCGGGCAGCGAAAATCGGATGGCCTCACCACCGGCCAGTCCAGCATGGCGCTCACCCAACCCAGCATCACCGGCACGTTCAAGCGGCGCAGCACATCCTGGTCATTTTGGGTGAGCGAGGCTACGTCCAGCGCGCCATCGCGTTGTGCCTGCAAGATGGGCGGCCAATGCGCGCAGAACTCGATGGCAACCTGGCGGAGCTGGCCGGACACCCCCAACCCCAGTTGCGTACTCATCAAGACAGCTTTGCTCACCCGGCCAGAGCGGGCGGCCAGGTAGCGCCCCACCTTGGCTCCATACGACATCCCCCAGAGAGTGAACCGCTCGACCCCACAGGCATCCGCCACTGCCAGGATATCCTGCAGCATCTTATCGATAGCATAATCCGCCGGATCGGTCGGCAGGCCGCTCTCGCCATGCCCGCGCAAGTCCATGGCAATGACGGTAAATTCGGTCTGCAAGCGCTGAACATAACCCGCTTCGTACCATTCCTGGCGGCTGCCGCCTCCGCCATGCAGCAAGATGATCGCAGGACCTGAGCCGCTGCAATCATAGGCGACCCGCGTGCCATCTGGAGAGGTTGCAAAACAAGAAGATCGCTCATCCATCTCAGTCTCTCAAATCCTTTTCGCTATAACCATTCTTATCAGTAGAATGATACTTTTCGGCGACACTACCCACCAATGCCAGATAGTCCACGTCCCTTCCATCAATTCGCATTCTGTTTATGACAGATGAGCCCTCCGCCGCCTCAAATTGAATCTCAAAATGCCATCCTTCCGCCAGGAATACCTTTTCTGCCCGGCGGACCAGCCTGGTCTTCGTCTTCAAAAACAGGTTGGCAGTCAGCTCACCATTCTCGTACTGCACGCCGAATTCTCTACCGTTGCTTCGTTCCCGGTACACCCCAACTAATTCCATCGCCTCGGCTGGCGATACACGTGGCTCGAGCACCAGCGGAATCGACAGAGATTCCATCACCTGGCGATTGCAGTCATCCCAATTGCCCCACGAGTTGCCAATCCTGAGCTTGCGGATCGTGTATCTTTGGAACAATTCGTCTGTCAGAGCCACAAACTCCTGCCAGAACATCATCATTCCCTTATAACCTTCCCAACCTTTCCCCTTCGCAAGAGGCGTATCCGTGGCATATTGGATGACAAAGTCTTTGAACCCTTCCCCCCTATTTTCAAAGTTCTGCTCCAACGAACTACGAATATCTTCTTGCCTGAGATACACCAAAGTCGGGTTCAGCGGCAAAAGGATCGCCTGCAAGGCATCGCTGTAGCGCAAAATCTTCGAGCTTTCAACTTCATATGCCATGAGGAACTCGATAAGGTTGTTGAAAAGGCACGCCTCGACAACTTTAACCTCACCCGACGTTGCTATCCGGTTGGCGTATGTCTTCCACCGCTCGAGCATCTCGGGCATGTAATCTTCAATGCTCGTTTCGACATCGATCAGAACTGGATGAGGCGATTCACCTTCGTGTACCCAGCTTGCCGCAATGCCATTGTATCCAAGTTGGCGGGCGATGAAGTGAGCCATGATCGACTTCCCCGAACCCGTCAACCCCTCGACCAGGATCAGTTTGCTTCCCACATATCGATGCATTCTCTATTAACCTTCAATGCGTTCCAGCTTGAAAATGACCGGCTTTATTCCATCCGTGCAACACGCAATAAACGTCTTCTCATCCTTCGTCCATGGACTAAAATCGCCGCCCACCTGCATCGCCAGGACAAACTTGTGGATATCGTTCCAGGCCCAGTCGCAGAAAAAAACCTCTGGGCGCACGCCAAGATGCTCTGCCAGAAAGACATCCCCTTCCGCGCAATGCGGGCACGGACCGAAATGAACATCTGGACGGCGATACACCTCTGCCAGATCGGCATTGAACATCCTTTTCAATACGGTGATCTTACAGGTCGCCATACGGTATTCGCCTCCGCACAAAAATGAAAAATGGAATGCACCACAGCCTGGGTCAGATATTCCCAGACCGGAAGGATAAGCTGTTGGCCTCGGATAGGCCTTTCGATCTCACGACCCAGACCATCCTCGCTGAGCGATCGGATGAAATCGAGCCCGATTGATCATATCCATCACCTTTCACCTTTCCAATCAACTTCGGGCGCGGAATGAACGGCAGACCGACCTCGAGAGCCAGAGAACATCGAACAGGTATAGAACGCGTAGTAATCGGGATGATCTAAAATGAATTCGGGTGACTCGGGCAGACAAAGACGCTGGTAGTCTGCCCACTCCGCCGCTCCCAGTTCTGCCTCCACCCCGGGCCAGCGCATTTCGAACAGGGCGAGCAGGGCGCGGCGCAGGTCGTTGGGCAGCGGGGCGCAGGCCTCGCCGACAAAGGTACGCCCCGTGGCCTGCTGCAAACCTGCCTCACGGAACCAGCCCAGGGCGCGGGAGAAGTGCCGCTCAGGCTTACTCTCCCGGGTGAAAGGAGCGATCCCTGCCGGGGTGGCGTTCAGGCGGGCTTCCAGCAGGGGGTATCCTGGCAAGAGTCTCTCGGAAGACCAGGCGAAGATCGCCACTGTTCCACCGGGCTTGACCACCCGGGCGAGTTCTTTCAGCGCCAGCGCAGGCTCGATGAAGGGGGCGTATCCCACGCAGCAAGCGCTCCACGCCCAGTCGAAAGCGCCGTCCTCAAAGGGCAGCCTGCTCACGTCTCCTTCTCGAAAGGTTATTTGGCCGACGAAACCGGCCTTCTTTACGAGTTGCTCTGCATAAACCAAAAGCTCAGGCGCGATATCCAGGCCGGTGACGCGCCCATTGGGCCCCACGGCCCGGGCGAGCAGCAGGGATTGGAGGCCGATTCCGCAGCCTGCATCCAACCCCCGGCTGCCCGCGGGCAGCTCAAGCGCCTGGATCGCTGCATTAACCACCGGCTCCATCAAAGGTTGAGCCACCGCCAGACTCTGTATATAGGCATCACCGCCAGACATGTGCCATCCTCCTTATGGAAACTGCGATCCAAATGTCTCCTCGATCAGACGAACGGCATTCTCAACGCCCATTTCGGCGCGGATCTGCTCGCCCAGCGCAGACGCGGCGCGGCGCAGCGTTTCGTTGTGCGCCAGCTCGTGCAGCGCGGCCGCCAGACCATCGCCGGTCAACTTCGGGCGCGGAATGAACGGCAGACCGGCCCCGAGCTGGTGAACCTGCTGGCCCCAATAGAACTGGTCGGCGATGTGCGGTATAACCAGTGCGGGCACACCCGCTCGCAAGCCAGCGGCAGTGGTCCCAAACCCGCCATGATGTACGATACCCCGGCAATGTGGCAGCAGCCAGCTATGCGGCAACGCCCCAACAGCGAAAACCCCTGGCGGCAGGGGCCGCGTTTTCATCCCGGCCTGCCAACCCTGGATGATAGCTCGCACCCCGGCGCGCTGGATCGCGGCCACGAACAGGTTGGCGCTCTCCTGCGCATCGCCTTCTCCCAGACTCATCGCCCCCAGGCTGACCAGCAGTGGAGGCTCACCGTCCTCCAGAAAGGCAAGCAGGTCCGCCGGGGGCCGCCATTCGTCCGGCGGTTCGGCAAACCAGTAACCCACCACGCGGTGGCGCGGCTCCCAAAGCGGGTTGGGTGAGTAGACGGCCGGGCTGACCGGCACGAGGTTCAAACGCTGAGAAGTAAAGCCTTCTTTTCCCAGCGGCGGGAGCCCCTGCCGCTTGCGAATCCGGTTGAGAGGCAAGGTGGTAATCAGGTATACCAGCCCATCGATAGCACGGTAAACCATCCGTTTGAAAAGCGGCCGTCCAGGATCATCCCAGGGGATCACCCAGGGCATCAAAGTCACACTCAGGCAAGGCAGATGAAGCAGTTCTGCCTCACTCTTCCCGGCGGCAACGGCTGTCGGCACCACCACCAGATCGACACCCCGGCAAAGCGCCAGGATATCTTCATGTGAGCGCTCGAGCATATCGAAACCGAAACGCATCGCCTGGATCAAGCCAATGGCTGGATGGCGGGCTTTCTGGCGGATTTCGGCCACTTGCTGCGCCAGGTCGATATCCGGCCCGATCGGCGCAAAGTCTACCCCGTGCGCCTCGACCAGCGCCTTCATCACAGGATGAGATGCCAACGTGACGGTGTGCCCGGCATGCGTCAACCCCTGCGCGAGTGCGATAAAAGGCTGCACATCGCCCCGGGTGCCGATGGTTGGGATGATCATTTTCATGACTTTACAACTTCCGGCCTCTCCGATGCAATGACCCGTACAATGGCGATGCCCATTGCCGTCAAACTGGGTTGATTCCGTCGCATGGCCGTACCTGATCAGTAATTAATGACGCACGAGGATTTTACCATACACCCGGCAGCAAACGATAGCGCACGCGCCCGGCGTAATCCCGATAGCCGTCCAATTCTTCTTGCAAGGTGCGGTCTTCCAAAGACGTGCGGATTACCAAAGCTACCGTGAGGAACACGGCTGGCAGGAACGCCCAGGGCGAATCCAGGAAAAGCGGCGTGGCCAGGTACACCAGCAGCGCCCCGGCATAACCGGGGTGACGCACCCAACGATAAGGCCCACTGGATACCACGCGGTGGCCTCGCTCGGTCTGGATACGCACCATGCCGGAAAAGAAGCGGTTTTCGATCAGGGCGTACGACCCCAGGGCGTATCCAGCCACGATAGTGACCAGCGCGGCGATTTTCACCGCCTCGCTAAACCCGGCGGACCAGCCAAAGCGCGCCTCCAGTCCTGCGACCACGGCAACCAAACCGCCGCCCAGCCCAACCAACGGCGACAAGATTTTATCCCAGGGTTTGGCGTCCTTGTGCTGCATGAAACGGGCGCGCTCGACCAACAGGTCAGGGTGACGCCGCGCGGCCAGCGCCCGGCTGACGGCGAAGCCCAGGATGTACAGGATGGCATAGATCCAGGCTTCCCACCAGCCCCAATGTGCGGAGATCAAGAGAGGCAGAAAGGGGATGACAATGATAAAAAATATCATCCGGAAGACGGCACGCGGGGAGATCAATTCATTCGGGTTACTCATCACTCACCTCCTTGCCTAAAATACCGTTTCGATCAGCGTCTGGTCTTTGTAGCTGCCAATGCGCTCTTCCATCACGTTCTCTCATAACTGCGTATTTCAATCTGAATGCTGCGAACCTGCCAGCCGATTGACGTTGGGCTTGGATGAAAAGTCCTGCTTTGCCTGGGGTGGATGCCTGATTGGGATGCTCAACTGGACAACTACACCGGACCGGTCATTGCGGTTGGCGATCCTCATCTGTCCCCCCACTTGCCAGATGAGGGTTGCGATCAAAGGAATGCCCAATCCCATGCCAGGGGTTTCACCGGTGAAGATTTTTTCGCCTTGAAAATACGGCCGTCGCGCCCAATTTAATTGCTCGGCGGTCAGGGTGACGCCATTGTCGGCGACGGATATGCGCACAGATTTTCCATCGTCTTCCGGTTCAACGGTCATCTCAACCTGGGGGTTATGCTCGGGGTGGAATTTTTGGCTATTTTCAAACAACTCGCTGACGATTAACCCAAAGGCGTGGGGACTGATTGCCAGCGAAGAGTCAGATAAAACAGGGGAGAGATTTATCTGCACATCCAGGATACCCGTCTGCGCCTGGACCGTTCGAACCATGCCTGGCAGAGCGCTGATCTGTACCGGGGAACCATGCTCTATGGCCAGGGGGGCGTCAATGTAGTTCAACACATCCTTCACCTCATCTACCAGGCGGTTGACGCCTTTCATGGCGGCATCCATACTTTCCTTCATCCCCGCATCGGAAAGAGCGTTGACCCCGGCTTGCAGCAATTTCATGCTGATGACAAGCTGCACCAGGGGAGTGCGCATCTTATGCGTAATGGCCAGGTGGAACTTGCGCATATCCTGCAAGGTGGTTAATTTTTCGGTCACGTCTTGGATGCGCACCACGCGGATGGTCTCCTTTGCAAGTGGCGTATCGATCCCTTCGAGCAACAACCAGAAAGCGCGCGCCGTGGCTGATTCGGGTTGGACAAGGTAACAGGTAACCGGCTCATTCGCCCACTCCACCCAGGTCTCGGCCGGGCGCGGCATGTAGTAACGCAAAACATGGCTGAAGAAATCGACTCCCACGCTATCCTGAGGCAAGTGCAACAGGGCCTGGGCGCTCGAATTGGCATATTGGATGATGCCGCTTGAATTCACCAAGAGATAACCGTCTTCGCTGTGCTCCACCAGCCAGGAAAATCGGGAGCGCTCTGCCAGCAAGCGGTGAAAACGACTGAGGCGGGTAATGGTTCTCAGGCGCAGTTGCAATTCGAGGCCATCAAAAGGTTTGGAGATGAAGTCGTCGGCGCCAGCCATGAGGCCAGCGAGGCGAGCATCGCGATCATCCAGCGCGGTGAGCAAGATGATGTGCGTTTCGGCCAGGTTGGGATCGGCGCGTAATTTTCGGCAAACCTGGTAACCATCCAAACCTGGCATCATCACGTCCAAAATGATAGCATCTGGCCGCAGCTTTTGGGCCATTTCGATGCCCGTCTGCCCTTCTTCGGCAAAAAAGAGCTGCACACTATCGCTGGCGAGCAGCGCTTCGAGGGTTTGCCGGGCAATAGGTTCATCATCGATGACCAGGATAATGGGTATATGAGCGTTCATATTCGGTCTCCGGCGGGAAGAGTCACCCGAAGCCATCAAGGTGTAACCGATCCAGGGTAGATATTGTTTTTTTCAATTTGCTCGTGGACGACTTCAGCCAGCTCTTTTAGTTTCACCGGCTTGCTGATATACGCGCTGGCCCCGGCCTTCAAACAGCGCTCGCGGTCGCCTGACATGGCCAGGGCGGTGAGGGCGATTACCGGGATGCCGGCTATGTGTGGGTCGGGGTGGGAGCGAATATGGCGCAATGTTTCCAGCCCGTCCATGCCAGGCATCTGAATGTCCACGAGGATGAGGTCGGGTGGGTTTTCCACTGCCATTTCGAGCAATTCAGCGCCGCTGCGCGCCTCGGCCACGCGGTAGCCTGTAGCTACGAGAAAATCGGCGAATAGACGCAAGGCCACCTCATTGTCATCAGCAAGCAAAACGAGCGGAGCGCTCCCGGGAACAGGCAACAACAACGGGCGTGTCCCCAATACGGCGTCTTCTTGCATTTCATCACGAGATGGGGTAAGCAGCAGCCACGGCAGACTGATAATAAAGCGGCTGCCTTCGCCAAAGGTACTTTGTACTTCAATACTACCACTATGCAAATTGACCAGACGCTCCACCATGGATAAACCAAGCCCTGTCCCGGAATACTCACGCGCCAGGCCGCTGTCCAGTTGCACAAAAGGTTTGAAGAGATTGGGCATGTCCTCGGCTTTAATACCGATGCCTTTATCCCAGACCACCAGCCTGACCTCTCTGCCGGATGGATCTGGCTGAACCTCCAGTCCAATCTCGCCATTTTCCGGGGTGAACTTCACCGCGTTGCTGAGCAAGTTGACCAGGATCTGTTTGAGGCGGCGCGCATCGGCTCGGACTATTACCGACTCGGGTGATAGCATGTGATGGACTTGCAGATGCTTGTGCTGCGCCATGCCTTTGATCAACTGCAGGCTTGCCAGGCAAACATCGCCCAGGACGCAGGGCTCAAACTTCAGTTCCAGCTTCCCGGCTTCGATCTTGGATAGATCGAGGATATCGTTGATCAGGTCGAGCAAGTGACGGCCGCTGAGTTGGATATTCTTCAGTGCGTTGCGCTGCTTTTCACTTAGGTGACCGTAAGTTTCCAATTGAAGGGCTTCAGAGAGGCCCAAAATTCCGGTGAGGGGTGTGCGCAGTTCGTGGCTCATGCTGGCCAGGAATTCGTCTTTCATACGGGCGGCTCTTTCCAGGGCAGCATTGGCCGCGCGCAACTGCTTTTCGCTTTCGCGCAGGTTCCGCTCATGTTTTTTGCGGGTGGTGATATCGTGGACCACGCTCAACATGTAGCGCGGTTTCCCTGTCCCATCGCGGATCAATGATAGCATGATCTCTGTTTCGACCTTTGACCCATCTTTACGGATGAAAGTACGCTCATAGCTCGGGATGCGTTGACTTTCAAGCACCTGTCTTCCACGCAAGGCAGCATCTTCACTCTGGGATGGGTCGATGAAATCGTCGGCCTTTCTGCCGATAATTTCATCGGGTGAATCCACCCCCAGCAACTCCTGGCAGTGCGGATTGGCTTGAATGATGGTAGCACCCAGGTCCATCAAGAAGATTGCGTCGCTGGCGTTTTGATACACGGCGCGATAGGTTTCTTCGCTCTGGCGTAAGGCGTTTTCGGCCTTTTTGCGCTCGGTGTTATCAAACACAATGGAACGGCTCATTACATAGTTGCCATCGGCGTCATAAACGGCGGTGGCATTGAGCAAGATCGGAAAGATGCTGCCGTTTTTGCGAATGAATTCATATTCCAGGTCTCTCACCCATCCACGCTGCTTCAGGGTGGAAAAGTTTTCCTGGAAAGTAGATAAGCCTGCCGGAAAGATGAAGTCTGAAAACGGGCGGCCGATGACCTCTTCTCGCCGGTAACCCAACCAATCCAGCTCGGTCTGGTTGATCCTCACAAGGTTACCCATTGCGTCCAGGGAATGGTAACCGGTAGGAGCGTTATCGTACAGATCCTGGACTTCTGCGGCGCGCTCCCGAACGCGTTCTTCAAGCGTACGATTCAACTCCAGCAGTTCCTGTTGGATGGCTTTGAGGTCATGGATATCGGTTATATTCACCAAGGCATACACCGCACGATCCTGCTCGTCGTGAATCGGCTGGATCGAGACGCGATGCCAACGTAACTCTCCCTGGACAATACTTTGCTCTTCAAAGACATCTCCCTTATCCTGGCGAATGACCCGCCTGACATTTTCCAACAGAACGGGTGCGACCGGCTCCGGGAAAAGATCGGGCATAGTCTTGCCAGTCAACCGCTCCGCGGTGTCGCCCAATTGATGCACAGCGGCTTCGTTCAGATAGAGGAAGCGCCCATCATAGTCCACGGAGACGACGATGCTATCCATGCTTTCCATCAACCCGCGGTATTTTTCCTCGCTCAGGCGCAGGGCAAGCTCAGTTTGTTTGCGTTCGACCATGTCCCAAACGTGGTCGGCAAAACGGTTGACGATTTCGAGATCTGTCTCTGAGTAGTCGCTGGCTTTGTTGCCAATCCCAACGATCGCCACAACACGGTTGTCGCGCAGGACGGGGATGATCATCACACGGCTGATATGGGGATGGCTTTGCGGCGCGTCTCCCTGCCCAGGCAGGCTGGCGAAGTCATTGTAAATGGCCGCCCTGCCCTGACGAGCGACATCTGCCCAACCGCCGGTGTTGTCGAGGACGGCGCGCATCCCGTTGCTTTTTTCTACGGCGCTGAAACCTTTCAATGCCTGGCTGGACCAGGTCAACCAATCCAGGTCATCCCTATCCTTTGGCAGCAGGTAGAAAAAGGCCAGTGGGCTTGCGACCATCTGGCATATCAGGTCGACGGCCTTTTGCGCCAGCTCGCTCAGCGAATGTTTGGCGCCATAATCCATCAACTCCAGCCGGTTTTGCGTGATAATTTCATCCTGTTTTTGGTGGGTGATGTCACGGAAGGTGGTGTAAACCTGATCAGGCGTGGCCTCGCCGGGCAGGAACTGCGGCACAGCGTTGACCAGGAGCCAGGTGGTGGCGTTTTGCTGCGGGTTGTATATCCCCATGACTACATCGCTCACCGCTCGGCCAGTGCTCAACGCCAGCATGGCAGGGTGGGTTTCCCCTGGGAAGTCAGAGCCATCCTCGTGGATGGCGCGCCAGCGCGGGTCAGAGGGGATAACTCCGCGCATCTGGTCAAAGGTCAGCCCCAAAATGCGCTCGGCTGCCGGATTGGCGGAAATGATCTCACCTTTCCGGTTCTGGTAGATCACGCCATCCAACATGGTTTCGTATAACGTCCTGAAACGTTCTTCGCTCTGGCGCAGTTGCTCTTCAAATTCCACCTGCTCTGTCATGTCTCGGGCAATTCCCACCACGCGTACCACTTTGCCGTCTTCGTCAAGCACTGGCGTGCCTCTGTCGCGTATCCATCGGATGCTGCCGTCGGGACGGCGAATGCGGAACTGCATTTCGGTCCGAACGCCTTTGTCTTCCCAGTCGCGCGCCTCGATCAGAATGGGCCGATCTTCGGGAAAAACGACGTCCAGGAGACCATCGGGAAGTTTTTTCACGCTCTCAATGCTTAATCCAACAACGGATTCAAATGCAGGGCTGATGTAGAGATTCCTGCGAGTGAAAGGTTCGGAGACCCAGAAGATATCGGTCAGGTTATTAACCAACTCACCGAAACGCTCATTGAACTGGTGTATCTCTTGCTCATCCCGTTTGCGCCGGGTGATGTCGCGTACCAACATGGAGACGGTTTTGCCAGAGCCAGCCGGAGAGATAATGGGGCTGATCCGTCCTAGAAACCAACGGGGTTCACCGGCCAAGTCGAGCGTATATTCCAATTCCTCCACCTGGCCGGTGGCGAGCACTCTTTTGAATCCTTCCAAAAAGGGGCGGGCGAATTCTTCCCCCAGGATGTCTGCGACCGGCCGGCCGAGGATTTCAGCTTTAGGGCGAGCCAGCAGGCTTTGGTTGGCAGTCCAGACATTGAGAATGGTTCCCCGTTCATCTGCCTCAAAGACAATGTCGTCTAGCGAGGAGACCAAAGCCTGCATCTGCCGTTCACTTTCGCGCAGCGCATCTTCGGCCTGCTTGCGCCCGGTGATATCTGTTGAAAGGATCAATATACCTTGTGGGGCTGGCTGAATGCTTAATTCAAACCAACCAACGCCGCCATCTGGAAAAGCAAATTGATTTTCCATGCGCCTTGACACGCGATTTTCCATACAATCACGCATCACTTGAAATAAAGGGGTATCCTGGATGCCAGGATACATTTCCATCATGGTGTGATGCAGTAATTCGCCCGGTGTGTGGCGCCCCTGCCGGGCGGCAGCGGCGTTGACATATATATATTGCCAGTCGAAACCGATCACCTGGCAGCCTTCGCGCATTGAACTAAGGATATCGTGTTGGAATAAGGCAAAGGGATCGGTCTGTTGATTACCAATATCGTCATGATCGGACATAGCACGCTCTACAGTAAAAGACATCAAGATGCATTCGGATGGCGAGCAGAATTAAACTTAATTATATGACATGAATCATCTCATAGGTTGTAAATTCTAGCTCGGATGCGGGCCGTCTTCTCAGGAGTTTTGCACCACTACCCGGGCGTCGTATTCCACCACAATTTTATCGATCACCTCCCGGAAGAAGCAGATCACACAGGGCAAATCCGTAAATTCAAACAGGTGTATGCGCTTCACGATTCCACCAGCCACAGTCGCAGATCGGGCAACGCCGTTTGGGGATTGACATAAAAATCAATCGATGCTATTATTCCTTTGGTAGAATAGCGGATGATGAGGAACGCACATGGCTCGAAGATCTGACGCTGACGTGGAAGAGCTGCTGAAAAACTGGGAAGAAGTCTACAAAAAGGGGTTGCTGACATTTTGGCTCCTCCTCTTCCTGCACGAGCGTCCGGCCTATGCTTATGAGGCAAGCGCGGCCGTCGGCGAACTCAGCCAGGGCACAATTTCAGCCGATGAGAACAGCATGTACCGCGCTCTCAATCGCTTCGAGTTGCTCGGTATTGTAAAAAGCGAATTGAAGCAATCCAGTATTGGCCCATCCAGACGATATTATACCCTGACTGAGACAGGCGTTTCTTTGTTGGCCAGGTTCATCCAGCGCAACATACTGGTCTTCGAGACGCCCTCCGTTGCAGAACGTATCCAAACTATTTTACGCGAGGCAGGTTCCCCCCGGGAGGAGGTCTGAACATGACGATGGATTATCTCGAAAAGCAACTTGCCAGCTACCAACGATTGCTGCTGGCAGGCACCGGAGCAGCAGTCACTTTGCTGGCTACCGCTGTTGCCGACATTCCGAACCATCCCGAGATATTCTTCCCGGGGTGGTATGCCGTCTGGTTTATCCTGCAACTGGCGACCATTATGCCAGCGGTCGTGCTACTCCTGGGCAGTGAATTGCGAAAACTCCCCTTTGCCAGCCGGCTGAACACCATCTCCGGTTTTCTTGCGATTGCCTGGGTCGTGCTTGCCGCTTTTGGGATCAAACTAGCCGGCATGGTTTCAATCTCCCTGCCCGTGCTGGCGATCTGCCTGGGTGGGATCGGCGCGGCGATCGCTATCGCTCACTGGCTACTCCACCGGAGCGTGATCGACGCCCCCGAAGCGATGTTCCCCTAGCCGCGACTCGCACCCGACCCGTCGCGTTACCGTGGCTTGCTCAATGATTCGAGCGGCAGCGCCGGCCCATGCCCGGGGTAGATCGTTTTCACCCTATAGGAGCGGATTTTTGCCCAACTGAGCTCAACCTGGCCGCCGGGTTCTCCTGGATCGGCCCATGGAAGGGGCAGATCACCGGTAAAGGCAAGTCCTTCATCCAAAACAAGGGTAACGCTGTCGTCGGAATGGCCAGGCGTATCGATGATCTCACCACGAATCCCAATGGTATGCAGAAAGTCCCGGCTTTCGCCCGCGCTGAGATGGACATTCCCTTTCAGGCAGACCGGGTGAAAAGGGATGCCGGGCTTCATGTAGCGGCCCAATAACGGAATTGCAGAGACCTGGCTGTTCATAACAACAAGCCGCACGCCATGATCTTTGATTTCCTGCGCCAGGCCGGCGTGATCAGGATGGTAGTGGGTGACCAGCAAGTAGCCAATGTCGGCCAGGGAGATGCCCTTGCGCTTGAGATTTGCGCCGAGCCTGGGCAGTGTCCCCGGCCAGCCGACGTCGATCAAGAGCCGGCCGCCGGTTTGCCCGAGCACGTAGTAATTCGTCGAAGCGTAGCCGACATTGACAATGTTCATGCGATGTTCTAACCCGATTCGCTTCAGGCTTTCAACGCACTTCGAAGATCTCATAAACGCGGGATTGCCCCACCTCGGTGCCTTTGCCAATCGCCTGCACTTTGTTCAGCCAGGTATAACATGGATCGCTGGTCTCGAAACAAGGGGCGATGTACACAGGCGCGTCAATACCCTGCTCCACCTCGCCAATGTTCCTGCGCCCGCGGTAGGATACGTAGATCAACGCCCCGTCATCGGTCTCTAACGTGATGCGGATGTCGATCAGCCCAGTTCCGTCCGGGGCAATGACCATCCAATCTGCGGCGACCGTTCCGGGCTTCAATCGGGCGCGCAACCGCTCGCCTTCCCAAGCCGCTTCCAACAGAGTGACCATCACCCGTCGTCCGGAGGGCGTCACTCCCAAATCAACGGGCGGCGCCGGTGTTACAGTTGCTGTGCATAGAGGGATCAATTCTATGGTCATACGCGCTCCTGGATTCAATTCATTCGAGAAAGCAAACCCAATTTCTCTTCACAAGCGTTTAGCGAACATATACCGGCATCCCGCCGTTCATAAATGCCCCCTTTGCATCCGCAACAGGCAAGCCGCCCCATTCCTGGTAAAGGCTGCCTTCTTTGAGTTTGAAGACACCATCCTCGCCAAGCATTAGAACGCGGTTGTCCGCCAGTTGAAAGGACGCCACATGCTCTGCCTGGATCGCCCAGTTCGCCCGCAAGTTTCCTTCCTTGACCAGCAGCCTGTTCTCGGCGTCAATTGCGCCCAGCCGCGCGTTCTCCACTTGAAAGGCGCGCACACCACTGGCCATCTGCTGGAATTCAGCAAGTATATCACCCTCATTGACGTATAAATCGCCCTGTCCGTCAACGTAGGCAATACGATTATCGATCAACTGGAACGCCATCACGTTCTGTGCAACGCCGACCCAGGCACTTTCCAAGCTGCCTTCTTTGACCAGCAGGTCACCGTTGCCTGCCAGGTAGCCAATGCGGTAATCGGAGATCGAAAATGCGCTCATATCTTCAGACTGGAGCAACCATTCGCCGTCCAGGCCGTTCTCCTTGACCCAGAAATTTCCCTTGCCATCCAGGATAGCCACTCGGCGATCCGTAATTTGATGGTCGAGAACGTTTGCAGCTACAGCCCTCCATCTCATTAAGTCATCGAACAGCGACCCACCGGCGTATTGCCCTTCCCAGACGCGCAAATAATTTTCGGGATCGATGACCGAAACACGCTCTCCCCACAGGCGGAACTGTTTGATCCCCTGCGCGGCCCGCACTTCAACCGGATCGGCGTCACCCTGCACGATGAGCAGCTTCTCTGCGGCGGTATAAACCGCGACACGCTGGTAAGCCGGCTCCGGGGTTGCGCACAACGATTGATCCAGCCACATGCACTCCAGCCAGGGAGGTCCGTCCTGCCCCCAGGGATTGACATAGTTGGTGTAACTTCTCCTGTCCAGGCCGACTTCAAAGTGCAAATGGGAGTTGATGGTCTGGTCATAAACCGCCCCAAGCTGCGCGCCCGGTGCAACATCGGCATTTTCTTGGAGCAGGCCATCATCGAGGACAATGTGCATATAGGTGGTATACCATTGCCGTCCGCCCGCGCACTGATGATTGGCATCCCAATTTCCTCCGAGACAGTGTTTCAACACGATCATACTGTTCAGCCCGCTCGACCGCCATTCCTGCACTTTGCCGCCAGCGGACGCGTAAACCGGCGTCCCGGCAGGGGCCTTAATGTCCGTACCTTCATGGCCGTTGGCTCCTACCGCGCCCTCTGTAGCGTAACACTCAACCATCTCGAAATTGTGAGGATCAGCCTGCGCCTTATCCTGTTCTTCCGGGGTCGAGGTGTCCCGCCAGTATGGGAGGCTGCTCAAATCGAGCAAATAGCCAAACATGGGCGGACACTGTTTGCCAGCGTTCAATCCCAGGTAATTCCACGTCCAGGGTGTATTAGGGTATTGCGAAATGCGGGCTATCCCTATCGTTGGCGGCAGAGGCCAGGCGAGAAATACCGGGCGCTCGAGTACTGCAGGGGAGATAGTGGAAGTAGGGGAAAGAACAACGGGAGTGTATGTAGCGATGGGCGCGATTGTCAATGTGGGTATCTCGATATGACCCGAGGTAGAAGCACCTGTAGCAGGGATAACCGGTGCGGGCATTCCACATGCAGAAAGCACGATGACGCCAATAGCCAGGAGGAAATCCCCATAATACATCGTTCGCTTCATAAACGCCTGATGTACATTCGGATCACAAAGAGACTTACCAGCAATGGAAGAACGAAAATGGCAAGGTGGGACAGCCAAGTCAAAAAATCTTCCCTCGCCGAAGGAGGATATGGCACCAGTAAAACCATAGCCAGGTAAATTCCACTTGCAAACAGCAAGGCCCAGCCACCAAATTTATTGGCGCGATACCACAGTTGGGGATCGGACATAGTCTTAGCCGTGCGGATTCCGTAACCTCGATTCGGCGGAATGATCCCACCAATCAGCGGGATAGACAATAGAAAAATGAGAAGCGCGGGGATGAAGAAAGGTTGGCTGAACATAATACTTTTCTACACGAAGTTTGAGATCTTATCCTGTTTGACCGCCAGTACGATTTGCTCCGCGGTTGCCTGATGGATTGAATTTTACCACCAGGCTACGCTCTGCGCTTCGATAGCCACACCATGCCGATGCATGCCATCAGGGTAACCAGGAGCGCCACCTTTCCCGCTACCGGCAGGATGCGCCAGTAGAGATGGGCCTGGATCGCAACCATCCTGGGTAGGATAGCCAGCCAGCCAAAGCCGTGGTAGTGCCAACGCCCATTTTCCCAACGCCAGACGGCATACTCGCTCTTCTCGAATTCGGGCCAGATGGGGGGTACACGATCCTGATAGTCAACCCAGACGTGGCCAGGCATCATATACAGCCGATAGGGGATGTGTTTGTCTTCTAAAATGCTGGCCAGGACGATGGCACGCCCGTAGCATGGCCCCCGTCCAATTCCCAGGACCTCAGCCGGGGTAGTGACGTAAAAGATAACGCCCCAGTTGGCGTAATCGTTTGCGTCGCGCTGGATATGTTCGATCACCCATTGCTCGACCTGGGCCGGGTCGCCGGGCAGGTTGGGGCTGATCGCGGCTACTTCAGCAGGGCGGATGGGCGGGTGGATGGCATGGGCAATCGTGCGAAAGAACAATCCCGGCCTGGGGTAAGCCACCAGGAACACCAACGTGGCAACAAGGGCAAACCATACTGGGCGAGAAGCAAGCCAACGCGGATGGGTTTCAATCTTGGGCAGGGTCATTTTATCAAGCAAGGTTTACAAAAAATGCGTTGCTCTTCGAAAGTGTGACGCGCCCGAATGATTTCATTCATACACATAGCGTTCCAACTCGTCGAAACTCGTATACACTTCTGCTTTCCAGCCGCGTTGGCGAGCGGCTTCGACGTTGCCAGTTAAATCGTCCCAGAAGAACAGCTCTTCGCCGGGCAGACCGAGGACCACCTCGATGTGCTGGTAAAAGCCAGGGGCGGGTTTTTGCCAGCCGATTTCGCAAGAAAAGAACAGCCGGTCGAAAAGCTCCCCGAACCCCATGCGAGTGCGCATATACTCGGCCCGGTAATGCTCCTGGCTGGTGGCCAGGCAGCAGACCAACCCACCTTTGCGCAGGCTGTGTATCTTGTCGACGATGCGCCGGTCGACGACATCATCGACCGCCAGCCAGGTACGCACAAATTCGTCGACGGTGTCTTGCCAGCCCCACTGGTGCAAGAAAGGCGGCAGAACATCCTTCAAGTCGGCCTCACCGGTCAGGCAGGCGTCGAAAGCGCCGTGGAAGAAACCAGCCGTCATCTGGCGGGTGATGCCATAATGCGTTTCGAGGTGTCGCGAAAACTGCATCTGTGGGTAGACAATAACTCCGTCTGCGTCGAAAAGAACGGCTTTGATCCTGGTCATGGTTTGTTCCATCAATGCCTGGCAGGTCGAATTTTACCACCAGCTCGCCGGCGGACCCTGAGTTGGATATATTTTGGAGGGAAGATCGTTTTTAACTGGACTATTTCTATCTTATTCAGTATAATTGTTCTGACACTGAGCTCACCCTGAATGCCAATCCATATAAAAATAGTGGCTCCCCGATTGGGTGTGCAGTACAGCGCGCCCAACAGGGCAGCACAAAACGACCTTCGGTCAAATAAAGAGGAGGCGTGTATTTTGATCTTGAAAACCCCGGGCTTTTAATGAATGACAAATGGCAGAAGTGTAGCGATGACCCGCGTGGGCCATCGCAGGCGGGTAAGCCTGTCTGGGCAGGCTTCCAGATGATGATGGATTTGATCGAAAATTTGTATTAGATGCAGAAGGACAATCTGAAAGGAGATTGGTTGGTATGATGACTCTCCCGATGCGACGGGTATTTTCGCTCTTATTAACGCTCGCTATTTTGCTTTCTACGTTCCCTCCCGCAGCGTTTGCAGCTTCCTCCCCGGCACCCCACTCGGGGCGGGGAAACTCGGGTGAAAAGGTGATCTTTTTCGTGGCCGACGGCATGCGCCAGGACCTGGTAGCTGATTTCGCCGCCCGGGGTTCGCTGCCCGTGATGGGTAAGTTCTTGAGAAACGGCGCCCACGCCGCGAACGGCGGCTTGCTCACCCAGGCCCCGCCCAACACCGGCGCCGGCTGGTACAGTCTGGCAACCGGCGCCTGGTCCGGGGTACACGGTTCGACGAACAATACCTTCGCCATCAACGGTGCAGCATTCAGCTCCCGCACCGGCTCCTTCGATACGGGTGTGCTGCAAGCTGAGACCCTGGCCCAGGCCGCCGAACGTGGCGGGAAGAAAGTGGCCCAGATCGAATGGGCCGGCGGCCGGGTGGGTGCGATCAACGGCCCGACCGTCGATTACCGCTCGTTTTTCTCCGGACGCGGCGTGGCGACCAATTACGTCAGCTCCAGCGACGACGCGGCCTTTGTCGCCTCGTTCGGTCTGCAGTTCGATCACCCGGCCGGGTTTGCCGGGCAGGCGCCTTTTGCAAGCGCGGCGCCCACGGATGCAACCGGCTGGAGCAACACGCCGCGCACCTACAGCCCGGCGAAGGAAATGCGCCTGCGCGTGTTGGACTCTGGCGTGGACAAATATGGTTTGAATGCCTATATCTTCGACACGACCAACGACCATCGCGTCAATTACAATCGCGTGCTGTTTTCGCCGACCAAAGATGGGAAGGGCGCCGTAGCAACCCTTGGGCGCGGCCAGTGGGGCGATGTCAAGGTCAAGATCAACGGCGGAGCGCTGGATGGCCTGACGGCCGGTATGCTAGTGGAAGTCGAGCAGTTAAGCAGCGATCTATCACAGGTGCGCCTGTACCACACCTCCGTCACTCGCGCCAACGCCTCCTGGCCCACCTGGCCCGGCGAACCCGGCTTTAGCGGAGATTTCGCCGAATATATCGCCCAGAAATTTCCCACTTCGATGGCGGCCGACTTCGCCGTGTTGGAAGCCGGCATTGTCAGCGAGGAGACTTACGTCCGGCAAGGCCTGTACTGGGAGAACGGGCACCACCCGATCATCCGTTACATTTTGAAGACCTACCAGCCCGACCTGGCAATGATCGGTTATCCCACTACCGACGAGTTCTCTCACCAGTTCCTGGGATTGGTCTCGCCCACCCTGCCCGGCGGGGCGCTAAACCCGGCCTATGACGACGTGCAGGTTAACGGAACGCCGGACGGGCGCGTACTTCAACGAAAAGCCTTCATCCAGCGCGCTTACCGGGGCGCAGACGCCACGCTGGCACTGGCGCAATCCCTGATGCGCGGCGATGTTTCCACATTTGTGTCTTCCGATCACGGCTTTGCACCACAGTTCCTGGCCATCGACGCCAGCAAAGTGCTGGTAGACCTGGGGCTGCTCTCCAGGCCGCAGACCTCGAACTGCCGGCCGGCGACCGGCGAGACGATCGGCAAAGCCAAGGCCTGCTGGGCCGGCGGCACGGTGCAGATCTACCTGAACCTGGCCGGGCGCGACCCGACCGGCGGCAGCCTGCAACAGGTTCCGGCGGACCAGGAAGCAGCCACTGTAGCCCAGATCAAAGCCGCCTTCCTGGCACTCTCCGACCCGAACGACTGGACCGGTGACAGCCTGCCAGAAAGCTGGAAGATGATCGATCGCGCCTTCACCAAAGCCGAGGCACGCTATATCCCCAACGGCCCCGACAGTACAGCCGACATGGCGCACCCCACGCGCACCGGCGACCTGGTGGTCTTCGCCTATCCGCCATACCAGTTCGACGCGGCGACACCCGGCACGCTGGTGGCGCGCTCGGCCTTCTTCGGCCAGCACGGCTATGTGCCAGATGTACAGGACCTGGCAGCCAATGTCAATATGCGCGCCGCTTTCCTGGCTGGCGGTGACGCCATCCGCCCCAACACAGCCGCGCCAGGATTGCGCAGCATCGACCTGGCGCCGACCATCGCTTATCTGATGCAGATCCCCGAACCACAGCACTCCCAGGGAATGGTGCGGCTCGATCTGCTGCGCGGCGGCGAGGCGCGCCGCCTGGTACCGGTCATCGGCCTGACCGACTTCCACGGCCAGCTCGAACAGACCACGTTCGCCATTGACAGCAGAAACGTGCCAGTGGGCGGCGCGGCGCAACTGGCCACGCTGTTCGACCAGGAAACTGAGCAGTTCCCGGCTGGCTCATTCCTCTTTGCCTCCGGAGATAACGTCGGCGCATCCCCGGCAAACTCCGGGCTGCTGGAAGACCGGCCGGCTATCGACGTGGAAAACGCCTGGGGGTTACACGCTACATCCTACGGCAACCATGAATTCGACTACGGCGTGGCCCGGTTGCTCGCCCACCAGGCGCGGGCAAACTTCCCCTTCCTGGGCGCAAATATCGTCGATGAAACCACCCTGCAAAACCCGGACTGGGTGCAAGGCACGCACGTCTTCAACTACGGCAATCTGCGCATCGGCGTGATCGGCATCGAGTTGAAAGAGACACCAGAACTGGTGAGCGCAGGCGCCACTGCCGGGCTGAAGTTCCTCGACGAAGTCGAGACGATCAAGGCCGAGTCGGAGAAACTGCGCCAGCAGGGCGTCAAGATCCAGATTGTGTTGATCCACCAGGGTACCGCCCTGGGCAGCAATGCCGTGGACGGCAGCGCGCCGGTGCCGTGGGCCGGGCCGATCATGACCATTGTAAACGGCATCCAGGATACCACCGTGGACGTGGTCCTGGCCGGGCACACGCACCGCGTCTCGAACCTGATGGTGGGGCGCATCCTGGTAGCCGAAGGCATCAACGCCGGGGCCAGCTACTCGGTGGTGCAGATGGTCATCCACGGCCAGGACGTGGAATGGGCCGGAGCGGCAACACGCATCGCCAAAAACCTGGGCGTGGCGAAGCGGGCGGACGTGCAGGCCATTGTGGACGACGCCAACGCCCAGACAGCCGTGCTGCGCAACCAGGTGATCGGTACGCAACAGTTCGACATCAAGCGTGCCCCCACCCGTCTGTTCGAGTCGGCGATGGGTAATATGGTGGCCGACGCCATGCGGCTGAAATACCCGGGCGTGGACGCTGCCTATACCAATTCAGGCGGCTTGCGCGCCGACTTGAACTGCAACCCACCCGGCGCCGGCGAGGGAGCCTGCGAGATTACCTGGGGCGAGATGTTCGCCGTGCTGCCCTTTGGTAACCGCACAGTCATCGAAACCCTGACCGGCGCCCAACTGGAGCAAGCCTTCCTGAACGGCTTCTCGCCCTTCTGCAACCCGGCGATCGCCACCGGGCGCTTCCCGCAGGTCTCCGGCCTGAAGGTGACCTTCGCCTGCAACGGCACGACGCTCGTGGTAACCGGCATGTGGAAGACGCCGCAGGGCATCAGCGGGCCGGCTATCCCCATCGGGCCGAACGACCCGGTGCGCTTCGTCACCAACGATTTCATGTTCACCGGCGGCGACGGCTACACCGTCTTCACCCAGGGAACTAACGTGCTGCAGCCCGGCGACGATCTGCTGCAAGTGACCATCGACTACGTGGCAGCCAACTCGCCGGTCGGTCCGGTAGTAGAAGGGCGCATCGTTGGCCCGTAAGTCATAAAGATTTCCTGTGGAGCGGTGCCCCCAAGTGCAGGGCCACCGCTCCACAAAGCTAATTTCAAAAGCGATGCTCCAACCAATGGATGAATCGCTTTTGCCTGCCTGTTTTTTGAACCCAGATTGCCAGCAAAAGAAATGGGGCATAACTGGCTATCTCGATCAGGAAGATTGTGACCTTTTCCCACGCCAACGGGATGATCGGGCCCGGCATAACCGAAAACCAGGGGATGGGCAAAGCCAACCGCGTTTTGGACAGCGGCCAGAACATGAGCAGCCCTTTTCCATGATTGTAGAACGTATCCAGGAGCAAGTGGCTCAGCCAGGCGCAAGCGCCCATGCCGATCAGCCAGGGATACCTGGGCTGCTTTCTGACTACTGGTAACAGACCAAGTATCGTAATAATTGTGGCGATCAACGCCAGGTTGACAAAAATGCTGTGGCTGAAATAGTAACGGTGGTGGCCCCAATTCCGCAGGGGCAGATCGGGCAGATTGGCCAACAACATGAAGGTGAGCTGGTGGGCAGCTTTATAGGAGCGAGATGCATCCGGAGACATGCACACAAGGCCCAGGCTTGCGCCGACAATGGTGTGGCCGACGTTGGTCATGGCGCTTGGTCTGCAATTTCCAGGCAGGCCAGCGGAACCCACCCGCTCTGCCCGTTTTCATGGGTTGCCCAACACCAGCCGCTTTCGGCCATTTCGACCGCCAGGTGATCTCCCGGTTTCACTTCCAGTTCGACGGCATTGTAGTTGCGCTTCGCCCGGGCGGTCTGTTCATGTTCGTTGATCTCATCCAGATAACTCTCTGGCGCCCAACCGCTCTTTCCGGCGGCGTTCGCGCACCAGATCCAGCCAGGCCACTCGCTGTCTCGTTTTCCGGTCTGCACGGTTTCGCCTGCTTCCAGCGTCAGAGGATCTGGGAAAGTTGTTTGCCAGGCCTGAATTACCAATGCCTGGCTGCCGGGTTGGATTGCATCCTTCATTCGGTATTGTCTCCTGGGCCGGCCTGCATCCGCTCTCCGCATTCGGAACATACCCGGTCGTGCAGCGAGATCACCCCACCGCAGGAGGCGCAAGTCCACTTTTCTTGTTCTTGGAGCAAATATTGCGCTGCTCCCAGGCTTTGCAAGCGCCGGGCGTTTTCGATCAGACTGGCCTGGTAGCGCTGACGGTAGCTTTTATCCATGCGCTTGATCAAGATACAGGGAAAGGAGGAGCACTCGAAGCAGAAGCTCACCCCCAGGCTCGTAGCGCAGTCTTTGATCTTGCACCTGCGGCAGTGTTCCGGCTTGCGCTCATCTTGCCCGTGACAGCCCAGGCAGGACTTTTTCGGACGTAGATGCACATAACAGACCCGGCAGTTCATGCCACAGGGGGCCAACATGGTTAGAGGGATTTCATGCATGATTCCGAATTGTATCACCTGGACAGCCAACAAACAGATATCAATGACTTTTGTATAAAAAGCCAATTTTTATGATATGATAACATTACTGAAAAGATAGAGCGCTGAAGCATTCGCGCTCACCTCTATCAGCTCTATTTGGATGGCCGGGTGTACGGCGGACAGGGAAATTCCGCTGCTGCACCTGCTGTTTGAATAGCCCGGCGATGCGTTGCCGGGCAGCCCGGTGAGAAATCACCGAGCGGCGCTGGTGCGGGCCCATACGGATAAAACCAGGGCGTACGCCCTGGTTTTTTTTGTTAATCTATCTTATTAAGGAGTTGCCCATGAACAAACTTTCCTCACCCCAACCGTTCGGCCTGAAATCGGCCTTCCTTTCCCCCAAATGCCAGGGGCGTAAGGATGCCGAAGGTTATGGCAGCCTGTATGCTGACCGGCTGATCCGGGAGGGCGAGTTGATCGCCGTGTGGGGCGGCCAGGTACTCACCTGGGACGAGCTGCAACAGCTCAGCCCGGAACGCCGCAGCCATTCCATCCAGGTGGAAGAAGGCCTGTATCTGTCTTCTTTTATCGAAGAGCCTGCCGATTGGGTCAATCATTCGTGCGACCCCAACGCCGGCTTGAACGGGCAGATCGCTCTGGTGGCGATGCGCGACATCCAGCCAGGTGAGGAGATATGCTTCGATTACGCGATGAGCGACGGCACCCCTTACGACGAGTTCGTTTGCCAGTGTGGAGCAGAAAATTGCCGCGGCTATATCCGCGGCGATGACTGGCGCAACCCAGAACTGCAGGAGCGGTACCACGGCTACTTCTCCCCCTACCTGCAGCGGCGCATCGACCAGATGAACTGGGAGACGATGGGGACGCTGGAGGAATTCAGGCTGCTGGTCCCCACGCCGCTCGCCGCCAGCGATTAGCCGGTAGAGAACGGAGCAAAGGTGAGTAAATTGCAGGCAGCGCCGTGATTTACTCACACAATATCATCTGGTAGAATAGGGGTATCTTTTCGCGCGATTTTGAAGAATGTGCAAGACCGGGGTATGACATCTAAACCTGGGAAAGGGCCTGTGATCGGGAACATTGCCGGGCGAGCGTGGGAACGGGCAATCGGCCCACACCCGCGCATTTCTGGTTTAGAAGAGCGGCGCGCGGCGCGGCTCTTTGCTTCGATTATGCTGGTGCAGGTCGCTTTGGTGCTGATCTTGCTGGCCGTTGCCGAAGCAGTTTTTCGCATCCAGAGAAACGTCACGATCCTGGATGATATGGATATCCAGGCTTACCTGGTCGGGATGGGGGTGATCCTGATCGCCTACGGCCTGCTGCGGGCCGGTTATTACCGAAGCGGGGTGACATTGTACATCCTCCTCACCCTGGCGATCGCACTGGTGGTGCCTTTCCAGCCCTATCCGAACATCGACCCGGCCGTACTGGCCACGGCGGTTGTTCCAATCCTGATGACTGCCATCGCCTTCTCGCCGCGCTGGGTGGCAGGTATGATCGGTGTGATCGCCGTGGCAGGAGCTTACCAGCTCGCCACGGTGCCCTTTCCCCCAGACCGGTTTACCACGCTGATGGCGCTGCTATTTGTCGACCTGATCAGCGGCGGGCTGATTCTGGTATATGTGGTATACCAGAATGGAATTGAGCGAGAACGCCGCGCCCAATTGCAGGAGAGCGAAGAGAAATATCGTGCCTTTATTCAGCAAACTTCGGAAGGCATCTTCTTTACCGACGAACAGGGCTATATCATCGAGTGGAACTGCGCCATCGAAGAGATCACTGGCATCAAACAATCTGAAGCATTAGGTACCTCGATCTGGGAAATCCAGCGTACGCTGATGCCACAGGCGCGCGTCCCACCTGGCAACGATATCGAGATGCGGGGTCATTATTTGGAGAGCATACACGCCGGGAACGCCTGGTGGTTGAACCGGATGATCGAGACGGCCTACATAAACACCGATGGCACACAGCATCCGATCGAAGTGCGCATGTTCCCCATCCACACCGAACGGGGTCTACGCCTGGGCTGCTTCATTCGCGACATCACCCAACGCAAGCAAGCGCAGGATGCCCTGCAGCAGTTGAACCGGGAGTTGGAGCGGCGTGTGGAAGAGCGCACTGCCGCCCTGGAAGCCAAGAACCGCGAACTGCAAACCTTTTCTTATTCCGTTTCGCACGACCTCAAAGCACCGCTACGTGGCATCGACGGTTACAGCCGCCTGCTGCAGCAAACTTACGCCAGCCAACTGGACGAGGATGGAAACCTGTTTTTGAGCAACATCCGCGCCGGCGTCGCCCGCATGATCGAACTGATTGAGGGCTTGCTGGCTTACTCGCGAGTGGAGCAACGCCGGGCAGCTTATACGCGGATAGACCTGGCCGAATTTGTGGCCCGCGCCGTGGCCGGTTATGCCGCCGGACAGGGCGGGCGGAGCGTCAAGTACGAACTGCAGATCTCCTGCGGACCGGTAACCACGGATGCCCAGGGGTTGGAGTTGATCTTGCGCAACCTGGTAGATAACGCGGTCAAGTTTTCGCAGCAGACCGCCGCCCCACGCGTCGAAATTGGCGCCAACGAGCAGGAAGGGCGCTTCACACTGTGGGTGCGCGATAACGGCGTGGGCTTCGATACGCAGCACGCCGGGCGTATCTTCGAAATCTTCCAACGCCTGCACCGCGCCGAAGAATATCCCGGAAGCGGAGTTGGCCTGGCGATTGTGCGCAAAGCCGTGGAGCGGCTGGGCGGGCGAGTTTGGGCCGTAAGCCAACCCGGCGAGGGGGCGACGTTTTTTGTGGAGCTGCCCCAGGCACAAGGTGATCCAGCCGGCCAGGTGCTGACCTAAATATTAAGGCCTAACAGGTCATCTGAGACCTGTTAGGCCTTACCCTGGTTGGAGACGCCTATCTTGCCAAAAAATGATCCCTGGTGATCAGAGGCAAGAAGATGGGATAATTTGTTGTTTGGGTTCCTATGATTGTCAGGTTAGCTGCCGCGGATGGGCCCAACGTTGCATTGACCGGGCTGGATAACAGTATATCAAAAGTTTCATCACCCTCGTCGATCCCATCTGCGAGGATGGTGATGGCCAACGTCTGGCTGGTTATCCCGGGAGTGAAGGTGAGACTGCCACTGGTAGCCAGATAATCTTCTCCAGCTATGGCACTACCATCTTGGGTCTGGTAATTCACGGTAACGACATCAGAGCTAGGATATGCTAGACGGACAGTCAAATTTACCGATGCAGTTTGCTCGCTCACACTCAGGATATTAGGATCAAATCCCAGGGTGGGTGGTGGTGAGACAAAAAAGCTGGCCTCCGCCGAGAAGGGCGAGCCCGCGAAAGCTGCGTCGATCGCCTGTACACTCCAGTAATAGATACCCGAGGGAAGGTTCTTGAGCAAGGCATCGGTGCGCTGGTAGGCGTTGCCCTGGGCAGGCAGGTGGCGATGGCCGCTGGACAGCTCCGCCATGGGTGCCACGATGTCTTGTCCGCCGGGTGTCGTACCGACACGAATGTTGTAGCTCAAGCCATTCACCGGAGTATGGTCGTCATTGGATACTTGCCAGTTCAGAGTGACATTATGGCCAGACAGGTTTGCGGTAAGGCTGCCCGGGCTGGTCGGAGGCATATTAGCGGGTGCACCCTGGTTTTTGTACACTGCTGTCAGAAATTGGGCCAGACTGCTGCCCCCAAGCAAGATGTCCAGACTGCCATCACCATCGTAATCACCCCAGAGGCCAGTGCCTGCTTCGATACCTGGTAGAGGGAGGTAAGCGTGGTCAAAACTGCCGTTGCCCTGGTTGATCAAGACCTGCGAGATGGGCATACCCCGATAATTGATCCATGACCGACCAGTCAACAGGATATCCAGATCGCCGTCGTTGTCAGCATCACCCCAGTCTACAGAGCCGTTTTGGAATGGATCGAGGCCAGTGCTGACTTCTGTAAATACGCCATTGCGACTGTTGTGATAAACCTTAAGACCCACCGAGCTAGAGCCAGCGAGTAAGATATCCAGGTAGCCGTCATTATCGTAATCACCCCAGGCAGCTGTGCCGTTATAGAAACCAGTGAGCCCCGCGTTTATATCCGTGAAGGTTCCGTCTCCGTCATTGCAATAGATCTTGGTAATTCCCTTCATACCGATCCAACCGATCAGTAAAATATCCAGGTCGCCGTCGTTATCGTAATCACCCCAGGCGGCATCACTCAAATAGGCGCCTTGCAGTCCGGCGCTCACCTCGCTGAACACACCATCCTGGTTTTGATAAAGACGGGTAACTAATTGACGATCCGTCCCACCCCCAGCTAACAAATCCAGGTCACCATCGTTATCGTAATCGCCCCAGGCTAGAAAGCCGTATGAGAAGCCAGGTAAAGCGGCGCCGATGTCAACAAAATTGCCCCCCTGGTTACGATAAATTTTTGTCACTGAACCGCCATTTGCCACTACGCCGGAGATCGCCAGATCCAGGTCACCGTCGTTATCGTAATCCCCCCAGGCAGCCTCGCCTTTTGTCACCTGGGCGAGACTGCCCGTAACATCTGTGAATTGATCCCCGCCGTCGAAGCGATAAAGCTTTGTCACCGGTATTGGAATACCTTGTGAGCCAGACGTAGGCGTGGAGGTCGGTGTGTCAGTCGGGCCCGAAGGATCTGATGGCTGCTCGACTTGACCGGTAATGATCAGGTCGAGGTCATTATCTTGATCGTAGTCACCCCAGGCAGCCGAGGTTTCGGTGAGCGAGATCAGCTCACTGACCAGAAGGGCAAAGCTCATCTGAGAAGAACCGACGTAGAAGGGATGAGAGTCGGTAGTTGTCCCGCTGGCGTTGGTAACCTGGATCAGACCAGTGGTAGCCGTCACCGGTACAGTGGCGCTGATTGTTTCATTTGAAAGAACACTGAAAGCCGCCGTGGCGCCGTTGAAAGTTACGCCGGTCGTACCCAAGAAATAGTTCCCATGCAGAATCACCTGAGTGCCGGTCGGGCCACTGCTGGGGCTAAAACCGGCAACATCAGGAGCAACATTGAGTATGGTTATCGCCCGCTGGCGGATTTCCGGCCCGAAAGACGAAAATGCCGCCGCATGCGTCACCATGAAAAGCAACGCACCAGCTACAATGCAAACTGTCAAGCACGCGATGTACCGGTTTCGGTATGGCATAGTGTTCTCCGTGAGTTATTGTTTTCGATATTCGGATGGGTGATATCTTTTATTGAGGCTTTATCCACCATTGGTTACATCCCACCTGCGATGGCTGATAAACTGTCAGAAACTTCCGATTGCAATTTTCCAGCGGCTTGTGAATAAGTATAACACTATTTTTTACGGAACAGCCCCCCGCTCTTTTTGGCCTGGCTCTTTTTCTCCGCTTCGTCCAGGAGCTTCTGCGCAGTTTCGACCTTCGGGCTGCCAACGGTTTGCAGGGCATCCAGGGCGCTGCGTAGAGACTGGATGGCCTGGGCAGGGTTCTCTTCGGCCAGATCCAGCTTACCGAGGCACAACCAGGCCGAACCGAGCACGTCCGCCAGGCCAAATTCGCCGGCCCGGTGAATAACCTGCTCTTGCGCCTGGCGGGCGCCGCGCCAGTCCTTGAGCGCAAAGCGCAGCTCGCCGCTTCGCGCCAGGGGGAAAACCTCCAGGCGGCGGCAGCCGGTTTCGCGGTAGATGGCAGCGGCCTGGTCAAAATGAGCCAGGGCCTCTCCGTAGCGTTTGTCCGCCACATCCATCTCGCCTAGAGCGATGTGGACCTTCGCCTCGCCGGAACGGATGCCCGCCTGGCGATAGGTAACCATGGCCTCGTCGAAATAGCAACGCGCATCCTCGGGCCGGCCAAGGTCCAGACAGGACAGGCCCCGGTTATAAGCGGCCAGGCCGGCCGTCTCCGGGTTACCCACATCGGCGGCACGCTGCATGGCTTTCTCAACCAGGTCGGAAGCGTGGACCAGATCGTCGGTGGTGTCTCTCAGCTTGCAGCGCTTGCTCAAAAGCCGGCCCAGGTGCGACATGGCACGCACTTCGATCTCTGCCAGGTCCGCCTGGCGGGCAATTTGCAGCGCTTCGGCCAGCGTGTCAATGGCCTGGTCCAGATCGCCCGGCTCCAGCGCCTCGCAGGCCAGGGCAAAACCCATCACCGCCAGGGTATATTCGTCGTCGCCCTGGGGCGGCTGCTCGATGCCCAGGGCCGACTCGTAGGCATCCGCCGCCTGGGAGAATTCTTCCAGCCGGTCGCACTGCTCGCCAAAGTTGAGCAGGGCGGCGCGCACCAGGCCCGGATCGGCAGCAGCTCGAAATTCATCCAGCACGTTCTGCAAAGATTCCAACGCCTGGGGATACAGGCCCAGTTCGTTTTGGGCAGCGGCCAGGCCCGTCCACAGCCGGCCGGCCTGGACATGATCCGGTGCGCGGTGATTGGCCTGGATGGCCTGCTCCAACAGTTCGACAGCCTGCCTGCGCAAGGAGAGAACATTTTGTGGCTCTGCGGCGGCAGCCTGCATAATGCAGGTTTGCCCCAGGGCGCCCAGCGCCTCCGCCTCGCCGCCCGGGTAGTTTGCCTGGCGGGCGATGGACAGCGACCGGTTGTAACACTGGATGGCCTGTTCCAGCGCGCCGGCCTGCCGGTGAGCATTGCCCATCAGAAACAGGGTATCCACCTGGGCAGGCAGGTCTTCGCCAGCCTGGCGGTAAGCTTCCAGAGCCTGCGTGTAAAGAGCGAGCGCCTGGGGGATACGCCCGGCCTGGAAATGCTCCAACCCTTGCACCACCAGGTCGTCGATCTGACCAGTCATTGAAATGGGTGCGCCAGTGGAGGCAGGCTCTACCGGCACAGATGGCGAGGGCAAACGGGAATCTTCCATCCTGGCAGATTCATCGGAGGGGACAGGGGTCTCAGCAGGAGGAGGTGCCAGCGGGTGAGAGCCGGCTGCCCCGGCGGAGCGGGACGACCGCGGCTCAGGGCCACCCGGCTCGACGGATTCATCGAAAGAGACCTGCATCGGGGGAGGCGTCAGTGAGCGGGAGCCGGCTGACCGGCCGGGCCGGTCGGTTTGGGCAAGCAGCCTGGAGAGGCGCGCCTCGGCACGGGCAGCGCGACGGGTTTGCCCCAATGAGCGGGCCAGTTCGAGCGCCAGCCCGCAGGCCTGCCGGGCGCCGGGCAGGTCAAGATCAGCATGGTGGACGGCACTGAACAGAAGCAGGGCGCGATACTCGCCGCTGCGGTTTTCCAGCGAGCGGGCCAACGCCAGGGCGGCCTCGGCCGTCCGGGTCGCCGGACGCAGCTCACCCTGTTCGAGCAGAGCGGCTCCCAGGCTGAGCAGGGCGTACATCTCCCCACCCCGGCATCCGGTCTGCCGGGCCAGTTGCACCGCTCCTTCAGCCAAGCGCGCCGCCTGTCCGGCATCCTGCTGGCGCAAAGACGCTTCAGCAATCTGACACAGAGCCTCGATCTGGCAGCCGGGATCTCTGGCGGCCTGTGCGGCTTGCAAGGCCTGCTGCGCCAGCGGTCGCACCTGGGCCGGGGCGTTCGTCTCCTGAGCCAGGTGCGCCTGCCCAAGCAGCGCCTGGGCGGCAGCCAGGGCGTCGCGCGCCTGGCGGGCGGCGGTCAGGCTCTGCTGCAAAACACCTGCGGCGAGCTGGAATTGCTCCCCTTCGATCAGGATCCGCCCCTGGTGCGCCAGCAGGCGCGCCTCCAGGACAGGGTCTCCGGCAGAGCGGGCCAGTTCCAAAGCTTGTTTTAAGTTGGCGCTGGCCGGGTCCAGGTTGCCGCGCAGCAGGTCGCACAGCGCCAGCCCGGTCAGGGCTTGAGCTGTACGGCGGGCATCGGGCGCGGCACCTGCCGGGGCGCCGCGATAGAATTTCAGCAGCAAGCTATAAGGGGATACGGCGGCTTTGGCGTCGCCGCTATCCAACAATGCCTGGGCCTGGCGCTCCAGGGCGGAAAGGTAGGCGGCGCGGTCGCTGGCGGCCTGCGCCGCGGCCAGGGCCTGCTGGGCTTGAGCCAGCTCCTGGCGTAAATCACGGGGGGCAGGTGGCGTGGCGGCGGCGGTCATAGGATGACTCTAATGCGAGATGGATAAGTTGTCAAGCAATTCCGGTCGATAAGGCGCCTGGTTATCGATATTGCCGACGAACTGCGGCAGGCGGTTATGCCCAAGCATCTGCCGGATGGCCATGTTCTCGCCGAGATGATACCAGTAGTGATAAATCACCCTCTGGAGCAAGTTGCCGTAGGTGTAGGGGAAGAGAACCTTGCCCTGGATCAATCTATCCTCGAACAAACCCACAAAGCCAACCCTAAAGTTTGCTTTCTGCCCACGGCCAGCGGGGACGCAGACGGGTATGTCCTCAACTTCTACAAAGCGTTCACCACATTCGCTTGCCGGCCATCAGTCTTTTCACTCTTCCACCTGCCTACCGCCGACCTGGAAGATTTCTTGCTCGAGAAAGACGTCCTTTACGTAGGCGGCGGAAATACGCGCAGCATGTTAGCCCTGTGGCGGGAATGGGGCCTGGACCGGTTGTTGTTCAAAGCCTATCAGTCCGTCACCATCCTGGCAGGGGTCAGTGCGGGGGCAAATTGCTGGTTCGAAGCGTACAGCACCGATTCGCTTGAACGCGGACTCGGGGGCAGCCACACAAAGCTGCCCTTGTGTCCGCGAGGGGTACGGGGATCGTTTAGCGCCTGCGGCCGAAGATGCGCAGCAGCATCAGGAACAGGTTGACGAAATCCAGGTACAGCCGCAGGGCGCCGATGACCGAGGCCTTGTTCACCAGCTCGCCATCCTCGCCCAGCTCGACGGCCATGTTCTTGAGCCGCTGCGTATCGTAGGCGATCAACCCGACGAAGACCAGGATGCCCACATAGGTAATAATCCAGTAGACAGCCGAGTTCTGCAGGAACAGGTTGACCAGCGAGGCCAGCAGAATACCGATCAGTCCCATGATCAGCAGGCTGCCCAGGGTGGTCAGGTCACGCCGGGTGGTGAAGCCGAACAGGGTCATCATGCCGAAGGCGCAGGCAGCGATGAAGAAGGTCTCGAACATGGAGGCGGAGGTGTAGACCAGCACCAGGATGGCCAGGGTAACGCCGTTCAATGCAGCATAGCCGAAGAAGGCCAGCCCGGCCACCGCCGGCGATATGCGCCGGATGGCGGCAGTGAGAGCGACGACCAGCACGATCTCGCCGAGCATTAGCCCCAGGAATACCCAGGGAGCGGTTATCATGGCCGCCAGCAGCCCGGTGCTGACAGTGAGCAACGCTGCCCCGGCAGTAACCATCAGCCCGGCGGTCATCCAGCCGTAGACGCGGGTGATAAAGCTGCGCTGCATTTCGGCGATTGCCTCGGGGTCGTGATAAGCTTGCAATGGCAAGGGTCTGAGTTGGTTATCCATATCTTATTAAACCTCAATTGATGATGAAAAACGGGACGCGGACAATCGCGGATGAACGCGGACGCCATTTTTCATTGATCCAGGCTTGCCGGCCGCGCCCGGCAGGTTGACTGATTTGGGTGGACAGATAACGATTAACGAACAATCAACGATAAACGCATCGCCGCCCGGCGGATTTGCCTGGCGGATAGCATGTAAATCGTTTCTTACATCTATTGTAGCGCAAATTGGGGGCGAGTCAATTGCCTGGTTGCGAGGGATTTTCATCTGCCGTTTGGATTGCATAGAAATTAGGTCAACTGTATAATAATTCCAAAAGCTGCTTGTACTTCGCAGGTCACGCAAAAAGGTTTCACCACTGAGACTCAGAGGACATAGAGAAAAGAGTTCAACCAAATAAGGATGAACTAGAAAATAATAGGCTAGTTTAAGATGCGGGAGATTTCCGTAAATATGTGTGGAGAATGAAAGAGCCAGCCCACTTAGTCTTCATCAAGCAATATCTTGATTGGGAAAAGGTGCAGGACCGTCTTAGCCGATATAAGCATATCGGCATAATATTTCCTCTAGCAGAATTACAGAGATGTTCAAATAAAGCTCCTTTCTATTGCCACTATTTGGGTTGGAGGCTTGGAGTATGGAAAAATGAAGAATGGTTTGAATTTTTCGATAAATTATTAGGTTCTGTTGACATTCTAACAAAAAGTTGATGGAAATCATACTTGCATGTGTAATCATAGCGGTATGAATACAACAATAACCTTTCGAG
>CAZQQJ010000055.1:0-46637 GCA_964595435.1 uncultured Anaerolinea sp. | reverse complement strand
GGTACTTGCCCTCGACGCCCAGTTCTTTCTGTGCATCTTCCACGCCCTTCCAGGCAGTGGCGTTGAACGACTTGTCGTCGATGCCGCCGGTATCGGTCACCTGGCAGGCCTTGAACGCCGCCGGCTTGGGCGCTTCGGTCTCTACCGGCTTAGGCGCCTCGGTAGCGACCGGTTTGGCTTCCTCGGTCTTGGCTGGTTCGGCCGGCGCCGGGGCAGCGGTTGGTTGGGCGCAGGCAGAGAGCAACATGGAAGCTGCAATCATCACAGCCATCAAACTGTACCAAAACTTTTTATTCATAGTGAGTCTTCTCCTCAAATCGTTGAATTCGGCATATCTTGGGAAATTTCTTCATTCTGGCATGGTCAAATGTATCCATTGATGCGCGTACACACCACCTCCTCCACAATCAAAATCTGTTCGTAAGAGCAGACTGTCAAACACCATCCAAATATAATGCGCTTTAGCCATTATCGCAAGTGACTTAACTCATATTACGGCAAAATATCAGGGTCGAGTTGCCAGGCTGCCAGAAATAATCGCCTGCTCGATCACCCCCAGTTCGGCGGTCAGCCCGGGTGGGATTTTGCTTTCCAGGTCATGGAATGGCGCCAGACCTACACCACCGTTTTGCAAGGTCCCCTCAAACTCGCCTCCCTGAAACCCCCCATCCCTGGCGGCCCGGATGATCGCAAATGTGGTGGCATCCATATTTTTCAGCGCCGAAGTCAAGATGATCTCCTTGAAATCGGGAGCAGACACATACCAGTCGCTGTCCACGCCGATGATGTAGGCATTACCGCGCTCTTTGGCTGCCGCGGCAGTACCCAGCCCTACCGGGCCAGCTACCGGCATGATGATATCGGCGCCTTCGTCCATCAGGGTCTCGCCCATAGTGCGGCCATCATCGGTGCTCTCGAAATTGCCCGCGAACAGACCGGTCTGAGAATTTGGGTCCCAGCCTAACACCTGTACCTGGCTGCCGTGCTTTTCGTTATATGCCTGCACACCCAGGGCAAAGCCATCCATAAAAGCCGTTACCGGCGGGATCTGGATACCGCCAAAGGTGCCCACCTTGCCGGTTTTGGTCGCGCTCGCCGCCACATAGCCGGCCAGGAAAGCGGCCTGGTCGGTGGCGAACACCTGGCCCAAGACGTTCGGCAAAGGTGGATCGTAAGAGTAATCGATAATCGAAAATTTCTGGTCCGGGTTGGCCTGCGCGGTGGTTTGGGTAGCGTCGCCCAGCAAGAAGCCGACGGTGACGATCAGGTCGCAACCTTCGTCGATGAAGACCTTGATGTTTTTTTCGTAATCGGTCTGCTGCTGCGACTCCAGGTATTTGGCGCCAATACCCAACTGCGCCTCGGCATCTCTGATCCCTTTCCATGCCGTGGAATTGAAAGACCTGTCGTCGATGCCACCTGCGTCGGTCACCTGGCAGACAATAAAATCTGGCAAGTACTCGGTGGGTGGAACAGACGTGGCAACAGCTGCCGCCGCAGGAGGTTGTGTGGGGGTCGAGGCCAATGGCTGGGCCGCGGCCGCCACGCTGGGCCGCGGCGCCGCGGCCTGCAACATGGGCGTGCGCGTTGGCGCGGAAGCAAACAGCCCGGATGAATAGGCCCATCCGGCCAGGATCCCAACGACGGCCAGCGCCAGGCAACCCAACACGGCGCCAATCCCCACCCAGGCAAGAGTTCTGGAGGGGGAAGCAGCCGGCGTCGATTTCGAGGGTAGGGCTGCCGGCGGCGGCGCTTTCCGCCCGGCAGACGATGGGCCAGTGGCCTTTGAGGTAATCTGGGCGGCAGGCGGGCCAGCAGGCGCCAGTTGGGCCGGCCGCCCGGCCAGGTGAACCGGTTCAGGGGCAGACCCGGCGGTTAAGGCCAGCTTGAACTCCCGCGCCGATTGGAAGCGCTGATCGGGCATCAATTGCAGGGCGTGCAGCACCGCGTGCTCAACCACCGGGGAGACTTCCGGGGTCAGCGTGCGGACCGGCTCCAGCGGCGCACCGGCCATCCGGGCGATACTCTCCGCAGGGACCTTACCGGTCAACAGGGTATAGGCCGTTGCACCCAAGGCGTAGACATCGGAGCGTGCATCGGTGGGCGCCTGGCCATACTGTTCGAAAGGCGAGTAACCGGGGGTTAGCGCCCGCGCTCCGAGGGTTGTGCGTATCTCCGGGTTATATACCTTGGCGATGCCGAAGTCCACCAACATGGCCCGGCCAGACGGAGTGAGCTTGATGTTGGCCGGCTTGATGTCCCGGTGGATAACCGGGATCTCCTGGTTATGCAGATAGTCCAGCGCGTCACAGATTTCCGCCAGCCATTGGACGACCTGCGCCTCGGGCAAGCGGCCGCTGCTGCGCTCCAGCATCACTTCCAGGTCCTGCCCTTCGATGAAATCCATCACCAGGTACTGGCCCTGGCCCTCGACGATAAAATGGTCAGTAACTCGCGGCAGATTGGCGTGACGCAAAGTGGCCAGGATCGACGCCTCACGCTCGAACTGGCGCACCGCACTGGAACTGGTATCGAAATTCTCCTTCACCGCGCAAGGTACTTTGAGGTTGGCATCCCAGGCACGGTATACCGCACCAAAACCGCCCTGGCCAAGCAAGGCAACAATGCGGTAACGATTGTTCAGAAGCTGTCCAGTCGTTAAAGGCATATCGGCATCCTCCTGAGGCTATACCCGATTTTATCACCGATTGAAGCAATCCATCATCGATGGCCCTAACCCTCAAGCCAGGTATCCGGGCGTGGCATGCATACCATAACAGGGGTAAGCAATTCGCCGAAAGAGGTATTTTCGGGTGTAGAATATACGGCGTTGTCACGATGAATGAGCTAAGCGATTGTCTGATCTGTCGCAAACACAGCGGCGCATTTTCGATACCGGGTGGAGCAATCTATACCGATGATTCGCTGTATGCCAGCCATGCACACTTTGCTGAGGGGCAAAATACAGCCTATTTGGGCTGGCTGGTGGTGGAGACTCGCCGCCATATTCCCGGCCTGGCTGATCTAAGTGACGACGAAGGGCAGGCGTTGGGTCTGCTCATTGCCCGGTTGAGCCGGGCATTAAAGGCTGCTACAAACATTGAAAAATTGTGCGGCCCAATCCGTAAATTCATGCCGCCAGGAGGCAGCGGATGAGCGCGCTGTTTGCCCAGGAAATGGTCGTCCTGTTTGCCATCCTGGCCATTGGCACCGGGATCGGGCGCATCTCTATCCGCGGCATTTCGCTGGGAACGGCGGGCGTCTTGTTCACCGCGCTGGTGTTCGGGCATTACGGCCTGAGCATCCCACGTGGGGTGATGGATTTGGGTCTGCTGCTGTTCGTCTACGCAGTAGGGCTGCAAGCCGGGCCGCGCTTTTTCCGCACCTTTCGCCGCCACGGCTTGCAATTTGTACTGATCGCTCTGATAGTGGCCGGGGTTGGGGCGCTGACCACTCTGGCAGTTGGCTATTTTTTGAAGCTGCCCTACGAACTGGCCTCCGGGTTATACACCGGCGCGCTCACCTGTACCCCGGCGCTGGCGGCAGCGATCGACGTCGTCGAACGCATCGCACCGGGGAGCAGCGGACCGGTCTCGGTAGGCTATGGCATCGCCTACCCGTTTAGCATGATCGGCCTGGTCCTGTCGATGCAGTTCTTGCCTCGCCTGCTGCGCCGCGACCTGGGCGCCGAGGAGAAACGCTGGCAGGCAGAAAAAGCCAGCGAATCGCCCGAATTGCAGGCGCGCCAGTTTTGCATCTCTAACCCGAACTGTGATGGAAAGACGGTCAGCGAGGTCAACCCGCGGCGGATGACACTGGCCAATATTTCGCGCATCAAGCACGGCGAGCAAGTCTTTGCCGCCTCACCTGACCGGGTGTTACACCTGGGCGACGTGGTGATGGTGGTCGGCCCACCCGAAGAGCTGGAGAAGATGCAGTTGCTGCTGGGGGAGGAAACACAGGAGCGCATGGACGTCAACGCGGATGTGCTCAGCGTGGATATCGAAGTGACCGAAACCTCCCTGACCGGCAAGAAGCTGTCACAGATGCGGGTGTGGGAACGGTATACAGTGGTAATTACGCGCATCCGCCGCCAGGGTCTGGAAATCACCCCGGCAGGCAACGTGACGCTGGAGATGGGCGATAACATCCGGGTAGTGGGTGACAAATCGGCGGTAGAAGAGTTCGTCCGGCTGGTACATGGCCGCCCACACAAGGCAGAAGAGACGAATATGCTGCCCTTCCTGGCCGGGCTGCTGATCGGTATTTTGCTCGGGTCGATCCCGATAAACCTGCCCAATGGTTTGCAGGTCAAGCTGGGCAGCGCAGGGGGCGCCTTCCTGGTAAGCCTGTTGGTAGGACATTTCGGCGGCATCGGGCCGCTGCGCCTGCACGTGCCGGCGGCAGCCAAGAATCTCTCTCGTGAGCTGGGGCTGATGTTGTTCCTGGCAGGAGCGGGGATCAACGCCGGGGCACATTTCGTCGAGGTGCTGCGCCAGCAAGGGGTGAGCCTGCTGGCCGGCGGAGCAATCGTTACCACCTTGGCAGTGCTGGGGGGCCTGCTGCTGATGCACCTGTTTTACCGGATGAATTTACTGGCGATAATGGGCGCTTTGAGCGCCACCATGACCAATCCGCCTGGCCTGGGCGCGGCCAACGCCCAGACCGAAAGCGATTTGCCCACCCTGTATTATGCCAGCGTGTACCCGATGGCGCTGATTTTCAAGATTGTACTGGCGCAGATCCTGGTGGAAGTATTGTATCGCATCCTGTGAACATCGATAACTGGCAAGAAACCCTGAAGACCGAGAAAAGAGTTCGCGCGTGGAAACAAAAGCCGATAACCCGCTTCCGTTATTTGCCGGGGAAGCGCTTCCGGCAGTGGTTGCAGCCTACTTCGAGCTGTGCCAGTTGAAGCAGCTTTACCGCCAGGGCTGGCTGAAACGCGGGGCGCCGCACCTGCGCTGCGAGAGCATCGCCGAGCACAGTTTCGGCGTGGCGACGCTGGCGCTGTGGCTGGCCCAGGGATACTTTCCCGAGCTGGATCTGTGCAAGGTGGTGCGCATGGCCTTGTTGCACGACTTCGGAGAAGTCTATGCAGGCGACCTGATCCCCGCCGACGCGGTGAGCGCCGAGGAAAAGCACCGCCTCGAAGCGCAGTCGGTGGAGCAGGTATTCGCCAAACTGCCCGGCGGGGAGCTTTATCTCGACACGTGGGAAGAATTCGAGCAGGGCGACTCGCCCGAGGCGCGCTTCGTGCGGCAAATCGACCGGCTGGAGATGGGCCTGCAAGCCGCGGTCTACGCGCGGCAGGGGCTGATCCAGCCGCAGGAGTTCTACGAGTCGGCGCGCCGGGCGCTGGGCGAGCCGCGGCTGGTGGAGATGCTCGATTCAGTTATCCAGAAATGAGTGACCGATCCATGAGTGATTTGTCGATGAATAATCAGCCAACGAGTGATCAGGCCAGGATCATCCAGAACGCCAACCAAAAGCATACGATTAAAGCGCTGGTATTTGATTTCGACGGATTGATTTTGGAAACAGAGACGCCGATCCTGGTATCCTGGCAGGAGTTGTATCAGGAGCGTGGCTGTTCCCTATCGCTGGAGATGTGGCTGCAAAATGTGGGCACGGCGGAGGAAACATTCGACCCGATCGCCGACTTGGAGCAGAAAAGCGGGCGGCGGTTGCACCCGCAGGATGACCTGGAGCGCCGGCGGCGGCGCGAGATGGAACTGATCGTAGGGCAGCCGCCATTGCCAGGCGTGGTCGAATACCTGCAAAGCGCCCGGCGGATGGGGTTGAAGGTGGGGCTGGCTTCCAGCTCGTCCTGCGAATGGGTGACGGGGCACTTGCGCCGCCTGGGGTTGCTCGAGTATTTCGATGCCATCGTGGCGAGCGATGACGTGGCGCGCACCAAGCCCGATCCGGCGCTGTACCGGATGGCGGTGGAATGGCTGGGGGTCCTGCCCGAGCAAGCGGTGGCTTTCGAGGATTCGCTGCACGGCATCCAGGCGGCGCGGCGGGCGGGATTGTTCGCCGTGGCAGTGCCCAACGAGATCACCCGCCTGCTGCCGCTGGAGGGAGCGGACCTGCAACTGGCTTCGCTGGCCGGTTTGCCGCTGGAGGAGCTGCTGGAAAGACTGGAGACGATGCAAAGGAATGCCCTGGAATCCGGATCGTTACCAACTTTTTAAAAACGAGCGCACCGCCCCATTCGACGACCTGCTGGCGCTGGTCGAACCGCGTCCGGGAATGCGCGTTATCGACCTGGGCTGCGGTACGGGCGAATTGACGCGCCGCCTGGCGGACCGCCTGCCGGAAAGCGAGGTGCTGGGGGTGGATGCATCCCCGGAGATGCTTGAAAAGACGACTGCTTACACCCGGCCCGGCTTACGCTTTCTCTGCCAGCATATCGAGGAAGTACAGGGCGAGTGGGACCTGGTTTTCTCGAACGCCGCAGTGCAATGGGTGGAGAACCACACGGCGCTGGTGCCACGCCTGCTGGAGATGGTGCGCCCGGGCGGGCAGCTCGCCGTGCAGATGCCGTCCAACCATACTCATCCCACGCACACCCTGATCGCCGAAATTGCCGGACAGGAGCCGTTTCGCGAGGCGCTGGACGGCTGGACACGCCGCTCGCCGGTGCTTTCGCTGGAAAGCTACGCTAAAATGCTCTACGACCACGGCGGCAAGGACCTGGTGGTATTCGAGAAAATCTACCCGCACGTGTTGGAGAACGCCGACGCGCTGGCCGATTGGACTTCGGGCACGGCGCTGGTGCCTTACTTCGAGCGATTGGGGACGGAACTGAGTGCGCGTTTCATGGAACGCTACCGCCAGGCGCTGCGCCAGCGTTTCCCGGAGCAGCCGGTGTTTTATGGATTCAAACGCATCCTGTTCTCGGCACGGCGATGATGGGTTTAAAAATGCCGCTCGGATTGAAATCCGGCGCTGATACCCAAAAAGTCGGCTGAAAGCCGACTCTGCATCGCACCTGGCGGGTACAACGCACTTGCCTGATTTGAATCTTTCTCAAAGTGGTGGCGTAACTTTTTTCTTCCGATTGTGTTACAATGTTGTGACAGCCCATTAATATTCAATTAATATTCTCTATTCACATCATCCCCGGAGAAAGATTATGAAAACCAATGCACCTAAAATCGGCACCATCCTGGTCGCAATCGTGATCGCTGTGGTAGGCGTTATCGCCGAGTTATTCGCGATTCCAGGGCTTTCTGGTTTCGCTTTCTGGCTGGTCGTGCTCGGGTTTGTTGTGCTGGCTGCCGGAACCCTGGTAAAAGGGTTGTAACGGCCAACATCACAGATGGATAACGGTGCAGGTTTTACCCTGCCACGTTATCCACCTGGCCTGACAAAATCCTCTATACCCGATAATCCAGGCGCATACGTTCCCAGCGCGCCTGGCTGTCTTTGAGACCGCCGGGACGGTTGCGCGCCAGCCAGAGCTGGCGAAATTCTTCGATCAGCTCATTCGCATCCTGCGCCAGGCGGTTTTGCAAATCTCCGGCCGGGGCGCCTTGCGCCGCCTTCACCGCCCACTGCATGCGCAGGCAGGCGTGTTTGGAGGCGGCGGCGACCCAGGCAAATTCGCGTTGCACCAGCGCCGCGTCGGGACGCTGCATCTCAGCCTGCGCCAGAGGCGACAGGATGGCGTCGATCCGTTCGGCGGTCTCGGCGAAGCGGGCTGACATTTCCCCCGGGCCGGGCTGGCGGGGCAGGTACATCAGCATTTCCCGCGGGGTAGATTGCAGGAAACGGAACAGGACGCTGCTGTTGTGCGGCAGGATGCCGGGGCGCTGGTAGACGTTCCCCAGGTCGTAAGCCGGTTTGCCCATCACCCCCTGCGCATCGCGGAAGGCATGCGCGTCCAGGACACGGGGGATATCCAGATCAGCGTTGGCCTGGTACGCCCAGGAAAAGGCCGCTCCCGCGGCAAAGCCCAGGTAGCTAACCGGCAGGGGCTGCCAGTGGCCGTTATCGCCCCAATCGGTGTTCAGGTAACCTGCTGCGCCGTGTTTCAGGCCGTTGGCGGCGGCGCTGCGCAGGTTGCCCAGGGCGTTATCCGTGCGCCCGGCGATGCTGTTCCAACTGGAGGTGCCCGGGCAGACGTAGAACGGGGCGCCCGAGGCGGCAAAAGCGGCGCCGTGGGCATCGAAAGGATGGTCGGCTTCGTAGCCCCATTCCAGGGCGATGGCGTCACGGGGCAGTTCGGAGGCCAGCCCGGGATGCTGCATGATGATGTCGCCCCAATACTGCATGGCGCGCCCGCGCCGGCTGACCTCCCGGTAAATCTGCTGGACGAAATCCAGGTACACCCGGCCGATGCCCAGCTTCTGGACCAGTTCCCGGCTGCGCCCCTGGCCGAGGTCGACGGTTTCGTCGCATCCCACATTGACCTGGCGGCTGGAGAAGTAGGGCAGAAGCTCGTCGAGCAGGCTGCGCACCAGCTCCAGGCTGCCCGGGTCGCTTGGGCACAGGCTGAAGGGGTCATCGAAATGGCCCCATACGGTGTCGCAACCCTGGGGGCACTCAGCCAGGGGGCGGTAGCGCTCGTGGATCAGCCAGCGGTTCATGTGGCCGAAGGTGTTCTGGTTGGGCACCAGCTCGACGAAGCGCTCCCGGCAGAAATCGTCCAGGGCCAGGATTTCCTCGCCGGTGATGGGCGAAGCCCCCGCCCAGGGCTCAGGATGGGCGCGGTAGGCGAAGGTGTGTTCGGTGTAAAGCTGCAACTGGTTGACCTTCCAGCCGGCCAGCTCATCGACCAGGGCGTACAACGTCTCCATCGTGGGCACTTTGTCGCGGCTGACGTCCAGCATCACGCCCCGGACGGGGAAATCGGGCCAGTCGCGGCAGCGCAGCGCGGGCAGTTCCGCCCCGCTCTGCTGTATGACCTGGCGAAGAGTCTGGATGGCGTAGAACAGGCCAGCGGGCGAGGCGGCGCGGGCTTCGATGGCGGAGGGGGTGATGGCCAGCGAATATTCCTGCGGGTGAGCGGCGCTGCCCGGCAGGAGGATCAGGGCGATGCTCGCCACGCCAGGCGCTGCTGCACCGGCTGGGGTTGCAGAGCCCGCCACGAGCGGCCACTCCCGCCCGGCGTGTGCGCGCAGGATGTCTTTCAGCAGCCGGCCGAGTGGCCACAACTGCTGCGGATCGGGGCCGGCCAGGAGGATTTCACCGTGTCCGGCAAGCGTACACGGCGCAGGGAGCCATTCGAGCTGGCGAGGGGCGGGCAGGAGGATGATTTCTGGCATAGGGGTTCCTTGACTCAGGCGAGTAGTCTAGTAGTTTTGTAGTCACGTAGTCCAGGCGATCAGGGGCTTGGGCACTCGGGACGCATGATCGCCAGTTGTGTGTGGCCCACACGGTGCAAGCAGCTTTTTCGAACAGGCCTTTGTGCGTGATCTGTCTTTTATACTCCATACTATGCTACTTGCCAGGTTTGTCAAGGCTTTTCACGAGACGAGAATTGTGGCATACTTTGGGTATGAAATTCGAGGTCATCAGCGAAATAACCAACGTCGAAATCATTGCCGTTGGGGAATCGATTCGAGAGTTAGCGCGTCTCAGAAAACAATATGGCGAGGGTCGCTGGCGGAAACTCAAAGGATTTGCGATGATCCTGTTTCCTGATGGTAGAATCCGTAAAGCTGAGCTTCACTGGTATGAAGCGCATGGCATTGGCAAAGTAGAGTTTAAACGTAAACGTTATCTGGACTGATAAGATGAAAGAACAACCCGTTTACCAATATGTAATCTGTATCTCCAACGTGGACTACCCGGCTTCGTTGGAACTGCACAAGCTTTACCGGGTGTTGCCCGATGAGCAGGCCGCGGCGGACGGCGATTTACGCGTCATCGATGAAAGCGGCGAAGATTATCTCTACCCGGCAGAATATTTTCTGAAGATTTCGGTTTCCAAGAAGGCCGAGAAATCGCTGCAAATGTCTTTTTCTGAGAGTCATTTCTGAAGGCCAGCAAACGCCCTTTCAGCGCGCCGTGCGTGCCCAGCGCAGCCTGCGCGGCGTGCTGGCCCCAGTGGATGTGCTGGTGAAAACCAGCGCCGGGATCGAGCGTTTTGCCAGCATCCCGGTTTCACTGGAAGCACAGATATGAATAAAGGGCAAACTGCCCTATGGACGGTAAAGGGCTATACCCGTCTGAATCAGCCATTTTGCTCGTTTGTGTGCCCTTTCAAAAACATACTGCTACCTGATCGTTTGCTATTTGAAGAAGACTGGTTATCGAGAGGAGTAGTTCTATGAAAACAACCGATCGGAATTCGCTCATCGTTTTCCTGAGTTTGATCTTGATCGGTCTTTTGGTGGCGATCGCCGGCAGCCAGGGAGGCAGCCAGATCACAGGGATCCCGGTTTTTGCCCTGCTGGTTGGCCTGGCTTTTCTCATCCAATGGCTGGTCTTTATCCCATCTTACTGGTGGCAAACTGAGAAGTTCTTTGATCTGACAGGCAGCCTTACTTATATCACCGTGAGCACGCTGGCACTATTTTTGAGCGCTGCAGCGGATGGCAGAAAGATTCTTGTGTGGGCGCTGGTTGTGATCTGGGCAGTCCGCCTGGGCATCTTCTTGTTCAGCCGCATTAAAAAAGCGGGCAAGGACGACCGTTTCGATGAGCTCAAACCTTCTTTTACCCGCTTTCTGAACGTATGGACCATTCAGGGATTGTGGGTTACCTTTACATCGATCGCTGCGCTGGTCACGATCACCACCACTAACCGTAAAGAGATGGACCTGTTCGCATTAATCGGTCTCCTGGTATGGGTTTTCGGATTTGCGATGGAGGTAGTGGCTGATTACCAAAAAAGCCGCTTCAACGCTGACCCGAAGAACAAAGGCAAATTCATCCAAACCGGTCTGTGGTCCCGATCTCGTCACCCGAACTACTTCGGAGAGATCGTCTTGTGGATCGGCGTCATGATCATCGCTCTGCCGGTTCTACAAGGCTGGCAGTGGGTGGCCCTGATTTCTCCGGTTTTTGTCACCCTGCTGCTCACCCGAGTCAGCGGCATCCCACTGCTTGAAAAGAAAGCCGACCAGAAATGGGGCGGACAGGCAGATTATGAAGCCTATAAAAGGCAGACGCCCGGGTTAATTCCACGGTTAAAATAATTGGCAGCAGCGCGCCGGCCCCGCTGGCGCTGTGGCTGGATGTGCTGGCTTTCGGCTTTGCTGCTTACATCATCGTCGAAATTGCGAAATGGCTGCAGCGAAGGAAAGCGCGTTGACCGGTTTCTAATCCAGGCCCAATCCCCGATTCACAGGATTTTAATCACAAGCCAAACACATACTGTATAATTATTGTACACTATTTGCACCACAAACGGAGGAGGTCGGTATGAAATGGTCTTGGAGAATAGGCACCTTCGCGGGAATAGATGTATTTATCCACGCTACGTTCTTGCTAATTATCGGTTGGGTTGGCTTCACCTACTGGCAACAAACCGGCACCCTGGCCGGAACGCTGGAAGGCATCCTCTTTACGCTGCTCTTGTTTGGTTGTGTGGTACTGCATGAATATGGGCACGCACTGACTGCCCGGCGCTACGGCATCAAAACCCGCGACATCACCCTGTATCCGATTGGCGGCGTCGCCCGGTTGGAGCGTATGCCCGACAAGCCCATTCAGGAATTGTGGGTTGCGTTGGCTGGCCCGGCTGTCAACGTTGTTATCGCCGCCATCTTGCTCGGATGGTTGATATTCTCCAACACGTTGGAACCACTTGCCAACCTGAGCGTAACCGGCGGGCCGCTGATTGAACGCTTGATGCTGGTTAACATCTCCCTGGTGCTGTTCAACTTGATCCCGGCCTTCCCGATGGATGGCGGGCGTGTGCTGCGGGCGCTGCTGGCTTTACGCCTCGAGTACACCCTCGCTACACAGATTGCAGCGGTCATCGGGCAGGGAATGGCGCTCCTTCTTGGGTTTATCGGGCTTTTTTCCAACCCATTCCTGTTGTTTATCGCTTTCTTCGTTTGGATCGGCGCAGGACAAGAGGCCTCGATGGTACAGATGAAAAGCGCATTGGGCGGGATCCCGGTTAAGCGGGTCACCATCACCGAATTCCAGTCTCTATCGCCACGAGATACACTTGCAAGAGCGGTTGAATTGATCCTTTCCGGGTCGCAGTCGGACTTTCCAGTTGTGGAAAACAACCTTGTGGTCGGCGTGCTCCCACGAAACGATATTCTCGCTGCTCTTTCACGGCAGGATGTGTCTGTGTCTATTGCCTCTCTTATGCGCCGTGACTTTCAAAGCGCAGACGTCAATGAGATGCTCGAACCGGCTTTTGCCCGCTTACAAGCTTGCGATTGTCACACAATGCCGGTAACCCACAATGGCCAGTTGTTTGGCTTGCTAACAACGGAAAATGTAGGCGAGTTCTTGATGATCCAGGCGGTAATGCGCCAGGCCCCCAGACAGCGCCAAAGTTTTGCACAATAATCCAGAGGAGGATCCGATTGTGCTCCACAGGAGAAAACCACCCTGCAACTTTGTAGATGAATGCCACGCCAAAAGTATCACTTGAACGGACGAGGGAAGAAAAACTATGGCTGTGCGTATTGTAACCGATAGCACCTGCGATTTGCCTGCTGAGGCAATCGCCCGCCACAACATTGCCGTTGTCCCACTTTATATCAATGTAGGCAACCACGGCTTTTTGGATGGCATCGATATGAAGCGCGACGCTTTCTATACACGATTGCCCACTTTTTCAGTCCACCCCACCACGGCCGTACCGTCGCAGCAAAAATTCCATGCCATCTACCAGGCGCTGGCTGATGAAGGCGCCAGCGAGATTTTGTCCATTCACATTTCATCGGCCTTGAGCGGTACGGTTGACGTGGCGCGCTCTGCCGCGCAAGAAGCAGCCGCGGTACCGGTTACGGTGCTTGATTCACAGCAGTTGAGCCTGGGAACCGGTTTTCTGGTGGATACAGCGGCCAAAATGGCTGCACAGGGTAGTTCGGTGGCCGAAATCATCCCTGCTCTTAACGATCAGATCCAACGCAGTCATGTGTTCGCGGCCCTGGATACGCTGGAATTCCTGAAGCGAAGTGGGCGGATGAACAAATACATGGCAGGCCTGGCCACATGGCTACAAATCAAACCGATCATGATCATGCACAAAGGTAAGCCCAGTTCAGATCGGGCGCGCACGAGAGATCGCGCATTGAAGCGTGTGGTAGAGATGTTGGCCGCCGTCGGTGCACTGGAGCGCGTCGCTATCGTGCATACCCATGCACAGACCGCACGAATAGCTGAACTGCGCGCCCTGGCGGCCGGTTTGCTTCCGCAAGGGGATATCCTGACTACAGATATTACCCCGGTGATCGGAGCGCATATTGGACCTGGCGCTGTAGGGTTTGCCGTCGTTGCGGCCTCGAAATAATGGAGAAAGGAAATAACCATGCAAATTGCTAAGGTGATCGCTTTGGCTGGCCTGTTGGCTATGACGGGCATCCTGATTTATGGATTCAGCATGGGAGATTTTGCTGCTGAAGGAGCCAAACTACTCTCCATGCCCTGGGGAATTGTCTCGATAGTAGATTTGTACGTCGGTTTTGCTCTCTTCTCATGCTGGATCGTCTTCCGTGAAAGGGCGCTGTTTCCCTCGGCAATTTGGGTGATCCTGATGATGGTATTGGGCTTCTGGGCCGGGGCGCTTTATACCCTCATCGCGCTACAGACCAGCGGCGGGGACTGGCAGCGATTCTGGTATGGCAATCGATATAAATCTGCATAAGAAATAATCAGGGATAAGGGATAACTGACCGGCGATGTCGGTCGCCTCGATGCTCACCTGCCAGGCCGCAGGCTGCACACCAGGATGGCCAGGCGGCGCTCCAGGAAAGTGCGCTTATAGGGTTCCAGATCCAGGCCGCGATCCCGGCGAATTTGATCCAAGAGCATCACCAACGACACTTGGGGATACTTCCTCGTTTGCAGCGAAGCAGGCCAGGGGTTGTTATAACCCGGGTTGTCGGAAAAAAACGGGCCGAATGGCTACGTCTGACGACTTGTAGCACGAAAGATGGCAGGATGCCGGAAAAGGAGGGTAAAATCCTTGCGTATAAAATGTCAATGGATTGAATAGATTGCATGTAAAATTTTCAACGGGATGATCGATTTTGCCAGGGTTGCCGGGTTTGGCAAGGCTTTCCACGAGACAGAAATTGTGGCATACTTCAGGTATATGGCGTAATGATTTATCGACAGCGAACGAGATTGTACGCTTTGAATTACAATTGAAAGCCCTTAAAAAGCTTTACATTTCCTTCCTTCTAATTAAAATTAGAATAATTGGAAATTTTTGCTTCGTGCCCGCGCTTGGCTAAATTAATTCGGATAGAAAACTTTTTATGATATACCACTTGGAAGAAAACCTGAAACTTGGAAAGTTTGTTACAGCGAAACTTCCTCGTCAAGCGCCAATCTATAGTTGGTTTTCTTATCCTCACAGCTTTTCCAGAGAACTTGTTCATGAATTACTTGATTTATTTGGGGCAACGACTAATGATTGGGTTCTTGATCCTTATGTAGGGGCTGGCACGACACTATTAGCTTGTCGCGAAAAGTCAATACCGGCATTAGGTATTGATGAATTACCTTTATCTGTATTCGTATCGAACACTAAAGTTCAAAGCTACAACCCTGACGAGCTTAATACTTGCTTGGATAGCTTCAGCCCTAAAAGGCCCCAAAACGATGTTTTTGGATCGGTTCCTGTAGTTGATATAGCATTTACACAAGAGGTGCGCGCAAAAATATCCGAGATATACGGCTGGGCGACTGATCTACCTTCTAAACCCAGAAACTTCTTTTTACTTGCGTTGTTATCCATTTTAGAGGAAATAAGCCAAACGGCAAAATCAGGGGGGTGGTTAAAACTAATTGACAACACCGTTGATTGTAACAAGGTTGTAGACATCTTTAAAACCAAAGCTAGACTAATGATTAGTGATTTACGGATAATAACACTGCCTAACAATTCTGGGGAAAGATGGTATGCAGTCTTAGGAGATGCCAGAAAAATCGAAAAGCCAGGGTGCCCAATTCGTTATGTTATCACGTCACCACCTTATTTAAATCGACATGATTATACTCGTGTGTTCGCGCTCGAAATGGCGCTTCATTTTGTGAGAACGAATGCTGATCTGATCGCTATCAGGTCTCAAGCTATGAGGTCGCACGTTGAGGCAAAACCGCCAAAAGATTTGTCCACGGCAGATTACCATCAGCCACAATGTTTAAAAGATATCATCCAAAGGCTGAGGGTATCAGCGAGTAAAGCTGATCGCGCACGCGTTCCCAAAATGGTTGAAGGTTATTTTGAGGATATGTATGCTTGTTTGAGATCGCTTTCAATGTTAGTGGAAAGTGGTGGGGCAATAGCTTTTGTGTTAGGTAACGTGCGATTTTCAGGTGTATCTATTCCTGTTGATGAAATTGTAGCTGAAATAGGAGAGCAAGTGAATCTGAGGGTTGAAAAGATAATAATAGCAAGGTATCGCGGAAATAGTGCCCAGCAGATGAAAGAATTTGGACGAGACCCTGCACGCGAAAGCATAATCATATGGCGAAAGAGCAACTAGGCGCCGAGTCTCAAAGAGCTGAACAGATCGATAAAATTAGGGATCTTACAGTTTTAGGCGTTAATCGTCGGATCACGTCCCGTTCTGAACTCAGTCAATTAGCAATTGTTGAGAGAATCCTCATTCGCAAGGATGGACGACCTCACGATTATACAAGTGTATATCGTTACCTTGATGCTTTACATTTTCTGGCTCTTGATATCTCAGAAAAATATGATTATAAGCAAGGAGCTATTGAATGGTCCAGCAACGCTGTTGAACTGGCCAGATTAGGATCCAATTATTTCCGTTCTCAATCTTTGTCACAGCCTGAGAAAGTAATACTTCGTGAACAAATTTTCCTTTCGAAGGCTAGGGAACAATTCCTTGCAACATTTTGCCCTGGCGATGCCATATTTGATTCACAACAAGGGTTTCTCAAATTAGCTTTTCCCCTATACATTACAGAATTATCGGCGAAACGGCCTCAAAATTCCAGCAAAGTAGAAAAATGGCCTGCCGAAACATGCATTCGGATTACTCCTGATATTGGTACAAAAGGAGCTCTAAAACCCAAAAAAGAGTTCTTATATACCTATCGTTATTGGTGCCTCGATACAGATATTATTGACGAATTAAACATTAGAGAAGCAAAACGATATAATATACCTCAACCAGAGTCGTATGTGCTATACCCCGTTGAGAATATAGGCGAGATTAAACCGATAGATTTTCTGGATCTGCTATATTCTGCACTGGGTTACAAACTTACGCGCCCACAAGCCTTCCCAGTCCCGTGGTTGATGTATAGAATTTGTCCACAAGCCAAGTTGAGTGTAGAAGATTTCAAAACATCATTAATAAATGCTTGCCGGGAAAATCGAGATATTCTTCACCTTGAGCGGGGACCAGGTGGGCTATTAAAAGGTGTCGATGTTGCTCATAACAATGAGTTTGGAGAAAGATACGGAAACCACAGATATTATCCTGTTATTAATGGGACGATAAGAACAAATTTGATCGTTTTCCCTGTTTCGAGATAAGGAGAACCAAATGACTGCTCTGTTTAAAGAATTGGATCCTCAAAAAGCAAAACTCCTGCAAAGCAGGCAGAAAGAGCGCTATGCACCTTATGGGTTAACAAAAAATCCATTTCCTCTTGGTGGTAATTTCCCAGAGGGCTATCTTCAATATACGCACTTGGAAAATATCCAAGAAAGGCAATTGGAAGATTTCTTGTTCTCAACGTTTTATCGAGGCGAATTCAATGGCTTATTGATTTTGGGCGAGTATGGGAGTGGCAAATCCCATTTGCTCAATTTTGTGTACGAAATGGTTAATTCCGACACACTTAAGATATTTGACGATTTAGCAATAGCTTTTCTTATTCAGAATCCAGGCCTGGCACCAGAAGATATACTGTTATCTTTGCTGCGCACCATAAAACTTGGCATGGTACAAGATCTTATTTTCCTCCCTGTTAAGAGAACATTGCATGAAAAATATGGTAGTAACTTATTGCCATTTTTGGAAAAATTCACAAATTTTCAAGCTCAGTTGAAGATTTCCTCAGGGACATTAGAGAGACAAACATATCATCCTGGGTGGTACTCTCAATTGTTTTCTCTTGGGTATCGCGAATTCCGTAGAGCGCTAAAAGAGCAGAACGTTGAATTGAATTCTAAGGAAATGCGAAAATACGCTCGAGGTGTGCTAGCAAAAGAATTGACAGATAATTCCATTATTGTTGAAAGCTTGTTAGGTTTGGTCTTTGACGATGAATCAAAAGATATCGGTTCATGGGAATCTTTTCTGGTTAGCAGCTTGACAGGGCGTAAAGGTCAGGCTGTAGGAGTCGAATATTATCTGGAAGCAATCTTGGGATTATTTAAAATAATGGGGGTACAGCACGTTTACCTCCTGGTCGATGAGCTAGAAGATTTGCGCACACAAAGAATAAGCCCTAAAGCTGCTACTGAATATCTTGCAGCATTGCGACGAATGATCCAACACAATTACAAGATGTTCTCTTTCGTTTTGGCATCGACAAGAGACGCTTGGCAAGAGCTCAAGTTGTATTACCCGGCAATTGATGATCGTTTCCCTGAGAAAATGGACCTATTTCGGAACTCAGGTCAAGTAAAACAAATTATAGCGAAATATCTTTATGAAGCCAGAAATGGCCAGGCTGTAGATAAATGGTTCCCCTTTTCTGAAAGAGCGGTTGATCGATTATTGGAAATTCGCGGCCCAATCTTACGCCATGTAATGACAGAATGTAGAAGATTAATTGATTTGGCTGTTGACGCCGGTATTACGCCTCCGCTAGATGAAGAATTTATCAACAACAATGTTGTCACTACTTATTTGCCTTGAGTTGTAAATGCCTGAAACGAGACTGATCCAAACAACCCAATATGTTGATTGCCAAACCGAATATAACGGTGTGGCAATACTCACGCGTCTGGATTCGTATGAGATGTCTTTATTACCAGAAGAAAGGGTAAGTGAAGACGAAGATGTCTTTGCTTACCTCAATCCAGATACACTATTAAATCTAGGAGAACTAAATAACGGCGATGATATTTCTTTACAGTATTCCGAGGCAGCAGGGCCGTTTTCACGCCAATGTAGAGTACAAATTCGATTGGACGAATTAATCGATAACTGTTCTATTCGTTTGAATTCCAAATTGGACTTCAATCTTTTAGGGCGACTTTTTCGGAACTCGCCTGGATTAAAATTTCCTTTTTCTGTGATGATACGACGAGAAATAAATCTTGATGAGCTAAAAACTCAAGGATTTATTTATGAGGAAATTTTTCCGATAGTTCATGGTAGATCATACCGAATCCAAAATCGACTTAGGTCAAACGATCTTTGGGGTACGCCGATACTTCTAAACAATTACCCGAAACTGATTGGGGATCTGAGAACTGAGATTATACGCAGTATAGATATGTTTTCGGGCGCACGCTCGGAGTCTTGGAAGGTATCAGTAGACAGTATTGAACTAGCCTTCACAGCAGATACTTATTCACTTGCGATCACCCGGGCTTTGAGAGAGCAGGCCTATTCTGTGTTTGAAAGAATACCATCTTTTCTTAGCCGTTCATACCAATGGGATGAACGGAGCCCACTTGAAGTAGTGGTCACGATTCCGGAAGTTGAGATAAATAGAGATTATCGAATAGACGCTCATTTATTTAATCCTGCTGAAGAACTCTTCTATCCATCAGGTATACCAATAATTGATACTTGCCTCCAAAACATACATGCTCAGCTTCTGGAAAATGGAATTCCGATAGATCCAGGCACAGAAATCTATCAACGTTTATTGAGACAGTTGTTATCCTATAGATATCATTGCGCTCGAACATCGGAATATATTAGTCCAAGTATCATCTCTCATTCAGAAATCTCAGGGTTTCATTGCCATCTAAACTCAAAACTCGCTGACCAATTGGATACAACTACATTAGACATTGTTAATGAACAACAGTTGGGTAATAGCAGAGTGGATATGATGATTGCAGGATATCCTGTCGAGTTGAAATTAGAGGATCGTCGCACAGCCAGTACTGATGATATTGTACGTAGATACGAAGGCCAAGCTGCTGACTATGTAGCCAGACAAGGATGCCGATTTGGTTTTTTAATGGTTCTTGATACAGTTTTAGATCGCCGTCAGCCAACTGCCAGCCTTGATCAAGATGTTAGGTTCAGACATGTTCAAACCGCATCAGGACAATCTGTTATTGTAATAGCAATAGTGATTCGTATTCCAAGATCTGCTTCTGATCTGACAGCCCTACGAAGATAATTTCTGGATTTGGACTGTTTGGCTAATGTTTTAAATAACTTTACTTTCCGCTAACTGAACGGAGATGAAAGAAGGGTAATGGGCGCAAAACATGGTAAGCTTGTTTTGGCAACAAAAAACAACCATGAGGTGAACCCATTACCGCACTCCATCATACCATGAGTATACTGATTGAATTGACCAAAGGTTTCGCAGTAGGGACTAATTTAGCACTTTTACAATTATTGTGGACGTTGGTCAGCGGTGCACTGCTACCGCACCGAGGAGCAGTGTTCCCGGCATTGAAATCAACCGGGTTGAGTGATGCGGCCACGCGGCGAGCATGGGCGGCCTTGCATGGTGGGGTGTGGCAGACAACCGTGCTGTTAGGGTTATGGCAAAGTCACATTACGAACCTGCCTGGATGGCAGGAGCACCGCTATGAAGGCTATCGGGTAGTGGCGGCAGATGTGACTGCCTTTTGGCGACCGGCGTTGAAGAAATGTCCAAGCAAGCACTACCATCCCGCTGCGAACCGGGCGCTTCCGGCGGTGATCTTCGGCGTGGTGGGAGTTGTGGGCGAGATCGGCGGTCAACGAGTAGCCTGTCCACGGGCATTTGAGCGGGTACATCCGAAGGAGCCGAGTGAGAAACGGTTGTGGGCAGAAGTGCTGCGCCATGTGAAACGCAGTCTGGCAGAAGATGAAATCCTGGCGGTAGATGCCGGGATCAAGGTCAGCAATTTGCAGACTGCGCAGATCGACCGCTATGTGCTCCGGTTAGCCAACAACTTCACCGCCCGCCGCAATTACCCGGCGCCCCGCTCATCCAAAGGGCGCCCCCCTGTGTATGGTGAACGCATCCGTCCATTAGAGCGCACTTACAAAGGCAAGGCGATTGCCAGGAGTGCCCCGGATCGGGCGGAAACCTGGATAGAGAACGGGGTGGAGATGCGCGCCGAAATCTGGGAAGCACTGGTGCTGCCCAATGTGGTCCCCGATGCGCAAGCCAAGACCTTTCAGGTGTATGCCATTTACGATCCGGCCTATGCCACTCCCTGGCTCCTGGCTACTCCGCTCAAGCTCAAAGCCGTTGCCCTCAAAGCCATCTACCAGGATCGCTGGCCGGTAGAACAGATCCCTTTGGCGGCGAAACAAATGGTCGGAGCGCATCGCCAGTTCGTCCACAACCCAGAATGCATCCAGCGCTTGCCCGAATTAGCTCTGCTGGCTGGTTCCATCTTGAGCTTCTTGGCTGCCACGGCCCCCGTTGCTCCAACTGGCTTCTGGGATCGTCAACCCAAACGTACCCCTGGCCGTTTTCGGCGCATGTTGATGGGCAAGCCTTTTCCACAAAGTTACCCCTTGCCACAGCAAATTCGAGAAAAGGCTTCGGTGACGGCTCATTTGCCCAAAGGTAACCTGGCTCGGCGTTCCAAAATGGCTGTTACCACGCTCATCACGGCTGTTTGACGCTGAAATAACACAATTTGGTAAGGTTCGACGTTGCCGGTGATGATTTCCGGCTTTTTCTGTCATCCACTTTTAGCGGAAAGTAAAGAAATAAGGTTGTTCTCTGAAGTCATAGTGTTAACAGCCGGATTTTTTGGTGTTGGAAACCGGTTCTTAGGCTAGAATAAAGCGTGCCCAATCATGTGTTTTGCGCCATCAAACAATCAGTACTTTGGGCATATTTTCCGCCACATAATCCAGCCTGCGACTACTGTATGCGGACAAATTATTTAGTGGTGTTCATCCAAATTATTTGGAGCCATAGCTACATCCAATTATCTGAGACAACTACCACCAAAAGGCGTTGCTGGTGACACCTTGCCGGTGCGGTGATCCACCGCAGTTTCAAATTACGAGTGACGGCATAGAACAGTAACAAACGGCTATCACCATCGGTTGGCCGCCGCCGTTTTATGGTTCTGAGTGTGTTGCCAAATATATGCATTATACCTACGCGACTTTTCGGCATGGTTCAAGTTAGATTGACATTTCCAGTTTTAGCAAGTGCAATTTTCGGCGCGAACACCCCAATATGTGGCAAAATCGCTACGAATGGGTCGTCTGTGTCGGGTTTCGGCTTGAAAATTTTGGAAAGTGTAAACCAAAGTGTCAATCTAACTTTCCGGGTTTCTGAACCATGCCGACTTTTCATTATGATTTTTCAACCGACCTCCACCGCCACCCCCCTCCGCGCCGACTCATACGCCGCCACCGTCGCCTCCACCGCCCGGTACCCATCCATCCCCGTCACCCGCGGCTCGCGCCCCTCGCGCACCGCCGCCACAAACTCGGCGATCATCGCCCCGTTCATGTCCGAGCCCCAGAAGGCCCAGGTGGGGCGCTGCGTGCGGTGGCTGTAGACGGTCAGGTTCTGCTTGAAGCCGTCCACGATCACCGCGCCGCGCTCGGTGACCATCTCGAAGGTCAGGCCGCCCCATGCCGGCCAGTAGGGCGGGCGCGACCAGCTGGCGTCGATGGTGGCGAAGACGCCGCCGCGGAAGGTGAGCATTTCCAACGCGCCGGTCTCCACCTGCACTTCGCCGGCGTGGAAGATACGGTTGGATTGGGCGTAGACCTGCGCCACTTCGTCGCCCAGGTACCAGCGCATGATGTCCACCAGGTGCACGGTGTGATCCATGATCGCCCCGCCGCCGGCCAGCTCGGGGTCGATGAACCAGGCGCGGTGCTTGGTGGGCAGCTCGCCCTGGTTGGTGGCGTTGAAACAGTACACCTGCCCCAGGTCGCCGGCGTCCAGGCGGGCTTTGACCTCCAGTAAGGGGGGGCTGAAGCGCATCGGGAAGGCGGTCATGAACAGCACGCCGGCCCTCCGGCAGGCTTCCACTTCGGCGCGGGCGTCTTCCAGCGTGGTGGCGATGGGCTTTTCGCACAGCACGTTGACGCCTTGCGCGGCGGCCATCTCGACCAGCGGGCGGTGTTTGCTGTTCTCGGTGCAGACAATCACCCCGTCGGGTTTGGAATCGATCAACGCTTCGTAGGATGGAAAGAAACGCGTATTGAAGTTGGCGGCAAAACGCTCACCGCGCGCTGCATCCTCGTCGGCCACGCCGCACAGTTCGGCGCCGGGGATGGCGCGCAGGTTGTGGATGTAGGCTTCGGCGTGGTGGTGAGCAAAGCTCAGGATACCGATCTTCATGGCTGCACCTCCGGCAATGGGGTCAGGGTCACGGCCTGCCCGGTAACGGCGGATTGGATGGCCGCCTGTGCGATCTGCACCGCAGCCAGGCCGTCCTCGGCGGTGACGCGTACCGGGCTGCCGTCCCGCAGCGCCCGGTAGAATTCCTTGATCTGGGTCGTATAGGGGCTTTCGCTGGTGGGGCTGGAAGGCAAGCCTACGTCGGGGGCGCCGGCGGACGCGCGGGCGATCAGGTTGATGATCGGGGCGGTGTCGGCCGAGTCGAATTCGATCAGCCCGCCATCCCCGGCCAGCTCGATGTGCGTGCGGAAGGTGGGCGGCGGGTAGGCCCACGCCCCGGAGATGTGGCTGAGCGCCCCGGAAGCGTGCTTCAGGACGACCAGGCCGTAGTCGATGCCCGCGCCGGGGTTGCGGGTGGAGACCTTTTGGGCGAAGACGATCTCCACCTCGCCGGCAATCCAGCGGGCGTAGTCGAAATCGTGGATCATCAGGTCCATCAGGATGCCGCCGGATTTGGCCTCGTCCAGGAACCAGTTGCCGGCCGCTTTCTTGGGGCGGAAGCTGCCCCGGCTGAGACGCAGCACGCCGGGTTTGCCGATCTGCCCGTCGACGACGGCGGCTTTGGCCAAAGCATATTCGGGGAAGAAGCGCACCACGTGGGCGGTGAGCAATTGCACGCCGGCTTTGCGGCAGGCGGCGATCATCTCCTGGGCCTGCGCGACGCTGCGCGCCAGCGGCTTTTCGCACACGATGTGCACCCCGGCGGCGGCGGCCTGCAGCGCCATGGGGTGGTGCAGGTGGGTGGGGGTGCAGATATCTACAACGTCTACGTCGTTCAGCAGCGCCGCCAGGTCCGTATAGACCGGCGCGCCGTACTGGTCTGCCAGGGGCTGCGCCTCTTCCGGGGTCTCGGCCAGGAAGCCGGCGAGGTGGGCGTCCGTCTCGGCCCAGCCTGCAGCGTGGGTCGAGCCCATGAAGCCCACGCCGATGATTCCAACTCTCATAGGTTCCTCCTCGTTTGACCCAAACCCTAAGGGGCTTTGAGACCCTTAGGGTTTACGATCGTCAAGAGATAAATTACTTGATGGCGCCCGCGGTGATGCTGCGGATCATTTGCTGCGAGAAGATCAGGTAAAAGATCAGGATAGGGATCATGGCCAGGGTAAGCGAGGAGAGCACGGCGTTCCAGTCGCTGACGAACTGGCCGAGGAACTGCTGCGTGCCCAGGGTGATGGTAGCGGTCTTGCTGCTGGGCGCCAGGATCAGCGGGAACCACAGGTCGTTCCAGATGGGGATCATAGTGAAGATGCCGATGGCGCCCAGGGCCGGGCGGACGAGCGGCACGACCATGCGGTAAATCTGGTATTCGCTGGCGCCGTCCAGGCGGGCGGCTTCTTTCATTTCACGCGGCACCTGGCGCATAAACTGGGTGAGGATGAACACGGTGAGCGGCAGAGCCTGGGCGATATACACCAGGATCAACGCGGTCAAGGTGTTGACCAGGCTAAGCGCCACCATCATGCGCAAGATGCCCACCGTGCCCAGGCGGATGGGGATCATGATGCCCAGGGAGAGGTACAACCCGACCAGAGTGTTGCCTTTGAAATTGTATTCGGCCAGGGCAAACGAGGCCATCGAGCCGATCAGCAGGGTGAGCACCAGGGCCAGCACGGTGACGATGACGCTGTTGACGAAATAGGTCTGGAAATCGGCGCGGTTGAACACCGTCTCGTAGCCGATCAAGCTGAAGGAGGTGGCATTGGGGATCTGGAATGGCCTGGCAAAAATGAACTTCTTCAACTTGAAGGAATTCATGATGATCAGGACGATGGGGAAGAGGGCCAGGATGGTGAAGAAGATCAGCACCAGGTGAGGCAACAGGCGTTCGACGCCGAGGCGCAGGCGATACGTCCAGGACGGTTGGGTGATCGTGGTCATGGAGGGGTTTGTAGCAGAGCTCATGGGAACACCTCACAATTCGTAAGTGGTCACGCGGCGCTGCCAGAGGAAGATATAAAGCAGCACGCCGGTCAGGATGATCAGGAACATCATGGCCGCGATGGTGGCGCCCATGGTGGGGTTGCCCAGTTGCAACTGCTGGCCGAAGAAGGTACGGTAGAACAGGGTGCCCATGATATCGGTGGAAAATTCCGGCCCGGCCAGGGCGCCCTTCATGGTGTAGATCAGGTCGAAGGCGTTGAAGTTGCCGACGAAGGTGAGCACGGTCACGATACCCACCGAAGGCAAGATCAGCGGGAATTTGATGCGCCAGAAAATCTGCCAGCCGTTGGCGCCGTCGGCGTGGGCCGCCTCGACCAGCTCTTCGGGGATGCCGATCAGGGCGGTGTAAAAGAGGATCATGGGGATGCCGATGAACTGCCAGACGGAGATCAGCGAAACGGTTACCAGGGCAGTTTCAGGCAAGCCCAGCCAGGGTTTGTACAACGAGCCCAGGCTGACCATCTTCAGCAGGCCCGAGGCGACGCCCCACAATGGATTGAGGATCAACTGCCAGATGAAGCCGATGATCACCACGGAAAGCACGGTGGGCATGAACAACACCGTACGATAGAAACGGCGCCCCCATCCGCCGGTGGCAAGCAGAGCGGCCAGCAGCAGGCCGATCGAGTTTTGTACGATCATGTGCACGGCAAAGAACACCAGGTTATTTTTGAAGGCGTTCCAAAAGAAGGGGGCGTAGTTCGAGTCGGTGAACAGGGTGATATAGTTTTGTAAAGCGACAAATAATTCCTGCTTCTGGTCGTTTACGGAATAAAAGCTGAGCCGTAGAGAGTTCAGCAAGGGGTAAACCATGAAGGCCGAGTAGATAAGAACTGCCGGGGCCAAAAATACCAGGATGTGCGTGGGGAAAGACTTACGACCAGGAGAAGGACTCATGCTTGCCTCCTTACAAGTTTTTCTTCTGTTGTGGACCGTACTGCGCCGCGCCCATAACAGAGTCACACAAAATGACCATCAGCCAAAAAGCCGCTCACCGACCTGACAGATTTAATGATGATACCGAATTATAGAGCGTCTGTAAAGACCTGTCGGCTCAGACCGCGCAAAATGGCCTCCGGCCCAATCAGATATGGGAAGGCCTGGCGGCAGCGCAATGCTGCCGCCAGGCCCGACTTACTTACAACAAGAGCCTATTGGGTTGGTTTGTACCACTTGTCCAGGCCGTCCTGAATTTCTTTGGCGGCCTGCTCGGGGGTCAGGGTGCCGTTGATCACGGCGGCGCTCACCCGCCACAGCTCGTTTTCCAGGTTCGGCTCGCCGCGCGAGAGGATCTGGTACGAGTTGCGGATGGTCGATTCACACTCGCCACGCCAGCTCAGGAATTCCTGGGCCAACGGGTCTTTCAGTTCGACCGGTTGGTTGGACAGCGGGAAGAACCCCGGAAGCTCATTGCCATACAGTGCGGCAAACTCAGGGCTGGCCACCCATTCCAGGAAGGTCTTGGCCTCTGCGGGGTGTTTGGTAGCGGCGTTCATGCCCAGGGCGATGTCGGTGTGGTCGCTGATGTAGCACTTATCGGCGCCAGCCGGCAGCGGCGGCTTGAAGATGCCCAACTCAAAGGAGGCGTCTTTCTCAAAGATGGGAATTTCCCAGGAGCCGGTGGGGTAAACGGCGGCGCGCCCGGAGGTGAACAACACCTGCGAGTCGGGATACTTCACCGCTTCGAAGCCCTCCGGCATGAAGGGCGCCCACTGGGCCAGTTGCGCCAGGGTGTCCACGTAAGCCTGGTCGGTGTACTTGCCCGTGCCGGCGATCAAAGCCTTGCGGCCTTCCTCGCCTTTCCAGTAATTGGGGCCGATGTTCTGGAAGCCCATCGTAGCGGCTTCCCACAGGTCGGAAGTGCCCATCGCCAGGGGGATGTAAGTGCCTTTGTCTTTGATCTTCTGCAGGGCGGCGAAGAACTCGTCCACCGTCTCGGGCTCTTTGTCGATGCCAGCGTCCGTGAAGGCCTCTTTACTATAGAAGAAGCCATGGATTACGGAAGCCATCGGCACGCAGAAGACGGTCGCGCCATCGTCGGTGATCCAGGCGCTCTTGGCCACGTCGCCGAAGTTCTCCATGCCTTTCAAATCATTCAGCGGAGCCAGGTAGCCCTTATCGAACAGGGCCAGCGAGGCGTCGAAGGGGCGGCAGGTGATCAGGTCGCCGGCTGTGCCGCCTTCCAGCTTGGTGTTGAGGATACCGTTGTACTCCGCCGGGGCGGCCGGGGTGAACTCTACTTCAATGTTAGGATACTTCGCCATGAAAGCGGGCAAGATTTTGTCCTGCCAGATCTGCAGGTCGTCGTTACGCCAGCTTTCGATGGTCAGCTTGACCTTTTCGCCGGATGGGGCCGGCGCGGCAGGCTGCTCAGCAGCGGCTGCCGGTTTGTACCACTTGTCCAGGCCGTCCTGAATTTCTTTGGCGGCCTGCTCGGGGGTCAGGGTGCCGTTGATCACGGCGGCGCTCACCCGCCACAGCTCGTTTTCCAGGTTCGGCTCGCCGCGCGAGAGGATCTGGTACGAGTTGCGGATGGTCGATTCACACTCGCCACGCCAGCTCAGGAATTCCTGGGCCAACGGGTCTTTCAGTTCGACCGGTTGGTTGGACAGCGGGAAGAACCCCGGAAGCTCATTGCCATACAGTGCGGCAAACTCAGGGCTGGCCACCCATTCCAGGAAGGTCTTGGCCTCTGCGGGGTGTTTGGTAGCGGCGTTCATGCCCAGGGCGATGTCGGTGTGGTCGCTGATGTAGCACTTATCGGCGCCAGCCGGCAGCGGCGGCTTGAAGATGCCCAACTCAAAGGAGGCGTCTTTCTCAAAGATGGGAATTTCCCAGGAGCCGGTGGGGTAAACGGCGGCGCGCCCGGAGGTGAACAACACCTGCGAGTCGGGATACTTCACCGCTTCGAAGCCCTCCGGCATGAAGGGCGCCCACTGGGCCAGTTGCGCCAGGGTGTCCACGTAAGCCTGGTCGGTGTACTTGCCCGTGCCGGCGATCAAAGCCTTGCGGCCTTCCTCGCCTTTCCAGTAATTGGGGCCGATGTTCTGGAAGCCCATCGTAGCGGCTTCCCACAGGTCGGAAGTGCCCATCGCCAGGGGGATGTAAGTGCCTTTGTCTTTGATCTTCTGCAGGGCGGCGAAGAACTCGTCCACCGTCTCGGGCTCTTTGTCGATGCCAGCGTCCGTGAAGGCCTCTTTACTATAGAAGAAGCCATGGATTACGGAAGCCATCGGCACGCAGAAGACGGTCGCGCCATCGTCGGTGATCCAGGCGCTCTTGGCCACGTCGCCGAAGTTCTCCATGCCTTTCAAATCATTCAGCGGAGCCAGGTAGCCCTTATCGAACAGGGCCAGCGAGGCGTCGAAGGGGCGGCAGGTGATCAGGTCGCCGGCTGTGCCGCCTTCCAGCTTGGTGTTGAGGATACCGTTGTACTCCGCCGGGGCGGCCGGGGTGAACTCTACTTCAATGTTAGGATACTTCGCCATGAAAGCGGGCAAGATTTTGTCCTGCCAGATCTGCAGGTCGTCGTTACGCCAGCTTTCGATGGTCAGCTTGACCTTTTCGCCGGATGGGGCCGGCGCTGCGGGGGCCTCGGTCTTGGCTGGTTCAGCGGGGGCCTCGGTTTTGGCTGGTTCAGCGGGGGCCGGGGTAGTAACGCCGCCACCGCAGGCAGCTAAAATCATGGCTGCCACGACCAGCAAACTTAGAATCGTAAATAACTTGCGCATTTTCTTCTCCTTAATCCTCGAAAAACTATTCTGTTGAAGAATCATTCAAGTAACGAACAGGCAAAAACGCCAGCCATCTCATGCAAACTGGGCACCTCCTTTTCCACCGGGCAGACCCGGCAAAATAATTCTATCACTGAAAGAACGGTTGACGAAAGTCAAGAATAATTATAAAATAGAATGCGTACTTTGTAAATCCATTGGACTAACATAGTAGCTCGATTTTGAACGAAAATGCAAAAATCTACCCAGGAAGAGAGCCGCATCCACAACAGCCGCCTGGTGTTGAGCACCATCTATAATCGCGGCGAAACCAGCCGCGCCGACGTGTCGCGCCTGACAAGGCTGACGCGCACGACAGTTTCTGAGATCGTGGGCAAGCTCATCGAAGATGGGCTGGTGAGCGAGACGGGCATCTCCCCCTCGCGGGGCGGCAAACCGGCGATTTTGTTACGTGTCAACGACGACGCGCGGCACTTGATCGGGCTGGACCTGGCAAACAGCGAGTTCCGCGGCGCAGTGACGGATCTGCGCGGGCAGGTCCTGCGCCGGCTTCACCTGCCAGTGCAAGAGCGGGATGGCGAGGCGGCGCTGGAACTGGTCTACACCCTGGCAGAACAATTGCTCAGCCAGGCGGAACGGCCCGTCCTGGGTATCGGCATCGGCACGCCGGGGCTGATGGACCCACAGAGAGGGATTGTACGCCAGGCGGTCAATCTGAACTGGCACGAACTGCCGCTCGGCAATCTGCTGAAAGAGCGCTTCGGGATACCGATTTACATTGCCAACGACAGCCAGGCGGCGGCGTTGGGCGAATTCACTTTTGGGAACCCGTCGCGCAGCAACAACCTGGTGATCATCAAAGTCGGCAGAGGCACCAGTGCGGGGATCGTGCTGAACGGCAAACTATTCCACGGCGATAACTCCGGCGCAGGCGAGATCGGGCACGTCAAGGTGGTCGAAGGCGGGGAAGCCTGCCGCTGCGGCAATACCGGTTGCCTGGAGACCGTGGTCAGCAGCCGGGCGCTCATCCGGCGAGGGCGAGAAATTGCCCGGCAGGACCCGGTTTTTATCTTGAACCGGTTGGCGCCGGCGCCTGAGATGTTCACGACGGAAACCCTGTTGCAGGCTTACGCGGAGGGCGATCCGCGGGTGGCGGAGATCGTCGAAGAAGCCGGCCGGTACCTGGCAACTGCCGTGGCTTACCTGACCAGCACGTTGAACATCAACCAGGTCGTGATTGCGGGCAGCCTGTCGCGCTTCGGCGATGGGCTGGTGCGACCGGTGCGTGAGCAAGTGCAGAAAGGCATCTTGCCGGCGCTGGGCCAACAAACGAAGGTTACCATCTCTTCCCTGGGAGGCGATATCGTCATCCTGGGGGCGGCCAGCCTGTTATTGAGCAACGAGCTCGGGTTGACCTTAACCGGGGCCAATCTGTAACCCATTGCTCCGGGCCATGTAAAATGCCATTTCGCACAAAGGTCGCTCGTAAGCCTGGCGGGTTTAAAGCACCGGTCAGGTGCGGGCAAAGCAAAACGACTCACAGTCAAGTAAGGAGCTATTTTCGCTATGACTGAAACTCGCATTCCGATCCAACCAAAATTTACCCCGCCGCTGGAGCGGGCCTTCTACCCGGCGGCGTTATTCAATCGCGCCTTCCGGGACGAGCTGGGCAAATCGGGCAACGGCTTACCGCTGGTGCTCGGCCTGGAACGAGCGGATGGAACACTCTCGCGCTACGAAACGCAAATCTTTGCTGGTGACCATCCCTGGGCCATTCACAACGCGTTTTACGTGGAGCGCATCCTGAAATTCCTGCTCTGGCAGCGCGGCGGGTGGAAAATTTACGTGGGCGGGCCAGAAGACGTGGGACGGTACATCCAGGCCCGTTACCGGCCGGATGGCGAGCGGGCTTTCGACCATCATTTCATGGGCCAGGATGTCTACCAGAAGCCATTCACGGTGATTGTCTGCCAGGCAGGCCAGGTGCCCCAGGCGCACGAAAGCCAGCAATCGCTCGGGCGGCACCTGGATGGCTGCCGGATCGGCTTCGACCTGGGAGCATCGGACGTCAAAGTTTCGGCGGTGGTCGACGGCGAAGCGATCTTTACGCACGAGATGGAATGGGATCCACGCAGCCAGAGCGACCCCAATTATCACTATACGAAGATTATAGCCATGCTGAGAATGGCCGCGGAAAAGCTGCCGCGCGTGGATGCCATCGGCGGCAGCTCGGCGGGCGTGATTATCAACAACCGGCCGATGGTCGCATCGCTGTTTCGTGGCATCCCCAAAGAGCGTTTCGACGAAGTGCATAACCTGTTCCTGCGCATCCGGGACGAAATGGGCGTGCCGCTGGAGATCGTCAACGACGGCGAGGTCTCGGCGCTGGCCGGGTCGATGTCGCTGGATGAAAACGCAGTGCTGGGAATCGCCTTTGGCTCCAGCCTGGCGGCGGGCTATGTCACCCCTCAAGGCAATATCACCAACTGGCTGAACGAGCTGGCTTTTGCACCGATCGACTATAACCCCGAAGCGCCGGTCGACGAATGGTCGGGAGATCGCGGCGTGGGGGCGCTGTACATGTCGCAGCAGTGCGTTTTTCGCCTGGCGCCGAAGGCCGGCATCGAAATCCCTGCCGGGCTATCCCTGGCGCAAAAGCTCAAAGTCGTACAACAACAGCTCGAAACAGGCCACCCCGGGGCGCAGCAGATCTGGCAGAGTATCGGCATCCACCTGGGCTACGCCATCGCTCACTACGCCGATTTCTACGAACTGGAGCATATGCTGGTCCTGGGGCGAGTCACCTCGGGGGCAGGAGGGCCGATCATCCTGGAAATGGCGGACCGGGTGTTGCAGGCCGAATTCCCACAATATGCCCGGGCGATCCACGTCGAACTGCCGGACGAGTTGAGCCGCCGGTTAGGACAATCGATTGCTGCGGCGAGTTTGCCGCGTATTAAGTAAGTGATGGGTAATGGGTGATGAGTAACGTGCGATGCGTATTGCATATTGCGTGATCCGGACGCCCTGGACTCCCGGGCGCCCAGGCGCCTGATCACTCGTCAACCCATTACCCATCAACCGATTACCTTCCAACAAGGAGCCGATCATGAAGTTCAAACGCGATTCCGCACAATGTTTTATCCCCGACGGGCTGCCGGACGAAGAGGGGCTGGCGCGCACCACGCACATGGCCATTTCGGCGCACCAGGATGACATCGAGATTATGGCCATCGATGGCATCTTGAAATGCTTCCAGCAGCCAGAGTGGTGGTTCAGCGGCGTGGTGGTCACGGACGGCGCCGGCTCGCCGCGCGCCGACCTGTACCAGGATTACACCGACGAGCAGATGCGGGCGGTGCGCGTGGTGGAACAGAAGAAAGCCGCCATCCTGGGGGATTACGCGGCCCAGGCGCTGCTCGATTATCCCAGCGCGATGGTCAAGAATCCGGCCAATAAAGAGCCGGTGGAAGACCTGCAAGCCTTGCTGAGGATTGCACAGCCCGAAATCGTCTACACGCACAACCTGGCGGACAAACACCCGACACACGTGGCGGTAGCCCTGCGCACGATTGAGGCCATCCGCGGCCTTCCGGAGGCGCAGCGACCCAAACAGCTTTTCGGCTGCGAGGTGTGGCGCGGCCTGGACTGGATGCAGGACGATGAAAAAGTGGTGTTCAATGCTACCGCACACGAGAACCTGCAAATGGCCCTGCTGGGTGTATTCGACTCGCAGATCAGCGGGGGTAAACGCTACGACCTGGCTACCCTGGGGCGCAGGCGGGCCAACGCCACCTATTTTGCCTCGCACGCTGTCGATGTGATGGAAGGAATGACAACGGGGATGGACCTGACACCGCTGATCCGCGATCCATCTCTGGACGCCCAGGAATACGTACAGTCTTTCATCCAACGCTTTGCGCAGGATGTGAAGCGGACGATCGGAAGTCTGCGGTAACCTGCCTGTAGCGGGATCGTCGATCCCGGCTACAACTGATGCAGCAGGCACGCCATGAACCGTCGTGAGCGCTTGATGACCACGCTGCAGGGGGGCGCCGTTGACCGCCCGGCAGTATCGTTCTATGAACTGAACGGCCTGGACGAAAACCCGTTCGACGCTGACCCATACAACATCTACAGCCACCCTTCCTGGCGCCCGCTGATCGAACTGACCCGGCAGAAGACTGACCGGATCGTGATGCGCAGCGTGCCGTTCAAGGAGACACCGCCCGACCCGGTGGAGGCGCTTACTCACGTCGAAACGTGGGTGGATGCAACAGGCAGCCGTTTCAACCGCCTCACCATCCAGGCAGGAAAACGCAGGCTGAGCAGCCTGACCCGCCGCGACCGGGACGTCAATACGGTATGGACGCTGGAGCACCTGCTGAAAGACGCCGAAGACCTGCGAGCTTTTGCCGGACTGCCTTTGCCTGAGGCGCAAGGCACGCCCGACATCCAGGGCGTGCTGCAAGCCGAAGCAGTTTTAGGCGACAGCGGGATCGTGATGATCGACACGCCCGACCCACTGTGCGAGGCGGCGCAACTGTTCGACATGGCAACCTACACGGTGATCGCCTTCAGCGAGCCGGCCCTGTTCCACCGCCTGCTGGAACGCTTTGCCACCATCCTTTATGCCAGGACAGAGGCCGTGGCCAGAGCGCTGCCGGGGAGGTTATGGCGCATTTATGGGCCGGAATATGCCTCGCCGCCTTACCTGCCGCCGCGCCTGTTCAACGAATACGCGGTGCGTTACGATACGCCCATGGTGGAAACGATCCAGCGATATGGCGGGTACGCGCGCATTCACTGCCACGGGCGCTTGAAGGCCATCCTGGCAGGCATCGCGGCCACAGGATGCATGGGGCTGGATCCCATCGAGCCGCCGCCGCAGGGGGATGTATCGCTGGGCGAGGTGCGCCAACGATACGGCAAACAATGGGTGCTGTTCGGCAACCTGGAAGCCAGCGATATCGAAACCCTGCCCACCCCGCAATTTCGCGAGAAAATACTGCAGGCGCTGGAGGAAGGCACAGCCGGGGAAGGGCGCGGTTTTGTGCTGATGCCCTCGGCCTGCCCGTACGGGCGCTATCTCTCGCCGCTGGCGCTGGCAAACTACGAGTGTATGATCGAGGTTATGGAAGGGCGATAAAACTCAAGCCCGCCTACGGCTTGCAGGTGGTATGGCAAGGCTCGTCGCCGGGCCGGTCGAGGCGTTCGGGCCGCTCGGTTGGCGTGGGCACGACCCACGCCCCCTGGCTCCACAGACCCCGGTTCGCCTGGCGGGCGAACTGTTCTGCTTGCTGGAATGCTTCCGCACAGGCGATATCCGAAGAAGCCGCCCGGGCATAACCAAGAGACACCAGTTCATAATTTACCAGGGCGCCATCCAGCGAGTCGATGAAAACGTAGCGCAAAAGCTGGCCGCTCGGGTCGCTTTCGGCAGCATCCTTGATCAGGACAACATTCTTACCCAACATCAGTTCTTGATTGCGAGCTTTGGCATCCGTTGCAAACCGCCCGGAGCCGCGCGGCGTATCGGCGCCGGTGTAGCGCACGCGGTAAATCTGGCCGTCGATGAAGACGTCGATGGTGTTGCCATCGATTACGGCGGTCACCAGGCCGGCCTGCAAGGGGGAGTCGATGGGAATACAGCCGCCGAGGCGCGGCGGGGATAGCGTTTCCGTCGGCGGGGGTGTATCGGTAGAAGGCAGCGCGGGGGTTGGCGTTAAGAAGCGGGTGACGGTGGGCGAAGGGAGCGGCGTGTCGGTCGGCAATGGGGTGGCCGACGGCGAAGGGGTAGCGGTTGCGGTGGGCGGCGGCTCGGCCAGCCTGGTTTGCGTGGCAGCCACAATCAGCCTTTGCAGAGCTTCGTTGACCGCCTGCGCACTATCCGGTTGCGGCGTGGCGGTCGAAAAACTGCAGGCAAGCGAAGCGAACACAAGAATGGTGACAACGCATACAAGGCGCCTCATCGGGTTTTCCTCCCGTAATTCTGATCTACCCGAATTATACTGTATTCATCCTCAGATTGCGCGACTGCTAGCCGAGAGGGGAGGCAGAGGTTTTTTGTTCGCTACCTAATAGGCCAGCAAGCTCTCAGAGACACGTTCTTCAGGGGTGGATTACGTCCAGATCCAGGTGCGTCTCGAATGGGTCGAAATCCGCGTCGCAGTGGAGCAAGTTGTGACCATTTTCGATGCAATAGGTGGCAATGAAACAGTCGATTGTCTTGCGTACGGTAATGCCCATCTTGCGCAGAATACGGTAATTGCGGGCGCTTTGCACTGCCAGGGCAGGATTAACCAGGCTAACCAGAGAAAATTTATTCATTGCCTGGCGAGCTCGCTCAAAATCAGCGTCGCTGCGAAAACCTTGCAAGACTTCGCCCAGGATCAGATCACCTACCAGGATGGGTTGCACAGATACTACATCATCCAAATAATCTGTATAGGGCGTGATCTTACCGTTGAAATAATCGATCCAGACAGTCGAATCAACCAGGATCATCGCCGCGCCCTTCCCTCAGGCCACCCAGATCGCCTTCCCAGTGCAATTTCCCGCGCAAGGCGCGCACTTCGGCTTGCTCGTGTAACTGGATCAATACCAGCAACGCTTCGTGTATCACATCACGCTTGGTCTTGATCCCGGTCAAGCGCCGGGCGCGGTCGATTAATTCATCATCAATAACCACGTTGGTGCGCATGGCTCACCTCTCTCCTCGTTGATGTGTATATTTTACCATATCCATGTGTATTAAATCAAAACCCCATAACGGAGCGATGCGTATCGAAGAAGCGCCGGGCGAAGCAGCTATTTATGCCGGACGGAAAGCCTTTGTCCGACAAATAAATTATGGAACCGCATCGAACGCTTCCGCGGCCAGGCAGACGTGCCATTGAATGAGGCCGGCCTGGCTCAGGCCGAAGCGACGGGAGAGCGTGTGGCAAAAGCCTGGCGGCCTGCGGCCATCTACACCAGCCCGTTATCCCGTTCTGTCAAAACCGCACAGGCAATTGCGAAGCATTTCGACCTGCCGGTGCAAATCCACCCGGGCATGGCCGATATCGATTATGGCGAGTGGCAGGGATTGACCCCTGACGAGGCCCGCCAGCGTTGGCCCGAGCAAATCGACAACTGGTATGACCATCCCGAACAGGCGCAAATCCCAAATGGCGAGACGTTAGCCGACCTGCGCCGGCGTGCAATGCAAACGATCAATGGTCTGGTGGAAAAACACCCTGGCGAGACGATTGTACTGGTCGGGCATACGGTGATCAATCGCATTATCTTGTTAGGCATTTTAGGGCTGGGTAATGAGCGTTTCTGGCATATTCGCCAGGATACCTGCGCCATCAATATTATTGAAGCAGAAGCGGGCGATTTCACCCTGGTTTCGCTGAATGACACCTGTCATTTATCCTGAATATACTGGACAAACAAGCAATATTCATCCCCCTGCATCAACGTCTTGGGCTGCTCGAAACGCACCTTGGGATTCCATGCTGGCCGGTCCCACCAGACTTGATCGGTCTGGCAGTGGATATGATAGCCAATATCCGGCCTGCCACAGGATTTCCATAGCTCGGCATAGTAGCAACGGGTGACTTTGTGAGCATAGCGGCAGGGGGTGGCTTCCACCAGCTCGAAATCCTGAAGGCCAAAAACCGGGTTTTCCTGCCAATCTTCTTCGCGCAGCAAATCATCCAGTTTTGCCGCGTCACGCAAGTCGCCGGGATCCAGGCCATAGCGAGCGAACAACGCCAGGTCTTCCTGGTGCCTCTTTTCGTAAGATGAGGCTGCCATTGCAGACACAGCTTCCATCCAGGCATCCCACATCGCTTCGCCATACCTGGATTGCAAAAGCGGAATTACCCTGGCAAGACCCTCGACTTTGCCGTGCAAATGGATTTCGTTTTGACGGACTCTGAGAGATCGATGGGCGCGTACAACTCGCGAAAAAACCTGGGGCCAGGCGCCGGCATATTCCTCGAGGATAATGCTCAAGCAACCCAGTTCGGCATGCAACTCGTTGTCATCCCAGCGGTCGCCAATTCCAGCGATGAAGTCATAGCGAGGTTTCAAATCCCTGGCAATTCGAAGCCGCTCCTGTTGAGTTTCTGCAAGATGAACCGGTCCACCAGGGAAGCCTTGCCTTTCCAGCCACTTTTCTGTTGCAGGAAGTGTAGCGGGCGGGCGAGCGCCGATATAGACGATCTGGTAGTGTTGGGCCAGTTGCACCAGGCTTTCGACGCTGCCGGGCACAGGGATATCTTTCAGGATGGCTTCATCCCGGTAAAATTCAGGGGTACCGACGCCCAGGAAATGGCGCGGACAGGTGTCGCAGATCGTTCCATCCACAAATACAAGGATGGCTTTCACGGTCAGCCCAATAACCCCGGGGGTACCCAAAATGCGCCAATGCCGAACATGGACAGGCCAAGCGAGAGCAACAACAATACCACGGCAATGGCGATCAAGACGTAATCACGGCGGCGGTAGTGCAGCTCTTCCAGCCAGGTGCGCGGGCCGACGCCGAAAGCGCGCAGGTCCATGGCGTCGATGATGTCTTCGCTGCCGATAATGGCGTGGATGGTGACCGGCACGATCAACGGAGTCATCTTGCGCACCTGGGCGACCAGGCCTCCGCTCAACTTCTCCAGCTCGTAGCCGCGGGCGCGCTGGGCGTCCAGGGTCAGTTGAAAGTCGCGGCCATAGCTGGGCACGAAACGCATGGTCAAATCCATGGCATAGGCGAATTTGTCGGGCAGGCCCAGCCCGCGGAAGGCAATGCCGTAGTGCGCCGGGTTGATCGAATAGGGGATCAGGATGGTCATCGAGGCAATGCTGAACAGGCGCAACATCTGGCTGATGGCAAAGAAAATGCGCTGGATGGTGACCTGCAAAGTGGGCGTCCAGCCGAACAGCGAGAAAGGCGCAGTCAGGGTGGTGAGAATGCGTTCCTGGCGATAGACCTCGGAGCCGCCGCGCCCGGTCAGGAAAGTCAACAGCGTGTAGAAGGCGATGAAATAGAGCATGAACAGCCAGGCGCGGCGCATTTCCTGCCAGCGGAGGCGGGAGGTGAGGACGAAGAACAGGGCGGTCAGGGCGAAGCCGAGCAGGATACGGAAATCCCAAAACATCAGCGTGGAAAACAGGAAGCACGCGAAAAAGATGAACCACGCCCGTGGATCAAAACTCTGAATCAGCGAGCCTTGGCGCTCGCGGTAACGCCAGGTGACGAGCATATTTGCTCCCTACGAGTGGGCCAATGTGAAACACTGGCCCACTCGTCAAAATAACCATCAGCGGCCGGATTGGCGGCGGACAGACTCGTAGGCCACTACCAGGACGGGCAAAAGGATGGCGGCAAAGATCAGGTTGGGGCCAGCAGCGGGGATGAACTCGCCGACGATGGCCACCGGCAGGGTGAAGCCGTTAATCCAGATATCGGACAGGGCGGCAAAGCCCAGGCCCAACAGGTTGCCCAACATACCCCAGGTGACCCCGGCGGCGATGTCGATGTTGGCGCCGAAGAGGTAACGCACGGCGATGACCAGCACGAAGCCGACCAACACGGAGATGCCGGCGAAGAGCGAAATCTGGGCATCGCCAAAAATGTTGTTATCCGGGTCGAAGAACAGCATGTTGGGGGTATCGCGGTAGAGGAAATAGACGATGGTGGCCAGCACGACCAGGGCGGCGCTGACGCCCAACAGGGTATTGAGGCCTTTTTTCTTGTCTTTGAACAGCAGCGCCAGGCCAGCGATGAAACCCACCAGGCCGTTGCCGATGCTCCACTGCGGCGAGAGGCCAAAGCCGGTCAGCGCGTCGCCGAACATATTGCCCACTGCCCCGGTGAAGAAGCCTACCACCGGGCCGAAGGCATAACCGAAGAACATAGGGATGACGATGGCCGGACGCAGCGAAACCTGGCTGACCGAGGGCACGACGAACACGGTGCCGTTGAAGAGGAAAGAGAAGATGGCATACAAGGCGGCGCCGATGGCCATGTAAACCACTTCACGAGTCCCAACCGCCCAGATGCCGCTCTGGCGAGTGGCAAAATACACGGCGAAGACGATCAACAATCCGATGATCACGAAGACGATGCGCATCGCTGGATTGCTCATCGGTTCCAACCCCTGGACGCTGGTCACATACCAGGCAGTAGCCAGGAAGATGGCCAGGACGACGACCAGGGCGATTGCGATAGAAACTGTGCGATTCATTTCTGCATTCTCCTTTACTTCGATCAATGGATAATTAGCCACTCAGCCGCTCAAGCCGAGTGAATGATAACTCATACGTGCGCCAAAGCTTCGGCCCGCAAAAAACGGCCGGTACGTGGCAGGTACTCCAGGTTCGCACGCAATAAAGAAGTCGGCACAATGCGATTGTCGCTCAGGCGATGCTCATCGGCCATCACCTCCTGGGGCGAGCCATCGGCAACCAGCCTGCCGCGGTTGACCAGCAGCACCCGGTTGGCGTAGATCACCGCCAGATCGACATCATGGGTAATAAACAGGATCGCTTCAAAGCCGGGCAGCTTCAAGATGGCGTCCATGAAATCCATGTAGTTGCGGTAATCCTGCCCAGCGGTAGGCTCGTCCATCACCAGAATGCGCGAGCGCATGGCCAAAATGGCGGCGATGCTGACGCGTTTTTGCTGGCCGAAAGAAAGCGAAAGCGGCGGATCGGCGCCACGGTCGGACAGATTGACAATGTCGAGGGCTTCTTGCACATCCCGCTGGATCGCCTCCGGGCTATGCCCCAGGTTTTTGGGGCCAAAAGCCAGTTCTTCCCTGACCGTAGGGGCAAAAAGCATGTGGCTGGGGCTTTGGAAAACATACCCCAGGGTGTTGGCAATCTGGGCCACACTGAGCTCGCGAGTATCTTTACCATTGACCAGCACACGCCCGGCAGTCGGCTTGAACAGGCCAATGGCGTGCTTGACCAGGGTAGTCTTGCCGGCGCCGTTTGGGCCAAGCACGGCGATGACATCCCCGCGACGAATATCCAGGTTGACGCCGTGCAACACTTCCGTCTGGCGGTCGTAGCTGTAATGGACGTTATCGAAGCGCACCAGGGGCATCTCTTTGCCGTCCCCGCCTGGCGGCACAGCAGGGGCGGACGGTGTAAAACGCACCTCAGGCGGCGGGGCTTCCTGGGCGGAGCGCTCGATGATCAGCGGCGCAGGGATCTTGATCTCGCGATAATTGACGACTTTGTACAGCCCGGCCAACGGGCCGAGATAAACCGCCTGGCCGTCCTCCATGAATAACACGCGGTCAGGCCGGATCGAGAGGACGTCTTCGACGCGGTGCTCGACCATCAGCACGGTCATGCCTTCATCGCACAGGCGGCGCACCATCGCCAGAGTCTCCTGGGCGCTGGCCGGGTCCAGGCTGGCCAGAGGCTCATCCAGCAAGAGCAGGCTGGGGCGCATGGCCAATATGCCGGCCAGGGCAACCTTCTGCTTTTCGCCGCCGGAGAGGTTGAAGGTCTGGCGGTCACGCAAGGCTGAAATGCCCAGGTAATCCAGCGATTGTTCGATACGCTGGCGTATCTCTGGGCGCGACATGCCCAGGTTCTCCAGCCCGAAGGCCACCTCATTGCGCACCAGGGTGCCCAGGATCTGGCGCTCCGGGTCTTGCAGCACCGTGCCAACCATCTGAGAGATGCGCGCCAGGGGCAACGCCCGGGTATCCTGGCTGTGAATCAGAATACGGCCCTGTATCTCTCCTTTGTAGCTGCGCGGGATCAAGCCGTTGATGCAGCGGATCAGGGTGGTCTTGCCCGAACCACTGGCCCCGGCGATCAACAATAACTCGCCCGGAGGCGCTTCCAGGGAGATCTCTTTCAGAGTTGGCTCTGGCCGGTCGCGATACCGAAAGGTCAGGTTCTGGACCAGCAGAGCAGGTTGTTGAGAGGTCATCGAATTTCCGCTTCCACCACATCTCCGAGGTGAGCATCCAGGCGCCGGGCAGCGCTGCCGTTGACTACCGAAACAATCAGGTTCCCGGTGCTACCCCACAGGGCGACAAGATCGCCCTGCGGGCGTTCACCGAAGGTGTGTACCATTCCATCTATCTTAACCCCGCACAAAGAAACCGTTACGCTTTCCCGGCCTGGCAAGTGTTCCTGGCGGATATTGGCGGCGAGGTTGCCAAAGTGATCGATGTGGATAATTTCGCCGCGCCAACCGTGCGGAGTGCGCTGCGGGCGGGGCAGCGGCAGGCGCACCACATCGGCAAAGGGATCGCCCAACGCTTCCAGAGCCACGCCGGCCGCCAGGTGGGCAGCAGCCGGGGCAAAGATATCCCGCCCGTGGAATACGTGGCTGACTTCGGGCAGCCAGTAACCGGGCCGGTTCAAATGGACAAAACGCGCCGCCAGCCCCTGGCTCTCGGCGCGCTCCAACCACATCGTAAGGATACCATTGTCCGGGCCGACGTAATATTGGGCGCCAACCCGGGCAGCCATCGGGCGGCGGGCCGTGCCCACGCCAGGATCGACGACGACCACATGAATGGTTCCATCCGGAAAATAGGGGGCCGAGCGCAGCAGGATGAGCGCCGCCTCGGGGATATTCTGCGGGGCGATCAGGTGGCTCAGGTCGGCAATCCGGGCCTGGGGGGCGATGCTCCAGATAACGCCCTTCATCACGCCGACGTTGCCGTCTTTCAAGCCAAAATCGGTGGTTAAAGTGATGAGAGGCATGGTAGTCCGTAAATAAGTGAAAAAGTGATGAGGTATCAGTCAATGAGCGAGGAGGCAATAAACGACCGGAGGCAATCGCCGGTGATCGGTGATCGGAAAGCAGGCGTCAGGTGGTCCCATAGAGGTAACCCAGGTGATCGTGGACCAGGTTGGGGGTGGTGGTGACGACGAAGCCATGCTCACGCAGGAAGGTTTCCATGTGAACGTGGCTGTAGGGGGTGACGCCGTCGTGGTATTCCATGACGATGCGCCGGACGCGATGCAGGGTCTCTTCGCTGGCATGGAAGAGGATATCGTATTCGGCGCCTTCGCAATCCAGTTTCAATAAATCACAAACGGTGAGAGCATTCTGATCCAGGGCATCCGCCAGGGAGAGGCTTTCGACCAGGGCCAGGTTCCTGGCGGCTGCCGGGCTGCCTGCCTGGGCGCTGCGCATTTGCAAAGGTTCGGGGATGGACAGGTCGAGCTGCATCTGGCCGGTCTGCCCGCCGATGGCCTGGCTGAAAGCCTGCACGTTGGCGACCTGGTTCAGCAGTAAATTTTTACGGAGCAAGTCAAAGGAGGCGCGAAACGGTTCGTAGGCGTAGACCCGGCTGGCCGGGTAGCCACGCGCGGCCAGGATCGAAAAATCGCCCAGGCCGGCGCCAATGTCCACCACCGTCCAACTGTCCGAAAGGGGCGTACCGCAGCGCTCGTAGAAATGATCGATGAAGGTCTCTTTGATACACCAGATATCCATGGCGTTGCGCACGCTAAAGCGCAGGCCCGAACCCCGCAGGCGGACTTCTTTTTCGCCCGGGCCGCCGCGCCCCAGGAAGATACGCAGGATCAAAGCCGGGTCTTCGAATTGCGCCAGCAGCTTGAAAATGGATGAAGTGTAATAAATGTATTTTCTTATACTCATTTCTGTCATACCGCAGCAGGCAAGAACGAGAACTTCAGGATTTCCGGGAGGCTCTCACCATACTCGATACGGTCAGCAACCACCCGCAGAGCAAGCGCCTGGGCCCTGGCAATTGCCTCCTGAGGCGTCTTACCATAGGCCAGCACTCCCGGGATTTCCAAAACCTCAGCGAGCCAACGCCCATCGGTTTCTTGTTCGTGTTCGATGGTGAAATTCATCGCCTATCTTCATCCTCTCACACTTCTATACAGAAATGATTATAACCGAATTGACCCAGGTCACTCCCCCAAAAAGCCAAAAGCTGCTCGCGCTTCGTGGGCCACACAAAATTGCCGACCGGATGCATTACAAGACTACGAAACTACCCGGCTACTCGACGAAATAAGGGGAAACGCCGCGCCCGGCGCTATGATACAATTTCATTGCAAGAAAAGACATCCGGCCTGTGTATGGGCGCTGCTCATGCGCAGGCGGCGTAACTTTTTTATCCTGGGTGCATCTAAATGGACAGACACAAAACGATAAGCGAAGATTTTTCGTTGGAAGCGCTGCGCACGGGCGATCGAGCCGAGTTTGCCCGGCTGGTCGAAACCTACTCGGGTGTGATCTACCGGCTGGCAGTCAAGATGTTGGAAGACCCGCAGGACGCCGAGGATGTGCTGCAGGAAACCTTTCTCAAGGCCTACCGCAGTCTCCCCAATTTCGACGGGCGTTCCAGCCTGTCCACCTGGCTGTATCGCATTGCCACCAACGAGGCGTTGATGCTGCTGCGCCGCCGCAAACGGGTCACCGTTTCGATCGAGGAGCCGCTGGAGGGCGAAGAGCAGGAACAGGAACCGATGCAAATTGTGGATTGGTGCTGCATGCCGGAAGGCGAGTTGATGTCAGCGGAGGCGCGTGCTCACATGGACAAGGCCGTCGAGGCGCTCTCGCCGGCGCTGCGAGCGGTCTTCGTGTTGCGCGATATCGAAGGTCTCTCGACGCAGGAAACCGGCGAGGTGCTCAACTTGAGCGAGATGGCGGTGAAGACCCGCCTGTCCCGGGCGCGGCTGCGCCTGCGGGAACTGCTTTCGGAGTATTATGGAGAGCGGATGCTGCGTTTCAATCCACTCGAAGGAGAAAAGGCTTAATGGATCACGAAAACTGCCGCTACCTGCTCGACTCGCTGTCCGAATACGTGGACGGCGACCTGGGGCAGGATTTATGCAGCGAAATCGAGCGCCATTTGCAGGGCTGCGAGAACTGCCGCATCGTGGTGGATTCGCTGCGCAAGACGGTTTATTTGTACCATGCCACCACACAGCCGCCAACCGTGCCAGACGACGTGCGCCAGCGCCTGTATCGCTGCCTGGACCTGGATGAATTTATCGGTAAAAGCAGCCCCAGCGAGGTCTAGCTCGAACCATGGAAAACAGCGCCCCGGCAATCACTTCGACTCCGTTTGTCCTGGGCCTGGAGCCTGGCGCCGGCGCGCCGGCGCAGCCTCGCCCACTGCGAGCCGGCGACCCTTGCCCGGCCTGCCGGGGTGGGCCGTTGGATTACGACGGTATGCTCAACCTGGCCTGCGCGAAGTGCGGTTACACAGCAGGCAACGGATGTTACACCTGATAAAGATAGGCGGCTCGCCCCGTTGGGGCGAGGTGCAGCTCGGATTGATGAAGTTTTAAAAAATTTATCACGCAACAAGGCATCGCCTTGACCGACCGGGCCGCCGGGGCATGAAGTGCCCTGGCTTCATAACAGCGCCGGATGAATCCGGCTAGACCCGGCGCAGAGCGGTCTACAAACCCCATTTATGGGGTGCTGTTCAGTAGCCCGGCAAGTTCATCGCCGGGCGAGCTCGTCACCTGAAGAAGAAACCATGCAATCCAAGAGTCATCAGCAAATACCAGCGGCGCGAATAACGGCGCTGCTCCTGGTGGGCAGCGGCCTGTTGGTCCTGGGGATCGCCGGCATCGTGCTGCTCTCCACCGCCGGCGCCAGGAACCCGGCCAGCGGAGAGGCGTCGGCGGCGCCGGCGCGGGTGGATATGGTCGTCCCGGCGGTCGAGTTGAGCGATCTGCAGGGCAACCCGGTGGCATTGCAACGCCTGAACGGGCAGGTGATCCTGGTCAACAACTGGGCAACGTGGTGCCCGCCCTGCACGGCCGAGATGCCGGTCCTGCAGGATTATTACGAAGACCACCGCGGGCAGAATTTCACCCTGGTGGCGATCAACAGCGGCGAGTCCATCGAACAGGTGCAGGCGTTCGTCCAGGAACGCGGCCTGAGCCTGCCGGTGTGGGTGGACCCGGAAGAAAAGACGATGGACGCCTTGAACGAAATTCGTCTGCCCAGCTCGTTCGTGATCGACGCCAGCGGGCGGGTGGTGCTGTACTGGGCGGGAGCGATCAGCCGGGAAATGCTGGAAAAACACGTGACCCCTCTATTGGAGAATTGACGATGGAAGCAAAAGTGAACTGGCAAGGAAGGATGACTTTTACGGGAACGGCCGATTCGGGTTTCAAGATCGGCCTGGGGAGCGAGCCGGCGGTGGGCGGCGACGACGACGGCTTCCGCCCGATGGAGTTGATCGCCGTCGGGCTGGCAGGCTGCACGGCGATGGACGTGATTTCGATCCTGGGCAAGAAACGCCAGGAAGTGACCGATTTCGAGGTGCAGGTGCACGCCGAACGCGCCACTGAGCACCCCAAGGTGTTCACCGGCGCGGTGATCGAATACCGGATCACAGGGCGCAGCGTGGACGAAGCCGCCGTGGTGCGGGCCATCGAGCTTTCGGCGGTGCGCTACTGCCCGGCGCAGGCGATGTTCGCACGCCTGATGCCGGTGGAGCTGAAGTATTCGATCTACGAAGAGGGCGGCGAGGGCCAGCGCAGCCTGGTCAAGAGCGGCGTTTACACCCCGGCGGAGGCCACGGCGTGAAGCTGCCCTGGTGGCTGCCCATCGGGAACGCCCCGCAGGTCACGCCGGCGCAGCTCAAAGGCTGGCTGGACGAGGGGCGCCCGCTGCAACTGGCGGATGCGCGCACGGCGACGGAGTACCAGCAGGGCACGATTGGCCGGGCGCGGCACGCCCCGGTGACGGCAATGCCGGCTTCGATCGAGAAGCTGAAGCTCGACCGGCGCGTCCCGGTGGTGGTGTTGTGCCTGAGCGGGCACCGCAGCCTGCCCGGCACGCGCTTGGCTGCGGGCGCGCGGCTACGAGGCGTACAGTCTGCAAGGGGGAATTATGCATTGGAGCCGGTCAGGGTATGGGTTGGAACGGGACGAAGACGGCACGGATTGAAATCCGGTTAGCGCAGCGACGCTGATATCAAAGTTTCAACCTATCCCGTTTTTCTGCTATAATCGCATACGGACGGTCGTACCGGTGGAAAAACAACGATCGTACAACTCCTGCCGCCCTTTGGGGCCGTCCGGGCGGAAGGAATGCGCCACGCTGGAGCACAGTCTATGCCCAAGAAGAAGAGCCCGCCTTCCGCCTCCCCGGCTAACGGCGACCCGGTCGCCGATTACCGCCACGCCGAAAAGCGCAAGAACATCCCCCCGGCCGGGCTGGCCGCCCAGGGAAGGGTGGCCGAGGCCCCCAGGACGCGTTACGCCTACGACCCGCACCTGCCGCCAACGCTGCGCTTCGACGCCAGCGGGGAGGCCGACCGGCTGCCCGAGCTGCTGGAGACGGCGCGGCAGCGCGCCCTGACGGTCGAGGAAGCCGGGCTGCTGGCGGAGGCGCTGCGCAACCGCCAGCCCTGGCTGGAATGGGCCGGCAAGCGCGAGCGCGCCTGGTTCGAAGTCGACCCCATCGCCCTGCACATCCACGAGCGCGTCTCGGCGCAGGCAGTGCTCAAGCTGGCGCTGCGCCAGCCCCTGCAGCGCTCGCTGTTCGCCGACCCCGAGCTGGACTACCGCCAGGCGGTGCAGTTCTACCAGCACGACGTGGACTGGGCCAACCGCCTGATCCTGGGCGACAGCCTGGCGGTGATGCACTCGCTGGCGCGGCGCGAGGACCTGGCGGGCAAGGTGCAGATGATCTACCTCGACCCGCCCTACGGGATCAAGTTCGCCAGCAACTTCCAGGCCGAGGTGGGGCGGCGGGAGATGAAAGACCGCGACGCCGACCTGACCCGCGAGGCGGAGCAGGTGAAGGCCTACCGGGATACGTGGACGCTGGGGGTGCATTCCTACCTGGCTTATTTGCGCGACCGGCTGGTGGCGGCGCGGGAACTGCTGGCAGACAGCGGCAGTATCTTCGTACAGATCAGCGACGAGAATCTGCACCGGGTGCGGATGGTGATGGATGAGGTGTTTGGGGCGGAAAACTTTGTCAGTCTGATAACAGTTTGGAAAACAAGTTCTTCTACTTCTGGTAACTTACCTTCAACGTCAGACTACTTGATCTGGTATGCAAAATTAATTGTCTCAATGAAATATAACCAGATTTATGTAGAAAAAGATCCGTCTGATCCATCTTCAGGTGCAACCGAATATCAACATCTAATGTTTGATTCGGGGGAACGACTTCCCGCTTCTCGCTTTGATGGTAAGGTGTCGCCAGGAGCTAAACTGTTCAGGCCGTCTCCTACCACCTCACAATCAGGAACCGAAGCGTCTAGAATGCCTGTTGAGTTTGAAGGCAAATTATTTGTTAGCACGCCAAAGTGATGGGATAGTCATGATCCCACCGGGATAGCCAAAG
>CAZQQJ010000054.1:0-49291 GCA_964595435.1 uncultured Anaerolinea sp. | reverse complement strand
ACTCAAGGTTCTTTCCGGTCTGCCTCAACTCCCAATTTAGATGCGTTTGCCCTGCATCAAACCTCCATCTGGCTTTACAAACGAACATTATTGTGTGTTTTACCCATCATACCCGCAAAAAAAAACGAACAAATGGACATTTGCAACAATTTTTCATGACAAACATCATGTATTGTCAGGCGAAGCCGCCTGCCATCACGCCGCAGCCTCCCCACCGAATATCCCAGGTAGCCTGGCTGTCTTACATACATCGCCCTACCAAAATCCCCATAAAAAACCTGTCTCCATCTTCCCCTTATGCCCCAAATGCTGTACAATTGTTCTATGAATTCACCTCGTTCTTTCTCCCTTCCGCCCGCCCCTCCCCTTCCCTTTCACCCACCCACTCCCCGAAAAATATCACCCCAAACTCCTTATTCGTTTCGATTCGTTCCTCCCCAATTTTTTCTCATTCAAAAATCCTTGCCCCGCCTCCCCTCGCCGCCTGATTGTTACGCAAATACCGTTGCCATACAGGTTATAATAGAGGCCTATGGATCAGGCACTTCAGGCTTACCTTGACCGCTATCGGGCCATCCAGGAAAGCGGGAGCGATCTCGATCTCTCCCTATATCGCCACCTGGCTGCAAGAGTTTGCTGCGGTGCTGGACAGACCTGAAATTTGGCAAGATGTGGCTGCAATCAAAAACAAACCTTATGTATCCCATCAATGACCCCGAAATTCAACTGGTTTCCCCCGGCCCGCTGGTGGAGGTGCACCTGCCGGACGGGCGGGTGTTGCGCGGGCCGCGCGGCGCGGCGGTGGGGCGCTTCTTGCAGACCCTGCCGGAAGCGGATGATCCGCCCATCGTGGGGGCGATCGTCAACGGCGAACTGCGCGAGCTGACCGCCCCGATCAAGATGGACGCCAGGGTGCAGCCGGTGACCATGCGCGACGAGGACGGCATGCTGATCTACCGGCGCTCGCTGGTCTTCCTGCTGGAAACGGCTTTCGACCTGCGCTTCCCGGAGGCGATCTTGCAGGTGGACCACTCGGTGTCCTCCGGCGGGTATTACTGCCAGACGCCGGGCCGCCCGCCGCTGAGCGAGGCGGAGCTGGCCGCGCTGGAAGCGGATATGCGCCAACTGGTGCAGGAGAACCTGCCTTTCACCCGCCACGAAATCCCCCTGGCCGAGGCGCTGGCCTACTTCGAGCGGCAGGGCAAGCACGAAAAGGCGCGCCTGCTGGCCCACCGCAAGAAGAATTACCTGACGCTCTACCAGCTCAAGGAATTCCGCGATTATCACCACGGCTACATGGTGCCCTCCACCGGTTTCCTGCGCTGGTTCGAACTGGTGCCCACCGGGGATGGGTTCACGCTGCACTTCCCCCGCCGCCAGGCGCCCACCAGGCTGCTGCCGATGCGCGAATATCCCAAGCTGCTGGAGACCTTCCGCCGCTACGGCAACTGGCTGGACCGGCTGGGCATTTCCAACGTCGGGGCGCTGAACGACGCCATCCACGCCGGGCGCAGCGACGAGTTGATCCTGGTCTCGGAAGCGCTGCACGAGCAGCACGTCACCGAAATCGCCCGCCAGATCGCCCAGCGCGCCGAGCAGGTGCGGGTGGTATTGATCGCCGGGCCGTCTTCTTCGGGAAAGACCACCTTCTCCAAGCGGCTGGCGGTGCAACTGCTGGCCTACGGCATTTCGCCCTTCCCGCTGGCCATGGACGATTATTTCATTGACCGGGATCAGACGCCGCTGGACGAGAGCGGCAAGCCGGATTTCGAAGCCATCGACGCGCTGGACCGCCCGCGCCTGGCCGCCGACCTGAAACAGTTGATCGCCGGCGAAGCGGTGCAACTGCCGCACTACGATTTCTTCACCGGGCGCAGCGGGCCGGGCCAGGAAGTGCACTTGAAGGCCGGTGAGATGATCATTATGGAGGGCATCCACGGGCTGAACCCGGCCTTGCTGCCCGACCTGCCCGCCGAGAACACCTTCCGGGTGTACGCCTCGGCGCTCACCCAGCTCAACCTGGACCGGCACAACCGCATCTCCACCACGGATACGCGGCTGATCCGGCGCATCGTGCGCGATGCCCGCGAGCGCGGCTACGCCGCTTACCAGACCATCCAGCGTTGGGATTCGGTGGGCCGCGGCGAAAAGCGATACATCTTCCCCTACCAGGAGAACTGCGACGTGATGTTCAACTCGGCGCTGGTCTACGAGCTTTCGGCGCTCAAGCCACTGGCCGAGCCGCTGCTGCGCCAGGTGCATTTCAACACCGCCGAATACATCGAAGCCAAACGCCTGCTGGCGCTGCTGGAGTGGTTCCTGCCGCTGGAGAGCGACTTCATCCCGGATAACTCGATCTTGCGCGAATTCATCGGCGGCTCAATTTTGAAAGGGTTTACCTTATGGCACAGCCAATCCGCCTGATCGGACGCGCCCTGCTGAGCATCCTGGTGTGCGGGACGCTCGTCGCCTCCTGGTTTGCCTTATCCCGGGCGCAAAACGCCCTGATCGTGGTGCGCGCCTATTACGACCGCCCGCAAAGGGTGGCAGAGCTGGCGCGCTGGAAAGAGCCGTGGGAGGTCAACCGGGAAGAGGGGTATGTAGTGGTGGGCGTGGACCCGGCGGAGATCCCGCGCCTGGAGCAGCTCGGTTTTCGCGTGGAGATCGACCAGGATCTGACCCGGCGGGTGAACCAGCGCGCCGAGCGCCTGCCGGGGCAGACCCGCGGCATGGCGGGTTACCCGTGTTATCGCACGCTAGAGGAAATCTACGCCACGGCCCAGGGGCTGGCCGCAGCGCACCCGGAGCTGGCCGCCTGGGTCGATATCGGCGACACGTGGGACAAAATCACGCTGGGCGACCCGGCGGGTTTTGATATGATGGCGCTGCGCCTGACCAACACTGCCATCCCCGGGCCAAAGCCGGCTTTGTTCGCTATGGCGACCATCCACGCCCGGGAGTATATCCCCGGAGAGCTGCTGACGCGCTTTGCCGAATACCTGGTGAACGGGTATGGCAGCGACGCGGAGGCCACCTGGCTGCTGGATTACCACGAAATCCACCTGGTGCTGCAGGCCAACCCCGATGGGCGCAAGATCGCCCAGGGACCATGGCCCGACCGGCGCAAGAACACCGACCAGAATTACTGTAGCTGGAACTGGACGCAGAGCGGCGCCGACCTGAACCGCAACTTCCCCTTCCAGTGGAACTGCTGCGGCGGATCGAGCCCAAACGAGTGCGAAGACACCTACCACGGCGCCAGCGCGGCATCGGAGCCGGAGACGCAGGCTATCCGTGATTACCTGCTGGCCCATTTTGCCGACCAGCGCGAAGCCGCGCTGGGCGCCCCCGCACCGGAGACAGCCAGCGGGGTTTTCCTGGATGTGCACAGCTACGGCGAGTGGGTGCTGTGGCCGTGGGGGTTCACCGATGATCTTCCCCCCAACGCGGGCGCCCTGCAGACCCTGGGGCGTAAAATGGCTTATTTCAACAGCTATTTTCCGAAACAGGGGATCGATTTATACCCTACAGATGGCTCGACGGACGATTATGCTTACGGCGAATTGGGCCTGGCAGCCTATACACTCGAGCTGGGCATCTGGTTCGACGAGGAATGCTCTGTTTTCGAACAGACCATCCTGCCGGCGAACCTGCCGGTTTTGCTCTATGCAGCCAGGGTGGCCGCAGCGCCCTACCGGCAACCAGCCGGCCCGGACGCCTATAACCTGTCGGCGCAAAGCAGCGGCACCCTGGCTGCACAGAAGCTGCGCATTACGGCGACGGTCGATGACACGCGGTACAGCGCGCGCAACGGCACCCAGGCGACGCAGAACATCGCCGCGGCGCAGGTCTTCCTGGATACGCCGCCGTGGATTACCACCACCGTTCCCATCTCGCGCAGCATGACGGCGGTGGATGGGGTGTTCGACCAGAAAATCGAAAGCGTGACCGCGGCGTTCGATGCGCCGGAGCTGAGCAGCGGGCGGCACACCCTCTTCGTGCGCGGCCAGGATGCGGCCGGCAACTGGGGGCCGGTGAGCGCGTTATTCGTCGACGTGGCGCTCTACAACCAGGCGATTTTCCTGCCGCTGGTCGCACGTTGAGCAGGCGCCGCAGTTCAGTCGCGATGGCGCGTGATCGCATGGGCAACCAGCCACCAGGCAACCAACCCCAGCCAGAGCAAGGCCAGCGCGAGCAGCGGCCAGCCGCAGCGCAGCCAGGCCATCCAGGGCAAAGCGCCATCGCCCTTGGCCGGGCCGTTCTGATCCTGGCGAGCCAATAAGACATAGGTCGGAGTGCGCTGCGGGTACTGGTAGGTGACCAGGGGCAACGGGCGCAGCGTAACGGTAGCGGTCATTTCGGCCCCGGGCGAGGGCAAGAGCAGCGGAGGCGTCGCCTCTTCGGTAGGAGCTTCCTCCACAGGAGTAACCGATCGTGGAGTGAATGAAGGGGAAGGCGATACAGTGGGAGTAGCAAAGATGGTCGGCGAAGGAGTAAACGTAGCCGTAGCAGTGGCCGCCAGCGTTGGCGTGGCCGAAGCAGGGGTAAGCGAGGCAGCCGCCGTTTGAGTCAGGGTCGGCGGCAGGGTTGCCGTCAGCGTGGCTGTCTGCGAAGTGGGAGTTGGCGAAGCAGTGTGCGTGGCAATGGCCTGTTGCAACACTTCCCGGGGTGCGTTTCGAGGGTGGCCGGCAGCCGCGGAAAACGAAACCCACCCCGCAAGCCAGAACAGGCCGGCCAGGCCAGCGCACAACGCCGGACGCAGGATGCGGATTAGTTGCATAGCCCAATTATAACAAGGCATGCAGCATGATATAATTTTCGGGCAATGTTCACTCAGAAAATATTCCAGGATACCAGCAAGTATATGGATCTTCCTACTATACCGATGATTAGCAAGCGGGTATTGATCGTTGACGACGATAACCGTTCACGGAAAACCATCTCGAAGCAATTGGAAATCGAAGGATATACCGTATTCCAGGCCCAGAACAGTTCGGCGGCGCTGCGCTACGTGCAGCAGTTTACACCCGACCTGATCATTTCGGACGTCAGCGTCCCCGGCTCGAACGGCAGCGAATTCTATCGTGTGGTCCGCCAGACGTGGACGACCATTCCTTTCATTTTGCTTATCTCCAAAGGCGATACCCGCGCCATCCAGCGCGGCCGCGAAATGGGGGTCGAAGATTACCTGGTTAAACCGGTAGACGGCGACAATCTGGTACGAATCGTGCACGCTCGTCTATTACGTTCGGCAGAAATACAGGTAGCGCTCATCGACCAGGCGTATCTGGAAACCGTGGAAGTGCTGGCCAACACCGTAGAAGGGCGCGATCCGTACACCCACGGGCACATTGGCCGGGTAGCGATGTACGCCGAGTGGCTGGCGGAGGCCCTGGGCTGGCCCAAAGAGCAACTGCGCATCCTTGCCTTCGGCGCCCGTCTGCACGACATTGGCAAGATTATCATCCCCGACCACATCTTGAAGAAGCCGGGCGACCTGACTACAGATGAATGGGAGCTGATGAAACAGCACCCTACCGCAGGCGCCAGGATCTTGAGCAACATCAAGCACCTGAACAATGCCGTCAATTACGTGCTTTACCATCACGAACGATGGGATGGCAGCGGGTATCCCAGCGGTTTGAAAGGTCGCGATATCCCAATGGAAGGGCGCCTGCTGGCAATTGCCGACGTGTACGATGCACTGACCACGGATCGCCCTTATCACCCTGCCCGCCCGCGTTCGGAAGTCATCCATTATCTTAAATCGCGCGCCGGAGTGCAGTTCGATCCCGACCTGGTTCCAATTTTCGAGAAGGTGCTGGAAAGACGCTCGAGGATGTAATTTTCAGGCACAAAGTCAAATAACGAGCAGCCACCGGGCGCTCAGGCGCTGCGGATCAGGGTAACCAAATCGAGATGAACCAAAACAGAATGAAAGCTATTCGCTGGATTGTTACCTGCACGGTTATGACCCTGGTGGTTGTAGCCCCTGGCTGCCGCACAACGGCCAACCTTTTGCCTGGCGCGCCAACGCCAGAGACGATCGATGTACAGCGTTTGAGCGCCACCAGCAGCGAAACCGAGAGCATCGAAGAGGCAATTCGACAGGCCATCGCGGAGGAGAAGGCGGCTGCCCCGGCGCTATTGCTCTACGATACCCAGATCGAAAATATCCTCCTCTCGCAAGATGGCAACTGGGCCACCGCCTGGATCACTCCCGTGGACCCGGATACGGGACAGGTGGTGCCGACCGAGCCGGGCATGGCCATCGTCCGGCGCACCGATGGCGCCTGGAAAGCTTACCTCCCTACCAACCCGGAATGGGCGCTGGTGATCCAGGAAACGCCGGACGACCTGGTAGCGCCCGAACAAAAGGCGGCCTATGGCGTGATGGCCGAGATGCGGGTGATGGCCGCGCCGGCGGCGCCGCTGGCCGGCTACCGGCTGCCCTATGCCGGCGGCGACACGATGTCGATGACGCAGAGCGTGGGCCACGACCGCTACACACCCAGCGGCAGCGCCCATTACGCCTTCGACTTTGCCAAGCCGGGCTATCCCAGCGGCATGTTCAACGTACACGCTGCCAAAGGCGGGGTGGTCACGCGGGTGCGCTGGACGCAAGAGAACGGCAGCACGGCCGAGCCGGGCAATTACGTCGTCCTGGAAGACCGCGGCACGTCGCCGGTCACCTACCAGCTTTACCTGCATCTGGCCAAGGATAGCGTTCCGCAAGCGCTGCGCACCGTGGGCGCGGTGGTGCAGCGCGGGCAGTTGCTCGGCGTAGCCGACGACACGGGGGTCAGTTCGGGCAACCACCTGCATTTTATGGTACACACCAACCCCAGCTCGTATTGGGGCACTTCGGTGGATATCGTCTTCGAGGATGTCGCCATCAACGGCGGCAGGCCGCGCATCACCTCGGATAAGGCTTACTGCCGCTCGTCCGACGTGTGCGACTCATTTCAAACCACTTATCTCTCCCAAAATTTCCTGAACCCCGATTACACCCCGCCGATTGGCAACATCACCAAGCCAGTCACCGGCGATACGGCGCTGGCAGCCGCGCAGCGCCTGGAGGCCTGGGCGCTGGATGAAGGCAGCGGGCTGGCCGTGGTGCGCTTCCAGGGAAACTGGCGCGGCGCGTGGGAACCGATTGGCCCGTCGTTCAGCAGCAACACCGTGGCTGTGGATTGGGATCTGTGCGACAGCCAGGTGCCGGATGGTCCGGTCAGCCTGGCGTTGGAGATCCGCGACAAGGCCATGAACCAGGCGCCGGGACTGCCCGGCCTGACCCACTTCACCAAGAGCTACGCCTGCCCGGCGCCGGCGCCTGCCTGCGCGCCGGCATCCAACCAGATTGCACTGTTCGGCGAAACAGATTTCCAGGGGCAGTGCGTGATTTTGGGTGCGGGCAGCTATACCACGCCGGCCGCGTTGGGCGCCCTGGGCGAGAACGCGGCGGTATCGATCCAGGTGGGAGCGCAGGCTCAGGCCACCCTGTACCTGGATTCCAGTTTGAGCGGCCGCGGCGAGACGTTCACCGCCAGCGACGCCAACCTGGCGGACAACCGCGTCGGCAGCAAGACGGTCTCTTCGTTGCTGGTGCAGAAGCGCGGCGCAACGCCGGCCATACCGGCGTTGACCTGGCCGGACAACGGCGCGGCTTTTCCGAGCGATGCATCGCTCAGCCTGAGCTGGGATAACGGTGGAGGCGATCTCGAATACCAGGCGCGCCTGCTGCGGGATGGCGCCCAGGTGCAAATCACCAACTGGCAGACAGGCGCCTTCTGGCACCTGAGCAACCTGGCGGCAGGCAGTTACACCTGGCAGGTGAAAGCGCGCAACGGAAGCGTAGAGGGCAACTGGAGCAGCAGCCGGTCGCTGGTCATCCAGGCCGCGGCGCAGGCGCCCGGCAGCCCCGTCACCCTGCCGTTTAACGACGACATGGAAGCGGGCAGCAATGGCTGGAGATCCAGCACAGGGTGGAGCCTGGGCGCCAGCGCCAACCATACCCCGAACGGGGCGTCCAGTTGGCGGTACGCCTTCTCGGCGCTGGATTACGAGACCGGCCAGCCCAACGCCGGTTACCTGACCTCGCCGCCCATCCAGCTCCCGACGGGAGGAAATTACTTCCTGCGGTTCTGGTACCAGTACCAGACGGAAAGCGACGGCCGGCACTGGGACCAGCGCCGGGTGCAGATCTCAGCCAACGGCGGCCCATTCACCGACCTGGCCCAGCTTTCCGACGACCCGCCGCTTTACTGGGTGCAAAGCCCGGCGATTTCGCTGGCGGCCTATGCCGGGCAGACCGTGCAGATACGCTTCTACCTGGCCACGCTGGATCGTAATTTCAACGCCTACAGCGGCTGGTTTATCGACGATTTCAGCATCAGCGACGAGCCGCCGCCGGCGTGCAGCGATGCGGATAACAGCCCGGCAGAGGCCACTCTGATCAGTTATGGCAGCACTACCAGCGCAGCCCTGTGCCCCAACGGCGACGTAGATTATTACAGATTCCAGGGCAACGCCGGCGACCAGGTGGGCGCATGGACGCGCGCCCAGGTGGATGGGTCGCCGCTGGACACGTATCTCTTCATGCTGGATAGCGACGGGCGCTCGGTGCTGGCCGAAAACGACGACCAGGTGCGCTACCAACGTTCCGATTCGTGGACCGCTTACCGGCTGCCGCGGGATGGAACGTATTACCTGAAAGTGCGCGCCTGGAACCACCCCGGCGCAGGCGGAGAAGACTATACCTATACCCTGCTGCTGACCGCCGAAAGCGGAAACCCGACCGGCCAGTTCGTGTACCCGGTCACCGGGCAGGGCCTATCCAGCGGGCCGATACGGCTGCAAGTTTCCGCCAGCGACGCGCAGAGCGGAGTCGGCCACGTGGTCTTCCAGTGGCACGCCGCCGACTGGCTGACCGGAGGATGGATTACCCTCGGCGAGGACTGGGACGGCAGCGACGGCTGGAACTATGACGCCGACACGAGCCATTTCCCTAATTTCTTCGGGGGCGCTTTCTACGCTCAAATCTACGACTGGGCGGGAAACTGGATCGGCACAGGCGCTTTCAACCTGAGGCCACCCAGCATCTATTTACCACTCATCAAGAAATCTGCTAAATGAGCCATCAACCCATCAAATTAATCATCCAGATTCCCTGTTTCAACGAGGCAAATACCTTACCCGCTACCATCCAGGCCCTGCCAAAGCAATTGCCCGGCGTGGATTGCATCGAATATCTGGTGATCGATGACGGCAGCCAGGATGCTACTGCACAGACAGCCCTGGAATGCGGGGTCCACCACGTGGTCCGTTTGAACCCGCATCGCGGCCTGGCGGCCGGCTTCACCGCCGGGCTGGATGCCTGTCTGCAGCACGGCGCGGACATCATCGTAAACACCGACGCCGATAACCAGTACCAGGCAGATGACATCCAACGCCTGGTCGATCCAGTGCTGAAAGGGCAGGCCGACCTGGTGGTGGGCGACCGCGGCGTGGCCAGCCTGGATGCTTTTTCGCCTACCAAACGCTTGCTGCAACGGCTGGGCAGTTGGGTGGTAGCGCAGGCATCGGGAGTAAGGACCCCCGATGCCACCAGCGGTTTCCGCGCCCTGAGCCGCGAAGCAGCCCTGCGCACCCTGGTGTTGAGCGAGTATTCTTACACGCTGGAGACGTTGATCCAGGCCGGCAACCGCGGCCTGGCGGTGACGTATGTGCCGGTACGCACCAACCCGCAAACGCGCCCGTCGCGCCTGATCAAAAGCATCCCGCAATACCTGGCCTTTTCGGGTTCCACCATCTTGCGCGCCTATACGCTGTACCGCCCGCTGCGCGTGTTCACCACGGTGGGCGCAGCAATGATCCTGTTCGGGCTGTATTGGGCAATCCGTTTTCTATATTTCTTTTTCATTGGCCAGGGCGGTGGGCACGTGCAGTCGGTGATCCTGGCAGCCATCCTGCTCATCGTCGGCTTCCAGGTGGCGCTGATCGGTCTGCTGGCCGACCTGACCGCGGCCAATCGCAAGATCCTGGAGGAGATGCTCTACCGGATCCGGCGCATCGAGGTGGACGACCGGTATGAGCCTGATGATCGCAAGGATTAGCGGGTGGAAATTCGCGCTCATCCTTCTGACGCTGGCTTTGGGATTGACGGGCTGCATGCCTTCGTCCGAAAAGCCGGAACAAATGGTGCAGGATGGGACGGTAATCCTCAGCCCAGGCAGCCCGTTGGGGCAAACCTTCACCGCTCACTACGACGGTTTACAAGGCGTATGGGTATACCTGGATAACCCTGGCTCGACAGGCGCCGGGGAGATTATCTTTCACCTGCGCGCCAGCCCGCAGGATGCCGGCGACCTGCGCCGCTCTGTGCTGCCAGCCGGGCGCATCACTCGCCCGGCTTTTTACCGCTTCAGCTTTGCTCCCTTGGAGGCATCGAACCAATCGAACTATTACGCCCTGCTGGAATTGAACGGATCTGGCACGCTGAAAGTTAGCACGAGCCAGGGAGACAATTACCTGAACGGGGCGCTCTATCGCGCCGGCCAGGCCCAGGATGCACAGCTCACCTTCGGGCTTTCATACCACACCGCCATGCTGTACACCGGGCTGCTGGCGGAGGGCATGCGCTGGATAGGCTGGCTGCTGGCCGGCGTCTGGCTGTTTATCATCCCTGGATGGGCGCTGCTGGCCTGGCTCTGGCCAGGATGGGAACGGCTTTACTGGATCGAAAAACTTGGCCTGGCCGGCGGATTGAGCCTGGCGCTGTACCCGCTGTTGTTCTTATGGAGCGACCTGGCCGGGCTGCACCTGGGGCCGTTGTATGCCTGGCTGCCGCCGCTGTGCGGGCTGCTCGCGATGGGTTGGCGCATAAAAACCCTGAAGGTCTTAAAGACCCTCAGGGTTTCTGATATCAAGATTTGCGATGTAGCGCTGGTGCTGCTGTTGGGCCTGGTCTTCGCCGTGCGCCTGTGGGTGGTGCGCAACCTAGCGATACCGATGTGGGGAGATAGTTACCAGCACACCGTAATGGCGCAACTGCTGGTGGATCACGGCGGGCTGTTCGACTCCTGGCGGCCCTACGCCGAGTTGACCACTTTCACCTACCATTTCGGTTTTCACACGCTGGCAGCCGCCTACCATTGGGTCAGTGGAATGGGCTTGCCCCAATCGGTGCTGTACACCGGGCAAATCGTGAACGGGCTGGCGATCATTGCGTTGGTCCCCCTGGCGATGCGCATCCAGCGCAGCCATTGGACGGCCCTGGCGGCGCTGCTGCTGGCAGGGCTTCTCTCGCCAATGCCCATGAGCTATACGAACTGGGGGCGTTACACGCAACTGGCCGGGCTGGCCATTCTACCCGTAACAATGTACCTGATCTGGTCCGTGCTGGAAAAGCCGCTGCCCAGGCGCAAGGCGATTATACCGGTCTGGCTGGCGTTGAGCGGGCTGGGCTTGACGCACTACCGCATGTTGGTCTTTGCGTTGTTGTTCTATGCGGCTTTCGCCCTGCTGAACCTGCGCCGGCTGCCGCTGCGCGCGCTGGCAAAGCAAATGTTATGGACGGGCAGCGGCGCGGCGCTGCTCTTTCTGCCCTGGCTGGTCCATATTTTTGCCGGCCAGGTAATGACCATCTTCAGCCATCAGGTCACCACGTTGCCGGCCCAGTTATCCGAGGCAGCCCAGGCATATAACGCACCTGGGGAGCTATATCGCTACCTGCCATATCTGGCCTGGCTTTCACTGCCGGTCTGGATCGGATGGGGATTATGGCGGCGCAACCGGGAAATGGCGCTCATTCTGTTGTGGTGGTGGTTGGTCGTGCTGGCGGCCAATCCGCAGTGGCTTGGGCTGCCCGGGTCAGGAGCGCTGACCAATTTCGCCGTACTGATCTCGATCTACCTGCCGGCGACGCTGGTTGCCGCCCCGGCCTGCGCCTGGACTCTTCATTCACTGCGTAGATTGCCGGCAACTCGCAAAATGAAGGTTCCGGCCTGGCTGTTACCTGCCACACTGACCATACTGATCCTGCTGGCTGGCGCCTGGGGAGCGCAGCAGCGCCGCCAGGATATCCAGATTGCGGTGCACAGCCTGGCCACACCAGCCGACCAGCGTGCGGCGCGCTGGATCGAGGCCAACCTGCCAGGGGAAAGCCGCCTGCTGGTCAATTCGTTCTTCGCCTATGGCGACTCGGCCATCGTCGGCTCGGATGGCGGCTGGTGGCTGCCGCTGCTCGCCCACCGCCTGACCACCCTGCCGCCGTTGCCCTATACATCTGAACAGGGGCCACGCCCCGCTTACCGGGAGTGGGTAAATGCCCTGACGGCGGCTATCCAGGCCAGGGGCATCGATGATCCGCAGACGCTGCACATGTTCGCCAAACGCGGCGTAACGCATGTATACATCGGCCAACAGCAAGGGCGCGTCAACTCAACACAGTCGCTGCTCGAACCGGCTGCCTTGCAGGCCAGCGCGCACTACCGGGCAGTGTACCACGAAGACCGGGTATGGGTGTTTGAGATTATTCCATCGAAGGGCAATCCATAAGTCGGTCAAGACAGATCAGCAAGGACCTGGCGCAGCCTGGCGGTAATGACCGCCTCGCTGCACTGTTCCTGGTACAATTCGCGCCCCCCCTGGGCCAGGCTGCGGCGCAGGCCTCCATCCGCCAGCAGAACCCGGATCGCTTCCGCCAGGGCGGGCGGATCGCCGGGAGGCACCAGGTAAGCGGATTCGGCGTGGCGCAGCAGGGCCAGGTTTGCCGGCGTGGTCGTTGCAATGATCGGCGCAGCCATGGCCAACAACTGATAAATTTTTCCCGGCACCACTCGCCCGGCCTTCGCCGAAGCGCCAAAGTGCCCGCCCAGGCAAATATCGGCGGCGGCGATCTCTTCGGGCAGGCGTTCTAGCGGGACCACCGGAACGAAGTCAACATTGTCCAGTCTCAACGCATCTGCCAGCGAGCGGACCTGCGCGTAGGTCTGCCCGCTGCCGATCACCCGGAAGTGGAGAGGGGCGGAGCGCAACAGGGCGGCGGCGCGCACCACGGTCTCCACGCCGTGCAGCGGCAGATAGGATGTATAATACGTGACGCGTGCCGGCCGGTCTTGAACCGCTGCTGCGTGCCGTGGGTAGAAGATGTCTTCATTGCACCCCACCGGGCAAGAAGCAAACTTGCGGGCAGGCAGGTGATATTGCTCGACAAAGTAATCCACATGCATGGGCGTATCCAGCAGCACGCGGCTGGCCTGGCGGCAAGCAAGGCGGTCCAATGCCCTGGCGCTCCAGGCCAGCAACGAGGCGCTCCCGCTCACCTGGCGATCCTCGATCAGGGTATCATAGGTAGATACGAAAGCATCGAACAGCACCGGGCGACGCGCCAGCGGGCCGACCGCCAGCATCAGCAGGTGACCGTAGAAACCGACAAACACCAGGTCATACTCCTGGCGGCGCAGCCTGGGCATGGCCTGGAGCGAGAGGCGCAGGCTGTTGGCCAGCAGCGATCCCGGCCGGCGGTCCACTCCCAGCGCATCCACCTCGCCCAGCCGGCGGAAAGCGCGCAGCAGTACGTCGTTGCGGGTGTAAGTCAATTCGCGACCGGTGAGGAAAAGGATTTTCACAGGAAAGCACCTGGCAATTGGCCGCTTAGAATAGCCCCTGCAAGGCCGCTTCGAAACGATCGGTTGCGGCTTCCCAGGTAAAATTCGCAGCAGTGAGAGGACCGTTCTGGCGCAGCCGGGCAGCCAGTCGCTCATCTCTCAACACCTGAAGCATGGCTTCTGCCAGGGCGGCAGGGTCACGCGGCGGAGTCATCAAACAGTTTTCGCCAGGTTGAGCATATTCACGCCCGCCGCGCGAATCGGTCATCACCACCGGGGCGCCACAGGCCATCGCTTCGAGCGGGGGAAAACCAAAAGACTCCCACCAGGATGCAGCTACATACAGGTCGCAGGAGGCATACAGGCGAGCCAGATCCCGGCGCGAGGGGCGATAGATGTACTCAAACGGCAGGTCACTCTGAATATTGCAATCCTCCTTGGATACAATCCACAGATGAAGATCGGGGATCTCGCGCAGCGCCAGGCGGGCGGCTTCCAGAAAGTCATACAGGCCTTTTCTTGGGCGCATATCGCCCAGGAATAAAACGTAGCGTTTTCGCCCATCATTTAGCTGGCGGCGTTCCTCCGCCGGCAGAGGATGATAGAACTCGGCGTGGCTGAGGCCCGCGCCGGTGACCACCACTTCTTTACCAGGGGTGTATCTTTCCAGTTCAGCTTTCGAGTCGTGAGACAATACCAGGGCTTTGGCGTGCCAGCGCAACGCATGCTTTACCAGCCAGCTTTCCAGCGGGCGATCGAGGAACATTTCCAGATAATCCTGGTAATACCAGACCGGCCTACCCTTGCGCAAGACATGCGCTGCCAGAAAACCGGCGATGGTCGTCGTGCTGTGGGTAGAAATGATAACGTCCGAGCGAGGCGTATTCCAGGCCAGGCTCCAGCTCAGCAACGCTTTTTCGAGCAAATTGACCTTCGGGGAGGTGATCGAACGGTTGGCTTTTGCCTGGAGGATGGCAACGCGCGGGTCAATTTCCGCGGCCATATCGCGGTCAAAGGTGCCGAAAGGGATAACGATCGACACGGTATGTCCACACTGCATCAAACGATTGGTATGTTCCACGATATCCCGGACACCGCCGGAAAGCCACAGAGAGGAGAGGATAAAAGCGATTTTCATGCCATTATTATAAAGGCTCTGAACAACTTTCGACCTGCCACCTGCCACAGCAAATACAGAAGAAGCGCAACTGCTAAATCAACCTGTCCTGCGGCCAGAAAGATCGTGCCGATGATGTATAATAGCAGGGCGCCCGGGCTGGCTGGGGAAAGTGGGGCGAAGAGGTTACGTTCATGCTGCCAAACTTGAAGATTATTATTCTCAATCTCAACCTTAGAGACGATACGCTGTACACGATCAACTCCCTGGCTGAGGCCGGCGTCTCTCCAAAACAGGTGATCCTGGTAGACAACGGTTCGACAGATGGCTCTGTGGACGCCATCCGCAACCGTTTTGGGAATGATTTGCATATCATCGAAAATCAGCAAAACATGGGCTTTGCCGAAGGGAACAACCAGGGCGCCAGGCTGGCGCTCGAATTGGGGGCCGAATGGATGCTTTTGCTCAACAATGATACGTGCGTCGCCCCCGATTTCTTGGAGCGCATCGAGCAGGCAATCCGAGATCATCCTGACTACAAAATCCTCTCGCCGGCAATTTATTATTTTGCCAATCCCCAAATCATCTGGCACATGGGAGCAAAGCGAATTCCAGGGTCGCTTTTAGGGGAAAACCTGTACCAGGGTCGAACTTTGCCGGATAACCTGCCGGATCTACTACCGGTGGATTTTATCAGCGGCTGCGCCATGTTCCTTCACAGGGATATTTACCGGCAAATCGGCCTTTTCGATCCCGGTTTTTTTGCTTATTGGGAAGAAGTGGATTTCTGTTACCGGGCGCGCCGGAAGGGATTTCAGATCGCGGTTATCCCCCGGGCAAAGATCTGGCATAAGGTTTCGCTCACGGCGAATCGAGATTACCCGCGGAAGCGATATCTGTATACTCGAAATATGGTTTTCTATACCCGCAAGAACGCCCGAGGAATCCAGTGGCCGATCATGGTGTTTTACCTGTGCGCACGGCTATTGAGTGATTGCGTTAAGAGCATCTTTTCCCATGAGAAAGACCTGCTCAAACCGCTGATCACGGGGTGGATAGATGGATGGCGCAAGCCGGTTATTCGATAGGCCACACTGAACCGAGGATAACCAACATTTGGGCTGAGGCAAGCACATGCACGAATCATGCCCGAGAGAAGAACAATGTTATGGAATTTATAAAGTGTAATCTGTGCGGCTCTTCTGATACAAAAGAATATTATACATTGCCGGACTATTTGCTGCAGCGTTTTGAAATACAAACCACCCTGGTAAAATGCCAGCAATGCGGCCTTGTCTACCAGAACCCGCGTTTTACGCCGGATGAAATGCTGGATCATTATCCTGCAGAATATGATTCGTATAATTCAGACAACAAACGCACCGTTAAAAAATCATGGCTGTTATCCAGGGCCATCGATTACGGGGTACGAAAGCGTTGCCAGTTTGTCATCCAGTATAAAAAGTCCGGCGACCTCTTGGATGTCGGCTGCGCAACGGGTATATTCCTGAACGGCATGCAGCAGTATCCCGGATGGGAGGTCCAGGGGGTCGAAATCAGCTCATATGCCGCCGAGGTTGCTACAAGCCAGTATGGATTGAACGTTTTCAGAGGCACGCTGGAGCAAGCCAGGTACCCCGACCAATCTTTCGATGTGGTTACTTTATGGGATGTGCTGGAGCACCTGCACGACCCGGTCGCGAGCCTCGGTGAAATCCATCGCATCCTGAAACATCAAGGGCTGCTTGTACTCAGGGTGCCTAACCTGGACAGCCTGGATGCCCATTTCTTCGGCCGGTGTTGGGCAGGGCTGGACGCACCTCGACACCTGTATGTCTTTAGCCGACACACATTGATTAAGACATTAGACCTTGCCGGCTTTGCCAGCAAAAAAATCTCCACCTACTACGGAAGTTATCCGAAATTTGTGCTAAGCACAGGATTCTGGTTGGTGGATCGCGGGGTTGCACCATCAAAGCGAAGGATCATCATAAAGATACTCAACCATCCAATGGCTAAATTGGCCAGCACGCCCCTGTTCTTTTTTAGCGGCAGGCTGTTCCAGGGGCCATATATGACCCTGGCAGCATTGAAGAAATGACAGCATCATGAAACGATCTTTTGGCTTCCAGCGGATGAAGGCGGATGCAACGCCCACCACCCCTTTCAAGCAAGGGTTTTATAAAATTGCGGTGACCCTGCCGTTTATCCTCATTACGATTCTCGTGCTGGGATATCTATTGTACCGGCAGAGAGATGTATTAGTTGAACACGTATGGGAAATACGCCCCCTTCCACTGGTGATCGCCTTTATCCTGTACAGCCTGACGTTGTTCCAGGCATCTGTCAACTGGGGATGGATTTTAAACACGCTTGGCAATAAGACCGGTTATCTCACCCATCTACAACACTATATGATCTCGAACCTGACAAAACGCTTACCCGGAACGCTCTGGTATATCGCCGGGCGAGGTTTCCTCTATCAGGACCAGGGGATCGCTTTCCGGCTGGTCACTCTGGCGAGCGGAATCGAGCATGCGCTCATCTTCATGGCAAGCATCCTGATCAGCTATCTATTCTCCATCAAGATTCTGGTAGCTTACCACATCAGTCCAATCCTCCTTGGAGCGGCGTTTCTACTATTACTGGCAGTTCTCGTTCACCCCAAATTTGTCGCCTGGCTGTTTCAACTGCTCAAATTAGAAGTACCCCAAATCAGCATCTATGTCTTCTTTGGCTGGTTATTTTCATACGCATTGCAGTGGATCATAGGAGGCCTTTGCTGCTTTGCAATTGCCAGCACAATTTATGATCTACCCATCCAACAAATCGGCTACGTTATTGGGAGTTGGGCAGTGGTCGGGCTAATCTCTTCGATGTTCCTGGTCTTGCCCAGCAACCTGGGCGTTACAGAGATCGGCCTGAGCCTGCTTTTGTCCAACATGATGCCATCATCCATTGCAGTCGTAGTCGTCGTCCTACAACGGGTTTTGTTTACCCTGTTTGATGTTGTCTGGGCATCCCTCTGGTCATCCTTCAGGATGCTCTCGAAGCGCGACTAATCCTTTTGGGTTAGTGGTTTTAATCCACCTGCCTGAACGAGAATCAACGCCATCTCGACGGACAGGGCAATTTAATCCAAACGAGGTATTGCTATACCTCCCCCGTATCCCCTATAATGCAGTCCGTAAGCGAACAGATATCAGAGTACATATTTCAATTTTGGAGGAACAATGAAAACATTCCGCATTATGCTCGTTCTTGCTCTCGCTATCGTTGCGTTAGGGGTTGCGCCAGGTGCATCGGCCGGCGCATTCTCTTACACTTCGGGTATCCGTGTTCTTAACCTGAGCGCTTCCGACGCTTCGGTTACGCTGACCTTCTACAACCTGAACGGCGGTGTCAACACTTCCACCACCCAGCCGATCAGCGGGAACGGTTATTACAGCTTCTTCCCGTTGAACGCAGTTGCAGCAGGGTTCAATGGGTCAGTGATCGTTTCATCCACGACCCCGATTGCAGCCACGTCGAACGTGCTCGGCTACACCGGCGGCGTTAACGTTTCCGGCGGTTCGTATACCGGAGCATCTTCGGGCGCCACGACCGTTTACCTGCCCACCCTGATGAAGAACAACAGCGGCTACAACACCTGGTTCAACGTTCAAAATGCCGGCAACGCCGATGCTGATATTACGGTCGGTTACTCCGACGGCGCAGCCAACTCCAAGATGAATCTTGGTGCAGGCGCGTCGACAACGTTTGACCAGGCCACTGAGACGCACTCGGCGACCGTCTTCTCCGCAATCGTGACCAGCGACCAGCCGGTTGTAATCACCGTGATCGAAGAAAACCCCTCGATCATCTTTGCGTACAATGGCTTTAGCAGCGGTTCTACCACTCCTTACATCCCATTGGTCCAGGAAAACAACGCCGGCTGGCGCACCGGTATGCAGATTCAGAACACTGGTGCCTCGAACACAGATGTAACGGTTACGTATACGCCCCGCACCGTTGGCGGCGCAGGCACGACCTGCACCGAGACACACACCATCCAGGCTGGCAAAGGCGCCCAATTTGCGTTTACCGCTTTCAGTAGCACCGGGGTTGCCGGCAGCACCTGCACGCCCGGCCAGAAGTTCATCGGCAATGCAAAAGTGACCTCCAACTCTGCAAATATGCCCCTGGTGGCAATCGTCAACCAGCTCCTCAGCGTAGCTCCCCAGGCCAAGGGTGGCGCTTACAACTCCTTTGACCCGGCGACGGCCAATTCCCAGGTCATCCTGCCCTTGATCATGGACCGCAACAGCGGCTGGTACACTGGCTTCAACATTCAGAATGTTGGCAGCAGCTCCACCACCGTCAACTGCACCTTCACCGGTACCAGCACCTACACGGTATCGGGAACCATTGCCCCGGGTGACACGCTTGGTGGGACCCAACTGAATCAGATCGCCAACGGATACGTTGGCTCCGGTACCTGCACGGCCAGCGGCGGAGCCGAGAACAAGATCGTCGGCATCGTCAACCAGCTCAAGACGACTGGCAACACCGACTTCTTCATGGTGTACAACGCAATTACGCCGTAACCCAGGTATTCTACTCAGACCCTGAATTTCAAAAGGGGTGACCTGAGAGTCACCCCTTTTGAACTATTTTTAGGATATCTCGATAACCGACTATGAAGCCCTTGTATTTATCTCTTCTTATCGCCATACTCCTGATCGGCGCCAGCGCATGCGCCAGCGGCTCAAGCTCTACGCCTGCCCCGACGCAGCCTCCGGCAATACAGCCGCTCCATGCCTCCGCCTACCCGGAACCCGGGGCATCAAGCCCGTACCCATACCCCAATGCGGGAGAGACCAGCAATTCGACTCCGTATCCGGGAGGCAGCGTTATCGAGGGCGTCGCTACGCCTGGGCCGATCCCGGCGCCAGGCAAAGACACCGGTGTGATTACCGGCAGATTGTTAGGCGATGGTAAACCTGCTTTTGACGCGATTCTCTATCTGGCAGAGGTTAAAAAGGACGAGAAAGGGCAGGAGTTGATGGCCGCGCTCAGTATACTTTCCTCGCCGAGAGCATACACGGATCGTGAAGGTAGGTTTGTATTTTCTAACGTCCCCCCTGGCAAGTATGGGTTGGTGCTGGATACCGTGATGACAGAATATCTGCTGCATATGCCGGACAAAGCCGGCACAGAGCTGCTCTTTGTTGCCGAAGCAGGCCAAACAACCGACCTGGGTGACCTGGATTATAAGGATCTGCCCGTCCAACCGTAGAAGGTTGTACATTGACGATACACAAAAATTGCGGGTGAAGATATTTCACCCGCAATTTTTGTGCATTAAAGAAAACCCGCTATGAAAACAGAACCTGGCTTCAGCGGGCGATGGGAAAAGACACGGTATAGATTGCCTGGTAGGCCAGGTTTTGATTGCTAGGATGATGATCAATCTGCCCACCAAGGATGTAGAAGAAATTCCCCAGGCTGGCGCTCCCTGGAAACAAAGGACTGGACCCGTCGCTGATTCTGAACGCCTGCCAGGTGTCACTGATCGGAAGATAGGTCCAGGCAAGCAGGTGGTCATCTCCTTCCTGGATGCCGCCGGCTATTTCGACAATTTCGGCCATACCGGAAATACCCATGCCATAACGGCCTGCGGGCAGGGGCGATGCGCGATCCCAGGGGCTCGCATTCTCCGCATCCAGATCGGGTGAATAGGTCAAATTATCTGTAAGGGGCTGCCTTCCATCAAACCCACCCAGGATAAATATCTTGCGCCCGGCGACCGCTGTACCAGCATAGCCACGTGGTGAAGGCAGCGGCAATTTTTCGAGCCAGGTGGCTGTGTCCGGATCATATTGGTATACATCGGTAACATATTTTTCACCATCCCAGCCCCCAAATAAATAAAGCATGCCTTCAAAAGAGGCCAGGGAATAACCGCTGAGGGCTTTGGGCATCGGTGCGCCTTGTGTCCATTGATCCAAACGCGGGTCATAAATCTCCAAAGCATCCGTGACCTGATCCGATGCCGACCTGCCGCCAGGAACGTAGATTTTCCCGGCCACCACCGCGGCGCTGATCTCATGCACAGGCACGGGTTTTTCGGCCAGCGCCTGCCAGGTATCTTTTGCCGGGTCATAACGTTCCACAACGCCGGTTGCCCCACCGGATGTTCGCCCGCCAATTGCGTAGATGAAACCATCGTAAGCCACGGCCGCCAATCCAGCGCGCGGCGTGATCAAAGGCGCAAGGCTTTTCCAACGCAAAGCGTTCTCGGCAGAGGCAATCGCCAGGGCTTCGTTATTCCGCTGGCGCAATGACCAGATCACGTAAAGGCCTAAAACAAACACCAAAACAAACAAAAGCACCAGAGGCCATTTTGCAACGAACCACAAGTGACGCTCGCCTGGCGCCTGAGAGACCGGCACGATCACAGGTGCGGACTCGGGCAACGAGGATATACCATCATCCTCGGATTTCTCAACATCTTCCTCGGCCATAACGGCCCGCGCGACCAGGCCAGCATGGACAGCATACATTGCAGCTTCGGTGCGAGAACGGGCGCCAATTTTAGCAAAGATATTCCGCAGGTGCACTTTTACCGTATTTGCACTGATCGAAAGCTGAAGAGCAATTTCCTTGTTACTCGCCCCCTGGGCAACAAGACGCAAAATCTCACGTTCTCGCTCACTTAACTCGTTACTGGTGATCGCCATACTTTAGGGAAAATTATAATCTTTCTGGGGTGGTATCCATCATAAAAGGCTTACCTTCAAATTATATCACTTCAAGTGACGTCCTTCTTGCACGTGAGGTACAGGTAAGGTATACTCACCCACGAGATTCAGGAGAAACTTTGAAGCCGGCTCGATTACCATCCCAAAGCGAATTGATCTCTGCCCTGGCAATCTGCGCGTTTCCCGTTAACATTTGGGCGCTATTTATTTTCTCCCATGAGCTCCCTGCTTACTTGATGCACTATAAACTCTCGGACGTGGCCGGCATCCTGGCCTATGTGTTAGCATTTGCTCTCCTGGAAACCGCCCTGGCAACCGCCTTTATCGTGTTCATCGCCGTAATACTGCCCAGGCGCTGGTTCTTAAGCCGTTTCACTGCACAAAGCTTTGTCCTGGTTTCGACCACTACCCTTTGGTTCATTATGTTTCATTTCTGGAATTGGAGAGAACGAGCCGGGACAGTAAACACGAGCGAAGGCACTCAACTCAGCCTTTCTACCATCTGGCTGCCTGCTTTGTTCTGGGGAATCACCTACCTGGCCGCTTCAGGGGGAATTTCTGCATTATTGCACCGCTCTCACCGATTTGAAAAATGGCTGCAAAACACAGCCGAGCGTTTTGTCATCCCTTCAGCCGTCTTCCTGTTCGCTGACCTGCTCGGTATATTGATCGTAATCGTGCGCAATTTGCTATAATGAGTCTTATGGAGAAAAATCCGATCCACCGGCGCAACTTTATCAAGCTGCTGGCATTGGCACCCTTCATCTTGGCAGACTGGCCGTTGGCAGACTGGCCGGCTTCATCCAGCACAGGATTTTCAAGCCTGTTCAATCATTCCCATCCCCGGCCAAATATCTTGATCCTTGTCTTCGACGCTTTCTCGGCAACTAACTGTTCCCTTTACGGGTATCCTCGCAATACGACACCCAACCTCGAACGCTTTGCGCGCCAGGCAACCGTGTTTCACCGCCATTATGCGGGAGGCAATTTTACCTCGCCGGGAACGGCTTCCTTGCTCACGGGGACTTATCCGTGGACACACCATGCTTACCAGTTGTTGGGTTCGGTAAATACTGCCTCCACACCTTCCAATCTTTTTAGCCCGCTTGCACAACTTTATCACACTTTTTCCTACACGCATAACCCGCTTGCTTTTGTCCTGCTGAACCAGTTCAGAGACTCGATTCGCCAGCTCATACCGATATCCGAACTTTGCCTGGCCAACGATTCGTCCGTCGATCGATTATTTGCTGCGGATTATTCACTGGGCCTCGAAGCAGAGAATTTGCTGTTCAGGAATATCACCTATCCATCCGGGTCATTGTTCCTGTCGCCGTTGGATAATCTCAAAAGGCTTTATCTGCGTTATTCATTCAAAAAGCCATTCCGCGAACGCTTTCCCAGAGAGATTTCACGCTTCTCGCTCGAATCTCCGCCGGCATTCATGTACTTTACTTTAGAAGATGCGATTGACTGGTTGCAGCAACAGATCGACGATGCACCCCGGCCATTTATGGGCTATGTGCACCTGTTTCCACCCCATCACCCCTACGCGACGCGGCGCGAGTTCATCGATCAATTCAAGGACGGATGGGAGCCCACCCGCAAACCAGCTCATTTCTTTTCCGAGGGCTATTCGCAGGAAAGCTTGAATGCTGAACGGCGCCTTTACGATGAAACCATCGCCTACGTAGATGCAGAGTTTGGCCGCCTCTTCGACGCCATGCAAAAAGCAAACATGCTGGATAATACCTTCCTGTTGGTGACGTCAGATCACGGTGAAATGTTCGAACGCGGCATATTGACGCACAATACCCCTACCCTGTACGAGCCCATTATCCGTGTTCCCCTGCTGGTCTCCAGCCCCGGGCAATCACTGCGGCGAGACGTATACACGCCTACCAGCAACGTGGACCTGCTGCCCACGCTGTGCCAGATCGTGGGCTTGCCGATCCCAGAACAGTGTGAAGGACTGCCGCTGCCATTGTCCGACTCTTCCAACATACAGGCTGACCGCCCGGTGTATGTGGTAGAAGCGAAGGAAAATCCCAAGAACGCTCCACTGCGCAAAGCCACGATCGCCATGATCAAGGCGCAGCACAAGCTGATCTACACTTTCGGCTATAGCGGCTACCCAGACACGTTTGAATTGTATGACCTGGATAAGGACCCAGACGAATTGGACAATCTCTACAACGCATCCGATCCGGTTTCGATTGCCATGCGAGATGAACTGCTGGCTAAAATAACCGCTGTAAACCAGCGGTAGAGTCGAACTTGTTCCGCCGTTTTTCTGTCAATTTCGCTTTGCTGTCCATTGCATTGGACGCTGCGCTGGTCATGGCCGCGCTGGCAGTTGCGACCCACTTACGACCCCGGCTGGGCTTTTTACCTTTCGCCGCAGAATATCCTTACCTCATCCCTACGCCATGCATGGTTTACCTGATCGCCGCGGCAGAGTGGGTGGCAATCCTGTTGATTTTTGCAGTCTATGACGGACGGCGCAACCTGCGCGGCGTCGACGAATTCGCCAACCTGACTCTGGCATCGCTGGTGGCGGCAGTCTCACTGGCTGGAACGCTGTACCTGTCGTATCGACAGGTCTCGCGATTGCTCTTTGTAACCTTTGTAGTCATCACGTATCTGGGAATGTTAGCCTGGCGAGCGGCCGCTCGCCAGGTCTTCCGCCCCGGGCAGCACAGGCTGGGGCGCCAGCGGCAGGTATTAATCATCGGCTTTAGCCCGGCAGGGCGTGAGTTGGAACGGCAGATCGCTGCCAACCCCTATTTGAATTTGAGCGTGGCTGGCTTTCTGGACAATCACATGGCGCGACGCAAAATGCAAGCTGAAATCCTGGGGCCATTGAGCGATCTGACCGGAGTTGTGCAGGCCAGGCAAATCGATGACGTGGTGATTGCCTTACCCCAGCATGCCTACCGTCTCACCGACCAACTGGTGGGCGAATTGCATCGCCTGCCGGTCAGGGTATGGGTCATTCCAGATTACTTCCGGCTGGCGTTGCATAAAGCCGCAGTGGAGGAGTTTGCCGGCATTCCGATGATCGACCTGCGAGCCCCGGCATTGAGCGAAGGCCAGCGCATGGTGAAACGGGCCTTCGACTTGCTTGTCACTTTGTTACTACTGCCGATGGCAATACCGTTGATGGGGCTGATTGCCTTAGCCATCCGCCTGGAAAGCCAGGGGCCAGCGCTATTTCGCCAGACGCGGGTGGGAGAAAACGGGCGCCTTTTTCAGATGTACAAATTCCGCACCATGCACATGAACGCCGAACACTGGCTGCGACAGGCAATCGAGCAGGCAGATGAGAACGGTCAGCGTATTCTCAAACGAGCAGACGATCCGCGCATTACCCGCCTGGGTCGCCTGCTGCGCCGCAGCAGCCTGGATGAACTGCCGCAATTGTTCAACGTACTCAAAGGCGAGATGAGCCTGGTCGGCCCGCGCCCGGAACTGCCCGAACTGGTTGCAGAATACGAAGCCTGGCAACGGCAGCGCTTTGCAGTGCCGCAGGGAATGACAGGCTGGTGGCAGGTTAACGGGCGCAGCGAACGCCCGATGCACCTGAATACGAAAGATGACCTGTATTACGTACAGAATTTTTCAGTCTTACTGGATGTGTACATCCTCTTGCGCACGATTGGTGTGGTATTGAGTGGTAAAGGAGCCTTCTAAATGCTGGACAAAACCGCCTGCTTCAAGTAAAATAGCAAGCCGTGAACCTGAAGGATTAGATTTTTGGAGGAGTACGTTGGCTAACATTAAGTCTCAGATCAAGCGCAATAAGCAGAACGAAAAGCGCCGCGTGCGCAATCGTGTATACGCCGGGCGCGCCCGCACATTCATCAGGAAAGCCCAACTGGCCATCGAAGATGGCAGCCAGGAGCAAGCCGCAGAGGCTACTCGACTGGCGATCAGCGCCCTGGATAAGGCCGCCGAGAAGGGTATTTTGCACAAGAACAATGCTGCGCGGCGGAAAAGCCGCTTGATGAAGCGCCTGGCTGCTTTAGAAAAGTAGTTCCCTACATCCAACGGCGCAGACGCCAGCGGGAGCTAAAGTGATGCTCCCGCTTTTGCTCGTTTTAAGACAGGCTCTTAATCAGGTTGTCAAGTATAATGGGCAAGTCGCTGAGGCGGCTTATCCTCTACCCAACCCTCACTCGAGATATGTCCTATGTTTGACGACGAACGCAACTTTATCGAAGCACAGATCAAAGCCTATTGCGCCGAAAATGGCCTGCCCAACCCCGGCACGTTGCAATGGAACCCAATACCCTTTGCTGGTGAGTGGGGTATCTCGACTTCTTTCTTCCAATTGGCTGCCCAGGAGGCACGCAGCCAGCCACAGGGTGAAGGGCCACGTACTCCGGTGCCGCAGCGCGCTCAGGAGATCGCCGCCGGGGTCGCCGCTCAACTCGGTAAGCCAGCGGGTTTTTCCCACGTGGAGGCGGTGAAGGGTTACCTGAACCTGTATTTCGCTACTGCAGATTACGCCCGCCGTGTGACGGATACCATCCTGGAGCAAGGCAGGGATTATGGACGCGGCGCGCCCAAAGCGGAGCGGGTGATGGTGGAGTACGCCCAGCCCAATACACACCATTCCTTCCATATGGGCCATTACCGCAACGCGCTGTTGGGCGAGGCGTTGGCACGGCTTGTGGAATTCGCCGGCTACGATACGATCCGCGCCTCTTACCCCGGCGATATCGGCCTGGGGGTGATCACGATCCTGTGGATCTATCAGAAGTTTTACCAGGGCCAGGAACCGGCTGGTATCCACGAACGCGGCCAGTGGCTGCTCAAGCTGTACGTGGAAGCCTCCCAATTGTTGGAGCCCAAAGAGAACGAAACCCCTGAAGAAAAAGCCCGCCGGGAAGGATACGACGCTGAACGAAGAGAGTTGTATCGCAGATGGGATGCCCGTGACCCCGAAGTGCATGAGCTGTGGCTGCGAACGCGCGAGTGGAGCCTTGAAGAGCTGCGCGACATCCTGCAAACGTTAGATATCGCCATCGACGTGTGGTTCTTCGAAAGCGAAGTGGACGAACCCTCGAAAGCAATTGTCGAGGAGCTGATCCGCCTGGGTATCGCTGACGATGAGCGCCCCAACGGGCCGGTGCTGGTGCACATCGATGAGAAGTTGGGGTTGAAGAAGGAAAAATATCGCACCAACGTTATCCTGCGCAGCGACGGCACCACGCTGTACCTGACCAAAGACTTGGCGCTGGCCAAAGAGAAATTCGAGAAATACCATGTGGACCGCTCGGTATACGTCATTGACGTGCGCCAGAGCATGCACATGCAGCAAACCTTCAAAATCCTGGAACTGTGGGGCTTCAAGCAGGCCGAAAAATGCTATCACCTGGGGTATGGCTTTGTCAGCTTACCGGAAGGGGCAATGTCGGCCCGGCGCGGGCGGTTGATGCTGTTCAAAGATGTGGCCGATGAAGCCGTGCGGCGAGTGCTGAACGAGATCGCCCAGAAGAACCCCGATTTGCCCGAAGAACAACGCGCCGAGGTAGCCTCACAGGTAGGTCTGGGGGCAATGGCTTTTGCCATGCTGGCCGTGGATAACAACAAGGATATTGTGTTTGACATGGAGGCGGCGCTGAACTTCGATGGACACACCGGCCCCTATATCCAGAACGCCCACGTGCGCGCCAACAGCATCTTAAAGAAAGCCGGCGGCGTTCCCGAAAACGCCAGCTTCGATTATGCCCTGACCAGCCACGAGGTCAACTTGATCGATTTGATCTCCCGCTTTCCACAGGTCGTACAGCAGGCAGCAGACGAATATCGTCCGCTGATCATCGCCAATTATGCTTACGATCTGGCCAATCATTTCCATAGTTTCTACCACGCTGTGCCGGTTTTGCAGGCCGAGAGCGAGACAATGCGCAGGGCGCGCTTGCGCATTGTGGCGGCCAGCCGGCAGACGCTGGCTAACGCATTGCGCCTGCTGGCCATCTGTGCGCCAGAAGTTATGTAGTCCCGCAAGATGACCCCTTTGTCCAACAAACGGGTCATCTTGCATAAAATTCCAAATAAGGAGAGTGTCACAAGTATGTCCCCTATTCGTACCATCATCATGGGCGCCGCCGGGCGCGACTTCCACAATTTCAACGTCGCTTTTCGTGACAACCCCGACTACGAGGTTGTGGCTTTCACCGCCACGCAAATCCCGGATATCGAGGGCCGTACCTATCCTGCCCAATTGGCCGGGTTGCGTTATCCGGCCGGTATCCCGATTTATGCTGAAAGCGACCTGGTAAAGCTGATTAAAGAGTTGAAGGCAGAACAGGTCGTTTTCGCGTATAGCGATGTACCTCATGAAACTGTGATGCACAAGGCGTCGCTGGTGCTTGCCAATGGAGCGGATTTCAAACTGATGGGTACCCACACCACGCAGATCAAATCCTCCAGGCCGGTAGTTTCTGTGTGCGCGGTACGCACCGGTTCAGGCAAGAGCCAGACCACGCGACGTGTTTCGCTGATTCTGCGCAATATGGGCTACCGGGTAGCGGCGATCCGCCACCCCATGCCTTACGGCGACCTGGTGAAACAGGCCGTGCAGCGCTACGCCGATTATAAGGATCTGGATATCCATGAATGTACCATCGAAGAGCGCGAAGAATACGAACCCCACCTGGATAACGATGTGATCGTATATGCTGGCGTGGATTACGAGCGCATCCTGCGCCAGGCTGAGCAGGAGGTGGATATTGTGCTGTGGGACGGTGGCAATAACGACTTCCCCTTCTATGTCTCCGACCTGCAAATCGTGGTAGCCGATCCGCACCGCCCCGGGCACGAAGTGAGCTACCACCCCGGCGAGACCAACTCCCGCGCCGCGGATGTATTCGTGATCAACAAAGTGGATACGGCCGACGCCAAAGATGTACTCGCGGTGCGTGAGAACCTGCGTGCAGTCAACCCCAAAGCGACGATTATTGAGGCTGCGTCTCCGCTGTTCGTCGACGATCCAAGCGCCATCCAGGGTAAGCGCGTGCTGGTGATCGAAGACGGCCCAACCCTGACCCACGGCGAAATGGCCTATGGCGCGGGTTGGGTGGCTGCGCAGCGCTTCGGCGCAGCAGAGATCATCGATCCCCGCCCGTATGCAGTCGGGTCGATCAAGGCCACCTATGCCAAGTATCCCACCACTGGCAAGGTGCTGCCCGCCATGGGTTACGGCGAAACACAGACGCGCGAGCTGGAAGAGACTATCAACGCCATCGATTGCGATCTGGTCATCATCGGCACACCCATCGATCTGAAACGGATCATCAAGATCAACAAGCCGGCACAGCGCGTGCGTTACGAGCTGCAAGAGATCGGCCAGCCGACGCTGGAGGATATTCTGAAGGCGAAATTTGGGAAATAAGTGAAGCGGAATCGGTAATCCGTAATCAGGCACCTGGGCGCTCTGGCGCCTGGGCACCTGGGCAAAACGGTATTTGCTGGCAGGTGCGATGCACTTTTGGAAGAGCATCGCACCTGTTTTATATCAGGGATCGAAGCCGACCCATTCGATACCGGGTACGCCTTGAAAACGGCGGGCCATCGTCTGGAGCGCCTGCTCATTGTTATCAATCAGGATGAAACGACGGCCCAACTCCAGGCAGCTTGCACCCAGGGTGCCGCTGCCAGCAAAGAAATCCAACGCCAGGTCGCCAGGATTAGAGCCAGCGCGCACGATACGGTTGATCACACCCAGCGGCTTCTGGGTAGGGTAACCGGTTTTTTCCTTGCTGTTCGTGGCCACGATCGTATGCCACCATGTATCAGTGGGCAACTTGCCTCGGGCGGCCTTCTCGGGCCCAACCAGGTCAGGAGCCATGTAGGGAATGCGATCGACGTCATCGACATTGAAAGTGTAATGACCGGGGTTTTTCGCATACCACAGGATATTATCGTGTTTGGGCGGCCATTTTTTCTTCGTACGCCCGCCATAGTCGTAGGCCCAAATGATTTCATTTAAAAAGCTCTCACGCCCAAAAATCTGGTCGAGCAGCACTTTACAGTAATGCACCTCACGATAATCGATATGAAAATAAAGTGAGCCCTGCGGAGCCAGCAGGTGATAGGCTTCTTCCAGGCGAGGCGCCAGGAAGGCCAGATAATCGTCAAACACATCCGCATATTGCTGTGTCCCAAGTTTGATCGTCTGGTAACGCTGGCCGCTGAAGCCGGTGCGATCACCTTCGCCTTCGACAGCTCGGGCCGTCTTGATGCGCGTGCGCGCCTGGTCCTTGCCGGTATTGAAGGGCGGGTCGATATAGATCAGATCGACGCTGCCGGAGGGCAGATCACGCAAAATGGGCAGGTTATCGCCATAATAGATAATACCCAGGGGGGTAGATTCAGGCATATTTCGTCACGATGTTCCCGCGGATCTCGATGGTTCGACAAAACTCAAGTGTCTGTGCAATAAGTGTTTCTGGATGTAATTCCAACGCAAATAATAACGCCGGTAGGCCTGGCTTTTCAGGCGCTCCAGGTCGTCAAAACTCAAGTGGGGATGATTATACACCAGCCGGTATTGATTATAGTGCTCCAGGGCGCCATCCATCTGAAAGCGCTCTGGCTGACGGCTTAACTCAGCATACCAGGGCGTGCCGGGATACGGGGTAGCAATGGTAAATTGCGCACCATAGGTATTGAGATATTCGGCGTACTGCAGGGTGCGGGCAATCGAGGCCGGCGTATCGTCGAAATACCCCAGAATGTAAAAGCCCAACACGTCGATGCCATGCGCCTCCAGGCAGCGTACGATAGCTTCCTGTTGGTCGAGGTCTGGGGCAGCACGGCGCGATCGCTTCATCACATCCAGGTCGCCGGACTCGATGCCCAACTTGACCGCCGCACAACCGGCGCGGGCCATCAGAGCCACCAGGCCGGGGGTCAGGCAGCGCGGATGCGTTTCACAAATCCAGGAGAGCTTCAATCCTTGCTCCAGAATGAGCTCACAGATACGCTCAACCCGCGTCCTATCCAGCGAGAAAATCGGGTCACGAAACATGACCGTCGTCATGGCGTAGCGCTGCTGCAAATGGGCAATCTCGGCCACCACGTTTTGCGGCGTGCGCGCCCGGAAACTCGCACCCTGCACCAGCGGGTAAGTACAGTAATAGCTGCAGGACATTGGGCAGCCGCGGCTGGAAAGCATGGGCAGGAAACGCCCTCGCCCAGTACGTAAAAACCCGTAGCCTGCCTGGATCGCGGGCAGGTGCGACCAGTCGGGGAAGGGCAACACATCCAGGTCCGGCAGCGGATCGCCCGCCACCAGGCCAGCGAAATCGCCGATCTCGCCCCGCAGCAGGGCGCTTTCGGCCTCGCCAACGATCACAAAATCGCCTTGATCCAGATACATTTGCGGATTGGCAGCGGACATCCCGCCAATGAAACCCAGGCGCATACCCGGCTGCTGGCGGCGGATGCGCCGCGCCCAGGAAAGCTCGGTAGAATAATTCACAATGGAAGTTTGCAATAACACAAGATCAGCCTGTGGGTGCAGGTCGTTGACCGCATAGCTTACGCTATGACCCTGCGCTTTCAGGATCGCATGAACGTAAGCGGGCAGCAGTTCGGGAAAGTTCATCGTTCTGCGCTTCAACAACCCCAGGAAAAAACCTGCCGGCCCGCGGCCAAAATCGTTGACCGTGCCAAAACCACCGTTGGTGTCTTTATTGGTACGCAGGCTATGCTGCTGGACGGCTTGCAGGATATGGATATGCATGTCCCGGTCAACCTGCAAATTTCTGTCGCAAGATACGATAGAGGAAAAGAGGGTTATCGCGCAGGTAGCGACGAACGTAACGGCGCGGCGAGATATACAACCGCGCCAGCCACTCCAGGTAATGGTCGGTCATCCAGCGCGGGCCGCGTTTCAAATCACCAGACACATATTCGAAGATCGCGCCGGCGGTGATGGCGATATTGACCTGCAAGTCAGGCCAATTTTCCAGCAGCCAGCGTTCCTGGGCAGGCATACCCAATCCCACCAGCAAGATATTTGGGCGGGTATCGTTTATCTGCCGCAGCAGGGCCTGGTTCTCAACACTGGCCGGAGCCTTATCGAAATAACCATGATGTGTACCCACAATTTTGACGCCCGGGTAGCGCTGGCATAGATTCCTTGCCGCGCGCGCTGCAACGCCCGGCGGGTTACCCAGGAAGAACAATGAGTAACCCTGCCGCCAGGCCATTGCCGCTAACCGGTCCATCCAGTCTGCCAGCGTAAAACGCTGCGGGATATGGTGTCCCAGGATGCGCCCGCCCAGCTTGACGCCCATGCCATCGCAATAAACCAGATCGGCGCGGTTCAAAAACTGGCGAAGCCAGGCCTGTTCATAAGCCAGGTTCACCCCCATCACGTGCGTATGCGCAATCAAGGCTCGCTGGTTGCTCGATATAACCTGTTCAATATAAGCCAGAATTTCGTCCAGCGTAACCGGATCAATTTGTACACCCAGGACATCAACTTTTGCCATGCTGCACCGGGTGTAATTGTACCAAAAGCGGCTCTATCACAGCGCCCTTGTCAACAGTTTGGCAGTAGCAATAGAGTGTGCGATGAAAAAAGTTTGTCGCCTGCTTATAAAAGTTGCCCAGGTGCAGTGCACGAAGGACACGTGCAATGCACCGGCCACGCAAAATGACGGTAAGAATCCGCGTTCATCCGCGTCAGTCCGCGTCCCATCAAAAAAGAAAATCCACTGGCAACACTTACCGCGAATGGATTGAAGCGTTTATAATGGGCGGGAATCCAAAATCAAACCAACTTTTCCGGGGTGTGTACCACGCAAAGGACCTTCGGCTAAACAAGGAGTGCACAAATGAAACTGTTCGTTCCGGGGCGGATTTGTCTATTTGGCGAGCATTCAGATTGGGCGGGTGGCTACCGGCGGATGAATGCGGAGATCGAGCGGGGCTATACGTTAATCTGCGGTACCGATCAGGGCATTTACGCTGAGGTAGAGCCACACCCAACTTCCCTGATCATCCGTTCTACCACTACCAGCGGCGAAGCCTGTGGCCCTTACGAAATCCCTATGCAGCCCAAGGCACTACTGGAGGAAGCTCAACAAGGCGGTTTCTGGAGCTATATCGCCGGCGTGGCTTACCAGGCGTTAACCAACTACCATGTGCGTGGATTGGTGATCCATAACACGTTCACCGATCTACCGATCAAGAAAGGCCTCTCTTCCAGCGCGGCAATTTGTGTACTGGCCGCACGCGCCTTCAACCGGGTCTACGACCTGAAATTGACCGTCCGTGGCGAGATGGAGCTGGCCTACCAGGGAGAAATCACCACCCCTTCACGCTGTGGACGGATGGACCAGGGCTGCGCCTTCGGTAACCGCCCGGTGCTGATGACTTTCGACGGCGACCGGTTGGATACCGAAGAACTCCAGGTGAAGAGCGAATTATATTTTGCAATTGTCGATCTGCAAGGCCATAAAGATACGCTGGAAATTCTCAACCGGCTGAACCGCTGTTACCCGGTGGCAGAAAATGAGGTCGAGCGCGGCGTTCAGGAACTGCTCGGCCCGGTCAATAAGCGCATTGTCAGCCAGGCTATCCAGGCGTTGAAAGAATCTGACGCCGAGCGATTAGGCGCATTGATGGTAGAGGCACAAGCTTTCTTCGACCGCTACGCTGTGCCAGCCTGCCCGGAAGAACTGACCGCCCCACTGTTGCACCGTGTCTTGAATTATGAGCCACTCAAGCCACACATTTGGGGCGGCAAAGGCGTTGGCTCGCAAGGAGATGGCACGGGGCAATTCCTGTCACGCAGCGCCGCCGACCAGCAAGCAGTGATCGAAATATTGCGGCGCGACCTGGGCCTGCCTGCTTACCCGCTCACCCTGCGCCCCGGCCTGAAAGTACGCAAGGCCGTGATCCCTGCCGCTGGTTTCGGGACGCGCCTTTTCCCGGCTACCAAGGCCACCAAGAAAGAATTGTTCCCCATCATCGATCGAGACGGAGTAGCCAAACCAGCGATCCTGCTGATCGTAGAAGAAGCGTTGGAGGCAGGCATCGAAGAGGTCATCATCATCGTACAAGAAGAGGACCTGGACGACTTCCGCTCGTTTTTCAAGAGCCAGATCTCCATCGAAAATTACAACAAGTTACCGCGCCCGTTCCAGGATTATGCCCGTCGCCTGCTTGAAATTGGAAGGCGCGTGACTTTCGTGGTGCAAACGGCACAAGAGGGTTTTGGCCATGCAGTGTACTGTGCTCGCGACGCGGTAGGCAATGAACCATTTTTGTTGATGTTGGGCGACCACATTTACCGTTCGAACCGAGAAGAATCATGCGCCCGGCAACTCCTGGAGGCCTACCAACGACATGGGTTATGCACAGTAGGGCTGCGCCACACGCCGGAGGAAATGATCGCTAATTTCGGCACAGTGGCAGGAGTATGGCTGGAGGGCGACCGCCTGCTCAATGTGACCGAATTCGCCGAAAAGCCCAACCTGGAATATGCCCGCAGCAGCCTGCGCGTGCCCGGGCTGCCCGAAGACCAGTACCTGACCGTTTTTGGTCAGTATATCCTCAAGCCAGAGCTTTTCGAATACCTGGAATCCAACATTCGTAACAACGTGCGCGAGCGCGGCGAGTTCCAGCTCACTTCCGCCCTGGACTGCCTGCGCCAGGAAGATGGCTTCCTGGGGCTGGTGGTGGATGGCAAGCGCTTCGACATCGGGCTGCCGGATTACTATTTGGAGACCTTGAGGGCCTTCCGGGAAGGGTAATCTCTCAAAGTGATGGGTAATGGGTCAATGAGTGGTTGGGCGCCCGGGCACCTGGGCGCTCAGGGATGGTAAACGCCTGTTTTGTGTATCCCGCAGAAAGCGAGCAGATTTTGAAACGTGGCAAATTCATTCCAACAGGCCTGGCGCTGGCCATCCTGGCGCTTCTGCTGCAGGCCGGTCTGGTTTCAGGCTGCCGGAGGGCAAGCGCGCCAGATACGCCAGTGAAGCACGCAGTGGGGCAGGTGGTCGAAGCCCAGGATGAATACGGAATTTTCTATGCCTACATCCCTCAAAGCGCGCCGTCGAAGCCGGAAATCCTGGTTCTGGTGCACGGCACCCCGGCCGCGGAAGAGACCCCGGAGCAAACTGCACACTACTATATTTCCAACTGGACCGCCTTCGCCGAAGAACAAGGCTGGGTGCTGCTTGCCCCGGCGTTCAGCCAGGAAGACTTCAGCAGCCGCAAGGGCGACCACGCCCTGGGCGGGTACCGGGGCTTGTTCGGGCGGAGGATGGATGCGGGTGAATGGGTGCTGCGCCTGGTTGCCGCGCACCAGCGGGCCTGGGGAGAACCAGACCGCCCGTTTTTCCTGTATGGGCACTCGGCCGGAGGGCAATTTACAGCGCACTTCCTGGTGACCTATCCCGAACGCATCCAGCGCGCCGTGATCAGCGCCGCGGCCACCTATCCACAGCCTGATGCGGATGTCGCCTGGCCGTTCGGCATGGGGGAACTGCACCAGGATATTGCCTGGGACGAACAGACCTCCCGGAAAGTGGACGTCATCCCGGATAAAGAGAAATGGCTGGCTGCGACGCAAGTCCCGCTCACGGTGGTCGTCGGTCTGAATGACACGTCCGAGCTACCGCCCTACCCCGGGCAAAAGGGAAAAAACCGTTTTACCATCGGGCGGAATTGGGTCAATGCGATGGGCGAGTTTGCGCAGCAGAATGGGCTGGAAAGCCGCATCCGGTTCGAGATGATCCCCGGAAAAGGCCACAGCATGACCGGGCTTATTCCATACAGCCAAAAAGCGCTGGCGCCCCCGCCACCTGCTTCGACCCCTGCGCCGGCCATAAATCAAGCGCTGCCTCCCACTGCGACGCTGGCGCCGGCTTCGACCAGCGAGCCGCAGCGCGCTTTACAGCCAATCACCCTGGCAAACGCCGGGCAGGTGCAGTGGTTACAGACGCTCGACATCCCGGATTACAGAAAAGGCCAGATCAGCCAGTGCAGCGTCACTTTTAGCCCGGATGGCAGCCTGCTGGTCGGCGCCTGCGGGAACAACCGGGTACCCGTGTGGCAAATGCCGGACGGGGCTCTGCGCCAACAGCTCTACGAAAAACCTCAGCAAATCGTTGCCTGCGCTTTCAGCCCGGATGGTGACAGCATCGCCTGCGGAGGTTTCGACAAAACGATTACCCTGTGGAGTTCTAAAACGGGGCAAAAAACCGGCGACTTTGGCGCGCACGAATCGCCGGTTTGGGACATCGATTATAGCCCGGATGGGCAAAAACTGGCCTCGTGTGGCCTGGCTGACGATGTATGCCTGTGGGACGCGCCGCGCGGCGAAATGATCTGGCGTTACACCGGAAGGAACGCTTATCTCAGCGTAGCCTTCGATCCATCGGGGGCAAATGTTGCTTTTGGAGGCCGGTGGGGAGATGCCGGAGTATTGGAGGTCGCCACAGGGAAAAGCCTGGCTGATGTCATGGAACAGGATAAACCCATCGGCGATGTGGCCTTCAGCCCTTCAGGGAAATTGCTGGCTGCCGGCACAGATGATCATTCCATTTACCTTTGGGAGGCCGGCAACTACCAGCCGGTCGCCACGCTTGAAGGGCACGCCCACTACGTTAACGGTGTAAGCTTTAGCCCGGATGAAAGCCTGCTGGCATCGGGCAGCCACGATAAGACGCTCGGCATTTGGGATGTCGCGGGGCAACGGCTGCTCAAGACTCTCGACGGCCATCAAGATGCGATATTACGGGTGGCGTTCAGCCCGGATGGAACGCTGATCGCTACCATCAGTTGGGACGGTACGGTCCGGCTATGGGGTGTGAAAGGAAAATCATGAGCGCCCAAAAGCCCGCTGGATACACCATTCAGCCCATCCCGGCGATGCGCCGGTTCTCAGTCGACAACGGCTGGCTGGCGCGGCAAAGACACACGATCCATGGCTTGATCGAGTTGGACGTCACTGAAGCTCGCCGGCTGATCCAACTCTACAAAACGCAGACCGGTCAGACAATCTCTTTTACCGGCTTCATCATCCACTGCCTGGCCCGAGCCGTGGACGAGAACAAAGAAGTAAGCGCCTATCGCGATTGGCGTGGCCGGCTGGTGATCTTCGACGACGTGAATATCAATACGATGATCGAGGTTGAAGGCCCAGATGGGCGGAAGATCGCCATGCCGCATATTCTGCACGCTGCGAACCGGCGCACCCTGAGCGAAATTCACGCCGAGATTCGTGAAACACAGCGCAGCCCGGCCAAAAGCGACGAGTCGCGCTTTATGGCCTGGTTCCTGCGCCTGCCGGCGTTCATCAGGCACCTTTTTTACAAAGTAATCACCCGCCAGCCGCTACTGATCCGGAAGATCATGAGCCCGGTGATGGTCACCGCGGTGGGAATGTTCGGCAAAGGCGGCGGTTGGGGCATCCCGGCAGCGGTGTTCCCGCTGACAGTTACGTTGGGCGGTATCGCCGTGAAACCAGGCGTGATCGACGGCAAGATCGAAGCTCGCGAGATGTTGAACGTAACGTTGAGCTTCGATCACGATATCATCGACGGCGCGCCGGCAGCACGCTTTGCCCAACAGTTTCGCGATCTGGTCGAGAGCGGCTTCGGCTTGCGGGAAATCGTCGATGATCGAGCAAGTCATCCAGGCTGAAAAAATCAAGATGCACCAGATAGGAGACTTTATGAAGATCAATGCCCGATATGTCCATACCAACCTGATCGCCCAAGACTGGCGGGCGCTGGCAGACTTTTACCAGCAAGTATTTGGTTGTGTGTTCGTACCGCCGGAGCGTGATATCAAAGGGGAGCAGTTGGCAGCCGGTACGGCCATTCCCGGCGCGGCGTTGCGCGGGGTCCACCTGCGCCTGCCCGGCTATGCCGAGGATGGGCCGACGCTGGAGATTTTCAGTTATAGCCACATGGTAGAACGGCCAGAAACGGCGGTCAACCGGCCTGGCTTTGCACACATCGCCTTTTCGGTCGAGGATGTCGGCGCGGCCAGCCAGGCTGTGCTGGCCGCGGGAGGCCAACCGGTGGGTGAAGTGGTCACACTCCAAATCGCCAGTGGAGCGACGGTAACCTGGTGTTACGTGACCGACCCCGAGGGCAACGTGATCGAATTGCAATCCTGGAGAAAATAGGTTAGCAATCCCCCCTGTCGATCGGACAATTACAGAGGCGGGTTATACATCCAGCCGGTAGCCCACGCCGCGAATGGTCTTGAGGAATACGGGCCGGCGTGGATCGACTTCCAGCGCCTGGCGCAGCCAACTGATGTGCACATCCAGGGTGCGTGTGTCGCCGGTATATTCAGTGTTCCACACTTCGCGGAAGAGTCGTTCGCGCTCCAGCACTTCGCCGGGATGATCGATGAAAACCTTTAAAAGCTGCGCCAGGCGTGGAGTGAGCGTAGCTTCCCGGCCCTGGCAACGCACACGCTTACGCTCCATATCCAGGCGAATAACCCCAGTATGCAACAAGTTGTTGCCATCGCCAGGCAGTAGCGGCTTGATGCGGTTGAGCAGTTTGCGGGCGGTAAAAGGCATAGACAGAACCACATCGGCAGAAGTATCATTCGCCTCGGCGCGGTGGGCTTCGGTGATCAGTAAAAGCGGAACGCCAGAAGCTTTGGCGCGCAAAGAGCGGCAGATGCGCTTACCGGAGGTGCGCATAGAAGCCGCATTGACGACCATCAAGTCGGGGTCGAAATCGGGCAGCAAAGCTAAAGCATCCTCGCCGGTTGGGACAGACTCAACGGCATAGCCCTTCTTGCGCAATCCAGGCACAAAAGACGGGCTATCTGCCCGCTTCCCTTCAACCCACAAAATCCTCGCCTTCATCTCCGGCGTCCTTCCAAGATTTGTTTTCCTCTCGTTTCAACCAAGTTTGGGGAGCCCGGTTATTCCCCTCTCTACCCATATTCCCAGGTTTCTTTAACATTATACTTGCTATCTTAAGAAATGGCAAATAAAACCAGGATAAATTTCTTTAACATTCAAATATAAGAAATACTACCTATGCATCTCAGCCCGGCCCATGATAGAATAACCCTGATAGTGGTTGAGCGCTTGCCGGGGTATTTCTGGCAAGCAGAGGCGGAAGTAATTTTTTATTGTAGGGGCGAGCTGCTATGCTCGCCACGGAGGCGTTTATGTCCGATATGGTAGAAGTCGTGATCGACAGTATTCGTGTCAGCCTGATGTCGCAGCAGCGAATTGTAATCCTGCGCCAGCAAAATACGGAACGTTATCTGCCCATCTGGATTGGGGTATACGAGGCCGAGTCGATCACCATCGCGCTGCAAGAAGTAGAGGTCGCCCGCCCATTGACCCATGATTTGTTGGCGAATGTTTTTCACCAATTGGATGCGCGTATCCTCCGAGTCGAAGTGGTTGCCCTGCGCGATGATACATTCTACGGCAATATCGTCGTCGAAAAGGATGGCCAGGTACTGAATATCGATTCACGCCCTTCCGATGCTTTAGCCGTTGCAGTGCGCGCCCGCGTGCCCATCCTGGTATCCCGCTCCGTGATGGACTCTGCCGGCATTGTGCCGGAGGAAGACTTACAGGAACAGGCGGACCAACCCCAGGCCGCCGCTGCCGCAGGGAAAACCGAGCCGGAAGCAGGCGAGGATCGCCTGTCGATCTTCGAGGATTTTCTGGAAAAGCTGGACCTGGATAATACGGACGACGAAGAGAAAAAACAAGAGTAACCTGGAGTTTGAGTCCAATCCACCGGGGAACGCCAGGCCGCGGGCCGGTGGCCCCGGTTTTTCGTCTCATTGCCTATGGATGCCTATTCGCCACCCAACGAAACCACTTCCGCGCCACAGATCGTACCGCACAGCCGCGAGGCTGAAGAGGCTGTGCTTGGGGCGATATTGATCAACCCCGAGGTATATTACGACGTAGCCAGCTTCTTACGCGCCGACGACTTCTACATCCACCGCCACCGCTGGATCTGGGAGACTTTCACCCAGTTGCACGAGCGCCGCCGCCCGGTGGACATATTGACCGTCACAGAAGAACTGGATCAGAAAGGGCAATTGGCCGAAGTCGGCGGCCCGGCCTACCTGACGGCATTAATCAACAACGTACCCACTTCACTGCACGCCGAGGCGTATGGGCGCATCGTCGAGGAAAACTCGATCCGTCGCCGTATGCTGACCGCGGCAAACGAGATTGCCAGGCTGGCCTACCAGCAAGAATCGGCAGTGGAGACGGTAATGGATGAGGCCGAAAAAGCCGTCTTTGGGGTGAGCGAACGGCGGACAACGCGCGATCTGAAATCGATCCAGGAGGTATTGAGCGCCTATTACGACCGGGTCGATATGCTCTCGCGGCGCCCTGATGAAACCTATGGTGTTCCCACCGGTTTCACCGACCTGGATCGCCTGCTGGGCGGCCTGCAACCTTCTGACTTGCTGATTGTAGCCGGGCGGCCTGGCATGGGCAAGACGGCTTTTATGCTCTCAGCCGCCAAAAACGCTGCCCAACGTTACAAGAAACACGTAGCGATTTTTTCTCTGGAAATGTCCAATGAGCAGTTGGTGCAGCGCCTGATCTCGCAGGAAACCGGCCTGGATTCGCAGCGTCTGCGCACCGGCAAGCTGGAAGGCGATGAGTGGGCGCTGTTCACCCACGCCATCGAGGTGCTCAACGACACCGTTATCTTTCTGGACGACACCCCGGCGCTGACCCCGCTGCAGCTACGTACCAAGTGCCGCAGGCTGCATGCCGAGTTCAACCTGGACCTGGTGCTGGTCGATTACTTACAATTGATGACCAGTGGGGCACGTTCTGAAAACCGCGTGCAAGAAGTTTCGTATATCTCGCGCAATCTGAAAGTACTGGCGCGAGAATTGAACGTACCGGTGCTGGCTGCCGCACAGCTTTCCCGGGCAGTAGAACAGCGCGCCGACAAAGAACCGCAGCTTTCCGATTTGCGCGAATCCGGTTCGTTGGAACAAGATGCCGACATCGTGATGTTCATCCACCGCCCCGAACTTTACGAGAAGGATACCCTGCTCAAGAATATCGCCCAGATCAAAGTAGCCAAACACCGCAATGGGCCGGTTGGCATGGTGGAGCTGGTGTTCCGCAGCAACGTAGCCAAGTTCGAAAACGCGGCGACCTACCAGGTCGACCTGGCAAAAGTGACCTGACAAAACCAAGCAATCCGGGTGATATTGTTCGCCACTCATTGGCGACAGCGAGAATTTCTGATGAAGACCTCATTCAAAGGCTTTCCTGAGAGCAACAAGCGCCTCACCCCTATTCCCGAGGCGTTTTTCCGCGAGCTGCTGCCGCAAATCGATGACCTGGATGAGTTGAAGCTGGCAGTGTACATTTTTTGGCGGCTGGAGCAGGTAGAAGGGGCCTTTCGCTTCGTTCGCTTCAGCGACCTGGCTGAAGACGCGCAGTTCATGGCCGGGCTGAAAGCGGATGATGGCAACTCGCCTCTGACCGCATTGGCAAATGCCCTGGAGCACTGCGTGTCACGCGGCGCCTTGCTGCTCGCCAGGCTGGAAGGGGAAGAATTTTACTTTCTCAATTCCCCAAAGGGACGCGCCGCGCTGCGCGCGATTCAGAGCGGGCAGTGGCGACCGGTTTCCGGTAAACCCGCCCAACCGCTGCCGGCCGAGCGGCCCAACATCTTTCGGCTATACGAAGAAAACTTCGGCCCGCTGACCCCGCTGATCGCTGAGACGCTGGGCGAAGCCGAAGACACCTACCCTGCTGAATGGATCCAGGATGCAATGCGCATCGCAGTAGAAAAGAACAAACGCACCTGGCGTTACGTTGAAGCCATCCTGAAACGCTGGGAACAAGAGGGACGACATGGCAAGCAAGAAAAGCTCAAAGATCGACCAGACTCTGCAGAGCCTGGCCGAAAGTATGTCGGGGGCAAGTTCTCCGAGTACATCGAACACTGAATCACCCGCCCCGCGGCTAGACGACTTGCCTGGTGATCCGGCCTGCCCTTACTGCCAGGGCATGGGCTATTTGCGTGTGGATGTACCATTGGGGCATCCCGATTTCGGCAAAGTGCGCATCTGCACTTGCCGCCAGGCGCAGGTCAGCCAGCAGGTACGCCAGCGTCTGTTCGAAATGAGCCGCCTGGAAGAACTAAGCCATTTAACCTTTGAAAATTTCCAGCCGCGTGGACGGATGGGGCTGCTCCCTCGCCAGGCAGATTCATTGGAGCAGGCCTATAATCACGCCCGCCAGTTTGCCCAGCGATTGAACGGCTGGCTGCTGCTGCAAGGCGGCTATGGCTGCGGCAAGACTCACCTGGCAGCCGCCATCGCCAATTTCGCCGTCAGCATAGGCGTGCCCACCCTTTTCATCACCGTGCCCGACATGCTGGATACGTTGCGCTTCGCCTATAATGACCCGGAAGCGACCTTCGAGCAGCGGTTCGAGCAAATCCGCAGCGCACCATTGCTGGTGCTGGACGATTTCGGCACGCAGAACGCCACCCCATGGGCCCAGGAGAAGCTATTCCAGATCATCAATTACCGTTATATCAATCGTCTGCCCCTGGTTGTAACCACGAACCTGGCAGAGAGGGATTTCGAGGAACGTATCGCCTCGCGCCTGCAAGACCCGGAACTGGTGACGCGCGCTCGCATCCTGGCTACTGACTATCGCAACCCAACGGGGGATTTCGGCCACTCGGAGCTTTCTTCACTGGACTTGCTGCATAATCGCACATTTGTCAACTTTGACCTGCGCAAGGGTGAAGGCCTCAGCCCGGACGATACACGCAGTCTGGACAAAGCCTTCCACGCCGCACGCCAGTATGCCGAAGAGCCGCGCGGCTGGCTGGTAATTATCGGTCCATACGGTTGCGGAAAAACCCACCTGGCAGCCGCCGTCGCTAATTATCGCACCGACCTGGGCGACCCGCCGCTATTCATCGTTGTACCCGACCTGCTCGACCACCTGCGCGCCACGTTTAGCCCTACCAGCAACGTCACCCTGGACCGGCGCTTCGAGGAGATCCGCACGGCGCCCTTGCTCATCCTGGATGATCTGGGTACCCAGGCCACCACGCCATGGGTCAAAGAGAAGCTTTACCAGTTGTTCAATTATCGTTACAATGCCGAGCTGTCCACCGTGATCACTTCGGCGAACAGCCTGGAAGAAATGGACCCGCGCATCCGCAGCCGGATGATGGACCGGCGCCTGTGCAGCATTTACGCCATCACTGCGCCATCCTACACCGGCAGCAGCATGGAAAAGGCCCACAAGCCGCCGGCCAGGCGAAAAAGTGCAAAGCCATAATACCGGAAGCGCTGATGCTTTGGTGAGATGCTATTATTGTAACTTACACCATACTGGACTGAGGAGAACCTGATGACGGCCCAAGAAGAGAAGTGCATTTACTGTGAACGCAATGCGGATGAAGTACCCTTGCTGGCTTTGAGCCATCGAGGCCAGGCGCTATGGATTTGCCCGCAGCACCTGCCCATCCTGATCCACAAGCCGGAGCAACTGGCCGACCGGCTGCCCGGAGCGGCCAACCTGGGCGCCCCCGAAGGGCATTAATCTGCACGTGGAAGCGCCTCGTTTCGCAGTGCGCTTCCATGTTGAACTTTTTCTTGACAAATGCAGGAAACGCGTTATAATAGTGTATAGATTACACAAAGCGGGAGGCCGCTTCAATTTTTTCGATTTTATTAGTGTAGAAACTACACTTAACAGGAGAAAACATGTTCACACCCGGTAAACCTGCTGCACTACCTATCCCACCCCACTTCGCAACAGACAAAGTGGGCGAAATCTGGAAGGTGCCCTACCAGGAACGCGCCGACCAGGCGATTGAATGGGCGCAGCGCTTCGACATTCTCCCGGCGGCGCAGGATAATTTCAAATTAGGGTTGATTGTTATCGACGCGCAAAATACGTTCTGCATCCCTGGCTTCGAGTTATTCGTCGGCGGGCGATCAGGGCGCGGCGCAGTGGAAGACAACCGCCGCCTGTGCGAGTTCATCTACCGCAACCTGGGAGTCATCACGCAGATCACCGCCACATTGGATACCCATACCGCGATGCAGATCTTTCACCCACTGTTCCTGATCGATGAGCAGGGCCGCCACCCGGCGCCGCTGACATTGATCTCATACCAGGACCTGCTGGATGGGCGCTGGCAGTTCAACCCGGCCGTCGCAACAAGCCTGAAGATCGACCCGCAATACGGCCAGCAGCACCTGCTGCACTACGCCAGGGAGCTAAAGGAGCGACAAAAATACGACCTGACCATCTGGCCCTACCACGTCATGCTGGGCAGCATCGGCCATGCCCTGGTACCAGCGGTGGAAGAGGCGATCTTCTTCCACACTGTAGCGCGCTACAGCCAGGCCGATTTCGCAATCAAGGGCAGCAACCCGCTCACAGAGCACTATTCGGCCATCGGACCGGAAGTATTGGACGGCCCATTGGGTGAGGTGATCGCCGAGAAAGACAACAAGTTCGTGCGCAAGCTGCAAGAGCTGGATGCTGTGGCGATCGCAGGACAGGCCAAGAGTCACTGCGTGGCGTGGACCATCGCCGACTTGCTCAACGGCATCCTGGCTCACGATGAAGATCTGGTAGAAAAAGTTTACTTGTTGGAGGATTGCACCTCACCGGTGGTGGTCCCTGGCGTGGTAGACTACACAGACCAGGCCGATGCCGCTTTCCTGCGCTTTGCCGAAGCCGGCATGCACGTGGTGCGTTCTACCGATCCAATTCACACCTGGCTCAGATAAGATTCTTATTGACATGCAGGCATTTTTATGTAATACTTCACACATTCATTCAGGATAAGCGGGAAAAACCGCTACGCCTCGCTATCCTAAACGAGAGGAGGTGTTGCCACGATGGCTGATAGTAGTACCTTACGATGCGCTGCGGCAACCCTCCTCACTTACGTGAAATAAGTTGCCGCAGCGCGCAGCAAGGCGCCGCCTTTTGGGCGGCGCCTTGTGCTTTATCGAACGGCAACCTGTTCCAGTGGGGCTGTTTCAGGTGGCTAAATTCAGATCAACCCGGTAAGGCCGAGAGAAGCCATCCTTTCAGGGGTCGGCACGCCGTTCGCATCCCAACCCATCAAGGCATAATATTCGTCCAGCATGCGATCCAGTTCGACCACCTGGCCCCTGGCAGGGCCGGAGGCCATCGGCTGGCTCAGGTTGCGGGCAGGCAAGGTATCCTGGCGGCGGTCGAAACCTTCGCGAACGTTGAACTGGCGGCACAGGGTGCTGATCCGCTCGCCAACCATCTCGAAACCTTTGACGCTGCCGTATTCGAAACCGGTGGCGGCTTCGACCAGTTGCCACAACTCTTTTAGCGACATGCCAAAGGAAGGGAAGCAGCACAGCACGGCGCTGTTCCACAGGGCGCTGTCGGCCTGGTGGTCGCGGAACAGGTGCGGCTTGCCAGCCGTAGCCAGCGGATCGGCGCCGCCCAACACTTCGGTGATCGGAGCGCCGCGCAGATGGCAAGCGCCACGTTCGGAGACGGCGTAACCCAGCGCCATACCTTTGGCCGCGCTGGGGTGGTAAGCGGGCATTTCCAAGCCTTTAACGTGCATGGCAAAGGCAGCCGCTTCAGGATATTGGGCGGCGATCCAGGCCACACCGCGTCCCAACCACTCGCCGCAACCTTCTACTTTAGCAATCTTTTCAACCAATGCCAGGGCAGACTGGGTATCACCCCAACGCGGTACGATGCCATCCAGGTCTGTGGAAGTGAGCAGGCCTTTCTCGAACATCTCCATGACGAAAGCCACCGTGTTGCCGGCGCTGATCGTATCCACGCCATATTCATCACACAGCAGCGACATGCGGATGATGGCATCGTGGTCGGAGATGGCACAGTCCGAGCCGAGAGCGTAGATGGTCTCGTATTCGGGGCCTTCCAGGGCCTTGCCATCCACTTCACGGGTGACCTTGCTGCACGAGATGGGGCAACCGAAGCAGGCATACAAACGCTTCCAGGATTTGACCCGCCAGGCCTCGCCGGAGATGTCGTCAGCGCCATCGAACTGGCCGAGCTGGAAGTTGCGCGTGGGCAGCGCCCCGGTGGCGTTGACGAATTCCAGGATGTTGGCTGTGCCTTCCAATTTCATACGGGTGATGGCGCTGGACATGCGGATGGCGCGGCTGGCGAGCTGCAAGGCGCGGTCGAAGCGCGGGCGGTCATAAACCATTACTTTGCCCGTGCCGCGGGCGACAATTGCCTTGAGATTTTTGGAACCCATCACGGCCCCAACCCCGCCTCGCGCCAGGGCGCGTGTGTCGTTGAAGATGCTGGAGAGGTTGACCCGCTTCTCGCCCGGCGGGCCAATCACCAGCGACTGCCAGTCGCCGCCGAAAGCCTGGCGCAGGTCTTCGGTGGCCCGGGTGATGGTGGTGCCCCACAAGTGGGCCGCCGGGCGCAGCTCGACTTTGTCGTCGTCGATGACCAGCATGACCGGCTCGGAGGCGGCGCCTTCGACGATCAGGGCGTCGTAGCCGGCATATTTGAGCGTCTGGCCCCAGTAGCCGCCGCTGTAGGCATCTGAATAAGTACCCGTGACCGGGCTTTTGGTGGTGCTACCGAAGCGCCCGGCAGTAGGGGCAGTGGTGCCGGTCAGCGGGCCAACGTTAAAAATCAGGCGATTGTCCGCGGAGAGCGGATCGACGCCTGGCTGTAGCTCTTTCATCAACAGGTAGGCGCCCAAACCCTTGCCGCCCAACAGCAACGGCATCGCCTCTTGCGGCAGCGGCCCGGTACCGATCCGTCCGCTACTCAGGTTTACCCGTAAAATACAATCGTTATAAGCTCGTTTTTTGAGATCCATAATATTCTTCCCATTGGTTGCCAGTTGCCACTGTGTGGCGACTGGCGACCAAACATCTTAACGTTCGCGGGCGGTGATGGCCTCGGTGGGGCAGATTTTGGCGCAGGCAGGATCAGAGCCGCACAGGTCGCAGATAACCGGGAACCAGGGCAAGACGGTGCCGTTTTCCAGGGTAATGCCGGCATCGCTGCGCATGACCACGCCGGTAGGGCAAACGTCCACGCACCTGTCGCAGGCGGTGCAGCGGTCGAGGAGCAGATCGACCGCGCCGGTCTGAGGATGCCAGCGCAGCGCCCCCGTAGGGCAGATGTCAATACACTTCTTGCACAGCGTACAGTACTGTACCTTGTGATGGCCCAGGCGGATCGGGTCGATGTGCAGGCGGGCCAGGTGCGTACCAAAACCGCCATCCCCGTGGACGCCGACGCAGGCTGTGACGCACAGGTTGCAGCCCGTACATTGCGATGAAACCACGCGCAGGCGCACCTGCTCCCAGCGTTTGCCGCGCAGGGCATCATCTACGCTGTAACCTTCGTGAGCCACCTGGCACAACTGGCGGATCAGCCGCTCAGGGTCGGGCGATTTGGTGACGTTGCGCCCCATCAGGCAGCCCACCGCGCCGGCTTCCAGGCCTTCGGCAAAAAGCTCGAGAGCATCACGCTCGCTATCCGAACGGGCGCCGCCCAGCACCAGGACGGGCACCTGGGCTACATCAACCAGGTGTTTGAACGAATCCACATCGCCAGTGTAGGGGATCTTGAGGGCATCCGCCCCCAGCTCAACGCAGATGCGCGCCCCCAGGGTGAGCAACTCGACGATGTTGGCGCCGGTGACGCCGCCGCCAAAAGCCAGCGGCTCCATGATGCAGGGCAGGCCGGCCTTGCGGCACTCGGCGGCGAAACGAGCGCAGGAATCGATGCCGGCGGCTTCGGCTTCGTCGCTATAACCCAGGAAGAGGTAGATCGTGATAGCCGTGGCACCCAGGGCCAGGGCCTGCTCAGCGGTCAGCACCTTCTGGTGAAACAGGCGGCGCTGCGGAACGGCATTCATTACGTTGGTGCTACCCAGGCGTGGAATATTCATCCAGTCGGCGCGCACGATCAAGGCAGGGCCATCCCGGCCCTGGAAGAGCGGCGCCAGGCGCATGGACTGGCCGGGGCTCATCAGAATGCCATCCACGCCGCCGCGAATGACTGCCTCGGTAATGGGGCGCAGCTTGATCACGTTGGGGGTAACGTCGCTCATGTAGCCATGGTCGGCGGCAACGCACACGGCGCGCCCATCGCCGCGGCGGTTGAAGAGACGATCCATACGGGCCTGTAATCCACTGTTCATACTGGACATCCTCTCCCGGCTAGACCGCCACCGGCTGGTGGAGCAAGGCGCCGAAGGAAGCCAACAGCTTGCCGGGTTCGGGGGCAGCAAAGACGGTGTGGTCGAGCCACAGGCCGGCGCAGCCCAGCGGCAAGGCTTCAAGGATCTCGGCGGCGGCGTTTTGCAGGGTGGAGGGGCGGAGCATCCAGGGCACGCTGACGAACGCAGCGATGCTCTCCAGCGACTTCAATCCCGGTTGAGGCACGACGATGACATCGGCGCCGCCTTCCAGAGCGTAGGAGGCACCCAATTCGACGGCCTTGCCAGGCAGTGAAACGCGGGGGCCGCTGGCGCGCACTTCGACGACCAGGGGCATACCGAGGGCTTTACCTTCCACGGCCATCTGCACCGTGTTACGCAAGCAAGCAGCTTCCACTTCCTCTTCGTAGCCGAGCAGGAAGGTGAGCACGAGGCCTGAGGCGCCCAGGTCGAGGGCGTCTTGAACGCCAAGGATGGGCAGGCGATAGGTGTGGGCAGGGGGCAGGACGAAGCCAGGATCGCGCAGGGTATTGGTCCAATCGGCGCGCACCAATAAAGCGGCTTCGTGTTTGTCCCGCCCGTTGAGGCGGCGCAACTGGCCGGGGCTGCAGACCAGGCCATCCGCGGCGGCCAATGCCGGGCGGGCGCCCTGGGCAAAATCATCCAGGCCAGGCAGAGCGCCCAGGGCCAGGCCAGCGCTGGCATCCACCAACAGGCTGCGGCCATCCTGCGGGCGGATGAAGTCACGCAGGCGATATTCGATACCGTTCATGTGAAAAAGCTCTCCTTGTCGATAGAGTAATCGATTGCTGAGTATTACGTCAATGAGTCGCTTGGCGATCAGGAAATCAGGCGGCCAGGGGTTGGGCACCAGCATCCAGGCAAGATGGCTGAGTTGTCCGCCTAAAGGTGCTCAGGGGTTATAAACCGGGGTGTGGCAGATGGAATACCCTGAAACACAGACTTTGTTGACTGACGCAATTATATTCCCGGTGGGCGAGGTCAGACAATATGCTTTTCTTCCCGATTTTCAGTGGAGAACAGGGCCGGGAAGCCAGGAGGCTTCAGGAGGCGATGACCACAAAGATGAAAACAAAGAGCACAGCGGCCACGATGACCAGGGCTTCGCCGCAAGTCAGGCCGCCGGGTTCAGATTCCCAGAGGAGTTCGTCATCCAATGCTGGCGCAGCAGGGGGGAAAGCCTTGGGGCGGGTGAAGGAGAGGCGGCGCGGCGGAGGGCAGGTTTCCTCGTTCCAATATTCGTAACCCAGGGCGGCGTTTGTATCCCAGGAAGATGACGTCTGCTGCGCTTCGGTCGTGTCGTCCCCGGGGGCAATCTGGGCGCTGTGCCAACGCATGGCACTTTCATAGGCGTCCAGGATGGCCTGCTCGACGTTGGCCAGGCGGTCATCGTAGCCGGAGAGGCCATCGTCCTGTGACGCTTCGGGCTGCTGGAAGAGATTTTCGATATATGAGTCGAGGTCTTCGTATTTCATGGCCGGATGATCTATATTATTAGCACAATTGTTCTATTTGTCAAGGGCGCGATGGCGATATTCCAGGGCAAACGCATCTAAATAGTGCTGGACAAGGTGGTATGAGAAGGCTTAT
>CAZQQJ010000053.1:0-49372 GCA_964595435.1 uncultured Anaerolinea sp. | reverse complement strand
TTTGCCATCCTTCGGTCTCAGAACTGAAGTCACCGACACTTTTGCGTTACACTCCTCCTGCCAGCGCATCATCCATTGCCGAAAAGCGGTGGTAAAATCAAGCAACCTTTTTTCAAATTCAGGAACCCGTATGCCATCTGCCGAAATCATAACGATTGGCACAGAAATACTGCTTGGCGAAATTGTCGACACCAACGCCCGTTTCATCGCTCGCAAGTTGCGCGATGCCGGCATCGACCTGTATCGCAAGACAACCGTTGGCGATAATGCCGCGCGCATCGCCCAGGCAATTCAACAGGCCCTCCAGCGCTCAGATTTCGTAATCACTACAGGAGGATTGGGCCCCACGGTAGACGACCCTACTCGCGATGCCGTAGCCCTCGCCCTGGGAACCGAAACTGAATTCCGGTCCGAATTGTGGGAACAAATTCAATCCCGCTTCCGGCGCTACGCGCGCCAACCCACCGAAAATAATCGCCGCCAGGCCTACATCCCCAAAGGCGCAATTCCTGTCGAGAACCCTGTGGGGACAGCCCCCGCTTTCATCGTCGAGATCCAGCGCCAAACCATTATCTCGCTCCCTGGCGTACCGCGGGAAATGGAATACCTGCTCGAAAACGCCATCTTGCCCTACCTGAAACAGCGCTATCCCTCCGCCAGCGTGATCAAATCCCGCACCTTACACACCGTGGGCGCCGGTGAATCGCAAATCGACGACCTGATCGGTGACCTGGAGCGTCTCAGCAACCCCACAGTCGGCCTGGCCGCACATACCGGGCAGGTTGATATCCGCATCACCGCCAAAGCGCCCTCTGAAGCAGAAGCGGATGAAATGATCCACCCCATCGAGATCGAGCTGCGCAAGCGCCTGGAAGCGTGGGTCTACGGCGCGGACCAGGACAGCCTGGAGGAAATCGCTCTACAAGCAGTGTGCCGCCGTGGTTGGACACTGGCAGTGGTCGAATATGGCATGGGCGGCGCGCTTGTCAATCGTCTGTCGTCTGGCGCCCAAAGAATCGACTGCTCCATGGGTATCATTCTACGGAGCGGTGAAGTCATTACCGAACTGGACAACCCCGAAACTTTAAGCACCCTGGCCGCGGCTTATCGCCTGGATCGCCAGGTCGACGTATGCCTGGGAGTAGCCCTCTTCCCAGGAGCCGAGAAACAAGATAGTTACATCGTCGTTATCACCCCAGATAGCCAGCAAACTTTCGCCCGCCCCTATGGGGGTCCGCGGGAATATGCCCCCCGCTGGGCAGTGAACCATTGCCTGGATTTATTGCGCAGGCTATAGGCCCGATGTCTTTTGTGTGACCGGTGGGGTGTGCGGTGTACAAACTTTGTATCTTCTGCCACATAAAGAGCGGCGCGTGCCATGTAGCCCACACAAAATCGGCGATCAAGAACTGATTACTCGCTAACTGATCACCCGTCACCTGAAATAAGAGGAATCCATATGCCCAACACTTGTGACATACTCCTTCACAACGCCATTGTCTTGACAATGGACGATGATTTTCACCTCTATGAGTCCGGTGCAGTAGCCATTCAAGAGGATCAAATCCTGGCTGTTGGCCCGGATAATGCCCTACGCGACCAGTACACTGCACCCCAGGAGATCGACTGTGGTGGTAAGGTGTTAATGCCCGGCCTGGTTAATGCTCACACACACGTCCCGATGACCTTGCTGCGTGGCCTGGCCGATGACCTGCGCCTGGACGTCTGGCTGCTGGGTTTCATGATGCCCGTCGAGCGCGAGTTTGTTTCACCAGATTTCGTGCGCTTAGGCACCCAGCTCGCCTGCCTGGAATTGATCCGCTCAGGCGTAACCTGTTTTGCCGATATGTACTATTATGAGGAAAGTGTTGCCCAGGCGACTGCTGAAATTGGTTTGCGCGCCGTTTGCTCACAAACTGTGCTTAAGTTCCCCGCCCCAGATGCCCAATTCTTCGAGGAGTCGTTAGCGGCTGCGCGTGATTTCATCCAACGTTGGAAGGGCCACCCGCTCATCATGCCATCTGTTGCACCCCATGCACCCTACACCTGCACACAGGAAATCCTGCACGCCACAACCGCCCTGGCCGTCGAATTCGATGTGCCACTGCACACTCACATTGCCGAAACCGCTCTGGAAGTAGAAAATTCTCGCAACGAACATGGCATGAGCGTGGTTCCCTATGTCGAAAAACAAAGGCTGTTCGATGCCAAGGTCCTTGCAGCCCATTGTGTGCATATCGATGAGAGCGAAATGCACACCCTGCTAAACAACCACGCCGGAGTGGCCCACAACCCCTCTTCCAACCTGAAACTGGCCTCGGGGTTTGCCCCGGTCAGCAAAATGGTCGAAATGGGTTTGAATGTCGGCATCGGTACAGACGGCCCTGCTTCGAACAACGATTTGGATATGTTCGAGGAAATCCGCCTATCGGCTTTCCTGGCAAAGAGTGTTGCCAACGATCCAACTGCCCTGCCTGCCCGCGCTGCGCTCAGCATGGCCACTCGCCTGGGCGCTAAGGCCCTGCACCTCGGCCACCTGACTGGCTCTCTGGAGCCGGGAAAGCGCGCTGACTTGATCTTAGTCGATCCATTCCCCCTACACAACGCCCCTCGTTTCCGCCGCGATCCCAACGGCATTTACGCCCAACTGGTCTATGCCGCCAAATCCAGTGATGTGACCGATGTAATGGTCAATGGAAAGTGGCTGATGCGCGACCACCGCCTGCTCACGCTTTCCGAAAGCAACCTGCTTTTACAGGCCCAGGATTATGCCCGGCGCATCGATGCCTTTCTCATCCAGAGAGAACAATCTGTTCTCTCAAAGTTGGTTGCGATCAGCAATACGACCGTGGAAGAAAGTTTCGAGGTACAGGCAAAAGCACGCATTTCTGACCCCGAGCTCGTTCTGGCCGCGATTCAAAAGCCAGAGATCGAGCTTCTCTATCACCGACACTATCGCGAATATGATACGTATTTCAATTTTCCCGACCCTCAACAAGGTATACTGCGCTACCGTGAGGATGAATTCGTTGGGGACGATGGGCAAAGCACAAAGGTGCGTTACCGCTTGACACTGCTTGGATTAGCCCGCGAACGCCAATTCTCCAGCGATGTGTTGCTCTCTCGCAGCCGCTACCTGGCGCCAGCGCATCACAGTCTGCGCTTCTACCGCGAATATTTCAAACCCTTATCCGAGTCATTCATCGAAAAAGATCGCCTGCGCTGGCGAGTATTATTCCGCGGTACAGAGTTTTATATCAACCTGGATCAGTTGAACAACCCGCCTTTAGGCTATTTCCTCGAAGTCAAAAGCCGCACCTGGAGTCGCATGGACGCAGATCACAAAGCGCGCGTGGCAATCGAGTTGATCCAATACCTGGGTGCTTCTGCTGAAGAATGTATTACCCAGGAGTATCACAAGCTGATCGAACACTAGGTATTCATTGGAAACGCCCCTCGAATTTGCACAGCAACTGGTCCACAAGGCAGGAGAGCTGCTCTTAGAATATTATCATTCTAACACGCTGACCCCCACCCTTAAGAAAGACCGCACCGTGGTCACGCAAGCCGACCTGGCTGTGGACCATTTGTTGGCATCTGCCATCCAGGAACAATTCCCGCAAGACCATCTGATCAGCGAAGAACTCCAGCCCCAATACTCCCTGAGTGAGCATCAACCAGGTGGGCAAGCAGTCTGGGTGATCGACCCCCTGGATGGCACCACAAATTTCAGCCTGGGATTGCATTTCTGGGGCATACTCCTGGCCAGGCTGGTGAACGGCTGGCCCGACATGGCAGTGATGTACTTCCCGCTCGTGGATGAACTTTACAGCGCCCAGCGCGGCCAGGGGGCAACCTTTAACAACTGTCCGCTCCACATTGAGCCGCCCGGCTACCGCAGCCCACTTTCGTTTTTTGCTTGCTGTTCGCGCACCCATAAGCGCTATCAGGTCGACCTGCCCTACAAAACCCGCATCCTGGGATCGGCAGCTTACACCCTCTGTACCGTCGCGCGCAGCATGGCAATCATAGGCTTTGAAAGCACATCGAAGATTTGGGATATTGCTGCTCCCTGGTTGTTGGTAAAAGAGGCTGGCGGTGTAATTGAAACCCTGGATGCCAGCCAACCGTTCCCTTTGCAACCAGGCATCGATTATTCTCAGAAAAGCTACCCCATACTCGCCGCAGCAACACCAGAATTAGCCCAACGCGCCCATAATAAAATCCGATATCGAGGTACCATTGACCCGGAGTCAAAAATATCGTAGAAATAAAAAACCGGGGAGAATCCGGTAATGATATAATCATTTAGGCTATAATCGTTTAAGAGAGGAAACACTTTACCGATGAGTGCACAAATCCTTGAAAAAGTTGAGATTTTTGCCGATCTCACCCGAGAACACCTGGAAAAAATCTACGCGATTTGCAAAGAAGCCACCTTTCTACAAGGTGAGGTGATCTTTGCCGAAAACTCCCCCAGCAACGAATTCTATATCATTATCGAAGGCGAAGTGGCCATCCAACTCAACCCGGATATGATCACAAGTGGAAAAGAACACCGCGAACCTCGCACCCTCTCGACTTTGTATCCCGGACAATCCTTTGGTGAAGTGGCGCTGGTCGATCAAGGCATCCGTTCAGCTTCAGCAATATGCCATTCGATGGTATGTAAAACATTTGTCATCCAGCGCGATGAAATTATGGCCCTGCTCAAAAACGATCCCCGAATGGGATTTGTGGTGATGACCAACCTGGCCGCAGACCTGTGCACCAAAATTCGCTTGAGCAATCTGAACCTGCGTGAAGGATTGTTCTACTTGAATCGCAGTCAAAGCACTCCTGAATAAATGTGTTGATTTCGACAAACTCGATAGTTCACCCTGAGGAGCATTTTATGGAGTATCGTTTTCTAGGATGTTCAGGTATAAAAGTTTCAGCCCTTTCCCTGGGAGCCTGGGTGACTTATGGAGGGCAGGTAGGCGAAGATGTCGCCCTGGAATGCATGACCACAGCCTACGAGGCCGGCGTAAATTTCTTTGACAATGCCGAAGTCTATGCCAGGGGCAACGCTGAAATCGTCATGGGAAATGTAATAAAGAAAATGGGCTGGAAACGCTCCGACCTGGTAATATCCACCAAAATCTTCTGGGGCGGCAACGGCCCTAACGACAGCGGGCTCTCACGCAAACACATCTTCGAAGGCACCCATGCCTCCCTGAAGCGTCTCCAAATGGATTACGTCGACCTGATCTTCTGCCATCGCCCCGACCAGTACACACCGATGGAAGAAACTGTCTGGGCGATGAACCTGATCATTCAACAAGGAAAAGCTTTCTATTGGGGTACCAGCGAATGGAGCGCCGAGGAAATCATGCAGGCCCACGCCGTTGCTCGGCGGGAACACCTCATCCCGCCGTTGATGGAACAGCCCGAATACAACATGCTGCACCGCGATCGAGTTGAGAAAGAATATGCTCGCCTGTATAAAGAGATCGGGTTGGGAACCACCATCTGGAGCCCTCTCGCCAGCGGCTTACTCACCGGCAAATATAACAATGGGATTCCCGAAGGGACCCGCGTCTCAATGCCAGGATACGAGTGGTTGCGTGAAATGTTCGAAAACGAAGAAGCCCGGCAAAACATCGAAAAAGTGAAACAACTGGCGCCGGTTGCCGCCGAACTGGGTTGTAGCCTGGCACAACTGGCAATTGCCTGGTGCCTTAAGAATCCCAATGTCAGCACGGTCATCACAGGCGCATCGCGGCGCGAACAAGTTTCCGAGAATATGAAAGCGCTTACTGTGGTCGAGCAATTGACCAGTGACGTAATGCAACGTATCGAAACGATTTTAGGTAACAAACCCGAACCTGCGGAAGACTGGCGCTAGAAAGATCACCATGATACGCGTGTCACACATGAGCGGATAAAGGATCAACCGAAGGAGTTCACCATGAACCAGGAAATTCAAAACTTTATCGCGTGCAAGCGAATTGCCGTCGTAGGTGTCTCACGTGACAGCAAAAAATTTGGCAACATGGCTTACAAAGAGCTCAAGCAACGTGGCTACCAGGTTTTCGCAATTAACCCTTCGGCTCAACAGGTCGATGGTGAAACATGCTACCCAAATCTGTCTGCGTTGGATGGGCAAGTCGAGGGTGTGCTATTAACCATCCCGCCACAGCAAGGCCTACCGGTCTTACAAGAAGCAGCCAGCCTGGGTATTCGCAAGGTCTGGATTCAACAGCAAGCCGATTCGCCCGAATTGCTGAACAAGGGCAAAGAACTTGGGTTGGAGATCGTTTCTGGAAAGTGCATCCTGATGTACGCTCCCCCGGTTCGATCCTTTCATGGCTGGCACCGGGCATTTGCCAGGCTCTTTGGTAAATTGTAGATGAATGCCAGGAAGCATTTATCGTAAATTCCGGAGATTTCATGCACAAATAGCAAATTCTATTTGCTATTTGTGGGATTGCTGGCTATAATTATTGATTAAGCTGCACAGCCCTGTAGGAAATTTATCGGGTATCGCAAAGTATTGTACTGTTAGACATAAAGGTGAGAAAGGTCGTGGAGACCAATCGGATTACACAAGGCCTGAATACCAGTTCTCTACCGGAAAAAGATAGCAGCCAACAGCTTCCGGCCGGCACAACCCTGCAAGAACGTTACTTGATCCAGGGAGTTTTAGGCATTGGAGGCATGAGCGCAGTGTACCGCGCTCGCGATCTGCACTTCCCCAATGTTGTCAAGCTCGTCGCCATTAAAGAAATGGTCAACCGGGCCCTCGATCCAATTGTGCGCACCACAATCGTGCGCAACTTCGAGCGAGAGGCGAACTTGCTGGCATCGTTGGACCACCGTGCCATCCCCAGGATTTATGATTATTTCTCAATCAATGATCGTTCGTATCTGGTAGAAGAATATATCAATGGTCATGATCTGGAAACAGTGATCAATAACGCGCCCGGTTTCCTTCCCGAAGAACAAGTGATTCGATGGGCAATAGAATTGTGTGATGTGCTCCATTATCTCCACACTCACAAGCCCGAGCCGATCGTATTCCGTGACATGAAACCGTCGAATGTAATGATCAACACACAGGATCATGTCATCCTCGTCGATTTCGGGATCGCCAAGCCTTTCCAGACCGGGCAAAAAGGCACCATGATTGGCACAGAAGGATACTCACCACCGGAACAATACCGCGGAGAGGCGTCCCCATTGGCCGATATTTACGCATTAGGCGCCACACTTCACCATGCCCTGACTCATCGCGACCCTCGCCTGGAGGCCCCCTTTTCTTTCAGTGAACGGCCTGTTCGCCAGCTCAATCCCAACGTTTCTCCGTTGCTGGAAACAGTCATCAATACCGCTCTGCAATACAACCCCGAAGACCGCTTCCAGAGTGCGATCGACATCAAAGAAGCCCTGCTTGGTGTCGCCCGAGAAACGGGTGTCCTCACAGATATCTCTGCCGCCAAAGCCCCGATCAAGACCAGCGAAACGCTTAAACCTCTGTGGGAGTTCCAATGCGAAGACGAAATTCGCGGCACGCCGACCTGCGACACGACATCCGTCTACGTTGGCTGTTACGATAACAATATCTATGCGCTGGATGCGATGAAGGGTAGATTTCTGTGGAAATACCCTACGGATGGCGGCATTGTCAGCAAACCGGCAGTCTACGAGGAATGCCTGTTCTTTGGCTCCGAAGATATGCGTTTGCATTCTATCTTCCGCCGCACAGGCAAAGTGAATTGGACCTATTACACCAAAGGGCCCATCCGATCATCACCCTTCATTGCCGAAGGCCATATATTCATCGGTTCGGACGATGGCTTCTTGCACGCCGTCAATGCATCTACCGGACGACATGCATGGCGTGTGGATGCTGGCTCACCGGTTCGCTCCACACCGGCTTTGGCCAGCGATACGGTTTTCTTTGGAAGCGAGGCTGGCGATTTTTACTGCTTGAACCTCGGTGGTACCGTCAAATGGCGTTTCAAAGCCAAGCGGGCAATCACCTCATCCCCCGTGGTATCGAAAGGCGTAGTATACTTCGGCTCAGTAGATAGCACCCTTTACGCGTTAGATGCACATACAGGTTGGGTCATATGGCGATTCCGGCTGAACAAACCAACCATCTCAACACCGTGCATCATAGAAAATCTCATCTTTACGGGAGGAGCAGATGGGGTGATATATTGCCTGGATGCCAGTTCTTCAAAAGAAGTCTGGCGCTATACCACACAACACCAGGTAACCGGCTCGCCGCTTGTTTACAAAGACTCATTATATTGCGGTTCAGTCGATGGCTATTTGTATTGCTTAGAATATCGCACAGGGCGCTTGCGTTGGAAATTTCAAACAAACGGGCCCATTACAGGCACACCGACATTTCAACAAGACATTGTCTATATAGGTTCAACCGACCACCGATTATATGCCTTGCTGGCCTGAAATACGCCAGCCTAACAGGAAGGTGAGCTTGGCTAACTTTTTCAAAAAGCTCCTCAGAACTCAGAAACCCGAGCATTCAGGCAGTTCGGAAGTGCCTACGATGCCGATTGTAAGCCAGACTGCCCCGGATATACAGCCTTCTATTTCAGAAATCGTCCATCTCGACATGTACCAACTGGACGTTGGCTATGCTCAATCAGTAGGCAAAGTGAGAGAGCATAACGAAGACTCCTTACTGGCAGTCAACACCTTGCTTGCCAGCAACGGCAATTCCTACATCTTTGGTCTTTTCATCGTCGCCGATGGCATGGGAGGCCACAAAAATGGGGAAATCGCCAGCGGGCTGGCTGTGCGTACCATTGCTGGACAAATCGTCCGAAAAATCTACACAAACATCATCGCTCCTCAGCCATCCCAACCAGATGAATCAATTCAGGAAATCCTGGAAACCAGTATCCAGGATGCCCATCGTGCGATCATGAAAGAGGCCCCTGGCAGCGGCACGACCCTCTCAGCAATGCTGGTGCTTGACACACAAATGTCTATTGCCCATGTTGGAGATAGCCGGGTCTACTCAATCGCTCCAGATGGAAGCATGCAAGTACTGACGCGTGACCACTCTCTGGTAATGAGGATGATGGAACTGGGTCAACTCACAGAACAAGAGGCAGCCATCCATCCCCAACGCAATGTGCTTTATCGAGCACTGGGCCAGGGTGAACCTTTTGCGCCAGATATCACCACTTCTCCCTTACCAGAATCGGGTCATCTTCTAATTTGCTCCGATGGTCTGTGGGGAGTCATTCCGGGCGAGCAGATTGCTCGCCTGGTAAACAAGTCACCCTCCCCGCAAATTGCCAGCCAGCTACTCGTCGATGCGGCCAATTCAGCAGGTGGACCCGATAACATATCGGCGATATTGATTCGCCTGCCAGGCTGAACATCAGAAATGTCGGGATAATCGCGATGAGCACCAAACGCAATTACTACGAAATTCTCGGATTGCCCAAGGACGCTATTCTCGAAGAAATTCGTCGTGCTCATCGCGACTCGGCCTTGCAATACCATCCAGATGTAAACCCCAGCCCAGAGGCCAACGAGTTATTCCTGGAAATCCAAAAGGCCTTTGAGACGCTTTCTGATCCTCAGGCGCGCCAACTCTACGATCAACAACTGGAGCGCGAAAACACCGACCCGGTAAACATCGAGATCATTTACAGCCGCCCTCACCTCACTATTCTGAGCGAATCTCAGATGATCTATGCCTTGCTGGAGTTCTCAGCCGCCAAAAGATACGCATCCTTGCCCAACCCGGCCCTCAATATCAGTCTGGTGCTGGATCGCTCAACATCGATGCAAGGCGTACGCATGGATACCGTCAAAACCGCCGCCATTGAATTGTTGCGGCAGATGAAACCGGAAGATACAGTATCGATTGTAGTCTTCAGTGATCGGGCAGAGGTGTTGCTTTCGGCGGGCCAGCGCCTGAACCGAAGCAACTTAGAGATGCAAATCCAGATGATCCGTGCCAGTGGCGGGACAGAAATCTTTCAAGGGCTTTCTGCTGCTTTCGCGGAAGTCCGGCGGAACATGGCACGCTCCCTCATCAACCACATTATTTTGATTACCGATGGGCGCACCTATGGCGATGATCTCGACTGTATGAGACTGGCCGAGCAAGCTGCTTCACAAGGAGTACGTATCACTGGGCTGGGTATAGGTACCGAGTGGAACGATGTGTTCATGGATGAGCTGACCGCTCGCACAGGCGGTAGCAGTTTCTACATCTCACGCGCCAACGACATCCGCGGCTTGTTGCAAGAAAAATTCAACGGCTTAAACCAGATTTTTGCCGAAAGAGTAACCATAGATCTCAAGCTGGGCGAGAATGTCTCTTTCAGCGCCGCCTATCGTTTGCAGCCTGAACCGGCAATTTTGCAAGCAGTTACACCAATCCGACCAGGAGGTATACCTAAGCCCGACAAACTCTCCATCTTGTTGGAGTTTGTCATCCCCTCGATCCCCGCCGACATCAGCCGTTTCACCATTGCATCCGGTGAATTGAACCTGTTGTTGCCATCCGAGGCATCGCGCTCTTACAAAATACCATTCCTACTGTCTCGCCTGACCAGCGACGAAATCACCACAGAATTACCACCACGCCCCATCTTTCAGGCTTTATCCCAAATCACACTCTACCGTATGCAGGAAAGAGCTCGCCAGGAAGTTTCTGAAGGAAAAGTTCAACAGGCCAGCATGCGCCTTCAGCGGCTGGCCACCCAACTCTTAACCCTGGGTGAAATCGAGCTGGCACAAACCGCCATTATGGAAGCAGAACGCATCCAACAAACACACATGCTCAGTGCTGAAGGCGAAAAACGCATTAAATATGGGACACGCGCTTTCATGTTACCCGCGCGCGTCGGAGAGGCTGAAAAGCCATGATTCTTTGTCCAAACTGTTTACACAAGGAAATCGTTGGCGCTATGTTTTGCAGTGAATGTGGCGCACAACTCGTTTTTCCAAAAGGCCATACCACCAGTTCATTCACTGGTACGGTCGAGATCAAAGCCAAGGAGACCGAATTCAAAGAGCCACCTGAACGGACCATCTATCCTGATGCTTTCATGTCATTGAACATCATCAGCACAGGAGATATCATTCCTATCGCTGGCAAAGACGAGGTAACTCTCGGGCGTGTCAGTGAGGGGCAGCCAATGATCCCTGATATTGACCTGACGCCATATAAAGCCTTTGAATCGGGGGTCTCTCGAATGCACGCCTCGATCCGCCAAATTGATGAGCAAGTGGTAGTTACAGACCTGGGCTCTGCCAACGGTACCCGCATCAACGGCAAACAAATTTCGTCTCATATCCCTCAGCCAGTAAAACATGGTGATATCCTGACCTTAGGCAAATTTAAAATCCAGGTCTTGCTGCATAGTCGTTGACGCCCACAAAACGGAGAAAAAAATGCCTTATACCCTGGTATTACATGTCCAAAATTCCGAACCTGTAGTCGGTGAAACCGATGAACTTCCTGGTGCCCAGGATACGATGATCGTTGTCAAAAACCCCCGGCAAAGAGATGGCAAAGACCTGCACTATCTCGCCGATAATGTAGTTACCGTCTACTGGCCGATCGAACGGATCAACTTTATCGAAGTCCTGACCGAAGCAGAAGAAGAAACGATCATCGGTTTCGTCCGGGAGTAATCGGCATGCTGCCTGAAAGTCAACTGAAAGGGAGACGCATTCTGGTTGTGGATGACGAAGAGCGCATGGTGCGCTTCATCCGCTTGAACATGGAGCATGATGGATTTCGCGTCATCGAAGCGTTCAACGGTACCCAGGCCATCAACAAAGTGCGCAGCGGCTTACCCGACCTGGTCTTGCTGGATGTAATGATGCCCGATATGGACGGGTTCGAGGTGCTCAAAATTATTCGCGAAGTTAGCGCCGTCCCTGTCATCATGCTCACTGCCAAAGGCGAAGAAGATGACCGGGTGCGCGGCCTGGAACTGGGCGCGGACGATTACATTACCAAACCCTTCAGCCCACGAGAATTGGTCAGCCGGGTAAAAGCTGTACTGCGGCGCACAGAGACCCCCACTGCAACCATGCACGGCTTGATCGAGGTAGATGACCGCCTGAAACTTGACTTCGATCATCGCGAAGTATGGGTGGATAACAAACTCGTCAAGCTCCGCCCAACCGAATATCGCCTGCTCTATCATCTGGCGCAAAACGCCGGGTGGGTAGTAACCCACGACCAGATTCTAACCAAAGTCTGGGGATATGAATACCGCGATGAACCCCACTACGTGCGCCTATACATCAATTACCTGCGCAAGAAGTTGGAGGAAGATCCTGCGAACCCCAAATATATTTTGACCGAGCGCGGCATTGGCTACCGTTTTATAGACTTTCGCCGCCCCAAGAAAGAAGAAAACGTGGAAGGGGATACTTCTGCAGCGTAATGATGAACCAGGAGAATAATATGACGACGGCCAAACAACGCATATTGCTGGTAGATGACCACGAAATTGTTCGTCTTGGGTTGAAAGCGTTGCTTGAGCGTCACCCAAATTTTGAGGTAGTAGCCGAAGCCAGCACGGCTCGTGAAGCAGTTGAAAAGGTCGAAGCATTTACACCCGACGTCGTCGTTATGGACATCCGCCTGCCTGGAGGGTCAGGCATCGAAGCTTGCGAAGAGATCGCCGAGAAATATCCCGATTCAAAGGTCATCATGCTGACTTCCTATGCGGAAGATGAAATGTTATTTTCGGCAATCCGCGCTGGAGCAGCTGGATATGTGCTCAAACAAATTGGCGGTGAGGACCTGGTTCGCGCTATCGAGGCGGTCGGGCGTGGTGAGGCCTTGCTCGATCCAGCCGTGACTCAACGCATCTTTCAGGAAGTACGCAAAGCGGCCAAGGAAGAAGAAGCCTCCGCTTTTTCGGCCCTGACCCAGCAAGAGAAACACGTCTTGCTGCTTGTATCAGAAGGAAAGACCAACCGAGAAATTGCCAAAGCCCTCTTTCTGGGCGAAGGAACCGTGCGCAACTACGTCAGCAGTATTCTATCGAAGCTCGGCGTCAGCAATCGCGCCGAAGCCGCCGCTTATGCCGTAGAACACAATCTGCGCGATTACCTGTAGGCAAATTTTATCTTCCAATCCGTCCTGGCTCATGCCCCTTGCCCGGCGCGACAAATCGGGCACGGGCAGAGTGCTCGCAAATAACCCCACTGGTAAATACCATAGTGGTGGCCATCTTCCCACTCGAAAGAGATCGCATAGGTCCCAACCGCCTCTACATTGCGTAACCGCGTCGCAGGCGTATCCTGCAGCGGCCTGACAAACACATCCGCATCGGGCACAGAGCTCATATTTTCATGCCCGCCACGGCATTCGGCGCATGGACAGGCATAACGTAACAAAGCAAAGGGGATCAGGCTCTCGTGGCCATCGCTCCAGGTCACTGCCAGGATGCTCGTCTGGCGATTAGCCGTAATCGCTGTCGGTCTCACAGTATTCATCAGCTCAAAACTCCTCAAGGGTTCTGGATAATTTTCAAATAATTCGCCACAGCCCAACCACGGCGATTGGCGTCGTAAGGCCCTACCAGATACCACCAGGTATATCCATCCAGATCTTTCGGGCCATCCTTCACTTGAAAGACTTCCGCTTCACCACCAAGCGTATTTACTTTGCCATTGAGGCCTGCTTCATCACGTAAACGCAGGCCAGTGCCGCCGGTCCCCACAACCTGCACATACGCTCCGATTGAAATCTCTCCTGGCAAAGGCGTCGGCACCGCCTGGCCGGTGTTCGTAGGAGGCGGGGCGGAAGGTAGCGCTTCGCTGGGGACAGCGATCACACGCAATTCGGCCGTCACCGGACCGGCTGTCCCCGACCGCGAACGCGTCAGCCATAATAGCGACAATGTAGCCGTCAATAAACAACTTGCCAATACGAGCATCCCCCCAATCACCCAGCGATTGAGAATCGGCAATCGGATAAAGTCATCGACTGGCTTGCGTTGTCTCACTTCTTTACCCAAATTGGGAATTAATACGGCAGCAAAAGAAAAGCCAGGGCCAGAATCAGATACACGGCCAAAAGTTCGGCGCCTTCCAGCCAGTTGGATTCGCCGTCCTGGCTGATAAACACGGTAATAAACACGCCGATAACCAAAGCCAACAATTCGAAGGTATTAAAAATTAACGTCAATGGATGGCCCATCAACAGGCTGACAAAGACCAGTATCGGAGCGACAAACAGGGCAATTTGCAAACTGGAAGCAACTGCTACCTCTACGCTTAGATCCATCTGGTTTCGGACGGCGACATTCACCGCCACCAAATGTTCAGCTACATTACCTATCAACGGGATCAAAATAATTCCCAGAAAGAATTCCGAAACGCCCAGGCTGGCGACGACCGGTTCGACCACGCCAACCAGTATCTCACTCATTACCACCACCCCCAGGGTTGACAACGCCAGGGCAATTAGAGAGGTGCGCAAGGACCACCCGTTGTGTGAATGTTGCACCACTTCTGCATCACTGGCCGCCTCCCTGCGTGTCGCTGCCTGATCCATCTCCGGAATAATCGACTCTTGTGCCTGTGCCCAGTAACTGTAAAACAAACCAGCCGCGTAAAGAACAATCATGATCGCTGCAACCCCCAGACTGAGAGTCTCTACCCGCACACTACCCTCAGGGCCAATCGCGCCGCTGAGCATCGATGGAACAATGAGCGCGAACACCGACAGCAACAACAGGATCGCGCTCCGGCTGGCGTGACGCGGGTTAAAGCGTTGAATGCCATTGCGCAAACCGCCTAACAACATAGACATCCCCAACACCAATAAAATGTTCCCTAAAATCGAGCCGGTGATCGAGGCCTTCACCAGTTCCAGCAACCCTTCTTTGATCGCCACGATGGTGATGATCAATTCCGCCGCGTTCCCCAATGTTGCATTCAACAGGCCGCCCAACCGGGGGCCCGTATACACTGCCAGAGATTCCGTCGACTCGCCGATCAAACCGGCCAGTGGAATAATCGCCAGGCAGGTAAAAATGAACACCCACATTTCGCCCCAGGCAAAATATTCGGCCAAAAGAGCGATAGGCAGAACAACCAACAACCCATTAATCGGTCGTTCACGAACAAATGCGACGATCTTCCCGGACAAATTTTTCATTTTATTGCTCCTCAATGATGCTCAAAATATACCACCAGGCACCCCACGATTTTACCCGATTTTGGCTGGTTTGCAGGCAGTTTACAATTCCGGAAATAGCAGCACGCCCCCTTGCCCATAAAATTTGATTCAAACCTCATACTTGGTATAATAAACTCATGCACGAAGAGGCCATCATTCTAAACAATCGCTATCGGCTGGAGCAGCGACTTGGCGCCGGTGGGATGGCTACTGTCTATCGCGCCCATGACTTGACCCTCGAGCGGACTGTAGCCATCAAAATTCTACGCCAGGACTACTCGAACGATCCTGCCTTCCGTGAACGCTTCCACCAGGAGGCGAAAGCCGCCGCCAATCTTTCGCACCCCAATATCGTTACCGTTCACGATTTTGGCCTGTACGCCAACCAGCTCTTCATTGTCATGGAGCATGTGCCCGGCACCGATCTCAAGACCCTTTTGCGCCAGCGGAATCGCTTCAGCATCCCAGAAGCAACCGACCTCATCGTCCAGGCCTGTGCTGGCATCGGGCTTGCCCACCGTGCTGGCCTGGTACATTGCGATATCAAACCACAAAACCTCCTGGTAACACCCGATCATCGTTTAAAAGTACTCGATTTCGGCATCGCCCGTGCTCTATCCACAATCTCTCCGGATGAACAAAGTGAGGTTGTTTGGGGTTCACCCCAATACTTTTCTCCGGAACAGGCCGCTGGCAGCGCCCCGTCCCCTGCATCGGATGTCTATTCGCTGGGCGTTGTGCTCTATGAAATGATCACCGGGCGGCTTCCTTTCATTGCCACTACCGCCGAAGAACTGGCCCGGCAGCACCGTGAGACGCTTCCCCCCTCACCCAGCAAATTTAACCCCGCCATTCCCCTGTCACTGGAAACAATACTCCTGAAGGTGCTTTCCAAAGAGCCTTCTGCACGTTACCGCACAGCAGATCAACTGGGCCATGTGCTGGCTCATTTCATCCAGCCTTCCCCTGCTTCACCCATACCGGCTGTCCAATATTCCCCGCCCATCGAAGTCGCCCCGCTGGCATCTCCTCCTGTATACGCCCCGCCCCCGCGCCGGCCGGTTGTGGAAACCCCTTCCCGACCTGCTTCGTACGTTGAAGAGCAATCTCCAGACCTGGTTGTCATCCGGCCGCCAACTCGCTCGACTGGCTTCGATTGGTTAACCTGGTTGCTGGCGCTCCTGGCCCTGATTGCCATCGGGGGATTAATCCCCTTCTGGCTGTGGGTATTCTACTTGATCAATTCACCTGCTTGATGCCTGTTGGATTAACCACCTGGTGAGACACAAGAATGTTTTGCCGAAAAGGGCATCTCAGCCCCGTAAATAACCCCGCAAATTCAGCGCTCCAGCAACCTCAACGCCTGGCAATCTTACGTTTAAAAACAGAAATCACGGCGTTTACCGTGATTTCTCGAGAGGCAACTGCAAACAGCACCAGCCTTCAAGCATTACGCCTCAGTTTTTACCAGAGTACGAATGCACTTCGCGCACAACACCTTGCGCACCTTCCGGCCACCCTCCAACACGCTAATCGTTTGAAGATTGGGGCGGAAAGTCCGAGGTGTGGCTTTCTTCGACCACGGGCGATTGAGGCCGAACGTCGTCTTCTTTCCGCAGTGAGCACACTTCGCCATACTACAATTCCTTTCCAACACACTGAATGTCTGCAACTTCTCTGCCAGCCCCGGCCCATAATACACTTGCGTCTCGCGCACCGGGATAATAGCCGTGCAATATTACCACAAACTTACTGATTGATCAAGCAGAGGTTGGACTTTTCATGTATAATCAGCCAACTATAGAGGAGCCTCATGAAAGATGAAACGACCCCACTTGGTAGCATTCATGTCTCACCCCGCGCCATCGCCAGCATTGCCTATCACTCAGCTTTGCAGTCCTATGGTGTCGTAGGCCTGACATCCAAAAGCCTGGTTAGTGGCCTGACTCAGGTATTGGTCAAAGACCCTACTCACGGCGTCGAAGTACATTATGATGGCCAAAATATCAACATCGATTTATACGTAATTATCGAGTACGGCACCCGTATCCAATCGGTCGCCAATAGTGTTAGTAATACTGTGCGTTTTCAGGTTGAAAAAGCGTTAGGCATGCCCGTAAACGAAGTAAACATTCACGTGCGTGGCTTGCGCATCAGCAGCCTGGATTGACCTTTTTATTTCCCGGATATTATTTGCAGGAGTTATTTTAATGTCGTCAGACCCTCAGCTTGCAAAGCGGCACGAGGCGCTTCTCAAAAGGCCCGTCGATGGCCAGGCGCTTAAGCGCCTGATAGAAGCCGGCCTTGCCTGGTTGCGTACCAATCAACAAATCGTGAATTCCCTGAATGTTTTCCCCGTTCCCGATGGCGACACCGGCACCAACATGGTGCTTACCATGCAGGCTGCCTATGATGAAATCGCCGACTCAGCCGAGTATAACTTTGGAAAAATGGCGCACGCAGTCGCCCATGGCGCGCTGATGGGTGCGCGAGGAAATTCCGGAGTCATCCTTTCTCAGCTCCTGCGCGGCTTTGCACGTGCCGTAGACAGCAAGCCAGCCTTAGATGCTCCCACCCTGGTACAGGCCCTGGCCGTCGCCCGTGACACCGCTTATAAAGGTGTCGTCCGCCCTGTAGAAGGCACTATCCTTACCGTTGCCAAAGACATCGCTGCGGCTGCCGAAGCCAGCCATCTCGCAACACAAAACTTGATTCTCTTGTTAGACATCATCACCCGGGCTGCCGACCAATCTGTGCAACACACCCCCGATTTACTGCCCGTGCTGCGCGAAGCAGGTGTGGTCGATTCAGGTGGCAAGGGCCTATTTTTCATCCTGGAAGGAATGCTACGCCACGTGAACGGCCAACCCTTAGATACCGCCATAACCGCTGTTCGACCACTCTCCGATATGATCCTCGAAAATACCCTGGAGACCATCGAACCAGGTCAAGATTTTGAGGTCATCGTCGATTTCCGCCCTCGCGAAACGCTGGATTTGGTCAGTTTCTACAGCGACCTGGAACAGATCGGCACGTCCATTCAGGTGGGCGAAGGAGATGGAATGTACCGTCTTCATATCCACGTTCCCACAGAAAAACTATATACGCCCATCGACTACACGCGCGGCCTGGGTACTGTCACCAAAGTAGCGATCGAAAACCTGATTGCCCAGATGGAAGAAAAGCAAGATCAATGCGATGAAAGCACGCCTGTCTTGTCGTCCATCGAACCTGGCCAAAACGCCGTGATTGCCGTCTCCCCCGGAACGGGCATCGCCCGCGTGTTCGCCAGCCTGGGTGCAGCCGCAATTGTCGAGGGCGGCCAATCCATGAATCCCAGCACCCAGGAAATCATCCACGCCTTTGAAAATCTGCCCACGGACAAAATCATCATCCTTCCCAATAACAAAAACATCATCCTGACGGCCAAAGCCGCTGCCGAACTAACTGTCAAAAAAGTAGCCGTCATTCCCAGCCGTTCCGTGCCTCAGGGATTAGCCGCCATGATGCGTCTGATCCCCGACGGGGACTTCGATTCCATAGTCGCCGAAATGACCACTGCCCTGGATGACGTTGAAACAGGCGAAATTACGATTGCCACCCGCACTGTGGAAATCGATGGGGTTGAGGTACGTGAAGGTCAGATCATCGCCCTGCACAATGGCAAGCTCGTCCTGGCGGCATCCAGCCTGGAACAGGCCTGCATCGACCTGTTGAAAAAGGCCCATGCCGACCATTTTGAACTGATCACCCTCTTCTATGGCGCCGGTCTCCCTAAAAAAGAAGTGTTCCGTATTGTGGACCAGATTCGCGCCCTTTACCCGGCACAGGAGGTAGAAGTGCAAGAGGGCTGCCAGCCTCACTACCAGTTCATTATCGCCATCGAATAACATCTTCCCAAGTTCCTCAGGCCCATCGCTGTGACGAACCTGAGAGGTTCATAATATGGACATTGCCCTGGTAACCGATAGCACTGCTGACATCCCAAAAGACCTGATTGAACAACATCACATTCACGTTGTGCCAAACCTGATCATCATTGACGGGCAGAACCTGGTCGATGGACAAGAAATTTCGCGGCAGGAATTCTATGAGCGATTGCCCACCATGAAAAATCCGCCGACGACTGCTGCTCAATCTTCAGGCGTCTATCAGGAACTTTACCAAAAGCTCTTTGCCCTTGGGGCTGAAACGATTATTTCCATCCATGCCGCCAGCCACTTGAGCGGCATTTTCAACGCCGCCCGAGTCGCTGCCCAGGAATTTGGACAGCGGGTCTATGTCATGGATGGCGAGCATATCTCGCTGGGTTTAGGCTTTCAGGTGCTGGCGGCTGCGGAGGCAATTGCCAGGCAAATGCATATAGGAGACATCCTGACGCAGATCGCAGATGTGCGCCGGCGCGTACGTGTAATCGCCATGCTCGATACCCTGGAATACGTTCGCCGCAGCGGGCGCGTCTCCTGGGCGCGTGCTCGCCTGGGTAACCTGTTCCAGGTTAAGCCATTTGTCGAAGTTCGCGAAGGGGGCAAAGTCTTCAACATGGGCGAAACCCGTACCCGCAGCAAAGGCATCGCTCGTCTCAAGCAGTTTATTTACAATCTGGGAAAGCTGGAAAGATTAGCCATCCTCCACACCAACGCTGAAACCGAAGCGCGCCAGATTTTAGCAGACATCAACCCGGACTTGCCGGCACCGCCAATAGTGGTCAATGTCACCCCCATCATCGGTGCACATGTCGGCCCCAATGGCCTGGGCTTTGCCGCAGTCGTCCAGTAATACTGGTAAAATACGTACTCGATGAAACCATCTATCCAAAAACTGCAAAAATTTTTCAAACTCGAAGCAGAAAGAGGCTACGATAACCATGCTGTTCTGGGTGGCCTGGAACGCATGCTGGATCGTTGGGAGGCCGAAGCGCGCGCCGACGAGCTGCCTGAAGAACTGATCCAGGCCATCGTCACTCGTATTCGCGATTATGCCCGGCTTACCGAAAAGTCTCGTGCTGAGACGTTGCAAGGGTTATGGAAACGGATCCAGCGCAGCGATGCAGAATCGTCTGCTGAAACACCCTTTACGGGTACAACAACTGGGACGGCCATAGCGCCAGAACCAGAAGAGACCCCTGACCAGAATGCCATTACCGCGCCCATAGAGCCACCCGCGCCCCAGGCCGAGAACATCGCCCCACCAGCCAGCGCGCAGATCTTTCCGTCGGAAATAACCGGCGGCAACGTGGCGCGCTCGCACCCGGCCAGGTCATCATCCACTCAGACTGGCAAGCCGGCTGCTCTTGATGCGCCCGTCACTGTATTGCAAGGCATCGGCCCGCGCAATGCGCAAACCCTGGGTCGCCTGGGCCTGCACACTTTGCGCGACATGCTGTATTACTTTCCTCGCCGCTACGATGACTACACCAACATGAAACCCATCAACCGTCTGTGGTATGGGGAAGAAGTCACCGTTATCGGTTCCGTAGAAAACATCACCACGCGCCCGGTTCGCGGCGGCAAAATGCAGCTTGTAGAAGCCATCCTCGATGATGGCAGCGGCTCATTGCGCATCAACTGGTTCAACCAGGTCTGGGTCACCAGGCGACTTCATACCGGCATGCAAATTGTCGTCTCAGGCAAAGTGGAGCAATACCTGGGTCGCCTGGTAATGAATAACCCTGAATGGGAACAGTTGGAGCAGGAGCAGTTAAATACCAATCGCATTGTGCCAGTCTATGGTTTAACCGCTCAGATCACACAACGCTGGCTCCGGCGCATGATGAATCAAGTAGTCACCTATTGGGCGCCACGCGTCCAGGACTCTCTACCAGCCGGGTTGCTCCAATCTGCCGAGTTAGTCGACTTACCAACCGCGCTGCAACAGGCCCACTTTCCAGACAACTCAGCCAGCCTGAAAGCTGCCCAGTCACGCCTGGCTTTCGACGAAATCCTGCTGCTCCAACTTGGCGTGTTAAGCCAAAAACGCGCCTGGCAAGAACGTACTGCACGAGCCTTTCCAATTGACCAACACTGGCTGGACAATCAAATTGCCCGCCTGCCTTTCTCCTTGACCGGCGCTCAACAACATGCACTGGAAGATGTCTGCCAGGATTTACAGTCCGGTCGCCCGATGAATCGCCTGATCCAGGGAGATGTCGGTTCTGGAAAAACAATTATTGCAGCCCTGGCCGCCGCGGCGATTGCTCAACACGGCGCGCAGGCCGCCTTCATGGCCCCTACCAGCATCCTGGCTGAACAGCACTATCATAGCATACTCAGGATGCTCACCTCCGCCGGAGGTGAAGAATCATCCGACTCTTCACCTGTGGATGCCCCTATGCACCCAGATCAAATCTGCCTGTTGGTCAGCGCTACCCCCGAGTCAGAAAAACGCCAAATACGCGCCGGGCTGGCCGACGGCACGATCAAACTGGTCATTGGCACCCATGCCTTGCTCGAAGGGCCGGTGACCTTCGCCGACTTACAATTGGTCGTCGTCGACGAGCAGCACCGCTTCGGCGTGGAACAACGCTCCATCTTGCGCTCCAAAGGAGAGAACCCTCACCTGCTGGTAATGACCGCCACGCCCATCCCTCGTTCTCTCGCTCTCACTATTTACGGCGATCTGGACCTGAGTGTAATGGATGAGATGCCGCCCGGGCGCCAGCCTGTGGCAACATACGTCTTGTTGCCTCGCGAGCGCGAACGCGCCTACTCACTGATCCGCAGCCAGATTGATCTTGGCCGCCAGGCATTCATCATCTATCCGCTCGTAGAAGAAAGCGAAGATAGCTCGGCCAAAGCCGCCGTAGAGGAGCAGGTACGCTTACAGAAAGAAATTTTTCCCAACTTAAATGTCGGCCTGCTCCACGGGCGAATGCGCCCCGATGAGAAAGAAAATATCATGAGCGATTTCCGGCAGGGGAAGAACCACATCCTGGTATCGACCACAGTCGTTGAAGTGGGCGTAGACATACCCAATGCCACCGTAATGCTCATCGAGGGTGCCAGTCGTTTCGGGCTGGCGCAACTGCACCAGTTGCGTGGGCGTGTCGGGCGTAGCGGCGAAAAGTCTTACTGCCTGTTGATCCCGGATAGCCCCGATGGCGCTGAAAACGAGCGCCTGCAGGTCATGACCTCTACCAACGACGGCTTTATCCTGGCAGAACGCGACCTGGAACAACGCGGCCCTGGTCAATTTCTGGGCACCCGTCAGTCTGGCTTTGCCGAATTACAATTCGCCAAACTCACCGATGTTCACCTGATCGAAAAAGCACGCCGCCATGCCCAGGCGCTTTTCGAGGCCGATCCCGACCTTAAACTTCAACAACACCAACTTTTGGCATCAGCCTTGCAACGTTTCTGGGGTGGTGGCAAAAGCGATATTAGCTAAACGACATCAATTACACTATGGTACGCGCTGTATTTCCTGGAACTTTCGACCCCATCCATTTTGGTCATATCGATATCGTTCATCGCGCCGCTCGCTTGTTCGACGAGTTAATTGTTGCAGTATACGACAAGCCCCTCAAGTCCCTGCTATTTCTCCCCGAAGAGCGTATCCATCTGGCGCACCAGGCTTTCGAAGATATGCCCAACATCAAGATCATGGGCTATAGCGGCCTGACCGTATCATTTTGCCATTCAGTCAACGCCCAGGTAATCGTACGTGGTCTGCGAGTGTTCTCGGACTTCGAATACGAGTTTCGCATGGCGTTAGCCAACCACCGTCTGGCGCAGGATATCGAGGTAGTTGCTTTGATCACCGCCGAAGAGCATACCTTCCTGTCATCCAGTACCGTCCGCGAAATCGCCTCCCTGGGTGGCAATGTCAGCAGCATGGTACCTCTGCACGTTGAACGGGCCCTGAGCCGGCGTCTCAAAGAACTGGGTGAGGGCCAGCAGGTAGTGCCAACAACTTCAATGCGAGATTAACGGCATAAACCGTTGACGAAAAAACAATTTGCGTGTAATCTAATATCATCTGCACAACAGACCCCGTAACGTTTTGGAGGGGAGGCGCCACATGGACATACTGCACCTAGTCGATCGCTTGGAGGAGCTGCTCAATCAAAGCCGCCCTCTGCCATTTACCCACAACGTCGTCGTCGATGAAGATCGTATGCTAGATATCATCGATCAGATGCGCGTCGCCATACCGGATGAAGTTAAAAAAGCCCAGCAATTAACCGCGCAGCGTGACCGAATCCTGGCGCAGGCTCAGGAGGAGGCCAATCGTACTCTGTCGATCGCGCGCGAGAAAAGCGAACAACTCCTGGAGCGAGACGCCATTGTACAGGCCGCCCAGGCGCGCGCCGATCAGTTGATCGCTCAAGCACGCACCGAGGCCGAAAAGATCCGCCAGGATGCCGATGTCTACGTTCTAGATACCCTCACCCGCATGGAAATGGAATTAGACCGCGCCCTCGCACAGGTGCGCAACGGCATCCATGCTTTGCAGCGCGAAAATCCGCCGGAAGAACGCTGATATCGCTCATCCTGCTAACCGAACAAAAGATAGGGATATGCGAAGCGCGCGCTTCGCATATCCCTATCTTTTTGCCCAGGGCGCGTTGCTGATCGACTGGCCGGTATTTACGAACTTGTAAGCCAACAGAACGCAACAAATACAGTAAAATAGCGTATAAAGATTTGGGAATTGACCTTGAATATCTCCCAGACTGCAACCCAACAGGCACAAGATCGAATCGCCAGCGAGCGTCAACCCATGTGCGGAATGACGTTATTCGTCGCGCGCCTGGCATGGATCATGGTTGCAATCTTCAGCCTCGGCTTATTTGCCATCGCTATCCCCTATCACATTATCTATCTGAGCAGCCGCCTGCCGTTAGATATCAGCATTGCCTTGATGCAATTAGGGCTTCCCCCCGAAGCCTATATCGTCTACACCATTACCCTGGAAATCCTGGTCGTCGTTGGTTTCACCTTCACTGCGCTGCTCATCTTCAAACACAAATCCAACGACTGGATGACGCTCTTCGTATCTCTGGCGCTGCTGACATTCGGTGCGTCCATCACAACCAGTGAAGGTGCTGTCTCACCCCTCAATTCCCTGGTCACATACCAGCCGGCTTTGCAACTGCCCATCTCCATTCAGTCCAGCCTGGGGATGGGAATGTTCCTCCTGGTGCTTTTCCTGTTCCCCGATGGGCGTTTTGTGCCACGCTGGACCAAGCCCCTGGCAGTGATATGGCTGGTCTGGCTGTTTGCCTGGAGTTTCACTGGCGAAAGCCATGTGACAATGGAGAATTTCTCTCCGTTATCACAGTTCATTCTGCGTATGCTAATCACCAATACCAGCGAAATCCAGCGCATGAGTGATAACATCTATCACTACAGCATCATTCTGGTCATGGCTCTCTGGTTCGGCGCTGGCGTCCTGGCGCAAATCATTCGCTACACGAGCTGTTCTACCCCCATCCAGCGCCATCAAACCAAGTGGGTAGTCCTGGGAATTGTCACCGCATCGAGCATCTACTTTGGCTCATACCTGATCCCACCTCTGCTGGCGCCTGTACTTCAGATACCAACTTACAGCCATCTGCGCTACGAGCTGGTCTTCCAGACGCTGGCTTCATTATCGCTCCTGCTGATCCCCATTTCTCTGAGCGTTTCTATCCGGCGCTATGGCTTGTGGGACGTAGACTTCATCATCAACCGCACGCTGGTCTACACAGGTTTAACCCTGGTCATTGGCGCCGTCTATCTGTTGGAAATCCTCATTATCCAACGCCTGTTCAGCAAACTTGCCGGTACCCAATCTACCATCTTCGTTGCCCTCTCCACCCTGGCGATTGCCGCCTTATTCAGCCCCATACGGCGTTGGTTGCAACGCACTGTCGACCGGCGTTTCTTCCGCGAAAAAGTCAGCTTCCGGCAGGCCTTCACCAGCTTTGCCCGCGAAGTGCGCACCATCATCGATCTGGAAGATCTGTTGAGCACCCTGGCAGACCGCACCATCGATATGCTTCACATCGAATATGGCGCAGTTTACCTGCTGGACACAGGAGAGGTATTTCACCTGCGCCAGGCCCGCGGACTGCCGGAAAACGCTCCTCAGGCGTGGCAGGTATCCATCGAGCACATCGCCCGCCTGAGCGCCGGTCAGGTCATATCGCCGCGCAGGGACCCACTTTTCCCAATCCTGGTGCCTCTGCTCGCCCCCCAAACGACCAACGCTCCCGGCAAACCCACCACCCTGTTAGGCCTGTTGGCCCTCGGCCCTCTGCGTTCCGGTTTAGGATATACCCGCGAAGACCAGGCCCTTCTGCTCAGCCTGGCAGATCAGGCCGGCACGGCTATCCATGTAGCACGCCTCATTCAAAAAGCGCAACAAGAAAGCCGGCTGCGCATAGAAGCGGAACAACGCCTGGAAACCCATCGCAACTCGCCCCTGGGTCGCGCCGAAAGCCTGGCTCAATCCTTCATCGAGAATCCGGACACTGCTTTACAGGCTCTCCATACCTTGGCGCAACAGGCCGGCAAAGACCCTGAAAGCGCCAGCCTGGTTGGCAACCTGCCCCAGGTATTGGCAAACTTGAAAGTCGGCACGTTGCCCCTGCTGGCTGAAAGCTTCAACTATTTATATCAAAGCCAGTTCACCCCCCAGTTGATGCCCATAGGCTTGAAAACACTCAACACCGCTCTTGAGCAGATGCAACAGGACGAACAAACCTTCTCTGAGCCCGCTCGCCAGGAAATCACCCTGGCGCGGCAAATATATCAGAGCTGTCTGCAGGCATATAACGCGAATTCAACGGTCCAGATCATGGATTATATAGAACCTTGTCCGGTAATGGACAGCGACAAGGCCTGTTGCCCGGAATGGATGGCCGATCTGGCCAACGTACTGAGAGAGATGCGGCCAATTTCAGACGCGTTGCACGCCTACGAACGGGTGGATACGACCTCCGATAAACTCGCCTATCTGGCCAGGGCGGTCAATGGGCTGCGTCACGTAGCGCACCTGGCACGCGTCGAGCTGGGAAGCGCCGACCAACCCATCGCCGAACAAATCAGTGAAAACTGGCTTGCCATCGTCACCAGCGCAATGAGTGAGCTGCAAACCAGCGCCCGTCTTGTCTGCCGTTTGCTCACCCGAAACACCTGGCATGGAGACGTCATTTCCCTGGCCTTGAGCCTGCAAAATCAGGGCCGCGGCGCAGCCTTGCAGATCAGAGTGGGTCTCGCGCCATCCCCGGATTACACCCTGATCGACGAAGTCGCCCTGGTCGAGAGGCTGGCGCCAGGCGAGGAAGCCCAGATACAATTGCGCGTCCACCCTCATTTGCCCCAGGGCGCCGACCATTTCCGGGCGCGTTTTGTCATCCTGTACACAGACCCGCGCGGGCCAGACCAGGTAGAGAACTTCGCCGACATCGTCCACCTGCTGGCTACCGGCAGCGAATACCGCTTCATCCCCAATCCATATGTTGTCGGCACCCCACTAAAAACCGGCTCGCCGCTCTTTTTTGGCCGTGAAGACGTTGTCAAATTCATCCAGACCAACCTCGGCGCGTTACATCGCAATAACCTGGTGCTGATCGGCCAACGGCGCACAGGAAAAACATCTTTGCTAAAACAACTCCCCGCCCGTCTGTGGGATGACATACTTCCCATTTACCTGGACGGGCAAACCCTGGGCCTGGATCCGGGCATGCCCAACTTCTTCCTGAACCTGGCCACTGAAATCACCTTTGCTATCGAAGATCGCGGCCTTGCCATCGACCCTCCCACCCTGGAAGATTTCCAAAACAGCCCGGCAAACGTGTTCGAACACAACTTCCTGCCGCGCGTTCGCCAGTTAATCGGCGATCGCCACCTGCTCATTATGTTCGACGAATTCGAAGAATTGGAAGCCGCCGTAAGGCGCGGTGATCTGGAGGCATCCATATTCGGCTTCTTACGCCATCTGATCCAGCACCAATCCGACCTGAGCGTCATCTTTTGCGGCACCCATCGTCTGGAGCAACTCGCTTCAGATTACTGGAATGTGCTCTTCAATATCAGCCTGTATCACCACATCGCATTCCTTGACAGGCAAGACGCGCAGCGCCTGATTGAGGAACCTGTCGCCGCCTACGGTATGCGCTACGACGACCTGGCCTTAGATAAAATCTGGCGCGTCACCGCCGGCCACCCCTATTTCTTGCAATTGCTCTGCCACAGCCTGGTCAATCATCACAACCAAAATCAGCGTTCCTACGTCACCATCGCCGACGTCAATTCCGCCCTGGACGAAATCCTCGCCTCGGGAGAAGCGCATTTTGTTTACATGTGGACCGAGTCATCCCCCGAAGAACGCCTTATCCTGACCGCGCTCAGCCGGATGATCCCACACACCGGCCAGGCATCCGCCGTCCAGGTCAGCGATTTCTTTGAAGAACGCGGCGTGACTATCGAGCGCCAGATCATTCAGACCGCCCTGCACCGCCTCACCCTGCGTGACATCCTCCAAGCCAGCCCCATGGTCTCAGGTACAGACAACAGCATGAGCACCGGCGACACGTACCAGTGGAAGCTCGGGCTGTTGGGTTTATGGGTAGAAAAATACAAATCCCTCAACCGGGTAATCGACGAAGATGCACCCCGCCCGGTTGCAGTAAAGGAGCAACAATGAACAACCCCTACATCTATCGCGGCCCGGTGCGAACCGCGCAAATGTTCTTTGGCCGCGAACGCGAGCTGAATGAGATTACCGCCTTCCTGAACGGCAACCAATCCATATCCATCGTCGGCTCGCGCAAGATCGGCAAGACATCGTTGCTCTTTCACCTGATGCGCCCCGAAATATGGCCTGATTTAGGTCTTTCGGACGAGAACTTGCTGGCCTACCTGGATTGTGAAATCTTGGGTGATAGCAACCATGAAGAAATATTTGCCACCTTTTCTGCCGAAATCGCTGCTGCTCTGGATGAGCGCGGCCTGCCAGCCGAGCCCGAGATGGAAGTTGCCCAAAATAAGCCAACTCGCCTGTCCTTCGAACGTGCCATTCGCAAGCTTAACCAGCGCGGCCTGCGCGTCGTGCTCATTCTGGATGAATTTGAACGCCTGGGCACCAATCCACACCTGGATGTAAATTTCTTCAATGCCTTGCGCTCTGCTGCCGGGCGTTACCAACTGGCCTATATCACCGCCTCTGCTCAACCATTGATCCAGCTTACCTATTCCGGGCGCTCGCAAGAAATCCTATCCAGCCCCTTCTTCAACATCTTTGCACCGTTATTCTTGGGGTTGATGCCCCCCACGGAGGCGCTCCAGGCCATTAGCAAACCAGCCGAACGAGCCGGGCAGGCTCTCCCACCCGAAATTCAGGCTTTCATCCATACATTGGTCGATGGTTTTCCCCTGGGCATCCAAATCGCCTGTTTCCACGCTTTCGACGCGCTGCAACGCAACCCATCGCCTGACCTGGCCGACATCGAACACAACGCCATGCAGGAGCTGTTGCCACACTTCGAATATTACTGGCACAACCTGACGCTCTCCGAACAGGATGCGCTGCGCCGGTTAAGCGACATCGCCGTGCGTGCTTCCAACGATACGACGCTGCGCGCCCTGTTGCGCGACCTGGTGCAAAAATGTCTGCTGGTCCACGAGAACGGCGCTTATCGTTACCCAATGCGCGCCTGGGCCAGCTTTGTCAGCAGCCAGGTCTTGCCTGGCGTAGCTGCGCAAAGAGAAGGGGGTTCTTTGACCGGCATACAGATCGGTCCATACCAGGTGCTTGAATTGCTGGGGAGGGGCGGAATGGCCGAAGTCTACAAGGGCCGTCACGCCCGCTTGCAGCGCACGGTAGCCATTAAGATCCTGCCGACGCGCTTGGCCGGTCAATCCGACACAGGTAAAACCATCTTCGCTCAACGCTTCGAAAGAGAAGCCCGCGCGGTAGCAGCCTTGCGCCACCCCAATATCGTTAATGTGTTCGACTTTGGCGATTTAGAAGGCACTTACTTTATGGTTATGGAATTCATCCAGGGCGAAGACCTGGGGCAAATGCTTCACAAACAAGGGCGCATCTCTCCGGCATTAGCCGGCCACATCCTGGCGGAACTGTCCAACGCCCTGGACTATGCCCACGCCCAGGGGCTGGTCCACCGGGATATCAAGCCATCCAACGTCATGTTGGAAGAAATCGATGGAGAACAGCCCCTTGCGTCCGGGTCACCCTGTCGGGTGGTGCTCACCGATTTTGGCATCGCCAAAATCCTGGGCGGCGATACCAGCGCCACTCAGACCGGCATCCTGATGGGCACCCTGGATTATATGGCCCCTGAACAAATTCGCTCTGCCGGTGATGTCGACCATCGTGCCGATCTATATGCGCTCGGAGTCATGGCTTATCAAATGCTTACCGGGCAATTACCCTTCGCCGCCGATAATCCGGGCGCTATCATGCTGGCCCATTTGCAAGAACAACCCGTTGACCCGCGCCAGGTCGTCCCCGAGATGGCTGAACACATGGCTCAGGCGTTGCTCCGTGCCCTGGCAAAAGACCCCGCCGAGCGTTTCAACTGCGCCAGCGAAATGATAAAAGCCATCTTTTGATCGGACTCTTTTCGCACGGTCAACGGCGTTCTTTTCATAACCTGAACTTACAAATTTCTCATTTTCATCTTCTTTGACATTTCATCTCGTCGGGAGTATAATCCAATTTCGCGGGTAAAGCCCACTTAATGATGACGATTCCCACCCTTTGGTGGATAACTTACGATTGGAGAAAATGCAATGGAAACCGATGCCCTGGCAATCCCAGAGAATATAGAAACCCAACCGACTGACGAGCTGGCTGAAATCAAACGCAAGATGCATTTTACTGGCACCGTGGTCAAAACCACCCTGGCTGGCGCCATCGTGGATATTGGGCTGGATGCCCCTGGCGTGGTGCACATCTCGCAACTCCAGGCTGAACCGGTAAACCGCGTTGAAGACGTTGTCCAACCTGGACAGCAAGTCGAAGTCTGGGTGCACCGCGTCGTCCCCAAGAAGAACCGCGTCGAACTGACCATGATCCGCCCTCTGGATCTGGAATGGCGCGAGATCCACCCCGATATGGTGATCAAAGGCAAAGTGACTCGCCTGGAGAAATTTGGCGTCTTTGTGGATATTGGCGCCGAACGGCCGGGCCTGGTACATATCAGCGAGATGACCCACGATTACATCAAGGCTCCCAGCGATGTCGTCAAAGAAGGCGACGAAGTGGAAGTCAAAGTATTGAATGTGGATAAACGCAAAAAGCAGATCAAGTTGAGCATGAAGGCCCTGGAAGAACCGCCGGTCAAGGAAATCAAAGAGGCCCGGCCCGCCAGGGGTAGCGAGCAGGCTGCCGCCGTTTCCGAAGAGGCCGAAGAACCCGTGCCCACGGCTATGGAAGCGGCTCTGCGCGAAGCCATGACCCGTTCGCAGGAAAAGAACGCTGCCGAAGTTGGCAAAGGCAAGAAGAAATCGAAAGGCGCGAACAGTGAACTGGAGATGATCCTCTCGCGCACCCTGCAACACAAACGAAAATAACCCGCGCAATAGCCAGGGCCATTTTCCAGCAAATCCTGCTGCGCCCCGCCAAAAATTTCCTGGCGGGGCGCAGTGATCATTAGCGTCAGGAGCATTGACCGTGTCCGCACCTTCTTTGCCGCCATCCGGCACATCTCACCCCAGGCGCCCTGCGCCTCCCGGCCCCGAAATCCTGGCACAGCGCTTTGCTCAGCGCCTGGAAGAACTGCGCACCTCACTTCATGGCGCTGATCCTTACCGGCTGGCCGAACGCAGCGGAGCACAATATCTGCCCGAGAAATCCGGTCGCGGGCAGATTCATCTGGCGCTGTGGGGGCGACCGCTTTTCATTACTTTTCCCGAACTGGTTGCTTACCGCCAGGAATCGGGTGAGCTGCTCTCTCCATTCGACCAGGCCCTGCTGCTCTACTACCTGAACACCGCAGACGGGACCCCTCTCAGCGATCGTTGGATCGCCTTTTCAGACCTGCCCGACGGCCGCTTTTACAACCAGGCATTCCAGGGGTACACCGGTCAGGAGCTGGCGCGCTCCTTCCAAAACGACCGCCTGGCCTTCGAAAACGCCGCCCGGCGCCTGGGTGGTGAAGCCTACGCCCTGGGTGATGCCGCCTATGCCTTTCGCCCCCTGCCTCGCATCCCCATTTTAGCTGCCTACTGGCAAGGCGATGAAGACTTCCCATCTTCCGCCAAAATCCTCTTCGACGCCTCCGCCAGCCATTATCTTCCCACCGACGGTTACGCCATCCTCGGCAGTGGCCTCACCCGCAAGCTCATCGCCGCCCGTTGAACCATCACCAGCCATTGACATAAAAAAGCATCCGTTCTATACTCGCCCTGTGAATTGAGAGCAACCAAAATTACATAATCCTCTCAATCCTCACAAAAACATCCCCAATATTCCGTTTTTTCAAACCAGTGTTCCCACCGTCCAGGGAGATAGGTGGTCTGAAGGGTTAAACGAAAGGAGATTTCTCTGTGAAGCAATTTCGTGTCCTTCAGTGGGGCCTTGGCGCCATGGGTGGCGGCATGGCTCGACTCATGCTCGATAAACCGGGCCTGAAGATTGTAGCTGCCATCGATGGCCGGCCCGACTATCTGGGCAAAGACCTGGGTGACGTTCTTGGCGTTGGCAAACCGCTTGGCGTCGCCGTCACCAACCAACCTGAGGATGTCCTCAAGAAGGAGGAAGTGGACATCGTCATCCTGGCTACTACATCCTGGGTCAAAGATCAAATGTCTGATCTGCGCAAAATCATCACTGCCGGCATCAACTGCATTTCGATTGCCGAGGAGATGGCTGAGCCTGCCGCCCAGAACCCCCAGTTATCCCAGGTGATCGACTCTTTGGCCAAACAATATGGCGTATCCGTCCTGGGTACCGGTGTCAACCCCGGCTTTGTGTTGGACCTGCTGGTCGTCACTCTGACAGGTGGCAACCATACGGTGGAGCGTATCGAGGCCTCGCGCGTAAACGACCTGAGCCCCTATGGTCCTACGGTGATGAAATCCCAGGGCGTGGGCACCACACCCGAAGCCTTCGAGGCCGGTGTCGCCGATGGTACCATCGTCGGTCACGTAGGTTTCCCCGAGTCGATCCAAATGATTAGCGATGCGCTTGGCCTGGGCGTGGATCACATCGAGCAAACCCGCCGGCCCATTATCAGCAGCGTTTACCGCGAAACGCCATACGTTAAAGTAGAACCTGGCATGGTAGCCGGTTGCGCCCATACCGGTATTGGCTACCGCGGTGACCAGGAAGTGGTCAGGCTCATCCACCCACAGCAAATTCATCCTCACCTGGAAAACCAGGATACCGGCGACTACATCCACATCTATGGCAAACCCGAGATTCACATGGCGATCAAGCCCGAGATCGCCGGTGGCATCGCCACTATGGGCGTAGCAGTCAACATGATCCCTCATGTCATCGCCGCTACCCCGGGCCTGAAACGCATGATCGACCTGCCCGTACCTGCCGCGCTCATGGGTGAGAGCGCTTACTCCCGCCGCGTTTGAAATTCAACCAATGGTAGAGGACAAGATGAATAGAATTGCAAAAGGCACCTGGGTCGAGATCGAACAGGTGATTTTAAAGCCCGAGGAGCGCGCCCCTTCGCTCCCTGAAGATACGCAAAAAGTGCCCTATATGCTCTATGTATCCGGCTTTCTGGTGGAGGATGCAGAGCTGGGCCAGGAAGTTCGTATCCGTACCATTATCGGCCGCCAGCATACCGGTATTCTCAAGACCGTAAACCCCAGTTACACGCACAGCTTCGGCACCCTTGTGCCGGAGCTTTTAACGATCGGAACGGAGGCGGAAGAATGAGCAGCCGGGATATATCTTACGCCGCCGTCATGGCCCGCAAGAACGAGATTATGAAGGCCTCCCTGGGCATCGATTTCGACGATTTCATCCAGAGCCCGATCGCCTTCGACTATGACCGGATGATGCGCGAAACCGGCTACGCGCTGGAGGATATCATCCGCATCCAGAGCGAAACCAAAGTAGGCAACACGCCTCTCTTCGAACTGCGTAACCTGACAGCCGCCGTACGCCGCATTGCCGGCCCCGGCAAAGGCGCCACCATTCTGGTAAAGGATGAGGCAGCCAATGCCTCTGGCAGCTTCAAAGCCCGCCGCGCCTCCATCAGCGCCTACGAGGCCGCTAAAAAAGGCTACCAGGGCATCATCGCTGCTACCAGCGGCAACTACGGCGCCGCCGTGGCATCCCAGGCTGCCCAACGCGGGCTGAAATGCATCATCGTCCAGGAAGTCTTCGACAGCCGCGGCGTTGGCCAGCCCGAAATCGTGGAAAAAGGGCGCGCCTGCGAGGCTTATGGGGCTGAAGTGATCAAGCTCTCGGTTGGCCCCGAGTTGTTCTACATGCTGCTGCGCACCCTGGAGGAAACGGGTTTCTTCAATGCCAGCCTCTACACCCCCTTCGGCATCCGCGGCATCGAAACCCTGGGCACCGAAATCGCCGTCCAGGTGCGCGCCCGCTATGGCAAAGACCCCGACGCCGTCGTCATCACCCATGCCGGTGGCGGCAACCTCACCGGTACGGCGCGAGGGCTGCAGCTCGCTGGCTGCGAGCAGACGCGCATTGTCGCCTGCTCCGTGGACCTCAGCGGTCTGCACATGGCCTCCGACCGCGACTTCAACCGCAAATCCTTTACCACCGGCCACACCGGCTTTGGCGTACCCTTCGCCACCTGGCCGGATCGGGTGGACGTGCCTCGCAACGCTGCCCGCAGCCTGCGTTATATGGACGAATACCAGCTTGTGACCCAGGGTGAGGTCTTCTACGTCACCGAATTGCTGACCAAGCTGGAAGGACTGGAACGCGGCCCGGCCGGCAACATCAGCCTGACTGCCGCCATAACCCTGGCTCGCCAGATGGACCAGGATCAAATCGTGGTCGTGCAGGAAACCGAATACACCGGCGCCGGCAAACACCACAACAGCCAGCTCGCCTTTGCCCGCCAGAATGGCATCGAAGTGCGTCGCGGCGATCCAAAAGATAACCTGCCCGGTAAAGCCATCGTCATCCCCGAGCGCCTGGATCAGGTGTGGGGCAAAGTACAAGATATCGACCGGCTGCGCCTGTCGTACCTGAAAAATGCTGCCAAAGTTCTCCCTGTAGAGCAGTGGAGCGAGAACGACTACGCATTCCTGGCCGCCGATGTAAAGAAAGACGTAGCCTGGGTAAGACAATGAAGGGATTTATGACCGACGAACGGATCACCCGGTTTGAAAAACGCCGCGCAGAACTAAAGCAGATGAGCGACGAGCAGCTCAAAGCCCGTTTCTGGGAGCTGTGTGACCAGGTCGTGGCGCCCATCGTAGACCTGGCCAGGACACACACCTCTCCTTCCATCGAACGCGCCGTCTTGCTGCGCTTGGGAGTCGATAGCGTCAGTTCTCACGGCGTGGTTGACCGCATCTACGAAGCCGGCCTATTAGGTAAAGGGGCCGGGCATGTGGTGCTCAAGCTCGCCCAGAAGAACGGCAGCGACGTGCGCACTGCCGCTGCCGCCATTCTGGAAAACAAGGAGGTTCTTCAGGGCCTGTTCTAAACCCAATACGGTTTCATCAGCGGATTCGCGGCTTTAGCCAGACCGCCTGAAGGCTCGAATCCGGTCTTATCGAAACAGTATGGTTGCTAAAACCCCGCGAGATAACCTTATGACCGACCAACCACTCGATCCCAACCGAAAAATCGATATCGACCAGCTCATCGAAGGGCTGGAGAATTACCATCCCCGTCGCCAGGGCTGGACCTGGCGCACCGTGCCCGCCGAGGGCGTGAACATGGGCCCCTTCCATTACCGGAACATGTCCCTGCCCCTGAAAAACAGCCTCGGCCTCCCCGCTTCCAAGTACTTCGAATTCATCGACCCTCAGCCGAGCTGCGTGGTCACTACCGAGATCGCCTCAGGGCGTTTTGAGGATGACATTCGCCGCATGCGCATGGCCGCCTGGCACGGCGCCGACCACATGATGGTCATCCGCACCACTGGCCAGAGCCACATCGATGGCCTGATGGAAGGCACCCCCGAGGGCACCGGCGGCGTGCCCATCACCCGCAAACAAATCCGCGCCAGCCGCAAAGCCTGCGATCAAATCGAAGACGAGGTAGGCCGCCCCATCAACTTCCACAGCTATGTCTCCGGCGTGGCCGGCCCTGAAGTGGCCGTGCTCTTTGCCGAAGAAGGCATCAACGGCGCCCACCAGGACCCGCAGTATAACGTCCTGTATCGCAACGTCAACATGTACCGCTCCTTTGTGGACGCTGCCGAAGCCAAAAAGGTCATGGCCGGTGCGGGCATCTTCCAGATCGACGGCGCCCACAATGCCAATGCCACCGCTAAGGCCGGCTGGCTGGTCATGCCCGAATTGATGGTGCAGCACGGCATCAACTGCGCCTTCTCGGTGGCCGTCGGCATGGAAAAGAGCCTCATCGGCCTCTCCACCGTCCCGCCCGACGCGCCCCCCGCGCCCAAGCTGTGGTATGACCTGCCCTACGCTGTCGCCCTGCGCGATTTCTTCCCCGAGTACAAGATGCGCGCCCAGCAGAACACGCGCTACATCGAATCGGACATCGAAGAGGCTGTGCGCACGCATACGATCGATACCCTGATCTCCATGCTCACCAGCGCCGACATCCAGAGCACTATCACGCCCGACGAGGGCCGCAACGTGCCCTGGCATTACAACAACATCCGCGGCGTCCAGACCGTCAAGCAGACCTGGGCCGCCCTGGATGGCATCCAAGAGCTGGTCAGCTTGAACCATCAAGGCCCCCTGGGTGAGATGGTGCGCGACCTGAAAGAACGCGCCGTGGCTTTCCTGGAGGAAATCGTCGAAACCGGCGGCTATTTTGCCGCTGTCGAAAAAGGCTTCTTTGTCGATTCCGCCCGCTACCCTGAACGCAACGGCGATGGCATCGCCCGCGATGGCCGGGGCGGCGTGGGCGTCGGCACCATCGTCGAGCGCGACCCCGACTACTTCGCCCCGGTGTGCAGCCACTTCGGCGAAAACCACCTCCCTACCGGCCTTCAAAAACCCTGCGATCCCATCCAGGGCTGCACCCTCTGCAACCCGGATAAGATTGCCTACATCGATGAGCTGGACCCCGAAGATACCGTGGCGAGGCGGCTGGAACAAACCCGGCCTTACCGCAATGGCGGCCTGATCCGGCCCGAAGCCGAGTGGGCCGGCGATGGAACCGTGCTGATGCAATTCGTCGTCACCGAGCCGGAAGATGTCGCCCGCGAAGCCGGGCTGGAAATTGCCCGCCGCATGGGTCTGCAAGACCCCCAGGTGGTCAACCTGATGGTGCTGCATCCCGCCGAGGGCTGCTTTATCGAGGTGAAAGGCAAGGTCAGTTTCGACATCCAGAAGGCGAGCCTCAAGATCCCGCCCAAAGAGGTGATGCTGCCGGAAGAAGAACTGCGTGCCGCCGTCAAAAAGGTGGGGCTCAAGGCCGTAGCCGGCACCGTCGGCGAGGATGAACACAGCGTCGGCCTGCGTGAGATCCTGGACATCAAACACGGCGGTATCGAGAAATACGGCGTCAAATACTACCATCTGGGCACTTCGGTACCCATCAGCAAACTGGTCGACGCCGCCATCGAGACCGGGGCCCACGCCATCCTCATCTCCACCATCATCAGCCACAACGACGTCCACCGCGCTCAGATGAAGAAACTGGCTGACGCCTGCCGTGAAAAGGGCATCCGTGAAAAGATTATCCTCATCGCTGGCGGCACCCAGGTGACCCGTGAAATGGCTGCAGAAACCGGCCTCGACGCCACCTTTGGACGTGGCACCAAGGGCATCCACGTCGTAGATGCCATGGTCAAACTCCTCAAAGCCCGTGGCGAAGTATAGCCAGCCAGAACAGGGTGCTGCTTTGTCAACAGAAATTGAAATTCTGACTATTGAGGTTGGCTCGACCATCACCAAAGCCAACGGGTTCAAGCGTCTGGCAGGAGGCGGCTTCGCCCACCTCGCCCAGGGTTTTGCCCCCACCAGCGTTGCCCAGGGTGATGTGGGCGTCGGTGTGGAGCAAGCCATCGCTGACCTGGAATCCCGCTATGGCTATCCCTTGGCCAGCCCCGAAACTTTTGTCAACAGCTCCGCCGCCGGCGGCCTGCGCATGACCGTACACGGCCTGACCTACAGCATGACTGCCCGGGCCGCTCGCGAAGCAGCCCTCGGCGCGGGGGGCATTGTCAAGATGGTCACTGCCGGTTCTCTGAGCGATTTCGATCTAGAGGAACTCCGCTCCATCCATCCCAATATCATCTTGCTTGCGGGCGGCGTGGATTTCGGCGAGAAAGACATCGTTCTGCAAAACGCCGAGAAGATCGCCTCTCTCAAGCTGCCCGTCCCGGTGCTCTATGCCGGCAATGCCGCCATCCGCAAACACATCCAGAGAATCTTCGAATCCGCCGGGATAGAAACCCTGCTGGCTGCCAACGTCTTCCCTGAAGTCGATGTGCTCAATATCCTGCCCTTGCGCAAAACCATCCACGAAGTCTTCAACCGCCACATCATCCACGCCCCTGGCATGGCCCGCTTCGGCGAGATCACCCGGTGGGGCATCCTGCCCACCCCTGGCGCGGTGCTGCGCGGCGCCGAGCTTTTTGCCGAAGAGCTCGGCGATTGCCTGGTTTTCGACGTGGGCGGCGCGACCACCGACGTCCACAGCGTCACAGATGGCAGCCTGGAATGGGCGTCCAAGATGACCGAACCTGAGCCAAAAGCCAAGCGCACCGTGGAGGGTGACCTGGGCGTCTTCGTCAACGCTCGCAACATCGTCGAAATGGTCGGCGACCCTGCCTGGGAGCAGCGCCTGGCCGACCTGAGCGCCATGCCCCGCACCGAACAGGAAAAAGAGCTCACCCGCTGGCTGTGCGCCAGGGCTGTGGATACCGGCGCCAGGCGGCATGCTGGCGTGGTCACCGACCTGTACACCCCCTCCGGCAAGAAGCAAATTGTCAAGGGGAAAGATCTCACCTCGGTGAAGTGGGTTGTAGGCACCGGCGGCGCCTTGACCCGCGTCGAAGGCGGCGAGGCCATCCTGCGCAGCATTTGCACCGGCCCGGGAAAATACCTTCTCCCCCCTCCCGATGCTCGCATTATCATGGATTGCGATTACCGCTTCTCCGCCCTGGGCACGCTGGCGCAAGCCTATCCGGATGACGTCAGGCTGACCTTCCGCGCCTGGGTCGAAGAAACGGCTGGTGCTTCGCAGGTCGCGCCAGGCTGGCAATCGCACGCCCTGGGCGTCCAGGTGCCCAATTCCTGATCGCCTGAAAGACAAATCACCACAAAAACAGGAAATCTCATGTTTATTCGTACACCCCGTCTTGAAATCTACACACAGCGCATCGAGGCCAACGCCCGGGCGATCATCGAACTGTGCCATTCCTACGGCGTTCAGGTAGCCTGTGTCGCCAAGGTCATGTGCGCCCACCCTGCCGTGGTGCGCGCCCTGGAGGCTGGCGGCGCTGACATGATCGCCGACTCGCGTATGACCAACCTGCAATCCATGGCCAACACCGGCATGAGCCTGCCTCTGATGCTGCTGCGCCTGCCCACGCCCAGCCGCGCCGCGGACGTGGTGCGCTGCACCGACTATTCCCTCAACTCCTCCGTAGAGACCATCGAGTTGCTCTCCGAGGCTGCCCAGTTCCTGAAAGTGGTCCACCGGGTGATCATCATGGTCGACGTGGGCGACCTGCGCGAAGGCGTGTGGCCGGACCGCGCGGTGGAGGTCGTTCGCCAGGCGGCCAAATTGCCCAACATCGACATCGTTGGCCTGGGCTGCAACCTGGCCTGTTACGGTGGCGTGATCCCTACCGCCGAGAACATGCACATGCTGGTCGAAATCCGTGACCAATGCCGCAAAGCCACCGGCCTCGAACTGAACGTTCTCTCCGGCGGCAACAGCGCCAATCTCCCCCTGCTCGCCAGCGGAGAGTGCCCCAAAGAAATCAACCATTTCCGCATCGGCGAAGCCATCCTGCTGGGCCGCAACGTCATCGACCGCACCCCCTGGCCCGGCACCTTGCAGGATACCTTCCGGGTCGTGGCCGAGATCGTGGAGGTGGAGCGTAAACCCTCCATCCCCATTGGCAGCCGCGGCCAGGATGCCTTCGGCGGCTACACCGAGTTCATCGACCGCGGCATCCGCCGGCGCGCCATCTGCAACATGGGACGCCAGGATGTCGTCGTGGATGGCCTGATGCCCGAAGACCCCGGCATCATCGTCCTGGGCGGCAGCAGCGACCACCTGGTGCTCGACGTAGAAGGCGCCTACACCGAAATCGAGGTCGGCAGCGAAGTCGCCTTCTACCCCACCTACGGCGCTCTGCTGGCCGCCAGCACCTCGCCGTACATGCAAAAGGTGGTCATCAAGGGCTGAACGTCCCTGACAACCCCATCCGTATGTAGAGAATGCTTGGGGAGCGATGACCACCACGAGTGATGGTCATCGCTCCCCAAGCCCATCATTTTAGACAGCAGTCAAAATTCAATAATGACTACCCGAATTGTGATACAATCGTTGTGTTTCATCCAAATCAACGGATAACTTGATGGATCCATTCATTTTTTCAGGTTACAGTCACACGATATGACTGCAGTTCTCAATGATGGTCCTTGCACACAGTCCAGTTTACCCCTTCCTAATTGTCCGAGGATCTGATCCCTAATCCCCAAGCGCCCACGCCCTTCTCCCCCCATGAAACCCGGCAGCAAGTACTACCCTCTTCACCAGCACCTCAGCCAGAGCGCACAAGACGAAGTCGCTCTGACCTTCGCCGAAATCGAGGCGCTGCTGGGTGCGCCCTTGCCGCCCTCGGCGCATGCCCGGCGCGACTGGTGGGGTAACCGCCGCAGCATCCCGCCGGCTGCTGCCTGGCGCTCAGCCGGCTACCGGGTCGCCCAGGTGGACCTTCAAAGCGGGCAGGTCACTTTCCGCAAAACCAGCCGTAAGCCAAAGGCAATCCGCGAAGGCGACCTGGTCCTGTGGGATAGCGAAATGGTGCACTCGCTGCGCGATCACATGGGCCTCAGCCAGGCGCAATTTGCCGATGAGCTGGGCGTGCGCCAGCAAACGGTGAGCGAGTGGGAAACCGGCGCCTATGCCCCCAGCCGCGCCACCTGCAAATACCTCAGCCTGGTCGCCGAGCGCGCCGGCTTCACCTACGAATAATCCCCCCAATCCAACCTTGACAATACGTTCGCTACCGTGTAAAATAGTATTATACAAATTACACGGTAGCGAATAGAACAACCTTTACAAATACCCTTGTCGAAAACCGCACCTGGCCGGCACTTACCTGATTACCCATTGACTGATTACCCATCGACCGCCTCAAGGAGTTCCCATGCCTGACTCTTCTACCCTCCCCTCGGTCCGCGCCGCTACCCCTGCGGATGCTCCTGCCCTGGCCCACATTCTCGAAGTCATCGAAGCGCAAACCGTCACCACCAGCGCAGCCCTGGAGCAATTCGAAAAATCCCAGGCCGTTCAAGAAACCTTCCTGGCTGAGGTTGCCGGCCAGGCCATCGGCATGGGCTGTCTGCGCCTGGCCTCACCCCTGGGCGGCGGGGCGCACCACGCCGAAGTCACCGAGCTTTACGTCGACAAAGCCTATCAAGATCAAGGCGTCGAACAGGCCATGCTAACCCACCTCGAAAGCCACGCCGCCCAAAAAGGCGCCACCCAAATCTCCCTGCTCACCGGCCTCAAAAACACCGCCGCCCAAAGCCGCTACCAGGCCCTGGGCTACCGCCCCTACGCTATGGTGATGCGCAAGCATTTACCTCAATTACTCATTGACTGATTATTGATCACCGATCCCCAATCCCCATGTGCCTGAGCGCTCATTCCTGATCCCAGGCGCCCAGTTACGCAGCAACGCATTACTCATTTCAAGTACTTCCGCTGCCACTCGAACAGCTTATTCAACGCCTCGATCGGCGACAGGCCGTTCACATCGATCCCCTTCAACTCGTCCAGCAGCGGGTTGGTCTCCGGGAACAGCGCAAGTTGGCGCGGCGCCAGCGGGTTGATGCGCACCGCCTTGCCCGACGAAGCTTCCAATTGCTGCAAGATTTCCCCAGCCCGCTGCACCACCGGGCGCGGCAAGCCGGCCAGTTGCCCCACGTGGATACCATAAGAGCGATCCGCCCCGCCGGGCACGATTTTATGTAAAAAAACCACCTGCCCCTCCGCCTCGCTCACCGCCACGTTGTAATTGCGCACCCCGGGCAGCAAATCGGCCAGTTGCGTCAGCTCGTGGTAGTGCGTGGCGAACAGCGTCTTGGCGCGCAGCCGGGGGTGATTGTGGATATATTCCACCACCGCCCAGGCAATCGACACGCCGTCGTAGGTGCTGGTGCCGCGCCCGATTTCGTCCAGGATCAACAGGCTGCGCGGCGTGGCGTGGTGCAGAATATTGGCCGTCTCCACCATCTCCACCATGAAGGTGGAATGCCCGGCGTGGATCTCATCCTGTGCGCCGATGCGGGTGAAAATGCGGTCCACCAGCCCGATGCGCGCCGCCGAGGCCGGCACGAAACTGCCTGTCTGCGCCAGCAAAACGATCAGCGCCACCTGGCGGATCAGCGTCGATTTGCCTGACATATTCGGCCCGGTGATCAAGCGCACCCGCTCGCCCTCTTCGAAGAGCACGTCGTTGGGCACAAAGCGCTCCCCGCTCAGGAACTGCTCGACCACCGGATGCCGCCCGTCGCGGATTTCCAGCACATCCTCAGCCACCACCTGCGGGCGCACGTAACCGCCAATCGCCGCCGCCTCGGCCAGCGAGGCCAGCACGTCCAATTGCGCCAGGAGGCGCGCCGTGGAGAGCAGGCGATTGGCCGAAGCGGCCAGTTGCCCGCACACCTCGCGGAACAGGCGCGCCTCGATCTCCCGGATGCGCTCCTCGGCGTTCAACACCAGCGTCTCGTATTCCTTCATTTCCGGCGTGATGTAGCGCTCGGCGTTCACCAGCGTCTGTTTGCGGATGTACTCCTGCGGGATCATCGTCGTGTTGGCGTGGGTCACCTCGATGTAATAACCGAACACTTTGTTATAGCCCACCTTCAGCGATTTGATCCCCGTGCGTTCCCGTTCCACCGCCTCCAGGTTGGCGATCCATTCCCGCGCGTGGCGCGAGCGTTCCAGCACCCCGTCCAGCTCCGCCGAGTAGCCCGCCCGGATCACGCCCACGTTTTGCAGCGTGGCCGGCGGGTCGTCGTCCAGCGCCGCTTCCAGCAGGCGCAGTTCTTCATCGCAGGGAGAAAAATCCCGCAGCAGCGCTGCCAGCGGGCCATCCCCCTCCGGCAGCGCCTGGCGCAGCGCCGGCAGCCGGCCCAGCGTGGCGCGGATCGCCGCCAGGTCGCGCGGCTGCGCCGTCCCGCCCAACACCCGGTTGACCAGCCGCTCCAGGTCGCCCAACGGCTTGAGCGCCGCCCGCAGTTCCGCCCGCAGCAGCCCGTTCCCGTGGAAGAACGCCACCCCGTCCTGGCGCTTCTCGATCTGCGCCACGTCCAGCAACGGCTTTCCCACCCACTGGCGCAGCAGGCGCTTGCCCATCGGTGTGACGGTATAATCCAGCACGCCCAGCAGCGAGCCTTTCACCGCCCCGCCGCGCAGCGTCTCGGTCAGTTCCAGGTTGCGCTGCGTGGCCGCATCCAGGATCATAAACTCGGAAACCGCATAGGTGCTCAACCCATTCAACAGGTTGAGCGCCGCCGGTTGGGTTTCCTTCAGGTACTGGACGATTGCCCCTGCCGCCTGCACCGCCAGGGTCATCCCGCGCAGCCCGAACCCGTCCAGGGCCGCGGCCTGGAAGTGCCCCAACAGCGCCTGCTGGCAGCGCCCTGGCTCGAAGCGCCAGTTTGGCCAGGTGGTCGGGTGCCCCGGCCAGCCGTCCTTCGTCGCCAGCGCCTCCGGTCGCAGCACCTCCGCCGGGCGCAGGCGCACCAGCTCAGCGCGCAGCACCGCCAGGATATCCTCCCCGCTCAGCTCGGTGACCGCGAATTCCCCGGTCGTAATATCCACGTAGGCCACCCCCGCCTTCCCGCCGCCCTCCGCCTGGGATTCCACCACCACGCATGCCAGGTAATTGTTGGCATCGCCCGGCAGCAGCCCCGGCTCGGTCACCGTGCCCGGCGTGACCACGCGCGTCACCTGGCGTGGGAACAACCCCTTTAGCGGCTGGTCGCCCACCTGCTCGCAGATCGCCACGTGGAAACCCCGTTCGATCAGCCGCGCCAGGTAATTCTCCACCGCATGATGGGGGATACCCGCCATTGGCACCCGCACCCCTTTGTTCACACTGCGCGAAGTCAGCACGATATCCAGCTCGCGCGCCGCGATCTCCGCGTCCTGGTCGAACGTCTCGTAAAAATCCCCCAGGCGGAAGAACACGATGGCGTCTGGATACTGGCGCTTGATCTCCAGGTATTGCTTACGAATTGGGCTGATGTCGTCGTCCATATCAATCGATGATTTTAGAAAAATATCCTCAGATTTTGCGCACCGGCGCGGATACATTCTATATGCAGGCGTGCGAATCGACAAGGTGAAAATCGCCCCTTTCATCCCCGAAGCGCCTGGGCGCCTGACCCCCAGGCGCCCAGGCGCTCAATGACTCAGTAGCTCATCACTCACCTACCAATTTCCCCTCTTTTCGACTATAATACCCTCACTATATTCCCGAAAGTGAGAAAGGAGAAAACCTTATGGCAAGCGTAACATTCGATCATGTCTACAAGCGTTTCGGTTCGGAGGTCATCGCAGTCAATGACCTCAACATCCAGATTGCAGATCGCGAGTTCCTGGTGCTCGTCGGCCCCTCGGGCTGCGGCAAGACCACCGCGCTGCGCTGCCTGGCCGGCCTGGAGGATATCAGCGAAGGCCGCATCCTCATTGGCGACCAGGTCGTCAACGACGTCGCCCCCAAGGATCGTGACATCGCCATGGTGTTCCAGTCCTACGCCCTCTACCCCCACATGTCGGTCTACGACAACATGGCCTTTGGCCTCAAACTGCGCAAGACCCCCAAAGCCGAGATCGACCGCCGCGTCAAGAATGCCGCCGATATCCTGGGCATCGGCCAGTTGCTGGATCGCAAGCCCCGCCAGCTCTCCGGCGGCCAGCGCCAGCGCGTCGCCGTTGGACGGGCCATCGTACGCGAGCCGAAGGTTTTCCTCTTCGACGAGCCGCTCTCCAACCTGGACGCCAAGCTGCGCGTGGAAACCCGCGCCAACATCAGCAAGCTGCACCAGCAGCTCCAGACCACCTTTATTTACGTGACCCACGACCAGGTGGAAGCCATGACCATGGCCAGCCGCATCGCCGTGATCAACCGCGGCATCTTGCAGCAGATCGATACCCCCCAGACCCTGTACGACGCCCCGGACAACCTCTTCGTCGCCGGCTTCATCGGCTCACCCGCCATGAACTTCTTCCCGGCCACGCTGAAGAAAGACGGCAACAACCTGATTGTAGATGGCGGCTCCTTCATCTTGAAGGTGCCCCCGGAGCGCAATGCCGCTTACATGCCCGAAGTCAATCGCCCCATCATCTTCGGCATCCGTCCCGAAAACATCCACAACCCCGAGTTTGCTCCGCCCGGAATCAATGCTCAGCCGGTGGAATGTGTCGTGGACGTCACCGAGCTCATGGGTAACGAAATCTTCGTCTACCTTAAGACCGGCGAAAACAGCTTCGTCGCCCGGGTTGACCCGCGCTCTCGCTACCAGATCAACGAAAAAGTGCAGATGGTCTTCAACATGAATACCATGCACATCTTCGACCGCGAGACCGAGAAAGCCATCCGCTAAGCCTCGAACCAATTTCCTGGATATTCGTAAAGGAGTGCGTTGCTTCGCAACGCACTCCTTTGTAAAAACGTATGTACCGCCTCGTTCTGCTCCGCCACGGCCAGAGCATCTGGAACCTGGAGAACCGCTTCACCGGTTGGACGGACGTCGACCTGACCGGCCAGGGCCGCCAGGAAGCGCACCAGGCCGCCGCCTTGCTGTCACGCGCCGGCTTCACCTTCGATCTCGCTTTCACCTCGGTGTTGCAGCGCGCCATCGAGTCATTGGAAATCCTGCTCCAGGATATGCGGCTGGCCGGGATCCCCTGCCGGCAGGCCTGGGAATTGAACGAGCGCCACTACGGCGCCCTGCAGGGCCTGAACAAAGCCGAAACCGCCCGGCGCCTGGGGCAGGCGCTCGTGATGAGCTGGCGGCGCAGCTATGCCGCTCGCCCGCCCGGCCTGGAGTGGGACGACCATCGCCACCCGCGCTTCGACCGCCGTTACGCTGCCCTCCCACCCGAAAAGCTCCCTGGCACGGAGTCGCTCCAGGATACCACGCTGCGCCTGTTGCCTTACTGGCAAACCGCCATCGCCCCCGCCATCCGTTCCGGCCGGCAGGTGCTCATCGTCGCCCACGGCAACAGCCTGCGCGCCCTGATCCAACACCTGGAACATATCCCCGAGGCCCAGGTGCCTGCCCTGAACGTCCCTACCGGCATCCCCCTGATCTACGAATTCGATGTTGACTTACAGCCCATCCGGCGCTATGATTTAACGTAACAGGCAAAGCCGCAATAAAATTTTTCCACCAGCACTCGTCCGCGTCCGGTCAGGTTTTCTAAGGAGGAAACATGCTCACGAAAAAACTCATCCTTTGGATCGCCCTGCTGCTGCTCTTCTCGCTGTCCTGCAAGGCTTTTGATCTCGGCACTTCCCTGGGAAATGCATCTACAGACACCCCCGCGGTCGACCTGGCCGCCACAGAAAGCACGCTGAAAACTGCCATCGCCCAGGTCACCTCTGGAGCGCAGGGCACGGCAGAAGCCCAGGCCACGGCTTCAGCCGCCACGGCCACTCAACCCGCTCCTCCGCCCAGCCCAACCCCCGGCCAGGGCGCCCAGGCCACCGAGCCGGTCAGCGCCAAACCGCCCTCGAAGCCCCCCGTAGACGACAAAGCCACCCAGCAGGCCCAGGGCATGCAGGCCATCATCCAACAGTTATTCGATGAGGGGATTGTATCTTCGGTAGATGGAGAATATTACCGTCTAAAAGATTTCAACCAGGCCACAGCCAAGCTGGGATATTTCACCTACTGGAAAGTGGACGTAAACAGTTCGCCCCAAGATTTCGTCATATCCACCAACGTGGCCTGGGAATCCGCCAGCGACACGGCCAACTGGCAAGACTCAGGTTGCGGCATTGTTTTTTCGCTCGACGATGTCAAGAACTTTCACCTGGCCTGGCTGAGCCTGGACGGCTTTGCACAGCTTTACCAGGTGAACAAAGGCAACTGGAAACGGCTGTCTTCCCAGAAAACCGCCAAACTCTCCATCCCCAACGGCGACGCCAAAATTATGGTGACCTCCTATGACAAGAAGCTCAACTTCTACGTCAACGGGAACCGCATCTCCAACGCCTATGACGGCTCGTTGAACCCGGGCGAGCTCGCCCTGACCGTGCTTTCCGGCACCAACAAAGACTTCGGCACCCGCTGCAAGATGACCGACATCGACCTGTGGATCTTCAAATGAACCTTGTGGGGTGTATGGGTTGCCTGGCAACCCATACACCCCACAGCTTACTTTCGCAAGAAATAACCAATCGCCGCCCCTGCCAGGGCTGCCATCCCCCCCACGTACAGGAAGATATCCCGCCAGAACCGCTCCGGGAACAGCCGGATCAGCGTATCGCTCCACTCGAACATCCACGTGCCCGGCTCGAAGAATACGTTGTGGAAGTAGATGAAGAACACTCCAAAGCTGAGCAATACGAAAACGATAATCGTCCCCACCAGCAGCACGGTCAGCCAGCCGCCGCGCCCCATCCCCCGCCGGTATTCATCTAACCACCCGCCCCGCCATGCCCATAGCGCCAGCGCCACCAGCGCCGCCAGCGACAGTCGCCACACGATCAGCGTATTCTTCACCGCGATCTTGACATCCACCATGTGGCGCAGCTCGCGCTCGTTATACACCGCCGTCCCATCTGCGAAACGCAAGTCGCCCAGGAACTCGATCCCCGCGTCGTTGATCAGGTATTCCAGGGCAATGTTCGACCAGTACAGGCGATCCTCCTTCGTAAAACCATAGGCATCCGGGGGAAAATTAGGCATGTTATATTCGATCGTTAAAAACGCCGGCGCGAACAACAGCCGCACGGCGGTCAGCACCAATGCCGCTGGCGCCAGCAGCGTGACGACCCATCCCAACGCCCGGTAAAGCGGCGCCCGGGGCGCCGGTCTTCTATCGGACCGCAAGTCGTTCCGTTCAGCGTCAGGGAGTGGGCGGCGCTGCGCACCGCCCGCTCCCTGGGCAAATAATTTTACAGCAGGCAAGACAGCACTCATGGTTGGTTTCCTTTGATGTCTTCGGTTTTTCCAAGCAGCACATAACTCAAAACCATATTATTCGTCACCCACTCGATCGGCGCCCGGTCATCCGTGTATACCACCTGGCTCTGCGGCAGGGGCTGCAAATTCAACACCGCTCGCTCCAAAGATTGGATCAGCAGCGGGTGAACGTCTTTGCGCTCGTACAGGTAAGCCACATTCGCCAACAAATTGCCCTCCTGGGTCGGCTGGCGCGTGGCGTAGATCATCGAATTGAACGAGCCGGGCACGTCCATCACGTACACCGACGGGAAAACCGTGCCGATCGTGCCGGCCAGCCCATCGATCAGGCGCCGGTCGGTCGGCGAGCGCCCCACGTTGATCGCCAGCGCCCCTTCTTCCGCCAGCCGTTCGTACACCAACTGGAAGAACTCCTGCGTGGTCAGGTGCCAGGGGATATACGGCGGGCGATAGGCGTCGATCACGATCAGGTCATATTGCCCGTCGCTCTGCTCCAACCCCCAGCGCCCGTCCTCGGCGATGGCGTTCAGGTTGGCCTCGTTCATATCGAAATACTCGCGCCCCACCCGGATGATCTCCGGGTCGATCTCGAAGCCATCCACCGGCAGCGGCCCAAAGACCAGCGTCCCCTGGCGCGCCGTCGTGCCTGCCGCCAATCCCACGATCGCCATGCGTTTCACCCGTTCCGGCCCGTACGGCGGTGCGTTGAAGAACGGCGCCGCCAGGAACTGCTCCCACGGCCCGTAATAATCCACCTGCGTCGGATGCCAGATCGAGTGCACCCCCTGCCCTTCGTTCAGCCGCAGCATGCGGTAGCCGTCCTGCTCCAGCACCTGGATGTAATTGTAAGCCGACTCCGTCTCGTAGATCTGCCCCGCGGTGGCCTTGATCGGCGCCCACGCCCACAGCAGCGCCAGAACCAGCAGCACCACCGGCATCCAGGCGTAAGCCAGCGTCTTGCGCCAGCCGGCCGAGAGCCACAACCCGCCCAAGGCCGTCAACACCAGCGCCTCGCTGAACAGGATGAACGTCCACGTCGTCCCCACCAGCGGGATCAGCAACAGCACCGGGGTAAACGTTCCCACGAACGAACCGATCGTCGAGATGGCATAAATCCGCCCCGAAATGCGCCCTGCCTGCTGCGGGTCGCGGATCGCCAGGCGGATCGCAAACGGCGAGATCGTCCCCAGCAGCGTGACCGGTATGCTGAACAGCACCAGCACCGCCGTGAACGAGCCGAACAGCACCCCCACCTGGAGGTGGTCGAACGCCTCCGCCGCCAGGCGCAGCACCGGCCTGGCCACCAGCGGCACCAGCCCGGCGGCGAACGCCCCCCACGCCAGGATGCCGTACATCGTGCGGAACTCCGGCGAACGGTCAGCCCACCACCCGCCCAGGAAATACCCCGCCGCCAGGTAGATCAAAATCAACCCGATGATACTGGCCCACACCAGATTGCTGGTGCCAAAAACGCTGCCCAACAGCCGCGACGCGGCGAACTCCAGCGCCAGCGTGGTCATCCCAGAAGTGAAGACAGTGAAGTAAAGATAGCGATTGGTCATCGTGTAGCAATCAATGAGCGCCCGATTACACCTCACCCGGCAACCCATCACCCGGTTTCTGGATTATACTACACCCGTGCTCCTGCAAGATTTTACGATCCGCTCCGATGCCGCCCATCCCCCGCGCCGGACCCGCCGGGGATAAATCCTCCGGCTACACGGCGGCGCCGGAT
>CAZQQJ010000052.1:0-49604 GCA_964595435.1 uncultured Anaerolinea sp. | reverse complement strand
GGTACTTGCCCTCGACGCCCAGTTCTTTCTGTGCATCTTCCACGCCCTTCCAGGCGGTGGCGTTGAACGACTTGTCGTCGATGCCGCCGGTGTCGGTCACCTGGCAGGCCTTGAACGCCGCCGGCTTGGGCGCTTCTTCAGTCGCCGCAGGCTTGGGCGCTTCCGTCGCTGCAGGCTTGGGCGCCTCGGTCTGAGCCGGCGCCGGAGCAGCGGTTGGCTGGACGCAGGCGGCCAGAACCATGGAGGCCACCAGGATCAGGGTCAAAATTGACCAAGTGGTTTTCTTGTACATCTTCTTTCTACTCCTTGTTGTTTCAAATCAGTCTTCTGGTTCGTGATCGAATTACGCTACAATCGAATCGGTCAACACTGATAGTAACCCTTCTCGCCTTTATCTTACTTTTCATCGCCTCCTTTCAAGCTAATCATATCACAAAAAGTCGATCTCTCTTTACGCAGCGCACTCAGAACGTACCAATTTTCACCCCGTAGGGGTGAATCAGACAGTCTCTCTTTCAACGATATTCAAAGGTAAACGCACATGCTGCTCAGGCCGTTCAGGATCAGCGACGCGCGCCAGCAACAATTCGGCAGCAATCCGCCCCGAATCATCCAACGGTTGGCGGATGGTGGTCAGGCCGACATAGTCGGCAATATCCAGGTCATCGAAACCGATCACCGCCAGGTCTTGAGGGATGCGCAAACCCAGGTCACGCGCCACTTTCATCACCGCGATAGCCTGGATATCGGCAGCCGCAAAAATCGCCGTTGGAGGCCTGGGCAATTGCAACAACTGTCGCGCCGCCTGGCGCGATTGTTCTTGAGAATACCAGGAGGATTTCACATATTCGGACGAGAGAGACAGGCCAGCTTCAGCCAGCGCCTCACAGAAACCTTCGTAGCGCGCCACCACCGGGCGAATGGCGTAATCCGGCGGGTCGATGTCGCCTAAAAAGGCCAGACAACGATGGCCTTTCTCTCGCAAGTAGCGCGCCGCCATCCGGCCACCAGCGCGATCATCGATCTCCACGCTGCTGAAACAGGGTTGCTGGCATTCAATCAACACCGTTTCCAGGCGCCGTTCGGCCAGACGTTCGGCCTCCTCTTCACTGACCGGCAAAGACATAATAATCAGGCCATCCAGATAGCCAGTAAGCGGCAGGCTGGTCAGATAGCCTTTTAGCCGATTGAGCGAATCGACCGCATAAATAACGAGTTCGTAGTGGGTACTTGCCAGGGCGACATCAATGCCGCGCAGGCGTTGGACAAATGAAGGAGATGTAAAAAACGGGGTGAGCACGCCGATGCGCCGCGTACCCTGCAGAGCCCGCGCCCGGGCTTCTGCCTTGGGCACATAACCAAGCTGGTCAATCGCAGCCAACACCTTATCTCGCGTCGCCTGGTTCACCTGCTCCGGCGAATTCAGCACCCGAGACACCGTCGAGATGCTCAAACCGGCAAGAGAAGCCACATCATAAATCGTTGGCGAGGAGTCTCTCATCTGGCGCATGGCGTCACAGTTCTTGCGTCTGTTCACCGGCTCGTCCTGAAAATGCTTTCATAAAAGCACTTTCAATCAAGAGTATACACCCAAATATTGCGCGAGTCAAGAGGGTTTGGGACGAAGCGATTGGCTGAATTTATTCTTCGCTGGGGATCATCAACCAGCGGTATTCCCATGCTCCGAGCGTCAGGCCCAAATCTCCATCAAGCTCCTGCGTCTCTGCCCCAGCGAGCAGATCGACCAGGCGCCTTGCCGTTCCTTGCGGCAATCGAATCCGAGCGGTTTGATCGGCAGGAGAAAGGTTATTCACGATCAGCAATCGCGTCCCTTGATATTCCCGCCAGTAGGCCGCTATGGCATCTGTGCCGGCGTCGGCCCAGGCGAAAGTCCCCTGGCCGAAGGCGGGGTGCGCCTTGCGTACGGCGATCATCTGCCGGATGGTGTTGAAGGACGAATCGGGGTGCTGCCGCTGTACAGCGACATTGACCTGCGCTGCGCCGTAGCGCGCATCCGCGATCACCGGTGCATATAACCGTCCAGGTTCTGCCAGCGAAAAACCGGCGTTAGGCCTATCGTCCCATTGCATCGGCGTGCGCACCCCATTGCGGTCAAACAGCCAGATATCGTCGCCCATGCCAATCTCGTCACCGTAGTAGATGATCGGCGACCCCGGCATGGTAAAGAGTAGCGAGTTTGCCAGAGCAATTTTTTGAGGGTCGCCATCCAGCAGCGGCGCCAGCCGGCGGCGGATGCCCAGGTTCAGGCGCATGCGCGGCTCGGGGGCATACTCTTGCCACATCCACTGGCGCTCGTCTTCGGTCACCATCTCCAGGGTCAACTCGTCGTGGTTGCGCAAAAAGATGCACCACTGGCAATTTTCCGGGATCGAGGGGGTACGGTCCATCGCCCAGACAAGCGGGCCGCGCTGCGCCTGCCGCAGCGACATATAAATCCGCGGCATCAATGGGAAGTGAAAACCCATGTGGAATTCGTCACCATCACCAAAGTACGGGCGCACATCCTCCGGCCACTGGTTCGCCTCGCACAGCAAAATCCGTCCCGGGTAATTTTCGTCGATGTACGCACGCAAGCGCTTGAGATAGGCGTGCGTCTCGGGCAGGTTTTCGCAATTTGTGTTCTCCCGTTCAAACAGATAGGGCACGGCATCGGCGCGAAAACCGTCTAGCCCCAGGTCGAGCCAGAATTTCATTACCTTCAACATTTCTTCCTGGACGGCCGGGTTGTCGAAATTCAGGTCGGGCTGCGAGGCATAAAAACGGTGCCAGAAATACTGCCCGGCGGTTTCATTCCAGGTCCAGTTCGACTTCTCCGTATCCACGAAGATAATCCGCGCCCCGGCATATTTCTGGTCGGAGTCGCTCCACACGTAATAGTCACGATAGGGCGAGTTACGATCGGCGCGCGCCGCCTGGAACCAGGGATGCTGGTCGGAAGTATGGTTCATCACCAGGTCGGCGATCACGCGCATACCGCGGGCATGGGCCGCATCGAGCAACGCACGCAAGTCATCCAGGGTGCCATATTCGGGCAAGATATTATAGTACCCGGCTACATCATAGCCATCGTCCTTGAGAGGCGAGGGGTAATAGGGCAGCAGCCACAGGCAATCCACGCCCAGTTCTTGCAGATAATCCAGCTTCTCGACCAGGCCGCGCAAATCGCCGTGGCCGTCACCGTTGCTATCATAGAAGGCGCGAACGTAGACTTCGTAAAAGACGGCATTTTGGTACCAGAGTGAATGTTCGGACACGAAATTTTTACTCCATCATTTGAATTGGCACGTTTCCCGGCTTCATGTGCTGTGCAACCGCGCCAGCACGCAATCCACAGTTTTTGCAGATCGGTGTATCTGCAGGGTTTGTGACTGACCGTATTATACACCCGCTGTTTCTCCCGTTAACCAGCGCCAAAATCCACGCCTACCCTGGTCGAACCAGGACAAAAATGGGATAATGCGCCCCATGTCGAACGACTCAATACTTTTCTCCACCCCTGAAGATGTATGGGAGGCGATCCTCTCGCGCCAGCCCGGCTCGATCCGCGCCGCCTTCGCCGGCCTGGAGGCAGCCGAACAGGCCGCAGTCCTGGCCCACCTGCGCCGGATGTCCACAGAAGAGGGCTGGCACCCCGAACAGCGCCGGTCCGCCCAGGAGGCGCTGGCCGCACTGGAAGAAGGCCGGCAATAGACGGCGGCCTCTGCCGGGAGACTACAGGCAGTAAACCACGGACAACGGACTGTGAGAGGCGCTATCCCCACCTGACGCTTGAAAATCGACACCGGAAAACATCTCTTGGACCTTCACGATTTAACCATCGCTATGCATCATTTCGTACGCGCCAAAGGCTGGTATGAGCCCAACAGCCCGCGCCCGCAGACGCTACGCAACCTGGCCATTTCGCTCAGCCTGGAAGCCAATGAAGTGTTGGAGCATTTCCAGTGGAGCGATCAACTCGAAGATCGCGACGCGCTGGCCTCCGAGCTGGCTGACGTCAGCCTCTACCTGCTGCAAATCGCCAGCCTGGCCGGGATCGACCTGGAACAGGCCATCCTGGCGAAGCTGGAGAAGAATTATGGGCGAGAATGGGAATAGGGGTCGGGACTTTCCTCAGGAGGTTCGCTTGATCAAAAATGTCACCGTATTTGGCGGGTCACGCCCAAACGAAAGGGATTACCAGCAGGCCCTGCGGCTTGGCCAATTGCTCGGCCAGGCCGGTTACGCGGTGTTGACAGGCGGTTATATCGGCACGATGGAAGCCGTATCGCGCGGCGCGGCCGAGAACGGCGGGCACGTGATCGGGGTGACCTGCGACGAGATCGAACGCTGGCGGCCGGTCAGCCCAAACCTCTGGGTGAAAGAAGAACGCCGTTATGCCACGCTGCGCCAGCGCCTGTTCGCCTTGATCGACGGCTGCGATGCAGCCATCGCCCTGCCCGGCGGGCCGGGCACGTTGACCGAAATCATGCTGACCTGGAACCAGCTTCTCATCGGGTCCATCCCGCCGCGCCCACTGATCCTGATTGGGGAAGGGTGGCAGGCAACTATCGCCCAATTCTACGCATCGTTGGGCGAATACACGCCGGAAACACAGCGGAGGTGGGTTTCGTTCGCTGCGGATGCCGACAGCGCGGTGAAGCTGCTCGACACCCCGCAAGCAGATGAGGGTCTGGCCTGAGGCCAGGCAGGAATACACAGGATGAACAGGATTTGGATCGAAGGAATTGTCCCTGCAGTCTTCACCCCCCTGCACCCCGATGGCAGCCTGAACCTGGGCCTGGTGCCACCCATCGTGGAACGATTGGCCGCGCAGGGCGCCGCGGCCCTGTATGTGTGCGGCGCGACCGGAGAGGGGCCGTCGCTGGCCATCGACGAGCGCATGGCAGTCGCCGAGGCGTATGTGCAGGCCGCCCAATCTCGCCTGCCGGTCATCGTGCAGGTTGGACACGACAGCCTGTGCGAAGCGCGCCGTCTGGCTGCCCACGCCCAGGCCGCCGGCGCGCAGGCCATCTCAGCCACGCCGCCGGCCTTCTTTAAGGTGGATGGCGTAGAGCGCCTGGTAGATTGCCTGGCGGAGGTGTGCGCCGGCGCCCCCGAACTGCCCTTCTATTACTATCACATCCCCCGCCTGACCAACGTGCGCATCGACGTGGTCGAGCTGTTGCGGCTGGCCAGAGAACGCCTGCCCAATTTGCAGGGAGTCAAATACAGCGATTTTACGATTTTCGAGCTACAGGCCTGCGTCGAGCTGGAGGGAGGGCGGTTCAATATCCTCTTCGGTTCGGATGAAATGCTGCTTTCAGGGCTGGCTGGCGGGGCACAAGGGGCGGTTGGCACCACCTACAGCTTTGCCCTGCCGCTGTACCGGCGCATCTATACTGCGTTTCGAGAGGGGCGAATCGACGAAGCGCAGCGTTTGCAGGGGTTGTCAGTGCAAATGGTGCGCACGCTGAACCGCTACGGCACATCGTCATCCAACCTGCCGCCGATGAAGTCGATGATGAAACTCAGCGGCCTGGATTGTGGCCCGCTGCGCCTGCCTTTGCCCACGCTGGCGCCACAGCAGGAGGCCGCACTGGCCAGGGACCTGCAGCACATCGGCTTCTTCGACTGGAGTGGGTCGGGTCAAATCCACTCGACGGTTACGTCGCGCTGAAATTTGTTGAACTCGGCATCGCCTGTCACCACCGGGCAGGCGAACAATAAAGACAGCCCGGCCGCATAGCAATCGGCATAAGAAACCGGCGTTGTAGATTTAAGGCGGGCAGCGATCTTTGCCAGATTCCGATCCACCTCGACCGCCTCGGCAGGTATATCAAACAACTCGTGTACCCGTTGTTCGGCGATTTCCACCGTGTTGGTTCGCGCCACACTGGCAGCCCATCTCCCGTATCCGTAATCCGCACGCGAACACCCGGCTCGAAGCCATACTTACGGCGCAACTCGACCGGAATAACTACCTGTCCTTTGATCGAAATACGCATATCCATTGGTACAACTCCTTGCGCCAAGGATAACATAAAGCCCAGGTAATACGACACGGGATGTAAACTGTCCATCCTGGCAAATGAACGCCGAAGTTGAGGAAATGCAGTTGGCTGGCACAGGCAGTATTGCCTGTGCCAGCCAGCTCTGAACAACCCGTCAATCAAGCAAGGCTTTTACATGCCGCCGGCGAACTGCCAGCGATTGCCTTCCGGATCGATAAAGGTGCCATACGTTACCACATTCGGAATGTGTACCACCTCTTCACACGTTACCCCGCGGGCGCGCAGCGCTTCGGTGACCGCGTAAGGGTCATCCACGGTCAGCACCGGAATGGCCCCGCTGACTGGTACCGCATCTGCGCTATCCCAACGGTTGATCGCCACGTGTGTGGCGTTATCCACGCCATATTCTTCCCAGCCAACCTCATCGCTGCTCCAGGCCACCGGCCATTCCAGGGTCTCTCGATAAAACTTCTTTGCCCCTTCCCAGTCGCGCACATACACATATACCACGTTGACATTCTTGAACAAAGACATCGTAACCTCCTTCGAAAAACTGAACTGAAATCGATCTTTTCCTCACTGAAGGCATTTTACGCCACCTAAACCTGACAGGTCTTGATAGTGAGGCTGAGTCATGTATCGACGAATAAGACCTGTCAGGTTTCCGGTCAGCTTATACCATGCACAACGCTATACGCTACATGCATTATGGAACGAACAATATCTATTATACCATATTCTTAGAACTTATGTTCTGTTTTTCGCAAAAAACTCGAAGCTGCTTGCCTTATCCCATACCAGGTATTACAATATTGCCTTGCAGAATTCCCCCAAAGGAATGCTTTTCTTCTGAGATGCACATCGCACACGGCGTGTGCAACTCGGGGTTATCCCAACTGTGACCTCCGGTCAAACAAGGAATGCTCATGTCTACAACCGACAAACTCCCCACGCGAAGTGAAAACTTCTCCGAATGGTACAACCAGATCGTCATGAAGGCTGAGATGGCCGACTACGCCCCGGTGCGAGGCTGCATGATCGTGCGGCCCTACGGTTGGGCGCTGTGGGAGAACATCCAGCAAGCGCTCGACAGACGCTTCAAAGACACCGGCCACGTCAACGCGGCTTTCCCTTTGTTCATCCCTATGTCCTTCCTGGAGAAAGAGAAAGAACACGTGGAAGGCTTCTCTCCCGAACTGGCCGTGGTGACCATCGGCGGCGGTGAAAAACTGGAAGAGCCGCTGGTCGTGCGCCCCACATCCGAGACCATCATCGGCTACATGTACTCCAAATGGATCAAATCCTACCGCGACCTGCCGGTATTGATCAACCAATGGGGGAATGTTGTGCGTTGGGAGATGCGCACCCGCCTGTTCCTGCGCACCCTGGAATTCTACTGGCAGGAGGGCCATACTGCCCACGCAACCGCGGCCGAGGCCGAAGAAGAAACGCTGCGCATGCTCAACGTCTATGCCGATTTCGCCGTCAATGAAGGCGCCGTGCCGGTGGTGCCAGGGTTGAAAAGCGAGAAAGAGAAATTCGCCGGGGCAGTGCGTTCTTACACGATCGAATCCATGATGGGGGATACACGCGCCTTGCAGGCCGGCACATCCCACTTCCTCGGCCAGAACTTCGCCAGGGCCTTCGACATCCAGTTCCTGGATTGGAACAACGCCCTGCAATATGCCTGGACCACTTCCTGGGGTCTCTCCACCCGTTTCGTCGGAGCAATTATTATGACGCATGGCGACGATCAGGGGCTGATTTTGCCCCCCCGGCTGGCCCCCATCCAGGTGGTGATCGTCCCCATCTTCAAGAGCGACACCGAGCAAAGCCAGGTTATGGAAGCCGTGGAACGCGTGCGCAAAGAATTAAGCGGTTTCCGTGTCAAAGTTGACGACCGCATGGAGGTCACCCCTGGCTTCAAGTTCAACGATTGGGAAATGCGCGGCGTACCGCTACGCATTGAAATCGGCCCTAAAGATGTAGAAAAAGGCAGCGTAGCCCTGGCCCGCCGCGATCTGCCCGGAAAAGCGGGAAAGTCCTTTGTGCCGCAGGCAAACCTGGCAGCACAGGTAGACGAGATGCTCAAGACGATCCAGCAATCGCTCTTCGATCGCGCCCTGGCCTTCCGCAAGGCCAACACACATGACCCCAAAGATTATAACGAACTGATCGAAGTCACGCAGAATGGATGGGCGCTCTCCTGGTGGTGCGAAAGCGCCGAGTGCGAAGCAAAGGTAAAAGAAGACAGCAAGGCTTCAACTCGCTGCATACCGCTGGACCAGCCCGGCGGCCAGGGCCGCTGTATTGTGTGCGGCGCCCCGGCGACGCGTAAAGTGTATTTCGCCCGCGCTTATTAAGACCCTGAAGGTCTTAAAGACCTTCAGGGTCTCTGGCCTGATCCAGACGATGCCCGCTATCCAACCCGCCCGTTTACGGCAGCAAGCAGCCGCACTAGCCGAGCACTTCGACAGCCCGCCTGCTTACGTGCGCAGCCTGCACCATTTGCTCGACTTCTATGCCGACCGCGCTCGCCGCTCCGGCCACGCCACCCGGCCTGGCCCGTTGATCCCGGCGTACAACGTTCGCCCACCCGTACTCCGCATGCTCTTGCAGGAGTTGCTTCCCCTCACCCAGCAAAATCCTGTCGCCGGGCTGGCCCTGTGCGATGCGCTATGGTCCGAGCCCTTCCTGGAATTTCACCTGCTGGCCGCCATGTTGCTCGGCCAGGTTCCCCTGGAGCCGCCAGAGGCCATCACCAGCCGGCTGCAAAGCTGGATCACCACCAACCTGGAATTCCAACAGCTCGACGCTCTGCTCACTTATGGAGTCGAGCGACTGCATCGCGAAAACCCCAGGGCCCTCATTCGCCTGATCCAGACTTGGCTGGAGAACCCAAAGACCTTTTACCAGCAGCTTGGTTTGCGCGCCCTGCTGCCGCTTATCCAGAATCCCGCCTTCGAAAACGTACCCGCCTTCTTCCGCCTGATCCAGCCCCTGGTTACGGACGTGCCTTCCGGCTTGCGCCCCGACCTGCTGGATGTGCTGGCCGCCCTGGCGCAACGCTCCCCTAACGAGACAGCTTACTTCCTGCGCCAGATGCTCACCCTGGCAAATACCCCGGTCACTCCCTGGCTGGTTCGCCAAAGCATGGATTCCTTCCCCCCCGATCTACAAAATAGCCTGCGCAACGCGCTGCGCGGCAACGTTTCTGTGATATAATGGATGCCGTTTGACTAGACCGGTTAGCGGCTGGGCGTTCCCGGCTACTGGCCTGGAGACCTGCTCGAGTCGAAATCAGACCGAAAGGAGTGTGCAGACGTCATGACACTGAACAAGGAAACAAAGAGTAAGTTAATCGAGGAATTCGCACGACACCAAGAAGATACTGGTTCCCCAGAAGTCCAGATCGCATTGCTGACCAGCCGCATCAATCAGCTTACCGACCACCTGCGAGTAAACACGCACGACGAATCTTCACGACGTGGTTTGCTCAAGCTAGTGGGGCAACGCCGCCGGCTCCTGGCATACATCCGGCGGAAGGATTTCCAGCGCTATATGGCGCTGACCGATCGGCTAAACATCCGCCGCAAGTAATGTGACTTGAGTAGATGGTGTGAGCAGGTCAACCATCTACTCTGTTTTTATTTTAATAACGCGCGGCTCGTAATGCGGGCAGCGTGAATTACCAATTTTTGTATCCCCCTCACCGGTTAGGAATTGAAAGGTGCCGGGAACTCACTGCAGGTGCGTTCCCGGCGGCTCTCAGTCCCTGACCTTAGCTGAGGGGGAAATCAGGAGAATAGAATGCAACCAATAGGAAGAAGTTTTCAAACCACAGTCGATGGTAAAGTATTTACCTTCGAAACCGGTCGCCTGGCCGGACAGGCCGGCGGCGCGGTAACCTTGCAGGTCGGCGAGACGATGATCTTCGCCGCTGCCACAATGAGCGACAGTGTGCGCCCGGGGATCGATTTCTTTCCCCTCTCCGTTGACTACGAAGAGCGCATGTACGCCGGCGGGCGCATCCCCGGTTCGTTTTTCCGGCGGGAGGGCCGCCCCAGCGAAGACGCCATCCTCACTGCCCGTCTCACCGACCGGCCGCTGCGCCCTCTTTTCCCGAAGGACATGCGCAACGACGTGCAGGTCATCTTGTACTCGTTTTCGGTAGATACCGAAAACCCGATCGATATCCTGGCCGTCAACGCTGCTTCGGCGGCCCTGACCATTTCGAATATTCCCTTCGGCGGGCCGGTGGGCGCGGTGCGCGTTGGCCTGATCGACGGAAAATTCGTCGTCAACCCTACTTTTAGCGAACAGGAGCTATCCGAGCTTGATCTGCGCATTGCCGGCACGCGCGACGCCATTCTGATGGTCGAATGCGGCGCCCAGGAAGTCTCCGAGCAGACGATGATCGCCGCACTGGAGTTTGGCCACCAGGCCATCCAACCGCTCATCGACGTTCAAGAACAAATGGGCCGGGAAATCGGTAAACCCAAGTATGAGTACACCCCCGTGGCAGTGAATGAGGAGATGCAGGCCGCCGTGCTGCAGCGCGCCGAGGCGCCCTTGAATGCCATCCTGGACCAACCCTACGAGAAAACCCCGCGTAACGAAGCCCTGGACGAGCTGAAAGCCAGCCTGGTGGCTGAATTGGGCGGCGAAGACGAAGCCCTGATTGGGCAAGTCAACGAGGCATTCGAAGAAGCGCTGAAAAAAGTGGTGCGCGGCCGCATCCTTGAACAAGGTGTGCGCCCCGATGGCCGCGGCCTGAGCGATATTCGCCCCATCTGGTGCGACGTCAACGTCAGCCCGCGCGCGCACGGCTCCGGTCTGTTCACCCGTGGGGAAACCCAGGTGCTTACGCTGGCTACCTTAGGCACGCCGCGGGAGGCCCAGGAACTGGATACGCTGACCCCAACCGAAACCAAGCGGTATATGCACCATTACAACTTCCCGCCCTTCTCCACCGGCGAGGTCAAGCCGCTGCGTGGCTCTTCCCGCCGCGAGGTAGGGCATGGCGCCCTGGCCGAACGCGCCCTGGTGCCGGTTATTCCCCCGGAAAGTGAATTCCCCTACGCCCTGCGCCTGGTCTCGGAAGTGCTTTCGTCCAACGGTTCCAGCTCGATGGCTTCGGTGTGTGGATCGACGCTGGCTCTGATGGACACCGGCGTGCCGATCAAGGCCCCGGTGGCCGGTGTGGCCATGGGCCTGGTCAAGGAAAACGAGCGCTACAGCATCCTCACCGACATCATGGGCGCCGAAGATCACCTGGGCGACATGGATTTCAAAGTCGCGGGCACGTCGCAGGGCATTACCGCCCTGCAAATGGACATCAAGATCAAGGGCATCACCCCGCAGATCATGACGCAGGCGCTCGAACAGGCCCGCCAGGCGCGCCTGACCATCTTGCAGAAGATGCTGGCCGTGATCCCCGCGCCGCGCCCTGACCTGAAAGACCATGCCCCGCGCATCACCATTGTGCAAATCCCGGTCGACAAAATCGGCGCGGTGATCGGACCCGGCGGCAAGATGGTGCGCAGCATCCAGGAAGAAACCGGCGTGAAGATCGATATCAGCGACGATGGCAAGGTGTTCATCGCCGCCACCGACGGCGAGAGCGCCCGCATGGCGCGCGAAAAAGTCGAAGGGCTGACCGAAACCGCCGTGGTCGGGCGCATCTATACCGGCAAGGTCGTGCGCATTACCGATTTTGGCGCCTTCGTCGAAATCCTGCCCAACATGGACGGCATGGTGCACATCTCGCAGCTCGACTCGCAGCGCGTCAACAAAGTCGAAGACGTGGTGCGCCTGGGCGATGAAATTACCGTGATGGTCACCGACATCGACGAGAACGGCAAGATCCGCCTCTCTCGCCAGGCAGTCCTGGAAGGCTGGACCGTGGCCGAGGCGCTGGAGCACGACCGGCCGCGCGGCGGCGGCAAACCTTCCGGCGGCGGACGGGATAGCGGCGGCAGACCCGGCGGCGGACGGCCCGGCGGCAAACCCGGTGGAAACCGCCCGGGCGGCGGTGGGCAGAAACGCTACTAAAACCACTGGCGGAATAGGACTTCTTCTCTAGCGCAGGCGGTGTTGCGCACCGCCCACACCATAGAGAAACAGAAGAATCTTTGGCCAAAGGGGTCTCAAGCGGCACAATGCCGCTTGAGACCCCTTTTATTTTAGAAGAGCGATCAGAGTAACAAATCAGAATTCATTTGTAAACTTTACCAACTTTGGTTATAATTTGCCCGGGGTCAGAGAATCATCGGTTAAATTGATTGGCGCGTGGAGGTTGACAGGATGGACTTGAATCAAACAGCTCTCGAAGCCAAACGGCTGGGAGTTTTTTCTTGCAAGGATTGCCTGAACCTGGGCGATGCCGCCCAAAAGATGGCCAGCGAAGACATCAGCGCCCTGGTCATCACAGATTCAGATGGTTACCTGCAAGGCATCCTCTCGCGCACCGACCTGTTGCGCGCCGTCGTGACCCGTGAAGACTGGCGCTCCCTGCCCATCGAGCAGTTTATGAGCGAAGATGTGGTCAGCGTGTCACCGGCGGCCACCTTGCGCGAGGTGGCCGAAATTTTATTGGACCACCACATTCATCGTGTCGTGGTCGCACGCCATGAGCAAGGCCGCCTGCGCCCCATCTCTGTCATTTCGGCGGCGGATATCGTGTACCACATGGCAAAAATGATCTAATGGATATTGCAAATCGGTAAGTGATTGGCAATATCTAATTACATTCCCTAAGGAGGAGCTTTGCTATGACACAGAACAAAATGGGTATCGCCAGCGATTACGACGTTACCGCACACGGTCTGCGCAACCTGAACATGGTCTATTGGAACCTGACCACAGGCGCGTTGATCGAGCGCATCGTCACACGCCGCGAAGGGATGCTGGCCCACGAGGGGGCGGTGGTGGTGCGCACCGGGACGCACACCGGGCGTTCGCCAAACGATAAATTCATCGTTTGCTGCCAGGAAGACCACGACAAAATCTGGTGGGGCAAGGTCAATAAGGAGTTCTCACCCGGGCGGTTCGAGCACTTATATGTTCGCATGCGTTCTTACTTGCAGGGCCGTGATATTTTCGTCCAGGATACTACCGCCGGCGCCCACCCTGAACACAAACTGCCGATCCGGGTGATCACTGAAAGCGCCTGGCACAGCCTGTTCGCCCGCAACCTGTTCATTCGCCTGGCGCCCGAGGAAATTCCCAATCACATCCCGGAGTTCACCATCTTGCAAGCGCCGGGTTTCCACGCCGATCCCGAAGAAGATGGCACCAACTCGGAAGTCTTCATCATCCTGAACCTGGAAAAGCGCCTGATCTTGATCGGCGGCACCAGCTACGCCGGTGAGATCAAAAAATCCATCTTCACCACCTTAAATTACCTGCTGCCTTTGAAGGGCGTGCTCTCCATGCACTGCTCGGCCAACATCGGCAATAACGGTGATACGGCATTGTTCTTTGGCCTCTCCGGCACCGGCAAGACCACCCTGTCATCCGACCCGGAGCGGGCGCTGATCGGCGATGACGAACACGGATGGGCAGACGACGGCGTATTCAACTTCGAAGGCGGCTGTTACGCCAAGACGGTCAAACTGCGCAAGGAATGGGAGCCGCTCATCTGGCAGGCCACCCGCCACTTTGGCACAGTGCTGGAAAATGTGACCATCGACCAGAACACGCGCCGCGTGGATTTCGATGACGACAGCCTGACCGAAAACACCCGCGCCGCATACCCCATCGGCTTCCTCAACAACATCGTGCCCGGCGGTCGCGGCGGCCACCCGGCGAACATCTTTTTCCTCACTGCAGATGCCTTTGGCGTGATGCCCCCCATCGCCCGCCTGACCGCCGACCAGGCCATCTATTACTTCCTCTCGGGTTACACCTCCAAGCTGGCGGGCACCGAAAAAGGCGTCAAAGAACCGCAGACCACTTTCTCGACCTGCTTTGGAGCGCCCTTCCTGCCGCTCTACCCATCGGTTTACGCCAACCTGCTCAGCGAGAAGATCGCCAGACATCACTCGCAGGTGTGGCTGGTCAACACCGGTTGGACCGGCGGGCCGTACGGTGTTGGCTCACGGATCGACATCCCGTACACCCGGGCGATGGTCCGTGCTGCGTTGAGCGGCGAGCTGGCCAGCGTCCCGACCCGCATGGATCCTTTCTTTGGCCTGCCCGTTCCCGAGCACGTCCCCGGCGTACCCGATGAGGTGCTCAACCCCCGGCTGACCTGGGCCGACCCGGAGGCTTACGACCGGCAGGCGCGCCTGCTGGTCAGCAAATTCCAGGATAACTTCACCCAGTTTGCCTCCCAGGTGCCCGAAGCTGTAGTGGCATCCGGGCCGAAGCTATAGTCCAACCTGCCGGCTCCGCCGGGGTTGTCCGGCCCGGCGGAGCTTACCCATGGCATTGTAACCTTTTGCTCTTTCTTGCATCTGATAAAGTAGTGAGGCGCAAAGGCTGGTGATGCAGGCCGCAACGACACATCCTGAATGACACCCAGTACCCAAGCGCCTGAACGCCCGATACCAGATGATCCAGCAAAGGATTACAACCTTCTTTATAAAGAGGCACCATGAACTTCAACCTGAATAGTTTCTCCGGCCCGGCAACGGCCGATAATACCCAACATACGAAAGTGCTTATTCTCGGTTCAGGACCTGCCGGCCTGGCTGCAGCCCTATACGCCGCCCGAGCCGACCTGCAACCGGTGGTGTTGACCGGTATGGAACATGGCGGGCAGGTTTCTGTGACGTATACCGTTGAGAACTACCCCGGCTTCCCTGATGGGGTCGGCGGCGCTGAACTGGTTGAACTGTTCCAGAAACAGGCCGAACGCTTCGGCGCCCGCCTGGAATTCGACACGGCCACCCAGGTCGACCTTTCTCAGCGCCCGTTCAACGTCCAGACGTATAACGGGAACTACCTGGCCGATTCGTTGATCATTACCACCGGCGCCACCCCGCGCCACCTGGAGATCCCCGGCGAAAGAGAGCTGACCGGGCGCGGCGTTTCCTATTGCGCCACCTGTGACGGGTGGTTCTTCAAAGAGAAAGACGTCATGGTGGTGGGCGGCGGCGACAGCGCCCTGGAAGAAGGGCTCTTTCTCACCCGTTACGCCAAGTCCGTGACCATCGTTCACCGCCGGAACGAGTTTCGCGCCGGTGCGATCCTGCAGGACCGGGCCAAGGAGCATCCCAAGATCAAGTTCCTGCTCAACACGGTGCTTACCGAGGTCGTCGGCCAGGAGGCTGTGCGGGCCGTGCGCACCAAAAACGTAGCCACCGGTGAGCAGGCCGAATTGCCCATCGATGGGGTGTTCATCTTTATCGGCCACACCCCGAATACCCAGCTTTTCGAAGGGCAATTGGAGATGGAAGCCGGCGGGTACATCGTGACCGATAAGCTCATGCGCACCAGCGTCGAGGGCGTGTTTGCGGCCGGTGAGGCGGCCGATCCCCACTACCGCCAGGTGATCACCTCGGCAGGGATGGGCGCGGCCGCCGCCATCCAGGCCAACCACTATCTGGATGCAGTCGCCAGCGGCGCAACTGAGCTTGCCGCTGCACAACCTTAACCACACATCCCCCCTGGCGTGGCTCTCACGCCAGGGGGTTCGTTTATTCGCCACAGGCCACCATCCCGTTCCCCGAGGAACTGCGAGCACCGCCGACCGATTACTCAGAAACCTATTACTCATCGATTGTAAGGAGAGGATACCCTATGCGTAACAAAGTTTCAATCATTGGCGCTGGCATGACTGGCTCTACCACTGCGCACTGGTTGGCCGAAAAAGAGATCGCCGACATCGTGCTGGTCGACGTGGTGGAAGGGATGCCGCAGGGCAAGGCGCTTGACCTGCAGGAAGCCCTGCCTGTCATCGGCAAAGACGTGTCCGTTGTGGGCAGTAACAGCTACGAAGCCACTGCCAACTCGGACATCATCGTCATCACCGCCGGGCTGGCACGCAAACCCGGCATGAGCCGCGATGACCTGCTCTTCGCCAATGCAGATATTGTGCGCAAAGCGACCCAGGAAACGATCCAATATTCTCCCAATGCCATCTATGTCGTACTCACCAACCCGCTGGATGTGATGGCGTACCAGGTGATGCGGACAGCCGGGATCGAGCCGCAGCGTGTGGTCGGCCAGGCCGGTGTGCTGGATTCGGCCCGCATGCGCGCCTTCGTGGCCATGGAGCTCGGCGTCAGCGTCGAAAATATCCACTGCTACGTACTCGGCGGCCACGGCGATGAAATGGTGCCGCTCACCCGGGCATCGAACGTGGCCGGCATACCGCTCGAAGAGATCCTGCCCGCGGACCGCCTGGAGGCCATCGTGGATCGCACCCGCAAGGGCGGCGGCGAGATCGTGAATTTGCTGAAAACCGGCAGCGCCTATTACGCCCCGGCCGCGGCAGTCACCCAAATGGTCGATGCCATCCTCAAGGACAGGCATCTCATCGTCCCCGCCGCTGCCCATCTCAACGGCGAATACGGGCTGAAAGATATCTTCTTCGGCGTCCCCGTCCAGTTGGGGCGCAAAGGCGTCGAGAAGATCGTCGAGTATCAGCTGAGCGAGGCGGAAATGGCCGCTTTGCAGAAATCAGCCGCGGGTGTGGTGGAGAACATCGCCAAATTGAAATAACGGACTGCGTGACCCATCCCTGGCAGGTCTTCATCATGGAACCGGGCCACCGTGCGCCAATAAAGACCTGCCAGGTTTCTGAGCAATTATATTGGAGGAAACATGATACTCAACGAGAAACTCTCCGCACAGATGCCGGCATGGCGCGAGCGAGTCAAAAAATTGCTCGCCGAAAGCGGCGAAGTCAAAGTCGATAGCGTCACCATCAGCCAGATCTACGGTGGGATGCGCAACATCAAGTCGTTGGTCACCGACATTTCCTACGTAGACCCGGTGGAAGGTATCCGCCTGCGCGGCTTTACCATCAACGAGGCACTGGAAAAGCTGCCCAAGCTGCCTGGCGCGGAGATGCCCCTGGTGGGCGGCCTGTATTACTTGCTGCTGGTGGGCGAGGTCCCTACGCTGGAAGATGCACTGCAAGTCGAAAACGAGTGGAAGGCCCGCGGCCAGGTCCCCGGGTATGTTTACGACGTGCTGCGCGCCATGCCCGCCAACGCCCAGCCCATGACCATGTTCTCGCAGGCCATCCTGGCCCTGCAGACCGAATCGATTTTCACCCGCAAGTACGATGAGGGGATGCGCAAGGACGAGCAGTGGGTCTACATGCTCGAAGACAGCCTGAACCTGACCGCCTGGCTGCCGGCGATCGCTGCATTCATCTATAACTTGAAGTTCAATGACGGCCAGATCCCAATCCCCGACCCCAGGCTGGACTGGGGCGCCAATTTCGCTCACATGTTGGGCGTCGAGGACCGGCAGTACGAAGAATTGAGCCGCCTGTACGCCATCATCCATTCGGATCACGAGAGCGGCAACGTCAGCGCCCACGCCACCCACCTGGTCGGCTCGACGCTCTCGGATATCTTTTACGCCACTTCCGCCGGGATGAACGGGCTGGCCGGCCCGTTGCACGGGCGCGCCAACCAGGAATCGTTGAGCTGGCTGGTGGAGGTCTACGAACGTCACGGCCGGCGGGTGCCATCGAAAGAAGAGCTGCGCCAGTTTGCCTGGGACACGCTCAAATCCGGGCAGGTCATCCCCGGCTACGGCCACGCCGTGCTGCGCAAGACCGATCCACGCTTCGCCGTGCAGCTCGAATTCGGAAAGAAATACTTCCCGGATGATCCCATCTTCTCCCTGGCGGCGTTGGTGTACGACGTGGTGCCCGGCGTGCTCGTCGAACAGGGCAAAGCCAAGGATCCCTGGCCCAACGTGGACGCTATCAGCGGCGCCCTGCAGCAACGCTTCGGCGTCAAGGATAGCGATGGCAAGGGCATTTACGGTTTCTACACCGTGCTGTTCGGCGTGAGCCGCGCCCTGGGCGTCAGCGCCAACGCGGTGTGGGCGCGCGCCCTGAACCAGCCGCTCGAACGGCCCAAGTCGCTGACCACGGCGATGCTCGAGCAGGCGGCCAAAGCCGCCGCTGCATAAGTCAATGCCATTTAAACATGCAGCGTCTGCGATGTTTTGCATCGCAGACGCTGTATCTATTGATTCAAGGTTCTATCAGGGGGTGGGGGTTGCGCCGCCGGCGCCCGACCACGAGAAGACACGCGGCTGGCTGACAGCCCCGGCCGTATCCCAGAGAGGGTTGCCATCGTTATCGGTGCCCACCTGCCGCACCGGCACCACCCACCAGCGGATGACGTGCGGGGTGCGGTCGTTGGGCAAGAAATCGTCCGGCACGATGAACTTGGTATCCGCCACGTACGAAACCACCTTGCGCCCTTCCCCGTCGGTGATATCCTCGACCGATACGGCATAAGCCTCGTTCGGACGCAGGGCGCCAATCGACGCCCACTGCAAGGTGATCACCGGGTCGGAAGCGCCGAACGGGGCGCCGTCCTGCGGCAGCAGCAAACTGACCGGCGGGTAAGGCGGCGGCAGCGTTGGCGTCGGCGTAGGACCGGGAGTGGCATTCGCCCGGCACAAGGGGATCACCAGCTTCTGGCCGAAGCGCACCACGTCGTTCACCAGGCCGTTATATTCGCGGATCGCATCGCCGGGCACGTTGTAGTTCAATGAAATCCTGCCCAGGGTGTCGTTCTCCTGGACGGTATAATCCACCTTCGTGCAGGCGGCCTCGGTCGCCTCTGCCGGGCTGAGCGTGGAAGTCGGCTGCGGCGTGGCGGTCGGCGTAGGCTGCGGGATCATCAGCTTTTGATTCTCGTACAGCGTGCTGCAATCCGCCGGCAGGTTGTTCAGCAAGACGATGCTCTGCACGGATACCTTGAATGAATAGGCGATCAGCCCGCAGGTATCGCCCAGCTTCACCGTATATTCAAAGGGTGTCGGGCTGGGCTCCGGCGTCCAGGTGGCGGTGGGCGGCGCCGTGGTAGGCGTAATCGTCGGCGTGCCGGTGGTAGTGGGCGTCAGGCTGGGGGTCGGCTCGCCGGGCGCCGCCGAAACGCGGCTCAGGGCAAAATAGACCAGCACCGCCCCGATGGTCAGGAACAGGGCCAGCAGCCCCAGCACCGCCGGCAGGCTGAGGGTGATCTCCGGCATGCGGCTGCCCTGCACGGCGGGCTTGCTCTTGGGCAGGCGGTTGGTGGTGGGGCGGGAAACCGTGCCGGAAAGATCGGTGCCGCACACCAGGCAGCGCGCCGCATCCACGCTGACGCGCGTGCCGCACGTGGGGCACAATTTGGTAGGGTTGGTGGTATTTTCAGGACTCATACGGAACGCGATTATACCAGTAAATTGGAGGGGTTTTGGTAATCGATGAGGAGTGATGGGTAATCAGGCGCTCAGGTGCCTGGGCGCATGAGCACATGGGGGGACCCGACCGGCGATGAACTCGCCGGTCTACAGGACAGCACCCCATGAATGGGGTTGAAAAGCCAGCTTCAGCCGGCGCCGTTATGTAGGCCGGGGACTTCATCCCCGGCCGGTGCCCCCCGGTTTGCCCTTCAGCCGAAAATCTCCGGCCGGTTCGTCGTAATCCCATCCACGCCCATGGACTGCAGGGAGCGCATGCGCTCGCCGTCGTCCACCGTCCAGGTGAAGACCCGCCCGCCGGCGCGGTGCACCGCCTGCACCGCCGCCGATGAAACCACTTTGTGGTACAACATCACCGCATTGGCCTGGGCGGCGGCCATCAGGCCGGCCACCCGGTAGGGCAGCGCCAGGCGCATCCCGGCGATCACCAGGTCGACGGCCGGTTTCAGGTAAGGGTTGCCGGATGCGTTGCCTTTGTCTTCGGGGTAGGAAAACCCGGTCTGCGCCTGGGGCGCCAACTGGCGGATGCGCTGCAAACTGGCCGGGATGGTCGAGCTGAACAGCACCTCGCCCAGCAGACCCTGCCCGGTTACCGCCTCCACCACGGCGGCTTCGTAGCCGGCGTCTTTCACGTCCACGTTGATCTGCGCCCGGCCTTTGAGCAAGTCCAGGGCTTCCTGGAGCGTGGCAATCGGCCCATCGGGGATGTTCTCCAGGCTGCGCAGCGCCTCCAGGCTGGTCTGGCTGGCAAGCTGTGGGAGCCCGAACGCGGCCAGGCTGTTGTCGTGGAGCAGCACCAGCCCATCCCGGCAGGGACGGACGTCGAACTCGACCATATCCACGCCCATCTCCAGCGCCAGGCGCAGTGAGCGCAGGCTGTTGGGACGGGCGTGCCCGGCGGCGCCGCCGTGGCCGACGCGCAAACAGGTGGAGGTTGTTTTTCCAGGAGCGGTGTCCGTCATCAGTTAATCCTCCAGGCTTTCAGGCCGCCAGCCGGCTAACTGTTCGCAGGCCGCCCGGTATCCGGTTTCGATGATCTCGGCGTTGCGCTCGAAATCGAACATGCTCCACCCACGGGCGGGCAGGCGCACGATCAGGTCGGCGTCATCTTTGGTGAACTGCTGGCGGTAAATCCCGTTCACGTCCATAATTTGGGCGAACCCTTGAAACAGCGTCGGCGGGCTTTTGCGATTCTCCGGCGGCTGCATCCGGTAGCGCAGCGCCTCCCAGGCGGAAATGCTCGGGCCGAAATCATATTCCTGGGTCTTGGGCGAGAGCGGGCTGCAATCGATGCCGAGCACCGTCCCGCTGCCAAACTGCCGGCGCATGACATCGACCGGCAGGTTGTTCAGATAGCCGCCGTCGACCAGCAGGTCTCCTTCGTGCAGCACCGGGGTAAAGATGGGCATGGCCCCCATGCTGGCGCGCACCGCCAACCAGACCGGCCCGCGGGTATGCACCATCTGGCTGCCTTTGGACAGGTTGCAAGAGACACAGAAATAGGGCAGCCACAGGTCCTCGAGTTCCAATCCCTCGCTCAGACTTTGGATGAGATGGGTGATTTTGCGGGTGGCGTAGAAAGAGAAGATCGGCAGCGTGCGATCCAGCAGATATTCCTTCGAACCGATACGCCGCGCCAGGTCGGCCAGCTCCTGATCGTCCATACCCCTGGCAAAGGCAGCGCCCATCAGCGCGCCCATGCTCGTCCCGCCCACCCGGTCGACGGCAATGCCCAGCTCGCGCAGGGCACGCAAGACGCCGATATGGCCGAAACCGCGCGCCCCGCCGCCGCTGAGCACCAATCCCAGGTCGCGCCCCACCAGGCGCCGTGAAAACCGTTCAAAATCCACGAGCGAGTCCAGGCGAACGTGGTGGTGGGCGCTCAGGCGGCGCGGCGCCAGCCAGGGGGCCGTCATGCCGGCCATGGCCGCGCCGGAATCGTGCAGCAAAACCAGTTCCACGTCGCTGGCTTTCTTTTCTGCCGGCGCCAGCCCATTTTCGTGCAGTTTTTCCCACTCGGCCAACAGCGCCGTCTCGTGGGCGGAGGGCTGCGGGTCTGCCCCGGCCAGGCCCACCAGCACCACCCGGTCGGCCTGGCGCAGGCAGCGCCGGCTCCACGGCGAGTCCTGCGCCTCGGCCTGGTAAATGGCATAACGGTGGCTGGTCTCGATCTCCGTCCACCAGGAGACAATCGCCGGGTTGAGCGGGTCGTCCACCAGCGCCTGCGAGGCGCCCGGTTCGATGGCTTCATCCACCCGCGAGCGGGTCAGGTAGGCGGTGGAGCCAAGCCCGCACAGCACGTCAGATAGCTTGCGACCGAATTCTTCGATTGGAACGTCCGCGTCGCAGGGCAGCAGGGCAAAGGTCAACAGGCTGCCCGGCGCTCGCCGCACCCCGGCCAACTGCCGGTTCAGGCGCTGGATGCTCAGGGCGCTGACCTGTACCAGCACCTGCGGGTTTTGGCGCGCCAGGGCAAACAGGTCATCCCGTCCCAGGCTCACCAGTTCGCTATCGCGGGCGGCGACGACACTGGCATTGCGCGGCTCGCCGGTCAGGACCGCAATCTCGCCCAGCATTTCGCCGCGGCCAACCTCTGCCAGCGTCTGCGCCCGCCCATCTTCGGAATTTGAAACGACCCGCATCCGACCACTGATGACCACGTACAGGCACTCGCCAGGATCGCCGGCCCGGAAAAGCACTTCGCCGGCGGCCAGGTTCAACCATCCCAGGCGGGCGATAATCTGCTCGGATAGCGGCAGTTCGTCCGGGGTTTGCAAGCCTGGCGCGCCCATCGCCTCGGCGGGGGATTTGCCGAACAGGTTCTGGTAGGCAGCCTGCACGTCCGGATCGTTGGCGCCCAGGCAGTCCAGTGTGCGTGGGGTTATCCGTGGATCGAGGACATATTTATGATGGATTTGCTGAAGCAGGCGGGCATACAGCTCTGCATTGGCTGCCTGCCGGGGAGGCAGCCAGGATTTCCATTGCCCGGCATACTGTTCCAGGTGCTGGCGGTGCAGCGCCTGCCCGCTGCCGCTCAGTTTGATATTTTCGATATAGCAGGGGACGAAACGGCGCTGGAAACCCGCCCCGCCTCCCCCAAAATAAGCCTCCACCACCCGGCGCGACTCATCGCGCAGATAGGTGCAACGGGCTTCGATGGCCAACAGAAGTCTGGCTGCCCTGCGGCTGCGGTTCAACTCACCGGAGAGCAACTCGTCACGAGAAAATGGTTGCGAAGTCATTGGGCAAATAGGATATCAGCGAAAGAAGTTTTGGTTACAGAGTCTATCACCAGATGATTGAAATAGCAACTGACCAGGTAATTGAGCAGATAATTTGAGATAAGGAATTTAATGTCGCTGTGACACTCAAAAGCCAGTTTTGGAGGGGCAAAACGCCGGATTTTCGCTGTTTTTGTCACTTTGGGCGTGCGTCGGAGCCAATTTCTGCCGGTTTTGGCGTAAAATCAACCCCGTTTCAGCGTCGGCTTCCTTATCTCAATTTGTCTGTGATTGGCGTTCCCAACTGGGACGTGAGTGATATAATAAATTTTGCTTACAGGTGAGGGGGCTTCTTTATTGTAACCCTGGTTTTAAATCATTTTATTGGCTTGGGGTCAGTGGCCATTATCCGCGTCAATTTGAGAATCGGACCAACACTCATAAAGGGTGATCAGGAGGGCATCGTATGGAAGGCAAAATCTGTAACGCATCCTGTGGTCACCGGCTGGCAATCCCAACCTGGATCCTGCCTGGCCTGGTTGTTTTCTTCATCCTGGCCGCGGCCAGTGTCGTTTTCGCCCAGCGAAATTCTGAAGAATACTGGGCGGCCAGCGTAGCTTCGCAGTTCAATTTATTGCCGCAAGCAGGCTACCGCCAGTATGAGGGGCGCGCCCTGGCCTTTACCTACTGGCAGGGTGGCACCGACTTTATCGGCCGAGACCCGGAAACCCCCACGCACTTGCAGGGTATCGCCCGCTACGATGACGATGGGGTACCCTATTTCTTTTTTTCTCACAATGGAAATCCTGCCGCTGCAGGCGCGGACTATCCCGCGGAACTGCTGGTCGTGAAAGTGAATAACCATTACGGTCCGCCTGGGGAGGCGTTGGGGCGGACGTGCTGGGATGACACGATTGGTGAAGCGTGCAAACCGCGGAATAACCGGACGGTTGCAACATCTGGAACATCTGAGGAGCCCAGCAGTTTCATTTTCAAGAATGATAACATGCCAGGCGGGCCTGGTTGGAAACACGCCGGCGGGATGCAGGTCATCAGCGACACCCTGGTGGTGGCACTGGAGAAGACCTGTAACACGCTTTCTGGAGAATACCCCCAGTGCCAGGGGAGCGGGGACGAAAGCATTGGCGCGTTGGCGTTCTTTGACTTACGAAATTTGGATCAATGTCCATCGACAAATTGTATGCCATTAGAACACGTAATGACTCAATATGCCTCTGGAGAGTTACTTCCCACGATGGGCGCGATTGGAGTGACGAAATATGGCGGTAAATATGTATTTGTGCACTCTTCGGGCGATATGGATGATTGGACCTTCATGGAAGCCAACAGCCTGACCGGTGCACCTACGAAAAAGAATATGGTACACATCTCTGACGATTGGTCCCAGACGGCTAACTTTGTGCAATCCAGGCTGGATTGGAAGCTTTACCTGGTGATGACCAGCTCTAACACGCCAGCCGGTGATGGGGTGGATCAGGCCATTCTCTATGAAGTTGGCAAAAGCGGCGGGAATTACAACCTCACCAAGATACAACAGCTTCACATGTACCTGGAAGAGGACAATTCCATTGACCTGGGCGATTTCGCCGCTGTGGGGGGTGTGTATGCCAGCCCTTCCGGGCAGTTGATCCTGTACAGCGGGCCGTATGATAACAAAGGATATGATTACTCGAAGAACGATGGCTGCGTCAATCCCTCCGGCACGGAGCTGTGCAAGGCGGTAACCTTTGGCGAATATACCAGCAGTTTTGGAGAAGCCCCCACACTGGCCGTATATAACCAGACGGCGCGAGAGGGAGAACCCCAGGATTTTACCCTGGGCCAGTTTACAGACGATTATGAATATTCGTGGAGCAATCCGCCATCCTGGACGGGTTGTGAATCCTATCTTGCTGTCGTGGACTGGGGCGATTCATCGCCGGATACGAACGTGAACCTGACGCGCAGTCTTCCATCTTATCCTTACCCCATCCTCTCCGTGGCAATCGTTGCCAGCCATACCTATACCCAGACACCATCCTCGCCGGGGAGCGTGGAAGTGTGGGATTGTGACGGGTTCATCAGCCAGAAGCAGACCTTTACGGTGACTTATGTCCCGGCCAACCAGCCGCTGGTGACGGGGTTCAGCAAATCTGCCGATGAAGATTACCCCATCGCCATCCCCAAGTCGGACTTCACCAGCCACTTCAGCGATGCGGATGGCGACAGCCTGACGAAGATCAAGATCGTCTCCCTGCCGGGGGACGGCGTTTTGTATGTAGTCGCTTCAGGGGGCGGAAGCCAGGAAGCTTACGCGGATTTGGAGATCGACGCCGGGGCAGGGTTCGACCACCTGGAATTCGCGCCCGCTACTGACTGGAACGGCGCGACTTCATTCCAGTGGAACGGCTTCGATGGGAGGGTTTACGCGGCCAGCGCGGCGACGGTGAATCTGACGGTGAACGCGGTCAACGACGCGCCGGAACTGGATAATACCGGCCTGATGAAACTGGACTCCATCGATCATGACCCGGTGACCAACCCGGGTACGCTGGTCTCGGGAATCATCGCCAGCGCGGGCGGCGACCGGATCAGCGACGGCGACGGCGCAGGGGAGGGCATCGCGGTCATCGCGGTGAACAATACATTGGATGGGGCTAACGGCGACTGGCAGTTTTCTACCAACGGCGGCACGAGCTGGAGCAGCTTTGGCGCAGTCTCGCCATCTGCCGCCCGTTTGCTGGCCGCGGACGGCAGCACGAAAGTGCGCTTCAACCCGCCGGCAGGAAAAGGCGGCACGGTCGATCCGGGGATCACCTTCCGCGCCTGGGACCGCACCAGCGGCAGCAATGGCGGAACGGCCGCCATCACCCAGGTTGGCGGCGCCACAGCTTTCAGCGTCCAGACCGAGACGGCTTCGATCACAGTGCGCCCGGATGAAAGCCCGGTGGCGGTGGATGATTATTATACGGCGAACGAGGACACGCCGTTGACCGTAGATGCCCCTGGCGTGCTGGCAAATGACTATGACCCCATCAGCCCACCAACCAGCCTGGTAGTAGCTAGCTGCGGCTCTCCGGGTTCGCCGTCTTACTCGCAGCCGGCGCATGGCAGCGTGACCTTCAATATGGCCAGCGGCGGCTTTACGTATACGCCAGCAGCGAATTACAGCGGTGTGGACAGCTTCTGGTACAGCGCGCTCAAACCGCGCATGATCGGCGATCCTCCAACAATCTATTGGCCATTGTGCGATTTTGCCACAGTGCATATCACCGTCACGCTTCTCCATGATGACCCGCCGGTCGTATCGGATGTGATAAAGAGCGGCGGCGAGGACAACTCTATTTTCATCAGTAAGCCCGAATTCAGCGGTCATTTCAGCGACCCGGACGGCGACGGCATGACAAAATTGAAGGTGGTCTCGCTGCCGGCGAACGGGACGCTGAACGCCTTGATAAGTTGGTTCTACCACGAACATCAGATTTTTGGCCGTGTTGACTGCGAGGCAGGCGATGAGTTCAATATCGCGACGTGGTACGACTTCCAGTTCGTGCCGGACGCCAACTGGAACGGCACAACATCTTTCCAGTGGAACAGCTCCGATGGCTCGGCCTACGCGGACAGCGATGCGATGGTCACCCTGACCGTGAACGCGGCCAACGACGCGCCGGTGGTGTCAGGTCTTAACAGAATTGGAAATGAAGACACCTCGCTACCCATCCCAATTGGAGATTTCACCAGCCATTTCAGCGATGTGGAGGGTAACAGCATGACCAGCTTGAAAGTGGTCTCGCTGCCGGCGAACGGGACTTTGCAGTACTGGAAACTTTATCATGATTGGTATTTAGCACCTTGCGTGGCAGGCCAGGAAATTTCAGGCCAGTCTATGTCCCGTGGCCTCGAATTCGCCCCGGATGCCAATTGGAACGGCGCGACCTCTTTCCAGTGGAACGGCAACGATGGTTCGCTGTATGCGGCCAGCGATGCGACGGCGGCCCTGGGGATTACCCCGGTGAATGACGCGCCGCTTCTGGATAACTCCGGGGTGCCTTACCTGGACCCGGTGCTGGGCAGCAATGGCACGCTGGTGGCCGACCTGGTGGACCGGCTGGGAGGCAGCGGGATCAGCGATGTGGATGCAAACGCGCTCGAAGGCATTGCCCTGATCGGAGCAGCGAACGAGCATGGCAGTTGGCAGTATTCGCTCAATGATGGGGCGACCTGGCTGGAGGTGGGCGACGCGGCGGCGAACAACCGCCTGCTGGCAGCCGACGATATGACCCGCCTGCGCTTTACACCCAACCCCGGCTTTTTCGGAACCGTGTTGGATGCGATCACTTTCCGCGCCTGGGATCACACCAGCGGCTCCAACGGTGGTACGACGATTACCACGCCCAACGGCGGGACGACGGCTTTCAGCACGAATACGGAAACCGCCTCGATCCGGATGGCCAGCAGCATTTTTTACCTGCCGTTGGTCGCCAGATAGACCTGGGGGCGTTCCAGAACGGAACGCCCCTACAGCTCCAATCGCATCTCATCCGCCGGCTTGAAGCCCATCGCCTCGTAGATCAGGCGGCCATTGGGGGCTGGTATGCAGCGCCTACGAGCACAGGCCTGCCTGGCGGAATCAATCGAGGATAGCTTCCATCATCCATCCCCCGAGCGACGGCCCCAAAAGTGCGTTGCACCTGCCAGGTGCGATGCACTCCTGATTACTCAGCGACCCATTCCTCTCCCCTCAAGTAATGATATACTCTTCCAGGTGACCCCTTACAGCATCTACCTGCACATCCCCTTCTGCGCTCACCGCTGCGGTTACTGCGACTTCAACACCTACGCCGGGCTGGATGAGCTGATCCCGGCTTACGTCGAGGCGCTGTGCGCTGAGATCGTTTATGCCGCATCCGCCGCCGGGCAGCGCCTGCCGGTGCACACGGTCTTCTTCGGCGGCGGCACGCCCTCCCGGTTGAGCGCCGGGCAGGTCGAACGTATTCTGGGCGCCTTACAGGGGGCCTTCGACTGGCAGGCGGAGGTCGAAGTGACGCTGGAAGCCAATCCCGGCTCGCTGTCGCTCGGCTACCTGTCCGAGCTGCGCCGCCTGGGCGTCAACCGCCTCAGCCTGGGGGTGCAATCCGCCCACCCCGCCGAGCTGCGCCTGCTGGAGCGCCAGCACGATTACTTCGACGTGATCCGCTCGGTAGCCCGGGCGCGCCAGGCCGGTTTCGAGAACCTCAACCTGGATCTGATCTTCGGCCTGCCCGAGCAGCAGCTTTCCACCTGGCAGCGCACCCTGGAGCTGGCCCTGGGCTTGCGCCCGGAGCACTTCTCGCTGTACGCCCTCAGCCTGGAGCACGGCACGCCCTTCGGGCGCTGGGCGGCGCACGGCCTGCTCTCGACGCCCGACCCCGACCTAGCGGCCGATATGTACGAGTGGGCCTCCGCACGGCTGGAGAAGGACGGCTATACGCAGTACGAGATCTCCAACTGGGCGACAGATCGTCCCCTGCGGCCTGCCCACTCCCCCGCCGGCGAAGCGCCGGGCGGCGCGACCTCCGGGGCTGCATCCCCGCTCCAGCCGAAGTACGCCTGCCGCCACAACCTGCAATACTGGCGCGGCCTGCCCTACCTGGGCTTTGGCGCCGGGGCGCACGGCTACGCGGCCGGCGTGCGCACGGCAAACGTGCTTTCGCCGGCGGGGTATATACAGCGGTTCGCGAATAGCGATCAGCGGTCAGCGATCAGCGGTCAGCGATCAGCGGTCAGCGATCAGCGGTCAGCGATCAGCCATCGGCGACCCATCATCCGCAATCCGCAATCTAAAATCCCCAATTCTCAATCCTTCCCCCAGACGCCTGCCACACAGACCGCTATTCCTGTCGACCGGCGGGCGGAGATGGGGGAGACGATGATGATGGGGCTGCGGTTGGTGCAGGAGGGGGTGTCGAACCGGGCTTTCGAGGAGCGCTTCGGGCAAACCCTGGAGCAGGTCTATGCCCGCCAGATCGAGCGATTGGCCGGGCTGGGATTGCTCGAATGGGCCGGGGAAGATGGCGACCGCCTGCGCCTGACCCGGCGCGGCAGGCTGCTGGGCAACCAGGTCTTTGTGGATTTTATATAACCGGTGAGCGTTAAGCCCGCCGCTGCAGGAGCTTGCGCGCCAGCGCTTCCAGCGCCTGGCCGGCATCGCCTGCCGGCGCGGCATCGCGCAGCGCCTCCAGCGCCTGGCCGGTCAGCTCGTTGGCGCGCTGCTGCGTATACGCCCGGGCTCCCTCGGCTTCCAGTTGCGCCGCCAGGCCTGCGACCTCGCTTTCGGCAATTGGCCCCTGCGCCCAGCGCGCCGCAAACGGCCCGCCCAGGCTGAGGCCATACAGGACCGGCAGCGATTTCTTCCCCGAAACCAGGTCGCTCTCGGTGGATTTGCCGGTCAGCGCCGCGTCGCCCCAGATGCCCAGGCCATCGTCCAAAATCTGGAAGGCCAGCCCCAGCAAACGGCCAAAGCGCTGGTAGGCCTCCAGCCGCGCTCTGCCTGCCCCACCCGCCAACGCCCCCAGTTGGGTACAGGCTCCCAACAGCGCCGAAGTCTTCCCGCCCACCATCGGCCAGTAGGCTTCGAGGGTCAGGTCGCCGCGCGCTTCGTAGGCCAGGTCCAGGTACTGCCCCTGGGTCAGCTCCAGGCACGCCTGCTGCAGAATCTGCGCCCCGAGCAGCGCCGCCGGCCCCGAAACCGTCTGCTCCAGCCGGGAAAGCGCCATGAACGCCAGCGTAAACAGGGTGTCCCCGGCGTTGATGGCCTGCGCCGTGCCCCACCGCGTCCACAGCGTTGGCCGCCCGCGGCGCAGCCAGCTTTGGTCCTGGATGTCGTCGTGGATCAGCGAGAAATTATGGGTCAGCTCCACCGCCGCCGCCGCCGGTATGGCGCTCTGCCAGGCGCCACCTGACGCCGCCGATGAAAGCAAAACCAGCAGCGGGCGGATGCGCTTGCCGCGCGCCTCCGGGCCCGCCCCCTCGCCTTCCCAGCCCATGTGGTAGGCCAGCATGGCATACATTTCTTCTAATTCCGTCTGCCGCGTCCGCGCCACAACCTGCTGAAGCTCGGCCTCGACAGCCGGGAGATAGATTTCGATCAACGATTCAAGGGACATTGGATTGCCTTTCTAACCAACCTGAGGGCCGACTGGCTCAATGGAGTCTGAGTAATTGCATTTTAAGAAAAATGGGGCGCGGACTGACGCGGGTGAACACGGATTCTTCTCACCATTTTGCGTGGCCAAAACCTGACAGGTCTTCGTCATGATGCCGGTTCATCAAAATACATCCAAAGACCTGTCAGGTTTCCGAGAAGCTCCAAAGGCGCTCATTGCCAACGCTCTAGCTTTCCTTCCTTCAACGCATTCAAATCCGGTGCGCCAGCCGCAAACATACAGACCTGAATTTCCCGCTTCAGTTCGGCGATGGTTTGCTGCGTGTCCTCCAGTGAACGCGCCGCGGCCTTGATGAACGGCCCGGCCATCCCACCCAGGCAGGCCCCCAGCGCCAGGCACTTGGCGATTTCCACGCCTGTACGCAGCCCGCCCGAGGCGATCACCGGCAACCCCGGCGCAGCCCGGCGCACGTTCAGGATCGCCTCGGCGGTCGGGATGCCCCAATCGACGAACGCGGCCGCCAGCCGCCGCTGGCTGTCGTTCTGCGCCCGGTGCATCTCCACCTGCGACCAGCTCGTCCCACCTGCGCCGGCCACGTCGATCGCCGCCACGCCCGCCCCGGCCAGCATGCGCACATCCGGCTCGGAGAATCCCCAGCCCACTTCTTTGGCAATGACCGGCAAAGGCAGCGCCCGGCACACCGCCTCCACCCGCCCGATCAGCCCGGCCCAGCGCGTATCGCCCTCCGGCTGCACCGCTTCCTGTAAGGCGTTGAAATGCAGGATCAGCGCGTCGGCCCCGATCATCTCCACCGCCCGCCGGCAGTGGTCGACGGTATAACCCAGGTTCAACTGGATCGCCCCCAGGTTGGCAAACAGCAGGACGTCCGGGGCCACCTGGCGCACCTGATACGTGGATGCCAGTTCCGGGTTCTCGATGGCCGCTCGCAGCGAGCCCAACCCCATGGCGATCCCGGCCTGTTGGGCTGCCTGTGCCAGAATCTGGTTCAAGCGCGCCGCGTCTTGCGTACCGCCGGTCATCGACGAAATCAACAGCGGGGCGCGCAACTGCCGCCCGAACAATTCCTGGCTCAAATCCACGTCATCCAGGTTCACCTCGGGAAGCGCCCGGTGGACAAAATGATAGCGCTCCAACCCCGTCGTCAACGCCGATCGAACGTCTTCTTCCAGGTTGATACGAATATGATCCGACTTTCTTGAACCAATCTGCGTAACTTTTGACATGGCTGGGTGTTCCCTTTGTCGAGTATCTTACCAGCCCGATTCTACCCTGTCAACGCCTTGCCATTTACTGCTTGACAGGACAGGCGACAGGGTTACAATTGGCACGGATTATCCTGCAACCGGCGCGTCGCCGCACCCGGGCGCAATTGCTCTCGAAATCCATTACCATCTCTCTAGGAGGAACTTGCTATGGCAGACACGTATGCTGAAATCAAAGACGTCATCGTCGAACTGTTGAACGTTGACCCCGAGAAGGTCACCATGGAAGCCCGCTTCCGTGAGGACCTGGAAGCCGACTCGCTTGACCTGGTCGAGTTGATCATGGCCTTCGAGGACCGCTTCGGCAGCGAAATTTCCGATGATGATGCACAAAAGATTACCACCGTCGGTGAGGCGGTCCGGTACATCGAGGCGCGCAAACAGAGCGCCTGATTGCCCTGTGCATGACAAAAGAAACCGGGAGGCAGAGCGGCTTTTACCGCTCCGCCTCCCGGTTTCTTGATTACTTCAGAGCGAAGGATGTAGCCGGAGTTACGGCTGCATCCTTCGCTCGTTTATAGCAATTCAGGAATTTCTTCCGGGTGGCGTGCCACGCGCACCCCGGCATTTTCCAGTGCTTTGACCTTATCGGCGGCCGTGCCAGATCCCCCCTCGATAATCGCCCCGGCGTGACCCATACGCTTTCCCGGTGGGGCCGTCTGCCCGGCGATGAAGCTCACCACCGGTTTGGTCATGTACTCGCTGATGAATTCGGCTGCCTTCTCTTCGTCCGTGCCGCCGATTTCACCGATCATCACCACTTTCTCGGTCTGCGGGTCTTCATTGAACATGTGCAAACAGTCGATGAAATTGGTGCCGTTCACCGGGTCGCCGCCGATGCCCACGCAGGTGCTCACGCCCATTCCCACCAGCTTGAGCGCATACAGCACTTCGTAGGTCAGCGTCCCCGAACGAGACACCACGCCCACATTGCCCGGGATCGAGATATTGCCCGGGATAATCCCCACCTTGCTCTCCCCGGGTGTCAGCAGCCCCGGGCAGTTCGGGCCTACCAGGCGCACATCTCGCTGGTCCAGGTAGTTGCGCACCCGCATCATATCCTGAACCGGAAGACCCTCGGTGATGCATACCACCAACGGCACGCCGGCGTCCGCGGCTTCGAAGATCGAATCGGCGGCAAAACGCGCCGGGACAAAAATCACGCTGGTGTTGGCCCCGGTGGCCTCCACCGCCAGCTTCACCGAATCGAACACCGGCACCTTGCCATCCAGCACCCACTCGCCGCCCTTGCCCGGGGTCATGCCTGCCACCACGTTGGTGCCATAGGCCACCATTTGCTCGGTGTGGAACAGCCCTTCTTTGCCGGTCACGCCCTGCACCAGCAAGCGGGTATTTTTATTGATCAGAATGCTCATGGCTGACCTCCCGTGGCCACCGCGACGGCCTTCTGCGCTGCGTCGGCCAGCGTCTCCGCAGTAATCATCCTGGCGTCGGCCAGGATTTTGCGGCCTTCCTCGGCATTGGTACCCACCAGCCGCGTCACCATGGGCACCTGCATCTTGACTTCTTTGAGCGCGGCCAGGATCCCCCGCGCCACCTCATCGCCACGGGTGATCCCGCCGAAAACGTTAAACAACACCGCCTTGACATTCGGATCGGACAGAATAATGCGCAGCGCGGCAGCCACCTTCTCGGCGCTGGCTCCGCCGCCGATATCCAGGAAATTCGCCGGCGATCCGCCAAACAGCTTGATAATATCCATGGTGGTCATCGCCAGGCCGGCCCCGTTGACCATGCAGCCGATGTTTCCGTCCAGCTTGATGAACGACAGCCCGTAGCGCCGCGCTTCGATCTCGGACGGGGCTTCGGCGTCCAGGTCGCGCATCTCGCTCAAGGCGACCTGCCGGAACAAAGCGTTGTCATCGATCAACATCTTGCCGTCCACCGCCAGCAGCTTATTGTCCGCGGTGATGACCAGTGGGTTGATCTCGGCCAGCGTGGCGTCGCAATCGATATAGGCCTGCCACAGGCCGCGGGCAATTTCGCCAAACTGCCGCCAATGCTCGCGCGGCAGATCGATCCCCGCGGCGATATCACGCGCCTGGTAATCGCGCAGCCCCAACAACGGGTCGATATGCACCTTGATAATCTTCTCCGGCGTCTGGCGCGCCACTTCTTCGATCTCCACCCCGCCCGCCGAAGAAGCCATCATCACCGGCTTGCGCGCCGCCCGGTCGTTGGTAATACCGAAGTAGATCTCCTTCTCGATATTGGCTGCCTCATCCACCAGCACCTTGCGCACCGGCAGCCCTTTGATTTCCATCGTCAGGATCTGCGAGGCCAGCTCCGAGGTCTCTTCCGGAGACTTGGCCAGGCGAATGCCTCCGGCCTTCCCACGCCCTCCGACCAGTACCTGCGATTTAATAACAACGCGGCTACCCAGTTCTTTGGCTATTTGCTTGGCCTCATCTGCGGTAGCCGCCACCCGTCCCTTCGGAATCGGGATGCCATATCTGGCAAAAACTTGTTTCGATTGGTACTCATGTAGCTTCATTCAGGTCCACTCTCCCTTTGAACAATCCTTCAGCCAGGCGGCTGCACAGCGATTATACCATGCGTAATCCCGCGGCGTTCCAACGTTCGAGCAGATTAAATCGGTTCGGCCTGCTGGCGAATACACGCCTTATAGGCAGCCATCAACTGCTGGGTGATCTGGCCCGGCTGGCCCGCGCCAACCATCACCTGGTCGATCTGCACCACCGGCAACACCCCGCGGCTGGAACTGGTGATAAATGCTTCTTGCAAGGCGGGCAAATCGGCCACTTTCACCGGCGACAGATGCAGGGGAAAGCCCGCCTGGTGAATGCTCTCCAGGGCCAGGGAGCGCGTGATACCTGAAAGCACCCCCTCCCCGGCGGTATAAATTGCGCCTTCCAACACAGCAAAGAAATTGCTGCTCAGCCCCTCCAACAGGAACCCCTGCTCGTCGGCCATGATCGCTTCGTTGGCGCCCTGCGGCAGCGCCTGGCGCACCGGCGCAGCGCGAGCGATGAAGCGCGTCAGCTTGGCCTGCGGAAGCTGACGATGCAAATCGCAGGTCACCACCTTCACCCCCCGCTGGTAAGCTTCGGCCGGCGGAACGTGCAGCGTCTCGGCGGAAATGTAGACATCGCCCACGTTTTGCTCCAGGTCGAGCGTCAGGCGCAGGCGTACGTTCCCGCCAGGGGGAGCAAAAAGCGTCACCTGGCGCAAGGCGGCGCGCAACGCCAGGTCATCCAGGCGAGACGGATACCCGGCCAGTTGGGCAGTCTCTTCCAGGCGGCGGAAATGATCCGCCAGGCGCAGCGCCCTGCGCCCACCGTACGTGCGCAAGGTGGTATACGCCCCGCCCGGTAAGCTCGCCGAGGCCTGATCCAGGTCCGTTGCGGCGACCGGCAACACCACCTGTTCCAGGTCCACTCGTCCTGGAACAGAAACCAATTTCCAGACTCCGATCAACATATCGCTTTACTCCGCCTGCAGCAGGTTGTCAGGATGTGGGGCGCATGGATCCAGCAAGCCATAAGGGTGGTAATGCACGTACACGCGGCGCACCAGGTCAACACTTCGATAGATCAAATTCTCCACCTCGGTGGAGATACAATCGCCGGCCGCCACGCTCAAATCCCCGTCCACGCCGATGGTCAGGTTGACGACCAGGTAAGGCCCAAAGCGGTGGGCGTGCACCTCCTCCAGGCTTTTTACCTCGGGGACATCGGCCAGCAGCGCGGTAATCTGGCGCACCAACGCCCGGCTGGGCACGGCATCCATCAAATCTGCCGATGACTGGCGCAAAATTTCGACGCCGGTGCGCAGGATCAGCAAGGCCACCAGGGCGCCCACCAACGGGTCTACCCACGGATACCCCTGGCGACCGAGGAAGATGCCCGCCGATGCCGCAGATGCCGACATCAGGTCATTGCGATGATCGTATGCCAGGGCGATGACTGCCGGGTTATTGGTCTGCCTGCCCAGGCTGCGGGTATAAACCAGCAAAGCAATCTTGACCAGCACCGTCGCCAGGGCAATCCACAAGGCCATCAACGCCGCGCCCGACGAAATTGCCTGGCCGCTGAATAATTCGAAAACGTTATTCACCGCATCCCAGAAAACGGCGATACCGGTTGTAACAATGAAGGCACCCACGACCAGCGAAGCGATGCTCTCAAGCTGCGAATGGCCGTAGGGATGGCTCTCATCGGCCGGCTTGCGCGACAGGCGCATGAAAATCCAGACCACCAGGTAGTAAGCCACGTCCGAGGTCGAGTTGACGCCTTCCGCCAACAAAGCCGGGCTATGCCCCAGGATGCCTACGGTAGTTTTCGTCGCCGCCAGGAAAATATTGACCACCAACCCCAGGTTTACGGCTGACTGGCTCTTACGGTTGCGCTGCTCGGCAGCCAATTTCTGCGCCTGGGTCGGCTGCAAATCCACCCTTTGTGGGGGAATATACTTCTTTTCAAGTTTTAGATCGTCCAAGATTTATCTTGTGCTCTGACACAGTCGAGCGGAAGCGCTTTGGCAAGCCAACCAGCTTTACCAGAGCGCTTCCGCCGATTCAAAGACTATGATGCGCCTTCGGCACGTATGTTATGTCGGCGCCCAAAGCGCCATCGCGTGATCCATCCGGCAAAACCGGCTATCATCCGCGCGGCAGCTTGAGCAAGTCACGAATTTCGCGCAAAAGTTGCACGTCTTCTGCTGGCACAGGCGGCTCGGCTGGCGCAAGCGGCTCGGGTTGCGAAAACTTTTGCTTCGCGCTGTTGATTGCCTTGATCATCAGAAACAACGCCAGGGCGATCAACAGAAAGTTAACCACCGCCTGGAGGAACCTGCCGTAGGCGATGACTGCCGTACCGACCGTGATCGACAGGCTGGAAAAATCTACTCCGCCGATCACGACGCCAATGATGGGCATCAAAATATCGTCCACAAGCGATGTGACAATGGCTGTAAAGGCAGCACCCATGACCACCGCGATGGCCAGGTCCAGCACGTTGCCGCTCAGCACAAAGTCGCGAAATTCTTTTAACATGATTCTCCTACACTAATAGGTCACGACACGCGGCAATTGCTTGGCCTGCTCGACCCAATCCTCCACCTGGCTGAGCACCGGCAGGCGCCGTACCAGGTTCTTTTCCGCGTTGACTGCGGTCATTTTCTCCAGCAAATTCTCCGGCTTGCGCTGCGCCAGTTCTGGCACCGTATCGACGCCGGCCTCCTCCAGCAAATCGGCATACTCGGAGGCAATGCCCTTGATGCGGAACAGATCGACGTGATTGACCCATTCCAGGATCAACTTCTCGGTAATGCCAGATTTTTCAGCGATTTCCTTGCGTCCTTTGGGGGTTGCGCCCTTCTCCAATAGCTCTTCGGTATTGCCCACTCCGGCCGCAATCAGCTTCTCAGCATATTTTTCGCCAATTCCCTCGACATCGACTAGCTTTGCCATATCATCCTCCTTGGAAAAATTCTGGTGGTTTCAATCGTCTGGAGAAAATTGTGTGTCTCAGGCGCAATCGACCCACCCAAAACACGCATTTCTAAGTCATTGAGATATTATTATACCAGCTTCCCCATCAGCGAATGGCATAGATTACCGCCTGCGCATCGCGATAGACCTCATCCATGGCCGGATCGCCCTCGGCCCGGCGGATAAATTCTTCGTGTTGCAAATCGCTGACCACGTAACTGGCGCCAAAATCGGTCCGGATCCGTTGCGCAGGGTTTTCCACTTTTCCTTGAGTAATTTGCAGCCAGTGGTCATAGCGCTGCGCATCATAAAGCTGCAGGTAAGTGGGGTCGAGGCCAACCAGATAGGTATTGTGGATGTTATAGAAGAAGAGGCGCGGAAAATCATCCCAATCCGTCTGGAACACCCGTTCGCCCAGCCGGGTATTCGCCTCCAGCCAGGCCGCCGCTCCAGAAAATAGATCGTACGGTTTGGAAGATTGCACGCTCGAACGTGCATCTGGCAATGTACGCCAGGCGCCAAGTAGCAGCAACCCGCCGAGCGCCAGCGCGGGCAGCCAGGAGCGGGCGCCCAGCCGGCCTCTTGCGAGCGACGCCGGGCGCTCCAGCAGCGGTGACCAGGCCAACGCCGCGAAAAGCAAAGCGAACGGGGCAAAATATTCGATAAACCGCCGCGACTGGAACAGCATCACACCGAACAACGCCGCCAGCAGAAGCGCTGTCGCCGTGCGGGCATCCATACGTTCGCCGCGCAGCCCCAACGCCAGCACTCCAGCCAGGAATGCCAGCAATGCAAAGCCGGAATTTTCGGATAATTGCAGCGTGGTATAGGGATACCACTCATTGCCTACCCTCACCGAGGTGGTTTCCAACAACTTGGGCAACAGATGGCGATAGATAAACACCAGGTTGGCCGGGAAATAGGGGTTGATCACCAGCCCCAACAAAGTGCCGCCAGTGGCGTAAATTAAGGGCCATGCATCCAGCCGGCGTTCGGCCAACCAGACGGCCAGGGTATAGAGCAAGGCGGCCACGACGAGCAAAGGGAAGGCGTCGTACATCCACACATATACGAAAGCCAGCGGCAGGAGCAGTTTGTGCCGCCCGGTAAATATCCAATGTAATCCCAGGGCCAATACGGCCAGCGAGAGCGATTGGGCGCGGGTGATGCTCATACGATACAAAAAAGCTTGCGACACCACCAGCAACCCCAACGCCCACACAGCCGCAAAAGGCACTCGCTGGCGGCGCAACAACCACCAGATACTCAAAAATGCCAGGCTGGCAAAAGTCACACTGGCCCACTTCGCTCCCAGGCGCAAATCGCCCAAAGTGAAGGGGATCAGCGCGACGTGAAACAGAAAATGGTGATCGTAGAATTCGCGAGGATTGAGGATGGTGAGCGGTAGCCAGGGGAAATCGGGCTTCAAACCCTGCGTACGCATCAGTTGGGCAAAACGAATGTGATAATAGCCATCGTTATCGGGCATGTCGGGTGTCGAAAACTGCACCCAGGCCAGGGCGACAAAAAAGACGATCAGCAGGCCCAGGCCGGTCCAAAGAACTTTTTTGGCATAGACGGTACGATGCACAACGCCCAACCGCTCCCGGAGCCAGGTAAAATAACCTTCAGCCAAATCAGCACGTACAGACATGGTAGATTTCCTCTTCGATGAGTTCTGGCGAGCGAGGCCCGCCAGAACTCATCTCATCCAAGCCAATCAATCGTCATCGTTCGAGTTGTCGTCGCTATCGCCGCCGCCACCGTGGCTGCCGCCATCGTCGTTGCCACCACCCCCACCACCATCATCCTTGCCGCCTCCACCGTTATCATCATTACCACCCCCATCGTTACCGCCGCCGTCCTTGCCGTCATCATCCTTGCCGCCATTATCGTTGCCGCCATCGTCACCATTGCCGTTCGAGTCGTCGCCGTTCGAGTTTCCATTGGCGTTGCCGTTCGAGTTGTCGTCGTCCGCATTCCCATTGGCGTTGCCGTTCGAGTTGTCGTCGTCCGCATTCCCATTGGCGTTGCCGTTCGAGTTGTCGTCGTCCGCGTTCCCATTGGCGTTGCCGTTCGAGTTGTCGTCGTTGGCGTTGCCGTTCGAGTTATCGTCATTGGCGTTGCCATTCGAGTTATCGTCGTTGGCGTTCCCATTGGCGTTCTCATCTCCCACCGCCGGGGCCGAACCCTGTGCAGCCTTTAGGGCCGGCAGCAAAGCGGGTTGTACCGTCTCTGGCAGGCGGGCAAAGATCGAATTCAATACCTGCGAGAAGCGGGCCAGCGAGGCAGCAATTTCAGCATTCAGCTCAGCCGCGGTAACCGGGTTATCCTGCCCGGCAGCCTTCAATGCTTCCAGCGCCTTGCTGACATAGTTATGAAAATCCTCTGCCAGTGGAGCCACTTCTGTATACCGCCCGGCTTCCACCAGGGCATCCATCTCTTCCAGGCGGCGGTTGGCTAATTCCAGATACAACCGGACCTGGGCATCCGCGGCGTTCGTCAAGGACAGGCGGGCCTGTTCCAGGCCAGTCTTCACTCCGTACAACGCATCGCCAGGCAAAGCGCCGGCCGCGGCCTGGGCTGTCATGCCAGCTCCACCTAATACCAGAACCAGCACAGCCAATATAGCTACAAACGTTCGAAATACCAGACTCTTCATACCAAATTTCTCCTTCAACAAATCGAAATCTACCAATATCGTGGACCACAAACCTTTGCGGACCTTCCGCTCAACCGGATAGATCGCATCCAGTTCTGCAATAAACTTCGCCCGTCCAGCGGCGGTGGCTTCCGGCGTGCGCTCCGGCACCGGCCGCAAAAGGTCGAGCAACTCCTTCAGTTCAGGATCAATCTCATCATCGTTCATTATGTTACTCATCTCTCAGATCCTCCAGCCTCCAGCAACATGCGGCGCAAGGCGCCCAACGCCCGGTGCTGCAAAGCGCGCGTCGCCTCCACGCTTTTACCAATGGTTGCAGCAACCTCTTCGTGTGACCACTGCTCCAGAAAACGCAATTCGATCACCTGGCGTTGGTCGGCAGGCAAGCGCAACAACGCTGCTCGCACCTGTTCCCGCTCTATCTGATCAGCCACCAAATGAGATGGATTGGCTTCAGGATCACTATGCACATCCGCCTCCAACGAAAGCGGCGGCAGTGGCTGGCGGCGGTAATGGTCTGTCACCCAATTATGCGCAACCCGGTACAGATAAGCACGCACGTTATCCATTGTACTGGGGCTATCTCGGGTGACACGCAGAAACCGGCTGAACGTCTCCGCCACACAGTCTTCTGCCAGGTCGCTGTCGCCCAACAGGCGATAGGCATAGCGATACAATTCTGGGCTGTGTCGCTCGTAAATTGCGACCAGCGCCTGGCGGTCATAGGTCGTCGTATTGGAGTAGGTAAGCGTTTGCATGCTCATGTTATCTCATAGAATATGACGCAAATCGGCAAAAAACGTGATGAATTAGATTGAATTAGTATTCATTAATCTACTCATATCGCTCTATCCGTACGAAAGATACGTTCCACCTGACAGGCCAAACCGGCACATGCCTGCACCAGGTAACAGGCTGACGGCCATTGATTGATAACGTCCGGCCAAATACCCTACACCTTCGAGTATAATCCAGTAATCCCAATTCATTATGGAGGCTTTTATGCCCCGATCTCGCTCTAAATCCAAAACGTCCCTTTCACCTGGCGATCTTCCGCAAAACATAGAGACCTGGTATGTGCTCGTACGCCAGATCGATCTTGTGACTGAGCTGAAGGATGGCTCCTCTGTGCAGCCCTATCTGTTTCTGCTGACCGATCAGACCAACGACCTGATCCTGCAGGTCGATCTTGCGGCGTCAGAACCAGATGCTGAAACCGTGAAGGACAAGCTATTCCAGGCCATGACCAATCCAGCACCCAGTGCAGGGGTCAAACCGCACCGCCCGCAGCAGGTCCAATTCGAGAAAGAAACGTTATTCACTGCCGTCTCACCCAGCCTGTGGGAAATTGGCGTATCGACCAGCCGGGGCAAAGCGCCCGAAATGGTCGAGGATGTGATCGAAGAAATGATCGAAACCATCGGGGGCGAGTCCTCCGCCCCGATGGGCCTGCTTTCAGTGGAAGGCGTCACTCCACGGCAGGTCGCCGATTTATTCGCGGCTGCGGCGCAATTCCATCACGCCGCCCCCTGGAAACATCTGGAAGATGTGCAGGTCATCGCGGCGCACATCGACCCGCCGGGCATAGACCGGTACGTCCAATTCATGGGCCACGGCGGCATGGAATTTGGCCTGGTTTTGTATGCAGACTGGGAGGGTGTGCTGCACATCTTCAAACACGCCAACAACCCACTTGAAAACCTGCCTGAAGCTGGCTTTCACTCCCTGACCTTTGAGAGCCTGGACTATCTCCCCCCGGAGGACGTCGAAGGCATCAGAAAATATGGCTGGAAGGCTGCTGCCCGCAAAGTCTACCCTCTGCCGATGATCTATCACGAAGATGGTTTCGAGCGCCCGGACCGCCAGGAACTATTGGTTTACGAAGCGTTATTGCGCACCCTGCCCGATTTCGTCAGCAACTCATTGAAGGACGATGGCCAGGGCGACTATGCACCTGCCGAAGCCACCCTGAGCGCCCAAACGCATGACGGGCCAACCTCTGTCACTCTGCGCTATCCGGCCGGTGAAATCCCCGAGTGGTATTTTGAAGATGACGACGAATGGGATGAAGCTCCTCTCGAGGCCGTGATCGAGCTGGATGAAAATTTGCAGCAGGCCAATGACCTGGCCCACCAGGCCTGGCAAGATTCGGACCCCGAAAAACGCGTCCACCTGGCTGAGCAGGCTCTGGAACTTTCGCCAGATTGTACGGAGGCTTACCTGGTCCTGGCCGATGAAGCCGAAGAGGTAGAAGATTCCCTGGAATTGTGTGTCAAAGGCGTCCAGGCAGGCGAGCGCATACTGGGCGCAGATTTCCTGGAGGCCAACCAGGGTCACCTGTGGGCCATCCGCCAGGCGCGGCCTTACCTGTACATCCGCCACATGCTGGCTGACAACCTGGCATTGCTGGGACAGGAAGAAGAAGCTCTCGAGCACTGCCTGGCTTTGCTGCGCTTCAACCCCAACGATCACCAGGCCGTTCGCTACGACGCCTTGAACTTGATGCTGCGCCTGGGGCTCGATGAACAGGCCATGGAGCTCATCGACGACTACGACGACGAATCGACCACCTGGTTTTATACACACGCCCTGCTCGCTTTTCGCCAGCAAGGCAACAACAAGCACTCCCGCGCCATTCTGAAGGAGGCCCTGGCCTACAACCCCCACGTTGCCGCCTACCTGGCCGCTGAAAAACCCATCCCCGCGGAACCGCCCGAATCGATCGGAGACGGCGACGAAAGCGATGCGATGTACTACGTGGTGAACAACTACATCCACTGGTACCGCACGCCCGGGGCAGTCGATTGGCTCAAGAAATATGCCAGATAGGTGCAGCCAACGCCCGATCATCTTGCTGGTATAAAAAATGGGACGCGGACGAACGCGGATGAACGCGGACGCTATTCTTCAACAACAGAAAGTGCGGTGCCGGGCACCGCACTTTCTGTGAAAAGTTTTTCAGGTGCAATGCACGAAGGACACGTGCAATGCACCGGCCACACAAAACGTCTTTCAGCCAAATAAGTGAGACTAAATCATCGAAGCAGCATCAACCGGCGGCGGTTGCTGGGATACCTTACCCTTGAGCCAGTCACGGCCCAACTGGAACAAAGCGCCCAACCCAAACAGGATAACCAACAAATTGACGATCCCGCCCAGGTAAGGGATCGACCAGAGCAGCGAGAAGACCACCACGCCAAGCGCTACCGGCCACAGGCGGTTTTCCGCCAGGCCAGGCTTCAGGCTTCCCAACGCCCACAGGCCAAACCAGGCGCAGACCACGATCTTGGCAACGTAGGCAGCCAGCAGTTTGTAAGCCAACACCAGGCCAAAAGCCAGCCAGATGCCAGCCATGACGACGGCCGTCACCAGATCGCCGAGCGTCAGGACCCCCAGGATCACCACCAGCACCAACACCAGGGTGACCAGCAAGAAAAACGCCACGCCAAATCCGAAGATGGTCACCATCCCCCACAGAAAACTGAGCAACGGCTTCTGTTTGAAGACATCCACGCTGTCCAGCAAGAAACCCGGCGCACCATAAGCCAACAGCAGGCCAGTAATCAGTAACGTCGCCAGGGTGCGCAGCCAATTCAGGAACCAGTTCAAGGCGCGCGAGGCGGGGGTCTCGACCGGTTCAGCCGGTTCTTCTTCGCTCGGCGGCGGAGCATTATAACTGACCTGGCCGGTCACCACACCCGGCGGTGGAGGCATTTCAACCGGCGCAGTATAGGTCAGGTTGCCCGCCACGCGAGCGCCCGACCCAAAAGTCAGGCCGGCCGGCACCGTCACCGGCTGGGGCATATCCGGCACCGAGGGCATAAACTGGAAAGGAGAAAACGACGGCCGGTCCTCGGCCCCGCCAACCGAGGCGCGTACGTTTCCCCCGACCTCGCCGGAAATCGCCACTGCGGCGGCGTTGGCCTCTACGTTCCCTGCCACCTGGCCGCCCAGCGAAAGCTGGCCGGCAAAGACCACGGTGTCGCCGCCCACCTGGCCGCTGCTTTGCGTCTCGACGCTGTAGCCGGCTGCCACCAGGTCGTCGCTAACCTGCCCGCTGACCACGACGGTCATTCCAGCCAGGCGAGCATCGTCTTCCACGCGGCCTTCGACCACCACACCCTGACCCGCTGCCATCAGGTCGCCGGTCACCACCCCTGTCGGAGCAATGCGCACCAACGAGCCAACCGCGATCAGGTCGCCTTTGACCGTTCCCTTCAGCACAAAGGTGTTGGCCGAAACGTACAGGTCATCTTCGATCACCTGGTCTTCTTCGATCACCACCGTCTCACCCGCCATCGGCGTGAAGGCGCGAGCAGGGGTGGACAGGCCCAGGAGCAGTAAAGCCAGGATGACCAAGGCGACCAGTTTGTGCAACGTAAATTTGCGTTTCATGTTTCGTTCCTTTCTTGTTTGGGTGATCCGTAATCGGTCAATGAGTAATCAGGAAGGCTCACCCATTTTGCGTGACCCGCAGGGCGCGAGCGACTTTCTTACGCGGAAATTGCCGGGCTTCAAGTTTAATATATCATTAACCAGGCCTGTTGAATAGCAGGGAGATGCATTTCCTCCTAATTTTGGGTTTTCTCCATGCAGGATCAATTGATAGTAATTTCACCAAAATTGTCACGCTTTTGGGTTATTTGCGTCTTATCTATAGCAGGTTATTCTTCCAGGGTGTTGGTGCTGAGCTGCATCTACGCCCTAAGCTCGTGTCGAATAACCTCAGATTCCAACCAGCCAAAGGAGAAGACCCCATGAAGTCGAATTTTTTCATCTCAGCGATCCGTTCCAGATATAGCCTTGCATACCTGGGATTGGCAGCCTTGCTTCTGACAAGCCTGTTTATTCCGGCCCTGGCGGCCTCGGGCAACCTGGATACGACATTTGGTGTTGCATCGAGCGGCATCAACTTTACTGATTTTAATACCGCTCACAACTCCGATCGGATCTGCGCACTGGCTTTGCAAACGGATGGCAAGATTGTCGCGGCGGGCGAATCGAACAACCATTTCGCCGTGGCACGATACGACAGCAATGGCTTGCTCGATACGGCCAACTTTGGGGCACCCAATGGGACGGTAACGACTGCCATCCAAACTTCGTCAGTCGCCAACGGTGTAGCGATTCAGGCCGATGGAAAAATTGTGGTGGTCGGCTCATCGTCTGATGGCGCACGCAATTACTTCACCGTAGCACGCTACAATGATAATGGCTCGCTCGACACGGCCGGTTTTAATGCTCCCACTGGTTACATTATATCCACCCTTTCGACAGGGAACGACGTTGCCACCACGGTTGTATTGCAGAACGACGGGAAAATCGTGGTTGGGGGTTACACAGACAGCCAGTTCATCGTGGCGCGCTATAACATCAATGGTACGCTCGACACGACAACCTTCAACGCACCCAATGGATTCCGCACCATCACCATCGGTACCAAAGATGAGGCTCAGGCCATCGGCCTGCAGTCGGATGGCAAGATCATCCTGGCCGGCCACGCGGATACCGGCACGTCGGATGACTTTGCCGTTGCTCGCTTCACCACTTCAGGCGCGCTGGATACCACCTTTAACAGTGGAACAGGGTACATCACCACTGATTTTCCCAGCCAGCAAATTGACCTGGCCCAGGCTTTAACGATCCAACCCGACGATAAAATTGTGGTCGCCGGTTACACCAAATCGGGCACGATCAACGATTTTGCCCTGGCGCGCTACAGCGCACAAGGTACGCTGGACACCACTTTCGGAACCAATGGACGTGTAAGGACATCGATCAGCGGAAACGACCAGGCTCACGCCGTCGCTATCCAGTCCACCGGACGCATCGTTGTCGCTGGGATGAGCGTTGATCCCGTCGACACAGAAGATTTCGCCATAGCGCTTTACACCAGTGCCGGGGTTCTGGATACAACCCTGGATGGCCTCGGCTATAAGACCGTAAATACCGGCGATATCCTGGCCAGTGGCGCTGTTACCGCCGATTTCCTGGAAGCAGCGCTCATCCAGAGCGACAACAAAATTGTCGTAGGCGGGTATACTGATCATCCACGAGCTTTCGGGGATGATAATTTTGCCATCGCTCGCTTCGATTCACCGAACATGCCCCCAACTGTCAGCAATTTCAGTAAATCGGGAAGTGAGGATGGCAGTATCTCTTTTGCAGAGGCCGATTTTACCACCCACTTCAGCGACGCCGATGGTGACAGCCTGGCGAAAGTGCAGGTGGTTGCCCTGCCAGCCAATGGTGCGCTCAAGCTCTCCGGTAACGATGTGGCTGCCGGCCAGGAAATCTCTGCCTCGTCTCTGGCCAATCTCACTTACCAACCGAATGCGAACTATAACGGCAGTGATTCCTTTGATTGGAGTGGTTCAGATGGGCTGGACTATGCCACCACCGGCGCATCGGTTACGATCAACCTTTCCCCAGTCAACGACACGCCAGTCAACAACGTGCCCGGCGCGTTCAATGTAAACGAAGACGCCAGCCAGTCCAACCTGGTATTCAGCATCAGCGATGTGGATGCGGGTAGCGCGGCGAATTTCCAATTCACACTTTCGGCATTCCATGGCAGCCTTAGCCTGGCCTCAACCACCGGCCTGAGCCTGATCGCAGGCAGCAATGGATCCCCTTCAATGACCTACCAGGGTTCGCTGGCCGAGAGCAACGCTGCGCTCGGCGCGGTCAACTACAGCCCAGACGCGAACTATAACGGCAGCGACACCATCACCCTGAACGCCAACGACAACGGCAACACCGGCGCTGGCGGCGCGCTGCAAGATACAGACCCGGTCAGCGTTACTGTCGATCCAGTCAACGACGCTCCATCTTTCACCAAAGGCGCGGACATCAACCTGCAAGAGAATGACCCTCCCCAGGCATTGACCGGTTGGGCTACCGCCCTTTCCGCCGGGCCAGCGAACGAATCGGGGCAAAGCCTGCACTTCGAGGTGGTGAGCAACACCAACCCTGGCCTGTTCAGCGCCGGCCCGGCAGTGGATGCGAACGGCGCATTGAGCTTCACCCTGGCGTTCAACGCCTACGGTAACGCGACGATCGGCCTGGTGATTAAGGACGATGGCGGTGTAGCGAACGGTGGTGTGGATACCTCTGCCCCGCAGACCTTTGCGGTCAACGTGGCCCAAATCTACCAGGTTTACTTGCCTCTGCTCCATAGATAAGTGTTTGCACTTGCCCCAGCTGCTATAGGGGTAAAGAAACATTCCAAGGGTGCTCAGCCAGGTGCTGAGCACCCTCATAAACACCTATCCAGACATGCCGGGTGAATATGTCTTTACGCACGGAGTGCGCCGCAAGTACATTGTACGCTTTGCTGAAGGCAGCAATGTCGCCGTTTTATCGCCGGACGTAGCCAGAATTTTCCCCGATTCGGCATCGTTCAACCAGGCGTTGCGGCTGCCGGTCCAAATTGCCGACAAAAGCGCAGGCAAAGGCTCGACCGAGCATGAAATGCCCCGCCTACAGAACAGCGCCGGATAAATCCGGTTTCAAAGCCCTGTTTACAGGGCGCTGACAGGTAGCCGGGTGGATTTATCCCACGGTGGGCCGCCTTCAAACCGATTCCTTCGCCAGCCGGACGGCTTCAGCCTGAAACGCTTACCTGGCGCGTAACCTGCTTCCCCCTGGGAGTGATAAAAGCCCCCTCGTAGCAGACAATATTTTCCACCAGCCAACAAAATGAAGTTCCTGGCTGACGGCTGAAACCTGACCACTGAAAGCTAAGGCGATCGGGAGCAGCGGAAACCGAGGAGGTAGCCCCTAACCGAAGCGGCGGAATTGTCACGGTAAGCGACACGCATGCCATCAGTATAGAAGTTCCATGTGCCGCCGCGCACGACGCGCTCTCCCGCGGCATCCGGATCTTCTCGCCCGTCATCGCTTTGGTAGGGGTAAGGTTTGTACAAACTGCTTACCCATTCCCGTACGTTGCCGGCCATATCAAACAACCCGTAACCATTGGCTGAATAATTGCCCACCTGACTGGTATCGCCTACGCAAGCACCATTTTTGGCAAAGAAGTTCGCCCACTGGCAGTCCGGCGTTTCGTCGCCCCAAGGATACTCCTTTTCTTGCAACCCACCGCGCGCTGCTCTCTCCCACTCCGCCTCGGTCGGCAGGCGCGCCCTGCGCCATACACATAAAGCGTTGGCCTGCTTCCAATCCACGTAGATCACGGGGTAATTGTCGAACTCGACGTTGCCGTAGTAGCTGCTACGCGAATAGGAACTGGCGTAGTCGGGCGGGGTGCATTCCCCAGCCTGCACGCACCTTTCGTACAACGCGTTGGTCACTTCATAAATATCCATATAGAGGGCCTCTACATACACCGTAGACACCGGCCGCTCGTCGCTATCGCCATTCTCACTGCCCATCTGAAATTCGCCGGCCGGGATGAGCGCCATCTTCACCCCCTGCCCGTCGGTGATCCGCTCCGACAAGTCAGTTGGTTTGGGGAAGATGGTCGGTTCAGAGGTATAACTGGGTGTAAAAGTGAAAGTCTGCGACGATAATATGGTGGGAGTAAAGGTCGAATTGAGCAGCGCGGTAGGCAGCGGCACGACGCCGAGCGCAAGCGCTGCCACGACGGTTGCTGCTTCTTCAGTCGCGGCAGCAGCCATCTGCCGACTCGGACCCGCTATCTGTTCACCAAATGCCAGTGAAAAAGCAATAACACCTACCAAAATCAAAGCCCCAACCACCCACAATAACCAGCGACGCATTATTGTCAATGGTGTCGCGCTGCGTGGGTCTTTTCCGGCTTGCTGTCTGGCTCCCGACAATCGCGCCTGGATCTCCTCCGCCGCTACCTGACCCGGCAAACCTTGTTTTTTTAGCGAAGTGATACACATTTCAACCTGTGCCCAAGCTTCTTTACCCAACATAGCCCCTGCTATGGCCTGCAAAGCTGCAATCTCCCTGTCCGGTTGCTGTGCCACCTCCGCTTTGCCAGATGCGACCAACTGCAGCAACGACCGCTCCACCTCTGGCCAATCTTCCCGCTCTACCGCCGCCTCGATCTCGGCGCTCAACGCCTGGATTTCTGCATCTCGACGTTCCGGCTGGCGCGGCGCGACAACAGTTTGGGCCTCCTGGCCAATCGCAACTCCTGTCGCGCCGGAAATATTGATATTATATACATCGCCACCAGTCAACCGCTGCCGGTCGTCTGTCGTCTGTCGTCCTTCCTCCGTCTTCTGCCGGCTGAATAACTCGCCATCTGGCGTACGCATGAACAGCACCGGCACGCCCCACTCCAGGCTGTTTTTCACCGCCAGGCTGACCGCCAGGCGGCCTTCACTCACCGCGGCGTCCACCGGCAGCCCGTCAGCCAGCGACTCGTAGAAGACCTGGGCAAACTTCACCGCGGCGCGGTCGGTGATCGGGTATTGCATAGCCAGCACCGCCGGCAGGCCGTGCCGCACCAGGGCCGCCGCCAGGCTGGAGAAAGGATCCTGCGCACCGGCCTGCGCACCCTCGCAGGCGTTCAAGAAGACCAGGCGCAGCAAGGGATGGTTGGCCAGCAGGCGCGCCAGTTGTGCTGCGCCTAACAGATAGGGATGGCCGGCGTCGTCCACCAGGACAATCTGGCCCTCGCCGTTCAAAACATCGTAACGCCCGTGGCCGACGAAGTGAAAGACGTGCCACGGGCCATCTTTGCGCAGGGTGCGCTGCAAGTCGGCCCAGCCCTGGCCTTCCAACCAGGTCACCTCTACCAAACCGCGCTGCTGCAGGCCAGCCGTGGCGGCTTGCAGGCGGCCGCGCTCGTCGGCGAGGCTCAACTCGGGCAGGCCCTGCGGGCTGGCAAACATGCCCAGGATGCGCAGCGGCGGACGCACGGCAAAGGGCAGCAGCATCTGCGGTACTTCCAGGTAGCGCACCACCGGCGTCTGGGTAGACAGGCACAGGTAATCCGCTTCGTCCGGGTCGTACAGATATTCCCAGGGCAGGGCAGCCAGCTCCGGCGGCTGGATGTGCAGCTTGAGGCGCAGGCCCTTGCCCTGCTGGCGCGCCTGGGTCTTGCTGGCCTCGTAGCGCCCGCGCACACCGCCGGTCAGCAGGGCATCGAACAGGGCACGGCCGAAACCCTGCACGACCCGCTCTTCCGGGGTGAGTGTACGGCGCTTCGCACCGCCCGAGCGCAGCAAAGCGATCTGTAAATCCTTCAGGCGGTTTTCCAGCGCCAGATCATCGAAGGGGAAATGCATCATCGTCCGCGCTTCGCCGGCCGGCGAACGCAACACCGCCAGGGGATAATCGCGCCCCTGGCCAAAACCGATCTCCAGCTCGAAATCCAGATACTGCTGCGGCGCAGCGCTTTCGTCACCAGACATGATACCCTTCCCTGGAGTGTAACGCAAAAGTATCGGTAACTAGAGGTAGGAAATAAGGTAAACTA
>CAZQQJ010000051.1:0-50600 GCA_964595435.1 uncultured Anaerolinea sp. | reverse complement strand
TGCCCATTGTCAAGTAGTGGCGAGATGGCGCCTTACCTTCATATTATACGAGGTGCAACGCATTTATTTGGAAGTGCGTTGCACCTCTCAAGCAAAATAATCTTCAACCAAAAGCTGCTCGCGCACTGTGGGCTATGTGAAAATGGCAATCACGTAACCTGAGCGCTGAGTGCCTGATATTCTGTTGCCAAAATAAGGAGTGATACCATGTCTACGAAAAACAAATTCTTGCGAGCTTTTCTGCTAACGTTGAGTCTCGTCCTAGCCGGTGGATGCGTCGCTCCAGCTTCACCTCCCACTGCAATTCCCCCAGTCGACACCGCCCCGCCGCCCTCAGCGGCGGCTCGTATCCCATCGCCCACTTCGTTGCCGGGTCCGGCCATTCAGGCCTGGGGCGGTTTAGTTTATGACGCGGAGTCAGAGAGAGTAATTCTTGCGCCCGGTTGGGCCAGTTATGGGCCAACTTCTGGAAAACTGGAAGCGGTCTGGACCTTTGATCTCGAGACAAAAAGCTGGCAGCGAATGCCCGAAACCGCCGAACGGCCCATCACAGTCGGATCGGCCATCGCTTATGACAACCAATCCGACCAGGTGATTATGTTTTTAGGTTGTGGCCTTACGATAAAACCAGCCATCAGGGAGACCTGGGCCTATGACTACAACACCAATACCTGGGCGAACATGAAACCGGAGGGGGGCCCTTTTGGGTTGATCGGCGCGCGCATGGTTTATGATGCCGAGTCAGATCGCGTCATTCTGCATGGCGGATTGGATGTAAGTAAGGAACCCTGGGTCTCTTCCGTAGATACCTGGGCATACGACTACGAAAGCAACACCTGGACGAAAATGGCGCCTGCCGGCGACCCGCCGAAGGAAGATCGGCTGGACAATTATTTCGCTATGTCCTATGATGCCGCGGCGGACCGGGTGATTGCCTGGAAATGCGATATCGCCACGCCGCCGGACAAGATCTGGGTTTACGACTATAACACGGATACCTGGGAGGAGCGGCAAACGAAGACTTACCCGGAGCAGTGTCTTTTCAACACCTTACTTTACGACCCCGCTACCGGTTTGAATATCCTCTTCGGTGGTTTCACCTTGCCAGGGGTAATCAACGAGAATGCGCCGCCGAGCAATTCCACCTGGGGCTACGACTATGCCACCAACACCTGGAAAGACCTGGCCGCCCAAAACCCTCCCGGCCCGCGCGGGTCGCACGCCATGGCTTATGATGCGAAAACGGGCCAGATGGTGCTCTTTGGTGGCGGCAACGTGATCAAACAACAATTCACGAACGAGACCTGGCTCTATAATCCTGCTGCCAACGAGTGGAGCATGGTACCGGCCGGGCCGTAACTGTCAAATTGCATCACATTCAACATCCCGCAGGTTTCAGAACCTGCGGGACGTTTTAGCGTTGGTCAAAGCATCACGCTACGAATTCATATACCGGGGTCTGGATCACCCGCTTTGGGCTGGGTGGCGACCAGGCCATTTGTTGCAAGCGTTCCACTGTCTCAGGTGAGAACAGGCGCTCACCTGTCTCCACGCATACCCTGGCTGGCACGTTCTCGATAACGATGATTTGCCCTTCCAATTCAAGAGTATAAGTTACAGTCTGCTCGATGAATGTCTCATTCCAGGTCTCATCAGTCATAGCCGGTCCTCCGAGTTCTAAAGTCATACCAATTACTCTCATGCTCAACAAGTTTTCTCGTTGCGATGTGTCTACGCTTGAAAGCGCATCAATATTCTCAGTGCTTCAGCGCCTCCCGCTCAATCGCCACCAGATTCGCGGTCGGTGTGCGCAGCGGGATGGCGCATTCCGGCCCGACCACCCGCACCCCCGCTTCGATGGCATAGCGTGCCTGGGCGGCGACCTGCTCCGGGCTGCCGTGCAGCAGCGTTTCCGGGTTGTTGACGTTGCCCATCAGTGAAATCCGCCCGGCCACCTTTTCCACCGCCTTGACCGCATCGACTTTGGAATCGAAGTGGAAGGCATCGAAGCCGGAAATGCAGATATAGTCCAGCCGGTCGAGGGTGTTGCCGCAGATGTGCAGCACCGTGGGACAGCCCAGGCGCAGCGTGAGCTTCTGGTGCACCGGCAGCAGGTCATCGCGGTAGGTCTTCGGCCCCACCAGGTCGCCGGTGGCGTGGTCGGCGACGCACAGGGTGTCTGCGCCGGCCTTGATCTGCGCCTGGCCGAACAGGACGGTGACTTCGACTAGCCGCTCCAGGAAACGATGCACTTTGGCTGGATCAGTGATGGTCTCGATCAGGAAATCCTGCAGGCCATGCAGGTGATAGGCCAGCGTCCACGGCCCCATCACCTTGCCGACGATGGCGACCTGCGCTCCATAGCGTTGGCGCAGGATGTGGATGGCGTCCAATACGGCTTTGGTGGAGGGTTTTTCGAGGAAATCGGGCGGGATAGCCACCTGTTCCGGCTCGGCCCAGGGGTGCGAGCGGGCGGTGGGCATGGTTTCGATGTCGCCCCAGTCCATCTCGCAGCCCAGGGCAGCCGACTCGGCGCACACGCTGAAATAGGGCATGATCGCGTCGTAGCCCAGGATGTCGTGGGCGCCGGCTGCCAGGCGGGCCATTTTCTCGCCGTCCAGGTGCACCTCCGGGAAATACGCCCCGGTCATTTCCATCTGTTCGACGTTGGCGACGGAAGTCACGCTGCCCACCGGCGGGCAGTCGACGCGCCCGCCCAGGATGCCGGACAGGAAGCGGCGTTTGGGGGTCATGGGGTAAGAGGTGTTCATGTTTGAAGTATAGCCCGAACTTGCGTAGAAGTCACCCCTTTGACGGCGGACGTCTGTTCACCTGTCCACGGTTTCCATCACCTGCGCCAGCCGCGCTTCAATTTCATCCACCCCGGGCGGGTGGCTGGCGGCGCCGATGTAGCGGGTGTTCAAGGAGCCGGCGCACACGCCCCAGGCGACGGCGCGCGGCAGGGGCCAGCCGCGCCACAGGCCGTAAATCACCCCGGCCTTGAAGGCGTCCCCGGCGCCAGTGGCGTCTACCACCTGCACCTGCGGCGGGCGCACCCAGAACTCGTTCCCGTCGCGGTCGATGACATGGGCCGGGCCTGGACCGTCGGTGGTCAGGATGACGCCGCCTGAAACGGCGTGCAGGCGCCGGGCGTGCTCGAAAGGATCGACGCCTGGGTACTCGCCGCGCGTCAGGCTGGCTGAGTTGGCGGCGATGCCGGTAATGGGCAGCAGGGGGTGATCCGGCTGCAGGATATCGCCGACTACCAGGGTGACTCCGGCGGCGCGGGCCAGGCGAGCGGCTTCTTCGCGCTCAGGGCCGCCGTACAAGTCAAGGGAGAGGAAGCGAGCGCTGCCGAGCATTCCGGAAGTCAGCGGTGTCGGGACCAGGTCGCCGAAACCATACAGTTGCGTACGCTCGCCGTCAGGAGTGACCATGATGCGCCAGAAGGGCGTGCGCAGGCCGGGGCGAGTCTCGAGATAAGACAGATCGAGGTTGGGGAAGGTCTCCAGGCCGGCGCGCACCAGGCGGCCATACTCGTCGTCGCCCAGGGCGTTGCCGCTCAGGCGAACCTTCAATCCCCAGGCGCTGAGCAGCACAGCCACGTTTGCCCCTACGCCGCCGGTATGGTAGCTCTCCGAGAGGATGCTGGCGGCGCGTTCGGGGGTGGGCAGGTAAGGCACCTGGATCAGATTGTCGGCGCCGGTCTCGCCATAGACGAAGACATCGACCGCCGCGGGTTCAACCATCGGCGCGATCCATGCGGGCGCTTTCATAGATTTGGGCGTCGCCCCTGACATAGCGAGCCGGATCATTGCAGGCGTAGAAGGACCCGCCCAAACGTTCGCCCGACTGGCAGGCCAGCACCTGGGCCGCTATGGCGTAGGTGAGGCTGGTTTCTACTGCCGAAGCGCCGGGCATCCCGAAGAAGGAGACATAAGGGCTGGCGAAGTAATCTTGCCGTTCCGGGTTGGAAACTACCGCCAGCGGGCAGCCGACCTCGACGAGATAACGGGCGACCTCGAAACAGCGCTGGAAGCCGGGATCGGGCGGGGCGAACAGGATAGCCGGGGTGGTGGCTTCCAGGGCGTAGAAAGCGTCGTGGGCGTATTCTTCGGTCTCCAGCAAGATGGGTTTACACTGGCAAATTTCGAAGAGTTTGCGCATGGTGTAATGGGCTGTGCCGTAGGCCGGGCCGCTGCCCAGGGTGAAAATGGCGTGAGTTTTATCCAATTTGCGGCCAAATGTACGCCCCGGGTTCCAGGCGGACTCAATGGCGGGGGCCAGCAAGTGCAGCGTTGCCTCGACCTGTGTTTGCAGTGCCTGGGCCAGGGAGGTGCTGCGGCTGAGCGCAGCCGCCAGCTCGTAAAGCGCCATCAGGGTGTACGTATAGGCGCTGGTTCCGGGGGTGAAGCCCAGGCGGGTGAACCCCAGGTTGAAGACGCATCCGGCTGTAACCATCTCCGCCAGCGGCGAGGCAGGGTTGTTCGTCACCACCAACGCAGGTAAGCCGCGCCGCAACGCGCCGGCCAGGGCTTCGATCACCCGTACTACCTTGCCGGATTGCGAGATGGCAATGACCAGCGAGCCGGGTGAGGCGCTTTCCACCCGGTAGCGCGAAAAGGTCATGGCGGGCACGGCCTCCACGGGGATGCCCAGGACTTGCTCCCAGGTGAAAGCGGCTGCCAGGGCGGCGCTCAGACCATCGCCGCAGGCTACCAGGTAGATGCGGCTGGGGAATGTCAGATGTGCGCACAACGCCGCGGCCGCCTGCCGCAAGGAGGGCAAACGCTCTGCCAGCAGGGACGGCTGGCGGCGAATGTCGCTTTCCAGAAGGCCGAAATCTGAACAGAGTGGTTGCATCACAGGATTTTACTCAGGAAGGCTTTGGTACGATCCATCTTTGGATTGCTGAAGAATTCATCCGGCCGGGCTTCCTCAACGATTACACCTTCGTCCATAAAGATGATGCGTTTGGCCACCTCGCGAGCGAAGCCCATTTCGTGCGTCACGACGATCATGGTCATGCCAGTATGCGCCAGGTCTTTCATCACGTCCAAAACCTCTTTGATCATCTCCGGGTCGAGGGCCGAGGTGGGTTCGTCGAAGAGCATCAACTTTGGGCTTAAGGCCAGGGCCCGGGCAATGGCCACGCGCTGCTGCTGCCCGCCCGAGAGCTCGCCTGGATAGGAGTTGGCTTTTTCCGGCAAGCCGACCCGTTCCAGGAGCTGGCGGCCCCTGTCTTCTGCCTCAGATGGCGACATCTTGAGCACTTTGACGGGCGAAAGGGTGATGTTCTCCAGGGCAGTTTTATTCTGGAACAGATTGAATTGCTGGAAGACCATGCCAATTTCACGGCGCACCAGATGCTGCTTGTTGGGTGGAATGTCGTGGACGGATTCGTCGTCGATCCAGATCTTGCCAGCCTGGATAGGCTCGAGGGCGTTGATCGTGCGCAGCAGGGTGCTCTTTCCTGAGCCGCTGGGGCCGACGATGACCAGCACCTCGCCCGTGGCGACCTCCAGGTCGATACCCTTCAACACCTGGAGGTGACCGAACCATTTGGAGACTTTTTCAAATCTGACCACTGCGAGCAGTTCTCCTTTCGATCCAGTTTACCCCCAGAGAGAGGGTGTAGGCGATTACAAAGTAAACAAACGCTACGAAGATGTTGGGAACCAGCGCACGGAATGTGGCCGCAGTCACCCGGTTGGCGGCATGGGTTAATTCGGCATAGCCGAAAACAGAGACCAGTGAAGAGTCTTTGATTAACGAAATGAATTGGCCTGCCAGGGCGGGCAGGATGCGGCGCACGGCCTGGGGCAGGATGATCAGTTGCATAGCCTGGACGTAGGTCATGCCAACGGACAGGGAGGCTTCCATTTGACCGCGCGACACCGATTGGATGCCGGCGCGCACGATCTCGGCCACGTAGGCTCCAGTGAAGATGCCCAACGCCAGCACCAGGGGAATGGTCTGGCTGTTGTTGAACAGCGGGCCCAGGCCGAAATAGAAGATGATCAACTGCACCAGCAGCGGGGTGTTGCGGATGATTTCGACATACACCTGAACAATACGGTTGAGAAAGCGCGAGTGAGAGACGCGCATGACCCCGGCAACGACCCCAATCACAAATGCCAGCACCAGGGCCTGGGCAGAGATGATGATGGTGTTTTTCATGCCGGTCATGAAGACCGGAAAATAGGCGCCAACAGTGCGCTGCCAGACCAGGGGGTCCAACAACTCTTGTAAGATATATTCCATCCGGATTCCTCTATATCGTGGGATTTGGGAATTGCTCAAGTACAGAGGCGCAGACGATCACAAACACACCGGATCGGCGTGAAGGGTACCGCTGCGCCCCTGTGCGTGACGATTTTGCTTTGCCCGGACTTACGGGGCGGGCATGTCCACTTCTTTCAGCCAGGCCGAATCGACGAACCATTTGTTGTAGGAATCTTTGTAGGCGTCGGACGTCAGATAGGAATCCAGGAAGGTGTTGACCCACTGGAGCAGGTCATACTGGCCCGCACGTACGGGGATGCCGTAAGGTTCTTTGGTGAATGGCTCCAGGATTGGGAAAACACACTGCGTGTATTGCATGGCCTGCACAGCGATGAAGGACTGGTCATAGACGAAGGCATCCGAACTGCCATTGCAGACATCCAGGGTGGCTTCATTGCCGCCTTTCATCGGGCGTATTGTGGCCTGTTTGAAAAGTTTCTGAGCGGCGATGTCTCCGGTGGTGCCCTGCTCGGTGACAATGGTCAGGCCGGCCTGGTCCAGGTCAGTGACGGTTTTCACCTTATCTTTGTGCTTGATGTTGACCAGCACGGATTGGCCGGACTGGAAATAGGGCTTGCTGAAATTGACCACCTGAGCGCGCTCGGGGGTGATGGTCATGCCGGCCAGGATCAAGTCGATCTGCCCGGCGCCCAGGGCTGGCAGGATGGCATCGAAATCCTTGAAGTCCACTACCTCAAGCTTGACTCCCAGGGAATCGGCCATGGCCTGGGCGATATCCATGTCGAAGCCGACTAACTTACCAGACTTGTCGATCATCTCAAAGGGGTAGTAACCGGCGCCGGTGCCTACCTTGAGAACTTTAGCGGTCTGGATACGCTTGATGTTCGGGAACGGGTCTGCCTGGGCTGGCTGGGCGCTTTGCCCGCCGCAGGAAGACAGGACAAGGGCGAGCAGGGTCAAGATGACCAGGCTCGTCCAGGCAAAATGGGTGCTGTTTTTTTTCATCTCTTTCTCCTTCTTTCGCTACTCAGGGTTAGACCATATCGTGATCCGAGGGGGCTCGTTTCACGTAACCTTCACACCTGGCAGGTTTGCGAAAGCCTGCCAGGTGCAGATTTTAGAGTTCGTCTCGCTTCAAAAAAGCGGTCATGCAGTGGATGGAACCGCCACCCTTCTGTAACTCGCTGAGATCGATCTTTACGATATCGACGCCGGCTTTTTGCATCATCCGGGTAGTATCTTCGTTCTCCCCCTCGGGCATGATCACCCGGCCCGGCTCCAGGGCAACCATGTTGAGAGCAACACCGTAGCGAACTTCGCGCTCGGAAGTGACCTCCAGGATGCGGAAGCCGTGGCGGCGCAGCGCCTCGATGGCTACGTAAGAGACCTGAGTGCTATAAACGATAGCCAGTTTGCGGTCCAGGATGGCCATCAGGCCATCGAAGTGCGCTTCTGACCAGGGTGTCTGCAGAGTAACGACCTCGCCTACGCCCATGCGCTCCAGTTCGACGCGCACCTGGCGGCAGCCCTCGGCATTGGTGCGCCGGCTGATGCCGACGAAGGCCAGGTCACGGTTGACCCACATCAGGTCAGCCCCCTCGAAGGTGCCGGTGCCGGCGACGGTGTGGATGATGGGAACTCCCAAGCGAGCCAGGGCTTCGGCGGCGTAGCGCGCTTCACCGCGCCGTACCAGGGTGCCAGGGCGAGCCACGATGGCGCCTTCGGGCGTCATGGCGATCAGGTCGCGCACGAACATACCGTTAGGCTCGTGCTGCTGCATTTTCTCGATGTAATGTACCGCTACGCCGTTGGCGCGATAGACCTCGGCCATGGCATCGTGCTGGTCACGGGCCTTTTGGGGGTCCATGCGTTCGGCAAAAAGGACGCTGCCCAGGTCTTCGGGCAGGTTTTCGATCTCAGGACCTGGACGGCGGAGCAAGACGGCCCGCAGGCGGCCGATCTCGGAGCTGCAGCCCCAATCTCCCCACATCTCGGGCATCTGTTGTTCGAAATTCTCATCGTTCGTTAGTGAGAATTCATTCGCGGCGATTGGCATAGTACCTCACTGGATATAATGTGGAATCTGGTTATTTTAAGATGTAGATCAGGGACTATTATATCAAGGGATTGACGCGTTGGAGGTCAGTCCTGCAAGGATGCAAGGGTATATTGTTAACAGTTATCTGCCCGAACTCAAGGGCGCCAGCAGGCTTCCAGAAGGATTCTTTTTGGTATAATGCCCTTTCGTTTGCGTAACTTGATCAAGGCCAAGATTAATATCCTGTGTTTGACTGAACAAATGTGCTATAATCTCAGTTTGATCTGATTTTCTGGCTGCAAGCCGAACTCCTATTGATCCAATCACCTGAATGCCTATGTCTCAAAACGTTATCCGCGTCGTCGGGGCGCGTGAACACAACCTGAAGAATATTACGGTCGAGATTCCCCGCGATAAGCTGGTGGTGATCACCGGCCTGTCGGGATCGGGGAAATCTTCGCTGGCGTTCGATACGATCTTCGCTGAGGGCCAGCGGCGCTATGTCGAGTCGTTGTCGGCTTATGCCCGCCAGTTCCTGGGGCAAATGGAAAAACCGGATGTAGATTACATCGAAGGGCTTTCGCCGGCTGTTTCGATCGACCAGAAGGGCGCTTCACACAATCCGCGTTCTACCGTGGGTACAGTGACCGAGATTTACGATTATTTGCGCTTGCTCTTCGCCCGCGCCGGTATCCCGCACTGCCCGGAATGCGGGCGCGAGGTGGCGCGCCAGTCGGCCCAGGAGATTGTGGACGAGGTGGAGCGCCTGCCGGAAGGTTCGCGCCTGTTGATCCTGGCGCCGTTGGTGCGCGGGCGCAAAGGCACGCACCAGGCTGTGTTGGAGGAAATCCGCAAGGCGGGTTTCGTGCGGGCACGGGTGGACGGCGTGGTGCACGAACTGGACGAAGACATCCAGATGGATCGCTATAAGATCCATACCATCGAGGCGGTGGTCGACCGCCTGGTGATCCATGCCTACGACGAGCCGAAAGAAGCCGAAGCTGCCCGCTCGCGGTTAACCGACTCGGTAGAGACGGCGCTGAAATTCGGTGAAGGGTACATGACGATTCACCTGGTCCCGAGCCACACCGCGCCTGTCACGGATGACCCGGATGAACCTGCCAGAGAACGGGCCGGCCAGGACCTGCACTTCTCCGAACACCTGGCCTGCCCGGAGCACGGCTCGGTACTGCCGGAGATCGAGCCGCGTACCTTTTCGTTCAACACCCCCCATGGGGCGTGCCCCGATTGCCAGGGGCTGGGCGGCAAGTTGGAGATCGATCCCGATCTGCTGATCCCGGATAAAGACATTTCGTTGAACGATGGAGCGATCATTGCCTCAGAATGGCGCGGGCCACGTGAGGAGGGCGGCTATTACTGGCAGGCGCTGGAGGCAGTGGCGCGCACGTATCACATCAACCTGGATGTCCCGGTGAAGGAAATCCCCCCTGAAAAGCTGGATTTGATCCTGTGTGGTACGCGCGGCCATGAAGTCACGATCCATTATCGCAACAAGGATGGGCGCCAGTCTACCTTCCGCATGGCTTTCGAGGGTGTGATTGGCAATCTGCAGCGCCGTTATAACGAGACCGGGTCGGAATACATGCGCGAGCGCATCATGGAATTGATGACCGAGCAGGTTTGCCCGACCTGCCAGGGAACGCGCCTGCGCAAGGAGGCGCTGGCAGTGACAGTGGACGGCGCCAATATCGTGGAAGTGACCCACTGGCCGGTGATTCGCACGCTGGAATGGGCGCGCAAACTGGCCGGAGCGGATACCCCGCTGACTTCGCGCCAGCAAGCCATCGCCGAGCGCATCCTGAAGGAGATCCAGGCGCGCCTCGGCTTCCTGGTGGATGTGGGTCTGGATTACCTGACTTTGCAGCGTTCGGCGTCTACCCTATCGGGAGGAGAGGCGCAACGCATTCGCCTGGCGACGCAGATTGGTTCGCGGCTGATGGGGGTGTTGTACGTGTTGGACGAGCCTTCGATTGGCCTGCACCCGCGCGATAACACCCGCCTGCTGAATACGCTCAAAGGGCTGCGCGACCTGGGCAACACGGTACTGGTGGTGGAACACGATACCGAGACGATCCTGTCTGCGGACTGGATCGTTGACCTGGGGCCGCGCGCCGGTGAACATGGTGGGCGGTTGGTGGCCGAAGGCCTGGTGGAAGATATTCTCAAATCACCGGAGTCGCTCACCGGTGCGTATCTTTCCGGGCGTTTGCACGTGCCGATCCCCGACGCAAGGCGCGGCGGCAATGGCAAGAAGCTGCGCATCATTGGGGCAAAAGAGAACAACCTGAAAAACATCGACGTAGATTTTCCGTTGGCAAAACTGGTGTGCATCACCGGCGTTTCGGGGTCAGGCAAGTCGACTTTGATGGTCGAGATTCTGTACAAGGCCCTGGCACGGGCGTTGAACGGCGCGCACACCCAACCCGGCGCCCATGAGCGCATCGATGGGTTGGAATACCTGGATAAAATTATCAATATCGACCAGTCGCCCATCGGACGCACGCCGCGCTCCAATCCCGGTACGTACACCGGCCTGTTCGACCAGATCCGCCAGTTGTTTGCCGACCTGCCTGAGAGCAAGATGCGCGGCTATAAGCCCGGGCGCTTTTCGTTCAACGTGCACGGTGGGCGTTGTGAAGCCTGCCAGGGGCAGGGGCAACTGCGCATCGAGATGCAGTTCTTGCCCGACGTGTACGTGCCTTGCGACGTATGCCACGGGGCGCGCTTCAACCGCGAGACGCTGCAGGTGCGGTTCAAGGATTTGAATATTGCGGATGTGCTGGATTTGACCGTGGATCATGCCTTGGGGACGTTTGCAGCTTTCCCATCCATGGTCAGCCGTTTGCAGACGTTGCAGGATGTCGGCCTGGGCTATGTCCGTATCGGCCAGCCTGCGCCTACGCTATCCGGTGGCGAGGCGCAGCGCGTCAAGCTGGCTAAAGAGCTTTCACGGCGCGCTACCGGGCGCACTATTTACGTTTTGGATGAACCGTCGGTGGGCTTGCACGCTGCGGATGTGCACAAGCTGATCGAAGTGCTTCAGCGCCTGGTGGACGCCGGAAACAGCGTGTTGATCATCGAGCACAACCTGGATATTATCAAGGTTGCCGATTACATCGTCGACCTGGGACCGGAAGGCGGAGATCGCGGAGGTCAGGTTGTGGCGGTGGGAACGCCGGAGGAGATCTGCGCCCGCGATGAGTCGTATACCGGGCAGCATTTGCGCCCGTTTGTGTGCATAAAGTGATCTCTCACTTCAGGTACATGCGTTTGAACAACCACACCCCGGCTGCGAAGTAAACGACTGACAGGATAAGCAGCATGGCCAGTTCGTAGAGCACATCCGGCAGGCCGGCTCCCAGGGTGAGAATTTTATTCAGAGCCACTACGGCGTGCGTGGGCGGCAGGATGTCGCATGGGCCAAAGGCGTGTCCCACGATGGTGAACAAGGTGGGTTGGGGGATGGGCATGATGACTCCGGAAAAGAACATCAGCAGGCCCAACGGGAAATTGGCGATAACAAACGCCTGGCTGACTGTGCGCGAGAAGCACGCTACCACCATGCCCATGCCAATAATCGATAAGCTGGTCACCGAGCCTACCAGCACGGCCACCCACATAGGACCCTGGCTGCGAAAGCCCAGCGCCTGCGCCGTGGCGAACGTGATTGCCACGGAAAACGCGCCGATCAGTACCATCACGGCTGTCATCCCGCCCAACAAGTCGAAAGAAGTCATCGGGGTGATGCTCAATCGCTGAAGCGTGCCGGCTTCCACTTCCCGCGCTACGGCCATGGCGGCCAGGAAGATCAGCATGATCACGGCGAAGATCATCACCCCAGGCACATAATTCTCGAATTCGGTGCGGGCTGCCGAGGCGCCCAGGGGCTCTTCCGGGTATTGAATGAATGGCGTTTGCCCGGTGGCCTGCTGGATATAGGCGTCGACGGCTCCCAACGCCAGGGTAGCGCCGACGACGTAGTAAGGATTGGTCAGGTCGCCCCCAAAGACAATCTGTGTGCTGGCCGAGCGGTCGCCGGATTGCAAAGCCGCGACGGCTTCTGAGAAACCGGCAGGAATGAGTATGAAAGCAGCGGCTTTGCGATTGCGCAGCAGCTTTTCGGCTTCAGAGCGGTCGCTCACCAGGCGCGTCTTGAGCAAGGGTTTGCCATCGGCATATTGTACGGCGGCGATGGCTTGAAGGGCATCTTTGCTGGCAGACCAGGTTTCGCCGCTGGAAAGCTGGACGCCGCGATCCTGGTTGATGGCCAGGATGGTGTACGAAGTCGAACCACCCTGGGTCCACAGCCAATAGAGAAACACGAAAAATGGCGCGAAGGCGATGGACAACCCCAGCACCCAGGCATCCCGCAGCAACTCACGCCAGGTCTTTTTGAAAATTGCCAACAGCCTCATTTTTGCCGCCTTGAGATCAAGAAGATGGTCAGCCCCAGGACGGTGATGGGAATCCACACCCAGGCCAGGTCGCCCGGACCGCCGGGCCCGCTTACCGGGCGGACGCGGCGGATGTGCACCAGTTTGTAATCGTGGGTTAGTTGGTCGAACGCTGCGTCGGAGAGCTTTGCCGGGTCGATGCCCATCAGCGGGCCGACGATGCCGCTGGCGATAATCACCTGGCGCAGCAGGGGGATGCGCCGTTCGTCGTTGCTGATATCCTCGGCAAACCCTATCCAGCGGCCATCGGGCAGCCACAACTCCACTTCAGGGTGAACCAGCATGTTGCGGTACCAGTCTGAGAGATGCCCGAAGCCTGCTGTACAATAGACCTCACCATCGACGATGGCGTAGTTGACCGGCGTCTGGCGGCGCAAGCCGCTTTTGCGGCCGATATGATTGATGACCATGATCCGCCCGCCGACTTTGGGCCAGAAATTGACCCCCCAGCCCAGGCCTAACCGCCAGAGCAGGACCATAAAGGGGTTGAAGCGTTTGAATGCCTGGCGCAGTTTTTCTTCCGTTTGAGCGTTTATTTGAGACATGATTGACTCCTGATTTATTTGGATGATGTGTAACCGGTCAATGAGTAATCAGACATAACCTTGCGGATTGGCCTGCCGGGTGCGAGCAGTGTTTCATTCACGCAGCTTGCGCCCGGTCAATTGAATGAAGACATCTTCCAGGGTGTTGGTGCGCAGGCGCACCTCTGCCGGCTGGATGCCTGTCTCGAATAATGCCTGCATGATGGCAGGGATCAGAGGCACCAGGTTCAGGGCACGCAGGGTTAGCGATCCGTTGGCGATCTCAAAGCGGATGTCGCCATCGAAGCGCGCCAGCGCCGTGTTTATCCTCTCTGCACCGACCTCTCCTCCGTTCAGGCTGATTTCCAGCACGTCGCCAGCGCCCAGGCGGGCTTTGAGCGCCTGGGGCGTATCCAATACCAGCAGCCGCCCGTGGTCGATGATCGCCACCCGGTCGGCCAGGCGCTCGGCTTCGTCCATATTGTGCGTGGTCAGGATGATCGTCTTGTTATGTGCCAGGCGCTGGATGTACTCGCGCACCCGCAGTCGGCTTTGCGGGTCCAGGCCGGCTTCAGGTTCGTCCAGCACGACGATTTCGGGGTCGTGTACCAGCGCCAGGGCCAGGTTCAGGCGGCGCTGCATGCCGCCGGAAAGGTGGCGTGCCTGCTGGTGGCGCTTTTCGGCCAGGTCCAGATCGTCCAGCAGCCTCTCGCCGCGCTGGCGAGCGATCGAGCGAGGCACACCGTACATCTCACCGACGAATTGGAGCTGTTCGATGCAGGTCAGCCGCTGCCACAAGACGACCTCTTGCGGGCACATCCCTACCCGGGTGCGCGCCTGCCCCTGCGAAAGCAGATCGCCGTGCAGCCGCACCCAGCCGGCATCGGGTTTGAGCAGGCCGCACATCAGGTTGATCGAAGTGGTTTTACCGGCGCCGTTCGGCCCCAGGAAACCGAAGACCTCGCCGCGATACACTTCCAGGCTCAGTCCATCCACTGCGGTCAGGGCGCCATAACGCTTGGTTAAATCTTGCATTTGAAGGACAATTTCAGGATTCATGGCTTGCTCCTGCCGGCCGCAGTCCATCTTGCTCTGCGGCCGGCGGTCGGGCGCTAATACCTTTCAAGATCAGGTCGAGCAATGCCTCTAACGTACGCTCAGGAGGAATTGTCGGGTCAACGACCTGGAAATAATTGTTCAGGTAGGGCAACAGTTGGCTGTCTCCGGCAACGATCATCAGCGCATGGATCAGGCGGGCGGTGTTTTCCATGTCGATATCCGGGCGCAGTTCGCCGCGCTGAGCGGCGCCTTCGAGCATGGCTGTAATTATGTCACGCAGTGTGGCGGCAATGGGAACGACCAGGCGCCCGGCCAGCTCGGGATCGCCCTGGTAGGCGGCCCGGGCGAAAAGCTGGATCAGGCCGGCTTGAGTCTGGCTCCATTCGATCCCGCCAGTCAGGTAGGCAGACAGGGCCTCACGCAGCGGCATGTCCAGTAAATAGGGGCGATAAACATTGAATGTATCGACGGTGTAGCGCACACACAACTCGATGGCAAAGTTGAACATGTGCTCCCGGTCGCCAAAATACTGGTAGAGCGAGCCGACCGATACACCTGCCCGTTGAGCGACATTTTTGATGTTCATCGCCGCCGGACCGCGCTGCGCGGCCTCATCCAAAATCGCGTTCAGGACCATTTGCTGGCGTTCCGGGTCCAGGCGGCGGAAAGTGCGCGTGGCCAGGCCCTCTTGTTCCAGTTGCAAAATATAGCCTTGAAATTGTGCCCAATCTGAAAGAGACATTTTCTTGTTTAGGTGATCAGTAATTGGTCAATGAGTAATCAGGAAAGCTCATCTATTTTGCCTGGCCGGTGCATTGCACGTGTCCTTCGCGCGTTGCACCTAGCCAACGTTTTGAGTAACGAGTGATCAGTTGCTGAGTCATCCGTCCTTGATCGTCGATTTTGAGTGACCTGCAAAGCGCGCGCAGCTTTTGACCCAGAGGTAGGCTGCATGGCAGAGATGGTGCTGTTGGCGAAATCGAAGGAAGCGTTTTTGGGCGCTGAGTCGAGGCCTTGGCCGGGTTATTGGCTGGCAAAATCTCCGGCTGAAGCTTCGATTCCACGACACCGGGAACGTGGAAAGGAATTCGCCAACAGCATTGGGATACAGTAAAAAAAACAGGTGATGATATAAACATATTATTCATATTATATGAACTATTAGTTCACATGTCAATAGCTTTTCAGATATTCTCTTCCCGCAGGTTCAGAACCTGCGAGAAGTTCGCGAGCAACTTCGTAGACTCTTGACAAAATCGGCGAATTGCATAGAATTAATTCGATGAATATCTAATTAAATTCAGGAGATTTGATATGAACGAAGATACACTCACGGCTAACCCGCCAGAAGAGTTTATCCAGGAGCTATTGGCTTTCTTTAAGGCGTTGGCGGATGCCAACCGCCTGAAGATCGTTGGCCTGCTGGCCAGCCAGGAGCTTTCTGTGGAGCAACTGGCCGAAATGCTTGGGCTGCGCCCATCGACGGTCTCGCATCACCTGGCGCAATTGTCCGAAGCGGGCCTGGTAAGCGCCCGGGCGGAGAGTTATTACAATCTCTACCGCCTGGAAACCGCTGCTCTGGAAAAGATGGCGCAACGCCTGCTGGCGCGTGAGGCGCTCACGCAGGTCGCTGCGAACGTAGATCAAGATGCCTACGATCGAAAGGTGGTGGCTAATTTCACCTTCCCGGATGGGCGGATCAAGGCTTTTCCAGCGCAGCGCAAGAAATTCGAGGCAATTCTGCGCTATGTGCTGGCCGTCTTCGAACCGGGCAGGCGGTACAGCGAGAAACAGGTCAACGAACTGTTAGGCCGTTTCAACGATGACACCGCCACGCTGCGGCGTGAACTGGTCGATTACGGTTTGCTAAAGCGCGAGGGGGGTGGCAAAGACTATTGGCGAGCGGATTAGCAAACAGGTGTGCAGAGCTCTGCACACCTGTTTCTTTATCTCAGGCCTGGTAACTGCCAGCGGTCACATCGCCGCCGGTGCCGGTCCAGTTGGTGTGGAAGAACTCGCCGCGCGGGCGGTCGATGCGCTCATAGGTGTGCGCGCCGAAGTAATCACGCTGCGCCTGGAGCAGGTTGGCGGGCAGCACGGCATGGCGATAGCCATCGAAAAAGGCCAGGGCGCTGGACATGGCCGGGACAGGAATACCATATTCCACCGCAGCCGCCACCACCCGTCGCCAGGAAGCCTGAGCGGCATCTACTTCGGCTTTGAAATAGCCGTCCAGCAGCAGGTTGTGCAGGTTCGGGTCCTGTTCGAAGGCGTCTTTGATCTTCCCCAGGAAGATGGAGCGGATGATGCAGCCGCCGCGCCACATCAGGGCGATGCCGCCGTAGTTCAGCTTCCAGTTGAACTCCTGGCTGGCAGTGCGCATCAACATATATCCCTGGGTATAGGAGGTGATCTTGGCGGCGTATAGCGCCTGGCGGATGTCTTCGAGCATGGCAGCGCGGTCACCGGTGAAAGTATCCTGAGGGCCTTTGAGCACCTGCGCCGCCGCAGCGCGCTCATCTTTGAGCGCTGAGAGCATCCGGGCGAGCACAGCCTCGGCGATCAGGGTAAGTGGGGCGCTAAGTTCCAGGGCGGTGGTTACCGCCCAACGACCGGTGCCTTTCTGCCCGGCGGAATCGAGGATTTTTTCCGCCAGCGGCTGCCCGTCCGCGTCTTGATAAGCCAGGATGTTGGCCGTGATCTCGATCAGATATGAATTCAGTTTGCCAGTGTTCCAGCCGGTAAAGGCGGCCTGCATTTCGGGATAGCTCATGCCCAGCAGCGATTTCATCAGGTGGTAGGCTTCAGCGATCAACTGCATGTCCCCGTATTCGATGCCGTTGTGCACCGTCTTGACGAAATGCCCGGCGCCGCCTTCGCCGACCCAGTCGCAGCAGGGCGAACCATCTTCTACCTTGGCGGCGATGCTCTGGAAAATCGGCTGCACATGCGGCCAGGCGGACGGCGAGCCGCCGGGCATGATCGAAGGCCCGTGGCGAGCGCCTTCTTCACCGCCGGAGATGCCGGTGCCGATGAACAAAAACCCCCTGGATTCCAGGTATTGGGTGCGCCGGTTCGAGTCGGCGAAGTTCGAGTTGCCGCCATCAATGATGATATCGCCTGGCTCCAGCAGGGGGAGCAGCATTTCGATAAAGTCGTCGACCGGCTGGCCGGCTTTGACCATCAGCATTACCCGCCGGGGACGCTTGAGCACACTGACCAATTCCTCCAGCGAATGTGTCCCCACCACCTGGGTGCCTTTGGCCGTGGTGTCAATGAACTCGTCCACCTTGGCGACGGTGCGGTTATAGACCGCAACCTTAAACCCGTGGTCGTTCATATTCAGGACCAGGTTTTGGCCCATCACTGCCAGGCCGATCAATCCAAAATCGCATTGCGTCATTTTTTTTGCCTCCAACAAATTTGTTTTACGCTGCGCCAGACCGCGTCACGGCCCGGCACAACGTAGATTTATTTCATCGCGGGATTTTCGTCCATTGTGATGCCTGGCGACGAGCGGGACGCCTGCCATAGAAAAAGTCGTCCAGCCAGCTTGCTGCCCAGCGGAAGGCGCCTGAACTGGCGATGCCGCGGCGCACAAGGTTGTGAAACAGTTGCATATTTCAGCTTTTGGTAGAGTTGTTGACATCGATCCCCATTATAATTGAAGATACACCTTGAGATTCCTCTTAAACATAAACAAGGAGACCATTTATGACCATCGATATATCCACCGTCCGCGCCCAATTCCCGGCTTTGCGCCGCCAGGCTGCGCTCCCTGCCCCGGCGATCTTTTTCGATAATCCCGGCGGCACTCAGGTGGCCCAATCCACGTTAGACCGGGTAACGGCTTACCTGGTCGAACACAACGCCAATCACGAGGGGGTTTTCCTTACCAGCCAGCAGTCCGACGCGGTGCTGGAAGAGGCGCACAAGGCGATGGCCGATTTCTATAACGCGGCCCGCCCGGAGGAGATCGTCTTCGGCAACAATATGACCACCCTGACGCTGCACATCAGCCGTTCGATTTCGCGGACATGGAACCCGGGCGACGAGATCGTGGTCACCCGCATGGACCACGACGCCAACATCACACCGTGGGTGCTGGCGGCGCAGGATCGCGGCTGCACGGTGCGCCGGGTGGATTTTCACCCTGAAAATGGCACGCTGAACCTGGAAGAGATGCAAAAGGCGCTGGAAAACCGGCCCAGGCTGGTGGCGGTAGGGTACGCCTCGAATGCGCTGGGCACGATCAACCCGGTGGGAAAAATCATCGAGATGGCGCACGCCGCCGGAGCGCTGGTGTATGTCGATGCCGTACAATACGCGGCGCACGGGCCGATCGACGTGCAAGAATTGGGCTGTGATTTCCTGGTTGCCTCTGCGTATAAGTTCTTCGGCACGCACGCCGGCATCCTGTATGGCCGTTACGAATTGCTGGATGAATTGTTCGCCTACAAGGTGCGTCCCGCTCCCAATTCGCTGCCCGGCAAGTTTGAGACCGGCACGCAGAACCACGAAGGCATCGCCGGGGTGCTGGGGGCGATCGAGTATTTCGATTGGATGGGGAAGGTCTTTGGCCAGGAATATGCCCCACAGTACAGTGCGCGCTTCAGCGGGCGAAAGCTGAACCTAAAGCAGGCGCTGAGCACGGTGCGCGCTTACGAGTTCGAGATCAGCCGCGCCGTGTTGGAAACGCTGGAAGAAATCCCCGGCATGCAGCTTTATGGCTTGAAGGATATGAACCGCCTGGATGAACGCGTGCCCACTTTCTCTTTCACCCTCAAAGGGTGGCACCCGCGCCAGGCAGCCGAAAAGCTGGCCGAGCAAAATATCTACGTCTGGGATGGCAATTATTACGCCCTGGCGGTGACCGAACGCCTGGGGCTGGAAGAGGGCGGCGGAATGGTGCGGGTCGGGCCAGTGCACTATAACACGGTGGAAGAAGTGGCCCGGCTGCGTGAGGCTTTGTGGGTCATTGCCAGGAGTCGGCCATAGAATCCCGTTTGGCTGGGAGGTTGTATAACAAAGAGATGTTTGGGGAGCGATGACCCCGATTCGTAGGGGTCATCGCTCCCCAATAATTTTTCTACACGGGCGGGGTTGTCCAAAAAGGTTCTTATTTGACCGAAAGTCATTTTGCGTGGCCGGTGCATTGCACGTGTTCTTCGTGCATTGCACCTAAGCAACTTTTTTGGACAACTCTACCCGCGGTAAATCACCGCATAACGCCAGGTTAAGTTTTTCTTTAAAATTGACATGGGGGTCATTTGTATGCTACAAATTTCACAACTGTCACATTTAATTGACATCAGCCAGTTGTTAGAAACCCTACAAGGAGACTGATTATGAAAGGCTATACCGGAAAGATGTTGTTCGTTGATTTAAGCCAACGTTCGATCGAGGCGCGCCCTGTGCCGGAAGATTGGCAGCGCGACTACATCGGTGGGGAAGGCGTGGCCATGCGGTTGTTCTATGACCTGGTGCACCCTGAGCGGGACGTGTGGGATGCGGTCCAGCCGCTGATTTTCGCCACCGGCCCGTTGAGCGGTACGATGGCGCCGTGCAGCGGGCGCTGCGTGGCGGTGTTCTGGTCGCCGGCGACGCACACCCTGGGCGCGGCGAACGGCGGTGGCGATTTTGCCCCCACTCTGAAGCGCGCCGGCTGGGATATGCTGGTGGTCACCGGACGCGCCGATCGGCCGGTTTACCTGATGATCGATAACGAGAAAGCCGAAATCCGCGATGCCGCCGACTTATGGGGCAAGACGGTGAACGAGACCGAGGATATCTTGAACGAGCGCTTGCAGGTGAAGGGGCTGAGGGTGGCATCGATCGGCCCGGCGGGCGAGAAGCGGGTAATGTTCGCCAGCATCATGACCGACAAATATCGCGCTTTCGGGCGCGGCGGCCCCGGCGCAGTGATGGGCAGCAAGAACCTCAAGGCCATCGCCGTGCATGGCAGCAAGCAGCTTCCCACCGCCGACCGGGCGGCGCTCAAAGAGACCGCCAAAGACGCTCGCAAGGAAATGTTCCAGGAGGTCTTTGTGCGCGAGGAACTCAGCCCGTATGGCACGCCGTCTTTCTACGACTCGATCGACGCCCTGGGTATCCTGCCTACCAAGAACTGGCAGCAGACCACTTTCCCCGAAGGGGCAGGCAAGCTGACCTATAAGACCTACCACGAGATGCTGGAAGTTTCGCCGGAAGCATGCTTCAATTGCAGTATCCACTGCGGACGCTATACGAAGATCAAAGAAGGCCCTTACGCCGGGCTGGAAGGCGGCGGGCCGGAATACGAATCCGTGGCGGCGTTTGGCAGCAAGTGCCTGGTCACCGACCTGAACGCGGTGGCGGCGGCCAACCATATCGCCAACGCCAGCGGCCTGGACGTGATCTCCACCGGCCAGGTGATCGCTACGGCGATGGAGTGGTTCGAGAAGGGCTACCTGAACCTGGAAAAGACCGGTGGGTTGGACCTGAGCTGGGGCAACGGCGATGCGGTGGTGCAGGCAGTAAAGTTGATCGCCGCGCGCCAGGACATCGGCGACCTGCTGGCCGAAGGCGTGAAGCGCGCCGCCGAAAAGCTGGGGCCGGGCGCGGAGTACGCCGCGCTGCACGTCAAGGGCCTGGAGATGGCCGCCGACGAAGTGCGCGCCAGCAAGGGCGAGGCGGTGGTGCACGCCACCTCGGCGCGCGGCGCGGATCACCTGCGCCCGTATGCTTCGGCTATCGACGCCTTTGGCTACCGCGACCCCGAGCTGAACATCGAGGGCGAGATCGATTACCTGGAAGACGGCAACAAGGCGTGGGTCAAGGGTTTCCAGGAGCTGTGCATGGCCACCAATATGCTGGGGGTGTGCCTGTTTGCTTCGATCACCCTGGCAATCAAGGCCTCCACCTGGGCGGCGCTGCTCTCGGACGTGCTGGGCTACGAAGTCAGCAAGGACGAACTGCTGCTGGCGGCCGAGCGGGTGATCAATATGGAACGCATGGTCAACGTGCGTTTCGGCTTCGACCGCAAGGACGATGTGCTGCCGCGGCGCTTCCTGGAAGAACCGGCCCCCGACGGGCGCGGCAAGGGCCAGGTGGTCGATCTGCAGAAAGCGCTGGACAGCTACTACGCGGCGATGGGCTGGGACCTGCAGAACGGCCTGCCCACCCCGGACAAGCTGCAAAGCCTGGGGCTGGGCTTTATGCTGGAACGGGCCTGACGATATCTTTGGGGCGTGTGTCTGGCCAGGCGCACGCCCCATAAAAAGCAATCTTTCGGATCGAGCCGTGTTACAATAAACCCTAAACATGATCCACCCCGAAGATTAATTTCGGGGTGGATCATGTTTGCAGCAGAAAACCACGCAGGTGGTTTTCGTGTTTTCGTTGCAGCGGCTTCAGCCGCAGGGTAGTTGTAGATCGCATCACACCCCCGGATGCAATGATCGGCGGCGATGGCCGCCGATCATTGCATCCGGGGCCTGATTAACCATCTTCAACTGAACCTGGCGTCGATCACTTCGCACCAGGCGTGCAGAATGGCGTCGTGCTCCTCTTGTATTTGAGCCGTGTATTGGCAGGGGACGGCCAGGACATGTTCGCTGACCGGTTCTGCCAGCCCACGTGCGCCGGTCAGGGCAATGGTATGGGCGCCAAGCGGACCGGCAGCGGCCAACGCGCGCAGGACGTTGCGAGAACTGCCGCTGGTGGTAAAACCGATCACCAGGTCGCCGGCCCGGGCCAATGCTTCCACCTGGCGGGCGAAAACCTCCTCGAAGGCATAGTCGTTGGCGATGCAAGTCAGCAGGCTGGTATCGGCAGTCAAAGCAATCGCGGGCAATGGGATGCGGTTCGCCTTGTAGCGTCCCACCAGTTCGCCGGCCAGGTGTTGGGCGGCGGCAGCGCTGCCGCCGTTGCCGCACACCAGCACTTTTCCGCCCTGCTGGTAGACCTCGACCATCAGCCGCGCCGTCTCGACCACCTGGTCGTGCAGCGCAGAGATCGTACGCTGGCGCGCCTCGAGGCCGAGGTTTAATGATCTGATTACCAGGGCATCCTCATCCGTCCCAGGAATGGACAATCTGCCGCGGCGATATGCGTCGATTGCGGCCATCAAGGCGCTGATGTCACCCAACGCGCTGCCCAGTTGCGCCTGTACAATCTGGCAGGCCCCCGCCGGGCGGGCAAGCGCTTCCTGCGCCAGGGCCCGCCGGGCGGGTTCTAACAGCCTGTCGCCCAATACCACCCCCAGCGTGCCGACAACGATGCGTTCGGGGTTGAGGATATCCACCAGGATGGCCATCCCTTTCCCCAGCCAAGTGCCGACTTCTGCAATTAAATCGCCCGCCAGGGGATCGCCCGCCAGGGCGCGTTGGACAATCTCCTGGGTGGTGATTTCGGCAGGCCAGGCATCGGGCGCCCGCAGCCGGGCCAGCCTGACCAACCCCGCGCCGGAGCAAAAACCTTCCCACGAACCAGCCTTGCCATATTCATCGGGCCCCGTCTCCGCCACGCGAATGTGGCCGACTTCGCCGGCCGAATCCGTGGCCCCCCGGTAGATCCGCCCATCCAGGATCATGCCGGCGCCTAAACCGGTGCCCAGGGTCAAGAAAAGCATGCTGCGCGTTCCGCGCCCGGCGCCAAAATAAAACTCGGCCAGGGCGCCCGCATTGCCATCATGTTCAATAAATACCGGAAGATTGAACCGGGAATACAGGCGTTCTTTGAGTGGAGCGTTATCCCACAGGGGCAGGTGTGGAGGGGAATAGATGATGCCTCGTTCGATATCCAGCGGACCGCCGACCGAAACGCTGATGGCCGCCGGTGCAGGCAACCCTTTCTGCTGGATGTTTTCCAGCAAGCGCGCTGCCAGTTTCTCGATGGTCTCAAAAGCCGTAGCGAAGGGCTGGTTGGCTGGGGTCTGCATCTCTGCTCGAAATAGAATCTCGCCGTGCAGGGTGCCCAGCACGGCTGCGGTCTTGGTGCCGCCGATATCAATGCCCAGGATGGTCGTCGCTATTTTGCTCGCTTCACTCATAAATAGCCTCTTCAGGCGAGACGTTCGTGGTGAGAAGGGTCACAAGTTCCGCCGCGTGGGTGAAATCCGCCACCAGCAGATCTGCCCGGGCGGCTGATAACCGGCGGGCTTTATGCTCGTTCCAACCGCTGCGCTGCACCTCGTCCGATGCGACGCCCAGGGCGATAGCTCCTGCCTGCACGCACACGCGCATTTCGACCGGGCCGTCGCCGATCACGATCAGCGCTTCTCCGCCGATAGCTTTCTCGTCCAGGATGCGCTGGATGACGCGCTCTTTATCGTTGATCTCTGTGCCGTCCAACGCGCCGTAGATCGATGGGAGAAAGTAACGATCCAGCCCGAGCAGGGCGGATTCATTGAGCACGTATTCGTGATCGGTTCCACTGGCCAGGTAAAGGTGGACGCCATGCCAGTGGAGCCCTTTGACGATATCCAATGCTCCGGCTACCATCATCTCCTGCGCAGACAGGCGGCCGCCCTGCAACTGCGCTGCCCGTTGCTCCACGATGCCCAGGATGCGGCTCAGGTAAATCCTCTTGTACTCGGCGGCGGTCTTGAGTTTGGCATTCCGGCCGAGCCGCCGGACAGCCGCTTCCAGCCACTCCATCTGGCGGATGGTCAGGATGCCGGTCGAATCGTCAATATACTGGCGCACCTCTTGCTCGATCGCCGGAGGAGACGTCTGGTCGCCGCAGATCATTTCAAGCATCATCGGCGTCATCACGCCCTCCCATCCCTGGCGGAGTAAAGACAGGGTGCCGTCAAAATCGAACAGGGCGTGGCGGATACGGCCTAATCGCGGCAATACCTGCGGGTTTAGCACGCGCAACCATTTGCCATGCTCATGGCGCTGGGAAGCGATGGATGAGATCAACGGCTCTTCTCCTGGAAATCCCATAGATCGAGCACTTCCTGCGGCGAAGCCGTGCCTGTCACCAGAAGTTTGCGGATCGTGACCCCGGCGGCCAGGTTCGCCAGGGCGCCGGCTTCTTGGGGCGAAGCGCCCCCGGCCAGGCTGGCCGCCAGGCACGCCAGGAAGGCATCGCCTGCGCCGACCGGATCGATGGGGGGCGGCAGGCGCACTGCCGGCAGGTGGGCGCATTCTCCCTCGTGGGCGACCAGGCATCCCGCAGTGCCCAGGGTAATATAGATCGGCTTGTGGCTGGCGTTGGCATGTTCCAGGCTGGCCCGGGCCAGCATTTCCACGGATACATCTTTCGCCGGAAGGGAAGGATAGAGCAGATGGGCGGCTTCCATCTGGTTCGGCTTGACCACCAGGTGTGGAAAATCGCCAATATGCTCGCGCGAATCGGCCACACACACCAGGCGTGCAGATTGGCGGGCGATTTCATCGATGCCGGCCCGGATGCGGGGGGTAAAAATACCCTCTGCAAGATAATCTGCAATGACCAGCGTATCCAGGTCAGGCAAAGCCTGGAACAGCTTCTCCATTAACTTTTCTTGCAGCGAGATGTCGATAGAAGCCGGGTTGACGAAATCCAGGCGGGGATCTTCCTGCTGCGTTTCGTGAGCGGTAAGAATGACTTTGCCGTACATCGGGGTGATACGATCGGGTGCAGTAACGCACAACGACAGATCAACCCCCGCTGCTTCGAGGGCGTTGCGCAGCAGCTCGCCCCGCCAATCTGCGCCGAAGATAGAAAAAGCAAACACTTTGCCCACACCCAGTGTGGCCAGGTTCCAGGCCACGTTGGCCGCACCGCCCGGCGTATACGTTTCTCGGATTACCGGGCGGGGGTGGAGCGGTGTCTCACGCGAGAGATGTGAGCGCGTCATATCTGCATACCAGTAGGCGTCCAGGTTGAAATCGCCGATGATGCCTGTTTTCAGGTTCGGAAAGTTCTCCAGGATGCTTTTCGCTCGGGTTCGGGTCAGGCCGTCCACGCTATCAGTCTCCACGCTGCAATCCCCGGCGGATCATGGCCGCCAGGTTCGGGATCGTTGCCAGGTGTTCCCCGGTGATGTGATAGCCGCGCCCGCCCAGCGAAGTGGGGCGGTTGACGATGTTTTTACGCGGGCGGTAATAATATTCGATGCGGTTATCCGGGATCGGGCTGTGATAATCTTCTCCCAGCGGCACCAGGTCGAAATTGGCAGTTGTAATGCGTTGCACGGTGAAACCCAGGTTGCGTGAAATCGAGATGGCCTTAAGGAAAACCTCCGGACCGATAACCGCTGAGCCAAAGTTACAAAAAACGCCGCCTTCCATCTGGCTCACGGCATGGGTATAGATCTTGAAATCTTGTCCACTGGCCCAGCCTGTTGCCGCGAAATCGACGCGTGGGTGTTGGTGGATGATGTCCGTGCCGACGGCAACGTGTACCGTATAAGGGATGCGCAGGCGATAAGCATTGTAAGACAGGCTGTATTCCCGGTAAGCGAAGGCGGGGTGTTCTGCGATCCAACGCCCCAGGGCCTCGCCCATTCCCTCGCCACGGGCCATGCCTGCCTGGATGGCCAGGTTCATCATATCGCCGGTCTCTTCGGCCATGCCAAAGCTGCCATCCTCCAGGCTGCGGGCCACGTCCTCGCTGGTCTGGCCGATCAGGGCAAACTCGAAATCGTGGATGGACGCTGCGCCGTTGCTGGCCAGATGGGTAATCACGCCGCGTTGCATCAGGTCGATCAAGGTCGGGGCCAGGCCGCGCTTGACCACGTGTCCGCCGATCATCCAGATCACGGCCGCGCCGGCCTGTCGTGCGGCAAGGATCGCCTGGGCTACTTCTTGCAACTCGGGGTTCTCAAAAGGCGGCAACGCATCCCCGGGCCGGATCAGGTTTTCCAGCGCCACGCGATTTTCGCGGCGCATAATCGAATAGGTGCGAACTTTCGAGAGATCGATGGCAGGATAAGGCATACGATAGTGTCCTGTAACAACTCCTGAGGATATCACTGAACTGCGGCGTTGCGCCGGGCAGCGCGAATACCGGCGGCGCGGTCGTAAATTTCCTCTTTGCTGACGCCGGCCTCTTCATACATCGCAAAGATATTTTCGTCAGGTGTCTCGGGTGGGATGGTATGCGATGCGGCAAGGATATAACCGCCCCCGCCGGCGGTCATGCCTTCGAGAAGATGAGCGGTGGCGCGGCGCACCTCGCTAACGCTCCCGAAGGGGAGCAGTTCTTGCGTATCCAGGCCGCCCATAAATGCCAGGCGCTCGCCAAATTCCTTCTTCAATCCTAAAGGGTCCATGCCTGGACAATTCGACTGCACCGGGTTGAGCACATCCATGCCGATCTCGATCAGGTCTGGGATGATCGGGCGCAGGGCGCCGCAGCAGTGATAAGCCACCCACAGCCGGCGTGCTTTGCCCACATCGAACACTCGCTTCAGGTGAGGCTTGATCATGGCCCGCCAGGTTTTTGGGCTGACGATCATGCTGCTCTGGCTGGCAACGTCATCGCCGGTCCACAGCCAGTCCAGCGGGTATCGCTCGCAGGCCTGGACGGCCAGGTAGTGTGCAAAGTCGGCGCAGCGAGCCAGCAGGGTTTCGGCGAATGCCGGCCTGGCGCCGATATCCATCAGGGCATCCTCCATGCCTCGCAGTCGCCAGTACATTTCGTAAGCGCAAGGCGATACATCGCATCCCAGGAAAGTCTCTTTGCTGGATGGCAGGAGCGGCAGCATCTGGGCCAGCAGCTCTTCGCAGTGCTCGTAGGGGAATGTATAGGCCAGTACAGCCTCGTCGCTGGCCCCCTTAAGCGGAAAACCTTCGATCTGGTTAAAAAAATACTGCTTGACCCACTTGATGCCCCAGAAGTCGACGTGCCATTCGCCGTCGTTGGCATGGGGGATGCCTTCCATGGCATAATTGTTGTTGACCCAGGTCTGTTGGACATCATTCCCCATGGCCTCTCCCAGGAATGCCGCGGGGATCTCCAGAAGTTGTGAAAGGTGCTCGGCGGTCGCAGGGTGGAACCACATAAAAATGGGCACCCGGTCGACAGGCTTTCGCTCCAGTGCGGCCTGGACGCGTTCTTTGGAATTCATCGTATGCCTTCCTGTTACAGCATGTAGGTGTTGGCCCTGGCTGCTGGTGGAGCATACCGCCCCAGGCTGCGGAACGCATCGACGCAAGCCTGGTAGTTCTCCTCGGACATGCCGATGCTGTGATACTCCTCTACATAACCCAGCAAGCCGCCATTATAACATCCCAGGTGATTGATCAAGAGCCGGGCATCGTTGAAGATATCTTCTCGAGTCCCGGTGATCGAAGTAGTCTGGTAGCTGATCGGGCAGATAAAACAGACTTTGCCGCCGAATTGTCGCCCCAGCCCGGGGATGTCGTACAGGTTTGGCTGAGAGATGTTCAGTACGTCCACACCGATCTCGATCAAATCAGGAATGATGGGCAGGTACTGCCCGCAGCAGTGGAAGTAAACCTGCATGCCCTGCTGGTGGACAAGTTGGAACTGGTGCTGGTAGAAAGGCTTGAACAGGCGGCGCCACAGGCTGGGAGAAATCAGCATTCCCGATTGGGTGCCCCAGTCGTCGAAGAAAGCGACCGCATCGAAGTGTATAGGCGATAATCGCAGGATCAGCGCCTCCTCGAAACCAAACACGACTTTCGCCAGTTCGACGACTTTCTCTGGGGCCAGGGCAAGGTCGAGCATCAAGCGGTCGAAGCCGCGCAGGCACCACATGGTGGTGAAACCGCTCAGGCCCAGGGCGGCCATCCGGTAACACTCCGCGTATCGCTCGGCAAAACGGGCGTTCTGCTCGAAGCGGTAAGCCGCTGCCGGATCGGGGATAGACAATTTCTGCAGGTCTTGCCAATCCTGGATCAAATAGTTTTTCGGCTGGCCCATCGTCTCGTCCAGTCGTTCCCAGGCAAAGCCCCACTCGGAATAGTCTTTGCCAGGCCCCATAAAATGGAACTGGACATCTTGAGCCACGATGTCAGATTGGTCCTGGTCCCGGTTGAAGAAATAAATGGGAACATAAGCAGGACCCGTGCGCCGAATGGCTTTAAATACCTCATCTCGTCTCATGGGTTGCCTCGTCTTGGGTGGGACCGGGCCGGGCGATTCACACGGCGCCGCGCACTTCCCCCTGGGGGGTCACACCATCGACGCGCGTCAAACCCTCGTAAAGGAAAGCCGTGAACGTCGTCAAAATTTCCTGGCCGGCCGGTAACTGCAGCGCAGAGCCATTCGCCACGGCCTCGGGCAGGCCGCTGGTGGGGTAACTCGTCCAGGGCTCAAGCGCCGTGGTATGGGTACGTCCCCACCAGGGAAAATCGGCCGCCACGTTGCCAAGCTGTTGCCAGTACCAGACGTAACGGTAAAGGCTGGGGTCGAAGGTAACCCCAAAGCCCAGCCGTCGAAGGGGATTGGTGACCGTATACCAGCCCTGGCTCAAGCCCGTGATGTAGGCCATTTCCTGGGCCTGCATTTCGCTCACGGCCGGGATGCGGCTGGCGTCCACCAGGCTGCCATCCGGGGCAGGCACCATTGGCCAGGCGGCTTCGACCCCCGGCTGGAAACGGCGCGGTTCGTAGCCCTCCATCCCCGGGTGGACCAACAGTTGCCTGGCAGGGATATTGATCACTGCGCCCTCGCCTAAAAATTCCCGGCCAAAGGCAATGTGTTGGCCCCACATGGCATGTAAGGGCACGCCGCTTTCGTTGACCAGCCGCTCCTTGATCACAAGTTGCGCTTTGCCCGGCTCCATCGAGAGCGTCTTCTCGATGAAGAATGGCGTGCGGATGGGGCGCACCCAGAGCTTAGCGCTTACTCGCTCAATCGCATCCTCCAGGATGGCATATTCCCAGGGCAGCAAGTTGATCTCGCCGTGCTGCCCCATTTCCGCGCCGCGATAAACCGCAAATGGGCCGCCATTCGGCAGCACTTCATTCCACCCGCCCGAGTAATAATCGATGAAAGGGTTTTGCGAGTAGGCGGAAGGAATGCCGCGGGCCGGGTTACGCAGGCCGCCCGGGGCAAAATAAAGCACATCCAGGTCGTGCGGCTTGTAACGAAATTCAATAATATCGCTGCCTTTATCGAGCAGGACCACAACGCGCAACAACTCGTTCTCAAGGATGAGCGTGCGCATGCCTTGAAGCTGCCATTCATCGGAGATGCGACAGCCATGGTTACGCGGTCGTCCGAGGGACAAGGTCGCCTCCAATATATTTCGGGTTGCGTAAGGCAATTTTTGAAAGTGCCCTAAGAAGAACGGTAATCGCGGAAAGCTTCGTACATCGCTCGCACGTTTTCCAGCGGGACGTCCGGCCCAATTTCACCGCAGGCCACAATGCCACCGTCTGGGGTGCCGCAGGCATCGAAGGTACGGTAAACTTCTTCTTTGACCTGCGCTGGCGAGCCGAAAGGCAAGGCGTGTTGCCGGTCGATATCTGTACGAAAAGCAACCTTCCCGCGTACGTTGGCAGCAATCCAGTCATAGCCAATGGTGACCGTCTGGCAATTGATGACATCGACACCGACCTCGATCAGGTCGGTAAAGATGTCCTTGATATCGCCATCGGTGTGGTACCATACGTCCATTCCGGCGTCGTGGGTCTTCTTGAACATCTCAGCATAGCGCGGCTTGAAAAAACGCCGCCAGGTTTTGGGGTTGATCATCAGTCCTTTTTGTTGGCCCCAGTCATCGGCGAAGTGCAGGCCATCATACTCCAGTTGGGTCCACTGATCGATCCACTTGAGATTGAACTCCAGCATGTCATCCATGAACTGGAGTAGTTCTTTCGAATTGGATGTCAGATCAACCAGGAAATTTTCCATGCCGCGCATGAAATGTAACTGCTCGAAATAATTAATCCATGCCCCGCGGGCATACCAGCGATCGTCGAAGCCTGCCATGTGCCCGCTGTACAGCCGGCCATCGGGCGGCCCGGCGGTGAAAACCTCTGGCCACTGGTATTTGTGATATTCGGCTAAGTCTTTGATCGGCCCTTCGATGGGAATGCCGCAGATGCCCATCCATTCGCTGTACCATACCACGCCGTAATCGTCTACATTGCGGCCCTGTTTATACAGGGCAGGGTAATCCTCGACGGGCAAATCACTCATATAATCCCAGCCAAAATCTTCGCGGAACTCTTCCAGAATTTCTGCCAGGGCCGCCCCATATTTGAGCTGGGCGGCAGGCAGGACAGCATGCGAGATGGGCAGGCGATCGGGCTTTTGGAAATGGATGGCTCGTTTGACGCGTTCTCTGCTATTCATAGGGATTCACCATTGAGATTGCTAATAGATTGGATTAAGCTGACGCTTTGGGGCGCTGCAAGGCGCTGAGCAGGACGGCCAGCAGGATAATTGCCCCGCGGGCTACGTCTTGCAGATAAGGGTTCACGCCCAGCAGCACCATTCCGTTGCTGAGTAACCCGATGAAGAGCACGCCCAGGATGGTGCCGATAATCGATCCCTCGCCGCCGAACAGGCTGGTGCCGCCGATCAGCACGGCAGAGATAGCGTCGAATTCCCAACCCACGCCCACACCGGAGTAAGCGGAGGTGAGGCGCGAAGTGAGTAGAATGCCGCTGATCGCAGCCAGGAAGCCGGTTACGCCCAGAATGGATGCCTGGATGAAGCTGACCGGAATGCCAGACAACCGGGCCGCTTCCGTATTTCCACCGACTGCATAGATCGAGCGTCCATAAACGGTGCGTGAGCTGATGAACCAGAAGATAACCGCAGTGATCAGGAAAATCAGCGCAGGGATCGGGATGCGCAGGATATAGCCGCCGCCCCAATAAGCAAAAGCCGGGTCGGTGATCGGGATTGGAAAAGCATTGGTGAGCACAAAGGCCACGCCGCGCAGCGAGATCATCAAGGCCAGTGTGACGATCAGGGCAGGAATTTCCCACCGGACGCGGATCAATCCGGCCACCAGGCCCACCAGGGTAGCTTCGACCAGGCAGGCAAGCGCCGCCAGCCACAGCGGCCAGCCGGCTTTAGCATACAGAACGCCCAGCAGGGAGGAAGTCAGCGCCACGACCGAACCCACGCTCAGATCGACATTTCCAGAAATCATTGCCAGAGTCATGCCGCAGGCGATAATGCCTACGAAAGAGACCTGTCGCAGCACATTGAGCATATTGCGCGTGGTCAAAAAGTTGGGTGCAGTCAGCGAGAGAATGGCAAACAGTATGATCAGAGCGAGTAAGAGGCCTGAGCGGGCCAACACAAGGCGCATACGGTCGCCGGCGCTGTTCCCATTGGTTGGTTGTTGGCGAGTATCGCTCTGTGCAGGAGTAGAAATTTCAGTCATTGTGCTACCTCTTCCTTCATAGCTAAAGCCAGGATTGTCTCCAAATCGGCCTGCATGGCAGGCATTTCGGCGCTAATGCGACCCTGGTTGAGCACCAGAATACGGTCTGCCACGCCAATTACCTCTTCAATTTCTGAGGAAACGAAGATGACGCTGATGCCTTGAGCAGCAAGATCGCGTACCAGATGATAAACCTGTTCCTTTGCATGGATATCGATGCCGCGCGTCGGCTCGTCCATCAGCAGTATTTTGACTTGAGAATTCAGCCACTTGCCGATCACCACTTTTTGTTGGTTGCCGCCGCTCAAAGAAAGCGTCCTGGTTTCCAGGCTGGGAGTGGCGATCGAAATAGCTTCCACCATCTTCTCCGCCGCCGCACGCTCGGCCGTTCGTGAAATAACCTGGTTATGGCTGATGCGTTCCAGGCTGGTCAGAGTCAGGTTGTCGCCAACGCCCATAATCAACACCAGTCCCTGGGCCTTGCGGTCTTCTGGGGTAAGACCGATCCCTTTAGACTTCATCGTGGTTGGGGTAAGATGTTCCACCGGCTTGCCATCGACAGAGATTGTGCCTGAGTCGATAGGGTCAAGGCCGAAAATCGCCCGCAGCAGCTCACTGCGACCGGAACCCAGCAACCCGGCGATGCCCAGCACCTCGCCGCGATTCAGGTCGAAAGAGATGTCGTGCAGGTAACGTTTGCGCGACAGGTTCCTCACTGAAAGCACCGGCTCGGGCTTGATCTCGCGGTATTCAATCTGCGTCTTCACCCATTCGCCGCCGATCATCATCCGGGCGATCAGCTCAGGCGTGGCCTGTGACGTGGCGATTGTGTTGATTACCTGCCCATCGCGTAACACGGTCAGGCTGTCGGCCACGCGTGGAATTTCTTGCAGCCGGTGCGACACATAAATAATGGCTACGCCGTTGGCCGCCAGGTTGCGCACCAGCGTCAGCAAATGATCCACTTCGGCCTGGGGCAAAGCGCTGGTCGGCTCGTCCAGAATCAGCACTTTGGGTTGAAAAGATACCGCCTTGGCAATCTCGACCATTTGCTGTTCTGGAACGCTGAGCTGGTTGACCAGCTTGCGCGGGTCGAGCCGGGCACCCATCCTCTCGAGGGCATTGTGGGCTCGCTCCAGGGTCAGTTTTTTGTCAATGACATTCACGCCTAGCAGCCGGCGGCTCGGCCAGCGTCCGAGCAAGATATTCTCGGCAACGGTTAATCCCTTGATCAGGCTCATCTCCTGATAAACGGTGGCGATGCCATTCGCAAAAGCGTCGCCCGGGTTGTGGATCACAACGGGCTGGCCATCCATATAGATGGTCCCGCTATCGGGTGATGTTGCGCCGCTTAGGATTTTTACCAGGGTAGATTTTCCGGCGCCGTTCTTCCCCAGCAGGGCGCGAACTTCCCCGGCGTGTAACTCGAAGTCTACATCGCGCAGCGCCTGGACACCGGGGTAATGTTTGTTAACTTTTTCCACGCGAAGGATGATTGTATCGCTTAGCACCATGGATTGCCTGGCTCCCTGGCTAACAAGCCTGGTATTCAATGTGTTGGAGTGCGCACAGTGGAACAATGCGCACTCCAACGGCAGGTAAAACTTACTGCTTGTATTCTTCTACGTATTTCTTAATCGCGTCCGTATCATCGCGAGAGAAGAAAGCGTTGGGTACGATATTGTAGTAGGTGACCGTCTTGCCGTTCACCACATCCACCGCGGCTGTGACCGAGTCAGAGCCCATCAAGCGCGGCGATTGGCCGGTGACAGCCTGCAGGATATTCTCGTCGGCGAGCAGCATCTCGGCAAGCTGAGGGCTGATATCCGTGCCGAAGACGAAGACCTTGCCAGCCAGGCCCATGGTGCGGACGGCGATCACTTCGCCGACCGTACCGCCTTCGTTCTCAGACCACAGAATATTGATGTTGGGATTGGCCTGCAGAATGCTCTCGGCAACGGCGGAGCCTTCATCGGGCATGAAGCCTTCCTGGTTGGCGACTTCGGTCCACTTGATGCCCTTGTCTGACAGGGCCTTGCGGAAGCCGTCTCCACGGCGCTTGCAGGCTTCGAAGCGGTCGCACTGCAGGATGCCGACGTTGACCTCCTTACCGGCCATGTTCTTCTCGACCCAGCCGGCCAGGTACTCGCCGGTCTGGTAACCGAGAGAAGCCTGGTCGGTTTCGTAGAAAGCCGAAACGTACTTCTTGGCATCCGTTTCGTTGATGCAGGTATTGAAGCACACGATCTTGATGCCGGCATCGTAGGCTTGCTTGATAGCAGCCACGGATGCATCGAGCGACTCAGGCGTGATGACGATGGCGTTGACGCCGCGGGCGATGTAGTCTTCGATGAACTCGGTTTCTTTGGCGATATCGTGGTCATGGATGTTGACCAGCAGTTCGACGCCGAGTGACTGAGCGCCCATCTCCATACCTTTCTGAATGTTCTCGAAGAAGCTGTCACGGCCAAACAGGACGGCACCGACGACGATCTTCTTTTGTTCGGCGGCGGGTTGGGCGGGGGCGGGTGCCTCAGTCTTGGCGGCCTCGGGTGGCTTGGTTGCTTGAGGTTGCGGTTGCGCTCCTTCCGGAGGGGTACAGCCGGTGAAAGTGAAGACCAAAACAAGGATCCACAAGAGATTCAGGATACGTTTTGCCATTTAGGTACTCTCCTCTTACAAAGACTTCGAAGGGCTGGATTGTCAATTGGGAAGTTCAGGAAAACAGGGTTACAGGTAATTGTTTTAAATCATTGCATACACACTCTCCTTGGCATGAGATTACGCGGGCGCGTTTACCCGAGGGGGTAAATGGTGCATTGCGGGATTTTCGAACAACTCGCGCAGGACCAGCGAGATGGCACCGATAATGGGCGCATCGGCCCCCAGCCCGCTGGCGAGGATAGGGACTGGCCGGCTGCTCCGCAGGATAGAACGTTGGTCGACCCGGGCTTGCAGCAGGTCGGTGAACAGTTTGCCAGCCTGTAAATATTTGCCGCCCAGGTAAATTGCTTCCGGGTCGAAGGAGTTGATGACGTTCACGATACCGACTGCCAGGACATCGGCAATATGAGTAAACGCCTGGATCGCTACAGGGTCATTTTCTCGGGCAGCCTGGGCAATCAAATCAAAGGAGACACGGTCGGTGCATTCGCCTGCCCAGCGAGAGATAACGCTATCCGCTCCCTGGGAGATCGCCCGGCAGACCAATTCTTCAGCAATGCGCGGCACGGCATATAACTCCAGGCAGCCATAGTTGCCACAATCGCAGCGCGGACCGTTCAAATCGATCGTCATGTGGCCGATCTCGCCGGCCACATCGTGGTCGCCCCGGTACAGGTCGCCATTGATCATGATTCCGCTGCCCACGCCATCTTCGATCAGGATGAAGATAAAGTTCTCCTTATCGCGGGCCATGCCAAACCATTTTTCGGCTAAGGCAGCCGCGTTGGCGTCGTTGTCCAGGTATACAGGGAAACCGGTTTTATCGGCCACAATCTGGCGGATGGGGGTGCGCGGCCAGCCAGGAAAATTGGGCGGAGAGATGAGCATGCCCTGCCGGGCGTCCAGCGGGCCTGGGGCGCAAATACCGATGCCGATGATATTCCCTGGCGGCTTGCCTGCGCTGCTGATCAGGGTCTGGATCAGGTCGAGCAAATCGGGCAGCGTGATCTCAACCGGATGGGAGAGAGATGAAGATGTGATGGTTTGTTGGTGGATTTCTTGCAGATCCAGGTCTGTGATCATTCCCTGGATGTAGTGGCGGGATAGGTAGACAGCCACAATATATGCCTGTTCGGCGCGGATGCGCAGAAGGGACGAACGCCGCCCGCTACCGTGCGATTCTCCAAACCCGGCTTCTTCGATCAGCCCTTGTTCCAACAGTTCGCGTGTAATGTGGGTCAGGGTGGCCGGGTTGAGGCCAATCTGACGGGCCAGTTCAGCGCGTGAGATGGTGCCTGCTTCGCGGATGGTACGAAAGACGACGGCGCGGTTGAGCAGCTTGACTTCTTGGAGATTACTGCCGGATTGTCTCTTTACGCTATTAGAGATCATCGATACGCCACCGGAGAAGTTAATTTATTGTTTCAATCAATTAAAGTCTATCAAAGGACAGGCCAAATGTCAAGGAGTAAAACTGATGCACGAAGTGGAACCCTGAGTTATGTCCGGTTCTGCGGTATTTTCTGCATGTTGCCAAAATGCACCCAATCGGGTAAGATGTACCCACACTCCCATGTTCCGTCCTGTCTCATCCAAACTCAACCCCGTCTTGCTCGAAGAGCAAATCTTGAATTTCTGGAAGCTGCATCGCATCTTCGCCAAATCCGGCGAGGCGCGGCAGGGCAGCGCCGAGTTCGTGTTTTATGAAGGGCCGCTTACTGCCAACGAGCGGCCCGGCGCGCACCACGCCCTGGAGCGGGCGTTCAAGGACGTCTTCCCGCGCTATAAGTCGATGCGCGGTTATCACGTGGCGCGGCGCGGTGGGTGGAACACGCACGGCCTGCCGGTGGAGATCGGTGTGGAAAAGCAGTTGGGCTTTACGGGCAAGGGCCAGATCGAGGCGTATGGGGTTGAGCGCTTCAACGAATTGTGCCGCAGGTCGGCCTTCGAGTACATCCAGGAGTGGGAACGCTTCAGCGACCGGATGGGTTTCTGGGTGGATATGCGGGAGGCCTACGTCACCTATACGAATGATTACATCGAGTCGGTGTGGTGGATCCTGAAGACGTTGTGGGACCGCGGCCTGCTCTACCAGGGTTACAAGGTGGTGCCCTACTGCCCGCGCTGCGGCACGCCGCTTTCGGATCACGAAGTGGCGCTGGGTTATCGTGAGGCCAGCGCCCCATCTGTCTATGTGCGCCTGCCGCTGGTTGACGAGCCGAATACTTCCCTGCTGGTGTGGACGACCACGCCCTGGACGCTGCCTGGTAACGTGGCCGTGGCGGCGCACCCGGAGGTCGAATACGTCACGGTCGAGCGAGCTATGCGGGAAGGCGGGTGCGAGCGGCTGATCGTGGCGCGCCCGTTGCTGGAGAAGGTATTCGGTGACGAGCACGTACGCGTGGTGGATTCTTCCAAAGGCAGGAAGCTCAAGGGGCGGCGTTATCAGCCGTTGTTTACCTTCCTGCCCGCCGGGCGGCCGGCCTATACAGTGATTACCCAGGATTACGTCACGATTGAGGATGGCAGCGGGCTGGTGCACATCGCCCCGGCTTTTGGCGCCGAGGACTTGCAGGCGGCCATCGAGAATAACCTGCCGGTGCTGGTGACCGTGGCCGGAGATGGCACGTTCATCCCCGAAGTGCGCCCGTGGAGCGGCAAGTTTGTCAAGGACGCAGACCCGTTCATCATCCGCGACCTGGATGCGCGTGGGCTGCTCTTTCGTTCCGGCGTCTATTCCCACACCTATCCGTTCTGCTGGCGCTGCGATACGCCCTTGCTCTACTATGCCCGCAACACCTGGTATATCCGCACCAGCTCGTTCAAAGAGCGCCTGGTGCGCCTCAACCAGGAGATTAACTGGGTGCCCGCCCATATCAAAAACGGCCGTTTCGGTAACTGGCTGGAAAACAACGTGGACTGGGCGCTGGGCCGCGAGCGCTATTGGGGTACGCCGCTGCCGGTGTGGGAATGCGACCGGTGCCGTCACCAGATGGCAGTTGGTTCGCTGGCCGAGCTGGCTCACCTGGCCGGGCGGGACTTGAGCGGCCTGAATTTGCACCGCCCGCACATTGATGGGGTGCGCTTTCCCTGCCCGGAGTGCGGCGTTCAGGTGGATAAGAAAAGCTCTCGGGGGTTTTTAAAACCCCTGGCGGCTAAGAACAGAAAAGAAAAGAGCGAGATGGGGGGCGTGATGCAGCGAGTGCCCGAGCTGATCGATGTGTGGTTTGACTCGGGTTCGATGCCGGTAGCGCAGTGGCACTTCCCCTACGAGAACCGGGATACCTTCCGGGCGCAGTTTCCCGCCGATTTCATCTGCGAAGCGATCGACCAGACGCGGGGCTGGTTCTATTCGCTGCATGCCATCGCGGCGTTGTTGTTCGACAGCGTCGCCTTCAAAAACGTGATCAGCCTGGGGTCGATCCTGGACGGCGATGGGCAGAAGATGTCCGGGTCGCGCGGCAACGTGGTCGATCCCTGGCAGGTGTTCAACACGCATGGCGCGGACGCCTTCCGCTGGTACCTGTACACCGCCTCGCCGCCCGGCCAGGAGCGGCGCTTTTCGGTCGACCTGGTGGGCGAGGTAGTGCGTAACTTCAATCTGACCTTGTGGAATGTGTACGCTTTCTTTGTGACCTATGCCAACCTGGACAACTGGATTCCTGCGCATTCAAACCATCCTTCGGGTGGTTTGAATGCGCAAAATGAGTTGGATCGCTGGCTGATCTCCGAATTGCATACCCTGGTGCGCACGGTAACCGAGGCGTTGGATGCTTATGACGTGACCGGGGCGGCACGCTCGATCCAAACATTTGTCGAGAATTTATCCAGGTGGTACCTGCGCCGCTCGCGGCGGCGCTTTTGGAAAAGTGTCCAGGATGCGGACAAGGCCTCGGCGTATGCCACGCTGTATGAGACCCTGGTCACGTTGAGCAAGCTGCTGGCTCCGGCGATGCCCTTCCTGGCTGAAACGCTGTACCAGAACCTGGTGCGCAGTGTGCAGGACGGTGTACCGGAATCGGTACACCTGCGCGACTGGCCGGGTTACGATACCCGGCTTATCGACGAGACGCTCAACGATGAGATGCGCCTGGTGATGCGCCTGGCTTCGCTGGGACACGCCGCCCGTAGCGAGGCGGGGATCAAGGTGCGCCAGCCGTTAGCAGAGGCCGCTTTTGCGGCCGGCAGGCCAGAAGATGCACTTGCCCTGCAGCGCCATGCCGGGTTGCTGGCCGATGAATTGAACGTCAAACGGGTGCGTAGGATGGGCGCGGCGGGCGAGGCGGTGACCTATAGCCTGAAGCCTTTGCCAAAGCAGTTGGGGCAAAAATACAAGGGGTTGTTTCCGGAAATAGCCCGGGCGATCGCGGCCCTGGACGCGGCGCAGGCAGCCCTACAGTTAATGAGTGGGCAGGCGCTGCGCATCGAATTGCCGGCCGAGACGCCCGGTGCAAGCGCGACCGTCTACGAAATTTTGCCCGAAGAGGTCGAAGTGCGGGCCGAGGCGCGCGCCGGGTTAGCGGTGGCAGCAGACGGCCCATACCTGGCGGCACTGCACATCGAATTGACGCCGGAACTGGCGCGTGAAGGGCTGGCGCGTGAATTTGTGCGCCGCGTGCAGGACCTGCGCAAGCAGGCCGAATTCGAGATCGCGGACCGCATCCAGGTATACGTCACAGCAACACCCGGGTTGGTGGAAGCGATTGAAGCGCATCGCGAGACAATCATGGGCGAGACGCTGGCGATAGAGCTGTTCCACGCCGAACCGCCAGCCGCATCTGTTGTGACAGATGCCTGGTTCGACGCCCAATGGATGAAATTAGGCATTCTTTCTACACGACGACAGGAGTAACGCAATGAGCCATCTGAAAGATGCAAGCGAGGCCCCACATCCGAAAACACTCTGGCGCAGGCTGCCAGCCTGGGGGGTGCATTTGTTCACTGCCAGTGGGGCGGTGTGGGGGGTTCTATCCATCCTGGCAATTCAGCATCACCAATACCGCTGGCTGTTCGTGTGGGTGGCGTTGGCCCTGTTTGCGGATGGTTTTGATGGCTTCCTGGCGCGACGCTTCCACACCAAGGTCTACGCAGCGGAGATCGATGGCTCCTTGTTGGATAATATCCTGGATTACTTGAATTACACGATCGTCGGGGCGCTGCTGGTCATTGATGCGCACCTGGTGCCGGCCGGTTGGGAGGTGCCGACTGCATGTCTGATTGCTTTGACCTCGGCATTCCAGTTTTCCCAGGCGGAGGCCAAGACCGACCCGCGTACGCACGAATACTATTTCAAGGGTTTTCCGTCCTACTGGAATGTGCTGGTGCTGTATCTGCTGCTTTTGAATTTCAACCCCTGGTTCAATTTGCTGGTCATTCTGTTCTGCGCTGTTGCCACGTTTATGCCGATCAAATTCATTTACCCCAGCCGTACAACTTACTACCATAATGCCAATATGGCAGTGGCGCTGACCTGGGGGCTCACCAGCCTGGGAATGATCGTGCTGTATCCCGGTATCCCCCCGTGGTTGACAGCGACCAACCTGGCGCTCGTGGTGGCCTACCTGGCTTTTAGCGTGGCTTATACGATGCGCAAACCGCCTGGAATGGTCTCCCACCGAAAGCGCCTCTTCCGGCGCAAAGCGAAGTGAGGCAGGAATGTCCTATATCACCTGGCTGCGCCAGAAAGTGGGGCGCCAGAAAATCGTGCTTGTTTATGCTTCGGTGGTGCTGCAAAATGCCGAGGGGCAGGTGCTCTTGCAGCGGCGTGCTGATTTCGACGTATGGGGATTGCCGGGCGGTATCCTGGAGCCTGGCGAGAACATCCTGGATTGCGCCCATCGAGAGTTATTCGAGGAGACCGGCCTGACGGCGGGCAAGCTGCGCCTGGTGGGTATCTACAGCGAGCCGTGCTATGATACGGTTTACCCCAACGGAGACGCCGTGCAGCAGTTTACGGTGTGCTTTCAGGGGATAGTGAAAGGCGGCAAAATGGCGGTGGACGGCGTCGAAAGCAGCGCCCTGGCATTTTTCGATGCGGGGCATCTACCGTGGGCGGAGTTGCCATCTTTCTACGTCGATATGCTGAAAGACAGCCTGGCCGGCGGTGATGCAGTTTTTGCCACGCCATTTGCGGGTGACCATCTGATCGACCCGATCCGGCAGGTGCGCGCTTTCATCGGCAGGGACGTGATGGTGGCGGGCGGGGCGATTGCTGTGGTGGTCGATCAGGATACTATCCACGCTCAGCCGCGATTATTGGTGGTAAAACGCACCGACGATGGCGAGTGGTCGCTGCCGGGCGGGTATACGCAACTGGGCGAAAACGTAGCGCATACCGTCGTGCGTGAGATGCTGGAGGAAACCGGCCTGCATGTGATGCCGGAGCGCATCCTGGGTATCTCTTCGCTGCCGCATCCCTGGACCTATCCCAATGGCGACCAGACGCAAGGTGTAGCAGTGGTCTTTCGAACGCACATTACGGGCGGGTCATTGCGCCCTGATCTGGAAGAGATCAGCCAGGCGGGTTGGGTTACGCTGCGAGAATTCCTGGCGCTGGAAGTGCATTCCGACTGGCAAGCGCTGTATCAGGCTGTGGCTAAGTGTTTGCAAGGCGAGGCGACAGGCAACGTTTTTGTGGTTTGAAATTGGCTTTGTTTTGGGCCACCTGGTCTTCGAATAGTTTTCACTTGTGATGAGGTAAAACACCGGATCGTTTTCGTTGTCAATGAAAACGATCCGGCGCCCACGGGATGTATAGGGCTTCTTTATAGTTCAAATGCCGGGTTACTCACTCCCAGGATTTCTGCCCGGCAGATGGCGCCAGCATATTTCTCGAGCAGGGTGGACAGATCATTGATCGCCGCCTGTACGTCCTGGTGGCCGTTTTCGTGCTGCGCTTCAATGGTAATCAACGCGGTAGATGTATCCAGGCTGGTCGTGCTTTGCAGGCTCTGTTTCCAGCACCAGCGGCGGGCATAGATCAGGCCGGTATCATCGACGAAGATCACCTCGCCCGGTTCGGGGTGCACAGGCTCCGGCTCGTCGTGGGCGGTGAACCATTCGTCGCCATCTGCGAAACGTACAGTCAGGTTCCCGGTCAGGTCGCGCAGATCGAAGGCGGCCATCGGCAGGGCGTAACGGATGCTGACCAGGTTGTAGAGATCAACCAGCAAGTTGATCGAAGGAATATCGCCCTTCTTGGTCAGGCGGCGGAGCAAGGCCTCGGGCGCGCTGCGATATTTGGTGGGGTCCACGCCGAAGGATCGGAAGGCACTGCGCCAGCCGGCCAGGGCAGGTATTTCGCTTAATGACCGGTCACCGATGCGCTGTAAGACGGCTTGCTGCTCGGAGAAGTAGGCCTGCTGGACTTCGGGCAGTGTGGGCCCGTTGTGTAAGTCCTGTGCCAGGACGATTCCGCCGCACAGGTTGGGATAATGCTGTAAAAGGTCTGAGTGATAGCGAAACTGGGGCATGTTTTTTTCTCGTATAGATTGTCGTTTGCTGCCCGTCGTAGGGCAATAAGCAACAATTATACGCCCAAACGCGCCCGCACATCCAGGGCAACCGCGCCCTGTCCTTCGGGTAAAGCGCGCAGGGGGTTGATCTCGATTTCAGTGATTTCGGGAAAGTCGGCAGCAAACTGACCCAGGCGGTGGAGTGTATACAATACGGCATCCCGGTCAGCAGGATGCAGGTTGCGGTAGCCACTGAGCTTGCGTCCGGCCCAGGTGCTCTGCAGCAGGTACAGGCTTTCTTCCTGGGTGAGCGGTGCCAGGGCAAACGACACATCTTTCAGCCCTTCTACTTCAATGCCACCTGAGCCAAACATGACCAGCGGTCCAAACTGGCGGTCCTGAACCGCACCAATAATCACATCCTGCCCGCCGGTCAGCATGCGCTGAACGCGCACACCCGACAGCCGGGCAGCAGGACAGGCTTGCTGTACATCGGCCACCATATTTGCGAAGCCTTGTGCGACGGCGCCTTCGTCGGCCAGGTTGAGCAGCACGCCGCCAACATCGGATTTATGGGGGATATCGGGCGAGTCGATTTTGAGGGCCACGGGAAAGCCGGCCTGGCGTGCCAGTTCGACTGCCTGGTCCGTGGTTTGCGCCAGCGATGTGGCGGGCAGGCGGATGTCGTACGCGGTGAGGAGCGCCTCGACCACCTCGGGTGGCAGGAATTCCCTGGAGAGTTGCTGCGGCGATGCAGCACGATAGGCTTCCAGGATGGCGCGGGCCTGTTGCTGGGCCAGGCTGTTGGGCATGGGCGGTGAGGTCGCCAGGGACGAGTTTACCCGCGCCAGGTGCTCGGCGCGCTGTGCCAGGACGGCCAGGGCGGAGGCGGCGCGCTCGGGAAAGCGATATTCCGGGACGCGCGCGGCGCGGAAGTGTTCGACGGCTTCCTGGATCAGGCGCTCGCCCATCAGGGCGATGACGACCGGTTTGATAGCGTTATGAATGACCGGGATGACCGCTTTGGCGACGGCACCAGCGGTGTACATAGGCGGCGGTGGCAAGATTACCATTACGGCGTGTATTTGCGGATCATCCAGCAGCAGGCGCAGGCTTTGGGCATATTGCTCGGGTGAAGCAGAGGCGAGCATATCCACCGGGTTGTTCAGGCTGGCGGCGGGCGGCAGGATAGCGCGCAAGGCGGCGCGGGTGTTTTCGCTCAACTCGGCCAGGTACATGCCGTTCGACTCCAGGGCATCCGAAGCGGTTACACCTGGCCCGCCGGCGTTGGTGAGCACGGCCACGGCGCGACCCTGCGCCGGTGGGCACCAGGCCAGGGCGCGCGCCCAATCGAACATTTCTTCGCTGGTCTCGGCGCGGATCACACCGGCGCGGCGAAAGGCGGCGTTGAAGGCATTTTCTTGCCCGGCCAGGGCGCCAGTATGCGAAGCAACGGCGCGTTGCCCGCTGGCATAACGACCGACCTTCAGAGCGATGATGGGTTTGTCGCGGGCGACCCGGCTGGCTTCCTGGATGAAGCGCCGCCCATCACTGACGCCTTCCAGGTACAGGGTGAGCACGCGAGTGAACCGGTCAGCAGCGACCAGCGCCAGGATGTCAGTCTCATTTACATCAACCTGGTTGCCCAGACTGACCAGGCGGGAAAGGCCGAAGCTCCGCCCACGCGCCCAATCGATCACTGCAGCGCAGATGGCGCCGGAGTGCGAGATGAAGGCTACGTCGCCGGGCAGCGGGCCGGGCGGCGGCAGGAAGGTGGCATCCATGGGCAGGTGGGTATCGAGCAGGCCGATACAATTGGGTCCGACCAGACGCATGCCGCAGGAGCGAGCGATGCGCAGGCATTCGGCCTCCAGCGCGGCGCCCTCTGCGCCAGTCTCACGAAAACCACCCGAACCGATGATGGCAGCCTTCAGGCCACGCTGGCCGCATTCGTGTAACGTTTGTGGAACGGCCAACGCGGGAATGAGCAGGATGGCGAGGTCGACCGGATCGGGGGCATCCAGGATGCTATGAATCATTGGGCGACCCAGCAGGCTGCCGCCTTTGGGGTTGACGAAGTGCACCACACCCTGGAAATTGCTTTGCACCAGGTTGCGCGCCAGGCCGTAGCCCAGCTTGGTCGGGTCCTGGGACGCGCCGATCACGGCCACGCCGCGTGGAGAGAAAACAGATGTCAGGGGATCTGGCGGTTGCTCACGCGCGGGGAATCGATCCGGGTCGATAGACATTATGAGAGTGGCAGTGTGACGGTAAATGTGCTGCCTGCACCAAGCTGGCTTTCTACGCCGATGCGTCCACCGTGTTGCTTGATGATGCGGTGGCTTACGGATAGACCCAGGCCAGTGCCACGGCCAGCGGCCTTGGTGGTGTAGAATGGCTCGAAAATGCGGGTCAGGCGGTCGGAGGGGATGCCTTTGCCGTTATCCATCACAGAGATATGAATTTCGCGGGCGGCGCGGCGAGAACTAATTTTGATCTCGCCGGGGGTTTTATCCAGGGAATCGATGGCGTTAAGCAGCAGGTTGAGCCACACGCTTTGCAGGTGATCCTGGCTGGCCAGGATAGGGGGAAGGTTGGGATCGAGGTTGAGTTCGACGCGCACGCCTCGCGCCAGGATTTCGTGCTGGATCAACTCCAGGGATTTTTCCAGGGTCTCATTCAGGTTGGTCAGGCCCAGGTGATATTCTTCTTTGCGGGCGAAATCGAGCAAGTTACGCACTACCTGGGTGGCGCGTGCGCCAGCGCGGGCGATCAGATCGACGGATTCTTGCAGGTCGGAGTTCGGAGGCAGCTCCCGGTGCAGAATCTGGGCGTTGGCGATGATAGCGGTGAGCGGGTTGTTGATCTCGTGCGCTACGCCGGCGGCTAACTGGCCGATAGCGGCCAGTTTTTCGGATTGGGTGAGGATGGATTCCAGGCGATGGCGCTCAGAGACGTCTTGTTCGAGCAAAATAGCCTGGGTGGCCTGGCTGTCTTCGTCGAGGATGGGGTAGACGCTGATGTCCCACTCGGATGACTCGTCGCTGCTGATATAGCGGCGCTCGGCGCGCTGCGTATCGCGGCCGGTCTGGAAGGTTTCGCTGACGCGGCACTCCGGGCAAGGCTCGCTGCGGTTGAAGAGAGCCTGGTAACAAAGCTGTCCGACGAGCGCTTTGGGCGCCTGGCCGGCGCGTTGGGCGCGGCTTTTGTTGATCGTCAGCAGCTTGTACTGCGGGTCGACAATATATAACCCGGCGGGCAGGTGATCAAACAGGGCGCGCAAGGTGTTGCGTGAGTTGAGCAGTTCCCACCGGCTGGCTTCCAGGTCGGCGGCGGTAATTTTGAGTTGCTGGATCAGGCGGGTGTTGTGAAGAGCATTGGCAGAAATGATGGCAATGCTTTCCAGCAAAGCCTGGTCGTAGGCGTCGAAGTCTTGAGCGTGTTTGTTGAGTGCTTTGATGGCGCCGAGGACTTTGCCATTGGCGATCATGGGAACGCACATCAGAGAACGCGCCTGAGCGACCCCCAGCCCGTCGAAGGCAGGCTCGAAGCGCGTTTCATTAGCAACGTCAGAGATGACAATGGCCTGGCCCGTGCGCAAGCACTCTTTCATCAGACCTTCGCCCTCACGAGGGCTGACTTTGTAGGTCCAGTGGGCCTGCGCATCCAGGGACTTGCAGACGATCCAGCCATTCTGCGGCTCGTCCAATAGCACCAGAGCGGCGGCATCGCAGTCCAACACCTGGCTGACCCCCTGGACCAGCCGCGCCTGCATCGTTTCTGAGTCGGCTTCACTACCTGCCTGGCTCAGTTCCATTTGCAGGTTGGCCAACTGGCGGGCGCGAACCACGGCATCGCTCGTGCTGATACCGTTGCTGGACGTTAAGGAGGGTTTGAGGGTTGGAGATGTAGGAGCGTCCATTGGAGTGATTCTACCGGATTTTTGTCAGCTTGTCATGCCTACAGTATAACCGCGACCGGGCACAGTACGGATAAAAGTAGGTGAACTGGGGTCGGCCTCAATGCGCTCGCGCAGAGTCTTGATGTGCACGCGCACCAGGTCGGGGCTGCCCCGGCCAGTGGGGAAATCCCATACTTCATCCAGCAGGCGGGCCGGGGAAAAGGCCTCGCCGGGGTGGGTCATCAGGTGATAAAGCAGGTCGTATTGCAGCGGGGTGAGGCGAACTTTGCCGCGCAGCGGGGTGGATAGCTCAAAGGAGCGCGTGTCAAGCACGAAGCTGTCGATGGACAGGCAGTGCGATGGCCGGCTGGGCGAGGCGCCGGCGGCAGATTTGCCAGATGCGGGTGGTTGGGCGGCGGCGAGATTTTTAGCAGCCCGGGCAGCGCGCCGTGTACGGCGAAGGATGGCACGGACGCGCATAATCAACTCATCGACGTTGAAGGGTTTGCAGAGGTAGTCATCTGCCCCGGCATTGAAGCCAGCGATGCGATCCTGGGCTTTGACGCGAGCAGTGAGAAACAGGACAGGGGTAGCGGACAGGAAGGGGTCGGTGCGCATCGCCCGGCACACCTGGTAGCCATCCATATCTGGCATGACGATGTCCAGGATAACCAGATCGGGCCGGTTCTGGCGAGCAAGGGACAGGCCTTTCTCGCCGCGGCTGGCCAGTGTGACGCAGAATTCGTCGCCGCGCAGGCTGCGCTCAATGGTGCGAGCGACGATGTAATCGTCTTCGATGACAAGGATATTGGCTGGCGTCATGGTTTATACCTCCACCGGTAGGATCACACGAAAAACGGTTTCGCCGCCGGGAGCACCCACCGGTGCACTCTCTGCGGTAATCTGGCCGCCATGCTGGCGAACGATTTCCCGGCAAATGCTTAATTCCATGCCGGTGCCGCGCCCACTGGTGGGGCCGACGAAGTTGGGTTCAAAGATGACACTTAGTTGGTCTGCTGGGATGGGAGAGCCTGTGTCGCGCACTTCGACGCATACCGCGCCGCGCGCGTCCTCAATGGAGAGGATGCGAATGAGGCGATCTTTGCCGTTCGTGCTGCTCTGTGACTCGATGGCATCGCGAGCGAGGAGCAAAAGATTTACCCACAGGCTTTCTAACTGGCGTGCGCTGCCGCGCACACGCGGCAGGCCATCGGCCAGGCGGCGCTCCAGGCGGCAGCCGAGCGACTCGATGCTGGCGTGGACGAGGGAGAGGGCGCTGTGGATGGTTTCGTTGACGGAGAGAACGGTGTGGTCCTCGGATGCCGGGCGAGAGAATTCCATCAAGCGTTGGACGACTTGCTGTAAGCGCCAGCCGGCCTGTTCGATCGCCTCGGCGGATTCGCGAGCGACCTCGCCTTCGGGCAGCGAGCGCAACAGGATTTGCGCGTCGGCGATGATGGTGGTGAGGGGGTTATAAATCTGGTGGGCGACGCCCGAGGCAACTTCACCGATAGTGGCCATGCGGGCGGCCTGTACCAGGTGGGCCTGGGCAGCGTGGATTTGGGCCTCCATGCTCTTGCGCTCGGTGATGTCGCGGGCAACGGACTGGAACTCGAAAAGCCGGCCGCGTTCGTCGAAGATGGCGCGATCGGTGCGCTGCAGCCAGCGCAAGCCGTGTTCGGGCAGGTCTACCTGGTGCTCCAGGGCGCCTACGGGATGGTGGACAGTAAAGGCGCTGAGGTGCTGGATGATGCGAGAACGTTCGGTTTCGGGAATGTAGTAGAGCAGGTTCATGCCGAGCAGCTCGTCACGGGTTTTGCCAAAGTAGCGGCAGTAGACTTCATTGGCGAAGGTGAGCGTGCCGTTAGGCTTGAAGCGGCAAATTAGCTCGGTCTGGTAGTCTTCGACGATGGCGCGGTAACGGGCTTCGCTTTCGCGCAGAGCCTGTTCGGCTTCGATGCTGCGAGTGATGTCATGGGATACATCCATGTAGCCGAGCAGGCGGTTGGTTCCTCCAGTGTCGCGCAGGGCAGTAACGTGGGAACTGACCCAGATGCGTTTACCCTCACGGGTAGTACACTGGCGGACAGTGTGCGGGCTGGGAACGTCGCCATCCCGAGGCAGGGTGATGGGAGGCGAGAATGAGGAGAGGTAAATTTGGGCTACAGGGCGCCCCAGGCGCTCTTCGGCGCTCCAGCCGAACAGGCTGGTGGCTGCCGGGTTCCAGTAGGTGATCAGCCCGGACATATCCCAAACGACGACGGCGTCGCGCACGTTGTTGAGCAACAGGGCCTGGTAACGGATTTGTTCCTGGGTGCGCTCGATGGAGATTTTGAGATGGTGGGCCTGGATGGTTTTGTGAATCAGGGCGGGCAGGGTGATCAGGTACTCGCCGCCTTTGAGCAAATAATCGGCGGCGCCATGCTGGATGGCCTGCACGGCGATGCGTTCATTGCCCTGGCCGGTGATCATTACGGCGGGGATGCGGTAGCCGCGCCGGGCCATTTCATCCAATATGTCCAGGCCAGTGCCATCGGGCAGTTTGTAATCCAGCAGGATGATGTCGTAGGGGCGGCCTGCGGTGTTGCTATTGGCCAGATAATGCCAGACGCTGCGCACGTCAGGGACATGGTCGATGTGTGTGTACCCAGAGATACGCAAGAACTCGCTCACCATTTCTGCTTGAGCGAAATCATCATCGACAATGAGGACACGATCGTCTTTGCCCATCCCGAGGTTCTCTTGTGTAAGCATATCCGCAGGTGGCGAAAAAATCCATAAAAAGGACGTAAAGGTTTTACGCGTAATATGGTCGCTCTTTGGATTGGTTACTTCGCTGCTCCATCCGAGAGTACTCGCAAACTTGCTTTCATGTTGGTCTGTATCTGGCCGGTGTTGGTGTGGTCGAAGATGGGCGAATGGGAAGCGCGTTACCAGGCCGAGCACTCGCTTTACCAGGCAGCCGATCCGGTGGCGCGGCGGATGGGCCCCGCCTGGCTGGCGGGTGTTCTATTTACTGCTGTGGGGGCAAGCGGGGTCTTGCTCGGAAAGCTCTGCCATGCAGAACCTGTTGCATTGCTTCCCTGGATATTGTCGGTTGTCTTCATTCCGACGCTGGCGTTAGCCCTGGGTGTGTGGAGTCGTAGCAGCAAGTTGTTCGAGGTGGTCTATCCCATCCTGTGGTACCTGGGCCCCTTCAACTCACAAAACCAGCTTGCCGTTCTCGATTATCTTGGGATCCATCCCCAGGCGCCGGTACATACTGCACCCTTGTCCTTTACTGGATTTATCTTGCTGTTAGCCCTGCTGGCCGTTATCGGACGCAGGCGGCAGATGGTGGCAGAAAGTTGAATTTTTGAACTGGTTGAAGGGGGCAACAACACTGGCCGGGTAGACTACAGCCAGGATGATCCAGGCATAGGGCAGAACGGTGGCGATCTTTTCAATTGTGTCAGTCGTGTTGGCTTTGGTCGAAGCCTCGCTTGAAATATAGACCCCAGGGGTATCTAACGCCCCTGGGGTCTCCAGAAAGGTCAAACGCTATTTGTATTTGCCATACGACTTGCAGGTGTCGATCATGGCGTGGAGGTTCTCGGCTTTGGCATCGTCCAGGACAGCGCCTGTGGAAAGGATGTAGCCGCCATCTCCGGCCAGGTCATCGATCAGGCGCTTGGTGTGAGCTTCAACTTCCTGGGGGGTGCCAGCTTTGAGCAGCGAGACAGGCAGGTTGCCGCCGAAGCAGGCCCAACCGCTGAAGCGTTTCTTGACCTCGAGCATATTGGTCTGGTCGAAAATCCAGATGCTGGATGCTTTGGGGATATCGGGGTCGGCGATGATATCCAGGCGCTGGTTGTAGCCGCCTTCCACGAACAGATAGGGGACAACGCCTTCTTCAATCAGGCCAATGACGACGGCCTTGAGGGTGGGCCAGTAGAAGGTCTTGAAGTCCTTGTTGGACATGAAGCCATCTGCGCCCTTATGCAGCGGGATGAAGCAGATCGGGTTCTTGTTGGTGGTCGATGAGCGCACACCCATCTCGATGGCGATAGGCACCAGCCGGTCCAGGGCAGCGAGCAACTTGTCAGGCTGGCGGAACATATCCAGCATGATGGCGCGTGTGCCGCGCAGGGTGTCGCCCAAAGTGTCGAAGGGGGCTTTGGTGAAGCCGCCGATCAGTGGTGGGATGCCCAGGGTGGTGATGGTAGCGCCGTCGATGGCCAGGACAGTCTGGATCCACTCGAAGGCGTGCTGGCCAGCTTCGACCAGCTTCTGGAAAGCGCCCACCACGGGTGGGATGCCGACCGGTACCATGAAGCCGCCGATGAAGGGCAGTTCGAGGATGTCGGTGAAGGGGGAAAGCATCGACCAGGGACCCAGGGCGCCGCAAATGCGCGGCAGGTAGGCGCGCATGAAAAAGCCAGACGGGTCGTTGATGAACATGTCGTACTCGTCGGCTTTCATGTATTCGGCTTCGACACACTGGTAAGGGGCAGTGGAGGGCACGCCGTGGCCGGGCCAGCGGTAGAGCTTGTAATCCAGCATTTCGAAGACTTTGCCGGGGCCGTAGATCGGCGCGCTGGAGAGCGAGTCGGGGAGGAAGTCGGCGTGGTATTTTTTCAGGGCATAGCCCAACTTCTCGTAATCATACATCGCCTCTTCGGGGGTGACGCCAGCGTAGGCGAAGGGGTAGAAACCGACATTGGGGCATACCGGCACGCGCCAGGGTTTTTTGAGCTGCACCACATCTTTGATCATCTGGACGCGAGCTTTGTAATCCCTCTCGGCCTCCGGGTTGGCAAATGGAACGCCCTCAGGGGCGATCCAGGCCTGGAAACGAGCTTCAAGTTTTTCAGCAGGGGTATTCATAGTTTACGCTCCATACCATCGCCTGGCAAGATTGACACCGGTCATGGCATCGCGCCCCCAGGCATCGGCGCCGGTGTAGTTCTTGA
>CAZQQJ010000050.1:0-56671 GCA_964595435.1 uncultured Anaerolinea sp. | reverse complement strand
CGCCTTCAACCAGGACATCGGCGGCTGGAACACCGGCAACGTTACGAATATGGGTTTGATGTTCTACAACGCCAGCGCCTTCAACCAGGACATCGGCGGCTGGAATGTCACCAAAGTGACGGATTTTTTCAACATGTTCCTTGGCGCAAAACTGTCTACCGCCAATTATGACGCCCTGCTGATCGGCTGGGATGCGCAAGCCCTGCCGACCGGCAAAAGCTTCTACGCTGGTAACAGCACCTATTGCGCCGGGGATGCGGCCCGGACCCACATGACCACTCCCGTGGGGTCTGGCGGGTATGGTTGGACGATCACGGATGGCGGCAAGAATTGCGGGTTTGTCTGGGATGGCGGGGGGAGCGACAACAACTGGTCGACGGCGGCAAACTGGAGTGGTAATAGGGTTCCAGGCGCTTCCAACGTGGTCACTTTCGATAGCGCCAGCAGCAAGGATGCCATCGTCGACGCCGGATTCGGCGGCGCGGTGGCCGGCGTGATCGTCAGCGGCGGATACGCGGGGCAGATCAGTCTGAACAGGAACCTGGCGGTCGGTGGTAATTACAGCCAGTACGGGGGCGCCTTCAACCTGGGCAGCAACAGCCTGTCGCTGACCGGCGGCCTGATCCACGGCGGCGGGAGCTTCGCTGCCGGAACGGGCGCGGTGAATTTCAACGGCAACGGTACGCAGAACATCACCGGCAATACCACCTTCTATAACCTGGGCGTGGGCAGCGGCGTGACCCTGGCGACCAGCTCCAGCGTCAGCGTCGGCGGCAGCCTGGTCAACAACGGCGCGACCCGCGAGACGCGCACCATCGGCGGCGCGGGCAGCCAGTCCTTCGGGCTGGCGGCGATCAACGTCGATGTTACGACACAGGGCACGCTGGCGCGACTGGTGGTCGAACGGCGTGACACAACCCACCCTAACGCCGGTGCGAACCAGCAAACCGGGCGCTGGTGGGCCATCACCCCCACCGGCAGCGGCTACACCGCCAACCTGACCCTGCCCTTCGCCGGCGCTGCTGCCAACGATATGGTCTGCCGCTACACCGGCAGCGGCACGACCTGGGACTGCGCCGGCAGCGGCGGCAGCGGGCAGGTGATCCGCACGGGTATCACCGGGTTCTCGGATTGGACGGTGGAACACATCGACGCGGACCCGCCCGGCCTGACCTCCTTCACCCGCCAGGCGCCCTCGGCCAGCCCTACCAACGCCGACGTACTGGTCTTCCGCGCTGCCTTCGACGAGGTGGTCAAGAATGTGGGCTCAGGCGACTTCGCCGTGAATGGCAGCAGCACCGCCTCGGTGACCGGCGTCAGCGCGGTGAACGCCAGCACTTACGATATCACCGTCTCGGGCGGCGACCTGGTCTCCTTCAATGGCGAGGTCGGCCTGAACTTAGCCGTTGGGCAGGACATCAGCGACCTGGCCGGCAATTCCCTGCCGACCGTCGAACCCGCCACCGACCAGATCTACACCCTGGACAACATTGCCCCAACGGCGGTGATCGACCAAAAGCCCTCCGACCCGAGCAAACTGTCTTCGGCTTCGTTTGCCTTCCACGGCGACGACGGCAACGGCAGCGGCGTGGCCAGCCTGCACTGCAAGCTGGACGGCGGCGAGATTACCGCCTGCACCAGCCCGCAGAGTTACGATCAACTGGGCGACGGCCAGCACACCTTTTCTGTCTATGCCTGCGACGACGCCGACAACTGCGGAAGCGCCGCACCGACCGTCTACTCCTGGACGGTGGACACCCTGGCCCCCACAGTGCAGATTACCAGCGGCCCGCAGGAAGGCAGCCTCACCAACCAGACTGCGGCGACCTTCCAGTTCAGCGGTCAGGCCAACTTCAAGCTGGATCCTCCCAGCCCGACGCTGACCTACCTGTGCCTCCTGGATGAAGAAACCTGGCAGGACTGCACCAGCCCCAAGCCTTACTCCGGCCTGGTTGATGGTCAGCACACCTTCCAGGTCAAGGCCACCGATGCCGCCGGCAACACCAGCCAGCCCGCCAGCCGCTCCTGGACGGTGGATACGGCAGCCCCTGCTGCCCCGGCGATCATCAGCCCCGCCGAAGGCAGCACGTTGAGCTGGACGGATGGCGGCAAACCCACCTTCAGCGGCACGGCCGATGCCGGCGCTACCGTCACGGCCATGGAAGGCGTCACCATCCTGTGCAGCGCCGTCGCCGACGGGAACGGCGACTGGAGCTGCCGATCTGGGGTCTCCCTGGTCCCTGGCCGGCACAGCGTCTCGGCCACGGCGACAGACGCCGCCGGCAACGCCAGCCCGGCCAGTGAAGAACGCAGCTTCCTCGTACCGTATGTGTACTACTTCCCATATACGGTCAAGCAATAAGGCGCAGAAAGAAAGCGGGTTTTTAGCAAATACCTGCTTTTCGGCGCAATGAACCACGGCTTACATGCTTCGTAGGGGCAGACACATAGGTCTGCCCCTACTCCCCGGTCCTTCACAGGCGATTGATGATGTTTAAAAAAATTAATAACGCAACAGGGCCGCCGGGGCACGAAGCTACAGGGCATAGACCCTAAGGGTCTTTAAGACCCTTAGAGACTGTCAGGGTCGGTCTGTCACGCATACGCCAGGCTGTCCCTCACGCTGATGCGCGTGGCGCTGCGCGCCGGCAGGATCGATGCCAGGACGGAGATGACCGAGATGATGCCCAGCCAGGCGGCGACGGCCGGCCAGTTGTACTGGTAGTCCAGCGTGGCGCCGAACATGGCGTGCCCCAGCGCTTCGGCCAGCGGCTGGCTGAACAGCAGGGAAATCGGCACCGCCGCCAGCCAGCTCAGCAGGCCCTGCAAAACCCCTTCCAGGATGAAGATCCCCAGGATCGAATGCGAGCGCGCCCCGATGGCGCGCAGCACCCCGATTTCCTTCGTCCGCTCGATCACCCCGATCGACAGCGCCCCGGTCAGGGCAATGCCTCCCACGGCGGCGACGATGATGGCGAGGGCAAACAACATCGAGGTGACCGTGCTGAACTGGAATTCGTAGGTCTGGCGCAGTTCAGCCTCTGTCTGGCTGAAATCGACTTTCAGATTGCGCTCTTCGTACAGGTCTTTGAGCTGCCGGGTAACCCCGGCCACGAACCCAGGCGCATGCCCGGTGGTACGGACGTATAGCATCGCACCCTGGTTTTGTTTTTTGGTGGATGCGTACAGGGCTTGCAGCGGGGCGTAGATCGTATCGGCAGTATAACCGCTGGCGAACACCGGCTCGTAAGTGCCGATCACCACCCAGGTGTCTTTCCCTAACTCGCCCAGGTGGATGGTTACCGTGTCGCCGATGCGGATGCGGTTCTTCTCCGCCGCTTCGCGGGGGATGACGATCACGCGCTGATCTTGAGGGCCAAACCAGCGGCCCGCCACCATCAACGGCTGGAAGAAATCGCTCCTGGCAGATATCCCCTCGATATTTGTGCCAATGCCCGCTTCTTTGATGAGCTGGCCGGAGACGTACAGGCTGGCCGCCTGGTTCAGGCGCAGCTCGACCTGGTCCACGCCGGCCACCGAACGCGCCAGCATTTCTACCCGGTCCAGGCGCTCGTTCCGGCTGAATTGAAGCGTGGTGTCGTAGCGATGGCGGGCAAAAATGTGATCCAGGGTTGCGGCGAGCGAGGAGTTCAGGCTCATGATCATCAGGAAAGCGCTGCCGGCGGTCACCAGCACCACCTGGGTGAGCAGCAGGCGTCCCCTCTGGCGGAACAGGTTGCCCATTGCCGCGGCAATCTGAGGCGGCAGCCAGCCCTGCCCCAAACCCTCGACCGCCCGGTTGAGGCGGCCCGACTGGAAATCCCCGCCCAGCCCGTAGCTGCTGATCGCCTGGCGCACGGTGATGTTGGCGCCGCGCAGCGCCGGCGCCAGGCCCGCCAGGACCGGCACCACCAGCGCCGAAATCACCTGATAGGTGAGCGCATCCCGGGAAACCTGGAAGACATCGTAGTCGATATTGAACATATTCAGAAAGGTGCGGGTCGTGCTGGCCGCGACCATCGCAGACAGGGGCAAGGCGACCACCAGGGCCAGTACGCCGTAGACCACCGCTCCCGACAGGTACACGCCGATGATGGTGAAGGTCTGCCCGCCGACCGCTTTGAGCACACCGATCTGGTTCGTCTGCTGGACGACCAGGAAGGAGATTGTGTTGTAGACCAGCACGGCGCTCATCACCACGCAAATCAGCGCCAGCAGCTTCAGCACCAGGGTAAAGCCGTCGAAGAAAGCTCGCCCCCAATGTTTGTTCGGGTCCTGGTAAACGAAGGCCGCCACGCGGATGTTTTGCTTGCCCAGGCGGTCCTTGATGGCGGTGGCGACTTCTTTGGCGTAATCCTGGCTGTAAGGCGTGACCCGCACGAAGAAAGAATTATACATTCCAACCGGCATATCCAGCCGCTCCAGCCCTTCGCCGTCCATGAAGAAAAATGCCAGGTCCATGAACTCCGGCGGCGGCACGAACGGGTGGCGGATCAGGCCGGTGATGGGCAGCGAGCGTTCCTGGTCGTTGATCTTGAAGATCACCTGGTCGCCGATCCCCACCTTGAGAAACAGCGCCGCCATGCGCTCGATGCCGACTGCATTCTTCTCCGGCCAGCCGCCCCGGCGGAGCTGCACCAGCTCGTAGGTCTGGTCGTCGAAATCGGCCCGCATGTGGATTATCCCCGGCCGCCAATCGTCCTGCGGGCGGAGCTTGTAGAGGATGTTCACCGAGTTATACGGCTCGACGTCTTCGACGCCCGCCACCCGGCGCAGGTTGGTCAGGGTATCGTAGTCTGCCGGCGTCGCCAGGACGACGTTCATGTGCGGCGGCATCACCGCCTGGTGGGATGTGTCCATGTTGGTGACGAGCAGCTCGCTCATGCCATACATGGCGCCCACCGCGAATACGCCGGCGGCAATGCTCAAAACCGCCAGCAGCGTGCGGGCCTTGTAATGCCACAGATCGAACCAGATTTTATACCACAGGACGCCCATTTCGCCGCTCGCAATCTGAAAGGTATACGCCGGCATGTCCGGAAAGTTTCAAACCCCAATGATGCGGTTGCGTCCCTGTTCCTTGGCCTGGTACAGCGCCCGGTCGGCGGCGTTGCGCACGTCGTCGGCGTTGCGGTAATTGGGGAAACCGGCCACGCCGCCGCTGAAGGTCACCGAAAAGACCGTCTGGCCGCCCTGGTGCTGCACGTCGGCAAAGCTCTGGCGGATTTCTTCCAGCACGGCCAGCGCCCCCTGGGGCGGCGTATCCGGGAAGATGATGGCGAATTCCTCGCCGCCGTAACGCCCTACCATATCGGAGGTGCGCAGGCGGCGGGTGAGCACCTGCGCCAGGCTCTTCAGCACCCGGTCGCCGGTGGTGTGGCCGTAGGTATCGTTCACCCGTTTGAAATGGTCCAGGTCGATCATCCCGAACGAAACCGGCGCGTATTGCCGCCCGGCGCGCTTGATCTCTTTCTTCAGCCGCTCTTTGAGCGTGGCGTGGTTCAGCAGCCCGGTCAGGCTGTCGGTATACATCAGCTTGCGCAACTGGCGGTAGTGCTCGGCTCGCGAAGTCACCGCGGCGATCAACGCCCCGCTGGCGTCCGCCACCGCCGCCGGCTGGATGAGCAAGTCGTCCCCGCCCAATTGGGCGATCGACAGCGTCGGGTACGCCGGCGAGGCCGCCCCCAGGGTTTGTTGAAAGCCCGCCGGGCCCGAGGTTTCGCTGGCCAGGTAGATGATCGGGATGCTGAGGAAGGCGTCCGTCTGGCGGATCACCCGCGCCAGCTCGATCCCGGTGCAGCCGGGCAGCCACATCTCCAGCAGGATCAGCTCGGGGGTGAAGTCTTCCAGCGCCCGCAGCGTATCCGCCGGGTCGTTGACCGTCTCCACCACCATCCCCGCGGCCTGCAGCGGCAGGCGGGTGGCCTGCGCCCGGGCCGGCGAATCATCCACGATCAGCACGTGGTACGGCTCCGGCCTGCCGGTGAGCAGAATGCGATCCAGCGCGTCGATCACGTAGGCGATGGAAATCGGCTTGGTGAAATAGGCTTCACCGCCGGCGCGCACGGCCTGCAGGCGGGAGGGCAGATCGGAGCTTGCCGAAATGAACAGCACCGGCGGCAGATCGGGCTGCTCCTGGCGCAGTTGCTCGATGATCTCGATCCCGGCCAGCTTGCCCTGTGGAAAAACCACGTCCATCAAAATCGCTGCCGGGCCGGGCCATAGACCGTTCGAGGGATATGCCGCGATCGCCTCTTTGAAACGTCCCAGCTCGGTAAACGAGCGCACCGTGTAGCCAAAATGGCCGATCTGCATTTCCAGCAACTGGGCCTGCATGGGGTCGTCATCGACGACGTAAATCAGCCGCCCGGCGCGCGGCTCGCGATCTATTTCCACACCACTACTGTGTATCATCATTGCACCTGGTATCCTTTATCGGGCCGGTGCATTGCACGTGTCCTTCGTGCACTGCACCGGGTCAACTTATTCAGTCGAGCAGCCTGATCGTTGCGTCGTCTTGTCGTGCATCCTGTCGGCCGGTGCATTGCACGTGTCCTGCGTGCATTGCACCTGGACAGCTCAAAAGCACTCTGCGCGACTCGAACCCGGCAGATCGCCAACGGCCTGCCCGGAAAGCCGGGTCAATTATAAATGATACCGGATACCTTGTGTATGATGGCCGGGACCCTCCTGAGACCCTTAGGGTCTGTAGTTGGTCTGCAGATCGCCAGTTTCTTGACACCCTCCTGGGTGAAAATTATAATCAGCACACTTTGATATGGGTTCAATTGTTGTATGATGATATCCGATACCTCCCTTTCGAATACCGGTTTGTTGGATGAGCAAACCGCCGCGGATGTGGCCGAACTGTTCCGCTCCTTCAGCGATGCCAGCCGGGTGCGCATCCTTTCGGCGATCGTCGACCAGGAAGTCAACGTCAGCGCCCTGGCCGAAATGGTCGGCATCAGCGAGTCGGCCATTTCCCACCACCTGCGTGTGTTGCGCCGCATGAAACTGGTGCTGGCCCGCCGCGAAGGCAAGGAGGTATATTATCGCCTGGAAGACGAACACATCGTCGCCTTGTTCCGGCAGGGAGTGAACCATGTGCTCCAGGGATAAGCCTTCCGCTGATTCCTTCGCCGCCATCCACCTGGCCGCCCTGTGCCTGTGCCTGCTGGCGCTGTGCGAACTGGCCAGCGGCTGGCAATACTCTCGCCTGCGCGATCGCGCTTCCCAACCGCCGGAAAGCAGGACCTTTTCGGGCTACCCCGATCCCCAGGACCACGAACAGGAATTCGCTTTGCCGAAACTGGCCGGCGCGTCGGACTGGGCCGGCCTGCTCCTCCCCCTCAGCCTCCCCTGCCTGCTGGAGCGCGCCTGCTCCCCGGCGCCCCAGCTTCCCCCTCCCCGGCCGGCATAATCCCATATCATTTTTCGGATCATTCTGAGTCGGTGAGAAATCGACCCCGCGGCTCCCGCGTCCCTCCGCGCTCCATTTCTCATAAACCGCGCGTGCCTTGCAGGTCACGCAAAATCGGCGGTCAAGAACGGATCACTCGTCACTCAAAAAAGAGGCCAAACCCATGTTGTTTCGAGACGTTTTAATCCTGTCCCTTGCCAGGGTTGCCATCACCTTGCTGTACGCGCTGGCCCTGGGCGCTTACCTGCCCCGGCGGTTTGCGGCGTGGATCAGGAATTTTCCATCCGCCAGCATGGCCGCCGGCGCGCCAGGGTCGCCAGGGACAGCCGGGCGCCGTCCGTCCGGCCCCGGCCAGGCGTACCGCCTGCGCAAGCGATGAATGATCTATAGGGGATTTTGGGCGGTCCGCTGCCCAAAATCCCCTATGGCGCCGCATGGCGAACGGGTTTAATAGGGCGAGGTGCCGCACACCGTGCAGGCGTTCTGGCAGATGGGGTAGCGGTCGTCGCAGACGCCTTTCTGTACGCTCGGGTCGTAGTAGCAGCGCGCCCGTTCCTGGTCGCAATAGTTCATGCAGGTGCCGTATCCGCCGGCCTGCAGAGCGGTGCGCACCGGCAAGCCGGCAAGGTTTGTTTTGCGTGTAGTCATCATAGCTATCGTTGCCTCCATAAGTTATCTGCGAAGTTATCTGCGATGAAAAGAAACCGCGAACTCCGCGTCCGTCGGCGTCCCATCAAAAAAGTTTTTCAGGCGCAATGCACGCCGGTGGGTACACCGCAGAACACGTGCATCGCACCGGCCCCTCGCCCGGTGCGATGCACCTTGCGGGTGCGTTGCACCTGCCGGCGCCCCCGGGCGCTACGAAGCGCCCGTCAATAGATTGACCAGCATCTGCACGTTCTGGCCCTGCTTATCGGCCAGCGATTGCAGGGTGACCATGCCATCCGGGGCGGCGCTGTTCACCAGGTCGCACGTGGTGCAATTGTTGTTGGCAGCAGGGAAATTCAGCGGGTTGGCGTCGAGCAGCGAAAACTGCCCGGCGCGCAGGTGGGTGCGTACTTTCACGAAAGCAAATCTCCTGTTAGGGTCTGGCAATCCGCGGCTCGGGTATGGGAAATGGGACGCGGACGAGCGCGGATGAACGCGGAGGTCATTTTGATTTACAGCCGGATTGTACCCGCGGTGAAGGCGCTTGCCAATACGCCATTTGACGGAATTGTGGATCAGACCCTGAGGGTTTCCCAAACCCTCAGGGCCTGGCTACGCCTCGATCCACTTCCAGCCGGCATAGAACAGCAACGCGACCAGCAAAATAGGCAGCACGAACAGCAGCAGGTTGGACAGGGCGTAGATGCTGCGCACGAAGAAAATCGCAAACAGCGCCGCGGCGGCCAGGAAGGCGGCGAACCCCACCTGGGGCCGCTTCCAGGCGAAGATCAGCAGCACCAGCATGGCGATCGACGGGATGTTGTGCACCAGGAAAGCGCCCAACAGTTCGAGGGGAGAAGCCTCCATCTCGAACACGTCGAAGGAGAACAGGCTGATGAAGAGGATGATCAGGATGGCCGCGGCGCGCGGCGCCCAGTGGATGATTTTCGCCAGGCGGGGGTTGACCTGCCCCAGGGCGGCGCGCTCCCGCCAGGCGACGGCCAGCACGTAGATCGACCCGTACAGCAGCACGAGCGGCAGCGACAGGAGCAGGGCGTTGAGCAGCATCTCCCCCCACGGCATGTTCCCCCGTTCGGCGGCCCAGTTGGCGTAGCTGAAAGCGATCACAGTGAGCAGGTACAGGGCGGCCAGGATGATAAACAGGATGCGGTTGAAGGTGGGTTTTTGAGGGTTCATGGCAAATGCCTTTCTAATCTCTGACCAGGGGAGGCTGGTAGGGGCGAATGCCTTCCAGCGCCTTTCTCTCTTCCTCCTGGGCGAAATACAGATCCCAGCGCAGTTGCAGGTTCATCCAGAAAGCAGGCGAGTTGCCAAAATACTTCGCCAGCCGCAATGCCGTACCGGGGGTCATCCCGCGCCGTCCGTTGACCAGATCGTTGATCCGCTGGTAGGGGACCTGGATTGCGGTAGCCAGTTCGCGCTGAGTCAGGGCCATCGGAAACAGAAACTCTTCCAAAAGCATCTCGCCGGGGTGAGTGGGGGTGCGGTGGGTGGGGATACGGATCATGGCAGTTTTCCTGATTGACTAATGGTAATCAACGATTTCGACCAGGTCAGGACCCATCTCTGTCCACAAAAAGCAAACCCGGTATTGGTCGTTGATACGAATGCTGCACTGGCCTTTACGATCTCCAGAAAGTTCTTCCAGGCGGTTGCCAGGGGGAATACGCAGATCCTGGATCGATTCGACCGAGTCAAGTTGATCCAGTTTACGAGCGGCGATTCGCCAAATCGTCTCTGGGCAGGTGTGTCTGGCCTCGCGCGAGTTGATGCCGTTGAAGATATCCTCTGTGCCCTGGGTCTTGAAGCTCTGGATCACGATCATATGATAACACGGGTAATGTGCTATTTCAAGAGTCCAGGCAGCGTCAAACCTCCCGCAGGCTCCGGACCCGCGGGAGGAAAGAGCATGGGATCATTGCGAAGCTACGCTTCGCAATGATCCCATATAAGCCGCTCGCGCGCTGCGGGCCGCGCAAGTGGATAGAAAGAATCCGCGTCCATCCGCGCTCGTCCGCGTCCCATCAAAAAATTTTACGCCTGCACCGCCGACAGATACTGGATGATCTCGTTCACCGTATTCAGCTTGCCGTAGTCCTTCTCGGGGATATCAACGCCCAGTTTATTGTGCAGGCCGATCAGGAAATTGAGGCTGTCGAAGGAGTCGATATCCAGCGCCTGGCGGATGTCCTCGTCGTCGTCGAGGCCGCTGGTATCCAGCCCGGCGATGGTCGCTTCCAGCGTGGCCAGGATGATCTTCTTGAGTTCGTCTTTGTTCATAGTTTGTCTACCTCCTGCAGATTGCGGTTGAGTGCTTCCAGGAATATCCCGCCGCGGTGGCCGTCGGTGGCGCGGTGGTCGCCGGCCAGGGTGGCTACCATCACCGGGCGGATGCCGATCATGCCGTTCTCCACCCAGGGCATGTCCATGACCTTGCCCAGGCCCACCAGGGCTACCTGGGGCGGGTAGATCACGCCGAAGACCTTCTCGACGCCGCGCTCGCCCAGGCTGGTGACGGTGATGGTGCCGTCGGTCAGCTCGGAGCTGCGCAGGCGGTTGGCGCGGGTGCGCATGATCAGGTCGTTCATCGCTTCGCGCAGTTCATCCCACGACAGGGTGTCCGTGTTGTGGATGCAGGGCGTAATCAACCCGCCCTGGCGCAGGGCGATGGCGAAGCAGACGTGGATTTCTTCGCTGACCTGGTGCCCGTCGATCCAGAAACCGTTCAGTTCGGGCACCTCGTGGAGCGCCTTGGCCACGGCTTTCAAGGTGACCGCGGCCATCAGCAGGCGGTTGGCGATGCTGCGCCTGGCGTTCTCTGCTTCCAGCCAGGCCTGGGCCCTGGTCATGTCGATCCTGGTCTCCAGGTAGTAGTGCGGGATCTCCCGGTTGGAGCGCGACATGGCCGCAGCGATGGCCTGGCGCATGGCGGTCTGGAAATCGGCCGGCTTTTTGGCCTCCGCCGCTGCGCTTACCGGCGGCGGGGCGGCCGGCTTTTCCACCGGCGGGGGCGGCGGCGGCGCCTCGACCACTTTCTTCACTTCGACCACCGGCGCAGGGGGGGGCGGGGCGGCGACCGGCGCCGGAGGCGGGGCTGCCGGCGCGGCCCTGGCGGCCTGCGCGGCGCGCTCGATATCCGAGCGCTGGATGGCGCCGCCCGGCCCGGTACCCTTGACCGTGTTCAAATCCACACCCAGGTCAGCGGCGATCTTGCGCGCCAGCGGCGAAATCCGCAGGCGCTCGCTGCCCGCTGTACCCAGCGGCGCTGCAGCCGGCACTGCCACACCCCCCGCCGCGACAGGCGCCTCTGCGCTGACCCTGGTTTCAGCCACGATCTTCTGCATCTGTTCGGCCGTCGGCGCCCTGGGCGCTTCGGCGGCTGGCGCTGCGCTTACGACCTTGCGCTGTTCTCCTGGCGCGCAGATGGTGGCCAGCACCTGCCCGACCGGCACTTCCTGGCCCGGCTGGAAGAAGACCTCGTCCAGGATGCCGCTCTCGAAGACCTCGACCTCGATCACGCCTTTGGCGGTCTCCACCACGGCGATGATATCGCCGCGCTTGACGGGGTCGCCGGGCTTCATTTTCCATTCGACCAGGGTGCCGGCGTCCATATCGGCGCCCAGGCTTGGCATTTTGAACTCACCCATCACTGCACCATCTTTCTGACCGCTTCCGCAATCGTCTCGGGCTGTGGAATGGCTGCCTCTTCCATGTGTTTGGAGTAGGGCATCGGCACTTCCGCGGAGCACAGGCGATCGACGGGCAGGTCCAAATCATAGAACAGGTTCTCCATAATGCGGGCGCTGATCTCGGCGGAAAGGCTGCCGGAGCGCCAGCCCTCTTCGACGATGAGGGCGCGGTGGGTCCTGGCGACCGAGGCGAAGATCGTCTCGTTGTCCAGCGGGCGCAGGCTGCGCAGGTCGATCACCTCGGCGGAAATGCCCTCCGCGTCCAGTGTGGCGGCTGCCTTCACGCACTTCGGGGTGCACGAGCCGTAGGTGATCACGCTGATGTCGTTGCCGGGGTGCAGGATTTTGGCGTGGTCGATGTCGACCGGGGGCGGGTTTTCTTCCAGCGTCCCCTCCATGTTGTACATCACCTGCTGCTCGAAGATGAGCACGGGGTCGGGGTCTTCCAGGGCGGGCCACAGCATGCCGTAGGCGTCCTCGATGGTGGCCGGGGCCAGCACCTTGATGCCGGGGATGTGGGCGTACCAGCCCTCCAGGCTGTGGGCGTGCTGCGCGCCGAGCTGGCGGCCGGCGCCGGTGGCCATGCGGATGACCGCCGGGACGTTGAAGAGGCCGCCCGACATGTGCAGGTACAGCGCGGCGGTGTTGAGGATCTGGTCCAGGGCGAGCAGGCTGAAGTTGACCGTCATCACCTCGATGATGGGGCGCATGCCGCCCAGGGCCGCGCCCAGGCCGATGCCGGTATAACCGCCCTCGCTGAGCGGGCAGTCGCGAATGCGTTCGGTGCCAAATTCTTCGAGCAGCCCTTTGCTGACGGCGAAGCAGCCGCCGTAGCGGCCGACGTCTGCGCCCATCAGGAAAACGCGCGGGTCGCGCAGCAGCGCTTCGCGGATGCCGCGGCGCACCGCTTCGCGGTAGTTGATCTTCTTGGCCGTCTGCGGCGCTTGCGCAATTTGTGGTAGGGTTTGAGCGGTCATGACTGGCTCCTTTCAGAGTACACGAAGCGCGTCAGCTCTTCGACGGGCTCCCAATGGGCCGCCTCGGCAAAATCGATCGCATGCTGGACGATAGCGGCGACGTCCTGTTCGATGGCCTCGATGTCGGAGTCTTCGATCATTTTCTTCTCCCTGAGGTCTTCGATGAACAGCTTGATGGGGTCGCGCTTCTTGTATTCCTCGACCTCGCTCTTGCTGCGGTATAGCTCGGCGTCGAACATCGAGTGCGCCCGGAAACGATAGGTGATGGCTTCGATGAAGAACGGGCCATTGCCGGCCAGGCAGTATTCCACCGCCTCGCGTCCCACCGCCTCCATCGCCAGCACGTCGTTGCCGTCCACCTGGACGGCTTTCATCTTGTAGCAGGCGGCTTTTTCGGCGATGTTGGTGTTCGATTCGTGGTAGCGCAGCGCCGTGCCCATGCAGTACAGGTTGTTCTCGCAGATGAAGATCACCGGCACCTGCCACAGCACGGCCAGGTTCAGCGCCTCGTGGAACTCGCCTTCGGCCACGGCGCCTTCGCCGAAGAAACACACCGCCACCCGCTCCAGGTTTTGCATCTTGGATGCCAGGGCCGCTCCTACTGCCAGGGGCAGGTGGCTGCACACGATGGCGTTCCCGCCGATGAAGTTGGTGGGTTTATCGAACAGGTGCATCGAGCCGCCGCGCCCGCGGGCGCAGCCTTCCAGCTTGCCGTACATCTCCGCCATGATCACATCGGCGCTGACGCCGCGCGCCAGGGCGTGGCCGTGCTCACGGTAGGTGCAGAACAACAAATCCTGCGGGCGCAAGGCCTCCATGATCCCGGTGGCGATGGCTTCTTCGCCGATATACAGGTGCAGGAAACCGCGGATCTTGGTGGCCTGGTACAGCTCGGCGCATTTTTCCTCGTAGCGGCGGATGAGGATCATCTTGCGCAGCAAGTGCAGCATGTGCTGCTTATCTTCTTTCACTTTCTCTTTGGTTGCAACTTTTGTGGTCATCCTGTTGTCTCCAATGTCGATGTATCCCCTTCGGGTAAACCAAGCTCGCGAGATTTGAGCAGGCGGCGCATAATCTTGCCGCTGCGCGTCTTGGGCAGGTATTCGACAAATTCGATTTCCTTGGGTGCGACGGCAGAGCCCAGTTTTTTGCGTCCCCAGGCCATCAGTTCGTTGTGCAATTCCTCGGTGCAGTCGTAGCCTGGCTTGAGCGCTACAAAGGCCTTCACCAACTCGCCGATCAGCGGATCGGGTTTGCCGATCACGCCGGCTTCGGCGACGGCGGGGTGCTCGATCAGGGCGCTTTCGACCTCGAAGGGGCCCACCATGTGCCCGGAGGTCTTGATGATGTCGTCGGCGCGCCCGATGAACCAGAAATAACCGTCTTCGTCGCGCTCGGCCAGGTCGCCGGTGATGTACCAGCCGCCGACGAAGGACTTCTTGTAGAGCGCCTCGTCGTGCAGATAGCCGCGGAACATCGACGGCCAGCCCGGCTTGAGCGCCAGCTCGCCTTCCGCCGATGGGCGTTCCTCGATCTCCACGCCGCCCTCATCCGTGCGGTGGACGATGGCCGCCTCGATGCCGGGCAGCGGGCGGCCCATCGAGCCGGGGCGGATGTCCATGTAGTTGTAGTTCGAGATCATGATCCCGCCGGTCTCCGTCTGCCACCAGTTATCGTGGATCAACAGATTGAGCACCTGCTGGCCCCACACCACGGCCTCGGGGTTGAGCGGTTCGCCCACGCTGGCCGAGAAGCGCAGGCAGCTCAGGTCGTACATCTCGCGCGGCTTGAGGTCCAGGCGCATCAGGCGGCGGATGGCGGTGGGGGCGGTGTACCACACCGTCACCTTCTGGTCCTGCAAGATGCGATACCAGCGCTCGGCGTCGAACTCGGCTTCGTCCACGATGTTGGTCACGCCGTGCAGCAGGGGGGCGATCACCCCATACGACGTGCCCGTCACCCAGCCCGGATCGGCGGTGCACCAGAAGATGTCATCCGGGTGCAGGTCCAGGGCGTATTTGGCGGTCATATAATGGACGAGTACGGCGTTGTGCACGTGGACGGCGCCTTTGGGCATGCCGGTGGTGCCGCTGGTGAAGTGCAGGCAGGACATATCCTCCGGCCCGGTGGGCGGGATGGTGAACTCGGGGGAGGCCTGCGCCATCAGCTTTGGCAGCGAGAGCACGCCCTCCTCCATATCCTCGTCCACATCCGAGATCAGGATCACCTTGAGCTGTGGCAGCCGCTCGCGAATCTCGACGATTTTCTTCTTGAATTGCATTTTGGTGGTCACCAACAGCCTGGCGTTGCCGCGGAACAGGCGCTGGTAGATCGGCTCCGGCCCGAAAGCGGAAAAGAGCGGGCAGAAGACGCTGACGTTTTTCAGCGCGCCCAGGGCGGCGATATACAGGGCGGGGATGCGCCCGGCCAGCACGGCCACCCGGTCGCCCTTTTCTACGCCGAACTGGCGCAGCACGTTGGCGAAGCGGTTGGTCTGTTCCTGGAGATCGCCGTAGGTGTAATCGATCCCTTCGCCGTATTTGCTGCTCAACCAGCGCAGAGCCACCTTGTCGCGCAGCGGGCCGTTGGCGTGGCGGTCCACTGCCTCGTGGGCGATGTTGATGCCGCCCCCATCTGGCAGCCCGTCCAGTTCGCGGTAGATCTGCTCCCAGGTGAAGTCGGTGTAGACCTGCGGATAATTCGTCAGGTTCGGTGTTACTGGCCAGGTGTCCGGGTCTTTTTTAATGGTTTTGAACTCCATGCTGCCCTCCGAATTTGAAAGAATGAATCAATTGCCGTGTAACGGCGCGATATTCCGGGTAAAGTGGAATTTCCGTTGGCCATTTTCATCCGTCGATGATGCGGGCGCTGCCGGTCCGCGTGGCAAGGATGATGGGGTAAGCCGGGTGGATGGTTTCGTTTTTGTGAGCCTCCTTGATCGGGCAAATTCCTGTAAAAACAAAAAACCGCAGACACTCGGTCTGCGGCATCGAATAAGTAGCTGTGACCTTCAACCTGTTGCCAGGTCATAACCGCCTCGATACAATCCGTGGCGAGGAAAAATTGTGATTAATTTCATTATAGCAGAAGAAATTTTTCGAGTATCTACGAATTAAGTATGAGGCAAAATAAGCGTTTATCGCGGCGCGTCACTCGACATTTGTTGATAGGCGCGGGGTATAACATTTGAAGCGCTCCTATCCGCGATCATCCACCCATGCCCACCGGCTGCCTCCTCTGCATCCTTCCGGTAGTATAATAGCGATGAAAACACTGCGCTAACCAAAACTTTTTCTGGGGGGCCGGGAGAGATCGTCATGATGCATACAAAGTGGTCTCGGAAGATTGGTATCGGTATTTTATTGGTTATGCAGATGATTCTGGCGCCGGTAGCTGCGGGGATGGCGGTTTCCCGGCCGGCTGCCCTCTCTTCTCAAGAGGCGGGGATTGCCGCGGATTGGATTCCAATTCACGCCGACGCGCCGAAGACTTTTTCAGATCATTCTCAACACAGCCTGAAACTGGAGCCGGTGAATGGTTACCCGCGCATCGTCTATGGCGGCGACCACCTGTATTTCGCCCAATACGACGGTACTTTCTGGACGACGACGGTGGTCGATAGCGCCTGGGGCGTCGGCAGCGGCGCGGCGCTGGCGCTGGATAGCAACGGGAAGGCGCACATCAGCTATTACGACGCGGCCAACCAGGACCTGAAATACGCCACGAACAAATCGGGGGGGTGGGTGACGCAAACGGTAGTCTCGTCGGGCGACGTGGGCAAATACTCGGATATCGCCATCGATGGCTGGGGGGACCCGACCATTGTGTACTTCAACGAATCCGCCGACGAGCTGCGCTATACCAACTACGACTCGTCGATCCCTGCCTGGAACCTGGATGAAAAGATCGGCGCAGCCTACAGCCCCGCTCACAACGGCTGGTTTTCATTTGCGCTGGATACCGGCGTCACCCCCAACCAGCCGCACGTCAGCTATTACGTTTCTTCCACCAGCACCCTGGGGGAGATGAAGTATGCGCATTATGACGCCGGCCTCAATTGGGTCTCGGACGCCATCTCCTCCTGCGTGGATGCGACGGATTGCAAGATCGGCGAGTACAACTCGCTGGCCCTCGATCCGGCGACCAACCGGCCCGTGATCGCCCTTTCCTACCACGACCATTCGTTCTCCGATTTCCTGGATTTTCGCGTGTATAACGGATCGTCCTGGAGCCATGAGGTCGTCGTTACGGGCACGCCGGCCTACGTTTCGCTGGCATACGATACCGCCGGTACTACCCGCAAGGCGCGCCTGGCCTGGAAGCGGGATGGCCTCAAATATTCTTACCGGAACGCGGTTGACGATTGGTCTACCGCCGAAACAGTCGACGCCAGCGCCAGCGCGGCGGAATGGGTTTCGCTGGCGGTGATTGGCACGACCCCACACGTCGTCCACTTCAACACCGCCAGCGGCAACCTGAACTTCGTTGACCACGATCGCACCAGTTGGCTGGCGCCGTACACGGTGGCTACCAGAGGGCACGAGGTGGGCGATTGTTCTTCCCTGGCGGTGGATCAGTTGGGGCGTCTGCACGCCAGTTATTTCGACTCCACCAACAGCACGTTGAAATACCTTCAATACGAGATCGGGGTGGGCGCCTCGATGTCCAACATCATCGACAACAGCGGGTCGGCGAGCTGCTTTTCGGTGCTGGCGGTAGACCCCGCCAATAATCCGGCAGTCGGTCTTCTCCACGGTAGTAACCTGTATATTAGCTGGTTGAGCGGCCCCAACTGGTTGGCGCCGTTGCTGGTCGATACCGGCGTCACTTCATCCATTTACCAGAGTTTTGGCATGGCGCTGGAGCCGGATGGGTCCGGATACCCGCACTTTGTCTACCGCAAGGGCAACGACCTGTGGTACACCTATTGGACCGGCTCGGGCTGGTCGAAGAACCTGGTGGTTTCCGGCAGCGCCACGGGCGGCGGGGGCGTTGCGCTGGCTTTGAGCCCGGCGAAGACGCCCTTTATCGCCTACTACGAAGGAAACGTCCTGTACAATCTGACGAAAAATGCGCTGGGCTGGTGGATCATCGAGCAGATTGCCGGCAGCGGGGCCGGGGTGGGCGCGGCGATCGTGGTCGATCAAAACGGGAAGGCCATGGCGGCCTACCTGGACAGCGTCGGGATGAACCTTGCCTTCTCCAGCCGCAGCAGTTCGTGCAACGTCGATCCGCCGTATACCTGTCTCTGGTCGACCGGGGTGGTGGTGGATGCTCAAGGCGAAGAGTGTTTCTCGCTGGCAGTGGATCGCAGCGGAACGCCGCACCTGGCCGCCTGGGTATTCCCCAATGGGAACAGCCTGCACTACATCACCCGGAAAGGAAATAGCTGGATCGTGCAGACGGTGGACGCCAACCGGAATACCGGCTGGAAACCATCGATTGCGCTTTCGTCCAGCGGCAGGCCTCGCATCAGCTATTATGACCTGTTAAATCGCGATCTGAAGATCGTCTTCCAGTTAGACAAGGTCTACCTGCCGGTGGTGACCCGGTAAGGAGACCGGATGGGACGGCAGTTTGAAGCGTGCATTTCCCTCCTGCTGGCCGGCGTGCTGTTCCTGGCGCCGGGCGTGGCGGGCTGCGCCACCCGGCCTGCGCCGCTTCCCGCTACCCCACCCGCCGCAGAGCTGCCCGTCGTAGCGCCCGCCTCGGGCCAGGCCACCCCGGGCGGGAGCGTCCCGCTACAACTGTCGCCAGTCGAGACGGCGGCCGCAGCGCCCGCCGCGCCCCTGGAACTGTACGTTTTCTATTCGCCGCTCTGAAGCGCCTGCCGCCAGGCGGCGCCCATCGTGAATGGGCTGGAAGGCGCATACGGCGACCGGCTGCGGGTGGTGCGGGTGAACGTGCGCAGCCGGGATAGCCTGCCGCTGCGGGAGCGCTTCGGTGTCACCGCCATCCCCGAATTGTTCCTGGTGGACCGCGCCGGGACGGTGGTGGGATATTGGGACGAGATCGACAGCCTGGAGCAGTTGAAAGCGGACGTCGACCGGATCATGGCCGGCGGTGAGGCGCGGTGAAAGCAGATGCCTCACCAGCGATGCTGGTGCGGCCCCCAGGTGACCCAGGCCATGCCGTCGTATCCGTAGTAGGGGACGGTGGCGCGCCCGGGCGGGGCGACGGCGTCGATGCGCTCGAAGTCGGCGGCGCTCCACGCCACGCTCAACGACGGCAGGGCGTCTTCCAGTTGCTGCAGGGTGCGCGGCCCGATGATCGGGCTGGTGACGCCGGGCTGCTGCATGCACCACGACAGGGCGAGCTGGTAGGGCGTGCAGCCTTTCTCCTGGCTCAACGCTTCCACCACGTCCAAAACCGCGAAGGCCGCTTCCGAATAATGCCGCCCTGCGGCGCGCTGCCAGAATTTGTCGAAGCGCGAATCGGGTGGGGGAGGCGCCCCTCGCCGGTACTTGCCCGAGATGAAGCCGCCCGCCGCCGGCGAATAGGGGATGACCGCAATCCCGTAGGTCTGCGCCATGGGGATCAGCTCGCGTTCTGCCCGCCGGTCCAGCATATTGTAGGCCGGCTGCTCGCAGACGAAGCGGTTGAGATGGCATTGCTGCGAAACCCACAGCGACTCGACCAGTTGCCAGGCGGCGAACAAGCTGGTGCCGATGTAGCGCACCTTGCCCGCCCGGATCAGGTCGTCCAGGGCGCGCAGCGTCTCGTCGACCGGGATCTCGTTCGATGGATGGTGGAGCTGGTACAGGTCGATGCAGTCTGTTTGCAGGCGCCTGAGCGAAGCCTCGCATTGCTCGATCAGGTGGCGGCGGCTGCTGCCCTGTGCGTTGGGATCGCCGGACATGGGGAAATAGGCCTTGGTCGCCAGCACCACCTGCGGGCGGGCGCCGCTCTGCTTCAGCGCCTTGCCCACGATCTCCTCGCTGCGCCCGCGCCCGAAGTTGAAATTCGCCGGGTCGTGCCCGTACACGTTGGCGGTGTCGATGAAATTGATCCCCGCCGCCAGCGCCGCCTGGATGATGGCCAGCGAGCCGGCTTCGTCCTGTCGCCCGCCGAAATTCATGCAGCCCAGGCACAGGCGGCTCACCTTCACGCCGGTGCGTCCCAGGTTATTGAACTCCATGTTGGTTGTCTCCTTATTTCGTCGAGCAGATAGCGATTGTTTAGGTTCAAAGCCCAACGCTTGCTCTCACTCCTCCGGTAGCTCTTCGACGACGCAGCGGAAGCCGTCGGTATCGTAGCGGTCGTCCGGGTGGTGCGGCGAGCGGAGCACGATGCGCACGTACTCGCCGGGGTGCGACCAGCCGCCCCCGCACAGCAATTTGCCGCCGCCTTCCTCGTCGTCGCTGGCGGTCCATTCCCAGACGTTGCCGGACATGTCGGCGCAGCCGTAGGGGCTGTCGCCCTGCGGCGAATACCGGCCCACCGGCGTCGTCCTGCCGGCGTGCCGGCCAAAGTTGCACAGATCGGGCGCCGGCGCCTGGTCTCCCCACGGGTACTGCCGCCCGTCCACGCCGCGCGCCGCCTTTTCCCATTCCTGCTCGGTGGGCAGCCGCTTGCCCGCCCACCGGGCGTAGGCTGCGGCGTCTTCCCAGGTCACCTGCACCACGGGGTGGTCGGCCTTGCTGGCGATATCCGTCCCCGGGCCGCCGGGGTGCCGCCAGTCCGTGCCGGGCAGGTCTTCCCATTTTTCCCCGGTATTGGCGCAGCCGATCCCGCTGCGCTCGGCTGCCGTCCGGTAACCCGTTTCCTGCACGAAGCGGGCGAACTCGGCGTTAGTCACCGGCGCCCGGTCGATCCAGAATTCGGGCAGGTACAGCCTCTGCTTTTGCTCGCCGTAGAGGAATTCGCCGGCGGGGACGTGGACCATTGGTTTGTTGTCGGCGGGCCAGAGGTGGAGACTATGTTCTTTGAGTAACTTCAAAAACTCTTTGAAGTCGGGTGGTAAGCGGATCGTAGCCATAGATGATTTGTCGCATTGTTTCGAGTGCTATGAGACGTTCGTAGGGCGATTTCGTAAGCCAGTATTCCTTCTCATCGGAAGGCCCGCTGAGTGAGGTTAGCGTAAAGGCAGTTTTATCCAACTTGGGCAAGTCGGTCGTTTCCATAGAACCAATATAACAGGAATGTACGAGGCTGTAAACAAGTTCATTCCATTGCTTTGTCTCCTAAAGTTTTTGTTTGCTACTCAGCACAAACAATCTTTTTCCGACCACGGCGCCTGCAAAGGCTGCAATCGTCCACCTGAAGATATAGGAGTATTGTTGATATGGATAAAGGTTGAGGATATCGGCAACTCCATCCAAATCTGCAAAACACACGTCGTTGGTCGGGAAGCACAAAAATCCCGCAATGATGAAAACCACTGTAATTGTTAATATCCCCGATAGCGCGCCAAGTGTGATGGCCTTCCCTTCCGTCAATGCGTCGCTATGGTCGGCTTTTCTGATCATTGAACCCAGCCAATATCCTCCCGGTAAAGCGATAGGTAAAGATGCTGACAGGAAAGCTCCCAATGGTATGATCGATCCAATGAAGACTCGCAAATAGTAATAATCCGAGCGAAGTTCCTCAGGAGTAGAGTCGAAAACAGCATCAAACACAATAAGAGCAATGCAGCCAACAAAAGTAGCTTGCATTGCCCATAATGCCCCGTGCAGTTCTATTTGTACGAGTTTCTTTGCATCGTCGGTGTTTGTGGCTACTTCTGAAGCGGCTGCTCTATTTACTCTTTGTGCTTTATAAGCCAATATCACAGTTGTGGCTACACAAGGAAAGGCACAAAACATATAGATCCACGCGTAAAAATCCACCAAATTCCAAAAATCTGCCGGGTAGAGAAGGATAAAAAGAATATAGTTTCCGCCTATGACCACTGCAGCTCCAATGAGTAAGCCCCAGAAAAACGCCGAAATGTCGGATAATTTTCCGTGAAATGAATTCAATACAGAAGTGACGCATCGATTGCCTAAAAATGTTAACAGCATAAATAAGGCAACGACGCTTATAGCTACCATTATCCCGTCGAAAATCGAGAAATCCCAACTGGGCTCTGCCTCATTTATGTACATGGAAATCATGGCCGCAAAATAAGAATTTATCAAAAATGCGGGCCAGTAATCTCCGCTTACCTTGCTGAGTAAGAAAGACCTCAACTGCTGAGAATAAATATGAACTTTCATATCAAGCCTTCAGAATTATGGATTATTCACACGCAGCCAAAACATCCCGGAATGGTCCAAGAAATTTCCTCTCCGCCGACCAATCCGCGATGGCAAATACGATATCCGAGAAGGCGCCACGGAATTCGCTTTCCAGGGCCTGGCGGAAATCCCGCGCCGTGCGCTGCGGGTCGTTGTCGAACGCACCGCAGCCCCACGCGCCTAGCGCCAGCGCTGCATAGCCGTAGGCTTGTGCGATGGTCAGGACGCGCTGGATGCGCCGCTGCAGCAGGTCTCCGGCTTCAGGTTGGCCGATTTCGGGCGCATACGGCGCGGCGCAGGTAATGAAGCTGAGCAGCCAGGGCTGCAGCAGCTCTGTGCCGTCATCGGAGCGGAAGACAGGGACATCCGGCGAAAGGATGGCCCAATCGGTCGAATCGGGCCGCGGGCGCTGGCTGTGTTCTGTGTACATTGCATCGCTGGCCAGGGTCATGTAGAGGGCGCTGGACCGGCACAATGTTTCTTCCTGGGCCCGGGCTCCGTTCAGGAAGCCTCCCCCAGGACGAACCCCGCTGGCAAAGTTCAGCGCCAGCGGGCGCAACCCGCGTTCCGCCAGCCGGTGCGCTGCGCTGAGTGTGGTTTCGTTGCTCACCTGGATGCGTGTCTCGGCGAACGGGCCGCCTTTGCCGGCCGGCAGCGGGTCGTTGGGTCGTATGCTTCTTTTGGCGGAGCAAGCTGCCTGCACAGCCTGGCTCCAATCGACTTTCACGTCGGCCGGGGTGAGGTAATAACCTTTGCGGGCGGCTTCGACCGCAGACTGGCCGAGCGCCGCAGCAACATCCCTGGGAATGTCCAATTCTCGTTTCCGGGAGGCAGCCATTGCGGCTGAATCCAGGCAGGGGAGTATGTTGAAGCGATGGTTTGGCATGGTGTCGTAAATTTCCCTTTGCAGCGCTCTGCTGGGAATAACCCGATTGAAAGAATCGCATTCGTAGTCACGTTAGATTATGATTGTATCACCTTTGACATAGGGATTATAGCCAGACAGCGTGGTATGCTCATCCCGGTTTCATCGCGCACGATTCTTTGGCTAAGGCAGCAGGGAGGACAGGGTTTGCAGCCCTTGCCTGACCGCATGATCATCGTGTGGCGCCCTGGACTTCTGCTATCGCAGATGAGATGATCTCTTCCTTCACCCCTTTCTTTCGCAGGCTTTCGACCAGCGCAGCAAGTTCCACGCTGCCTTCGAGTCGCTCCAGGTCCGAACGCAATCCCTGTCCAATATAGGCTTTGATCAACGCCTGGTATCCAGAAAAGCCAAGCATCGGGGCAACCCGTTTGAGATCGTCGATGACATCATCGGGAATGCGGATACTGACCATTGTCATCGGGCGGTCTTTTAGCAAGTGATGGGTAAGTTTGCTGTTTTTCATGCGAGTTAGCTGGCAGACTTCTTGCAGTCAATTACGACTTGTATCTAACGGACTTCGATCTGCAAAGATAAATCTGTTTCAACTTCCGACAACCGCCGGTTGTAAATTTCCACAATTTCCTTCAAGACGCTGAAGAAATCTTTGTTCTCTTCAGTTGCAATCTCGATGATATTCACCGCGACGAAATTTTCAATGGAGATAATCGCTACATCGTTATCAACGCCTTCATCCTGCGCCAGGATGCGTGCTCTGTTTTCTTGCTCGCGCGGAATTAACAGGATCGGATGTAGACCGGCTTTGACATTCCTGGCGCATTTTTGTAAGACATCTCTGGATGGCGCGGAGGTTACATGATAAACCGATTGCGAAATTGCAAAATCGCCAACGCGTTCTGTTTGCCTGTCGCCGGCATGAGCTGGATGATTGGGGATTGTTATCTTTTTGAAACACTTTGTTAATGTTGCGCCTACAAGTCGTTTTTCAATGTCTCCACTTGGATATTGTCTGGCACAATCAAGAATTGCTGCTACCCAGGTTTGAGACGAGTGAATCTTGTTGAATTCCAATTTGAACATAGCTTTGCTATACAGTGCGTATATTGCGTGTTTCCGATGGTAAAACCTTTGAGTACCCACGAGGTGGGATGTATTTATCAAGGTAATAATCTGGTCAGATATATTCGGCGTCAATGAGTTGATCCGCGTGGATAACCCAATTGACAACAACCGTCGTGTAGGCATGATAGCTCGGAATGAAACTTTGAGCCGGGTTTTGCACGAAGCCTATTTTGGGCGATTCAAAAACATGTGTGACTATGCCCAAAAAATAGTTTTCACGTGCTTCGTTTGCAACTTTCCACTCCTTATCGGTGAAGGTAATTCCGCCTGTTTGTTTAGCCATCCCCTTGATTTCTATGAGAGTTTGTCGTGCCATTTTGATGACTTCAAAATCAAAACCTACACCATCGTCACGACAATCTTTCAGAGTACCTTCGAACGGTGTTGAGCCTGCGTGAAAATTCGAGATAAAAAATTCTTCCGCCATTCTGCCCGTTGGGCCGCGGGGTATATACTCACTTCTCTTCTTTATATTTTTCGTTTCCTCTAAGTCCTTGATTTCGCGCAAAGTGGAACGAAGTTCAGTCTGAACTTGTGGGCGTGATTCGGGCCTGATTATGTTCAGGATAATTGCTCTCAGTGCCTGTTCACTCAAGTTGTCAAAAGCGAATAATACTTGTTGACGGCTAGGTCGAATTTCACGTTGATACCAACCTTTCCGTTTGTTATCGTAATATGGATCAAACTCGTCCCGCCAATTTTTGACAGAATTCGGTTTTACTCCCAGACTACCACCAACGACATTAAATGCCTGCGTGTAGGATTGATAGCCAAGTCTTTCAAGGCCCATCTTTCCAAACTTTGATAAATAAAAGGCTACAATCATCGCCAGTTCATTTTCTGGTTTCATATGCCCACTCTTCTCGTGCTAGATTACCGCTGCAATTATACCTTATTCGACTGAGGTCATTTTGCCTGGCCGAAGATATGACCCGGCCAGATTGGAATGATGATGGCAATTGCCGGTATAATTGTAACTGGGTTCTAAATTCTACGCCTTAGCCTTTTCCCAGTTGGACGGCTTCGCCGTCCCCATCCCGGCGCAGCTAACGCAAACCTTTGGCAGATTGCGAGGAGGCAAGGAAATGTTAACACGATGCCTGGGGAGAAGTGGTATTCAAGTGAGTGCTATAGGGCTGGGTTGTTGGGCCATCGGCGGGCCGCTGCGCAGCGCAGACGCGGCCTACCCGGGCTACTTGAGCTGGGGAGAGGTCGACGATCACGAGTCCGTTCGCGCCATTCAGCGGGCCTTGGATTTGGGTATCGATTTCTTCGATACCGCCGATACCTATGGCGCCGGCCATAGTGAACGCATCTTGGGACAGGCGTTGGCCGGAAAACGCGATGGCGTCATTATCGCCACCAAATTTGGTGATGTATTCGAGGAAGAAGATCGGACCTGGCTGGGGCATCGCCATCCCAACGGCATTGTTACGGAGCAGTATGTTCGTACGGCTTGCGAAGCCAGTTTGCGACGGCTCAACACCGATTACGTAGACCTGTACCAGTTCCATTGGAGTGATTATCCGGCAGAATTGGCGGTGGATCTGTTGCCAATTCTCGAAGCCCTGGTCACAGAGGGCAAGATACGTTGGTACGGATGGAGCACAGGCTCTCTGGAGCGGGCGCGGATATTTGCGCAAGGCGCTCACTGTACCGCAATTCAATACCACTACAACATTCTCGAACGCAATTTGCCCATGCAGTCGCTCTGCGAAGGATCGAATTTAGCCAGCATTGCCCGCGGACCATTGGGGATGGGACTTCTCACCGGCAAGTACCATAAAGATAGCCGGATCCCCAAAGACGATGCCCGCTCCCTGTTTTGGGATTTGCAGGGAACAGAAAAAGATCAACTGGATATGCTGGAAGCGATCCGCACGGTCCTGCAGCGCGATGGTCGTACGCTGGCCCAGGCAGCGTTAGGATGGCTCTGGGCGCGCGGGCCACAAATTATCCCTATTCCCGGCTTCAGAAATCAGGAGCAGGTTGAAGAGAATGCCCGATCCCTTCAATTCGGGCCATTATCGAACGAGCAGATGCAGGAAATCGAAGCAATTTTGGGTGAATGAGAGATCTACAGGAGAGAGCCTATGTTGAAACGACGACTGGGTCGAAGTGAGATCGAGGTCAGCGCCCTGGGGCTTGGCTGCATGGAAATTGGGGGCAAGATGGAAGATCGAGAAGGGTATCTTCTGGATAGCACAGCCGGGAACCACGCGCCGGTATTCTTTCTGGGCGAAGTGGATGATGAGCAATCCATCCGTACGCTTGCATATGCGTTCGATGCAGGGATCAACTTTTTTGATACCGCACCTGCTTATGGCGCGGGGCATAGTGAAAGGGTTTTGGGGCGTGCGTTTGCGGGAAAACGAGACGAAGTCGTGATTGCTACGAAATTCGGGAAATGGATGGATGAAAACGAAAACTGGTTTGGGCGTTATCCGAGCGCAAGGGCGCTCATCGGAAATATTCGTAAGGAATGCGAAGATAGCCTGCGGCGTTTGGGGACAGATTACATTGATCTATACCAATATCACCAGATGGACTACGATCTGCTGGAATATGCAGAGGAAGTCATCGAGATTCTCGAAAGGCTGGTAGCAGAAGGAAAAATCCGATACTATGGGTGGAGTACCGAGGATCCTGCATGTATCCGCATGTTTGCTCAAGGCGAACACTGCACGGCAATTCAACATAACTTGAACGTCCTGGAGGATGCGCCCGAACCCTTAGCTCTCTGCGAAGAATTCGATCAGGCCAGCATCGCGAGAGGTATCCTTGGAATGGGGTTTTTGACGGGGAAGTATACCGCGGAAAATTACAAAACCTTGTTATCCAGGGACGATTTTCGACAGCGCGAGGCAATATTCTTTGTGCCTCTACTGGATAAGCTGGACAAGGTGCGTGATATTCTGACCCGTGATGGCAGGACCTTACCCCAAGGCGCACTGGCATGGATCTGGGCACGCAGTAGACGGAGTATCCCCATTCCCGGCTTCAGAACTTTCGAGCAAGTCAAAGAGAACATCGCAGCGGTCAACTTTGGACCCCTTACAGATGATCAGATGGTCCAGATCGATAGCGTATTGGAGAGAGAACCAACACATCATGATTAAGCCGGTTTAAAGTTTGGCTGGCCGCCCAACACAGCGTGCACTGGGCGACGGGGATGCGTCGCCGTTTTCGGGCAAATTTCTGGCTTCGAGTTTTCTCTGCTCCCAAACATTGTTCACTCCCGTCGCCAGTAACGCAAACTGTTGGTAGCTAATTGCAGAAGAAAGGCAAAATTTCTATGCCATACCAGAGGCCGCAAGGTTTGCATGAAACATCGTATACTGTTGGCGACAAGATCATAGGTCTTCGTCAGCAGCTTTTACTATTAAGGCTTGCTCTTGTTCGCTCAATTGAAAACTATTGTCATTATCCGGATTTGTTTAGAGCGTTACGTGTTCTTATAATTGATGGCGATAGAGGCCGTCTAGGTGAATTAGCTAGACTAGTCGGCGAGACACATACTGTGCAGAGTAGAGCGTTTGTCCATGTAGAAGCCAGAGATAGTTCTAGCATTGAAAAAGTTAGGTCAGACGATAAGGTTGTCCTCCCTCGTAATGGGCTTGAATCTTTGTTTTTACCGAATTATTACTCGCGTTGGTTCGGTATCCGAGGCATAGATTCGTCTCCTGAAAAATCTTCGAATTTTATAGATTTCTGGAATTATATTGAATCAGATGTTGTGGCTTTCATGCCAGAATGGGGGGCTGAGGTAACAAGACAAAGGCTTATAGCGGAGGTCTGTAATACGAGAGATGTCGCGCACTCTTCCAACAATTATCCAACGTTCTTACATTTTACAAATGCTTTTGGCGTAACAGCTCCATATTTCTTGGAGATTGCAGAGGATGTTGCTTATGAGGTTTTATTGTTCGGCAAGAAAGTATTGGGTAAATGTATCGACCAATTCAAAACTCAAGTAGCACAGTCCTTACAATCTTCCATTCCAGTTCCGGCATTAGTATGCCATCTTTGTCAAATGCCGTTGGAAATAGATCAGTTCATATGTTCAAACTGTAATTCTCTCCAATTGCCTCCACCACAAAGAATCGGATTTGCCGAACAAATATCTTCTGTTTTCCGCTTTGGCAGGCTCCTAGAAAAGCCAGTTGGTTCTTTGCCAATAAAGTTTCACTATATGTTGCTTGCATTCAATAATATTTCGGAGTATACATTTGTCGATATAACCGACGGCGATTCCAGAATGTTGCTAAAACGACTTGGCGATATGAAACTTCTTTGGTGCGTTGATCGAGGTGTGGTTTCTCATTCAGCTGTGTGGGATATCACGAAGATGCCGAAAGAGAATTCAGTGGTAGTCACACTTATTTGGTCTCCTGATCAAGTGAAGATAATTTCCACTGTTGACGGTGATGGATTGTGGGAGGTTTCTAGTGATGGAATATTTAGAAAAATAGGTTAGCAGCCCAACACCGGCTGCAGCGGCAGGAGCGGAGCGACCGTCCGCTGCGCCTGAGGGATTCTGTCTGGCGGCGCGAAAGACAGCATTGGATATGAGTCTGGACATCATACCAGGAGGTTAACATGAAATCGAAGGAGTCTGATGAGAATCAGGCCGCCCAGCAAGCCTTTGCAGCCGACCGCCTTTACGCTACGATATACTCCCCCCATCAACTAGCCGCAGCCTTTTTAGGGGAGATCATTTTCCAGCCGGCGACCAACCCAACCAGGTAGAGCAGGCCAATGATCAATGCCACCAGCGACGACAGCAGGTATTGGAGAGGCATCGGTTCTGGCGAGGGCAGCGTACCGATCGTGACCAGCAACTGTGGGATAAAAAGGATGCCCCGGTAAATGTAGACCAGGGTAATCACGATCAGCGCGGTGCGCAGCAGAGGCAGCCGGCGGATGACGCCTGCGCCCGACAGCCCGTACAGGCCGGTGATCGCGAAGAGCACCGTCACTACCAGCCCGGCGACCAGCAGCAACGTCGGGTTGGAGACCAGCGCCTCGCCGGCGCCGAAATACGCGCTCCACTCGGGCACGAAGGAAATGGCGGCTTGAAACACCGCTACGCCTGCGCTGAGCAGGCCGGCAATCAAAAGAAAGATATTGTGTTTTTTCATTTTGGGAAATTTCTTTGGAAATTGTGAACGGATTGTCGATGAAGGTGGTACTGTTTTTGTCCAGTCTCTTTTATTATAATACCCAGGTCGCTACTCGTTTACCAGAAGGTGCATGGATTTTCCATCACCACCTGTTCCACGTCCTTCACGTAATCCGCCAGCGAAGCCCGGCGCGGCCTTCGCTGGCGCCGTGCCCGCGCAGACTCAAAGCATAGCTATATAACCTCAAGAATACCCGTTGCGGTTACCTCCCCAATCTGCCACAGGGGAATCTGTTGGGCGGCCGCATCTTGCCCACACAGCGCGGCCCGTTCCGGCGAAACGGCAAACAGCAGCCCGCCGCTGGTTTGCGGGTCGAAGAGCAGCATTTGCTGTTCCTGGCTGATCTGTGGAGCAAATTTCACATGCGGCCCGAAATATTCAGCATTGTCGAAGCCGCCTCCTGGGAAACACCACGCTGCCGCCAGGCGCGCTGCATCCGGGTAAAGGGGAATTTGCTCGAAGTCAAAGCGCATGCCTGCGCCCGAAGCGGCGGCCATTTCCCAGGCATGGCCTAACAGGCTGAAACCGGTGATATCGGTGGCAGCTCGCACACCATGCCGGGCGGCCAACATGGCCGCATCCCGGTTCAAGCGTTTCATCCATCGGATCGTTTCGACGGCCTCCTCGGCGCCGATCTTATCCGTCTTTATCGCGGATGTGATCACTCCGCTGCCAATCGGCTTGCTGAGGAAGAGGATATCTCCTGGCCGCATGCCGCCTTTGTTCAAAATACGATCTATGGGCACAAAACCCAATGCCGCCAGCCCATATTTCGGCTCCTTATCCTGCACGGTATGCCCACCGGCAATCACCACCCCTGCTTCTTCGGCTTTCTTTGCCCCGCCGCGCAGGATTTCAGAGGCCACTTCAGGAGGCAACTGGGGAGGCAGGGCAGCGATGTTCAACGCCAGGAAAGGCGTGCCCCCCATGGCGTAGATATCCGAAAGGCTGTTGGCGGCTGCAATGGAGCCATAGTCGTAAGGATCATCCACCACCGGGGTGAAGAAGTCCGTGGTCGCCACCAGGGCGCGCTGCTCATCCAGCTTCCAGATGGCAGCGTCGTCCGGCTGGCTCAGGCCAGCCAGCAAGTCGGGGTACTGCTCTGGCTGGAAGATATGTTGTATAGGGCGCAGAACCTGCGCCAGCGCCTGGGCGCTGTATTTGGACGCTCACCCAGAACAGCTTGACAAAGCCGTCAGGCGGATTTTTTGTTCGCTGGGCGTCATATTACCTCAATCGTTTGGAAAGCAATCTTTTGTTCACTCAGCAGTGTCTGGATCATTTGCACGTCCTGTTTCAGGATGCGCACGCACACGCCGCAGTCAGAGCTAAGATGGCGCGGCACCGGTATGAGCTTGCAGGCCAGGCCCTGGCTGCCCAACAGCTTCTCGATGCGCAAGGCATGGCTGGTTGAATCGACCAGGATAACGGCATACTCGGCGCTCATCTGGCCTCCCTGGCCAGCGCCTCTACGGCGGCCACAGCCTGCTGGGTATCGTCCAATGTGTTGAACGCTCCCAACCCAAAGCGCACACAGCCGGCCGGGAAGGTACCCAGGGTGTGGTGCGCGGCGGGAGCGCAGTGCAGCCCCACCCGGCAGAGAATGTTGTATTCTTCATCCAGCCGCAGGCCGACCGTGGAAGGCTCCATTCCCTGGATGTTGAAGCCGACTGTGGTGGTCTGCAGGGCAGCCTTTTGAGGCCCGTAGACGGTCACGCCAGGGATGTTGACCAGGCCTTCCAACAGCGCCGCACAGAGCGCTTCCTCGTGCGCCTGGATTTGTTCCACGCCCTGCGCTTGCAGCCATTCCAACGCCGCCAGCAGACCCGCCAACCCCACTGCATTGGGTGTCCCGCTTTCAAAACGATCCGGGCAAAAATCCGGCTGTACCTCGCGTTCAGATCGGCTGCCGGTACCTCCCTGGCGGATGGTGAAGATCTCTGCCGGATCGAGGCGCCCGCCAATCACCAGCCCGCCTGTGCCCATTGGCCCGTAAAGGGATTTATGCCCGGTGAAGGCCAGCAAGTCAATGCTATCCTTTTCCATGTCAATGGGAACGGCGCCCGCCGATTGGGCTGTATCCACCAGGAAAAGCAAGCCCTTCTGACGCGCGATCCGTCCCACCTCCCGCACCGGCAGCAAGGTACCGCACACGTTCGATGCCTGGTTCAGTACAATCAGTTTGGTATTTGACTGTACGGCTTGCTCTACCAGGGCCGGTTCCAGGGTTCCATCCGCCTGGCAGGCGAGGCGCGTGTAGGTAACGCCTTGCTGCTGCAAGTTGTTCAGCGGGCGCATGACTGCATTGTGCTCCATGCTGGAGGTAACCACATGATCGCCCGGTTTCAGCAGGCCGTGCAGGGCCAGGTTGATGCCATCGGTGACATTGAGACCGAAAATGACTTGCAATGGGTCTGGAGCGCCAAATAAAGCCGCGATCGTCTCACGCGCCGCGTACACGATGCGCGCGGCCTCGATGGACATACGGTGTCCCGAACGGCCCGGGTTGGCCCCCACCTCATCCAAAAAATGGCGCATGGATCGGGCGACTCCTGGCGGTTTGGGCCAGGAAGTCGCCGCGTTATCCAGGTACAGCGCGCCATCCTTCGTACGTGAAGAAGGAAAACCAGGCGCGGCAGGGTTCATTGGGTCAACACCAGCTTGAATTCATCCTGTTGCTGGGCAATGGACACCTTGCAGCCCAGCCGCTCGGCCATCCGGCGCACGTTTTCGCGTGAAGTGACCGTATCTACCCACACCTCGACCGGGAATTTGCCTTCTGCAATGGCCTTTTGAGCCATGATTACGGGCTGCGGGCAAGAAAGCCCGCGTGCATCAACAGTAGTGCTCATCATATCTCTCCTTAAGCCTTTTGGCGCATGGTAAACCCAATTGCCAGGCAAACGACCAGACCTAAAATAACGGCGATCATGCCAAACGAAGACGGCCCGCCGACCTTCAACACGCCATCCACGACCGCGTCGGCTTTCGATGCCAGGCTGAAGTTATGGGCGATGCCTGCCCCGGTGATCATGCCCAGCACGAAGATGGCCGAATCGCCATCTCCTTCGCCGGCAAGGAACAACTGTCGCCCCGGGCAACCGCCCGCCAGGGTGTAAGCCAGCCCGGCCAGTACCATGCCCAGGAGGTTCCATACCAGGCTGCTGTGGGCGACTGGCATAGCGGTATACCCCAGCTTGAACTGGCCGAGCAGCAGGTTGGTGAGGAAGGCGAAGACCAGCAAGGCGCCAAACCCGCTGAACAGGTGGAAATCTCGCATCAAAATCACATCCCGCACTGCCCCCATGGTGCAAAAGCGGGTGCGCTGCGCCAGGAAGCCGATCAGCAGGCCAATCCCTAAGGATGCCAGAAGCGGTGCATGCAGCGAGCCAGGCCCGCTTTCAGAGAAGAAGATCGGCCCGCCTTCACTGAACACAGGCTTGAAGATCACCAACAGTAGCAGCCCGACCATCAAGAGCGGCATGATCCAGCCCACCGCCGGGTAAGTTTTCTGGCTGCGTCCCAGGTTGTAGCCCGAACGCAGGAACAACACCCCGATCCAGATGCCGCCCGCCAGGCCGATGACGCCGACCAGCGCGGTCATATCGCCGCCTGCCAGGCGGAAACCAGCCCGCCAGGGACAGCCCAAAAAGACCAGCGCCCCGATCATGGCGAAGGCGCCCAACACAAAGCGCACGATTGGCGCAGACCCGGCGCGGGCCTTGAACTCTCGAAACAGCAGCGCTGCCGCCATAGACCCCAACACAAAGCCGATGATTTCCGGGCGAATGTATTGCACCACATTGGCCCGGTGCAGGCCCAGCGCGCCGGCGATATCGCGCTCGAAACAGGCCACGCAAATGCCCATATTGGCCGGGTTGCCCAGCTTTTGCAGCACCGGCCCCAGAATGCCGATCACTGCACCCACCAGGATGATCCCCCAACGCGAAGCAAAGAACTTGGTTAACCTTTCCAACATTTTTTGACTCTCCTGAGCAGCAAGATTTTTTAAGCGAAAATAGCCATCTAAAGATGGCAGGTGGTTCTACGAGTCGGGTCAATTGGTTTTAGAAAACGGGCTCAATATTCGCCTCCTGGGACCGTCTGGCGGCCCAAAACAAAAATCCGCTGGCATATGCCAACGGATCGAGGAGGCAGGGGGAATCTGCTCAGAGAATCCCTGGCATCTGCAAACGGTTCAATGAACGCTGACCAGCGTTCTGCCGACAAGCTCAACTACAGTGGTATAAGAAATGTTTCACAGCTTAACCTTCATTAACCTTTGCTTTATTATATCATTGAAAGGATGGTAATCGTATTCATGTTAGGTTATGATCGTATCACCTTTGATGCAGAGATTATGGCCGGGCAGGCGTGTATCCGCGGTATGCGCATCCCGGTTTCATTGGTCGTGAACCTGGTGGCGCATGGAAAGCAAATGGATGAAATCCTGGAAGAATATCCCGACCTGGAAGCTGAAGATATTCGCCAGGCGCTGGAATATGCATCCTGACGGATCTCATCGTCTTTACGGATGGTTCGGATAGTTGAGATAATAATCCAAAACGCCCCTCTGCAGGATGAATATTTTCTCCGGCGTCTGCTTCAAGGTTTCCTGGGGCGCCGGCTTTTCGGCTGTCTGCGCCATCGATGCGTCTTGCCCACCCAACCGGGGATTGCATCCGGCCACGATGCAGAAAATGATCGTAACCCAAAATGCCAGCCGGGCTCCAACATCACGTCGTAGGCCATTTCCTCGAAGATCTCCGCCTGTACTCCGTAAGCCCGGAACGGTTATTTCCGCAAGGTCTTCACACCAATCCATGCACTTTTTCGGCCAACCAGACGTTTACCAGGGTTTCTGGTGAGACGCCCTGCGCCCGGGCAAGGGCCTGGATCGCAGCACTGAGTTCGGGAAGCAGTGTAATCGTATGTTTATCGGATTGACCGCCCAGGTCGATCTCGAACTGCACTTCGTGCGTCAGGTCGTGGTAATCAGCAGTGCTGTGCGTGTCCCAAAATTCGGCAATTTCTTCCAGGGTCTCGAATTCGGGGATCGGTTCACGGATTTTTTTTGCCATATCGTTTGCGCTCCTTGTTATCCATATTACGGGCGCTAATTATCAAGGCAAGGTCGCCAGGCTTGTGGATAAAGAACACGGCTAAATAACGCCCGGCGCTGGTCTGACCATAGGCAGCATAGACATGCTCATCTTTATTGCGTCGGCCTTTGCTGATAAAGCGAATATGCGGCTTGGCATCAAAGATTTGCTGCACTTCAAACGGAGATACGCCATGTTTACTGGCCAGCTTTTCGACGATTTCCTCAAACTAGACAAAATCTTCGATGCGCATGTTGTTCTCCGTAAATGGATTATAGCATGTTTCGCATTTGCCAGCCCGCTGGCTCGCTTCGGTCGCTGTGGCCGAGATGGACCCGCCGCCGGGAAAATCGGTCCATGCCGTGAACTGCGCCTGCCCGTTGGCGTCAGTGGCCACGTTCAGCCTATTTCCACACCTTTTCCGCCACCCGCAAAAAATTCTCCCCCAACACGCCGCGCACCACCGCTTCACTGTGGCCTCTTTGCAGCAGCAGGTTGGCAATTTCAGGGAATTGCTCTGGTTCGACGAAGGCCAGGTAATCCTGGAACTTGTCCGGCGGGAACCTTTCCGGGTAAGCCTGGACGTACTCGATCAGCTCCTGCTTGTCGATCACGTAATCCAACCCGATGCCAACGTGCTCCGGCCCTACCCGGTCGATGGCGTATTCGATGTGCGCCGCCACCATCTCGCTGCGCGTGCCGCCGAGAAAATCGCCGATGCCGTTGATGCCCACCACGCCGCCGGTCCGGGCGCAGGCGCGCATCTGCTCATCCGAGATATTGCGGGCGTGTTCGTGCGCCCCGCTGGGGTTGGAATGCGAGAAGATCACCGGCGCGGTAGAGACCTGGCAGGCCTCCAGCGTGGCCAGAGACCCCATGTGCGAGAGGTCCACCACCATCCCCACGCGGTTCATTTCCCGGATCACCTGCCGGCCAAAATCAGTCAGGCCGGTTTTGCCTTCCATGCAGCCCCCCGAGGCGCGGTTATCCTGGTTGTAGGCCAGCAGCATCTGCCGCACGCCCAGGTCGTAGTAGAACGAAACCAGGTCGAGATTGCCGGCCAGCGGCTCCGAACCTTCCAGGTCGAAGGCGATTGCCAGCCGGTTCGTCTCTTTGGCCCGGCGGACATCCGCCGCCGAGAGCGCCAGAACATACTCGTCCGGATGGGCCTGGAGATATCTCCTGAAACCGGCCAGCACCTGGATCACTTTGTCGAAAGCGTCCATATCCATGCCGATGTTCAAAGAGGCGAAGCTCACCCCGCTGTCTTTATAGCGTTTCAACTGGCTCAGATCGGCGTTCGGGCGCAGCGGGAAGCAGGCGTGGGCGTCCCACACCAGGGGTGGATGGGCAAAACCCATGTCAGCCATTGGCAGCGATGATCCCGTGTTCTCCCAGCCGGGCGGCCAGCTTTTCGAGATGCTCCTGGTGGTGGTCGTAGGTGCCCAGCAGGACGAGCGCCAGCGGATAGCCCTCCAGCCAGGGGTATTTTGCGGCGTCCAGCAGGTCCCTTTCGGGGATCTCCTGCGCTGCTTCCAACAGGTGCAGGAAGCCGGCGCGCCAGTCCGCGTAGACCTGCGCCCACGGCCGCTGGCGGTAGGCGTTGAAGATCCAGGCGTTGATCGGGTCGGTGATGTCGATGTCTTCGGGGTCGGCGTCCGGCAGCCAGGCCGGGAACTGCGGCTCGCCGCCGCGCAGGGCGGCTTCCACGCGGGCCGCCGTGCGCTGCTGCCAGGCCCACAGGTGGGCGATCTCGTCCTTGACCGACAGCGGCGAAGGCGAAAGCGGCGCGGTGGTTTGCGTTTCGTCCAGGCGGGCGAGGAATTCTTCCCACTGCTGGAATTCCTCGCGCAATCCGGCGAGGATGTGTTCTTTCATGATCATGTCGGTTTTTGCCTCACTTCACAATCACCACCGCGCTCCCGCTCCTCCCAAACACCTCCGGAGAATACATCTCCTCCGCCTTGGCCGGCGGCACGACGAACGTGCCGGGAGTGGTGGCGCGGGCGATGTAGCTGTACTCGTACACGCCTTCCCACAGCAGGGGCGTGAAGGCTTCGGCGCGCTCGTCGCGCAGATTCTGGTGCTCGTACCACGTCCACCACCACCACCAGCCGTAGCGGAAATCCGGACCGCCGGGGTCCTGGGGCACGCTGCCCGAAACGGCCAGCGCCGGGTTGACGATCTCCAGCCCGGCCGGCAGCGGGTCGGCCAGGGCCACGTGATAGCGGCGATTGTCCGTTGTCATCGTCAGGCGCACCCGCACGCGTGCCCCCGCCCGGATGTGCCAGGCGCCGTTCTCGTCCAGGCGCACGTCCGCCGGGTCGTCCAGCGCTTCGTAGCGGCGCTGCACCACGAAGCCCATCTCTAGCGGGTCCAGCTTCAGGTCGGTGGGGGCGTAGCGCAGCCCTAGCCGGTAGTACAGCCTGCCGGGTCCGTCCTTGCTCAGGATCAGGTCCTGCGTGCCGCCGCCGCCCAGCGCCGGGTTGACCAGGTAGGCCATGGGGACCGCCGTCTCGTGGCGCTCGGTCGTGCGCCCGCGGTATTCGTGGCTGCCGGCGTAAGCCTCCCCCAGCCAGATGCGCGCCACGAAGTCCGGCGTCTGCGCCTCGAAAGCGTTGAAATAACGATCCAGCGCCAGCAGGACGAAGACGTTTTCCTGCGTGCTGGCCCAGCGCCCTTTCGTGGTGTGCCCCAGCAGCCCGTTGACCAGCTTGGGGATCAGGTCGCTGGCCGGCTCGTCGCGGATCATGGCGTCGAGCAGGATGGCGTCGGTGCGCCGGTCGGAACTGAGCAGCAGGTAGCTCTGGTCGGTGTAGGCGGTGGTGAAGTTGGCCGCCCCGGGCGTCTCGACCACGCGGTTGTTCACGTGGCGGCGGATGGCTTCCACCTGGCTCGCCAAGCGGGGAGCGTCCTGCAGCGCCGCCCACAACCAGCCCACCGCATCCAGGGGGAGATTCTCCAGCCCGGCCTGCTCCAACAGGCGGCCGGCCTTGTCGGGATCGCCGTCGCCCATCAGCCCGCGCACGTAAAGGGCGTAGGCCGAGAGCGTCCAGCGCGTCTCCTTGTCGTACCAGGCGGGGTAGGTTTTTTCGATCTGGCGCAGGTATTCGCCGGCGCGGCTGAGCATCTCGTCGGGGACGGCAAAACCCTTCAGCCGGGCCATCTGCAGGGCGTGGGCGGCGTGGATGGTGTTGATGGGGATCGATTCCCGGCCGCGCTGCCAGTAGGGGAAGCCGCCGTCCTCGTTCTGCATGCCTTGCAAGCGCTGGATATCCCGCTCGACCGCCGCTTCCAGGGCCTGCGGCGAGGGCAGCCCCTCCGCCTGGAAGGCGGTCAGCACGTCGCGCAGCGCGGCAATCGCCAGGATGCGCGAGGCCAGTTGCTCGCTGCACTCGTAAGGGTACGAAGCCAGGTAGAGCACCGCGTCGGTGAGCGCCTGCAGCGCCGTGGAAGAAGTATCGATCTCCAGCCCGCCGTACTGCGGGAAGACGCCTGTAGGCGCGGCTACCGGCTGGGCGATGGCCCCCTCGTCGACCACGCCGTAGGTGGCAAAGGCTTCCGTGGTGGCGGGGGTGTACACCGGCAGTTCCACGGTGGCCGCGTCGGCGTAGCTTCCGGCGACGGCCGCCACCTGGATCACCGCCTTCCCCGCCATCTGCGCCCGGGCGGGGAAGCGCACCTCCACCCGGTCATGGGCCGGCACGCTCACCTTCAGCCCGGCGTTGCCGGTCAGCTCCAGGTTGGCCGCCCGCACGACCACCTCCACGTCCAGGGGGGCGCCGGTCTGGTTCTGCAGCACCACCGGCAGCTCGAACTGGTCGCCGAAATTCAGGAAGCGCGGCGCCGAAGGCCGCGCCATCAGCGGCAGCCGGGCGGTGATATTCGCCTCGCCGGAGCCGAACTGGCGCCCGCCAGCATCCACCGCCACGACCATCACCCGGTAGCGGGTCAGATTATCCGGCGCTTTCACCGGCACGCTCGCCCGGCCATCGGCGCCGGTGCGCACAGACGGGACGAACGCCGCCAGCGGGTTGAAGTCCAGCCGTACGCGGATCGGCGCCGGGGCGGCCTCGTCCGCCTCCCCCCATGCGCCGGGCATCGGCGCCGCGGCAGGCATCGGTATCCCTCCGTAAGCGCCATATGCAGGCGACTCGGTGGCGGCTACCTCCTTCTCTATGGTGACATTTCCGGCAACCTCTCCAGAGCGAAGCCCGGCTTCCTGCGCCAGCGCCAGCGGGTCGGCGAGCAGGATACTCTGGCGGGCGTAGTGGCTGGAAACGTCCCCGGGGCGTGTCGCATAGAAGACCTCCAGCGGATCGGCCAGCCGGTAATTGCTCAGAGCCAGGATGGCTTCGTCCACCACCACCACCGCCAGCTCGGCGTCGGCCACGGGCTGGCCGCGGGCGTCTTTCAGGGCGACGGCGATCGTCGTCTCGCCGCCCGGCTCCAGCTCAGATTCCTCGGGCGCAACCTCCAGCGAGAGGCTGCGCTGCAGCGGGGGGATATCCAGGTTAAGCGAGCCGGTGGCGTACGCCGGGCGCGGCGGGATGCCGCTGACCGGCTCGCCGTTATCATCCAGGCGCGGCGCCGACCCGACCAGGTCCACCTGGACGTTCAGGTTCGGGACGTGCGTCTGCTCGACCGGCACCTCCAGGGTGGTCGAGCCGTCTTCGATGCGGAAGCGCTTCGTGTAGAGCAGGCCGCTGCGGCTGACGCTGAGCAGTCCTTCCGCCGGGCTGAAGGGCGACTGCACCAGCAGGCGGGCTGTCTCGCCCGGCTGGTAGCTCTCCTTGTCCGGGATCAGGGTCACCTCTTCCTGCTCGACTTTGCGCGCCGGAGGCCGCTGCCCGCCGCTCACCCAGCGGGTCAACTGAGTCTGGTTCCGGCGGCCCTGGGCATCCGACACCCCGGCGGTGATGCGGTAAGTGCCGCCCAGCGGCGTCTCGAAGGTGCAGCTTCCCGGCTCGGCCTGCGAGCCTGTCTTGCAGACCTGCACGTCGGCTTCTTCTTCGCTCCACTCGCCCCCGCGCACCTTCCATTCCAGCCGGGCGGCGCGGATTTCTACCGGGCGGTCAGCCGCCGGTTTGCCGTCCAGGTCGGTGACGATAAATTGGACCTCCAGCGGCGTGCCGCGCTCCACGAAGTAGCGCTCGCTGCGCAGACCGACGTACAGGCTGGCGGGATGCACCAGCAGGTTCGTGGCGCTGCTCCACGCCTGGCGGTTGACGTCCATCACACTGGCCTCGGCGCGCACGCTGAACGGCCTGGGCTCCCCGCCGTCGAAATCCAGGCGCAGGAAGTGCTCGCCGCCGGCGTCGGTCTTGCCGGAATAAGTCTGCACACCCTCCCCGCCGTACTCGGCGTAGATTTCCTCCCCCATCCCCGGCCGGTAGGACCACCACCAGGGCTCCCAGGTGCCGAAAGTATAGTCCGGCCAGCCCGGCGGGTCGTAATCTCCGGGAGAGGCAGCCACCGTCCAGGTCGCCTCGGCGTCTGGCAGCGGGCCGCCGGCGTAGTAGGCCGCCTTGACCGCAACCACGGCGCCTTCCCCGGCGAAGTACGGCGGCGGGGTCTCGTTGCGCGCCGTCACTTCGAACTCGGGCCGGCGGAACTCCTGGATCTGGAAGTTATGGTAGTACTGGGGGTTGTTCAGCCCGCCCAGGCTGCCCTCGGCGGTCAGTTCGAGCCGGGCGTAGCCCAGGTTCACCGCCTCGGGCAGTTTGAAGGCCAGGTCGAAACCGCCCAGGGGGTTGACCTGCGCCTGGTCGCCGCCCAGGTCGTTGCCCTGCGGGTCGTAGATGCGGTAGCGTATGGAAGCCAGCGCCTCACCCGCCAGGCCCACGTCGCCGTCCTGCTTGCCGCCGATGCGCCGCAGCCAGCCCTTGACGTGCACCTCTTCGCCGGGCCGGTACATCTGCCGGTCATCGAAGACGTACCAGCGCAGCTCGTCGGATGGGGGCCGGCGGTACCAGCCTCCGTCGTCCCAGGGGTAGGGCGAGCGGGGCAGCAGGGCGGTATCGGCGCCGCGACTGGCGACCAGGAAGGCCGCTCCCTCGGGGATGGGGAAACGCGCCACGCCGTCCTGGCCTGTTGTGGCAGTAGCCAGGCCGCCGAGCGCCGAGACCTTCACATTTGCCAGCGGGGCGCCGTCCTTCAGGCCGGTCGCCCAGGCGACCATCTCGCTGTGATCGACGAAGGCGTCCAGCCCGATCTGCGTCACCTGCACCCAGGCCAGGGCCGTCTGGTAGTAGCGTTCCTGCGGGTCGGGGAGCGGCGGCTCGACCATGACGATGAAATGGCCGAAATCTCCATCCATCAGCGGGCTAAGATCGATGGGGACTTCCGCCAGGCTGTCGGCGGCGGCTTCCACCCGCAGGGTCTTCTCCAGCGCCAGGCGGCCCGGCGGCTTGAGGGAAAGATCGGTACGATAGCGATTCTGTAAATAGCTTTTGAAATCGATCCAATCGGTCGGCTGGACGGCGTAAATTTTGAGGTCGAGCTTCGTGTAGTTGATGGCGTAGACCGGGAAGATCGCTTTCTGCGCCGCCGGGTCGAGGGTGATGAAGATTTGCTCCTGCCCGAACAGGCGGGGCTCGGCCTTGCCAACTGTGTAGGTCAGGCGCGCTTCCTGGCCCAGCTTCTGGCCGAAGGCATCCTGCAGCTCGCCGCTCACCACGACGGTGTAGGTGGTCTGGCCCTGGGTCGCTCCGCGCATCTCGATCGTCTCCCCGTAGATATTGACCGCGGCGCCGGGCAGCTCCGGCTCGACGCGGAGCATACTTTCCTGGTAAGCCGCGGCGTCGATCGGGTTGTTGAAGCGGATGTGAAACGGGGAGAGAGGCGGGCAATCCCCGCCAGACCAGTTGCAGTAGTGCTCGACGATCTGCAAGGGAGCGTAGGTGCGAAAGCTGTACGAATAGCTTTCGGTCGTCAGCAGCGGCCCTTCGGCGGAGGGCGTGCCCGGGCCGACGGTCACCGTCACGGGGGTATCCGCCGGCAGCGGCTTCGCCAGGCGGAACGCCAGCCAGCGGCCTTCCTGGGCGCCCCCTGCCAGGCTCTTCACTTTTTCGTCCGCCTGGACCTGCTCTGCGCTGGCCAGCTCCGCCGGGACGGCCTGCCCCCCGGCATCGACCCGCACCGTCTCCAGCACGGCTGCCGGAGAGATGCGCTGGTCGAAGGCCACGAAGAACAGCGGCTCCAGGGGCTGCGGCGCGTCGTATGGGTAAGAGGCGACCACCGCAGGCGGCGGGGTGGTGAAGGTCCATTCCACCGCCTCGGCCAGCGCGCCCCCTTTGGCGGATTGGGTCCCGGCCGGCACGGTGACGCGGTATTGGGTAGCCTTGGGCAGGCGGTCGATCAGCCCGGAGTCGTATTCGAAAGTGAGGGTGCGCGTCCCCAGCCAGCGCCAGGTACCCGGCAGGGAAGGCTCGATCTTTACCGGCACGTCCGCGGCGGCCAGGTCTTCCAGGGTCGCCAGGGGCGCCATGGCCTGGTTGAAGGTGACGCTGACGAAGGGCGCGGTGGGAATCTCGCCTTGCGGCGCGTAGCGCAGCACTTTCAGCGGGCCGGCTTCGGTTGTGCGGATGGGCGCAGCCTGCGGCGGCGGCGGGAAAGATTCCTCGATCGTCTCGCCCGGGCGCGGCGGCGGGATGGGCTCCAGCGCCAGCTTGAAATCCGCCTGGGCTTCCGCCTCGCCGGGCAGTTCCGGCAGGCGCTTCAGGATGGCGTCCACCTGCTCGGCGGGCAGCGGTTCCCCGGTAGCGGCCGGCAGGGGCGCAGCAGCCTGCGGTTGGGGCTTGCCCTCGCTCAAGCGGATGACCAGGGGGGAGGTTTGGGCTTGTGGCATCGGTTCACCTGTCGTTGGGCCTGGGACCGCCGGGTTGGCCGGGCCAGGCTGGCCTACGGCAATCGGGACGGGCTGGCCCCCGGCGGTCGCGGTGGGCCCCCCCTCGACGGGCGAGCGCGGTTGGCCGCGCAGGGCAAAAAAGACGCCGGCAGACGCCAGCAAGACCAAGCCAATCCCCACGAAGAGGCCATATTTGCCTGCCAAGTTTCTGAGCCTGTCGCGCATACCGGGACCTCGCTTTCTGCAACGCCCGGCGATCCGGGTGTTTCGATTATAGTTATAGCATATTTTGGGCCGGTGGGGAGGATTTTTTACAGCTTTACAGCCCTGGGCAGGATATTACATGTTCTCTCATTCAATATTTCTTTTAAACCATTCTAATACATCTTTTTTGTCATTCACTTTTGGAAAGCCTGCCTTTTTTGAAACTTTATTCACCTTATATAAGTTAATATGGCAAGCCGCTAAAACCTTCCTTTTGGCATACTTTGCGATATCTGGATTTTTATTGGCAAAGTCTATGCGGATAAAAAACATTTCGTATTGCATAAATAACGCCATGATATAGACAAAGGGCATAAGGGCGACGGAAAATAGAGGTGGCAAAAAGAAATCTCTTAAATTTTTGATCGATGCAAAATTTTGGAAATCCAGGACAATTTCTTTAACCGAAAAGGCAAGGAGATAAAGACCAAAAACTCCTAAAATAAAGTTGAGCAGTCTGCTTACTTTCTTGTATTCTGGCTTCGACTCCGCAAAAGCATTCAACATAACTATAAAACTGACGATTGGTATTACGATTAATTCAACTGGAAGACTGAATGAATATAGATTTAGAACAAACTCCAGTATTAAGACAAACTTGAGATTGTCCAAAAGCACATTTTTGAAATAATTGCTATCTTGCGCTACATTGTTCAGGCTAAAGTATGTAGCAAAGGCAGAGCCTAACGTCCAAAGAATTGTATCTTTTGTAGCGGATATATCCCAAAAGCCAATTTTCTCGAAAACTATAACCATGAGCGTTATATAAAATAGCATTGCTATCAACGGAATAATGATTTTCTTGGTAAAGAACGTTTTGAGTAAATCACGAATAGAATGCCGAGCGCCACTGACTGACAACGCCCATAAGAAAATAATCATGAGCCAAATTGCGGTTGCTATTTCCCGATTATTCAATGCATTTATTATGTTCATTTTAATTTTGCCATAGCCAGCCAACGACAGTGGCATGAGCCGTGCACGGAGCTGGCAAGGTATGCTACGTAACTAAAACGACAAACAGGCCAAGCGCCGCTCATGAGGTTGCGCGAAGCGCGTCGGTCCCATGCCGTTGTTAGGTGCGCTCTTTGTTTAAGTGCAATTTCTATTTTGCATTAGCTCGCGCGCAAACTTTCTGACCTGCACTGGCCGCCGACAGCATGATGATGATTTGGCGTCCCTCTGAATAGCGCGTCATGCTGTCAAACACTTTGGGGCGGTTGACAATTGGATAAAGCAGCTCCATTTTTAAGCAGTTTCTAGTTTATTCTTTCTGGGCAACCATTTGCTGTGCCGAGTCTATTCCTGCCCTGATATTCTAGCGGTCGTTTGCTCATGTACCACAAGCAGACGACCGTTGGTATATCCAAATAGATAATAGTATCTGCCCGTGAAAATCGTAAAGGCTGTTTTGCCGGATGGTCCCCGTCTACAATCCACCTTTCGAGTTTTAGAATGTCGGCAAGTATTCTTTGTTGTTCTGATTCGGATACTCTGCCCCAGCCAAGTTTCCAGAGCAAGGCGTCCAGATAATAAAAGTTTATCGTGAGGAACGTGCCAAGTTGTCGGGTGAAGGTTGACTTGCCCGTACCGCCACATCCGACAATTGCGATGCTTCTCATCATAGCCGCGTGGTATTCATATTGAAACAACCACCGCCTATACATATTATATCACTGCTTTCTGAACAATCTCAAATTGTAGTACGCGAGGGCAAAGACGAAAAAGACTGACCGACGAAACTCTTCACCGGCTTGGCGGAGCCGTTAAAGGCCCAAATTGCTTATTGCACAAACAATATGCGCGCGATCTGGCAGATGGGTTTAGCTCGGTGGGGTTGCAGTCTATGGAGCACGGACCGTGAAAATAATACGAATAATTGGGCCAACATAACGAGTGAACATCCAAACACGCCAAGAGCTGATAAACGTTTTTTCTGTTTCCCCTGGTGCCAACTGGGGAGCAACAAAAAAATTATCGAAATCAGTAAAAGCAAAGGGTTCTCCCGACTCAACCGTTCCCTTAACGGCCATTTGTACATAAGCGCCGAATCGCAGACTATCATCGGCGTCTATATGGGCCAAAAAATCTCCTCGACTCTCGCGCAATTGGTAGGGAGAACGTGGTCTAACAGTAATTTCTGGCCGGAACTTTTCACCAGGAGAAACAATGCCGGGGCTGGTAATCTCAGTCCCATCGTATTTATAAAATCGGATACTCACAACATCGATAGCCTCCTCGGGGTATGGCAATCGCGAATGTGTCAGCCCATTATCTGTCGTCCCTGTCCAGACATGGTCATCATTGTAAGGACAGTTCTCACAATCAGGTCCAAATGCTATACTTTCTGTAGATAATGTATCATATATGGTCCACTTAATATTATCAAAATATGCTACACCTTTTGCGGTTGTAGCCCATATACGGTTGTATTTGTCCATTGCCACTGCTATTACCGTGTCGCTCGGTAAACCATCCTTAACCCGATAAACGATCCAATTTCCTTGTTCGAATTTCGAAACTCCACCGTCTGCTGTAGCAAACCAAATGGATTCGGGCAATCCATTTGCTGCTGGACGGACTAAAATACTGCGGACCAGATCCCCACCAATTCCATTTGGGATATCGGTGTTGTAATAGACCCATTGCCCATCCGATTTTCTATATTGGCTTACGCCTTTATCGATGTGCCCAATCCAAATATTGCCTTCGCTATCGAAGGCGATCGCATGAACATGATTCGAGAAAATCGTGTGCGTATGGACTGAGTAAGGAACTGTCCAATCCTGCCCATCAAATTTCGATACACCCTCCCAGGTTGCTACCCATATATTATCCTGTTTGTCTATTGTCAATCCATACACTTTATTACTCGGTAATCCATCATGCACGGTGTAATTCTTCCAAATTTTCCCGTCCCAAACACTGACACCGCCTTCTTCAGTACCTACCCAAACACGATTTAGTTGGTCAATTACCAGGGCATTAGCATTTTTACCGGCTCCTTCTCCAGGCAAATTACAATTTGCCCAACTGGTCCGGTTATATTGGCCGACGCCATTTATTGGGCTTTGATCAGTCAAGAAATACCCAGCCCAAATTCCTCGTTCATCAATAGTCAATGCACGTACTTTGTTGCTAAGAACCGCTTCGTTGGTATTACCTGGGGTATAAGCTGTAACGCCTTGCGGACGCAGCAAAGGGGGGATTGGAACAATAGCACGATTAACTTCCCCACATACTGTTGTAGTACTCACTGTTATACTTGCGGTGGGCATGATCATAGATAGTGGTGTAGATGCTGTGGTTGACGTTGAATAGACTGCTGGTGGAGAGTCTAGCTGAGTACCAGGAGTAGAACCAAATGAATCAGTAGATCTCACTAATGGGCCGCCTACTCGCATAATGACAATCAACATTATACTGGCCCCTATGAAGCCGCCTATAATCGCAACTAATCCGAGAAGCACAGTAAAAAATATCGTCCTCTGAGTTCTGGTACTTGGGCCATACGATCGAGAAGAGGATATTGGGGTCGCAGATAGGCTTTGGATGTCTCGAGATCGATTTTCCAATAGATATATTTCATCTTCTAAGACTGCAACCAAACTCTTTTCTTCGATTACAGCCTGTACTGAGTCATCTTTACTCCATGCTTCTGGCTCAGGAATGTTAATTTTTGGAATAGCACGTTGTGTTGTGTTTTTAACTGCCTCGAGGGCTGAACGATATTTATGTAATTCTATATTGCGCCGCGCTGTGCCATAGTCATCAAGTTCTAGTTTCTGATAAATATGTTGAAAATGACTCTTAACAGTGGAGACAGTAACAACTAATTCTTTTGAGATCTCATCATATGATTTCCCTTCACAACGCAGCTCTAAAAACTCAATTTCTCGTGTCGTCAACAGCTTCAGCTTTTCCAACTGCTCATAAAAGTCATCCATTTTTGCCCCTTAGTTATATAATAATCTTATCTCATACAAAGGTTTAAGGAGAAAATCTGTGAGTTTTGCTAAATATCATTCCTAAGACTATGGAAACAAAGAATTAATCTTATTATACTATCCTCATAAAGCAAAGGGAAAAAAGACAATTTTTCGAACATCTGCTAGCTATCTGTTAGCTATGTGGACCTTGGATAAACGAAAGGCTGCTACACTGTTTACACTCTGTCCAATCAGTCTGACGTGCCGACAGGAACCCTATCAATAGTCTACGGAGGATAACATGATAAAAAAACAGTCTTTGACCACAATTTCCATCCTACTAGCCGTCACGATTTTGCAGACTCTCATGACCACACCAACACAAGGGGCAAGTAATACTTGCTGGACAACCGCACATGGGTATGGAATTAGTACGCGATTCCCATATGGCCACTCGAACTTCCTGCGCGTTGATATCCCGACCGATGAATTTTGGCGTGTTCGGTCCATCTACTACGATGGTCAACTGGTAGGACCCTATGATACCAACAAGGTCAGTGGAGATATTAGCAGCCGTTCTGGCGACTCATATACGGATCTTCGCGTGGCATCAAGGTGGGCGGGTTATAAGTGGAGTCTCCGCAGTCCAGACGCGAGCCACTGGGTAGTTGAGTATTTCTGCAAGAGAGGTGGTGGAGGATCTTGGTAGATCGATGATTATAAAAACATGACCATTGCCTGATGATTTGTAAAAGAATAACCCCGCGGTTTCCCTAACATTTGAGCAACAATCGCATGTTAAAAACGCGGGGTTATTTTTTGCAGCGCTATGGCCCCAAGATCATAACAATATTATCCGATCTTATGGTATGCCTCAGTTTTTATGCCTAATCGAAATGAGAGTCTGGTCAGTGTGGGTAAAGTACTTTGCAGCAAAGGCGGCTGGCGTTTGGTAGCTCAGCGAACTGCGTGGACGTTGGGTATTATAATGCAGCCGCCCATCTTCAATCACCGCTCGCGGGTGAATTCATCTCTCGCAGCCATCCGGCAATCACAGGATCAACCGAATTGTGGTATAACTTGCCTCCAATGGAACCACAAAACCAACTCCGGGGACATCTCGCCGCCTCGATCACCATCTTCGTTTGGGGCATTACCTTTATTTCCATCAAGATGCTGCTGGTTTCCTTTACCCCGGTCGAGATCATGTTCTACCGGCTGAGCCTGGCGGTGCTGGCCCTGTTCGTCGCCAGCCCGCCGCGCCTGCCCCGGGGCAGGCCGGACCGCCAGGCGCTGCGGGACGAGTGGAAATTCATGGCGGCCGGGCTGTGCGGCGTGACCTCCTTTTTCCTGCTCCAGAACATTGCCCTGACCTATACCCTGGCGGCCAACGTCAGCGTGCTGCTCTCGGTGGCGCCGCTGTTCACCGCGCTGGTCAGCCGCGCCGTTTTGGGCGAAAAGCTCAAGGCCAATTTCTTCCTCGGTTTCACCACGGCGATAGTGGGCATCATCCTGATCGCTTTTAACGGCAGCCTCGTCCTGAAACTCAACCCCCTGGGCGACCTGCTCTCGATCCTGGCGGCGCTGTCCTGGGCGTTCTACGGTGTGTTGATCAAGCAAATCAGCGCCCGGCAAAGCGCCATGTCCGCCGTGACGCGCAAGGTGTTTACCTACGGGCTGCTGTTCATGCTGCCGGTCCTGCCGCTGTCCGGGTTCCGCCTGGGAGTGGAGCGCCTGGCCGTGCTGCCCAACCTGCTCAACCTGCTCTTCCTGGGCGTGGGAGCTTCGGCGCTGTGTTTTTTCACCTGGAATTACGCCGTCCACCTCCTGGGGCCGGTGAAGACCAGCGTGTATATCTACGTGATCCCGGTCGTCACCATCCTGGTATCGGCGCTGGTACTGCACGAGCCCATCACACTGGTGTCTGGGATCGGCATGGCGCTGATCCTGGCCGGGATGGCGCTTTCGGAGCGAGAAAAGACGGGCTGATTGGATAGGACGCGGACGGACGCGGATGGACGCGGATTCTTGCCATCATTTTGCGCCCAAACCTTTAGGGTCTTAAAGACCCTAAAGGTTTACGAGCGGCCTTTTTCCAGCCGGCTGTTGAGTTGTTCGCAGACGCTCTGCGCGGCCAGGTCCTGGCCGGGCGGGATGGGGATGGAGAGTTTCCTTTCCCGCCACAAATACGCGCGGGTCAGCGGGTCGCGCGCCGAGGTCGCCTCGCCGATGGTGATCCGCAGGTAGGACTGCTCCGAACCGGGCGAGGCTCCCCGCTCGATCTGCACGTTCTCCAGCCGCGTGCCTCGCACCCCCCACAGGTACAACTCGCCGTCTACCAGGGCGCTGGTCGGGGAAATGATGGCCTGGCCGGCGCCGTTCGCCCATTTCACCAGCGCGTCTTCGCCGCGCAAGAGCTTCTGGATGCGCTGCCAGCGGAAGAAATAGACCCCCGCCACGATCAGCCCGCCGAGGGCCAGGCCGATCCCCAGGAAGTAACCCAACATCATCGCCAGGCCGTCGAAGGCGCCGGCGATGGCGAGGCCGAACCAGGCGCACCCGATGAGCGCTATCCCCAGCCCGGCAAAGGTCCAACCTTTTTCTTTTCGACCTGCGTTCATGGAATACCTCCGCTGAAACGTTGAAATTCGTATGTCGGTGATGAGTAATCCGTTGCTGAGTAAAGGGCAGCCTCCGCCTTCTTGCCGGTCAACCTGCCTTGACGTATTCGGGGCAGCGGTTCACGCTTTTGAAGCCGACCGACTCGTAGAGGCGCAGGGCCGCGGTATTCGACACGCCGGTGGCCACCGTTACGCGGTCCATGCCACGCGCCTGCATGCGGCGCAGACATTCCAACAGCACGGCGCGGGTCAATCCCTGCCGACGGTATGCCGGGCGGGCGCCCACCGGGCCAAAGTCGCCGATGCGGTTGACCGGGTCGATCCAGCCGTTCACGTACGCGGCGATGACGCCATCCGGCGCGACGGCAACGATGTCCAGGTCACGATCGTAACCGGGAAGCTGCATGAAGCGGGCGTAATCGTCGTCGCTCACGTTTCCGACCGTCCACGGCTGCCACACCTCGCGCTGGACGGCGGCGCGCTTTGAGATTTCTCCCGTTTCAGCCACCTCGCGCACCTGGCACCCCGCGGGGAGGACGGCCTCGGGGATTGGCCCGTCCAACGAGCAAAGCAGGTCCACTTCGGAAAACATCCCGCCGCCCTGGAAACCATACCGCTCCAGGAACGCCATGCGCCGGGGGTTGTCCTCCCGCGAGCGAGAGACGAAATTGCCGCCCCACGCCTGCGGGTCGCCCTGGCGCAATTCGGCCAGGCGCGTTTCTGCCCAGGCCATTGCCTCCTCCTCGATCCCGCGCCATTCGTACTCCGGCAGCACCTGCCAGTCGAAAGACGGATCCTCGCCCAGGATGGCGTAGCCGATCAGTTTGCCAGCCGGATCGTGCCACAGGCGAATGTATTCTTGCGGGTCCAGGTGGCAGACGATCATGAAGAACCACCACATCAAGTCGCCGACGTGCCAGTAGCGCCAGTCGCCGCTGCGCAGGCGCCCCTCCATCAGCAGCCCCCGCATTTGCAGCAGGTCTGCTTCGCTCTGGTAGCGGCGGGACGCCCACGCGGGTGCAGATGGGATATGAGAGAAATGGGATGCCATGGGTGGCTGCCTCCATTCACTCCGATATTGCGGCGCGCAGGCCGGTCTCACGCATCGTGGACCCGGCGGCGCAGCGGCTTTACTGGCGCTCGATAAACGCCAGCCGCACGCCCAGGCCGACCAGTACGCCGCCGGTCAACCAGCGGAATCCGTTGACCGCCTTCGGTTTTTCCGCGAACCAGCTCCCGATCTGCCCGGCAAAGTAGCCCACCACGCTCAGGAAGCTGACGCCGAACAGCGCAAACAATAGACCCAGGGTCAGCATCTGCAGGAAGAAACTTCCCTGTTCGGGACGCACGAACTGGGGCAGGAAGGCCAGGAAGAAGATGGCGATCTTGGGGTTGGTCACGTTCGAAACGAACCCCTGCCAGAAGATGGCCCGCGCTGCGGCCGGGTTTTGCCCGCCGCCGGTTTCAAACCCGCCTTTGGCGCGAAAAGATTGGATGCCCAGGTAGATGAGATAGGCCGCTCCGGCGTATTTGATGACCAGAAAGACGATCAGCGATGTCCGCAGCAGGGCAGCCAGCCCCAGGGCAGCCATCAGCGTGTGGACGAAAATGCCCAGCGTGACGCCAAAAGCCGAGTGCAGCCCGGCCCGGCGGCCTTGCGAGATGCCGCGGGTGATCACGTAGAGCATGTCAGGACCCGGGGTGATGATCAGCGCCCAGGAGGCAATGAAGAACAGGGCAAAACGGGTGGTGTCGAACATAGGTTTCCTTATTTCGTCTTTTTCCCTTTGGCCTCCGCCTTGTTCAGGTTTTCCTGTACCCTGAACGTTACGATCCTGCCGATCAGGTCATAGGGGATGGGTTGATCCAGCGGGAAACGGATCGAACCTTTTGCCCCTGCGTAAGCAGACAGCTCGCTTTTGAATTGCTCGATCCCGGTGGGCGTCGGGTAAAAGCCGATGTGTTGCTTGAAGGCGGCGAAATGCACCAGGTTGCCTTTCAGCTTGAAGGTCGGCATCTGGTAACTGATCGTCTCTTCTGCCTGCGGCGCCGCACCTCGAATGGCTGCCCGTATTTTTTGCAGAATCTCCTGGATGTCGGGTGGGAAACCGGCAATGTATTCGTCGATCGTCGTGGGCGCTGTTGGATCCGTTTGCATAGCTCTCCTGAATGGCTTTCACCTAAACATGGAATAATTATACCTGTAAGCGCCCGGTTCAGCAGGCTTTCACTCCAGGAAACGCATCTCCAAATAATTCAGCCAGCCGGGTGCGGCCGGCAGCCTGGGTCAATGAAAAATGGCGTCCGCGTTCGTCCGCGTTCATCCGCGTCCCATTTTTCATACCAGGAAACCTCATTCTGCCGTTGCCGCCAGCGCCGGCGGAGAGACGGCAGCCGGGTCTTCCCGCCGGGGCAAATAGAGAGCCACGGCCAGGCCCAGGCCTGCGGCAATGACCACCTGATCCCACACGTACAATGCCAGGTCAAGCAAACCTAACAAGAAACCGGCCTGGCTGCCCAATGCCAGGAAAACGACAATGGTGAGAGAGATATGGCAGAGGATGGCTATGGCAACAGGGATGGCCGCGGCGCGTTGCCGCCCGGGCAGAGAGGCAGCGCGTACCAACCAGACCGGTGCGACCAGGGCCACCACGAAACGGTATAGCAGCACGGCAAGGCTCACCACGTAAAACGGGACAAATTCGTTCCAGATGCCATAGCGCCCGTAGAGGATGGTCGGGAGCAGGTAACCCAGTAAGATCAGGAAGGTGAGCCCGCCATGTCTGCGTGAAAAAGACATTCCGATAAAAACCAGCAAGAGCAGCGGAAGCGACCTGGAAAGAGTCCACAAAGGCATTTGGAAGAAGTACTCCTGCACGTTTTCCGGAGGCCAGTAGTAATAGAGATCCACCACCACGCCCAGGACAACCAGCATTCCATAAAGCCCCAGCCATTTCCAGGCGCCCCGCAGAACTTGCCCCCGGCGGGCATTGCGCCAGACGAGCAGGCCCGACAAAATCACGCACGCTGATACGATCCATAAACTTTTCAAGTCGTATGGATTTAGACGCGTACCAAACAGCACGATCGTGCCGTTATCGAACCAATGACCGATGAGGGGTAAGTTGCCCAGGGCTGGGCGCTGAATGTATTCGACCAATGTTTTGTAAAATAAGCCAAGAGGGATCAAACCCCAGACCGGGAAACGGCGGGCCAACAGCCAGACGAGCAGTACAGGCAGGATAAGGAAGTAGCCCGCCCGGTAAAAGGCCAGGAAGAACCAATCGTTGTTGGAGGTGACCTGTTCGACCTGGCTGACAAAGAAGATCAGCCCGGGGATCAATACCAGCAGCACCCCTTTCCAGGGCAGCGGCGCATTCGGCGCGGCATCCAGCAGGCCGGCTCTGGCACGCGGGTCGCTGAGATGCTCGCGCACCACGGTCACTCCCACATCCACCAGCGTGCGAAGCCACAGCGACAGGACGCCCAAGCGCCCGCGTTCTTTGCAGGCCTCCCGGCACTGGTCAGTGAAAAGGTGGAACATCTCGGTTTCATAGGTCGTGCGATACGCCTGGGGATACAGGCGCAATAACCAACGATAAAACCGTTGCGAAGACGCAACCCATCCGTTCGTTTTCATGAGTTCACTCCTCAGCCCAGGGGATTGTTCGACAGGCGTTTCAATTGCGCTGCCTTGACGGCCTGCGTCAACCGCTCGTTTTCAGCGATTGCCAGCTTGCGTCCAGGCGCTGTCAGCCGGTAATAGCGCCGTCGTTCGTCGTCCAATTCAGGGTCGGGGCGCTCGTCGATTTCAGCGATCAGGCCCGCGGCCAGCAGCCGTTTGATCGTGCCGTACAACGTACCGGGTCCCAGCTTGAGGCGACCGGCAGTCTGGTTCTCCACATCTTTCATAATGGCATAGCCGTGTTTGTCGCCGTCTGCCAGGGCCAGCAGGATGTGGAAGACTGCCGGCGTCAGGGGCTGACCGGGGACAAATGGCGATTCGGTAGGGGGCATAGGTACCTCTCTGTGTTCGATAGGACTTGCAAACCTGTCCAGGGCGCAGGCCCGCCGGATATATCCGTAATAGATATATCCGTTTCGGATATAATATCAGACACAGGGATACCTGTCAAGGGTTTTCTTTTTGATAGTTTGTTCTTCTCGATTTGCGATAAATAGGGTGTGCTGATCCCAACCGCTTCTGCTAACTGCAGTTGCGTAAGCCCGCGATATTCTCGCCACACTTTGATGAGGTTTTCTCCATCCAGGATCGCATAGGCTACTTCACTGGGGATAACCTCTTGCTCTCCCCGCTCGATCGCCGTTTTGACAGCATCGTAATCGCGGATATCTTGCAACATCTCTACGCCCAAATTAGATTTTAAGGGCTCTTCCGCCTTTGACGGGATTCGAGGCTTTAGCCGGACCATAGATGGCAGTGGCATCCGGCTGAAGCCTCGAATCCAGCGGTAGATGAACATCTTTTCCTGCTAAAGCCGGTAGGGCCATTTTAAGATAACAGTTTTGCCATGTAATATTCGTCCACATATCGGTCGTTGACGAACAGCGAGTCTTTCCTGACGCCTTCGATTTCGAAGCCGGCTTTCTTGTACAGGCCCAGGGCGGTGGTGTTGTGCGCCATCACCGTCAATTCCAGGCGGTGGATGCCCCGCTTCTGCGCCCAACCTTCTATTTCCGCAAACAGCCGGGTGCCGATGCCCTGGCCGGCAAAGTCCTGCAAAATGCCGATGACGATGTGGGCGGTATGGCGATTTCTCCTGTATTCGCCGCCCAATGCCGCCAGGTAGCCTACCAATCGTTGACCGGCTTCAGCCACCAGGATGGTCTGGTTCTCTCGCAAGAGCAGGCGCTTGATGCGCTCGCGCTGTTCTGCGGCCGTGGTAAGCCTTTCGCCAGGCTCCAGCATCATGAACTGCGTTTCTTCGTCGAGCCTTTTGCACAGGGCAAGAAAACTCTCTGCGTCGTTCTCGTGGATTTCTCTGATCGATATCATACTTGATTATTAATGATTTCGATTGCCGCTTTGCCGGTCATGTGTTCGATCTTGACTTCTGCCACACATACTCTGTTCCAATCACGCTCAATTTCAGATTGTCCTTCTGTGAGGTAATCGGGAGAATATTTTTCCAACAGGCATTCGAGAGCATATTTTCTCTCGCTGTCTTCCGTGAGAATTCTGGCTCTGCCGAAAACAATTGCGCTGCGGAAATGGGTCGTAAAAGTTTTCTGGATCACATGATCTGTTTCGATAACACAAAAAGACACCTTATCGTTTTTTACGATGCTATCCAATTTATGCCCTGCTTTTGCAAAGTGGAAAAACAGTTTTCCGTCTTTATAGGCAAAACTCAATGGAACGGCATAGGGATATTCGTTGTCGCCGGTGACTGCTAAAACTCCCGAGGTACAGGATTGCAAGATCTCAATCGTTTCTGCTTCGGATAATAATTGCTTTTTCCTTCTCATCTCTCTGAACATAGCTTCTCCGATTACGAAAAATGGGACGCGGACGAACGCTGACGCTATTTTCATTGATCCATGCTGCCAGCCGCGCCCTGGCAGCCTGGATCAATCCACCTCATGTTTTGCCCATTTTCTGATCTGGGACTTCGCCCAGGCATAATGGTTGCACGTGTTGCCTGCGATGTAATCGGCCAGCGTCAACTGACCCGTCCAATTGAAGCGGCCGTGGACGAACAGTTCTTCTTCCGGGATCGCTTCAATGACGGCCACGATTTCCTGATAGGATGTGCGAAACTCGGCAAGGATGTCATCCAGGCTCCGCCATCGATTCTTCTCGTAGATCTGTTGGTTGAGGGCAGCGATCGTTTTCTGGCACATACCTACCGGCGCCGTATCTGGAGCGCCGCCTTGTACACCAGCGGAATACCATTTCAGGAAAAGCCTTTCCCAGGCGACCAGGTGGGCGAGAATATCTTTTACCGACCACGTTCCGGTAACCCCGGGCCGGAGCATCTCTTCTGCACTCAGGGCGGACAGATTTATCTCCAACCGTCTGCGTGCGGTGTGGATGTCTTTCAAGAGCTGGTCTTTGCTGGTTTGTTTTGCCATGTTTGTTCTTTAAGATTAGCCAGCGATCCGCAGCAAGCTGGGGATGACAGCGTTTCCGATGCGGTCAATCGGGCTTATCAATGCCTCGAGGTTAAAGACACTTACCAAACGAATACTTGTACGAACCCTGCCACTCGCAGCATCTCGCCTAAGTCGGTCTTGCCGCCGAAGGCTCCTACTATAACGATAACGGCCAAGCAATGATTACCCACACTATCAACCCCAGAATGACCTTTAGCACAGCTAAAGGGTTATTTCATCCGTTTCGGTGTGCGGGCCTAACGCATCACATCACCCGCCGAGCGGTGCAGGCAAGACTCCTTTGTAAATCAGGGAGCGGGCTGATTTTTGCGCGCATACCCACGAGCGCAGGGAGGTTGGGTACATATGGTTGTCAGGCCGCTTCAATACTGTAGTGATATTCATCTAGCCCAGGTTTTAATGAGTGATTCAAAATCTATGGCTAGCCATTTCTTTTTCCATTCCTGCAAGAAATCAATATCTGTTGATGACGGAACCGGGCAACATATATCTATTCTTACGAGGGATGGCATAACTAGAGCATCGCCAATCAAGATCGCCTCCCGCGATCCTAAGATAGGCAATGAGCTTGTCAAGGGCCCCAAGCTATCAGGTAATAACCTCTTAACATAATCTTGATCATCGGGGTTGGTTAATCGCATCGCCACGAAATTATTACATTGAGAAAATATGGTTTCTGACACTTCTGATGGTCTCTGAGTCAAAATAACGAGAGTAACACCATATTTTCTCCCCTCTTTTGCTATACGCTCAATCGCTACGCGTGATGAACTATACCTTACTGCTTCGCTTTTCGGAACATATTTATGAGCCTCTTCGTAAACGAGTAGTATCGGTGCCTTATCATTTGGTTGGATAGTGGTTCTCTTGAAGTAATAACCATATTCAAAAATTATGCGCGAAATCAACGAAACTGTAGTACTTAACACTTCAAAAGGCACACCACTCAGATCGATAATTGTGATATTAGCTTCTTTGCCAACTGCATATCCTATAAACTGCCTCAGTGCATCCTCGAATTCTGTCTCTTCTGCTTTGTGACCAAATAGGAAGCTTAGTCTCTCATCGGTAATTTTGTTTCTTATTCTGGAGATGAATTTTTCTAAAGAGCCATCATTATAAGTTCCTTTGGATATATTCTGAGATTTTGGTTCCTGAAAAGCAAATTCTTGTTCAAAGAAGTTGTCAAATTTGTCTTCGTCCGTTTTAAACTCTTTGGGTTCGTTTAGAATCGTAACACTTGAGGGATTCTTGTAGTCCCTGGTCTCTCTGCTTAAATTCACTATACAATTCAAAACCTCATTGATTGAGAAGCGAGCGGGAGAGTCAAATATTATTCTCGCATTGTTATTTAATTTTTGTTTATTTCTGGTTATGATTCTCCGAAGGAGTGAGGTTTGGTTATATGCTTGAAAATCTCCTGCTTCTACAAATAAATCTTCTAATTCTTCCCCGTTAAGTAACCAATAAGGAAGCAACAGGTTTTCGACATTCAAATGACGTCCTTGTGGGAAAGCAGATACATATTCACCGTGTAAGTCAAAAATTAGGTAGTGTCCCTCATTCCCAGTGATGAACATCTTCAAGCAAGGCGAATAAGGGTT
>CAZQQJ010000049.1:0-57112 GCA_964595435.1 uncultured Anaerolinea sp. | reverse complement strand
TGATCGTGCTTCGGGTAAGTGTTTAGCTAAAGTTAGTTTAGATCAAATAAGGATAGCTGAACTGGATCAAATAATACCCCCCACCAGGCGTTTCTGGGGAGGCTGCCGCCAACTCCTGCAGAACTTTCTGGGAAATGCCGGGTTGGAGGAGGTCGAGGGTATAGCCAGAGCGGAAGCGGATTTGCGCCAGGTCGATACCTTGCAGCTTCTGGGCAGTGTATCGCTGCAACCGTGCCTTTTCCTCCATCGCTTTGGGAGGATTGAGCCGGGCAGTGGGATCCTCCAACCACTGCCCGGTAGCCTTGTCATAACCCAGGTGACCAATATTGAACGCAGGCTCACCCACCCTGGCAGGTGCTTCCCTGACCTCGCCCGCCGCCTGGGCACGCGCCCGGGCAGCGGCTTCCGCTTTTTCCCAGGGATCATCACCAGGCTGCGTCCAACCGGCGCTTGCCGGCGCGCCGACAGCCAGGACGAGCACCAGTATGGACAACAAAGAGATCAAATATTCGGTCAAACCCTTATGCTTGATCATTGTTCACCCTCCGATATCTGCTGGAATGCGCTCTTCCACCCACTTGACGAACGGTAATGCCAGGAGCTGCGGCAGGTCACTGGCCAAAATGGATCCTTCTGCAAAGTTCACTGGCCCAAAAGAATAACCAGAGACCTGCACCAGGCCCTCTACCTGAATTTTCTCAGTCGGGGTGAGTTCATGAAAGAATTGCACGACCACCTCAAAGCGCCCCCGGGGTTCTGCACGCACTTTCTCAGCCATCTGGGGTTGTAATTTGGCCTCGTTGGGAATCGCATTCACCGCGCTCAATTTGCCACCTTGTAGCAATTTTTCCAGGACTGGGAGAGATTTGCCTGGCAAAAAGGCATAATAGGCGTAGTTGGGGATATTGTCGTAAAGGATCACACCGGCTTTCTCCAGTAAGGACCGCGTGCTGGCGTCTAACGGGCCGGTGAATTGGAGCAAAGCATAGCTATCGTTCCCCTGGCTCAACAGCACTCGCAGGGCATCCTGGATACCTTGCTGGGCATTAAACGTACTGCTGACAGGCGGCAACGTAGGCTTGGCAGGGGGTCCCGCGGTTTCCGGAGATGGAGTTTGTGAGAGCATTTTGGGTGAAGCGCCACTGCTACAGGCTATAAGGATACAACAAAGCAGACAAAACAAAATAATTTTTCTCATGCTTGCCACCTTCCATGAACGAAGTTCGTTTGCCAGAAAAATACGAACTTTTATGTCCGATAATTTTATCTTACAGTATATCCAATGGCGAGTCAATAACCACTTGAGGCGCGGAAGGGCGTGTCATTTGTCACGCTTGACAAACACCTGGATTTCGTGTACAGTAAGAATATCCTGTCAGACATCAGACAAAGACGTGAGGCCTGAGTAGTACCGAGACCCAAGTTCAATGGCTGACCATCCCATCCTTCCCTTGCGCACCACGCGCAGTTCGCTCGCCACACAGACCCAACGCTACCTCTCCAGCCTGATCCAGAACGGGACCTATCCGGCTGGGTCCCAGTTGCCCGCCGAAGACCAGCTCGCCCTACAGTTGGGCGTTTCGCGCGCTACGCTGCGCGAGGCCCTGCTCAACCTGGAACGCCAGGGGGTCATCCTGCGGCGGCGTGGCGTGGGTACCTTCGTGACGGCCGGCCCGGCCCAACCGCTGGATAGCGGCCTGGAGGTGTTGGAAAGCATCGATCACATGGCACAACGCAGCGGCCTGAACGTGACCCTGCAGGATGTCGAGATCGAAGAACGACCGGCCCGTGCGGATGAACCGCGCGGGCTTTCATTTAGCGCCGCCGGGCAAGACGAACTGGAAGTGCTCTCGGTGAGCCGGGTGATCCTGCTCGACGGCCGACCCGCGGCGCACCTGATGGACGTTTTACCGTGCAGCGTGCTTTGCAAAGACGATCTGCTGCGCGATGTCCGGGGCGAGTGTCCCTTCAACGGCTCAGTGCTGGATGTATTGATCCAGCGCGGCCACCCGCCGTTGGCCTATTCCTACACCCGCCTGGCAGCCGTCGCTGCGGATGCCGGGCTGGCACGCCAGTTGCAAATCTCCCGCAAGGCACCCCTGCTCAGGCTGGAGGCCCGCCTGTATTCGCAGGATGGCATGGTAGTGGATTATTCGATCAGCCATTTCGTCTCCGGCCATTTCGATTTTCACGTGCTACGCAGGATTGCATGACTTTTCTATCGCGGTGCAGGCAATCTGCAGTACCACCTGCACCGCGGTCAGGTAAATAGAATACAGGTATCGAGAATGGATGATTATCAATATGTTCGCGCAGGCAGTATCGAAGAAGCTGTGTCTCTGCTAAATGAGCCGGGCTTTGCCAACCGCCCGCTGGCCGGCGGCACCGACCTGGTGCTCTTGATGCGCCACGAGCGAAAACGTTCCCCTGTAACCGGGGAAGGCTCTGTAGCCAGGGTCGGCGATCCTGGCTACAGTCGACCGCGCGTGGTGGATATCTCGCTCATTCCTGAGATGCACCGCATCTATCAGGATGGCGAGTGGGTGATCATCGGGGCGGCGGCCACCTTTAGCGAGGTGATGGAAGACCCGCTGGTGAACCGCACAGCAGCTGTGCTGGCCCAGGCTTGCCGGCTGATAGGCGCCACGCAGATCCGCAACATGGGAACGTTGGGCGGCAACGTGGCTAACGCCGCGGCCTGTGCCGACTCGCTGCCCGCTCTGGTCTGCCTGGATGCCGTGGCCCGCGTGGTCACGCTCGAAGGCGAGCGCGCCTGGGCGGTAAGCGAGCTGATCCTGCGTCCCAATAAGACTCAAATTCCTCCTGGCGGCCTGCTCGTCTCACTGGAATATCTCGTCCCCGCCGCTGGCAGCCGCAGTGTATTCATTAAGCTGGGCAGGCGCAATGCGATGGCCATCTCCCGCCTGACCGTGGCCGCGTTGGGCCGCCTGGATACAGAGGGGCGTATTGCCGAGGCGCGCCTGGCGCCCGGCTCAGCCACCCCGCAATTTACCCGCTTCAGCGCGGTGGAAGAGACGCTGCTCGGCCAGTTCCCCACGCCCGAGTTAATGGAAGAAGCCGGACACAGAACCATCGACGAAGTGCACCGTATCACCGGCGTGCGCTGGTCCAGCGAATACAAAGAGCCGGCGCTGCGCGCCTTGGTCACCCGGGCATTGCGGCAGGTGTTCGAGGGCAAAGCGCCAGACGACCGCCGGCAGCCCATGGACAGCACAGAGCGCACGCCCAAAACCCGCACCATCAAACCCCAATCCCTGATCTCCGCTCCCCAATCCATCACCTTTACCTTGAATGGCCAGCCGGTAAGTGTGGAGGCCAGGCCCGATGCCACTTTGTTGAGCGTGCTGCGCGACAATCTGGACATGACCGGCACCAAGGAAGGCTGCAGCGTGGGTGAGTGCGGGGCATGCTCGGTGCTGCTCGACGGCGTGCTGGTAAATTCCTGCCTCACCCTGGCCGGGCAAGCCGCCGGGCGTGAAGTGGTCACCATCGAAGGCATCCGCGGTGCAGATGGCAGTCCCAATGACTTGCAGCAAGCTTTCATCGATTATGGGGCCGTGCAGTGCGGCTACTGCATCCCCGGCATGATCCTGGCCGGCGAGGCGCTGCTCGCCCGCACATTGACCCCCGAGAGGAACGAAATCCGCGCCGCCATCGCCGGCAACCTGTGCCGCTGTACCGGTTACCAGCAGATCGTAGATGCCATCCAGGCCACAGCAGCAAGGCGCAGAATACAAAATACGGTAGATGTTTCGTAGTAGGTAGAGCATGGTAGACGGTAGACAGGATAGCGTAATGAGCCATTTTACTTATATCGGTAAACCTGCCACGCGTGTCGATGCGCTGGAAAAAGTGCTGGGCACGGCGAAGTACGCCGGCGATTACCAGGTGCCGGGTATGCTGGTGGCGCGCGCCCTGCGCAGCGAGCTGCCCCACGCCCGCATCGCCCACCTGGACGTGAGCCCGGCCCTGAAAGTGCCCGGCGTGCTGGCTGCCATCACCTGCGAGGATTTCGCCAACCACGGGCGTTTCGGCTACCCGGTGGAAGATATGTTCATGCTGGCCTATCAGCGCGTGCGCTACGTGGGCGACTCCATCGCTGCGGTGGCCGCCGAAAACGAGCAAGCCCTGGCCGCTGGGCTGGCCGCCATACGCCTCGAGTTGGAACCGTTGGAAGCCGTCTTCGACCCCGCTTTGGCTCTCGCCCCGGACGCCCCACTGGTCGGACAGACGCCGCCCGACTCACCCACTACGCCGTGTGGGAACCTGCTCGTCCGGCATGTCGTAAGGAAACCGCTGGCAGACTTGGATCATGAAGAACTGGGGGCTTCCAGCTCCCCACAAGCCAACTATTTTGTCGACGAGCATTACAGCACCATGCATCAGGAACATGCTTACCTGGAGCCAGAAGCCGCCCTGGCCGTGCCCTGGCCGGATGGCAGCGGGGTGACGGTGTACTCGTCCAACCAAAGCCCGTTTCTCACTCGCGATAACCTGTGCAAGGTTCTCAGCCTGCGAGCCGAGAATGTGCGCGTCATCCAGCCGCCGGTGGGCGGCGCCTTTGGCGGCAAAGACGACACCATGTATCAGGTAACCGGCCAGATCGCCAGGCTGGCCATGATCACCGGACGCCCTGTGCGTATGGTCTTCTCGCGCGAAGAGTCGATGATCGTCTCCTACAAGCGTAACCCGATGCGGGTACATATTCAGCTTTCTGCAAGAGCAGACCCTAAGGGTTTTGGGAAACCCTTAGGGTCTTTGACCGACTGCTCGGTGCACTTGCTGGTGGACAGCGGAGCCTACTCTGCGATCACGCCATTCGTTGCCTGGCGGGGGACGATCCACGCCATGGGGCCATACCGCTACCAGACATGCAGCGTGGACACCGATGTTGTCTACACGAATAATGGCTACACCGGCGCCTTCCGCGGCTTCGGCAACACCGAGGTGTGTGCCTGCATCGAACAGGCCATCGATGAACTGGCCGAAAAGTTGGGCGTCGATCCGCTCGACTTTCGCCTGGCCAACTGCCTGCGCCCGGGCGATACCACCCCACACGGCCAACCGCTGGGCAACGACGTGGGCCTGACCGAGTGCCTGGAACAGGTGCGCCGCGATTCAGACTGGGATCGCAAGCGCAGTGAATACGGACGACAGACGACAGACGGCGGATTGCAACGCGGCATCGGCACCGCCTGCATGTTCCACGGGCTTTCGTTGGGGGCAGAGGGCGACGACTTCGCCGTCAGCACTCTGGCGATCAACCCGGATTACAGCCTGACGCTCACCTCCGGGTTGACCGATTACGGCACCGGCTCGCGCACCGTTTACACCCTCATCGCCGCCGAGACGCTCGGCCTGCGCCCGGAGCGCATCCACATGTTGCGCCCGGATACAGATACGGCGCACAACAGCGGACCCACCGTAGCATCACGCGCCACGGTGATGGGCGGCAACGCCACACGTATCGCCGCGATACGCCTGGACAGCCTGCTCACCCGGGCCGCCGCCGGCCTGTTCGGATGCAGCCTGCCGCAGGTGATGCGCCACGGCGAACAGTATATCGGCCCAAGCGAGGAGCCAGCCACCTTCGAGGCCGTGGTCGATTACGCCCGGCGCAATGGCATGCAGCTTTCGGCGCAAGGGCGTTGGGATGCACCGCGCATCCACTGGGATGCCGAAAAAGGCCAGGGCAAGCCCTATTTCGCCTACCATTTCGGTGCCCAGGTGGCCGAGGTGGCGGTAGATGCCGGCACTGGCTATGTCCAGGTGACCGGTGTCTGGGCAGCGCACAACACGGGTACGATCATCTTCCCGCTGGGCGCCCTGGGCCAGCTTTATGGCGGTATCACCCAGGGCCTGGGCTACGCCCTCATCGAGCGGGTGGATTACAACCAGGGCTACCTGCAGGCCACCAATTTCGACGAATACCTGATCCCCACCGCGGTGGACGTGCCCGATATCGTGGGATACTTCGTCGAAAAACCGTTCAAAGATGGCCCCTTCGGAGCCAAAAACCTGGCAGAGCCGAGCATGGTGCCTACTGCCCCGGCCATCCTCAACGCTATCTACCATGCCACCGGACAGCGCATCCGCCACCTGCCGGCATCGTTGGAGCGCGTCCTGCTCGGCCACGACCTGCGCCCGCAAGGCTCCAGCACGGCGTGCAAATTGGGATTGCAAAGATAGGTGTCAAATACCAGGCGCCAAACATCAAGGATCGCGTGACATCTGATACCTGACACCTGATTGCTGATCACTGATAGCTACTGAAAGCGAGGGCCGATGGAAAAGAGACAAGACAAAACCGAAGAAAAGCGACGCACCATCGACTGGGGGGACCTGGCGCTGCGCGCCGGACCGCCGTTGCTGGCGGTGTTCCTGGCCCTGCTTATCGGAGCGATCGTGCTGCTGATCCTGGGCAGCAACCCGATCACCGCCTACGCCACCATGGTCAGCGGCGTGTTCGGCAGCATTTCAGGCATCACCCAATCGCTGGTCAAAGCCACCCCGCTGCTGCTGGTGGGCCTGGGCATCTGCATCGCCTTCCGCGCCAGTGTAATCAACATCGGCGCCGAAGGACAGATCATCCTGGGAGCGCTGGCCGCCACCTGGTTTTCACTGCAATTCCGGACGTGGCCAGGTTGGCTGCTCATCCCCACCACCATGTTGATGGGCTTCCTGGCCGGAGCTTTCTGGGGGTTGATCCCCGGCTTCCTCAAAGCGCGCCTGGCAGTGAATGAAATTTTGAGCACGGTGATGATGAATGCCATTGCCCTGCAATTGATGAACATGCTGATCCGCGGCCCGCTGATCGATCCGGCCGGCATCACCGCCGGCACCTACCTGGCGCAGTCCGAACGGCTGCCCGAATCAGTCTGGCTGGCGCGCCTGGTGCCGCAGACCTTATTGCACGCCGGGGCGATCATTGCTGTGCTGCTGGCGGTGCTGGTTTACATTTTCCTGTGGCGCACCACAATCGGCTATCGCATCCGGGCAGTGGGCCTGAACCCGGATGCTTCCCGCTACGCGGGCATCCCGGTGCCTTTCTACCAGGCGCTCTCGCTCACCCTGGCAGGTGGCTTCGCCGGGATTGCCGGGATGGTGGAGGTCACCGGCGTACACCACCGCTTGCTGGAGGGCATCACCAGCGGCTACGGCTTCTCGGGCATCGTGGCCGCCCTGTTAGGCGGGCTGCACCCGCTGGGGCTGATCCCCGCCGCCTGGCTGTTCGGCTGCTTGCTGGTAGGCGCGGACATGATGCAGCGCGCGGTGCAGGTACCTTCCGCTTTGATCGATACCATCCTGGGGCTGGTGGTGCTGTTCGTGGTTGGCTCGGCTTACTGGACGCGGCGGCTGGCACGCCAGAGGAGTGTCAAGTTGCCCGCAGCGGAGGCCGATAAGCTGCGCGCGGCCGGCATCACTATCCAGGTGCCCAGGCAAGGCCCGGAGAGCGACGATACATCCGGCACAGCCACGGCGCAGAAGGAGGCGTAGCAATGAGCGAAATCTTAACCCAGGCAGTGATTATCGGCATCCTTACTTCGGCTATCCGCCTGGCAACCCCCTATCTCTACGCCGCCATCGGCGAGGCTTTCGCCCAGACATCGGGCGTGGTCAACCTGGGCGTGGATGGCATTATGTTAATGGGGGCTTTTGCCGGTTTCTACGTCACCCTGAATACCGGCAACGTGTGGCTGGGCGTGCTGGCAGCGATCCTTGTCGGGCTGCTGATGGGTCTGCTCATGTCGCTGATCAGCGTCAGTTTCAAGGCCGAGCAGGGTATCAGCGGTATCGGCCTGTACATGTTCGGGTTGGGCCTGTCCTCCTTGTTGTTCAAAGTGCTGGTGGGCACAGTCAAAACCGTGCAGGGTTTTCCACCTTTAAAAATTCCCGTTCTGGGTGATATCCCGTTCATCGGCGAGATTTTCTTTCAGCAGAGCCTGCCGGTCTACGGGGCATTCCTGCTGGTGCCGATAGCATGGTGGTTCCTGGACCGGACCACCTGGGGGCTGCGCATCAAAGCTGTAGGCCAGAACCCTGCCGCCGCCGACTCGCTGGGTGTGAGCGTGGACCGGGTGCGCTATTTCAGCGTATGCCTGGGAGCCGTGCTGGGCGGGCTGGCCGGCGCCTCACTTTCGCTCTCACTGGTCAACCTGTTCCAGGAAAACCTGACCGCCGGGCTGGGCTTCATCGCCGTAGCGCTGGTCTATTTCGGCGGGTGGCGCCCGCTTGGTATTATGGGCGGGGCGCTACTGTTCAGCACAGTGAACGCCTTCCAATTGTGGATGCAGGTAAAAGGCGTGGCTATCCCATCCGACGTAGCGGTGATGCTGCCTTACCTGCTGACCATTGTCGCTCTGGCTATTTCAGTCAGCCGCGCCCGCCAGCCAGCGGCGCTAAACAAACCCTTCGAGCGAGGCGAGAATTAATTTTTTCTGTGTGATTTTGCGCTGTTATGCAGCGTAAAATCACACAGAAAACGCAAAAAGTTTTCTGTTGTATCCAAAGACAAATTTGAAAGGAGAGATGAGATGAAAGTACGTTCGATTTTGGTAGCCATCCTGATCCTGGCCCTGCTGGCCACCGGCTGCGGCGGAACAACCGGCGGCACGAACAAGACGCTGCGCGTGGCCGTGGTGATGCCCAGCGCCACCACCGACATGGCCTTCAGCCAGTCGATGTTCTCGGCGCTCAAGGCCGTGCAGGCTGAGATGGGCGGCGAAAGCGCCATGGAGATCAAGTATTCCGAGAATATGTTCAAGGTACCCGATGCCGCCGCGGCAATCCGCGACTACGCCAGCCAGGGCTTCGATATCGTCATCGCCCACGGCTCGCAGTACGGTTCCTCGGTGCAAGAAATCGCCAAGGACTTCCCCAAGACCACCTTCGCCTGGGGCACCGACGTGAACACCTTCGGCCTGCCCAACGTGTACGCCTATACCGCCGCGGCGGAAGAGGGCGGCTACGTCAACGGCGTGCTGGCTGCCAAGCTGACCAAGAGCAAGCAGATTGGCGTGACCGGGCCGGTGGAAGTGGGCGACGCCAAAACCTACATCGACGGCTTCACCCAGGGCGTGGCCTCGGTCGACCCGACCATCCAGGTGAACAAGACGTGGACCGGCTCGTTTTCCGACGTGGCGCTGATGACCGAAGCAGCCAAGACACACATCGCCGCCGGTGCCGACGTGCTCACTGGCTCATCGCAATCCGTGGTCGGCTCGATCGGCGCGGCCAAGGAAAAGGGCGATGTGCTATGGTTCGGCACACAGGCAGACCAGGCTTCGCTGGCCGCTGCCAACGTTGTCGCCAGCCAGGTCTACGACTGGACCGGGTTGCTCAAGGAAATGATCAAGAACCGCCAGGCCGGCAAGCTGGGCGGCGATAAGTTCGTCTTGCAGCTCAAGAATGGCGGGCTGAAGATCGCCTACAATTCTGGCTACAACCTGCCGGCGGACGTCAAGGCGGCCGGCGACGCTGCCATCGAAGGCATCAAGAACGGGACGATCAAGGTCGAGCCGTAGGATAATGCCCATGCCATCCCAGACCCAGCCCCCCCACATCCAACGCATTGAGATGTGCGACATTGTCAAGCGCTTCCCCGGCGTGCTGGCCAACGATCGGGTGTGCTTTGACGTAAAGGCCGGAGAAGTGCACGCCCTGTTGGGCGAGAACGGCGCCGGCAAGAGCACGCTGATGCGCCAGCTCTACGGGCTGTACCAGCCAGATGAAGGTGAGATTGTAATCGATGGCGTGGTGCACATGTTTCACTCCCCGGCAGACGCCATCCGCGCCGGCATCGGCATGATCCATCAGCATTTCATGCTGGTGCCCACGCTGACCGTGGCGCAAAATGTGGCCCTGGGGTTGAAGTCGTCACGCGAGCCAGTGTTGGATGTGGATCGCGTCTCTAAACGCGTGGCGGAGCTGGCGCGGGCTTATGGCTTGAAGGTCGATCCGGACGCCTATATCTGGCAGCTTTCGGTGGGCGAACAACAACGCGTCGAAATCCTCAAGGCCCTGTACCGCGGCGCCAGTTTCATCATCCTGGATGAGCCGACCGCGGTGCTCACCCCGCAGGAAGTGACCGATCTGTTCGTCACTCTGCGCCAGATGGTCAAAGAGGGCCACGGCCTGGTGTTCATCTCTCACAAAATGCACGAGGTGATGGCCATCAGCGACCGGGTGACCGTGCTGCGGGATGGGCAAATGGTGGGCACACGCCGCACCAAAGAAGTGACTCGCGACGACCTGGTGCGCCTGATGGTAGGGCGAGATATCAAACCACTCGCCCCGCAGCCGGTGAAAAGCGGCGATGCGCTGCTGAAAATCCGGGGGCTGCGCTGCATGGGCGACCGCGGCGCCGAGGCTCTGCGCGGTGTGGAGTTGGAGGTACGTTCCGGCGAGATCGTGGGGCTGGCGGGAGTCTCGGGCAATGGGCAGCGCGAGCTGGCGCAGTGCCTTGCCGGGCTGCGCAAGGTTACTAATGGTACGGTGCTGCTCGCCGGGCAGGAAATGACGGCTGCCACCCTGCGCCAGCGCATCGATGCCGGGCTGGCCTACATCCCCGAAGAGCGCATGCGGGATGGAGCCATCCGCGAATTCTCGGTGGAGGAAAATGTCTTCCTGCACGAGCACGTCTCCCCGCAGTACACGCACGGCATTTTCCTGGATTTTGGCAAGATGGCCGCTCACGCCAGCGACCTGATCAACCAGTTCGCTGTCAAAACCCCTTCGTTGGATACACCGATCAAGAATCTCTCCGGGGGCAATATCCAAAAATTGATCATGGCACGTGAGCTTTCGCGCAAACCGCGCGTGCTTATCGCCGCCCAACCCACCCGCGGCGTGGATATCGGCGCCACCGAGTATATCCATCACCGCCTGCTGGAGCAGCGCCAGGCTGGCACCGCCATCCTGCTTATCTCCGAGGACCTGGACGAAATCCGCAGCCTGTCAGATCGCATCGCGGTGATCTACGAGGGGCACATCATCGGCGTCGTCGAGCGCGGCAAGGCCAGCGTGGAGGAAATCGGTCTGATGATGGCAGGGGTTGCGCCAGGGTAAGGTTGTGGTGCGAGTTGGGCTGCGCGCTAAGGCGCCCAACTCGAAAAGGATTTTTTCGAATTCTCTTGACAAAACACGGATGTCGCGTATAATAACCATGCAACGCGCTGACCTGCCCCCCTCAGGCCGGCGCCTTGCATTTTAAACGGGGGCATCGCCAGCGAGAAAACAGTCAGGACAGGCCCATGAACACATCGAATGTATTGCATCTTCGAACACCCTTAATCGAGTCACTGCCCCGCAGCCAGGCATGGGGCAAACAAGTATTCCTCAAGATGGAGAATCTACAGCCCAGCGGATCGTTCAAGATACGCGGCATCGGCCGGTTGTGCCAGATAGGGCGCGACCAGGGAGTGGGGCATTTCGTCTCATCCTCTGGGGGCAATGCGGGTTACGCCGCAGCCTATGCCGGACGAAAGCTGAGTATCCCGACCACGGTCTTTGTGCCCACCACCACCCCGGTCGAAATTCAAAGACAGATCGAAGCGCAGGGGGCTGAAGTTCGCGTGATTGGCGATGTGTGGGACAAGACACACGAAGAGGCCTTGCGGTTCTCACAAGACGTGGGCGCGTTGTATGTTCCACCCTTCGATCATCCGCTGATCTGGCAAGGAAACTCGACCCTCGTCGATGAAATTGTCGCAGACGTGGGGAAACCGGATGCTATCGTGCTCTCGGTGGGCGGAGGCGGGTTGTTATGTGGCGTGTTGGCAGGGCTACAGCGCCACAACCTGACCGATGTTCCTGTTGTGGCGGTCGAGACGGAAGGCACGGCTTCCCTGGCGGCTTCACTGCGGGCCGGGCAATTGGTCACATTGGAGAAGATCAGCGGCGTAGCCAAGACCCTGGGGGCCAAGACCGTTGCCCAGCAAGCCCTCGAATGGTCGCAGCAATACCGGGTGCAATCCGTAGTGGTGAGCGATGCCGAAGCGGTCGATGCCTGCCTGCGGTTTGCCGACGAACACCGTTGCCTCGTCGAGCCGGCATGCGGCGCGTCGCTATCCATTGCGTATCAACGCCATGCGGCGCTCGAAAAAGTTGAGCGGATCGTGATCATTGTGTGCGGGGGCATCGGGGTCAACCGGGCAATGCTGTACGAATGGCAAACGAAATTCTTCGAGCCGCCGGCGACCGATGAAGAAATTTGAGCGGCTTCGGTCCAGTTCGTGCGCAAGGTCAGCGGCTACAACAAGCCATCCAGGGCCAATGAAGCTGACTTCCAGGCCGCGGTCGAAGAGATCGCAGCGGCATGCAGCAAACTGTTCGCCTCGCTGGAGACGAACGCGCCGCCCAGGGACCGCTCGGCGCAGCGGTACACTCAATAGAGAGATCGAATATGAGAGATGTAGTTGTAATTATCTTTGGAAGACGCCGGCCTGAGGGGGCAAGTCGGCGTCTTGTCTCTTCAATCTTTCAGCCGACACAGAGAAAACCGCCAGTTAGCGGAAAGAGCGGGTTCACCGAAATCTAAAATATTGACCAATTCACATATGGGACTTTGTAACATGGCGCCATGGGGTTGACATGGTAGAGGTGAGCCATGCTAATGAAGTCTCTCGCCCTTACATACAATGTCATCCCTGCCAAAATTTTCACCGGGCTTCCTTGCAACACGGTGGTTGCGTAAAAGTGTGGACATTGGTTGTGGAATTGGCCGTAACGCACCGGGTGGATTTCTGGCCCTTCGATGTTGAATCTGACATGACTCTGAATCGGCTTCCAATGATTGCCCTGCCATAGGGTTACAAAAGTCGTGATCTGGGCCTTTGCGTAAGCTTGATTCCACCACTGGTCATCAGAAAACAGGAAATAGTTTTCCAACACGGCTGGTGCCATTCGAACCATCGACTGCCCGGCAATAGGCGGCACAAACTCAAAAACGAGCCACGCACGCAGGTAAGCAAGTTGTTGATAATTTCCAACGCAAGCCGCGTGAGCAAATGTACGAAGCAGGCAATTCTGGCTTATGTCTCCTATGACCCCGGCATTACCGGTCCAGATACGCCCCCAACCCACTGCCTGGGATATATATCCTACTCTGAAATGGGTAGGCATTTCCGTTTCCAAGCGAGCCGCATCTTGTTCTGCCAACCTCAAATCTTCTGTCTGGACTGTATCGATATCAACAACAATTTTGCCCAGCGCTTCTTCTGCTGTTTTCAGGTATTGATCGGCCCTAGCGTTGTTTTGCTCAACCATTTTCGCAATATCGTCTTCTGAGTAATTGACCGCTTTCAACAGGGGTTCCAATCGTTCTCGCTGCAATGCCAAATTGTCTTCCTCTGCCGCAAGGCTTTGCAGGTATCCATCCACCTCTGCTTGCCACATTTGTTGGAGGAATTCCTGATCGGGTAATGGGATTGTGCTTTCCCACTGAAGCGTCCTTTCGGATATTGTCATTTCAGCCATGACAGCAACCTCCTGATCTTTCTTTTTTCATCTGATCGGAATAAATTGGCACAGTTCAGAAACAATTGTTCAATTGTTATTGGAGTCATCGATCAATAGGCACTCTCCTTTGCTGCCCTTATGAGCTAAAACTACAGGCACAAAAACGCACCACCTCCCTGCGGGCACACAGAAGAGTGGTGCGTATTGCGCGGCTGCACCGGTGAAACGAGATTGTGCAACGTTCTCCCTGTCTGGACAGGGCAGTACTATATCGATTATAGATTAAATCCAGATGAAATGCAACAGGCAATAACACCCAACACGATACCAGATCAGAGTGTGCTGCTTTCCGATAGAGATATGCTAAAATATATTCAGGTATACTTGTTTTACCAGCGGCAGCGGAGGCACAAATGCAGCGATCGGAAGTTCGCCAGCCATGAACGATGCTCAACCCACCATTAGCACAAATGGCGGCGCTTATGTTGGTAAGGACGTAACTACAGGCGGCGGCGACGCGGTAATGCGTGACCAGTATAAATTCGAAATCAAGGCCGAGGGGGATGTCTCGAAAGTGATCGCAGATATCTTAGCTGCCCTGCCGAAAGACAGCTTACTTGGGAAAAAGCTCTTGCGATTAATGGAGCAATTCGAAACGCATCACAATCATCTAAATGAATTGAAAGAACTTCACGACTACTTGCATGATCTCTTAAACAGCGTGCAGGCTTTCTATAGCCAGGTCCGTGATCCGAAACGGCGTTTCAGCGAGCGAGAGTTGCGTTATCTGGCCAGCCAGTGGCGAAATGTGGAAGATAGAATTGATGCGCTGATGAATTGGGCTCGGAACCTGAAATATATCGCAGCACCAGACCCGCCCTTCGCGAAAACCAACGGACAGGTCATCGGCCCTGCATGGGCGGTACAGATTTACAGCCTGAAATTGGATATTCATGCCATCATCGTCAGCCAGGCGATCCGCCGCAGTGATTTGGAAGACAGCACCAGCGAGCTGAATAACGTGATCTTGCGGCATATGTTTGAAGTAGACAAAAAATTGCGAAAAATAGCTGAAGCGATCTATATTCTATCGCGTGAAGTGCGAGCGAGCATTTAAACGATGGACTTGTTTGAAAGTTTGCAAGACGAACACCGTCAATTAGTCGGTTTGCTGGATGCAAATACTGCACCAGTGCAACTGATCCCAATGGTCGAGAGGTTCATCGGTGAAACCAAAATCAAGTCTGAACAGGTTTCAGACCTGAACGAACGGAACCAGATGCGCACGCTGCTCCGCTTTTGGGCAGGGTATATCTACGAGCAAAAAGGGGTCTATCCGGATACGACCTTGCGCCCTAGCATTGTTCGAGAGGAAGAGAACCCCCCAGCAGTTTTGGAAGAACCCGGTCGACCATCAAAACGGTTGGCCCAACTAAGAGAAGAGCTTTTCCTGGCGTTGAAAAGCCAACCATCCCTGGCACGATTTCTGGCGCTTCTGCTGGCAGCAATCGGGATTGTTACCATCTGGATCGCAATCATTTACGTTCCGCGAATTTCCACACAAGGACCCTTTTCTATCTTGTTTCCCGGCAGGACTCCGCTTCATACACCAACGGAAACCCCGACCGCTCCCACCGTGATTCTTACTCCGATCCTGACAGATACGCCAACTCCAGATGCGCAGGGCTGTGTTTATTACCATACCATCCAGGAAGGTGAATCTCTGTCTACCATTTCAAGCTATTATGGTCTAAGCTGGATGGCCCTGGCTCGGACCAATCGTCTTCCCCCTCCATATTACAATATTTACAAAGGGCAGACGTTATGTATTCCTGGAGGTCCAAACGTAACCACGATTTCTCCAACCGACAGAACCTGGAATTTTGTGGTCAAAAGTGTCATCGCGAATGTATCGGTGACCATTCAATCCTACCAAATGCCAGCCAATCGATTTTTGAAAGTAAAAATCGGACGCAACGTGAATGGCGGATCTGATTGGTTGAATTTGCCAGATCTTGATACCGGCGACGGAGGATCATTTATTGCGGAATTTCCCATCCCGGTCAAGTTCAGTGGCGCAGAACAGCTTGTTTTACGCTTGATTGAGAATCGCACAAACGGTAAGACGTATTCTGTCAATCAGATATTTACCAACGTCTCTCCCACGCCCGGTAATACGATCCCTTCGATACAGATTCGAGGGGTGGTGAAGGATTCGTCCGTTACAGTGCAACTGAGGAACTTCCCGGTGAATACTGCCTGCGATGCATTGATAGGGCCAGAGGAGACGAATGGCAAAGCAGGTTATTATATCGGCACGGTTGCTATCAAAGATTCCGGCCCATTAACGGCCACGTTCTCGATTCCGCCCGGGCTCTATGGCTTAGAAAAAATGGCGATACGCTTTGAGGATGCAAAGAGCGGCTTCTTTGCGTACGAATGGTTTTATAATAACACAAGCCATTAGCCTGGTAATTCTTCGGTTGGCCAATGCCAGTGTTAGCGCACAGAGCAGACATATTGAAGAGGGTATAGATGTCAAATAAAGGACCGCGCCAGGATAACGTTGAACAAAAGGTGGTGGATCACTTGCTAGGTTTGATCCGGTCTCTTCGCTCGACGCGAAAATTGAGTTATAACGGAATAGGAAGTCTCATTTCGAGGACAGATATACCTGACCTTAAGGACGAGCAAGAGATCGTTCTGAGGATTATCGAGATTCTGCAATCAACAAATGATCAAATATCGTCTCGCCTGATATTTTCCTCCCTGATTGATGAAATCGTTGGACATGTTATATTCAATTACGACAAGAAGATAGAGGAATCATATTTGACCAGCCTGGCCCGGGAAAAAATACAGAAGCTCATCCAATATCGGTCAAATCGTGAAATCGACGTCCCCCTAGAATTCTTCGAAGTGGATGGAGATCCCTTTCACATTGGGCATGTTGCTTTCTATCCAATCTCTCATGATGACCGAGAGGGTGAATGGTGGCAAAGTGTCAAGCACAGTTGTCTAGGGAAACCTGACTTAGATGTGCTTTCTTTTGCTCGGGTAATGGCCCCAGGGGATTGGGAATTAGCATTAGATTATGCAGAAAGTACGGTTCGAGAGGCACTTCTGCTTCTACGTGGTGTTGGATTTCCTCTCACAGAGGAAGAAGTAAATCAGTTTGGTACTATCAGTGAATTTTCTACCTGGATGAACCTTCCCTTTAGACTTCACAAGGCTAATGAAGCCATTCGGATTGAACATTCTTCCAGTGTGGTTACTCGATTAGGCCCTCATGTTAGAATATATCGATTGAATACCGATCTACTGAAAGATGTTAACCCGGAGATTTTATCGACGTTGAATTGCCTATTAGTAAAGCCTCGTCCATCCCTTACCAAAATTGAGCACAAATTCATCGGTGGATTGAGATGGCTTGGGGAAGCGACAAAGCCTGACGCCCTACCTGCTCGTTTTCTTAAGCTCTCCACTGCATTGGAATTTCTAATCGGGGGAGAGGAAAACATTCCTACTCGGGGGATTACTGCAACTCTAGCGGAACGGGCCGCATTCCTTATCGGCTACGATAAAGATAGCCGTCTATTAATCGATAGTGATGTAAGGAAATACTATAGATTACGGTCGATGATCGTACATGGGAACGATGCCAAAATTGATGGAAGGAATTTCGTAGAATTTGGAAAGTTGGTGCGTAAAACAGCCTTCGCCTTAGGCCGTAATCTGCTATCATTCAAGACGCTTGACGAAATGCAAGAGTGGATAAATATACAGAAGTATTCATAAGCCGAAAATCGCTTCATCGAGCTGGCAAACAATGTGGCGGCTTGTTCAATCCTACAGCATGAGGTCAACACGCATCCCAGATTGGCTTCGACTTACAAGCAATTGTTGAGGGTTTGAAATGCCAGGATATGCTCTATCATGAATATCTGGTTTCTTTTCCGCTCAGGCCGGCGGAATTATTGACTGCCAAATCAGCAAAAAGAACTACGACGAAAGCCAAATAATAAATTTCGGCACAGCCAGACAAATTGAGGCAAAGAAATTGATACTGAAACGGCACTGATTTTGCAAAAAACCGATAGAAATTGGCTCTGGCGCGCGCCTGAAGTGGCAAATTTAGCGCAAATCCGGCGTTTTGCCCTTTCCAAAATCGAATTTTGAGTGCTATGGCGGCATTAAATTCCTCGCCTCAAATTATCTGCTGCACAGCTTATTGGTTTGACGAAACATCCTGGAAAGAGTAAAATTGATTAAGAGTTCATTATCTCACCCTTAACCCCCCCAATCCAGCCCAGGAGAAAAGAGGCAAACGCCATGCCGGATCATTCGACCCCTCCCGTTGAACCACAAAATATTAACCGCCGTGAAATGCTCAAAGTGTTGGCTGCCTCAAGCGGCGCATTGGGAGCGGCCGCGTTCCTGCCCGGCAAATGGGCCAAACCGCTGGTAGAAGCCGGCGTGCTACCCGCCCATGCCCAGGCAACTCCTACTTGCAATGTAAGGATCGGGGAAGGCGTCTATTATGCCTTCGAAATCCGTTTCGCCTACGATGACCCAAGCGGGTTGATCACGGAAGATTCAGAAATTCATTATTATTCCAGCACGGGGGCAGCATGCGGTGTATCTGGCGTGGTTACCTTCGGCAGCGCCGAATCCGATCCACCCTGGCAACCGGGAGATGGGCAGATCAATTTTTGGATCTCAAACCCAGACGAATGTACGCCCGACGACTGCTACGTGTATATCGTTTACGGCAATTGTGTAACCCCGACCGTTGCGCTTACCCAAGGGAAAGATTGATTCGGCTACGCCCCGGGTGTCATCTTGAGCCTCACTGGTTTAATCACCGGTGAGGTTTCTTCTATATGCAGATGAGAGTCTTCTATTCGCCCTTTCGAAGGACTGGTGCGAGGTCGCGGGATGGACAAAATGCTGCAAATGTTGGCTGTGCCAGGGATGCAAAATAGCATAGAGGAAAATAAAGGGCAAATCGAAACCGGGCAGAATGGTTTATAATATATTTACAGCGGTCCATGCGCAAGCTTTGCCCTGTGCTGTTTTACATCGAAGCGCTGACACACTCCCATCTCCACATAACCGCAGTCGGATCGATACTTCTGTTTTGGAAGTCAACAATTCACAAGGGGTTACGGTCAATGATCCAACCTGCCATTTTCGTCTACCCCTCGCTGGGAATAACTGCTATTTCTTGCGCGTTGTCGCGCCTATTCACTTTCGCCCAAGACAAAAAACTACATAAGTTACTCGCAAACCTGACAGGTCTTTACAGGCACACAACGACCTGGCGTCATCATTAAGACCTGTCAGGTTTGGGCCACGCAAAACGACCTTCAGTCAAATAAGGAAATCAACCATGCCCGATCTCAATGCAGTCGATATTTTGCTGGTGGAGGATAATCCCCAAGACGCGGAGTTGACCATCCGGGCGCTCAAGAAGCGCAACCTGGCCAACCGCCTCTTTACGGTAGAAGACGGCGCGGAAGCGCTCGATTTCATCTTCTGCCGTGGCCGATACGCCTCGCGGCTGGATGCCGATCATCCCAAAGTGATCCTGCTCGACCTGAAACTGCCCAAGGTGAACGGCCTGGAGGTGCTGCAAGCGATCAAAGCCGACGAGCGCACCCACCTCATCCCGGTGGTGATCGTGACTTCTTCGCACGAAGACCCGGATGTCCTGGCTGCCTATAAGCTGGGTGCTAACAGTTACGTGGTAAAACCGGTGGAATTCGACGCTTTCACCGAAGCGATGCGTTACATCGGCTTCTATTGGCTGCTGGTGAACCAGGTCCCGGAATAGCTTTCTTCCCAAGCAATGGGCAACAAGTGGCGCGCCTATTGCTTAGAGCCACATAAAGGAGCCACGAAAATGACTTTTGGTCAAAAAAGTTCTTCTTCTATTGAGTGTGCGGCGCTGCGCGCCGCATACTCAATATTCGACGATATACGAGAGGTTGGCTTCAAAAGCAGGCTTCACCGGGCTGTATTGGCTCTTCTCATCGTCATTCACCTGGGGTTGCCGGTTTTCCCGGCAGCCGCCCAGGTCGCCCCACGTGTGGTTCTGTTGAATTCTTATCATCCAGGATTTACCCGGTCTGACGAGGAAGAAGAGGGCGTTCTCGGCAGGCTGCATGAAATTTACCCGGCAATTGACGTTCCGGTTGAATACCTGGATGCCAAACGCAATCCTGGCCAGGAAAACATGGTGCGAATGAAAGATTTTCTAGCCAGCAAATACCAGGGTGAAAACATCGATCTGGTAATTGCCCTGGACAACCCGGCGCTGGAAATGCTGATGCGTTTCCCCGGAGAACTTTTCCCGGACAGCCCTGTCGTTTTTGCCGGGGTCAGTAATTTCGAGCAATCCATACTGGCCGGCCGTAAACGGGTTACGGGCGTCGCTGAAAAGCAGAATGTGAAGGATACCCTGGAAACGGCCCTGACCCTACACCCGGGGAGCAAAGAAACGGATATCCACAGCACCGCCCGGCCGATGTTCGATCACAGGCGACTTGAGCGCTTCGACATTTCGCTGAACAGCCTGCCGGTCGATAGCAAGATTATCAACAAACCCGAATCGATCATCGACCGTTACAAGGAGTTTGTCATAGGAACGCTCATCGTAATAACAATCCTGGTCGTTGTGATGATCGTTCTCGTCGCGGCGATACTCCAACGCCAGCGGGCAGAGAAAGTCATCAAGGAAAACGAGGAGCGCCTGCGCCTGGTGTTCGAGGGAACCACAGACGGCATTTGGGACTGGAATCCCGCAACAGGGCAGGCCTTTTTCAGCCCGCGTTACTATACCATGCTGGGCTACGAACCGGGCGAATTCCCCGCGGGTTACGAAAGCTGGCGGCAACTGCTCCACCCGGATGACGCGGCAGCGGCTGAAACAGCCTTGCAGAAGGCGCTGCAAGAAAATGCCCTCTTTGCCGCCGAATTTCGCTGCAAGGCGAAGAACGGGGAATGGCGCTGGATCCTGGGACGGGGTAAAGTGGCTGAATTGGACAGTGAAGGCAAAGTTATCCGTGTAGCTGGATCACACAGCGACATCACCGATCGCAAGCGAGTGGAGGCCGAGTTACGCACTTCCGAGGCCCGCTATCGTGCCCTGGTCGAAAGCCAGATCGATCTGATCAGCCGCTACCGGCCGGATACCACATTGACGTTTGTCAACGATGCTTACTGCCAGTTCTATGGCAAAACCCGCCAGGAATTGGTCGGGCACAGCTTTTTGGATATGGTGGCGCCGGAATTCCACGATCAGGCGCTGAAAGAGACCGAGAACTTTACGAGAAACCCCAGTCCGATCGGAGGCGAATACCTGAATTACCGGTGGGATGGCAAAGAGTGTTGGATCTATTGGATTCTTCAGGGGATCGTCGACGAAAATGGTCGTGTCGTTGAGATACAGGCCTCTGGTCGAGATATTACTCCGCTGAAACAGGCGGAGGAAGCTCTGCGGGTCAGCATGACCCAGGTCCAAACCATCATCAACGGCGCACCTATCATTCTTTTCTCATTCGACCAGGATGGAATCTTCACATTTTCAGAAGGCAAAACGCTGGAGAGTATGGGCTTGAAGCCCGAAGAACTGGTTGGCAGATCCGCTACCGATATCTATCACGACCGGCCAGACATTCTCGGCTATGTCCACCGGGCAATCGCTGGAGAAATCTTTACCATCCAGACCTCCGTTGCAGGATTTACGTTCGATATCTACTACTCACCCCTTCTCAGTGAAAAGGGCCAGAACACCGGCGCAATCGGGGTAGCAGTGGATGTCACCGAACGCAAGCAGATCGAAGAGGCGCTCAGAGAGAAGACAGAGGAGCTTGACCGGTTCTTCACGGTAGCCCTTGATCTTCTGTGTATCGCCGACACAGACGGTTATTTTCGCCGGCTTAACCCACAATGGGAGGTTGTCCTGGGCTATTCGCTGCCAGAGCTTGAAGGGCAGCGTTTTCTCGATTTTGTGCACCCCGAAGATCAGGCCAGCACCCTGGCCGCCCTGGCTGAATTGGACGCCCAAAAGAGTGTGCTGAACTTCGTGAACCGCTATCGTTGTAAAGACGGTTCCTACCGGTGGATCGAGTGGCGATCTTATCCGGCGGGGAACGCTATTTACGCGGCGGCCCGCGACATCACTGAACGCAAGAAAGTAGAAGAAGCGCTGCAAATGTTCCGCTATTCCATCGATCAGGCCCCGATCGATATCTCCTGGATAAACCAGGATGGAGATTTCTTGTATGTCAACGAGCAGGTCTGCCGCTCGCTCGGCTATACGCGCGAGGAACTGCTGCGCCTGCGCTTGTGGGATATCGACCCCGTCTTCCCGAAAGAACGCTGGAACAACAACTGGAAACGATATCGGGAGAACAGGCAGGGGGGCGGTGAGCACCATGAAACCATCCATCGCCGCAAGGATGGCGTCGACTTTCCCGTCGAAGTTTCCTCCAAGCACCTGTGGTTTGGCGACAATGAACTGCATGTGGCTTTTGTGAACGACATCAGCCAGCGCAAGAAGGTGGAGGATGAAATTCGCCGGCTGAACGAGGAGCTGGAACAACGGGTGAAAGAACGGACGCACCAACTGGAGACCGCCAACAAGGAGTTGGAAGCCTTCAGCTACTCCGTCTCCCACGACTTGCGCGCTCCGCTGCGCGCCATCGACGGCTACACTCGTATCCTGGTGGAAGACTACGAAAGTTCTCTGGACGCCGAAGGCAAGCGCGTGTGCGCGGTGATCCGCCAACAGACCCAACGGATGGGCCAGTTGATCGACGACCTGCTGGCTTTCTCCCGTCTCAACCGCGCTCAGATGCAGCTTGTTCCAATCGACATGGAAAAAATGGTCGCCTCAGTATTCCAGGAATTGACCACGCCCCAGGACCGGGAGTGTTTGGATTTCAAGCTCAACCCTCTGCCTACAGCAACCGGCGACCCAACGCTAATTCGCCAGGTATGGACCAACTTGCTTTCCAACGCAATCAAGTTTTCCGCCAGGCGAGAACGAGGTGCCATCGAAGTCGGCAGCCGCCAGGAGGCAGGCGAGACCCATTATTATGTGCGGGACAACGGAGCCGGTTTCGATATGCGTTACGCCGACAAGCTCTTCGGCGTTTTCCAGCGTTTGCACAGTGAGCGGGAATTTTCCGGCACCGGGGTTGGCCTGGCAATTGTTCAGCGGGTCATCCACCGCCACGGCGGGCGGGTCTGGGCGGAGAGCGAGGTCGACCAGGGCGCCACATTTACGTTCACCCTGCCGTAAAATTTGACGGGATAGGCTTTCGGGCTAACGGATGTCATCATACCTCGCTGCGAACGCGCCGGGCATTTGCCCGTTGATCTCAAAAGCGGCCGCCGGCAGAGGCAGGTCCAGTTGCAAAGTGTTGATCTTCATCTCACTGTTCAACCCCTGCTGGCCGCCCTTGCCATAATTCTGCCAGCGCAGCACGATCCCCGTAGCAACATCCACCCAGAAACGATCCACCACCGCCCCCGGCTGGAAGCTCCAATCCAGCACCACCACCGGGCGGCCCAGGTAAGTCTCCTGTCCCAATACCTGGTAAGTACCAGGACGCTGCGCCAGGCCCTGTGGCAAGAGCAGCGCCCCGGCCGGCGAGCCGAGCAGCCCTTCCAGCGGGTGCGGGTAGACGGTATCCGAAAGGACGCTGGGCGGGTTATACGGGATTGAAATGGGCATCGGGGCGGGCGGTTGGCCGCGTTGCCGCACCTGGATGCTATCGCCGGCATGCATATCCTCCGGCGCACCACCGAGTGGCCCGATCAGCGTGCGGAACTTCCCCGGTTGCTGTATCCAGACCTGCACTCGCCGGTTCAACGTAGTACCGGCGGCATAATCATCCACCTGGATATCGGCCCAGGCGCTCTGCCAGCGTGTGTGGCTGAAGAGCATCCACAGGCGCAGCGCCTGCGCATCCTGCAAATCGGACAGGGCGCCGTCCAGCGCATCCTGGCTGGGGAGCGCATCGCCCGGCGGGAGGGGCGAGGCCATCTCTGCGCCGCGCAATTCCACCGGCGGCAGTGGGGTCATCTGGGCAGGAATAGTGGGGTTGGGTACAGGGATACGCAGCGACCCGGCAGCTGGCGGTTGGGGCCTGCCTGCGCCGGGCGGTATTTGCACGAAACAGGCCAGGGAGGCCAGGGCGACCAACGCCCAGGGGAATAACTTCTTGAGCATAGAATACCTCGTTGTAATTCGAAAGTTGGAACGCGTACAAACACGGACAAAGACAGATCAAAGCTTTTACATACAACGCTCAGAGCCCGCCGTTTGTTCCGTATCTGACTGAGAGCCATTTATGTCGCCCTGACCCAATCGCCTGTTACAACCAGTCGATTTATCATACAACCATCTCTGTCCAAATGAATCATCCCAAATCGTTTATCCGCGGTAAAATATGTTAATAAGATATATTTTATCTTATTAATGATGCACCATTTTCCGATGCGACGCGCTTCGGAAATATATCCCACCGGGTACATCCGGAAACGAATTATCAATCAAAGGATCTCTGATGAGCGAAAAAAGCATCCACGAACTGAACTTTCCTGCCCTGACACGGCGTTCCTTTACCCCTTCGCCTGCCGCCTGGGAAGACCAAGTGCTTTATTTCTTAATGCTCGACCGTTTCTCCGACGGGCGCGAGCAGGGCTACCGCGCCAACGACGGGCAGACGGCGCGCGGTGGTACCACGCCGCTCTTCCAGCCCGGCGATGCCGGCAACGCCGTGCAGAGCGAAACAGACGCCGCCCGTTGGCGCGAGGCCGGCACCCGTTGGGCGGGAGGCAATTTGCGTGGCCTGGCCAGCAAGATCGGCTATCTGCAGCGCATGGGGATCACCGCCTTGTGGATCAGTCCGGTCCTCAAACAGGCGCCCTACCAGGAGACATACCACGGCTATGGCGTGCAGAATTTCCTGGAGGTCGATCCGCACTTCGGCAACCGGGCCAACTTGAAGAACCTGGTACGGACGGCCCACCGGCACGGCATTTACGTAATCCTGGACATTATCCTGAACCACGCCGGGAACGTCTTCAGCTACACGCCCGACCGCTACTGGACACAGGACCCGATAAGCGGTCAGTGGTACCTGGACCCGCGCTGGGACGACCGGCGGTATCCGGTAGCAGGCTACCACGATTCCGGCGGGCAGCCCACACTGCCCTTCGCCCTGCAGGGTCTGCAGACTCAGACAGGCGCCTGGCCGGGCGGCGCAGTCTGGCCGGCCGAGTTGCAACCTTCGGAGACTTTCACGCGGAAGGGCCGCATCACCAATTGGGATTACGACCCCGAATTCCGGGAAGGCGACTTCTTCGACCTGAAAGATATCCGCCTGGGCGAGGGCGATATCGATCACTACCGCCCTTCTCCGGCTTTGGTCGCCCTGTGCCAGGCCTATAAGTTCTGGATCGCATACGCCGACGTGGATGGTTTTCGAGTGGACACAGTGAAACACATGGACCCCGGCGCCACGCGCTTTTTCACTTCGGTGATCCACGAGTTCGCCCAGAAGATCGGCAAAGAGAATTTCTATCTGATCGGCGAGATCACCGGCGGCAGGAAACGAGCTTTCACGACCCTGGAAACCACCGGCCTGGACGCAGCCCTGGGAATCGATGATATCCCCGACCGGCTGGAAAACCTGGTGAAGGGCTGGCGCAACCCGGGCGATTATTTCGACCTGTTTCGCAACTCGGTGCTGGTGCAGAAAGAGTCGCACATCTGGTTTCGCAACAAGGTGGTGACGCTCTTCGATGATCACGACCAGGTGCGCAAAGGTGCCCACAAGGCACGCTTCTGTGCCGGCGATCCGGCGTGGCCCAGGCTGGTGCTGAACGCCCTGGCGCTGAATGCCACCACACTGGGCATCCCCTGCATCTATTACGGCAGCGAACAGGGTTTCGACGGCGAAGGCGACAGCGACCGCTATCTGCGCGAGACAATGTTCGGCGGCGAGTTTGGAGCTTTCCGCTCCCGCGGGCGGCACTTCTTTGACGAGGAACACACCGTTTACAAGGAGATGGCAAAGATCCTGGCGTTGCGCAAGCAGAAGATCGCCCTGCGCCGCGGCCGGCAGTACCTGCGTGAGATCTCCGGCGACGGGCAAAATTTCGGCCTGCCCCGCGTGCCAGGCGAGCGCATGCGCTCGCTGGTGGCCTGGTCACGTTATTTCGATGACCAGAACCTGCTGGTGGCGCTCAACACCGATCCCGACGGTCCCCGCGCCGCCTGGGTTGATCTGGATGCCGACCTCTATCCGACCGGGGTGCACCTGGCCTGTCTGTATTCCGGCGATCAGGCCCAGGTTGGCCAGGTTGTCGAGGTTCAACAGACCGGCGGGCGGCACGCCGTGTGGCTGGAACTGCCCGCAGCGGGGTTCGTGGTGTTTGAATAAAAGACCCCGGTAAAACCCGGGTAAATTTAGCCGCGCAAGGCGGGTAAAACGGGTACAATCACTGTTGTTCGGATGACCCGGTTTTACCCTGCCATACCAGGGTGCAAGGTACGGCTATGCACAATTTCGCCCGTGTTTCTGTCCAAACCCGTCTTTTCGTGATTTCTGGTCTGCTGGGGCTGGCAGTGGCCATCGTTGCCGTTACTGGCATCGTCAACGCTGCAACCTACCAGGAGAAGGTCGCCAGCCTGCGCTCCAGCGCTCAAGGCATTGAGCGCAGCGGGAGTGCCCGGGCTGCCCTGGCCAGCGAGCAGTTCGCTCTCAAGAACGCCCTGCTTAGCGACGATCCCCAGGATTGGGGCCAGGTTTATACCTTCAGCGGCCAGTTCTACGATTTTCTCACCAGCCAGCGCCTGGCCTCACTGGATAATGCCCAACGCCAGGCCATTGACGAAATCGATGCTCTGCGCAGCCAGTATGACCAGGAAATTGATAAGGTTTATGCCACGCTGTGGGACGAGGATTTCGTCCCCGAGCTCGCCTTGCAGACGGTACGAGAAAACGCCGACCCTATCGCTGGCCAGATTGACCAGCGCCTGGAGCAGCTTGCCGCGCTGAACCAGGATCAGGTCGACACCCAGGTGCAACGCATCGAGCAGGCCTTCCAGGCCGGGGCAAGGACGGGACGCTGGACAATCGTCGTTCTGGTCATCCTGCTGGTGGCCGCTGTAACAGTCACTGGCCAGATCGTGCAACCTTTACACCAACTGACCAGTGCCATCGTCGCCTTCCAGAGTGGCACTTACCGCAGCGAAATGTTGGCCCCCCAATTGGGGCAGCAAGATGACCTGGGCCACCTGACGCGCGCCATCGACGAGATGGCTACTTCCATCACCGAAGCGAACCACCTGAAAGACCAGTTCATCGATTCCGCGGCGCGTTTTATCCCCACCCAATACCTGGAGTTCCTGGAAAAACCTGCCATCACCGAGGTGAACCTGGGTGATCACGTGGCCGCCGAAATGGCAGTGATGTTCTCCGATATCCGCGGCTTCACCAGCGCATCCGAGAAGATGACACCGCGGGAAAATTTCGACTTCATCAACGAATATCTGAAGCTGGTCAGCCCGGTCATCCAGCGGCACGAGGGCTTTATCGTCAAGTTCCTGGGCGACGGCATGATGGCCATCTTCCCTTACGGTGCAGAGGATGCCGTACAGGCCGGCATCGAAAAGCAGGAAAAGGTAGCTTCCTTCAACAAACTGCTGGCCGGGCACGGCTACCCACCGGTCAGCGTTGGCATCGGCATACACACCGGTCAGATGATGGTGGGCATGATCGGTGAAGAGCGCCGCATGCAGGGGGATGCCTTCTCAGATAACGTCAACCTGACCGCGCGCATCGAAGGGCTGAATAAATTCTACGGCACGTCAATGATCATCAGCGAAGAGGTGAGGCAGGGGTTGGCACAGCCTGTTTCTTACCAGATGCGCAGCCTGGGCAAGGCTCGCGTGAAGGGCCGCCTGGCTCCGCTTGGCCTGTACGAGGTGTACGAGGGTCTACCTGCCGAAGTGGCAGCGCGCCGTGAAGCCACCCGGGGAAGCTTCGAACTCGGCATCCACCTGTATACCAGCGGGCGTTTTGGCGAAGCACAGCAGGCTTTCGAGGCCGTGCTACAAAGCGATCCCGACGACCGCACAGCGCGCTATTACCTGGAGCGCTGCATCGATTGGGCGGGGCGAAGCACCCCCCAGGATTGGGACGGCGTAATCGTTATGGCGGAGAAATAACTGATGAAGATGATCCGCTCCATTCTTTCCCTTAGCCTGCTCGGCTTGATCCTGCTGCTTATGGCAGGGGCAGTATTCCTCGGCGCGTCTGCTGCACTGCGCACTTTCGCTTCCTTCGAACAGGTCTGGAAGAACATCGACGCCCTGGCCGCCCTGGAAGACCGGGCCAGCTTCCACCTGGGCGAGATGCAGGGCCAGGAACTGGCCTACGCCTTTGCCAACGAATATGAAACCGAGCCAGGCGACGAGCCGCAGCGAGCCGCCCGCCACCTGGCGGAAACCAGCCGCATCCTGGATGAACTGGCCGCGCAGGGCCACTTTGCTGCTCAGACCGCCACGCTGGAAACCTTCCGCGCCCTGCTCGACGGGCATCGAGCCACCTTCGAGAAGGTGGTAACCGACTATGCCTCCGGCGACCAGGCCAGTGCGCAAACGGGGATGGAGCTTGCTGAGGAGCAAGTTGCCGGCCTGCAAGATTTGCTGGCCGAGCTGGTCGCCGGCGTGGATGCCGGGCGCGCCGAGGCGGCGCAGGCGCTCTCACAAGAAATCACGCTTGCCATCCAGATGATCAGCGCCGCGGTAGTCGCCACGATGCTGCTGGCTTTGTTGGCTTACCGGGCGGCCAGCCGGCTGACAGAGCCGTTGTTCGACCTGACCAACGCGGTGATCGCCGCCGGCGGCGACCAGTATCGCCCAGAATTGACCGCCGAAGTCATCCGCCAGGGAGGGCAGGCGGGGCGTTTTGCGCGCGCCCTGGATGCCTTCGCCTCAACCATCGAGCGACGGCACGCTGGAGAGAAACAGGAAATCGCTCGCCTGCGCCAGGAGTTGTATGAATCGCGTCGGCGCCGCATGAAAATTGCCCGGCCGGGTGCTGGCGAAACCCCAGCCGAAACCTGACATGACTTCAAAGATACCCAACGGTCAGGTTCTGTCCACAACACCTATCAGGCCTGGCCGCATAGAATGACCTTCAGTCGAGCAAAATGAAAACACGACGCTTCCAATCCAATTACAGCAAACTGGCCCTGCTGGTGACCCTGCTCTTCCTGGTGGAGGGCATTTTGCTGGCAGTCTTTCTCAACGCTTCGGCAGTGGTGCTTGGCTACCAGGAGGAAGCCCGCGCCACATATACCCGGGCGCGCCAGCTTTACCAGGTCAAGCGGACCTTCCAACAATTCGAGAGCGCTCTCAACCGCTACGAATTGAGTAGCGACCCCGATTTGCTCGATGAATACAACAGCAGCTATTTCCGCGTGCAGGGATACCTGGCCAGCGTCACCCGCCAGGCGGAGCGGAGCGGCTCAAGCGAGGCTGGCGCGCCGCAGGACGGCAAAAACGCGTCACTGGAGGCACAGCGCCTGCGCGAATTGAGCGCGGACATCGAGAAGGTGCGCCAACAATTCGACCAGGTAATCGATGCCGTAGACGAGGAAGACTGGGAGGCCGCCTACGAACTGGACGATGAAGCTTATTCCCATGTCCTCCCAGACATCTACGCACAAATCGACCGGCAGATCGAGGCGCGCAACCAGGTTCTCGACGATCTGCGCGCCCGGGTACGTCGCTTTTCCACCCTGGGCCGCCTGGCTTTGCTGCTTGCCCTGCCTGCCTTCTTGCTGCTGGTCGTCATCGCCGTCCTGTACATCGCCCGGCAGGTCCAGGCGCCATTGGTGCAGATGCAGGAAAACCTGACAAAAATTGAGAAGGGCAGATTTCAGGCCACCGACCTGGGCCGCCTGCCACAGCGCAGCGATGAGATCGGCTTCCTGGCGCGGGAGTACCTGCACATGGCGGAGTCCATTCAGCAGCGCCATGCTGCGCTGCAAGCCGAGGCGCAAGATATACGCGCCCGCACCCGCTAGTTTTGACCGAAAGCCAGCAAGCCGGCCATCACTCTGCCAGCGCGTTATCGATCATCACCAGCAGTTCTTTCAGTTCAAAAGGCTTAGCCAGAAAGCGCGCCCCGTTCGCATCTAACAATTCGCGCCTATTCACACTGAACACATCGCCACTGGTAAAGACAATGTGTCGGACGAGCGTCGCATCCCACGCGATGATTTTTGCTCGTCTGAAAAACTTAACTTGACATCGGGTGGAATATTATGTATTTTATAAGTGAGATTACTGCAAAGGCGTTCTTCACCTGGCATGGATATGGGCTGCATCGACAAACCCAGGCGGACTGAGTTCAAGAGAGGAGGCACCCTATGCTCACAGAAACCGCAGTAAAGAAACCAGAAGGTTATTCGCCAGAGACAGGAAGCGCACCTGCGCCCAAAAAACAGACGCAGGCTCAGGGTCTCAACATTCTGTTGGCCTTCGATGGATCGCCGCACGCCCAGGCAGCCATCGACCTGGTCAGCGATCTGTTCAAGCCATGCGTGCGCAACCAGTCTTGTGCCCTTACCGCCATAACGGTCATGCCCACCCAGTACATCGGTGGGCACGAAGAGCTACAAATCGCCCTGAGCCAGCTCCAGCGGCGCCTGGAGCAAAACGGGCTGGATGTGACCACTATCCTGAAAGCCGGCAATCCGGCTGCATCGCTAAATGCTTACGCCGAGGAAATCAAGGCCAACCTGATCGTGATCGGGGCGCGTGGGCGACGTTCGGCCCTGGGCATTCTGTTGGGCGGTGTGGCGCAGCAGGTGATTGAATATTCGACCTGCCCGGTGCTGGTGGTGCGCGCACCCTACCGTAAAATACGCCACGTCCTGGTGCTCAGCGATGGCTCAGTTTACAGCCAGCGCATGATCGAATACCTGATCCCACAATGCCCGCAGCACCCGCTGGAGACAGCCACGCCGGAGCAAAGCCACCGTTTGCGCTGTCCCTGGCTACCTGCTGAGACTCAGATAACGGTGATGCACGTCCTGGCACCGCCGCTATCGCCGGAGGTAGCCTCCCGCGCCTGGGCACTGGGTCCAGAAGCGCTCTACCCCGCGCCGATGGCGCCGATCGACGTGACTGCTATCAATGAAGAAGAACGACAGCACGGTGAGCAGGTCCTGGCCGAAGCAAAAGCAGCTTTTGCCGCGGCCTCGTTCGCGGTGCAAACCGTCATGCCACAAGGCGACGCGGCCGAAGAGATTATGCGCTATACCAGCGAAAACTCCGTGGATCTGATCGCCTGCGGCTCGCGCGGCCTGGGCGCAGTCACCGGCTGGCTGTTGGGCAGCGTTTCGCGCAAACTGGTACACTACGCCGACTGCTCGATTTTGATTGTTAAGTAGCACACCTGATTGTGTCTGCCGTATGCCAGGCGGTACACACAATCGCTGCCGTTAAGCTATATGCAAAAACCCGGCAGTCTTCACCGGTGGCCGGTGCTCTTGTATTTTCATCAGGAAAGTCTGCCAGGTTTGAAACACACAAAGGAAGGAGGTCGTCATGTACCATACCGATGGAATGGTTCATTGTGATGGCTGCGGTGTCGAGTTCACCTGGTCACCCTATGTGGTCATCACCCCGGTGCAAACTCCAGGCGCCCGGCGCCGCAGCGAATACTGCTGCCAGGCATGCGCCGAAGGCAGGCCGTGCGATTGTGCCGAACGCATGGAGTTAGATTGGGGCGACGAGCGACGCAGCCAATCCGCCGCAATCATCTGTTAGCCTCCAATGCCTCACCTGGAATTTATATCCCCGCGATAGGTGCCAGCACAAGGGCAATAGCTATCACAGCCAGGCAACACGCCAGCACCACCACACCCACACAACAGCCGATCACCCACACCCATGGACTACGTTTCTTCTCCTGGCTTGCGGCGTCAAAAACATCTCCCGCCAGGGTGCCAATATCTGCCGGAGGCGGCGTGTAAGCCGGTGGGCGAGGCGTAGGGGTATAGGCTGGCGCCGGTTCTGGCGTTGGCTCCGGCGCTGGCGCAGACCATTCCGGCTGGCTGGGTTCTTCCTGGCGGTAAGCTTCCGCGCCGCCCGGCAAGGGGTCGGTGGATACCCATTGCTCCACGCTCTCCCCACCAGCCACAGGTGCACCGCAATTCGGACAGGTCGTCGCACCTGCCGGCACCCCTCCTCCACAACGCTCACACGTAGACAGATCAGCCATTCCATTCTCCTCAATAACAGTCTTTTTCTTTAGTGAGGGTGGATGTACAACACCACCCTCACTAAAGATTTTCTCCTGTAGGATATGCAGTGCATAGCGCCTCACACCCTACAGAGCCACACCAAATCATACGCACACGCCTGCGAAAGGTTTCACCCCAGTGTGTTTTTCAGGCGGCAGGATGAAAGCATCAACCAACATTACCCCAGCGTAAAATAAAACGTGGCTCCCTTGTCCACCTCGCCTTCCGCCCAAATTTCTCCACCATGGCGTTGGATGACGCGCTGTACAGTAGCCAAACCAATGCCGGTACCCTCATACTCAGCAGGAGCGTGCAGGCGCTGGAAGGTGCCAAATAGCTTGTCAGCATACTTCATATCGAAACCCACACCGTTATCTTGCACAAAGTAAATGGAGCGGTCATATTTTCGCTCCATCCCCACGCGGATACGGGCTGGCGCACAACGGGCGGTAAACTTCCAGGCGTTCGACAACAAATTCATCAAAGCCAGACGCAGCAGACTGGCGTCACCTCGCACCTCCAGCCCCGGCTGCACCGCCATTTCCAGATCGCGCTCCGGCTCGCGCTGAGCGATCTCATTCAGAATCCGCAACGCCATGTCACTCAGATCGACCGTCTCCAGATGCATCTCGGCGCGGGTCACTCGCGAGAGATGCAGCAAATCCTCGATCAGCCTGCCCATAAACTGGGCGGCGCGGCGCACATTGCCCAGGTAAAACAATCCTTCCTGGTCCAACTGGCCGGCGTGATCATCGAGCAGCAGCTTGCTATAGCCATCGATGCCGCGCAATGGCGCCTTCAGATCGTGCGCCACCGAATAGGCGAAAGTTTGTAACTCCTGATTGGATACTTCCAGGTCGATGGTGCGCTGGCGAACACGCTGCTCCAGGTCGTCGTTGAGCTGGCGAATTTCCTGGTCGGCTTGCTGGCGCTGGATAGCCGCTGCCAGCAAGCTGGCGGCCACGCGTAGCGTATCGATCTCGGTTTGGGACCAGATTCGAGCATGTTCCACTTCTGCAAAGCCCAGGAAGCCCCACCAATATTCCAGTTTGCGGGCGCCTTCTTCCAAAAGAGCTTCGTCCTCGCCTTCGTCCACAAAGATGGGCATATCCAGATAAGACCTGGCACCCCAGTAGACATCATCGAGATCGCTACCTCGCTCAACACCAGCGTCATAATCATCTGGAGGGCCGGTCACCGGCAAATTTCGCAGCATCGTCTGAAACCAACTTTCGCCGTCCTGCTCGGGAAGCCGCGCCAGGGCATAGGCCGGGTTTCCTGCCAGCGGCGCGACGCCAGGCGCGGCCCACTCACAGAGCAGGCTGGCCCAAATCACGGCGCTATCCCCAGGCGGCGCCGGACGATTTTCATACAAGTACACCCGGCTACTGCCTACCGCCTGCCCCAGGCGCCCCAGCACACACTCAATACCTAACCGCCAATCCGGATCGGAGAGAAATACCTCCGCAGCGAAGGTCATCGCTTCCAGGATGGCTTCACGCTGGTGCAAAGCCTGCGCTGCCCGCTGGCGTTCAGCCAGTTCCTCCTGCAGCGCCGTATACAAACGGGCATTCTCGATGGCGCTGGCCGCCTGCGAACCAACTGTTTCCAGCAAGGCAATCTGCTCGGGGGTATAGGCATCCGGCTCCCCACTTTGCACCGAAAGCACACCAATCACCTGGCCCTTTGCCAGCAAGGGAATGCCCAGGTAAGAGCGAGAACGGTCTGGGCCAACAAAAATAATCTGGTGGGCAGCCGTAATCTGCGGGTCCAGCAAATCGGTGAGGTACAGTGTACGTTGCAGGCGGATCACCTCACCGGTCAGCCCGGGCTGGTCATCCATGTTCGCCGAACCAGCGTCAACCAAACCTTGTGGAGAGGAATAAAACGGAAACAGAATACGCCGGGTCGGAGCATCATACAGTGCCACGTAGAAGGTGTCCGCCTGAACCACCTCGCGCAGTGCGCCATACAGTGCATACACCACCTGCCCCAGGTCCAGCCCGGCACTCGCCGCCACTGCCGCCCGGTTGAGCAATGACAGATGCTCGGCGCGGCGGTGGGTCTCATCGATCAGCGCTGCCTGGCGCAGGTTCACCCGCTGTACCTGTTGTAGCGCAGCTACCCAATCCCCTGCCAGCCTGCGCATCACTCCCGCCACAATCAGCAAAATTGCCGATACAACCACCAGATCGGAAATGTCGGTGCGCTCACTGAACGGATTTACCAGCAAGCCGCTGATTTCAGCCAGGATCACTGCTAAGACCGCGATAATCGAGAGCGCCACAATGATGAAATAATTGCGTCGCTCCAGCAGCACCCCGGCAATCACCAGAATCAACACGTAACCCGTGGTGCCGATATCGTGGATACCCTGCCCGACGACAATCACCAACGTTATCACAATAACCATCGCCAGCGCCAGCAAAAAGCCGGCCGGCTGGACTTTTCCCCGGCGCGACAAGGCGACTGACCCCAGGCAGGGCAATAACGAGAGCGACATGACGACCATCGTGCGTAGATTCCCCATCACTAACATAGTAACTGCCACCACAGCGACCAGGCCGAACAGCAATACCTGCACATAAACCAAAGTGCGCGCTCTCAGGGCGTGCTCTACCGGCCGCGTATCCACCTGCGCCGCTCCACTGGTGGTACCTGTCGGGTCAGAAGGCGCCGATGCAGTAAAATTGCGTACCAGGTAATTCCAGACGGCCTTCATTATACGGCGATCCTCGCTCACAAGAATCAATTATACCCGTGTCTTTCACAGAACGCTCGCCTAATCCAGATAAATTGAGATAAGGGGAGAAATGGGGTAGACTCTCACTTCGAGAACACAACCGGAGGCGAAAAATGACTTGGGAATGGCGAGAGAACAACCGCGAGAAGGTGTTGGAAGCCTTGCAGAAGGGGGAGTATGAGGCAATACTGGCATCCAGGGAAGGGGCACTGGATGCATTAGCGCAGTTGGCATGCGAGTTAGAAGTGTTAGAAGCGGTCAAGCTGATCGAGGTAGAGAGAGAACGGGCAGGAGTGCCGGACGAGTTGGTATTGCGGACATTGGCGGTGTTGCCATTTGTGGAGGCGATGAGCCTGAGTGCGGCGGCCAACACCCTATTTGAAGATGCGGGGATACTGCTGCAATTGGGGTATACGGCGGTGCAGATAGGGGGAGGGTTCAATCAGCGGCGGGGGAAGGGATACGAGGTGAAATCAGCCCAGTCACGGCCGTATCATCCGGACGTATTGCGAGAAGAACTGCAGCGGATCAAAGTAGAGAGTCTGGATGCATACCGACGGCATTGTGTGGGGGTGCTATACCGGCGCGGGCTGATCCGCAGCAAGCTGTACGCAGTAGATGGCAGCGGCATTGGGCCGGAAATGCGGGTGGTAGGGCTGATCTGTTTGCAGAAGGACGGGCCGTTGTGGGTAAACTGGCGGCTGCGGACGGGGAAAGAGTCGGAAAAAGGCAAAGAAGGTGAAGTAGTGTTGGCGATGGTGGATGAAGTGAGAGAAATCGCCGAAAAGGAAGCCATCGAATGGATGTTGATGGATGCACTGTATGCCGATGGTTTCATCCTGGCCAGCTTGAAGTACGGTCGCCAGATTGACGCCATGGTGCGCTTGCCGGAAGATCGCCGCATGTATGAGCAATTGATGGGTTTGTTACGGGTTCTGCCGGAAGCCTGGCAAGAACATCCCGATGTGCGCTACCTCTCCGGGCACAAGCAAACCCGGCAGATGCGAGTGGCCAAGATGGACGACCTGAATGATTGGGAAGGTTTCGTCGAAGCTGCCCAGACCCTGGGTGTGGAAAAACCGACCTTGAGTGGCTTTGCTATTCAGAGCGATCAACTGGGTAAGGATGGCAAACCGGAAGAATGGGCCTTAGTGGCAACGGCTCCATTCAATACCGCTTGGCAAGGCTACACGTTCTGGCGGAATCGTTGGACGATTGAAAACAGCGGATTTCGAGAACTCAAAGAAGGTTGGCACCTGGAAGATGCTCTGTGGACCTTCCATAACACGGTGGTGGCTGCCGCTCGCTTGGCTTTCACCCTGATCGCCTACAATGTGGCCCAAATCGCCAAGTCAAAGGTGGCTGAACGATTGAAAACACGTGGTATCCGCAAATTGCGTCAGGAATTGAACCGCCAGTTCGGCTTTCGCAGTTCCCCGATCATTGTTTTTGCGGCTGGCGCTTTCACCGTTTTGCATCTCGAAGAACTTATCGTGCTATTAGGCGGTAAGCCACCTCAGTTCTCATTTGGCATCCCCGAGGGCCCTTCATGATCCCACTATCTCAATTTGTCTGCGCCTAATCCGAATCTGCCCAGGTTGTAACCTCTCCTCATTTTATGCATCTAACACCGTGACAGACAACTACTCCGGCACGGCTCACTACTTGCGGAACCGCGCCAGATCTCAGAACGGATTGACAGACCATGACTGTAACCCAATCCACAGGCAAAAAAAGCACCTCCGGCAAGCAGGCGCGCTCCAACCGGGAGCGGCGTAAAGCCGCCCGCCAACAGCGAACATTGGGCCTGGCGCTGGCCGCTGGCGGTCTGCTGGTGCTGCTGGCGATCTTCCTGGTCGCCATCCGCCCCAGCGAAACGTCACAGGCCGCCCTGAAACCGCTGCGCATCGGACAGCCCGCCAGCAATTTCAGCCTCACCGACCTCTCCGGCAAAGCGGTGAAGCTAAGCGACTACGCCGGGCATCCGGTGCTGATCAACGCCTGGGCCACCTGGTGCCCTCCCTGTCGTGCCGAAATGCCCCTGCTGCACGAATTCTACCAGCAGCACCAGGACGAAGGCTTTGTCATCCTGGCCGTCAACGCCGGCGAGGACAGCACCCCGGTACAACGCTTCATCAGCCAGAATGGCTACACTTTTCCCGTGTTGCTGGATGCAAACAGCGACACACTCATGCGCCTGGGCGTGAACAGTTTTCCCACCTCGATCTTCATCGGCCGAGACGGCGTGGTCAAACACATCCACCTCGGCCTCTTCACCGCCAACTCGTTGGAAAACGAAATCGGGCCCCTGCTCGCTGCTCAGGATTGAGCAACCCATCGTTTTGTGGTGTGTGGCGTTGCACATACCACATCGTACAAAGCTTTACAAACTATTTTGTGGAGAAGAATTATGCCTATACTAAACGATCATATCCAGAAACAGGTACGCCAGGCGCTGGCTGGTCTGCAAGCCCCGGTCAAACTGGTAGTGTTTACCCAAGGGGCAACACCGGGCGGCGCAGCGGCGCTGGAATGTGAGATGTGCACTGATAATCGCCAACTGATCAGCGAAGTAGCCGCCCTGTCCGACAAGCTCAGCGTCGAGGTCTACGATTTCGTCAAGGACGCTGAGATCGCCGAACAATACGGAGTGGATAAAATTCCCGCTACTGTGCTGGTGGGCGACAAAGACTATGGCGTGCGCTTCTTCGGCATTCCCGCCGGCTACGAATTCAGCTCGTTGATCGAAAGTATCAAGATGGTCAGCCAGCGGCACTCTGGTCTGAAGGAAAAGACCCTGGCCGAACTGGCCCGCCTGGATCGCCCGGTGCACATCCAGGTGTTCGTCACCCCTACCTGACCCTACTGCCCGCAAGCCGTGGTGCTTGCCCACCAACTGGCCCTGGCCAGCGAACATATCACCGCCGACATGGTCGAAGCCAGCGAGTTCCCCCACCTGGCCAACAAATACCAGGTCTACGGCGTGCCGCGCAGCGTGATCAATGAAACAATCCACCTGGAAGGCGCATATCCTGAAGAAATGCTGCTTTCCGAGCTGATGCAAGTGGTAAACTAAAAACCGTGCCCTATTCCCAGGGTACGGAAGTGCAGATGGGCGGGCCCCTCTGCGCTTCCGCACCCTATTTTTTATCCCCAATCTCCCCGTACCTTTTTCTCATCTTCTGCGTCATATAAAGTGATGATCGATGACGATGAACGGCTGCTCTTGCAGCGCGCCCGACAGTTCGACAAGGACGCCCTGGTTGAGGTATATGACCGTCTCAGCCCGGCGATCTATGCCTACGCCATGCGCCTGCTTGGCGATAATGACCTGGCCGAGGAGTGCGTAGCTGAAACTTTCAGCCGTTTTCTGCTGGCGCTGCAAAATGGCGGCGGGCCGCAGGATTACCTGCGCGCGTACCTGTATCGCATCGCCCACAACTGGATCACCGATCGCTACCGGCGCAACCGGCCGTTGGCCCCACTCGACCCGGAGTTGCGAGCCGCCGAAGACACCGAACCACACGTTGCAGCCGCCGAGTCACTGGAGCGCCAGCAAGTGCGCGCTGCCCTGGCCCTGCTCACTCCCGATCAACGCCAGGTGATTACTTTGAAATATCTGGAGGAGATGGATACCGCAGAAATCGCCGCGGCACTGGATAAGCCCCCCGGCGCAGTCAAATCCTTGCAACATCGCGCCCTGGCCGCGTTGCGCCGTATCCTGGAGCCAGCAAACCACCCTCTCCAGAGTACTGCAAAACCCCTGGGCCTCGAAGCAAAACTTACCAACGAAAGCTGAAAGCCACAAGCTGATTGTTAGATACAGAAAATGGAGAAACACGCCATGACCCAAGCCCACCCAACCCATCAACTGGCCGGAGACGCCGACATCGAGCGGCGCCTGGCGCAGCTTCGCCCGGTGCCGCGCCGTGACCCGCAACGCGCTGCCCAGGGGCGGGCCACATTCCTGGCCCAGGCGGGGGTTTTGGCTGCGGAAAAATCCCTCGCCGCACCCGTATCCAATCACCAGTGGCAGCGTCTCATTCTATGGATGCAAGCAATTCCCGGCGCCGGCAACTGGCGGGGCTCGCTCCCCTGGCCCCGCCAAACCGGCGCAAAAAACTTGATCGATAGAAAGGAGTACAAACCCATGTTAACCACCCTTGCAACCGCTCTTACCGTTTTGGCACTGATCTTTGGAGGTGCCGGGGCCACTGCACTGGCCGCTCAAGACAGCCAGCCCCAGGATGCCCTGTATCCGGTCAAAACCCTGACCGAAGACCTGCGCCTGCAAACCGCAACGCAAACCCAATCTCGCTTCGACCTGAACCTGTCCTTCGCCGCCCGGCGCATGGGTGAAATCACCGCCCTGAAACAGGCCGGCGAGCCGGTCGGCGCTGCCCTGGCCAACCGGCTGTCGAACCAGTTGGAGAACGCTCTACGCCTGGCCGCCAGCATGCAGGGAGACGAACAAACCCTGTCACTGGAACGGCTCCGCACCCAGTTACAGCAGCACGAGCAGACCCTGGCTGGTCTGCAAGCTGGAAGCCCGGAGGATGCCGTGCTGCAACAGACGCGCCTGCGCCTGCAAGAGCAGCTCCACCTGGCCGAAGACGGCCTGGAAAACCCGCAAATGCTTCAACAGCAACTGCGCACCCGCCAGCAAGATCGCCTGCACCAGCAGGATGGCACGCCCGACCCGGCGGTAACTCCTGGCGTCGACCCAAGCACAACGCCCGATCCGGTCGGCACAGGCCAGCCGCAGGGTACCCCGATGCCCGGTGGTGCCTCCAACCAGAACCAGAACCAAAATCAAAACCAGAACCAGAATGGGAACAATACAGATAATGGCAATGCTGGCGAAGGTAATGGCGGCGAACCCGAGCGCAATGGCCCTGGCGGCGGAAACGGTGGATCTGGTGATGGTACGGGCAACGGCAACAATGTCGACGCCCCTGAGAAAAACGGCCCCGGTGATGGCACAGGCAACGACGGCGACGGCCCGGAAGATGGAAGCGGCTATAATGACGATGCTCCCGAGCAGAACGGTGGCTCGGGCGGCGGAAGCAACTCCGAACCGGCTGGCAAGGGCGGCCACTAAGCGAAGGAAACCTATCATAGGGGTCGTCCCAAAAGTGCTTTTCTTGGCGGCCCCTATTGTATAAAGAGGATTCTTGGGGAGCGACACCCTCATGCGCGAGGGTCATCGCCCCCCAAACCCATTTTTAACACCCCATCCACAACAGAAAATTTAGCGGATCATTACCGGGAAGAACGTACGCTGCACGGCCAGGTACCTCAAGAAACGGAAGCCAAAACCGCCCTCTCCCCGATCCACCACCGTATTACTCGAAACACTCCCATCAGACAGGTCAACCACATACACCCGCCAGTCGCTCTCCCCTGGCGCCTGCGCTCCGATGTAGGCGATATCGTTCACGGCGTCGACGGCAAACTGGCCGGCGCCGATGAAATCCAGGGGTAAAGTGGCCAGAGTAGTGGTCACCCCGGTAGTGGGATCGAGCGAGACAATCAGTTCCTGCCCGCCTTCATAGGTGTAGGCCAGCAACTGTCCATTTTTATAGTTCGTGAAGCCGAAACCACCTTCACCGGTATCCAGCACCATGCTGCTATTGACCTTCCCCGTATCCAGGTTGGCGCGATACAGCCGCCAGAAGTCTTCGTTGCCCATGCGCCCGCTCAGGTAGGCCATGTGGGCATCCGGATCGACGGCGAACATATCCGCCCCAAACCAGCTCAGGTTCATGGTAGCCAGTGTACTGGTCACACCAATTTCTGGATCGAGCAGCAAGATACGCCCCACCGGATCTTCTGTGTCCACGCCGGGGTCATAATCGTAATCGTAAGCCAGCAGCGAACCATTCTGGTAAAAAGCAAAACCGTAAGAAATCAGGCCGGTATCCATCAAGGTATAGCTTACCACCCCACCATTGACCAGATCGACCCTGTACAGGCGCCAGGCCGCCTCGCCGGGTGCATGCCCTCCCAGGTAGGCCACCTGGCTGACCGGATCGATAGCGAATTGGTTGACACCGGCCCATTCCAGATTCATTTCACCCAGCGCATCCAACCCGCTGGAAAGCGGGTCGATATGCAGGATACGTTCTCGCCCCGTCGGTTCGTCATAGTCGAACCCCACCAGCGCGCCGGCATCCGGAGCGGCCGGTTTACCCGGCCAGCCGGCAGCCGCCCGCACAACGGCAGCAGTCGCCGCCAATCCGAGCAGCATGGCCGCAAACGACAGGATCACAAACCGCCGGAGGTTCATGCCCGCTTTCTCCGCGCCAGGATGGCTGCAGCCAGCAGCACCACGCAACCCAACATCCAGGCCATAGCAGCCACCAGCACCCAGGTTGCCGGTCCATCGCCGCTTACGCCCTGATTCGTCTCCAGTTGCGCCAGGCGTGCTTCCAGGCTCGAAATGCGGGCAGCCATCTCCTGCTTTTCGCTTTGCAGGACGGCGATCTGCGCCTGTTGTTCCTGCACGGCCACCAGAGCTACTCCGCTGGCATCCAACGGCGAAATGTGGGTATTATCTGCACCCAGGCCAAAGGCAGCATAGAAATCCTGGGCGGTTGGGCCCATGTGGCGTACACCGGAGGCATCCGTTTTGTAGCTCCAGGTAGTCACCGGCAAGCCAACCAGGCGTTGGAGCACAGACGGCCCGTCCACGGCGGCAAAGTCCTGCTTACTATTCACGTCCGAGCCCTGCGCCAGCGCCCCGGTAATGAACAGGTTGCCACTGCCATCCAGGGTGAACTCCGGGCGGGTGCTGGCGGCATCTTCGGCAATCTGCAACTTTCCGCCGGAAGCCAGGGTCATATTCCACTGCTTGCTTTCGGCATAATTCTCGATGCGGAAAGTGACCGGCTGTCCGCTGGTGCTACGGTAAAGATGCAGCGCCGTGGCAGGCGAAGCAGTTCCCAGGCCGACGTTGCCCTGGGCATTGATATCCAGGCTGCTGGTAGGAGCGCCGGGGCGGATACGAAACGGCAGCCTGGAGCCGCTGGTGACATCCCGCACGAAGAAATTGGCCTCGTTGCCCGCCACATCCCAGGTCTGTGGGGTGAAACCGCCTGTCCCATCCTGATCGAAACGGATGGCCGGCGTATTACCATTTAGGATATGCACATCCAACACCGGTGTGCCGGTGCGCAGGCCAAGCCGGCCGCTACTGTCTACGTACAGGGCGTTGGTCGGGGCGCCAGCCATTACCTTGAACGGCACCCGGCTGTTCGTGACATCCAAGAAAGCCAGGTAGCTGGCACCACCGGAGGCGCTGTCGTTGGCCGCGATCTGCCAGTCGTTGGCCGGGAAACCTGCCGTCGTGGAGGTATCGTCGAAGGCAATGCGCGTGTTATTCTCTTTGACGCGGATGGTGTCGAAGCCGAAGCTCTCGCCATCGACACAATCAAAACCGACACATAGGCTGCTCTGCACAATCAGATCATCGGCGATCACCTGATCGTTCGGCGCCTGCAGTGCGGGAGATGCTACGCTGGATTCATCGCCGAGTCCACCAGGCTCTACAACAGGCAGCACGAAGGCGCCATCCTGCACACCGAAGGAGCCGGACATGCTGGCTGAAAGCACCGCCGCTGGCTGATCACCCGCCTGGCGCCCATCTGCAGCGGATGGGCCGGCTGCCAGCGAGGCCTCACCGATGGCGATGAGGGTATAGACATAACTCCCATCCGGCAACGCCTGCCCCTGGGCTCCTTTCACCGGCAGGGTTGGCGCGGCGTCGAAGGATTTCTGCAAATAAAAATCACCCGGCCCCCTCACTGAAAGCGTGAAGCGGGTAAAACCATCCCCAGGTTTCCAGGTGAGTTCACCCGAAGTGACCGTCAAAACTGCCGGGTCGCCAGGTTCGGGTTGTCCGGAAACCGCCAGCCGGGCAGCGCGGGCCGCCTGGCCATCCATTTGCGCCGCAGCAACCTTCGAGGTCATCGCCGACGCGGCAAACAAGGCCAGTGTCAGCAAAAGTGCCAAAGCCATGGACATTCGAATACGCATAGTGACATCTCCTTATAAAATTGTATCGTTATGAGGATTTTTTTAACTCTGGTGTGTGCACTGCTCTCCAACACACGCCAAAGAGCCAGACAATGATTTGCCAAAACTTATCCCAATCAATGATCCGCATTATAATTTATCTTTGGACGAAATTTCACAATTCCACACAAAGATGTAAGAAATTGGCCTAAATCGTGAACTTCTATTCTCAAAAACTGCCCGGCCTTTGCCCAGGATGAATTTTGAAGGGTTCCGGCCCCAGGTGCGTCTAATCCTGTGAAATGCCCAAATCAAGCGCAGTCGAGATGACACACAACCACACCACCCGTTCGCTGGCGCAGCGCTCCCCAGCGCTGGAGATCGACGCCCTGGTACACGAACACTATGCCTACCTGCGCCGCCTGGCAACCAGTTTGCTGGGCGACGCCGACGAAGCCGACGACGCCGTTCAGGAGACTTTCATCGCTGCACAGCGCACCCTGGCGCACTTCCGCGGCGAATCCAGCCCGCGCACCTGGTTAACGCGCATCACCATCAACGTCTGCCAGAGCCATTTGCGGCGGCGGCGGGCGCGCCAGATGATGCAACAGGCGTTGCAAGCGCTGCATTTGATTAAAAATCAACCTGCCGCACCAGAAGAAACTGTGGCTCAGAACGAAGCCGACCGGATATTGTGGCAGGCGGTCGATACGTTGGACGAAAAACACCGCCTGCCGGTCATCTTACATTACGTATACGAGCTGAGCGTGCCAGAAATTGCCGAGACGTTGCAAATACAGCAGGGCACAGTCCACTCGCGCCTGCATTACGCCCGCGAGAAGCTGCACGCTGTGTTGCTCGCCCATCCGTTAACCGCTGCGCCATTCGGGCATTACCCCCATCGAGAGGAGGCATTCCATGCCACCAGCCGAGATGTTGACTCACGCTGAAGCCCGCCTGGCGCTGCAAGTCGCCCGAGATGGAAGCCTGGCCGAAAAAGACCGCCTGGCCCTGGAAGCGCACCTGGCGGCTTGCGCCAAATGTCGCGCTTACGCTGCCGGATTGGACGCGCTGGAAACCCGCCTGGGTGCATCTTTACAGCGCCGCTGGCCGGAACAGCATCTGGACCCGGCGCAGATTGCCTCCATTACCAACCACATCCATAACCAAAATCGGAGGCAATCCATGCAAACCCGCTTATCCAAACCTGTCTTTGCCCTGGCCTGGGCCGCTGTGGCCATCCTGCTGGTGCTATTTCTCAACTGGAGCATCGGCAACCTGGTACCGTCCGCCGGCCCAGGGCAACCCGGCACACCCAGCGCCAGTCCCACCAGCGCGCTGACATCCCTGCCAGCCACCGGCCAGCCCACCGCCTCGCCACTGCCCGGCTTTCCGCAACCACCCACCCCGGGAGGCGTTCGCCTGTTCCCCGAGGCGCAATTCACCTTTGCCGTGCCCTTTCCTGAAGCGCCGCAGCAGGTGGTGCTTTACAAACAGCAGCTCCCCGAAGCGCTCAACCCCGAGGCCGCACAGCGCATCGCCGGACAGTTGGGCGTGAACGGCAAGATCTACCAGGGCAGCAACGAAGCCAGCCACGCCCCAATGCGAACAGCGCAGCTTCCCATCTACGAAATCAACGATGGGCGCAGCAATGTGCGCTTTGTCAACTTCGCCGGGCTGTTTGTCTTCGAGCCACAGGAGGCCAGCTCGATCTACGATAATGGCGAACTGCCAGCCTTCGATGAACAGGTGCGCATCGCCGAGGCCTACCTGAAAGAGCGCGGCTTACTAAGCGGCGAATATAAAGCCACCCCCATCCCCGGTGAACGCGGCGGGGTACGCTTCTTGAATTTGCTGGATGGCCACCCAGTCATCTCAGGCATCGGCGAAAACTCCGGCGCGATCCAGTGGCTGGACGTGCGCTTCAGCGGCGGCGGCCAGGTGCGCCAGGTCAGCGCCAGCCTGCACGGCTTCGAGCCGGTGGGACAATTCCCCATCCTTTCTGCAGAACAGGCCTGGGAACGCCTCTCGCAAGAGAACGCTTCCCAGCGCAGCGAGTACGTTGTGCTGGCTCCGTTCGAAGCCAGTACCCTGCAAACCTGGGGGCGAAGTTTTTCGCCCGGTCAGAAGGTCATCCTGTATGGCTACCCGGTGACCCTGCAGCCTGTCGATCCCAGCGAGGCTCCTCTGGTAAAGATGCGCAACATCCCGCTGCAGAATGCCGGCGCCCTGGGAACCGGTTTCCTGCAGGTGCAGGGCGAAATCGTAAAGACCTCATCCGGCGGGCTGGCACTCTACGTGGAAAGCTGGGCGCCCTCGCCCTACCCGGAAGAAAACCTTACCGGCAAGCTGCATTTCCAGGACGGCCAGGGCCAACTGGTCAGCGACGACGGCCGTACGCTCTCACTGGTCGAAACACCTGCCAGCCTGCCAGAAGGTACGAAGATTTTCGCCAGCGGGGTGATCATCCCTGGAACGAACCAGTTGGAATGGATGCTCTTGCAAAGCGGCCAATCCCCGTCCTCCTACAGCTCGATGCTGACTTGCTTCGGCGGCGGAGGCGGTGGAGGCGGTGGCCCCGAAAACGCCAATTTTGGCGGCGGCGGTCTTGCCCTGGTCAATCTGAACCCGGAACAGACGCCCACCCCCATCCCCGCCCCCGGGTTTCACCCTTATCCGGTCGGGCAGGTCATCGACAGGCTGAACGGGCGGGCCTGGGTCGTGATCAACCGCTATCCCGGCGGGCAGGAAGAAATGAAGATTTCCCTGTTTATCTCATCCGCCGAGGGCCAGGCCAGTTTCACACCCTATCTGGAAGGCCCGGCCCTGGCAGGGATCGAGGCTTTCCACAACCTGCCAGTTAATATCTGGGGGAAAGTGGTGCGCTACCAGGACGACCAACCGGTCATCGCCGTAGATCGCTACGAAGAGGCCTACCCCGGACTGAGCGTCCAGGCGTGGCTCGGCACAGAACAGGCGCTCGCCCTGGAGGGAAAAGAGGTCCTGCTCTTCACCAGCCAGGAGGGCCAGCAGTTCATCCTCAAAAGCTCGTTGGATTTCGGCAGCAGCGTGGCCATTGGTCCGGGCGGCGGTCTGGTGATCCGCGAAGGTCTACTCATTCCGGGTGAAACCTTCGGCGGCTACCCGTTGATGACCGACCTGATCGCTTCGATCGGTGATGGTTCCACCGACCTGAGCACATACCAGATCACCAGCAGCCAGCCGCAAGTGGAAGACCTCACATCATCGAGCGACTCTGACAACCAGGTCGCCGGGCCGGTGACCATCGAAGAAATCGAGCTGGCTTATTCGGCCATCTCGCTGGAAAACTGCAACAGCCAGGATGCAGCCAGCCCAGAGTTGGCCCCCTGGCTGGTCGCACAGCCGGTTTGGGTCTTCCGTGGCCACTTCACCGACGGGCGGCGCTTCGAAATGCAGGTGCAGGCATTGGGGGATGAATATCTGAGCGGCCCATAGACCAATACCAACCGAATAGCTGTAGCCGGGATCGGCGATCCCGGCTACAGCTATCCCGGCTATATCGTGTCGAACGCCCACTCGCCATGCCGCATCAGCGGCTCGCGTTGCCCGTTGGCATACACGCCGTCCACATCCATCTCGGCAGAGCCGATCATGAAATCGACGTGGTTCAGGCTGGTGTTGCCGCCACGGGCAGCAATCTCCTCGGCGCTCAGGTTCTCACCGTTTTCGGTGCAGTATTTCACCCCGTTGCCCAGGGCTATATGGCTGGCAGCATTCTCATCCAACAACGTGTTGTAAAATAGAATGCCTGTCTGCGAGACGGGCGAGCTGAACGGCACCAGCGCCACCTCGCCCAGGCTGCCCATACCCTCGTCGGATTCCATCAAGCGACGCAGCACCGCCTCGCCCTGGCGAGCATGCGCCTTCACGACGCGCCCGTTCTCGAAGGTCAGGCTGAAATCATCGATCAGTGCGCCAGCGCGGCTGAGCGGCATGCTGGCGCGCACCACGCCTTGGATACGCTGGCGGTGGGGCAGGGTGAAGACTTCTTCGGTAGGCAGGTTAGGAATGAAAGAAATGCCACTCTGCGTCTTGGAGCCGCCTCCGACCCAGATATGGCGCTCAGCCAGGCCAATCGTCAGGTCGGTATCAGGCGCCTGGAAATGCAACGCATGGTACTGCTTTCCAGTCAGGTAGGCACAGCGTGCCGCCAAACTGGCCTGGTGCTGTTGCCAGGCAGCCACAGGATCGGGCAGGTCGGCGCGGCACACGTGCAGCAGCGCTTGCCACAATTTCTCCCGGCGCTCATCCGGCGCGGCCTGCGGAAAGACCTTCTCCGCCCAGGAAGGCGAAGGCCAGGCGGCAATGCACCAGTTGAAGATATTGTGATCCATCAATTCGTACATCGGGCGGTAATATTTCAAGCGAGTCTTCTCAGCCAGTGCCACGTTCTCGGGATCCTGGTCACGCAACAAATCGGGGTTGTCTCCGGTAATGCTTAACAGCGCCCCGCCGGACTGTACGTGTTTGAAGGCGCCTTCAGCATAATAGGCAGGAAATTCATCGAACGAATCGCGGGGAGCGTGTTGGTGGCGGATGAGGTTGACCTCCTCATCGCGCCAGAGTACATCTACGTAACGACAACCACTCTGGTAGGCACTGGCCGCCACCTGGCGTACCAATGGCGCTGCGCTGAGCGGCGCATTCAATAACAGGCGCTGACCAGCCTGCAAATTCAAGCCGATTTTGACGATCACTTCGGCATATTGAGGTAAAAGATGGTTGAAATCAAGGGGTGACATGGGCATCTCCATAAGTTAGGAACGATTATACCCGATGGACCGTTTCTATATTTGCTCAAAACTCGATTTACGGATAAAATTATAGCCAACATGGAGACACGCGGGGGCTTATCTGGAATGCATTGGCTGAGGGCGTTGAGGACCATCTTAGGGCGGCGCGTCTCTCCTCATCTGACCGTCGCATCCCTTGCCGTGCCGGTGCTGCTGGCTTTCCTGGCAGCCACGCTGCCCTTCTTGCTTATCACCAACCTGCTGGTGCGTCAGTGGGTTAGCGAATTGCTCATGCCGGTTTACAGTCTGGGCGCTGCGGCGGTGCTCTTCCTGACCGGGCAGAAAACCCGCCGGCATTCCTCGCGCATGGGAATCGCCTGGCAATTACTCGGCCTGGCGGCTCTATGCACTGCCATCGGCGATATCGCCTGGGCAATCATCGGTTCCATCCTGCGTTGGCCGCCTTTCCCTTCGCTGGCAGACGTTTTCCACTTATTGTTTTACCCGCTGCTACTGGGGGGCATCCTGATCATGCCCTCCGGCCAAAACTCACCCGTTGAGCGCCTGATCCGCCTCCTGGAAACGACCATCATCACCCTATCCGCGGCATTGTTTCTGTGGAATTTTCTGGTCGCTCCCCGGTTTGCCTACATCTCTACCGATGGCTGGACCGCCGTAGCCATCTCTCTGGTTTATCCATTCTTCGACCTGTTCGCGCTGCTCGCCCTGCTCACCCTGGCCTTCCGCAGCCCGCCAAGCGAGAGCCGGCGACCGCTGGCATTCCTGGGTATAGGCCTGACTCTGTTGATCTTCGGCGACATACTGTTCAGCTTGCAATGGCCCAACCACAACGATGCCCAGGTCAGTATCACCTACCTGGCGTGGCTTTTGAGCTACACTTTTCTGGGTCTCGCCGGCATCCGCCAATATTTTGCTGGGCCCACCGCCGTACCGGACCGTCCCCCTCAACTATTCTGGATAGACCGGTTGCTGCGAGGCTACCTGCCTGCCATTATGCTGCTGGCCGCCTATTACTTGCTGGTTCAAAGCTACCGCGGGCACCTGCCGATGAGTTTCTCCAGCCTGGCCATCTGGGTCAGCATCCTGGCTGTGCTCACCGTCTGCGTACAAATTTTGTATGGGCACGAGAATCAACGCCTGCACCGAGAATTGGAGGACCGCGTCGAGCAGCGCACCTGGGCGTTGAACCAGATCACCGATGCATTGCGCTACAGCGAGCGCAAGTTTCGCGGTGTCGTCGAGCAAGCCCAGGACGGCATCGTCTTGACTGATGAGAAAGGCATTGTCATCGAGTGGAACCAGGCTATGGAAAATATCACCGGCCTGAGCGCCTGGCAGTCGCTAGGCCGGCCCGTTTGGGAAATACTATTCACATTTGCCCCAGAAGAACGTAAAACGCCAGAGGGGTATATTCAACTCGAGACCACCATCCGCGCTGCCCTGACCACTGGCCAGGCACCCTGGATGGGGCAACCGGTCGAAACCGAACACCTGCACCCAAATGGTGAGCGCCGCTTCATCGAGACGGTGATGTTTTCGATCCCCACCGAAGGCGGTTTCATGTTGAGCAGTGTTGCTCGCGACGTAACCAACAACAAACAGGCCGAAGAGTCGCTCAAGCTGAATGAGATGCGCCTGAACTCATTACTGGAACTTTCGCAGCAGTTGTACGGAATGAGCGTAGACGACATCATCCAGGCTACGTTGGAGGAAGCTATCCGCCTCACCGGTAGCTTGATCGGCTACTGCCATTTCGTCAGGGAAGACCAGGAAACCATCGAAATGGTGGCCTGGTCGCGCAAAACGCTCGAAATCTGTAGCGCGGTGCCGCAAAACCACTATCCCATTTCCAGCGCCGGAGTGTGGGCCGATTGCGCCCGTTTGCGCAGGCCCGTGGTATGCAATGATTACCCCCGGATGCCCAACAGGCACGATCTGCCATCTGGTCACGCACCGATCTGGCGGCACATCAGTGTGCCCGTGGTCGAAAACAATATGGTCCGCTTGATTATGGGTGCAGGCAACAAGGCCAGCGATTACGATGAGGCAGATGTACGCCAATTGCAACTGGTAGCCAACGAAACCTGGAGAATGGTGCAGCGCAAGCGCGTTGAAGATCTGCTATCGCAAAGCGAAGAGCGTTTTCGTACTATCGTCAACAACTTGCCGGGCGTAATTTACCGTTGTGAACCACACAGACCCTGGCGCATGACGTATATCAGTGACGAAATCGAAAACCTGAGCGGCTACCCGGCCAGCGATTTCCTGGAAGGCAAACGCACCTACGAAGATTTGCTCCTCCCCGAAGACCGGGGAGGAAAATATGTCACAGAACGGATCGCAGCGCACCTGCCTTATGAAATCGAGTATCGCATCCGCCGGGCAGATGGGAAAATACGCTGGGTGTTCGAGCGAGGCAGCGCCTATTACTCGTCGTACGGCGAAACGTTGTGGCTGGACGGAGTGGTGCTCGATATCACTCACCGCAGAGCTTTGCAGCGAGAGCTCGAAGAGCTGGCCATCACCGACTCGCTCACCGGTCTGCACAATCGCCGCCACTTTCTCGAACGTTTCGAAGAGGAGATGAAACGCGCTCAGCGCTACCATACAACCTTTTCGCTATTGATCTTCGACCTGGATCGCTTCAAGCTGGTCAACGATACCTACGGCCACGACGCCGGGGACATCGCCCTGCAGCGGGTAGCAGCCACCGCGCGCCGGGGCCTGCGCCAGGTAGATAGCATCGGACGGCTGGGCGGTGAGGAATTCGGTGTGCTGCTGCCGAACACCTCCCTGGCCGAAGCTGCCGCCCTGGCTGAGCGCTTGCGCAATAACATTCGGCAAATCGTGCTCACGGCACGGGATGGCCAATTCAGCGTCACCGTCAGCATTGGCGCGGCACAATACACCCCGGGCATTCCGGACGTCGATACATTGATGAAACACGCCGACCGCGCCCTGTATCACGCCAAGGAAGCGGGGCGAGATTGCGTGAGGGTATACCAACCTTCTTCGTTGTGAGCAAAAGATACTCACTTCATGACCAGCGGCAGGTAGAGGCCGGGGCCAGTACGGATATCGGCCTCATTCCAGCCGTTGTATGGGATGCTCAGCCAGCGTTCGCAGGTCTGGAAGGGCACACCGGTCGGTTCGTAACACAGGCGCACGCGCCAGTGATAGGGAGTGTTGGGCGAGAGATCGGTGATTGCCATCCAAATGAGCGACAGGTAGTTCGGCGCCGGGGCGTAATAGGAGCTGCCGATAACACCGGATCCATTCAGGGAGGTACCCAGCGGTTTGACCTCGTATCTCATGCGCAACAGCGCCCGTCCATAGATGCCCGTGCGCATCTGCGTCCGGATGGCGATCTGCCGGCTGATCCTGGAACGGCCCAGGTGGGCGAGTGGATAGCCCAGGCTGGAAACGACATAGCCCTGCGCCAGCAGGCGGCTGCGGCCCTTGATCCCGTTTCCGTAGAAGAGGTAGACCTTGCCTTCGTTGGTTTCGCTGCCATTCCAACCAGTAGCGCTGGCGAGCACATCGGCGTAACCATCGGAGTTGACGTCCCCGGCGCCAGCCACGGCGTAACCGAAGAGCGCCCCGCTCTGGTCGACCTGGCCGTACCAGGAGCTGGCAGTCTGCAACCCGCCCGAGCTTCCCAGGTACACCCAGGCGCCACCTTCGTCACTCTCGCCGTCGCTCCAGCTTGGCGCGCCGACGATCACGTCCGAATACCCATCGCCGTTGACGTCGCCAGCGGTGGCGACGGCTGCGCCGTATTGGCTTCCCGAGGAACCGCTTTCGATGTGCCAGGAAGAACTGGTATTCAGGCCGCCGGCTCCACCGTGGAAGACCCAGGCCCCACCCTCTTGATCCGGGGTATGTGACCAATACGGCGCGCCGACGATCACGTCGGAGTAGCCGTCGCCGTTGACGTCGCCGGCGGTGCCAACGGACGCCCCATACCAACTGCCATTGACGTTGGCCTCGCTGTGCCAATAAGGGGGAGACTTCAGGCCGGAAGGCGAGCCTTGATAGACCCAGGCGCTGCCTTCGTTGATATTCTCCTCGTCCTCCCACATCGGCGCGCCGACGATTACTTCCGAACAGCCATCCCCGTCGACATCCCCGGCAGTTCCCACAGACCAGCCGAAGTAGGCGCTGTCCTGGTCGGAGTCCTTCGACCAGTTCGGCGTGGTTGAGAGACCGTCCGGTGAGCCGTGGTAGACCCAGGCCATGCCTTCATCGGGGTGGTTGACGTACTGATAGTACGGCGCGCCGACGATCACGTCAGAGCAACCATCCGCGTTGACGTCGCCCGCAGTGGAAACGCTGAAGCCAAATTGTGCATCTACCTGGTCACCTTGCTTGTACCAGACCGGGGCGTCAATCAGGCCGCTGGCGCTTCCGGCGTAAACCCAGGCCCCGCCCTCGTCATCCTGCCCGCTGGTCCAGAACGGCGCGCCGACGATGATGTCGCTGTAGGAGTCGCAGTTGACGTCTCCCGCATTAGAAACCGAGTAACCGAACTGCGCCCCGGCCTGGTCGGATTGTTTATACCAGGCCGGCGTACTGACCACCCCGCTGCTGCTGCCGGTATACAGCCAGACGCCGCCCTCTTCGGCCTGCCCATCGTCCCAGTACGGCGCGCCGACCAGGATGTCGCCGTAACCGTCTCCGTCGACGTCGCCAGCGCCGGCCACCGCCCAGCCAAAGTTGGCGTTAGCCTGGGCGCTGAGTTTCATCCAGTTGACCGAACTGTTCAGATTATCCGGCCCGCCATAGAACGCGAACGCCGAGCCGGCTTCGGCCAGGTCGCCCGGAGCGCCGATGGCCACATCCGAATAGCCATCGCCGTTGAAATCTCCAGAAGCAACCGAGCTGCCAAACCAGGCCCCGGCGGTGTTCAACTCGAAGTTCCAGTCGTTTGTGCCGGCGATACCCGATGTCCCCCCGTACCACACCCAGGCTTTGCCTTCTTCGCTGCTGCCGTTGGTGTAGAGCGGTGCGCCGACGATCACATCGGCGTAACCGTCGCCGTTGACGTCGCCGGCGGTGGATACGCTGTAGCCGAACCAGGCGTCCGCCAGGTTGCCCTCGTCCTGGTTGGCGTAAGCCGTCTCCAGTCCGCTGGCCGAGCCATGATAGACCCAGGCGCCGCCCTCGTCGGTCTGCCCATTGTCATACAGGTGAGCGCCCACCACCACGTCGGCGTAACCGTCTCCGTTGACGTCGCCGGCGGCGCTGACAGAGATACCATAGTCGGCATCGCTTTGGTTCATCTGCCCGATCCAATCGGCGTTGACCGGCGTGCCGTTCGACCCCATCCCCGACGACCCGCCATAAAAGGCAAAGGCCAGGCCCTCGTGCATTTCTCCATCCGTGCAGTCCGGAGCGCCGAGGATAATATCGCTATAGTTGTCGCCGTTGACATCTCCAGCCCACGAAATAGAGTGGCCAAAATGAGCGTCTGCCTGGTTGGGTTCGGCGCGCCAGTCGGCCGCGGCGCTGATCCCACTGGCCGGGGAGCTGCCATACCACAGGTAAACCTGGCCCTCATTGCTCTCCGGGGCATCAGCGTACGGCGCGCCGATCATAAAATCGGATAACCAATCGTGGTTGACGTCGCCGGCGGAAGCAACAGAATAGCCGAAATTGGCGTCCTGCTGGCCGCCGTGATAATATTTGGCATACGTCGTTTCCAGACCGCCGCTGTCGCCCAGATACAACCAGGCGCCGCCCTCATTATCGAAGGTGTCGTCATAATACGGCGCGCCGATCAGGACATCTGCATAACCGTCGCCGTCCACATCGCCGGCGCCGGCCACCGCCCGACCGAAGTTGGCGCCGGTCTGGTTGCCTTCTTTGTACCAGCTCGAAGTGGTGTACAGGCCGGAGTACCAGCCATAGAACAGGTAAACGCGCCCTTCGTCAGTATGCCCGCCGTCGTAATCGGGAGCGCCAACCAGCAAATCCGAACAATCGTCGCCGTTGACGTCGCCGGCGCTCGCCAGGCGATAACCGAAGTTGGCCCCGGCCTGACCCAGGCTGACCGACCAATTGTAGGTCGGCGAGAGGCTGTGAATGGTGGGATCGATTTGGATGGGGTACTGCGCCTCTTGCGCCTGGATTTCCAGGCACAACTCGCCGGGCGAGAGGTTGATCTGCGCCGGCAGGGCCCTCCCGGCAGCGTCGTTGACTCTCAGGTTGTCGTAGACCAGCGCCTCCTGCCCGACCGAGTCGACGAAAGTCACCCCACCCCCTTGCGGGGCCAGCTCAGGCAGCAGGTCGCCGCCCAGGATGAAGCAGATTTGCAGGGAGGCATCTGGGGATGCGCCGGGCGGTGCAGCGAAGATGGTCAGGCCATGCTCCAGGCCGGTCTCACGGTTCTCGTACCATTCCAGGATTCCTGAGCGCTGGTATTCGATGCGCGACTCCTGGGCGGACAATTCTGCCGCTGTGATAGGTAACAGATTACCCGTCCAGCCCCAGGCACGCAGGGCCAACTCCCAACGCCAGGGCGGGGTCTCTATCCCGTCCGGGAAAAGGCGTGGGATGAGCACCGCCCCCTGCGCGGTGAAGTAGCTGCGCAAATTCTGCGCCCGGTTCGGAGCCTGGTAAGCAGCCGGTACATCCGCCAGGTAAGTCTGCTCCTGCCAGGTGATGTTATATTCTGCACGGCGGATGGAATCCTGGATATCTTGCAGTGAGACTTCCGGGGGACCCGGCGGCGGTGGCTGAGGAGCAGGCAGTAATTCTTCCGGCGGCTGCGGCTGCCTTACGCCAGAGTCAGCCGCAGCCGGGTAAAACGGCGCCAGCCCAATCACCATAGCCAGTACAATTGCGATCAGCTTGAGATGGATTGATTCCCGTTGTTGCGACATGTAAGCCTCCTTGTGCGGCCGTGATCCATACAAGCGTCCCCAGCCGGCAGGCAAACACCCAGCTCGTCGCCCCCCATGAGAACGCCTTTGACGAGAACATAATAGATTATACAACGAACTGGTGAAATTGCGCACAAGTATCACACAGGCGAGTATAATTTAACAGCGATGCCCTGGCTCTTTACTCCCTACGCCCTGGTGTTATTCATCACCACTGCGCTGTTATTAGCTGTGGCATTGATGCTTGTTCCCCGCCGACACACGTCTGGAGGATCCTCACTGCTGCTGATGGTGCTGGCTGTTGGCTGGTGGGCGTTGATGGCTGGACTGGAAGCAGCCGCCGTAGGCCAGGCACAAAAAATATTCTTCCGCAATTTGCTCGACATCGGGGCGATGCTCTCCCCATCCCTGTTCCTGATCTTCGCCTTGAACTACCGGGGGCAGGAACGCTGGTTGCGCCGACCTTTCCTGGTGGCAATTGTTGCCCCGGCGTTAATCTTTATCCTGCTCACCTGGAGCAATCCACTCCACCACCTGATATGGACTGGCTTCTCGCCTGGCCCGCCGGGCAGCAACCTGCTTCACTACCAGCACGGCCCGGTGTTCACCCTGGTCATCCTGTACGTCTACTTGTGCGTCGGCCTGGGCACCAGCCAGCTTGCTCTGGCTTACTGGGCAGCACGAGGGCTGTATCGCCGCCAGGCAGGTGGTATACTCTTTGCTGCGCTGTTTCCCTGGGTGGGTAGCCTGATCTACTTCGTGGGACCGAACCCCTGGCCAGATTTCGATCTAATACCGGTGGCTTTCGGCCTCACTGCCGTCATCCTGGCCGCCAGCATCTGGCGCTTGCAATTATTCGATCTGAGCATCGCCACACCGGTGGCGCGTGATCTGCTGGTTGAGCGCGCCAGTGAAGGCATGCTGGCGCTCGACGCGCAGAACCGCCTGGTGGATATCAACCCTGCTGCCCAGCGCATGCTCGGTTTATCTATTCAGGTGCTGGGGCAGCCAGTAGCAGAAGCGCTCGCCACCCGGCCGGAAGTGCTGGCCGTCTTGCAGTCCAGCGGAGCAGGCGAAGAAGTTCGCCTGGAAGGTGACCCACCGCGCTTCCTGGGCATTCACCAATCGGAACTGCGCAACGCTCGCAGCCAGCCAGCCGGCCGGCTGGTTACCGTGCGCGAAACTACCGGCCATAAAATCATCGAACAGGCATTGCACGAAAGCCGGGAACGCTATTATACGCTGATCGAACAGGCTCCTCTGTCCATCGCCCTGGTGGATACCATACACTGCAAAATCCTGTATGCCAACTCACGCTTCGCCGACCTGTTCGAAGTGGACCCCGAAAATGCGCTCGATATGGACTTCACCAGCCAGTTCGACGACCCCGCCGACCGGCTGCGCCTGCTGGCGCAGCTTGACAAATATGAGCGCGTGGATGACCTGGAGGTGTGTTTCCACACGCTCTCTGGCTGGCACTTCTGGGCGCTGGTTTCGGCCACTCATACTACCTGGAACGGCCAGACCTGCTGCCTGGCCTTCTTCCATGACATCACCGCCCGCCGCCAGTTGCAGCAGGCCCTGGAGGAAAAAACTCGCCAGCTCGAACGCCTGGCCATCACCGACGGGCTGACCCAACTTTTCAACCGTCGTTACGCCGATCAGGTGCTGGAAACCGAATTTGCCCGCGCCGCCCGTTACGGAAAGTCCTTATGTCTGGCCTTGCTCGACCTGGACCACCTGAAGCAGATCAACGCCTGCTGCGGGCACGCCGGCGGTGACCGGGCACTGCATGCACTGGCCGAGTTGCTACGGGAAAACACGCGCACTTCTGACATCACCGCTCGCATTGGCGGCGACGAATTTTTGATCATCTTTCCGCAGACCAGCCTGGGAGAAGCCTGTACCGCCCTCGAGCGCCTGCGCCAGGCGCTGGCCGCCACCCCATTGATCGACCCCGGTGCGCCGCCGCTAAGCGTCAGCGTCGGCTTGACGGCCTGGCATCCCGGGGATCAACCGGCCCAGGCGCTGTTGCGCGCCGACCAACTACTCTTTCAGGCCAAAGAAGCCGGGCGCAACCGCATCGTATACTAAATTCCACTGATCCAGGAGTAAAAAATGAACACCGACGAACTCATTGCAAAAAGCATTGAAACCGTGACCCAGATGATGACAATCGCCGCTGTGACGGCCCCCAAAGCCAAGGGGGAAAACTTCGTGGCAATCAAAGCGCTGCAAGGCCCTGTGGTACAAGAACTGGCCCAGGCCATGTTGGATTATGGCAAGAAGACCGGCAAAGGGAATTTTGACCGGGATGGCAAAAACGTAGCCCACTCCGACGCTGTGTTACTGATCGGGCTGGAAAAGCCGAATACGCTGGGGCTGAACTGCGGGGCGTGCGGCTTCCCCACCTGCGACGAACTGCTCGACCAGCCGGCCTACACCGGCGAATTCACCGGCCCGATGTGCGCTTACCGCCTGCTCGACCTGGGCATCGCCATCGGTTCGGCGGTCAAAACAGCCAGCCTGCTCAACGTGGATAACCGCATCATGTACCGCATCGGCGTCGCCGCACGCAAGATGGGCCTGGTGGACTGGTACTTCGTAATGGGTGTGCCGCTTTCGGTAACGGGTAAGAGCATCTACTTCGACCGCTAATTCCACTTAACGCCATCCTACCGACGGGGGGACTTTACTGTTGCTCTGTACCGCTAACGTCATAACCAGGCATTGCCCCAAAAGAGGCAGCCAGGCGCTGTTTCGCGCGCTTTGCACTATGGTCATGCCCTATAAATTTTTTGTTAGCACGCCAAAGTGATGGGATAGTCATGATCCCACCGGGATAGCCAAAG